>NZ_CM177779.1:2400000-3600000 GCF_058248365.1 Cellulomonas sp. McL0606 | reverse complement strand
GCCGAGCACTGGACCTACGACGACATGCCCGCGGGCCAGACCGACCTGCCGCTCGCGCACTTCTCGGTCGCGCACGACGAGGCGCAGATCCTCCCGCTGCTGCGCCAGGCCAAGCGGCTCAACCCGCAGCTTCTCGGTGATGGCGACCCCGTGGAGCCCGCCCGCGTGGATGAAGACCGGCGACTCGCTCGTCGGCGGCCGCCTCAAGGACGACCCGGCGATCTACGACGCCTACGCCCGCTACCTCGTCGCGTTCGTCCAGGCGTACGCCAGAGCCGGCGTGCCGATCGACTTCCTGTCGGTCCAGAACGAGCCGCAGAACCGGACGCCCGACGCCTACCCGGGCACGGACATGCCCGTCGCGCAGGAGGTCAAGGTCATCGAGGCGCTCGGACCGATGCTCAAGAAGGCCAGCCCGCGCACGAAGATCCTCGCCTACGACCACAACTGGCAGACGCACCCGAACGACGTGGCGAAGACGCCCCCGGGTGAGGACCCGGCGACCGACTACCCGTACCAGGTGCTCGCCAGCCCGGCCGCGAAGTGGGTGGCCGGCACCGCCTACCACTGCTACTACGGCGACCCGAGCGCGCAGACCGCCCTGCACGACGCGTACCCGACCAAGGGCATCTGGTTCACCGAGTGCTCGGGCTCGCACGGCGCGACGGACACCCCGGAGCAGACCTTCCGCGGCACGCTCACGTGGCACGCCCGGACGATCACGATCGGCACCACCCGCAACTGGGCGAAGACCACGACGAACTGGAACATCGCCCTGAACGAGGACGGCGGCCCGCACCTGGGCGGGTGCAGCACCTGCACGGGTCTGCTGACCGTCCTGGCCGACGGCACCACGCGCACCGACGCCGAGTACTACACGATCGGGCACCTCTCGAAGTTCGTGAAGCCGGGGGCGCAGCGCATCGCGTCGACCTCGTTCGGCACCACCGGCTGGAACGGCCAGATCATGGATGTCGCGTTCCGCAACCCCGACGGCTCCACCGCCCTCGTCGTGCACAACGAGAACGACGACCCGCGCAGCTTCGCGGTCGCCCTGGGCGGCCAGTCCTTCGAGTACACCCTCCCGGGCGGCTCGCTGGCGACGTTCACCTGGCCCGCGTCGCGCGTCCTGCGGGACCGCACCACCGAGCTCGACCTGTCCGGAGCGACCGCGACCGCCTCGTCGAACCCCACCGACGCCGGCCTCGCCGTCGACGGTGACCCGACGAGCGACGCCTCGACCCGGTGGTCGTCGGGCACCGGCCAGGCGCCCGGCCAGTACCTGCAGGTCGACCTCGGCCGCCCGAAGGTGTTCCGCCAGGTCGCCATCGACTCCGGCGACAGCACGGGCGACTACGCCCGCGGCTGGCAGGTCGACGTCAGTCTCGACGGGACGCACTGGCGGACCGCCGCGTCCGGAAGCGGCACCGGCCAGCTGACCACCGCCGACGTCGGTGTCACGCTCGCCCGCTACGTGAAGGTCGGCTCGACAGCCACCGCCGGCAACTGGTGGTCGATCGCCGACCTGCGGCTGTACCGCTGACGGGCCGGGTCAGAACTGCTCCGGGTCAGGCCACCGCGGGATCGCTCGTGACCGTGGACGCGCGAGATCCGACGCCTCAGGGCTCGCGCGTCCACGACGGCCCGCTGCCCGTCAGCCGATGGACAGAGGCCGTACCCCGAGTGGACGGATACGGCGGGATGCTGCCGTAGTACGGCGTGAGCCGCCGGGTCTCCAGCGCCCATGCTTCACTCATTGCGACCTCCGCGGCCGGAGTGCACGGATGGGGTGTTGCACAGCGCTGGACGTCGGCCGCCGGGGTCGTGGTGTGGCTCGCGGCACCCGGAACGGCCGACGGCGACTGCGCCAGGCCGGTGACGAGCACGCCGGCGAGCGCCAGCACCACACCGGCGCCGATCAGGCCGGCAGGCCGTAGCGGATGGCGCTCGTCCACGGCCGTCACCGCCGGGTCGAGCTTCGAAGGTCAGGAGGGTTTCGACGTGCGGGCGGCGTGCTCGGTGAGTAGTCATGGGCCAACCGTGTGGCGGCCCGGTATGCCATCCGGCCACCCTCGGTATGCACCCGGTATGCACGCCATTGACGGTGTCTCGGGGAGGTCCTCACACTGCGGTTGTGGGGGTCCGGGTCCTGGGTCCGATCGAGCTCGACGGGGATGCACCGTTGAGCCCCCGGGCGCGGACCGCGCTGTGCGCGCTGGTGCTGCGGCGACCGCTCGCCGTGTCCGTCGACGAGCTGGCCGACGCGAGCTGGGGACCGGTTCCGCCGGCGACGTGGGCCAAGCAGCTGCAGGCCACCATCGGGCACCTCCGCCGGGCCCTGCCGGACGGCTCCGTGGTGACGGGCACAAACAGCTACCGCCTCGAGCTGGCGCGGGGCGAGGTCGACGTCGACGCGTTCGAGGACGCGGTCGACCGAGCGCGCGCGTTCGCGGCCTCGGGAGCGGCGGACAGGGCCGTGAGCACGTACAGCCGGGCGCTCGCGCTCTGGCGTGGCCCGCCGTTCGCCGAGGTCGAGCGGTGGGAGGGCGCCGCGAGCGAGATCGCACGCCTCGACGAGCTGCGGTCGACCGCCGAAGAGGACCTGCTCGAGTCCCGGCTCGCGGCCGGCGAGCATCGCATCGTGGCGAGCGAGGCGAGGTCGCTGCTCGAGCGGGACCCGATGCGCGAGCGCCGCTGGGCGATTCTCGCCATGGCGCAGTATCGCTGCGGGCGCCAGGGTGACGCGCTGCGTACCCTGCGCGACGCCCGGCGCCTGCTGGCCGACGAGCTGGGGGTCGATCCCGGCGCCCACCTGGAGCTGCTCGAGCAGCAGATCCTCCACCACGATCCCACGATTGCCGCGCCGGTCAGCCTGCCCGTCGCGCAGGCGGAGTGTCCGTACCGCGGGCTGACGGCCTTCGGGGTCGGGGACGGCGAGCAGTTCTTCGGTCGAGCGGCCGAGATCACGGTATGTCTCGACAGGCTGAGGTCGACGCCGCTCCTGGTGATCGCGGGGCCGTCAGGTGCGGGCAAGAGCTCGCTCGCTCGCGCCGGCGTCGCCGCGGCGCTCGGCCGGGACGGCGGCCAGCCGGTGGTCGTGATGCCCGGCCCTGACCCGGTGGGCCTGCTGGTCGATGCGCTGGGTGATGCGCCGGACGGCTCCGTCCTGGTGGTCGATCAGCTGGAGGACCTGTTCCTCGGCGGACACCCTGAGACCGTCGTGAGCGAGTTCTGCCGCCTCCTGGCCGCGACCACGGACGACCGGCCGGTCGTCGTCACGGTGCGCGCCGACCAGATCGCCGGTCTCAGCGTCGACCCGCGCCTCGCGCAGCTGACCGAGCGGGGCTTGCACCTCGTCCGCTCGATGTCCGACGACCAGCTGCGCGAGGTCATCGAGGAACCGGCGCGGCTCGCTGGTCTGCGCCTCGAGGCTGGCCTCGTCGAGCTGCTCGTCAAGGACGCGGACGACGGTGCCGGGTCCCTGCCGCTCCTGTCGCACGCGCTCGTGGAGACCTGGCGCCGCCGCGACGGCTCCGTGCTGACCGTCGACGGCTACCGAAGCTCAGGCGGAATCTCGGCGGCCGTCGCGCGCACCGCGGAGCGCGTCTACGACGCCTTTGGCGAACGCGATCGTGCTGCCTGCAGGTCGGTCCTGATGCGACTGGTCGTGCCTTCCGGGGAAGGTGGCGCGATCCACCGCCGCCAGCCGATCCAGGCCTTGGGCATGGACATGGGTCGCGGCAGGGTGCTGACCGAGCTGGTCCGTGCGCGCCTGCTGACCACCGACGACGGGTCGGTGGAGATCGCGCACGAGTCACTGGTCCGGGCGTGGCCACGGCTGCGCTCCTGGCTCGACGACGACGCGGCCGGGGTGCGGATCCTGCGGCACCTGACCACCGCGGCGAATGGGTGGGACGCGCTCGGTCGCCCCGACGGCGAGCCTCATCGCGGCGCGCGGCTGGATGTCGCGCTCGAGTGGCGAGCGACCACGACCACCGACGTCACGGACGTCGAACGGGACTTCCTCGACGCGGCGCAGGCCCGTCGCGACGCCGACGCGGAGCAGGTGACGCGTCGGGCGGCGAGAGAACGTCGGCAGAACCGCCGGCTGCGGGCGTCGTTGGCCGCAGCCATCGTCGTGCTGGTCGTCGCGGTTGGCGCCGCCGGCCTGGCGGGTGTCAGCCGCGCGGACGCCGCACGCTCCCGGACCTCCGCCCAGCTCGAGGCGCTCGTGAACGAGTCGATCGCGCTGCAGAGCACCAACCGGGACGTTGCCGCACTGCTCGCCGTCGAGGCGCACCGGCGCGCACCCGACGACGCGCGGGCGCGGTCGGCGCTGCTGGCCACCTTCACCGCGGCACCAGGGTTCGTCGGGTATCGCCGGGTGCCGGACGCGGCGCGGATCGCCGGGGCGGTGGTCCCGGGGACGACGACCTCCGTATTGGTCGTCGACGGGACGAAGGTCGAGCTCGTCTCGACCGAAGACGGTTCGGTCGTCCGGACCTTCAAGCCCCTGTCCGACTCGGACGAGGGACCGCGACCTCTGGTGCGGGTCAGCGCGGACGGGTCGCGGGTCGCCATCCGGTCCGGGCCCGACCTGTTCGTCGACGACCTCCCGAGTGGCCGCCGGCTGCTCGACGGGGTCAATGCAGGACTGGCGGGAGACCTTGCTCTCAGCCCGGACGGGCAGACCGTGGTGACGACCGACGGAGACACCGGCACCGTCACAGCGCGCCGGGTCCTGGACGGCCAGGTGGTGGGGACAGCGGAGGGGAGCGGCGGCCAGGCCGCCGTGGCGTTCGACGGGTCCGGGCATCTCGTCGCCGGCTCCGGGTCGGGGGAGGTCCGGGTGCTCGACCCGATCACCCTGGCCACGGTGCGGACCGTCTCGGCACCCCCGCACGGCGCTGACCTGCGGGCGGTCGGTGCTGGCGGCGACCTCGTCGTGCTCGCGGGCGCCTCGGGGATGGTGGCGGTCGTCCCGTCGGCCGGTGAGCTGGCGTGGGCGGCGACGCTCCGGACCGGTGCGCCGTGCACGTGGCTCGCGGCCGCGCCGGACCAGGGTCTCGTCTTCTGCGGAGACCTGTTCGGTGTCGTACGAGAGCGGGACCTGGCCAGCGGCGATTCGAACGGCGTCCAGCTCGACATCCAGCGCGGAGACGTCGGCGAGCTGAGCGTCGCCGACGGTGAGCTGGAGGTGTTCGGTGCCGGTGCTCCGGTGATCGTCCACTGGAAGGTGGATGGCTCCGGCCCGGCGACCCGCGTGGTGGCACACGGGCAGGCCGCGGTCGACGGGTACGGCCCAGACGAGCCCTACTTCATCAGCGCGAGGCGCTCGACGGTCCTGGACTCGAGCAACAACCTGTCGTCGTACGCGGTGTGGGACCCGCAGACGGACAGCCCGGTCCAGACGTTGTCGCCGGCCGTGACGGATGCCTCGTGGCTGTACCGGGACACGGTGGCGGTCGCGCTGCCGGACGGCGAGTGGCAGTCGATCGATGTGCACACCGGTCTCGCGGTAGTTGACGGCCTCCAGCTCCCGAAATCCTCATGGGTGTACTGGTCATCGCCGCGCGGCGATCGGGCCTACATGTCGAAGGAGGGCGGACAGGTGTGGGTAGGCGACGCAGCGACCCGGCGCTGGGTGCCACCCATCCTGCAGGGCGCCGACCAGGTGCACGACGTCGCGGTCACGAGCGACGGGTCGTCGATCGCCGTCGCTTTCGAGGACCGGAACAGATCGCCGGCGTACGTCGGCGACGGCGGGATGCTCACCTACGTCCAGATGTACGACCGTGAGACCGGGAAGGCCGTCGGGCCGAGGCGCGACGATGCGCAGGCCGTCGCCCTGACGGACCGCGGCCTGCTGGCCGTCGCGAGCCGCGGGAGTCTGGCCCTCGTCGACAGCGCCACCATGCGGACGGTCCGGGAGCTGCCGGACGCGCGTGGCGCGATCACGAACCTGCAGTTCGCCGCCGACGGCTCCCTGCTCGCGGCGACCGCCGACGACCAGACCGTCAGCATCTACGACGTCGCTGCCGGTATCCGGCTCGGCGAGCCGTTGCCGAGCGCCGGCCCCGTCACGGCGTTGGGCTTCCCGGTCGCGGGCGCCCCGGACTCCGTCACAGGGCTCCTGGTCTCCGGCTTCCTTCGTCCTGACGGGGCCGCAGCGCTGGTGACTGTCGCGCAGGGGGTCGCCGTGTGGGACCTCGTGCCCGCGCACCTGAGCGTCGATGCGTGTCGGCTCGCCGGCCGCAACCTGACCCGCAGCGAGTGGACCACCTATGCGTCGTCGCTCGGGCCGTACCGCCCCACCTGCCCGAACGAGCTCTGACTCTCGTCGGAGCGGCACTGAGGGCTCGAGGTCGATGACGCTCAGCGGCAAACCGGCAAATTCCTGCGTTGGCGGCCGGTGGTCTTGGGTGGGCCCCGTGGGGATCGAACCCACAACCCGCGGAGTAGCGGAGGAGTTTCCCGTAGGTCCCACCGGTTGCCCTCATGCTTCATCTCTGACCTGCGGGTTCACCTCATTGGACGCAATCGGGTGTCATGCAAGATCAGGGAACACATCTGTGACACACAAGGGACGGCCGTGGCGCCCTGACCGCGGCTGGGTGGGCGAGCGAGATTGGTGCCGTAGCGCTGGCGGGCGGCTTCTCCGGTAGTGCCGACGAGGTCGCGGATGGCGCACTAGGAGAGGCCGACGGTGCGTGCGTCGCGGATCGCGTCGATCATCCCGACGTCGCGCACGGCCGGCCCGACCTGCTCAGCTCGTCGTCACGTACGGCTCGCCTCGTGTGCGCGCTGATCTCACTGCCGGAAGCGCTTGTCCAAGGCACGCCACCGGCATGAAATGGCGAGGTTAGGTCGTCAGTTCGCGTCGCCAGCGAGGTTCTGCATGAGGGAGGCCCAATCCTCTGGCCTTGAGTCCGACGCGCTGATGCTGACGTCGTGCCACTTCGCGTCCGATGCTGCGATGTCGTCGCTCGCGGCCTTCGCGACCACGACGGCATCCGATCCGATGAGCAGGTAGACGGGTGCGTCGTCACGACCGGCGAGGTCTAGGACGACCTTCGCGACCCGCTCGGGCGTCGAGGCTTCATTGCCGACGTTCGCGCGGAGGTAGGCGGCGAACTGCCCCACCGTCTGCTGGTACGGCTCGCTGACCTCAGGGATCGCCATCGACGAACCGGCCCAGTCGGTGCGCATACCGCCCGGCTCGATCGACGTGACCTTGATCCCCAACGGGGCCAGTTCCTTGGCGACCACGCCGGTGAAGCCGCCGACCGCCCACTTCGCGCTTTGGTACCCCGACAGGCCGGGTCCCGTTGCGCGACCGCCGACCGAGGACACCTGGATGATGTGGCCGCTGCCTTGCGCGCGCAGGGTCGGGATGACCGCCTTCGTGACGTTGACGACGCCGTAGAAGTTGGTGTCGATCTGAGCCTTGAACATGTCGAGCGACATGTCCTCGACGGCGGCGAGATCGCCGTAGCCGGCGTTGTTGACGACGATGTCGATGCGCCCGAACTTCTCGACGGCCGCGGCCACTGCTGGCTCCGGCTCCGTCATAGTCAGTGACGTCGAGCGGGACTGTCAGCACGCGGTCGCCGTACTGCTCGACTAGGTCGTCGAGCTGTTCGGGGCGGCGCGCAGTCGCGACTACCCGGTGACCGGCCTCGAGCGCAGCCGTGACGACCGTGCGGCCTAGGCCGCGGAGCTACCAGTGACGAACCAAACGTGTGACATCGCTGCCTTCCTCGGACCCAACACCGATAGCCACGTCCTAACTAGATGGTTAGCAGCATGCGCCCGTTCGCATCAGGTGTCAACTATCTAGTTAGTTAGTTTGGGTCTACTATCGATCCATGACGAAGCAGACCCGGGACGCAGTGGCAACGAAGGCCCGTCTGCTCGCTGCCGCCGCGACCGAGTTCGCCCGCTACGGCATAGCTGGCGCGCGCGTGGACCGGATCGCTGAGGAAGCACGGTCGAACAAGGCGCAGATCTACCACTACTTCGGGAGCAAGGACGCCCTCTTCAACGCCACCTTCGAGCAGATGGGTGAGAGCGTCATCCGCGAGATCCCGATGGACGCCGACGACCTGCCCGACTACGCAGGCAAGCTGTTCGACCTGCACCAGCGATTTCCCGGCGCCATGCGCTTGGCCACTTGGCATCGTCTCGAGCGTGGCAGCGAGGGCGCCGTCCCCGCGATGGTGAAGAACCTGCAAGCCAAAGTCGACGCGGTCGTTGACGCGCAGCGACGAGGCGCCGTGAGTGATGCCCTTCCCGCCGCGGTCCTGGTCGGGATGGTGATGGAACTCGCTGCCCTCTGGGCCGCGCAAGGACCGGAATACGACGTGCTCACTGCAGATCTCGCGACTGATGATCGGCGACAGTCCGTCGTCGACGCGGTCCAACTCCTCGTTCGACCGGAGGTCACACCTGTTACCCAGTGAGCAGCAGCCCGGTTGAGATAGCTCGAGTGCACAGCGGTGCACCAGTACGGAAGCGTGGGACGTCATGACGAGTAGTCCGGCAGCACCGGATGGGGCATTGGCTGAGGCGGCGCGTGTGTATGCGGGTCTTCCGGATCAGAGCGACCGTGTCGCGCTGATCACCGGCGCGAACAGTGGCCTCGGTTACGCCAGCGCCATCGCGTTGGCCAGCGTGAACGCGCGGATCATCCTCGCGTGCCGCAACACGGAGAGGGGACAACGTGCCGCCGAGGGGCTCCTCAGCGTGGTCCCGGGCGCGCACGTAGACGTGCGTCAGGTTGATCTGGGCAACCTCGGCTCTGTTCGCGACTTTGCCCAAGGCGTCAGTGCCAGCTACGACCGGATCGACATCCTGATGAACAACGCCGGGCTGATGATCCCGCCCTACGGCAAGACCAGCGATGGCTTCGAGTTGCAGTTCGGCACCAACCACCTTGGCCACTTCGCCCTGACTGGCCAGTTGCTTCCCACTCTGCTGGCCACGCCCGGCAGTCGCGTCGTCGTCGTCAGCAGCAGCTCGTACCAGCTGAACCGCGGCCGGATCAACTTCGAGGACCTGCAGAGCGAGCAGCGCTATCGCCCCTGGCGCGCGTACGCGCAGAGCAAGCTCGCGAATTTGATGTTCACGAGCGAGCTGCAGCGCAAGCTCGATGCTGCGCACGCGAGCACGATCAGTGTCGGCACTCAGCCCGGTGCGGCATCGACGAACCTGCAGGGTTCGGCACGCCGTAAGGGCGACGCCCCAACGGGCAGTGGACTTTCGTCGTCTGCCGTTCGGGCCGCCAAGTACCAGCTTCACGCAGCGACGTTCCCCGATATGCACGCCGGCGGCTACTACCAGCCACGCTTTCTGCTCTACGGCGGAATCGCCGACGGCAAGCTCAACCGGTGGGCCCGGGACCGCGCTGTTGCGGCCCGCCTCTGGACGGTCTCCGAAGAGTTGACCGGTGTGCGGTACACCTTCTGACGCCGCGACCCGGGTGTTCGACTCACCCCCGGCCACACCGCCGCTTCGAAGAGCCTGTAAGGGACTTCCTAAGGGACCACACGTCGAACGCGCGCGGCAGGCAGCGTTTATGCAGGTCAGGTGGGCCCCGTGGGGATCGAACCCACAACCCGCGGATTAAAAGTCCGCTGCTCTGCCAATTGAGCAGAGGCCCGGGGGATCCGCGCTTTGATCCGTGGAACCCTCACGGACAACGTCCGTGTGGTTCGCGTCTCCCGGCTGCTGATCGTAGTCGTCGCCAGAGCCGCGACGGCGCCTCAGCCAGTCGCTTGCGCGTCAGGTCGGCGGTCTCTGGGGCATGACCAAGAGGTCACCCGTCGGGCTAACTCCCCGCGCGTGGAGCACCGCACCCGAAGGTGCGGGCAATGGCCTGGGTTTCATGTCGCGGGCACGTGCGACGCGACTTAGCCTCAAGTCGATCGATGTCCGTTCTGACGACACGCGCCGTTGCCGTGGCAGCGGTCACGAGGGGATGACATGAGACTCGAGAACAAGGTCGCACTGATCACTGGCGGCTACGGAGGAATGGGCCGGGCGTCGGCGAGGCTCTTCGCGGCAGAGGGCGCAACGGTGTTCATCGCCGGCCGGAAGCGAGAGCGCGGCGAGGCTTTAGTCCAAGAGCTCAGGGATGCCGGAGGGACCGCCCACTTCGTCGAGCTCGACGTCGTCGACCAGGACCAGTGGGACGCTGCCGTCGCTCAGGTCAAGGAGACGGCCGGTGGTCTGCACGTGCTGATGAACATCGTCGGGTCGAACTCCCTGGTGCGGTTCTCGGAGGTCGACATCGAAGAGTTCAACAAGATGTTCGAGATCAACGTGAACGGCACTCTGCGCGGGATCCAGACCTGCGCCCCGCTGATGAAGGACTCGGGTGGCGGTTCGATCGTGAACATCGGGTCCGTCGCAGGCATCACGGGCAACTTCGGCACCGGCTACTCGTTTCCAAATGGGCACTGGAGGGTCTCTCGCGGTCGGCGGCGTACGTCTACGCCGACTGGGGCATCCGCTGCAACGTCATCCAACCTGGATGGATCGAGACGGACCTCACCGCATCGATGAGCTCGAACGTGGTCATCAAGAAGATCCAGTCGAAGGCCATGGACACCACCGTCCTGCTGCGCAGGAGCGGCAAGGCCGAGGAGATCGGCTACACCGCGCTGTTCCTTGCAAGCGATGAGTCGTCGTACATCACGGGGACCGACATCGTCGTCGACGGCGGCTGGTTCTCGTCGGCCCCCTACCTTGCCAACGAACGCTCACACCACATGCTCAGCCTCCTCGACAAGAAGGAGCACGTCGAGGCGTTCCTGCACCACTTCAGGTGCAGCTCGGCCTCGACGTTGCGTGCGAAGCGGTGTCAGGCGCGCGTGGCGGTGAACTCCATGAAGTTCGTGATGTCCAGGCGCCGCATCATCGCGCGCACGGGCGCAGGCAGCTCGGCGAGGACGTCCGCGTCGCGCCGCACAGGAGTGGTCAGCGTGTAGCGCCGACCCATCCGGCGCATCTCGCCCCCGTCGGCGGCGAGCATGTTGAGCGCCCAGCTCGCGTTCTCGTCGTACGCGAGGCCCACGACGAATCCCTTCGACGTGCGGTACGCCTGCACCGGAGCCTCGAACTGCTTGCCGCTGCGACGCCCTACGTGGCGCAGAACCGCTAGCGGAGGCATCCATGCGGCGAGCGGCCGCAAGACCGGGTTGATGTACTTCTTCGTCGCGCCGGAGATCCCGGTGAGTGCGGTCATGGCGAACTCCTTGGTCGTCGGTGTTGGCTGGTCGGAAGTGCGAGCATCGCGAGCTCGGCCATCCCGGAGGCGGCCACGGAACAGATGATTCCAACTCGAAGCAATGTCTCAAGGTACCATGCTTCCAACTCGAACCATGGGAGATGTCGTGGACCTCACAAGGCGGCACACGGAGGCCTACCTGGCGTTCGTCGAGGCTTCAAACCTCCTGCAACTCGTCTTGGAGGACCAGCTCCGGCGGGACGGCGGCATCTCCTACCTGCAGTTCTCCCTGCTCGCCCGCCTCGACGACGCTCCGAAGGGCTCGATGCGGATGACCGACCTCGCTGACAGTGCGGTCCACAGCAGGAGCGGCCTGACGTACCAGGCCCGACTTCTGGAGCACGCCGGTCTCATCGTCCGATCGCGGTCCGATGGGGACGAGCGTTCGGTGACGGCGGCAATCACCGACGATGGACGTCAACTGGTGCGCCAGGTGATGCCGGGCCACCTGGATGTCGTGAAGCAGAACTTCTTCGGTGCCCTCTCCGAACGTCAGGTCGACGAGCTCGGAGTGACCCTCACGACCATGCGTGACCGCCTGCGCGACGTCGCTCCCTCAGCGGCCCGCAGGAGCCGACGAGCCTCGTAGCCGGGCGGGCGCCTCTCGGACTCCGGCACTGCTGAGTCCGGCGCGTTTGCACGGCCGGAAGGAGCCGAGTGCGCTCACGGGCGGCCCGGGCACGGTGTGCAGCGTGCCGGGAGGGCCTTCCCCGCCGAAGCGCGTTCCGGTGTGGCGTCAACGCCGTTCCCGATGTCAGCAGTCTGGACGGGGTCCTGCGCACGTTGCCGCAGGGAAGAGTTGGAACACTGACCACCTAGAGGCCTGGTGGATGGGGACTATCACTGGGAGGACCCTCGGGACAGCTCCCGTGTGGTTCATGCGCTCCTGGACGGCCCGTCACCTTCGCCTGAGACCCTACGACACCATGCGCGTGGGCTTGTCCCTGCGTCCGTGGAGCCGCCCCTGCAGCGTTGAGCGGTGGCGGTCACAACCGGCCACAGCAAGGCGGGTCGGCATTCGAGGTGCGAACCAGTCAGCCGCGGCCGTCGACCCCACCCGATCAGCTGCGGGTCGCGGACATGACCGACGTCCGGCGTCCGTCGGGTGGCTCCGGGTGGTGGAAGGTCCACGGTGCCGGCGTCACAGGGCGCGGGCCTCGTGCGTGCGTCAGGGCGCGAAGCAGTTGCGCACAAGGAGACGGGCAAAGCGGCTCGTCGACAGGCAGGGCAAAGTCAGTTCAGGAGTGTGAACTTGGTGTAGTCCTGGTCGTAGCCGACGAGCTTGCCGCCCCAGGCCGCGACGTGATCGATCCCGTTCGGGTAGGCCATCTGCCAGGCCGGTGCACCTTCGTCGAACGGGTAGGCAACGAGCCGTGCGTCGCCGGCGTGGTCGGCGCGTTCGTACCCGATGAACAGGTGGTGGGCGTCTGTCAGGAGAGTCGTCGCGACCTGCCCCTTGTCGGGCTTGACCCGCCACAGGGGCTTGCCGGTGTGCCCGTCCAGTGCGAGGACACCGGTCGAGGTCAGGACGTACACCCGGCTGCGGACGACGAGGATGGACGGCTGAGTGGGGCCCTCCGCGAGGTCGAACAGGCCCTTCGAGGACCAACGTGGGGCGCCGGTGTCGGCGTCCCACGCGTGCAGTGCCGTGTCTGCGGTCAGGAGAAGACCCGGGACGCTGCCGTCGTCCACTCCGGGAGGGGCGAGCCCACCGGTGAGGGTCCGGTCGGCGTTCGGGTTCGCGTCTGGTGCCAGGAGCGTCTCGGAGGGGGTTGCAGCGTCGTCCCAGGATTCCAGTATGAGCCGGCCGGTCGGGCCCGGATGCCAGCTCCAGAGGGCGTTCGAGTCTGCGCCGATGTCGTCGCGGATGACGTGACCGTCCGGGGTCAGCAGCTGGAGCCGGCGGCCCGATGTTCGGAGGATGAGCATGTCCTTGAAATGGGAGGCGCTCACGTCGCTGCGCGGTGGGTCGGTGGCCTGGCCGGCGGCCAGAACGACCTCATGGGTCCAGGTCACGTCACCGGTCAGCACCTCGCGGCTGGTGAAGATGTCGGTGGTGCCCTGCGTCGTCCCGACGATCACGTGCCCGTCCAGCAGCGTGAACGTCGTTGTCGCAGGTGCGGGCCATTTCGCCAGGGGAGTGCCATTGGCGGTGTCGAGGACTTCGATGAACGTCGCGGTCGCGGGCACGTCTTTGCTCTGGCCCTCGTCGTCGAGGACCGCCGTGCCGCCGTCGGTGATCAGGCAGACGACCCGTGTCGCGTTGGCGGCGTCGGCGTCAGTCTTCGCGTCGGGCGCGCACAGGCTCGGGCTGCCGACGGACAGCGCTCCGGCCAGTGCGGGAACAGGGCCCAGCACCTGCGTGGTCCACGTCGGGTGGTCGGCGGGACCCCATTGGTAGGCCAGTGACCCATCACGGCCGCGGACCAGCCGGCCATCGCCCGGCGACCCGAACAGGACGCTGATCTCCATCGCGGAGTAGCTCTTGCCGGCGTGGAGGTGCCCGTCGAGCTCGGGTACGACTCCTGTGACAGCGGCCAGCTGTGCGCTGGCTGCGTCATGGCGCCAGCTGATGATGCCCTGGGTTGCCGCGAGCGTCGCGACGAGCAGCGCGGCGCCACCGGCGAGCGCCCAGCGCAGCTTCTTTGTCGACCTGGTAGCGCTCGTGCTCGGGTCCGCGCCGCTGTCCTGGGACGCGCGTGTGGGTTCGCCGTCGGCCAGCTCGACGGCCTGCATGTTGCGCCCCCTCATGGCGTGACCGTACCGAGGGCGAGCCCGCGGCGGTGCCCAAATCGCGCACGTGAGCCATTCGCTTCGCGAGCAGGGCGCGTTCCGACCGGGCAGCGAGACATCTTGCAGGTCAGGGGCAAGATTCCGGGACCGAGTCATTGTCCCCATCCACAAGCGGCCCGATGGATGGGGACTTCCATTGGGAGTGTCCGAATCCTCCGAGGCCAGACCCGGCTGAACCTCGGGTCAGCGGAGCGCTGCGGGCGGTTCGACGTCGTCGTAGAGGCGCACGGCCGCGAGCAGGTCGTCTGCCCGCCGCTCGAAGACGGCGACTCCTGCCTGCGGTGAGAGCATCTCGCTGCCCCAGCGGACGCAGTTGTACTCGACCGCGCAACGCGTGCCGTCGTCGGTCACGGTGCAGTGCTGGAGCTCGATGCCGCCGCCGGCGCTGAAGCACGTGGTGAAGTAGGTCCCCAGCTCCGCGGTGCCGCGATGAGCGTCGTGCGGGCCGAACGACTCTCGCAGGTAGCCGTCCTCGGCGAAGGCACCCGTGACGGCGGGGACATCGCCGTCACGCAGCGCGGTCTGGAAGCGGCCGACCACGCCGGAGAGGGCCTCGCGCATCGGCTCCAGGAGGGATGGCCGGGGGTGGCGTCGCCCGTCGACCGGCCACTGGCTGCAGTAGGTGCGGAAGATGACCGACCGGTCGTCGGGGGACTCGGCGACGACCGCGACGGGCCAGACGGTCGCCTGCCCGTCGCTCTCGAGGTGCGCGAGGATCTCGACCACGGCCCGTCGCCCGACGGTCGTGGAGGCCACGGTCTCGACCCGGGCGTGCTGGCTCGCCAGCCACGCGGTGTTGCGTCGCACGAAGTCGCGGAGCTGGTGGTGACCTCGGACCAGGCCGGCGCGGGGGTCGTAGACCTGGACGTCCCCCGGCCACACGACGTCGAGATCGTGCGAGCTGCCGGAGGCTCAGCGCCGCGAGGTACTGCGCGACCGGGTCGGCGTGACCCTCCTCGCGCACCTGCCTGCGGGCAGCTCGGCGGCGGAGGCGAAGTCCGGGAACCACGGCATGGCGCCACGATGCACCCTACGGGGTAGTGCGCGACAGTCCCGGCGGACGCGGTCAGAGGTCGATCACCAGGTCTGTGAGCGGGCGCGACGAGCAGATGAGGAGCTCGTCGTCCCCGGGCGGCTCGAGCGGAGGGGTGCCGTAGGTCGCCTTCCCGGACATCAGCCCGGTCACGCAGGTGTGGCAGACGCCGGTCCGGCACGACCACTGCGTGGGGACGTCGCACGCCTCGGCGAGCTCGAGCAGCGAGCCGTAGCGGTCCGACCATCTGGCGGTGAGCCCGGAGCGGGCGAAGGTGACGGCGGGTCCCGTCCCGAGCACGCCCGGAGTTTGGTGGGGCGGAGGCGCCTGCGCACCGACGACGCCCGGGTTGATCGCCGACCGTGAACCGAAGCGCTCGGTGCGGACACGGGCCGGGTCGAGGCCGGCGCGTGCGAGCGCGGCCACCGTGCCGTCCATGAACGTCTCCGGACCGCAGACGTACGCGCTCGCGTCGGCGGGAAGCCCCAGCCCGGCCACGACGTCCGCCGTCAGCCGACCCGTGCGGATCCCTGAGCCGGGGGCGGGAGGTCCCTCTGGCGTCGTGTAGTAGACGAGCGAGCGGGCGGTCGGCAGCGCAGCGACGAGGGCGGCGACCTCGTCGGAGAAGGTGTGGGTCGCGGCGTCGTGGGTGGTGTGGATCCACCACACCTCCCGCGTGCTGCGAGCGCTCGTGAGGTCGTGCAGCATCGCGAGCAGGGGAGTCAGCCCGATGCCTGCGCTGATGAGCAGCACGGGCTCGCTGCCCTCGTCGAGGACGAAGCCACCCCTCGGCGCGGCGACCTCGAGCTCGTCTCCGGGTTGCAGGTGGGCGTGCAGGTGCGCGCTCACGAGACCGTGCGGCTCGCGTTTCACGCTGATCCGGTAGTGGCCGCCGCCCGGGTCGCCTGACAGCGAGTAGGTCCGGACTGGGGCTGGGTCACCGGCGCCCAGCACGCGCAGCGTGAGGAACTGGCCCGCCTCGAACGCGGGCAGGGCATCGTCGTCCCCGGCGAGCAGGAACGAGGTCACCGAGGATGTCTCGACGACGACGCTGGTGACGGTGAGACGGCGAAAGCCCACCCACGACGGCGCGCCCGCGACCGCGACGCCGCCAGTCCCGACGACCTGCGGGCCCCCCTCGAGCATGGCCCGGAACGACTCGCGCCAGCCCGGGCTCAGTGCCGGGATGTCGATGGCCGCTCGGAGCCGCCCCTCGTCGTGCCCGGGCAGGTAGAGCAGCGCGTCGATGTCGGCCACGCTCAGGGCGTTGGGCACCCGTGTCGTGCGCGCGATCTGGTCGCCGGCGGCGACCTGTCCCTCGGTGATCACACGCAGGTAGAACCCGGGCCGGTGATGAGCGACGAGCAGCGACGGGAGCTGCGGCTGCCCCATGCGCATCGCGACGCGGAAGCATGTGACCCGCGGCTGCGTGACCTCGAACTCCGCCTCGCCGATCCGGTACCGGTCGCCGACGAGGACCTCGTCGTCGCCCAGCCCGTCGACGGTGAAGTTCTCGCCGAACGCACCGGGCTCCAGCTCGTCGCTGCCGAAGAACTCCTGCCAGTGCCGGTACGAGTCGAGCTGGTAGACGAGGACCGCGCGCTGCTCACCACCGTGACCGGCGAGGTCGCCCTGGCCGTCACCGTCGATGTTGAGGCGGCGGACCATCTGCGGGCCGGTCACCGGGCTCTTCCACACGCCCGTGTGCACCGTCCGACCACTCCAGGGGACGTCCCGGGGCATACCCACGTTGACCGAGACGAGCGTCGCCATGGTCGTCAGTCCGACAGGCCGCGGGCGCGCCGCACCTGCTCGGGCGACAGCCGCTCCCAGCCGTGGAACCTCGACACGTCGCCGGCGTCCCACGCCTCACGCAGACCCGGTGCGCTCAGGTCCCAGTCCGGCCGGACCTCGCTCGAGGCGGCGCGAAGGTCGCGCCAGAGGTCGTCGACCGAGGGGCGTCCCCAGAACCAGTAGCCGTTGTAGACGCTGTGGATCACGAGACCGGGTGTGAGCACGAGGGTGTGCGGGATCATCGGGTCGTGCTCGGGGTCGGTGTACTCCTGGATGTCGAGGTCCCGCTGGACGATGCGACCGGGGTCCGACAGGAACGGCCAGTGCGCACCCACCGACGCGCGGAACTCCTGGAGCGTGTGGTGCTCGTCCGTCGCGATGGTGACGATCCTCGTGTAGGCCACCGCGAGCTTCGGCTGTAGTGCGGCGAGGTCGAGATGCTGCTGGTGCTCCTTCGGGCAGTAGTGGCCGCGCGCGAGCGTGAGGATCATCGGGTCGTCGCCCTGGAGCTCGCTCAGCCGACGGACTGTGCCCGTGTGGTCGGGCAGCTCGTAGTCAGTCAGGACGCCGCCTGGCACCATGTCGGAACGCATGAGGGAACACCTCTCTCTGGGGGGACGGCTGTCGTTCAGACGAGCTGCTGCCCGCCGTCGATGTCGTAGGTCGCGCCCGTCAGCGCGGTGTTCGTCATCAGGTGCACCGCCAGCCGGGCGACGTCGACCGGGCTCACGACCCGACCGATCGGCAGCGTCGAACGGGGATTCGTCGCGCCGCTCGTCGAGCCCGTCGCCCAGCAAGGACGCCGACAGGGGAGTGTCGACGAACCCGGCCGCGATGAGGTTGACCCGGACCGGGGCGATCTCGAGCGCCAGGTTGGCGACGACGCCCGGGAGCGCCGTCGTGCCGATGCCGATGATCCCGAGGCCCACCCCCGGACGGCGGGCGCCTGTCCCGCCCATGAGCAGCAACGAACCGCCTGCACGCATCGACGGTCCCGCGCACCGCGCGAGGTGGAACGGCAGGAGCAGGTGCGCCTCGAGGCTGCGTCGCGCCTGCTCGAAGTCGATCTGGGCGAG
Source organism: Cellulomonas sp. McL0606 (assembly GCF_058248365.1). The sequence goes on along the minus strand of NZ_CM177779.1, from coordinate 3,582,014 downwards.
CGGCGCGTAGTACGGCCGCCCTGCCGTGACCATGACGTGGTCGACCGGGGTCTGCAGGTCCCGGAAGAACTCCTCGAGGGCTGTGAAGTCGGTCGCGTCGAACGCGACCGAGGTCCTCGCGCCGACCTCGGCCGCGGCTGCCTCGAGGTGAGCAGCGTCGCGCGCGGTGAGCACGACGTCCGCACCTTCGGACCGCGCCAGCCGTGCGACCTCGAGCCCGATGCCGGCGCTCCCGCCGATGACGACGACGGTCTGACCCGTCAGCGCGGCCATCAGCCCGGCCTCCCCTGCCCCGCTATCACGCCGAACAAGACCTTGAGGGCCGCGCCGTAGATCTCCGAGAACGACGGGAACGGCTGGATGGTGTCGCGCAGCACGTCGAGAGGGACCTCCGCCCGGATGGCCAGCGTGGCCTGCTGCAGCCACTCGCCGGCCTCCGGCCCCAGCGCGTACGCGCCGGTGAGCCGCGCGCCGTCCGAGAGCAGCGTGAGGAAGCCGTTGGACTCGGCATAGGCACGCGTGTACGTCGCGGTGCGCGCGACCTCGGAGATCATGGCTGTCGCGCTGAAGGGCGCCTCGGTCGCGCCGACCGCCGCCGCGGGGGGATCGGTGTAGACCACGCGGGGGACCGCGCTGTAGCTGGCGACGCGCGGCTCGCCCAGGATGTTCGCGGCGACGACGTCCGCCTGGTACTTGCCCACGTGCGTGAACAGGAGCAGGCCGGTGACGTCGCCGACCGCCCACAGCCGGTCGCCCGCGCGCAGCGAGGAGTCGACGGGGATCCCGTGCGGATCGGGTTCGATGCCGACGCTCTCCAGCCCGATCCCCTGGGTGCGGGGGCGCCGGCCGGTGGCCACGAGCAAGCGGTCGCCGCGCAGCTCGCGACCGTCCTCGAGCGTCAGGACGTAGTCATCACCGTTACGGTGCGCCGAGCTCGCAGGCACCCCGAGGTGGAGCTCGATGCCGTCGCGCCGCAGGGCCTCGGCGAGCGCGTCGCCGAGCGGCGCAGGCTCCCGCCCGAGCACGCGGTCGCTGACGAGGCTGACCTCGCCGCCGAGGCTGCGCACCGCCTGCGCCATCTCGACGCCGACGGCGCCACCGCCCAGGACGAGCAGGTGCCGGGGGACCGCCGTCATCGACGTGGCCTCGCGGTTGGTCCAGATGCCCTCGAGCTTCTCGCAGCCCGGGCACGGGAGGGATGACGGGCTCCGAGCCCGTCGCAAGGACGACGTGGTCGGCCGTGTACGCCGTGCCGTCGACCTCGACCACGCCGGTGCCGGCGAGCCGCCCCGAGCCGCGCAGCAGAGAGATCCGCTGGCCGGCCAACCACGTCTCCTGACCTGCGTCCGAGTAGTCCGAGACCATGAAGTCCCGCCAGCCGAGCGCGGCCGCGACGTCCATCTCCGCGGTCGCCAGCGCGTCGCGGGCCGCGTGCACGGCCTCGCCCTGCCGGAGCAGCGTCTTGGACGGGATGCAGGCCCAGTAGGAGCACTCGCCGCCGACGAGCTCGCGCTCGACCAGGGCCACGCGGAGCCCACCTTCGGCGAGCGCCCCCGCGCAGTGCTCGCCCGGCGACCCGCCGCCCACGACGATGACGTCGTAGTCGCTCACGACGGGAGGTCCTCGCCGGCCCGCTCCGCCACCATGTAGGCCGCGTACCAGGTCGGCCAGTCGGCGTCCTCCTGTCCCGTGCGCGCCTCGTGCTCGCCGTGCGCCGCCGCCGCGCGCCGCAGCGCCTCGGCCAGGTCCTGCGGGTCGCGGTACTCGGTCGTCGGGACGACACGCCCAGGCAGCCGCACCTGGATCTCCTGCAGGATCCAGCCGTTGCCGTCGGGGTCGCGGAACGAGGCGAACGTCCCGTAGCTGGCCCGGGTGGGCGAGGGGCCGTCGACGCGCGCCTTCGTGCCGCCGTGGTGGAACACTCCGCCGGCGTCGTGGAAGACCGCGCTGACCTCGACGCCGCGCGCGACCAGGTCCGCGCGTGCCTTGTCGACGTCGAACACGGTGAGCTGCAGGTCCTCGACCGAACCCGGCACACCGCTCGTGAGGTCATTGCCGAAGATGACCGACGCGGCCGAGCCGGGTGGCGTGACCTGGACGACCCTCAGGCCGTCGGCAGCCGTGAAGTCCGCGTCCTCGCGCCAGCCGAGTGACGTGTAGAAAGCCTTGGCTCGGTCGACGTCCGACACGGGCAGGACGACGACCTCCAGCTTGAAGTCGAGCGTCGGGGTCTCATTGTTCGCCATCGTGCTCCTCCTTGACTCCGGGTTGGGCAGCGCTTCTCCACGATCACCAGCGGACGGGGGGCCCCTCGGCCGAGGTGGAGCTGGCCGGTCGCGACGTCGACGCAGGCGCGGGCCACAGACACTCGCACCGGCGCCCCGGCACGGACCGCGCGAGTGCCGGGCAGGGCATGGCTCTGGCGCCCGAGGCACGCGAACGAGCATGCCACCGAAGCCCGACGCGACGGAACGCCGAGTCCGAACTCCGACTCGCCGACGGGTAGTGGGAGTCGCCGTGGTAGGTGACGCCGGCGCCGACGGGCGGCGGAGTTCGGCGGTCCCGCCGTCGTCGAGAGGCCGGTCGGGAGTGCCTCGGTCGCTTCCCCTTCCCAGGGGCGTCGACGGCTACGCTCGGCGTTGACGTGCCGAGCCGTAAGGACGCAACTCATGACCGCTGCGCGCATCCCGCTCAACACGTTCGGCATTCCGTTCGGTCTGGCCGGGCTCGCCGGGGCCTGGGTCACTGTCGCCGCATACGGACGTGCGCCGGAGGCCGTCGGCGACGCGCTGCTCGTCCTGGCGGCCCTGAGCTGGCTGCTCGTTCTCGGGTCCTACGTGCGGTACGTGTTGACGAACCGGTTGGCGCTTGGTCGGGACCTGGGGGACCCGGTCGCCGGGCCGTTCGCTTCGCTCGCGCTGATCACGCCGATGCTGCTGGCCGCCGAAGGGGTCTACCCCCACGCCCAGACGGCCGGACGCGTCCTGGTGGACGTCTTCGTGGTCCTGACGGTGCTCGCCGGTGGTTGGTTCACCGGTCAGTGGATCTATACGACGCTCGATCTCGACAAGCTTCCACCCGGGCTACTTCCTGCCCACGGTCGCCGGAGGTCTGGTCGCAGCAGCGGCGGCTGCGGAGGTCGGTCAGCAACGCCTGGGCGAGGTCATGCTCGGGCTCGGGGTGATCTGCTGGTTGGTGCTGGGCTCGATCATCCTGGCTCGGCTGCTGTTCCGGCCCGCCCTGCCCAGCCCGCTCCTGCCGACGCTGGCCATCGAGGTAGCCCCGCCGGCCGTTGCGTTGCTTGCCTACTTCGCCTTGTTCGGCGACCGGATCGACACCATCACCGCGTTGCTGGCCGGCTACGGGATTCTCATGGTGATCGCTCAGATCCGGCTGCTGCCCGTCTTCCTGAGGCTGCCGTTCATGCCGAGTACGTGGGCGTTCACGTTCAGCTGGGCCGCCGTCGGCACGGCCAGCATCCATTGGCTCGACGACACGCGTCCTGCGGGCTACCAGGCAGGCGAGTACCTCGTGCTGGCCGCAGTGAGCGCCCTGATCGGCGGCATCGCCGTGCGGACCATCATCGCTCTCCGTCGGCGCAAGTTCCTGCCAGGTTCGCCCGGGCAGACAGCGGCGGTCACGCCCGCCGCTTCTGTTGAACAGCCGCTTCCGCCAACGGACGGACATCCCGTCGACGCGTGAGCACCGGGCGCCAGACGGCAGCGGCCTGCGGCGTCAGCCGAGCTCGACGCTGTCTCCGGTCACATTGCTCAGGCCGAGGAGCGTGTGGTTGTCCTGGCTGATCTGGTCGATGCCGTCGGGGAGGCCCACGCGGAAGTCCTCGTGGCCGGTGCGAGGGTCGTACGCGACCAGGAAGCCTGGTCCGGACTCGGCCGTTCCTCCGTACGAGACGAGGATGTGGCGACCGTCGGTCATCAGTGCCTGAGGCACTCCCAGCCCGGTGGACTCCCACAGCTGCGTTCCGGTCGCGCCGTCGAGCGCGACGACGCCGAGGGCGGTCGTGAGGTAGAGGCGGCCCCGGATGGCCACGGCCAACGTCGGTGAGGCGACCCCCGCCGACCATGCCAGGTGACCGTCCCGGCGGTTCCAGCGCTTCACCGTGGAGTCGAACGTGAGGACGAGATGAGGGACGCTGCCGTCATCGACACTGACGTAGACCTGCTCGCCGTCGAACGTGACGTCCTCGGCAGGGTTGCCATCGGCCGCGACGAACGTCGTGGTCGTCCGGCCGCCGGCGGACCTCTTCTGCCACGCGAAACCCGCGTCCTGCTCCCCCATCCACGTCATGCCGCCACCACCGGCGCCGATGGCGAGCTCACGCACGCTTGCCCCTCCCCGGTGAGCAGAGTCATGGATCCGGACGGCGCGCTGTACCCCACGAGATCGCCCATGGCGAAGAGCCCGACGGTGTTGAACGGGGCGTCGGTGTAGACGTACCCGGGCGGCAGCTCGGTGTGCGACCAGCGCGCGGCACCGGTGAGAAGGTCGTATGCGGTGACGGTGATGCCGTCGACACCCGGCGAACCGACCGCCACCACATCTCGCGGCAGGATCGCGAGGCTGTCTCCGGCGCCGATCGACCAACGCGCCAGGACGGCTCCGGTCCTGGTCGACAGTGCGACGACGTCGCGGTGGGTTGCCGGGAGCGGTGTCGGTGTGCCGCTGTCGACCAGGAACGCACCGTCGGTCACCAGGCAGACCACTCGGGCGGCCGACGCGGGGTCGGCGCCGGGCTTCTGGTCGGTCTGGCACGTGGTTCCGCTCATGACCTGTTCCGGGTTCAGCGCGAGTTCGGGGAGGGGGCCGAGCAGCTGAGCGGTCCAGGCGGGCTCGTCGCCCGTGGCACCGAACCACGTGTACGTCTGAGAGCCATCCGGCTTGCGCTCGAACGAACCGCCGATCGCCTCGGTGTGCGGCGCCCCGACCGTGAGGACCTCATCCACGGGCTCAAGTACGCCAGGCACCCGCGCCAGCCGGGCCTGCGCCGCGTGCTCTCGAGTGTCGGACACCCACTGCACCGTGCCGGCGGCCAGCACCACGAGGACCGCCGTCAGAGCCAGCAGTCGGCGGGCGAGACGACGTCCGCGGCCGGGAACCCCGACCGCCTCGAGGGGGGCGATCGCGTCCGCATCGAGAAGCTCGATCTCGTGCATCTCGCTGCGGCGCACCATGGCGCGACACTACCGACGCCGATGGGAGGGAAACGGCACTTCGCGCTCTCGTCGTCGAGCCGCGTCTCAGGGGCCGGCAGGCTCCACCCAGCTGCCCGAGCGCCATGCCCGCGCGTGGACACGACCCGGGCATCGTCGTCGCACCCGCGGCGGCTGGTCGCCCGTTGTCGTCCACGCGACAGGGGGAGCATCATGACGCCCGTGGCTCCGCTGTCGACGTCCTCACGGTGGGCGCTCCTGGTCGCTTTCGTCGCGGTGTGGCTGATCATTGCCGCCGTCCTCGGGTTCGCGGCGATCCTTGTGGGCAGCGACTTCATGGCAAGCAACACCGCCGAGCCGGTTCCGTCGTTCATCCTGTGGATCCTGACGGGTGCGGTCCTGGCGGCGCCTGTCGCAGCTCTACCGGCGCTCGGGTTCTCGGTGCGGCGGCGGACCGCGCGGCTGAGCGCGCTCGCGATCGCGGTTGCCGTTGTGCTGATCGGCTTCTTCGGCCTGACCCACCCGTAGCCGCAACGAAAGGCGAACCGCGGTCTCCACCGGGCCGGCACGCTGCTCGTCGCGTTCTCGAATCGGCCGATGTCTCACGTTCACCTGTCAGCCTCGTCACGGCAGCGCGCGAGCAATCCAGTCGTCGACGCGGCTCCGGCGTCGGCGACCTCTTCTCCCTGGATCGCGAGACCTTCACCGATCGTGGCGTCGGCGCGAGGTCACCGTAGGTCGCGCCCGCCCTCGGGCTGGGTGCGCTCGTCGTGATCCTGCTGGCCCCCTGGCCTCAGTGGCGGCTGGCGCGCAACGTCGTGGCGACCTCGTGCGGAGCCTTGAGCACGCAGAAGCCGTAGACACCCATCGACAGGTAGTGGATCTCGAGCTTCTGACTCGTCGGGGACGACGCCGACGTAGTCCTTGTCCCGGCACGCCGCCTCGGTCGCCGCGACGGTCGCACCCTTCTCATCGGCGAAATCAACCTCGGCGAACACCTCTCGGTCGTGCGGCGTCGTGCAGTCGAACAGCTCCACGTCGACGATGCGGGTCGACGTGAAGTCTGCCGATGCCAGGCAGTCACCTACCGTCAGGTTCTCCGGGCTGATCCGGAGCGGCGACACCGAGATGTTGACGACCCAGACGGCGAGACCGGCAGCGACCACGGCGGCTGCGGCCGACCATCGCACCCATCGCGGCTTGGCGTTCTGGACGACGCTGCGAGCGGGCACCGCCTCTCGGTCCTCGACCGGATGCCCCGGAGCCTCGTCGAAGACCTGTGGCGGGCGAGCCACCCTCTGGAAGCTTGCGCAGCCGCCCGAGGAGCCGTTTCGTGCTGCGATCACCGATTCCGAACGGGGTGTCGGTGACCTGCGCGCTGACCCTGGTCTCGTCCGCGAACGTGAACACCAACGGTCCGAGGCCGGGGGTCCCGGCGGCGAACCTGACGGTGTCGACCTCTCCCCAGTCGAACGTGTGCGTACGGAAGAGGTTGACGACCCTGACGTCCTTGTCACCGGCCTCCAGGCGAACACGCGCTTGCAAGATCCCGGCGCACGCCAAGAGGACACCGAACAGGACGAAGACCTTGCTGTAGCCGACCCAGAATGCGATTCCGGCGACGGCGAACGAGATCCCGGCGAGGAGGAAGATGATCAGCCATCCACCACGACCCACGCGGAAGACGACGACGTGCTCGATGCCGGCGTCGGAGGGCGTCGTTCGTCGTTGATCGATCAGCCGGCGCCTGGGCCCCCCAAACCCGCCCGCCGCAAGGGTGAGCGCCTGCACGGCGACAAAGACGGCGGCGATGGACGCCAGCCAGATGACCACACTCGTCGTGCTCTCTCCGACCCGCGACCCGCGGACGGCCACGAGGTGCGGTCGTCGACACCGATGGGCAAGACGAAGACTTCAACGGTAGTCCGAATTGCTCGATGCGATCAGGCTTGTCGAGCCGCGACAGGCAAGGCCGCGACCTCGTGCTCGCGACCGTAGGAGTGCCCCTGGACCGGGTCGTGAGCCGCGACGAACGGCCGTGAGCGAGGTCACCCTGTGTGTCCGCCCGGCGGGACCTTTGGCCCTGATCGTCCGGGTTGCCCGGTACGTAAGGTCGATAGAGGAGAGCAACACACGGGTAGTACGGCGACACGCTGGAACTGCGAGAGAGATCGGACGGCCGCGGTCGCGGCGAGGTCCGACCGGGTGCGCGATCGATGCGCACCACACCGCAGACCGACCGACCCTTTGCTGAGGTCGACGTGTCCGTCCCTGATTGCGATCCGCGGTCGATCGGCGCCTGTCGCTCTGACCCGAGCCCAGCTGGGCCGAATCTCTTCGTCAGAAGGAACGTTCCATCATGCGCAAGTCTGTCCTGATGCTTCCGCTCGCTGCCGTGCTGATCGTCGGCGGCCTGACCGCCTGCAACGATCTCGAGGCGCAGCCCAACGCCGCCGCGGCGACACAGGCTCCCGCCGAAGGCGCCGCCGCGAGCGCCGCACCGGCCGAGGCGCCGGCCGCACCGCAGGGCACGGTATCCGACCCGTTCCCCGCGGGGACGCCGGTCGGCAACGACGAGGCCACCATCCTCCTCGCGGCACCCGTCGCGTACACGACCTACAAGGCCGACAACCAGTTCAACGAGGACCCGACGAACGGGCAGTACGTGAACGTCCCAGTGACGATCACGAACGTCAAGGCCGAGAAGGTCACCCCGTGGCTGGACTTCCGGCTCAAGATCGTGACCGCCGACGGCCGCTCGTTCGACAGCGTCCTCGTCGCCGGAACGCCCGGCGACCTCACGCAGGTCGGCGACCTGTACCCCGGCGGCGTGGGTCAGGGTGTCGTGACGTTCGATGCGCCCGTCGACCTGACCGGTGCGAAGGTCGCGGTCACGTACAACTTCTCGCCTGAGGTCTTCGTCTCACTCTGAGCCGATGCGCTGAGCTGATGCGCTGCGGTACGTGACGACCATCCGGGAAGCCGGATGGTCGTCACGGCTTTCGCTCGGGTGGTCGAGACCCGCTTCCATAGCGGCTCGTGCCGGCGACGTCGTCGCGCCATCGTCCGAGCTGACGCGAGGTCCTCCCCAGGAACGCCCCCTCTCCCGTCGCTGGCGACGTTCGAGGCGGCCGACGGCGCGACGGTCGCCTTCCGGTGCACGGGGAAGCGTCCCTGCCGGCCTTTCTGGCGTCCTTCATCGATCCGCACCTGGCACTGGTGCTCGTCCCCGAGCACGAGGCGGCAGGCATCGCCTGACAGTCAGGCCGCCGGGCAGATGTCGTCCGACGAGCTGAGCGACGGAAGGTAGGTCGCCGACTCGGACGCGGTCAGGTTGCGTCCCGCGACACGGCACGCGGCGGCGGCGAGGTCGGCGGGGGCCAGGTTCCAGAGCAGCACACCGTCGCGGCCGGGAACGGCGAGGGTGGTGCCGTCGTGGCTCACGTAGGCGCGGGCGTCGAACCGCACGGGCAGGTCGATGAAGTCGCCGAGACGGATCCCGGTCGCCGGGTCGTACAGGGCGGTGAGCTGGTTCGTCGAGGTCGCGGCGAGGGTGCGGCCGTCGTCGCTGAGGGCGAGGTCCTTGACCTCACCGGGCATGCTCGCCAGCTCACGGACCGGGGTCAGCGTTCGCGGTCGGAGCACCGACACGTCCGGACCCTTTGACGACACGATAAGTCCGTCGTTGCCGGCGACCGTCCACCACCAGCCACCGAGCGACTGTGGCCACTCGGACCCCGTGGCGAGGCTGTAGAAACGGGTGTGCGAGTCGGAGAACAGGCCGGAGTCACCGACCTGCTCGGTCGCGATCATGCTGCTGTCCGGTGCCGCGGACATCCCGAAGACGTACTCGGTGGTCGGGATCTGGGGTCCGACGACCTTGTCCGCCACGGGATCCACCAGCTCTATCGCGCTGGGTCCTCCCTGGTAGACCGCCATCCGGTCGTCCCCGGCGGGGCTCACGGTGTCCGCCGTGCTCGTGACCGCAGCGAGGCGCACCAGACGCCCCGACGGGACTTCGAGACGAAAGAGTCCATCGAAGCCAGGGACCCGCGCGACCGGCGTGTCCCGCGAGCCCCACAACAGTTCCGTGACCGGGCGTTCCGGTGTTGCGGCGGCGCGGTCGCGGGCGAGGTCCCAGACGGCCTGAGCCCTTGGGTGTCCGTCCGGGGTGTCGGGCACCGTGCCGACGAGCAGGGTCGCACCACCGGGCCCGAACCCGCCGATCGGCGCCTGCCCTGCGGCGACGAGTCGGGTGACCGGCCCGGTCCCGTCGAGCCTCCATCGGGTGATCTCGGGCCGCGCCTGCCCGAACGTGGCGAGCGTCGCACCGTCGGGCGACACCGCGATCGGTCCGGCGTGCCCGATCTGGGTGTCGCGGTCGACGCCGCTCGGCTCGCCGGTCGCCAGGTCGCGCTCGGTGACGACCCCGTTGTAGTCGTTGCACAGCAGCCGCTCCTGACTCCAGGAGACCGCCGCCTCGGGGCAGCTCAGTGCTGAGAGACCGGGTGCGGGTAGGGCGGCGGTCCACCGGACAGAGTCGTCGGCGAGGGACACGGCAGACGCGGTCAGCGCCCCGACGTCGATGAGCTCGTCGTCGCCCACGGCCAGGAAGACGCTCGCGGCACCGGCCGGGACGGGGAGAGTACGCACGACGGTCGTCGTCCGTGACGCCAGGACCCGCACAGGCCCGTCGTGGGAACCCACATACAGCCGGCCGGCCGGGTCGAAGGCGACGGCGCCGGAATCGATGTCCAGGAACTGCTTCGCGGGCAGGGGGTCGCGAGATCCGGGCAACGAGCCGAGCGAGTCGCCGTCACGAGCGTCGAGCAGCCCGACCGCACCGTCCTGACGGCGCAGGACGGCCAGGGTCGTGCCGTCGGCGCTCAGGGCGATCGAGCCGGTCAGCGCGGGCACGTTCACGCGCGGCATCAGCGACGCGCCTGTGGCGACGTCCCAGGTCGCGACTGTCATGCACACAGGTGTCGAGCCGTCGGCAACGAACGGCGTGGTCCGGTCCATCGGATCGCCCTGCGTCGCATCGATGCACTCGTCCTGCGGTGACGGCGCGAACGCCAGGTGGGCGACCGTCGTCCCGTCGGCGCTCACCACGACCTGGGAGTCCCGCATCCCGGGCACATGGTCGTCGGGGAAACGGTCATCGAGCACGCCCGTCTCTAGGTCCATGACGGCCAGACGGGCATCGTCGAGCGCGACCACGGCGTGGTTGCCGTCTCGAAGGAGCGCGCCGGAGACTCCGAGGGTGGCTCCGGGAACCGGCACGTACCCCTGGAAGCCCGGTGATGCGGTGAACACGCTCAGGAGAGCCGACCTGGTCCTCGGGTCGTCGGGCCACCGTCGGAACGCCTCGGCTGCGAGCAGAGCCGCCACAGCACGGTTGGTGCCCTCCGCGGCCAGCGAGCCGCTCGTGACGGCTTCGACCTCGGCCGTGTCCTGAGCGGTGCGCGCGCGGCGCCCGAACGTGCCCGCGGCGCCAGCCGCCACCAGTGCGATCACGAGGACGACGGCTGTCGCGGCCAGGGCCACCCGCAGCCGACGGTTCTGCCGGCGTTCGCCTGCCGCACGGGCCCGTTCGGCGTCGAGCGCGGACGAACGCAGAGCGGCGGACGCCGCCAGGAACTGCTCCTCCGCGGTCGTCAGGCTCGGTCTCTCGGTGTCGCGCCACTCCAGCGCGGCGTCCAGCCGCCCGCCGCGATACAGGTCCGAGTCCGGCCGCCCGAGGGCCTCCCACGCCTCCGTCGCGGCGACCAGGTGGCGGAGCAGGCGCGTGCCGACGGCGTCGTCGTCGATCCACGAGCGCAGGCGCGGCCACGCGCGGGCCAAGGACTCGTGCGCCATCTCGATGCTGTCCTCGCGCGCCGTCAGCAGCCGGGCTCCGACCAGGTCGGCGACCACCCGCTCGCGTCCCACGTCGCCCCGCAACGACGACGCAGGCACGCGCCTCGGGACCGGCGGGCCGTCGACTGACGGTGCGACCAGCCGCAGCAGGATCGACCGGCACAGGGACCGCTCGTCCTCCGGCAGGCCCTCGTAGAGCCGGTCGGCCGTGCGGGCGACCGCCGCACTGATGCCGCCCGAAGCCCGGTACGACTCGACGGTGAGCACGTCCCCGTCGCGACGGTGCCATGTCTCGACGAGCGCGTGCGACAGCAGCGGCAGGGCGCCCGGGTCGGCCTCGACATCTCTCAGGAGCAGGTCGACGAGGCCGTGCTCGAGAGCGAGACCGGCCAGCCGCGCCGGCTCCTCGATCGCACGCTGGAGGTCGTCTCCTGCGAGAGGCGCAACCAGGTGCAGCCCTCGTTCTGCGAGGGCGCCGAGCGCCGGATCAGCGGCCAGACCGCTCATCTGGTCGACCCGGACCGCGAGCAGCAGCGCCCCGCCGTCCTGGACGTGCCGCCGCAGCAGCCCGCAGTACTGCACGACCTGCTCGCGGTCCTGGTCGAGCAGGAACAGGCTCTCGAGCTGGTCGACGGCCAGGACGTCTCGGGCGCCCATGCCGGCCAGTGCCGCCTGCAGGCCGGCGACCGGCGACGGCCCGGGCACCGTGACCGAGACGCGTCGGCCCGCGTCCCGCAGCGCCGCGACGAGACCCGCCCGCAGCAGCGGCTCTTGCCGCAGCCCGACTCACCCGTGAGGACGAGAACGGGCATGGCATCGAGCCGGGACAGGCACGCCGTCACCTCGTCCTCGCGACCGAAGAAGTCCTCCTGGTCCGCGGCGTCGTAGGCGGCCAGGCCCTTCCACGGGCAGGTCGCCCGAGCGTCCGCGTGCTGGCCCACGCCGGCCGCTCGCGGATCCTGACGCAGCACCTGCCGTTCGAGCTCGACCAGCGCGGCGCCCGGGTCGATCCCCAGCTCGTCGGCGAGCACCCGGCGTGCCCGGCGCAGCGTCGCGAGGGCGTCCGCCTGCCGGCTGTCGCGATATTGAGCGAGGGCGAGCACGGCCCACCGGCGTTCCCGCAGCGGCTCGGCGCGCACCGCCGACTCGGCGTCGGCGGCCACGCCACGGTTGTCACCGAACGCGAGCCGGGCCTCGAGCAGGTCCTCCTGCACGGTGCGACGCACCTCTTCGAGCCGCTGGGCCTGGGAGCGGCCCGGCTCCCACGAGGCGAGGTCCGCGAACGCGGGCCCGTCCCACAGGTTCAGCGCCCGGTCGAAGACCATGGCGGCCCGGCCAGGCTCGCCGGTCGCGGCGAACATCCTGGCGCGGCTCACCTCGGACTCGAACTGCGTGACGTCGACCGTGCGCGGCTCGACGAGGAGCCGATACCCCGCAGGCGTCGTCTCGATCGCCGCGGGTCCGATCGCTCGTCGCACGCGGCCCACGGCCGACTGCACCTGCTTGTTCCAGGTCGCCGGCAACGCGTCTCCCCAGACGGCGTCCGCGAGCTCGTCGGGACTCACGGGATGACCGATGAGCAGTACCAGCGCCGCGAGCACCGTCCGCTCGCGAGGGCTCAGGTCGCCGTTCCCGTCGACCCGAGCAGGTCCGAGCACCTGGATGCCGCCCATCACCGGGATGATCCGGGCTGTGCAGACCAGGGTCAAGGAGCCGGATACCGGATGAATACCGGTCGCGGGCCGTCCGGGTACCCCGTCAGGGCACGGTCCGTGACATGCGAACCACCCACGCCCCAGCCGCCCGCCGCCGGCCACGCCGGCAACACCTCGTCCAGGTCGAGCTCGACGAGGACGACCAGCAGCCACCCGAGACGACCGACGGCCACACCGTCCACGTACCCGGCAGCCTGCTTCTCGTCGCGGCACTCGTCGTGACCGCGATCGTGACCGCCGTCGGCACCCTCGACCGGACGCCGGCCGACGCGACCCCCGGGTGCCCTGGTTCTGCCGCCTGCACGGTCGCAGCCGCCGTCGCGGCGCGTCACGGCGCCTGCCAGTGGCAGGGGTACACGCCCCAGTGGCAGCGGTATGCCGCGACCGCGCCCGACGGGTGCGAGGCCACCCCGACCGACCGGTGCGCGCTGCTCACCGCCGGCCCCAGCGCGGAGGTCGCCTGCCGCTATGCAGAGGCGCAGGAACGCCAGAACATGCGACACCGCCCTTGACGGCCGTCGTTCCCCTGATGGCGACGGCCGGAACGTGCGAGTCTTGGCGCAACCGACCCTCGGCGTGGTGTGTGCCCAGGGACTCTCGGGCGACTGCGCGGCGCTGGAGGTGTCGTCATGCCGGCTTGGCTGGCTCTGCTGGTCGTGGGACTCGTGCTGGTAGTGCTCGGCTTCGCAGGGTTGGGCGCGATCCTGCTGTGGGGTGGCATCGCCATCGTCCTGGCTGGGCTGGTGATGACGGTCGTCAGCCTGCGCCGCGGGCAGAAGGACCACGACACCCACGACCACCAGCGGGACGGCAGCCCCGACGCCGACCTGGGCGACCGTGAGACCTGGCAGCGGCGGGCGGCTCGGTTGGGCTGGGTCTCCGTCGGGCTGGGCGCGCTGAGCCTCGTGCTCCTGGGGTTGGCGATCTGGGATCTCGCCGCGCAGCGGTCCGACCTCTCGGCGGACGAACCGCAGCGCGCGATCGACGCCATGACTGCCTGGTTGCCGGTCAACGTGGACGTGCACCTGGGCCTGCCCAGGCCGGGGGTGGTACTGGGTCTCGGCCTGGCGCTCGCCGCCTTCGTCGTCGGCATGTCTGCGTTGCAGTGTGCGGCGGCCATGCGGGTGCTCTCGCAGGGGCGCGGGCTCGATGCGCCGGTCAGCGCCGACATCGCCAAGCTCAGCCGGCGCGCCCTCGGCAGCGCGGGCGTACGGAGCCTCGACCTCGAGCAGCGGCCGGGATGGCCGCTCACGGCGATCCCGGCGGGAGCCGAGACCGTCGGCCTGGTGCTGCGCTGCACCGTTCTCATCCCGGCCCACGACGAGGAGGCGATCATCGCCGTGGCGCTCACCTCGCTCAGCCACCAGACCCGCGCGCCCGACCGCGTGGTGGTCGTCGCCGACAACTGCACCGACGGCACGGTCCGGATCGCCCGTGAACGTGGCGTCGAGGTCATCGAGACCGTGGGCAACACCCAGCACAAGGCCGGCGCGCTCAATCAGGTGCTTGCCGTGTTGCTCCCGCGGGTCGGCGTCGAGGACGTGGTCATGGTCATGGATGCCGACTCCTCCATCGCGCCGGACTTCCTCGAGGTCGCCGTCGGTGCGCTGGAGGACGACCCGGACCTCGTCGCGGTCGGCGGCCTCTTCTCCGGTGAGGACGGGATGGGCATCCTCGGGCAGCTGCAACGCAACGAGTTCCATCGCTACCAGCGGGTCGTCCGTCGCCGGGAGGGCAACCTGTTCGTCCTGACCGGAACGGCATCGATGTTCCGTGCGTACGCGTTGCGCGCGGTGGCGGAGGCGCGTGGCTCGCTCGTGCCCGGGACCCCCGGCGACGTGTACGACGTCCACGCCATGACCGAGGACAACGAGCTCACGCTTGCGCTGAAGTCGCTCGGGGCGGGTATGACGTCCCCGCAGCAGTGCAGGGTCACCACCGAGGTCATGCCCACCTGGACCGCCCTGCGGCGCCAGCGACTGCGCTGGCAACGGGGCGCGCTGGAGAACGTCGGCGCCTACGGCTTCACGCACACGACAGCGCAGTACTGGGCGCAGCAGCTCGCGCTCGGGTACGGGGTCATCGCGCTCAACGCGTACCTGCTGCTCCTGGTCATCTCCCTGCTGGCCGCCGACAGCCTGCGCTGGTCGCTGTTCTGGGTCCTGATCGGCGTCGTCTTCGTCGTCGAACGAGTCGTCACGGCCTGGGCGGGGGGCTGGCGGGGGAGGCTGCTCGCACTGCCCCTCGTGATCGAGGTCGGGTACTCGCTGTTCCTCCAGGCGGCGTTCGTCACGTCGCTCGTGCAGATCGCCTTGCACCGCGAGGCCGGGTGGAACGAGGTGCGTCGCGAGGTCGTCGCCGCGGCGGCGCTGCCCGCCCTGGCGGCGGCGGCGCTGGTCGCGCGCTGGACTCCACTGCCGTCGTCTGTGCTGCAGTCCCCGTTCGTGGAGGCGCTGGGCCTGTTCGTCGGCATCAACACGATCGTCTTCGCGACCCTGAGCGTGTTCCAGCCCTGCCTCCGATCCGCAGGACCGTCCACCGGATGCAGCATCGCAGGGCTGCCCGGCGGACGGTGGCCGCGACGGCCTGAGCCGGCCGCGGTCGGCCGCGCCCTCGCCCCGATGCCGAGCTGGGTCGGACGGTCGCGTGGACCGAGGACGATCGACCCGGGAGAGCAGCCGTGGGCAGCCTGTACATCGACCTGTTCGTCTCCCTCGACGGCGTCGCCCAGGCGCCCGGCGCTCCCGACGAGGACACCACGGGCGGCTTCCCGTTCGGCGGCTGGCAGGCGCCGCTGCCCGACGACGTCGTCGGACGCCAGGTCCGGGACGGCATCGCCGGCATGGACGCGCTGCTGCTGGGGCGTCGGACCTACGACATCTTCGCCGCGTACTGGCCGGACAAGGACGACGTCATCGCCCGGCAGCTCAACGCCGTGCCCAAGTACGTCGCCAGCCGTGGGACCCCTGACCTCCGCTGGGCCGGCAGCAGCCTCCTGGGTACGGACCTCGTTGCGGACGTCCGCGCGGTGCGGGACCGGCACGAGCGAACCCACGTGATCGGCAGCGTCGACCTCGTGCAGACCCTGCTGGCTGAGCGGCTGTTCGACGTGCTGACGCTGTGGGTCTACCCGATCGTGCTGGGTCAGGGGAAGAAGGTGTTCCCGGACGGGGTGCGGCCATCGGCACTGCGGCTGCTGGAGCCGCCCGTGGCGGGCAGCGCGGGTGCGGTCGCGCTGCGCTACGCCCCGACCGGCGAGGACCCGGCCACCGGGGTGATGGAGGTCTGACCCATCCGGACGACCACCTCCTCGTCGCCGTCGAGGGGGAACGGCACCCCGTCCACGGAGTACGTCCCGCGGAAGCCGCTGACCGGCACGCGCCCCGAGGCGTCGGTGCGCAGGGTGGTCGGCGGCAGCCACCATTCCTCCTTGACCAGCCGGCGCAGCGCGTCGTAGGCCGGCTTCGGGGTGCCGTCGGCGCGCACCAGTCCGCCCGGCGCCCCGAGCCATGCGCCCTCGTCGGTGATACCCCAGTAGGTCGCCGCCTCGACCGCGGGGTGAGCCAGCAGGGTGCGGTAGTGCCGTTCGAGCTCGTCGGCCTGCCGTGCCTCGCCCTCGGGCGTCGACGGCCACGACGTCACCTGATAGTCGTTGAGGTCCTCGATGTGCGCCGGCATCAGCTCGCCGGACAGCAGGGTCGTCTCGGTCAGGTGCAGCGGGAGGCCGAAGCGTGCGAACCGGTCGAGGATCGCCTGGGTCTTCTCCTCGCCCCAGTAGCCCTGGTGCATGTGGCTCTGCAGGCCGATCGCGTCCACCGGGATCCCGGCCTCGAGCACCCCTTCGATCAGGCACTCGTAGGCGGTCGACATGTCGAAGTCGTTGAGCAGGAGGGTCGCGGCCGGGTTGGTCGCCCGGGCCGCGTCGAAGGCGAGCCGGATGGTGGGGATGCGGCCGCGGTCCCACGCCAGGCGGGTCAGTCCGTTGGGCTCCTTGTCGAACACCGGCATGATCACGACCTCGTTGATCACGTCCCAGGTGTCGATCACCCCGGCGAAGTCCGCCACGTCGCGACGGATCCGCGCGTCCTGGGCGTCCGCGATCTCGGCCGTCGTCAGATCGAGCAGCCAGGGTGCCCCGACGGTGTGCCAGGCGAGCGGGTGGCCCTTGACGACGACGCCGCGCTCGGCGAACCAGCGCGCCGCGGCCAGCAGCCGAGCCGTGTCGGGGCGGCCGCGGACGGGTTCGAACCGGCCCCAGTAGAACGGCAGCGTGGCCGCGTTGAACACGTCGAACCAGAGGTCGGCAAGCGTCGTGGACGCACCCGCGGGGTCGAGGAAGTCGAACCCGATGTTGCCGAACAGGAAGTCGTGCCGCTCCTGCGCGACGACCACCTCGGTGTCGGTGAGGGGGTGTCCGTCAGGGCGCTGGACGGTGACGACGGCGGCGGCGCGTCGGTGAGCGAGGTCGGGCATGCGCCGAGCCTGCCACGCGCGACGACGTGCTCGCGCCCGTGGAGCCCCCGGGAGACCGAGGCGTCGGCCGGTTCGGCATCGATCTGGTCGGCCGCCTGCGCCACGATGGGGGCATGACCGAGCACGCAGTGGTGATCGCCGGGGCCGGCCCGAGCGGCCTGATGCTGGCGGCGGAGCTCGCGCTGGCTGGGGTCGACGCGGTCGTCGTCGAACGTCGCGCCGAGCGGGAGCGCGACGTCGCACGGGCGGGCGGGCTGCACGCGCGGACGCTCGAGGTGCTCGACCAGCGCGGGATCGTGGAGCGGTTCCTGGACGCCGGACAGGCGATGCAGATCACCGCGTTCGGAGGGATCCGGCTCGACCTCGGCGACTTCCCTACGCGGTTCGCCTACGGGGTGGCCCTGCGGCAGAGCCAGACCGAGCGGCTCCTGGCCGAGTGGGTCGACGAGCTGGGGGTGCCGGTCGTCCGCGAGCGCGAGGTGACCGGATTCGCGCAGGACACGGACGGCGTCGACGTCGCGCTGTCGGACGGCAGCGCGATCCGGGCGACCTTCCTTGTCGGCTGCGACGGGGGTCGCAGCCTGGTCCGCAAGGACGCCGGCATCGACTTCGTCGGCTGGGACCCCACCACCACCTACCTGATGGCCGAGGTCGAGCTGACCGAACGGCCACCGGTCGGCGTGCGGCGCGAGGGCGGCGGCATCGGCCCGGCCGACCCCGACACCGGCCGGCACCAGGTGGTGGTGAAGGCACCCGTCGTCGACGATCGGGGCGAGCCCGGCCTGCAGGACGTCCGCGACGCGCTCCTCGCCGCGTACGGCACCGACTTCGGCGCGCACGACCCGACGTGGATCACCCGCTTCTCCGACAACACCCGACAGGCGGCGTCGTACCGGGCGGGCCGGGTCCTGCTTGCCGGAGATGCCGCCCACGTCCACCCGCCGCAGGGCGGCCAGGGCCTCAACCTCGGCGTGCAGGACGCGACGAACCTCGGCTGGAAGCTGGCGCAGGTGGTGCACGGCACGTCGCCCGCGAGCCTGCTGGACACCTACCACGCGGAGCGGCACCCGGTCGGTGCCCGCGTCCTGCAGGGCACGATGGCGCAGGTCGCGCTGGCCACCCCGGACGACCGGCACGACGCCCTCAAGGCCGTCCTGGGCGACGTGCTCGTCCTGGACGAACCGCGCCGACGCCTCGCCGGGATGCTCTCCGGTCTCGACGTGCACTACGACCTCGGCGCCGGGCACCCGCTGCTCGGGCGGCGGATGCCGGACCTCGACCTGACGACCGCGGACGGCCCCACGCGCGTCTACGCGCTCCTGCACGAGGCCCGGCCGGTCCTCGTTACGTCGGGTGTGCCCGGCGGCCTGCCGGACCGCGTCCGGACGGTCGTCGCGACCTACGACGACGTCTGGGAGCTGCCGGTGCTCGGACCGGTCGCGGCGCCGGGGGCGGTGCTGATCCGGCCCGACGGGTACGTCGCGTGGGCGGGAGACGTCGCCGATCCGCGGCTCGCGCAGGCCGTCGCGACGTGGTGCTGACCGTTACCCCGTCGGGTCGGGTACCGCAGGCACGGTCGGCAGTCCGGTGAGACCGGAGAGCCCGGTGAGCCCGCCGACGTCGTCCACGGCGTGCGACGCCTGCTGCGCGGCCACGACGGGCACAGCGACGAACAGTCCGATCGTGGCGACGAGCCCGACAGTCGCCAGCGCGACGGAGACGACGGACAGTCGTGGTGCTCCGTGGAACGTCGAGCGCCCGTAGTCGCGCAGGGCGCGCCAGACGAGGTAACCCGCACCGAGGCCGCCGGCGGCCCACAGCTCGTCCGGGGCTTTGAGCGCGAGGCTGATCCCGCTCGTGGCGACGAGGATCGCCAAGGCCGAGCAGAAGGCGCCGATCGCTCCGCGTTGCATCCGGCGCGCCTCACCCACGCGGTGCGCCGAGAACGCGGCGTCCCGGTCGGCGAGGTCTGCCGGGCTCATGGCGAGGCCGAGCCGGGTCGGCAGCGAGGCGCCGAACTGGGTCGCCAGCGAGGTCGCCGGCGTTCCGGCGGGGCTCTCGAAGGTCGTCGTAGCGAAACGGGGGTCAGCGCTCGCGAACCGCTTCTCGCCCGACTGCCCCGCGAAGGCCAGCTGCTGGGCGGGTTCCGGCCGCGTGTGCTCGGTCCACGTCGTCCCGTCGAACCACCGGTGCACGCCGACCGTCGACCCGTCGGCGTACCAGCCGGCGGCCGGGAGCGGGGTGTCGGCCATCTCGCGATGGTCCCACCGCGGGCCCAGGATGACGCCGCCGCGTCCCCCGATTCACTCGACCGCGCGCGGCCTCGCCATCGGCGTGCATGCCGGACCTGAGCCGGCGACTACCGCCGCACCTACCCCGACCTGCCGCGAGGCCCTACAGCGACAGCAGCGCGCCGACCGCCCCGGTGACCAGCAGGGGGAGCACCGTCCAGGCGACGATGCTGCCGACGAGATAGGTGAGGTACGTGCCGTGGTCCGTCACCGAGGTGCCCCAGGGGGGCACCGGTGCCGTGCGGATCGTCTCGAGGACGTCGCGGAGGTGGAGCGTCACTCGTCGCGACGGGAGGGAGAGGGTCGTGGTGGTCATGGAAGCTCCTTGTGGGGGCGGGTACTCGCAGGCACCGGGATCGCCGGCTCGACCATCGTCGCAAGCGCCGCAGGCCGCTGACCCGGGCCATTCGTCCCGTCTTCTGCCTCGACCGCGTGGCTACCGGTGGCGAGCGCGACCCAGGTCGAGCTGGAGCAGCGTGCACGAGAAGTCGACGAAGTCGCGCTGCCCGGCGACCGTGAACCCGTAGGCCTCGTAGTAGGCCAGCAGCACGGGGTTGGTGGTCCGGCAGTCGAGCCGGAACACGTCGACACCCGCGTCGCGCCCCTGCCGCGCCGCCCAGTCGAGCAGGCCCGTGCCGACGCCGTCGCCGGTGCGGCGCCGGTCCACCATGAGGCCGTGGACGTAGACCGCCGGCGTCCGGTCGTCGCCCCAGAAGTCGGGGTCGGACCAGAGCAGCCGGACGGTGCCGACGAGCCCGACGTCGTCACGCACGACGTGCCACTCGCCGGCCTCGACCTGGGCGGTGATGCGTTCGACGGGCAGCGACCCGCGACGCCACTGCACGGTCCCGCGCGCCGCCATCCAGTCCTCCAGCGACCGCCGCAGCGCGTGGATCGACGAGACGTCGTCGACGGTGGCGAGGTCGGGGTGCAGGCCGGTCACGGACCGACGGTCAGCTCCCGGCCCGGTGCGCGACGACGACCGCCACGTCCGCACCGGCGATCACCGCGCGTCGCTGAGGGCCTCCCGGTATGCGGCCGTCGTCCCGTCCGGTCGCACCTCCTGCAGCACGTGGTCGTCCACCCCCAGACCGGCCAGGAGCGCCGTCAGCTCGTCGACGTCGGTCGGCGTCTGGACCGTCGGGTCGACGGTCGTGCGCACCTGAACCGGCACCCCGGCCCGCTGGACCAGCCGGAGCGACGCGACCGCCTTGGCCCAGGCGTCCACACCGGTCTGGGCCTGATAGAGCCGGGGGACCGCCTTGATGTCGAGGCCGACCCAGTCGACCAGGTCGAGCACGTGCGCCAGTCGGTTCGGGTAGGTGCCGGCGGTGTGCAGCCCGACGCGATAGCCGAGCGCTCGCACGTCGACCATGGCGTCCCGCAGCCCGTGCTGCCGCGTCGGTTCGCCGCCCGAGAACACCACACCGTCGAGGAGCCCCTGACGGCGTCCGAGCAGGTCGAGCACCTCGTCCCACCCGACCGACCCCGGCGTCCGTGGGTCGATCAGCGCGGGGTTGTGGCAGTAGGTGCACGCCAGCGGGCAGCCCTGCAGGAAGACGGTGGCCACCAGCTGGCCCGGCCAGTCGCAGGTCGACAGGGGAGTCAGGCCTGCGACGGCCAGGCCGCTCACGGGCGCTCCGTGAAGTGCACGCGCTCCTCGTGCTCGCCCTTCTTGCCGAGGTTGAACGACGACACCGGTCGGTGATAGCCCATCACGCGGGTCCACACCTCGGTCTCGCCGCCGCACGACGGGCACGCAAGGACCTCGCCGGCCAGATAGCCGTGCGACGCGCAGATCGAGAACGTCGGGGTCACCGTGATGTACGGCAGCCGGTGGTTCTCCAGCGCCCGCTGGACCAGCTTGCGGCAGGCCTCGGGCGTCGACAGCCGCTCGGACATGTAGAGGTGCAGCACGGTGCCGCCCGTGTACTTCGTCTGCAGCTCGTCCTGGCGGTCCAGGGCCTCGAACGGGTCGTCGGTGAAGCCGACCGGCAGCTGCGAGGAGTTGGTGTAGTACGGGTGCTCGTCCGTCCCGGCCTGCAGGATGTCCGGGAACCGACGGCGGTCCTCCTTGGCGAACCGGTAGGTCGTGCCCTCCGCCGGGGTGGCCTCCAGGTTGTACAGGTGTCCCGTCGCCTCCTGGAACTCCACCATCCGCGCCCGCACGTGGTCGAGGAGCGCGACGGCACAGGCGTGCCCCTCGACCGAGGTGATGTCGCGCGCGTCGCCGGTGAAGTTGCGGACCATCTCGTTGACCCCGTTCACGCCGATCGTCGAGAAGTGGTTGGCGAGGCCACCGGCGAGGTACCGCTTCGTGTAGGGGAACAGCCCCTCCTCGATGTATCGGTCGATCACCTCACGCTTGAGCTCGAGCGAGTCGCGCGCCAGGTCGAGCAGATGGTCCAGGGCGCGCAGCAGGCCGGGCCAGTTGTCCCGGTGCAGGTACCCGAGCCGCGCGCAGTTGACGGTCACCACGCCGAGCGACCCGGTCTGCTCGGCCGAACCGAACAGCCCGTTCCCGCGCTTGAGCAGCTCGCGCAGGTCCAGCTGCAGCCGGCAGCACATCGACCGGATCTGACCGGGCTCCAGGTCGGAGTTGAGGAAGTTCTGGAAGTAGGGCAGGCCGTACTTGGCGGTCATCGCGAACAGGCGGTCGGCGTTCTCGGAGTCCCAGTCGAAGTCGGCCGTGATGTTGTAGGTGGGGATCGGGAAGGTGAACACCCGGCCCGACGCGTCGCCCTCGGTCATCACCTCGATGTACGCGCGGTTGATCATCGCCATCTCGACCGCCAGGTCGCCGTACGTGAAGTCGACCGGCTCGCCACCCACCAGCGGGACCTCGTCGCGCAGGTCGTCGGGGCACGTCCAGTCGAAGGTCAGGTTGGTGAACGGCGTCTGCGTGCCCCAGCGCGACGGCACGTTCAGGTTGTGCACGAGGCCTCCGCACCAGCTGCCGGACCTCGTCGTACGCGAGGCAGTCCGTCCGCACGAACGGCGCCAGGTAGGTGTCGAACGAGCTGAACGCCTGCGCCCCGGCCCACTCGTTCTGCAGCGTGCCCAGGAAGTTGACGATCTGCCCGACGGCGGACGAGAAGTGCTTCGGCGGCCGCGACTCGATGGTGCCCGGGACCCCGTTGAACCCCTCGCTGAGCAGCATCCGCAGCGACCAGCCGGCGCAGTAGCCCGACAGCAGGTCCAGGTCGTGGATGTGCAGATCGCCCTCGCGGTGCGCGTTCCCGACCGCGGCCGGGTAGACCTGCGACAGCCAGTAGTTGGCCGTCACCTTGCCCGCCGTCTGCAGGATCAGGCCGCCGAGCGAGTAGCCCTGGTTGGCGTTGGCGTTCACCCGCCAGTCGGAGCGGTCCAGGTACTCGTCGATGGTGTCGGCGACGTCGATCGTGGGGTGGATGCGTTCGCCGCTCGGGCGCACGGAAGTCAGGCTCATCAGTGGTCCTCGTCTGGTGGAAACCATGGGGTGACTGGGACCGGCCCTGCCCGTGCGGGGGTGGAGCGCGTTCGTACCTGCGAGGCTAGACCTGCGCCGACGCCGTTCTCGCGCCGGATCGCCGGTCGGATCGAGATCGTCGACCCGGACCTGCATCCGCGGTCGTAGGATTTCCGACGAAAGGGTATGGGAGCGATCCCACGCGCCCCCGCGACCGCTCGACGAGGAGCTGACGCATGACCCACCCGATCGATCGACGAACGGTCTTGCTCGGCGGTGGTGCGGTCGTGCTCGCGTCGGCGTTGGCCGCGTGCGCGCCCGCGCGTCCCCCCGAGCCGACGCCGTCGGGCCCGACGCCCTCGGGCCCGACGTTTCCGCGGGGCTTCACCTGGGGCGTGGCCACGTCGGCGTTCCAGGTCGAGGGGTCGACCACGGTCGACGGACGCGGGCC
Source organism: Cellulomonas sp. McL0606 (assembly GCF_058248365.1). The sequence goes on along the minus strand of NZ_CM177779.1, from coordinate 3,558,606 downwards.
GTCGATCTGGGACACGTTCGCCGCCGAGCCGGGGCACATCGACGGCGGCGCGACCGGCGACCCCGCCGCCGACCACTACCGCCGCTGGTCGTCCGACCTGGACCTGCTGGTCACGCTGGGCATCCCGGCCTACCGGTTCTCGGTCGCGTGGCCGCGCATCCAACCCACGGGCTCGGGCGCCACCAACCAGCGGGGCATCGATTTCTATCGGCGGCTCGTGGACGGCCTGCTCGACCGGGGCATCCACCCTGCGATCACGCTCTACCACTGGGACCTGCCGCAGCCGCTGCAGGACGCGGGCGGCTGGGCGGCCCGGGACACGGCACAACGGTTCGCCGACTACGCCGGGATCGTCGTCGACGCCCTGCACGACGTCGACGCGACCTGGTTGACGATCAACGAGCCGAAGACCACGGCCTACGTGGGCTACGCCGGCACCGAGCACGCGCCGGGCCTGGGCGATCCAGACGCGGGAGTCGCGGCCGTCCACCACCAGCTGCTCGCCCACGGCCTGGCGACGCAGGCGTTCCGGGCCTCCGGCGCCGTCGGCCGGATAGGCCTCGCACTGAACCTCCTGCCGGTCTACCCGGTAGGCGCGTCCACCAAGCCCGCCACGCGTGTCGACGCCGTCGAGAACCGCATGTTCCTCGACCCGGTGCTGCTGGGCTCCTACCCCGACGACGCGATCGGCGACCTCAACGGTCAGCTGCGCGTGGACGCGGCACGGTTCGCCGACCTCGTCCAGGACGGCGACCTGGCCACCATCAGCACCCCGTGCGACGTCCTCGGCGTCAACTACTACGGCGTCGCGATGATCGACGAGCGCGGCGACTACGTCAACGCTTATCCGACGTCCGCCGCGGGCTGGCAGCAGATCCACGCTGCGGGTCTGTACGACCTGCTCACCCGGCTTCGCGACGACTACCCGAACCTCCCGGTCGTGCACATCACCGAGAACGGCATCCCCGACGACGAGACCCATCCCGGCCTGGAGGACGACGCCCGGATCGAGTTCCTTCGGAGCCACCTCGAGCAGGCCGCGCGGGCGATCGAAGCCGGGGTCGACCTGCGCGGCTACTACGCCTGGTCGTTCCTGGACAACTTCGAGTGGGCGCGCGGCCTGCGCCAGCGCTGGGGCCTCGTGAACGTCGACTTCACCACCCAGGCGCGCACCCCAAAAACGAGCGCCCACTGGTACTCCCGGACGATCGCTGCGGCCGGCCGAGCCCATACGCCGCCACGGGAGTCGTCTATCCCTGGGTGACAGCTCTCAGCGCGTCCAGCTTGTCGCGGACCGCGGCGGGCAGGTTCGTCGACGACGGGTCCGCCACCCATGCCTCGAAGGCGGCCGTGAACGCTGCGACGCCCGCGGCCGCGGCCAGGGCGGCGGTGGGCTCGGGAACGCCGCGTGCGGTCAGGGCCCCGGAGGCCGCCGAGGCGAGCGTCGCCATCTTGTAGAGCTCGCGCTCCTGCAGGCTCGGGTTCGCGGCGATCACGCCGGCGCGGGTCCGAGCCTGCTCCCCGCGGTCCTCGAGCAGCGTCGCCGCGCTCGCGAACGCGTCGCCGACGACCTCGATGGGCGTCAGGTCGGCCGGGGCGTCGCGGATCGCGTCGACGAGCTGCGTCTGCAGCATGCCCGACCCGTCGAACAGCGCCTCGCGCTTGTCGGCGAAGTGGCGGAAGTACGTGCGCTCGGTGACGCCGGCACGCTCCGCGATGTCCCCGACGGTCGTCTGCTCGTAGCCGCGCTCGGCGTAGAGCTCCAGGGCGACGCGCGCCAGGCGTCCGCGCGCGTCCGGCTCCCAACGACCCATGGCCACAGTGTAGTGATGACAGATCCTGACATCGGACGTACGGTGGTGATGACAGTTGCTGACATCACCTGAAGGAGCGCACCATGCGCGTGTTCGTCACCGGGGCATCCGGCTGGATCGGGTCCGCCGTCACCGCCGAGCTGCTCGCCGAGGGCCACGAGGTCGTCGGCCTGGCTCGCTCGGACGCCAGCGCCGCCGCCATCGCCGAGGCCGGTGCGTCGACGGTCCGCGGCGGCCTCGACGAGCTCGACGTCCTGCGCACGGGCGCGGACAAGGCCGACGCCGTCATCCACCTCGGCTTCAACCACGACTTCGGCGACATGGCCGGCGCCTGGCGCACCGAGCGCGCCGCGGTCCAGACCTTCGTCGACACCCTCGAGGGCTCCGAGCGCCCGCTGCTGCTGGCGTCGGGCGTCGCGGGCCTGACCCCGGGCCGGGTCGCGACCGAGCGGGATGCCTCGACGCAGGTCGGTCCCGAGTCGATGCGCGGCGGCGCCGAGCACCTTGCCCTCTCCTACGCGGACCGAGGCGTGCGGTCCGTCGGCCTGCGCTTCGCGCCGACCGTCCACGGGCAGGGCGACCACGGCTTCGTCGCCGTCCTGGCCGGCATCGCCCGCACCACGGGCGTCTCCGGCTACGTCGGCGACGGCGCCAACCGCTGGCCCGCCGTGCACCGGCTCGACGCCGCACGCCTGGTCCGGCTGGCGCTCGAGGGCGCTCCGGCGGGATCGGTCGTGCACGCGGTCGGCGAGGAGGGTGTGGCGGCCCGCGACATCGCCGAGGCGATCGGTCAGGGACTGGGCGTGCCGACCGCGGCGATCGAGGAGGCGCAGGCGGCGGAGCACTTCGGCTGGATCGGCCGCTTCTTCGCGCTCGACACCCCCGCGTCGAGCACGATCACGCGCGAGCTGCTCGGCTGGGCGCCCACCCACCCCGGCCTGCTCGACGACCTGGCGGCGGGCTACTACACGTCGTAGGCGAGGTCGAGCTTCGAGCCAGAGCGCGAGGTCGTCGATCTCCCGGTCGACGGCCTCGCGCTCGTCCGTCGTCAACGGCGCGTCCAGGTGCAGGGCGTGGACGCGCAATGCGCCGCCCCGAGCGTCCGCGTCGAGCTTGCCCACCAGCCGGTCGCCGACGAGCACGGGCAGGGCGTAGTAGCCCCAGCGGCGCACCGCGGCCGGTTTGAACATCTCGAGGGCGTACTCGAACTCGAAGATCTCGGTCATCCGCTTCCGATCGTGCAGGAGCCGGTCGAACGGGGACAGCAGGGCGGCGCGACCCTGGAAGGGGCCCTCGAGCAGGGCCGGGTCGACCCGCCACTCGCCGCGCACCCCCTCGACGACGGCCGGCTCCCCGGCGGTCCCCACGTCCAGCGGCTCGACCGGGCACTCGGGCCCGCGGGCCCGCGCGATGCCCAGGGCACCCAGGCGTCGCTGGTCTCGCAGCGCCCGCGCCTCGTCGAGCGGGATGGTCGGGCCGCCCGGGTACACGCGCTCGGCCAGGTCCCACAGCCGGTCCTTGCCCGTGCCGCCCGCGGCCGCCACGTCGCCCATCAGCACCAGCTGGTCGAGCATCATGGTGAGGTTGCGGTTGTTGTTCCAGCCCGAGGACCGCCACGGTCGCACGCACGTGTCGGGCAGCTCGCCGGCCGGCAGCGGCCCGTCGGTGCGCAGCAGCGCGAGGATGTCCTGCCGGCAGGCCTCGTTATCGTCCACCCACTGCCGGCGGGCGCGCTTCCAGCCGGAGACCGTCGGACCCGAACCCGGCCAGTCGGCCATCTCCGCGCGGTAGAGCGCCAGGTCCTGCGCCACCCGCAGCGTCATCCGGTAGTCCAGGACGGTCTGCCGGTCCAGCGCCTCACGCAGCTCGGCCGGGTCGTACGACGAGCCGATCCGGCTCCACAGGACGAGGTCCGCGCTGGGCGCGACGGCGGCCGTCGGGTTCAGCTGCAGCAGCGAGAGCCGACGGATCGTCTCGTGCACGTCCGTCGGCCGCTGCGCGGTGAGCAGCTGGGCGCGCACGGCGACGCGACGAGCCTCGGCACGGGACAGCTGGTGCACGCACCGAGACTAGGACGGCCCGCCGACAGTGGCCGGACGGGTGAAAACTGACCGACCGGTCGGCTGCTGACCGATCGGTCAGGTAGCCTACGAACCGTGACCGCCACCGTCCCCCTGCGCGAGCGCACCCGTCGAGAGATCCTCGACCGCGCGCTCGAGCTGTTCGTCGAGGACGGCTACCACGACACATCCCTGGCGGACATCGCGGCGGCGGTCGGCTGCTCGAAGGCGACCGTGCTCTACCACTTCGCCAACAAGGCCGCGATCATCTCCGAGGTGCTCGAGCCCGCCGCGCTCCAGCTGGACGGCCTGGTCAACGAGCTCGCTCGAGCAATCCGACGCCGGACAGCCAGGAACGCGCGATCGACGAGCTCGTCGACGTCGTCGTGCGCTACCGCAGCCTCGCGGTGGTCCTCGACGGAGCCCAGGTGCTGGCCGAGGTCCCGTCGTTCATGGCCGTCGCGGACTCGTGCCTCCAGCTGCCGGTGCTGCTCGCCGGCGGTACCGACCCCGACCGCCTGCGCGTGGCCAACTTCGCCCTGAACGGCGTCATCGCCGAGTGCAGGGACCACACTCATACGGACGACAGTCTCCGCGCGCTCCTGCAGACCTGCATGAGGCGCCTGCTGCTCTAGCAGGCAAGAACGTGCCCCGACGACGTGGCGCAGACGTACACGACCCCGCCACACCGATCGAAACGGAAGACCCGACATGGCACAGCTCCTCTACCGGCTGGGACGGTTCTCGTACCGTCGACGCGGTCGCGTCGTCGCGATCTGGGGCGTGATCCTGGTCCTGCTCGGCGTCGGCGTGGCCACGCTGGCCGGCTCGACCAGCGACAACCTCACGATCCCGGGCACCGAGGCGCAGCAGGCGCTCGACGACCTGAAGTCCGACTTCCCGGCCGCCTCCGGCGCCACCGCGACCCTGATCGTGCAGGTGCCCGAGGGGCAGCAGCTCGACGAGGCGACGCTCGCGCCGGTGCTCGCGGACGCGGCGAAGCTGCCCGAGGTCGTCGCGGTGGTCGACCCGACGCAGTCGCACGCGATCAGCCAGGACGGTCGCACCGGCCTGGTGACGGTCGCCTACGCCACCTCGCTCGACGGAATCTCGCAGGACGCGAAGGACGCGTTCGACGAGTTCGGCGCGTCGGCCACCACCGACTCCCTGAGGGTCGTCTCCGGTGGCGAGCCTCGCAGGCGCCGCCCGAGGTCGGCGCGACCGAGGGCATCGGCGTGGTCATCGCGGCCGTCGTCCTGGTCATCACCTTCGGGTCGCTCATCGCCGCCGGCATGACGCTGCTCACCGCCCTCGTCGGTCTCGGCGTCGGCATGTCCGGCCTGCTGATCCTCACCTCGGTGGTCGACATCACCTCGACCGCGCCGATCCTCGCGCTCATGCTCGGCCTCGCGGTCGGCATCGACTACGCGCTGTTCATCAGCTCGCGGCACCGCAACAACCTTGCCGACGGGCTCGATCCCGAGGAGTCGGTCGCCCGCGCCGTCGCGACGGCGGGCTCCGCCGTGACGTTCGCCGGGGCGACGGTCGTCATCGCGCTCGCGGGTCTGTCGATCGCCGGCATCCCGTTCCTGTCGGTCATGGGCTTCGCCGCCGCGGGCACCGTGCTCACGGCGGTCATCGTCGCGCTCACGCTGCTGCCCGCGCTCCTGGGCTTCGTCGGCAAGAAGATCCTGCCGCGCAAGCAGCGCACCGGGACCATCACGCCGAACGCGCAGGACGGCGCCGGATTCCGCTGGGCCCGCGTGGTCACCCGGTTCCGCACGCCGATCGTCGTCGTGGGCGTCCTCGGCCTGGGCGCCCTGGCGATCCCTGCCGCCCAGATGCACCTGGCCCTGCCCGACGGCGGCACCGCTCCCGCGGACAGCCACCAGCGCATCGCCTACGACCTGACCGCCGAGGCGTTCGGGCCGGGCGTGAACGGACCGCTGATCGTCGTCGTCAAGGGCGACTCGGCCGACGCGACGACCCAGCTCGCGGGCAAGGTGACCAGCGCCGTGCAGGGTCTCGACGACGTCGTCGCCGTGCAGCCCGGCCAGGTCAGCGAGTCGGGTCAGACCCAGCTCATCACGGTGATCCCGAAGAGCAGCCCGAAGCTTCGAGGACACCGCGCAGCTGGTCACCACCATCCGCGACACGGTCGCGCCGCTGACGGACGGTACGGACCAGAGCGTCGCCGTCACGGGTACGACCGCGATCGGCGTCGACGTCTCGGCCAAGCTGGCGGGCGCGCTGCCGATCTACCTGGCCGTCGTGATCGGCCTGTCGTTCCTGCTGCTGCTCATCGCGTTCCGTTCCTGGATGGTGCCGCTCAAGGCGGCGGTCGGCTTCCTGCTCACCATCGGCGCCACGTTCGGCCTCGTGGTCGGCGTGTTCCAGTGGGGCTGGGCGAGCTCGATCTTCGGCATCGACAACCCGGGCCCGCTGGTGAGCTTCCTGCCGATCATCATGATCGGGATCCTGTTCGGGCTGGCCATGGACTACGAGGTGTTCATCGTGTCCCGGGTGCGCGAGGAGTTCGTGCACGGCAGCCACGCCACCGAGGCGACCATCGCGGGTGTCGGTCACGGCGCGCGCGTGGTCACCGCGGCGGCGCTGATCATGGCGTCGGTGTTCGCGGGTTTCATGCTCGTCGACGACCCGACCATCAAGGCGATCGGCTTCGGCCTGGCGGTCGGCGTGCTGATCGACGCCTTCCTGGTCCGCATGACGATCGTGCCGGCCGCGCTCGCACTGCTGGGCGACCGGGCCTGGCGTCTGCCGCGCTGGCTGGACAAGGTCACGCCGAAGGTGGACATCGAGGGTGCGAACCTGCGCCTCGCCGACGAGCCCGAGCTTCGTCCCGTCCGGCTCGCGCTGATCCGACCCTGACCCGTTCCCGGGCGGCACCCTCTATGGGCGCCGCTCGGGTGGGACGGTCTCAGGCTCACCCGGGGCGCGGGCCCGATGGTCCGCGGTGACCGTGCGCGACGCGACGAACGCGAACAGCAGGCCGATCCCTAGCGCAGTCGCATGACCGAAGTCCGTGAACGTCAGGTCGATCACGCCCGGCAGCAGCCAGTAGAGCGCGGTCGGGATCATGTACCACCAGCGCCACCGTCGCGGTACGGCCAGGACGAGGAACCCCATCGCCCCGGCCATCACGTAGCTGACCCCGACGTCCGTCGCCCGGGACACCGACTCGTCGATGACGCCGTGGGAGATCCCGGAAGCCAGTGCGAGGGCCACGACCATGCTCGCGCCTACGTGCCCGCTGAGCCCGACTGCCAGCGACGCGAGCCTCCCGACGAAACGTTGCAGGTAGGCCAGCACCACCAGCAGCGGCGCCACGAGGTAGAGCCCCCACATGCTCGACACCACCAGAGCGCTGGCGAGCATCGCAAGCACCGGCTCGGCGCGCAGGCTGACCAGGTTGGTGCTGACCCGGCTCAGGATCTCGGCCTGCCGTTCGGGTGTCTGCAAGAACACCCACGTCGTCACCAGCGTCACGGTCACGCAGTAGGCGATCGCGAGGTCGGCACGTCGTACTGTCCGCCAGACGTCCCGGGCCACGGCGGAGATCATGACGGTCACCGTACAACTGCGACCCAGGCGGCATACGCTCCAGACGTGCCCGTTGCCGGTGTGGACCCGACCGCCCTCGACCCCGTGTCGGCCGGCTGGCTGGGCTGCCTCGACCAGGCCGCGCTCGACCGCGCCGGCTGCCTCGACCGTCTGCACGGGCTCATGACCCGGGTCGCGCGCCGGGAAGCTCGGGCGCCGCGCCGCGCAGATCGCCGTCTCCGGTCCGGAGCTGGACGACCTCGCCGTGCAGTCCGCGGGGGACGCGATGCTGGCGGTGCTGGCCAAGCTCGACCAGTTCCGCGGCGAGAGCCGGTTCACCACCTGGGTGTACAAGTTCGTCATGTTCGAGGTGTCGGCCAAGGTGGGCCGGCACCAGTGGCAGCACCAGGCGCCGTCGCCCACCGAGGTCGACTGGGAGCGGCTGCCTGACCGGATCGGCCTGGACCCGGAGGAGCACGCGGTGCAGCGCGACCTGGTGCGGGCACTGTCCGACGCCGTCGACCGCGACCTCACCGAGTACCAGCGGACGGTCTTCGTGCAGGTCCTCCTCGACGGGGTGCCGCTGGAGGCCGTAGCGCAGGGGCTCGGGGTCAGCCGGAACACCGTCTACAAGGCGCTGTTCGACGCCCGCCGCAAGGTGCGGTCGGCACTGGTCGCGAGCGGGTACCTGGGGGTGGCCGGCGCATGAGCGACTGGACCCGGGTCGAGCACTTCCTGCACACGGACCCCCAGGACGTCGGGTGCGACGAGGCGATGGCCGTGCTCGAGATCTACGCCGAGCTGACCCGCACGGACCCCGCCGCGGCGCGCCTGCGGTACCCCGGCGTCGCCGTGCACCTGTCGCAGTGCGGGCCGTGCGCCGAGGACCTCGCCGGGTTGCTGCGGGCTCTCGTCGCGGACGAGGCAGACTCCTAGGAATCTCGAGGTAAGAACCGACGCTGCGCCGACGCAGATGAGATGTCCGAAGTTTCTCGATCAGAGAAGAAGGCCTCTCATGAAGCGCATCACCCGCCTCGGCGCCGTCGTCGCCGTCGCTGCCGTGTCCGTCCTGGCCACCTCTCCGGCGTTCGCGAGCGTGCCCGCGCACCACGGACCGGCTACGTCCTACGTGTACGTCCCCACGAACGACCCCGCCGGCAACGTGGTCCGCGTCCTGGCTCGCGCCGCCGACGGCTCCCTGTCGGTGGCGGGCTCCTACGCCACCGGCGGCGTGGGCGGCGCCCTGACCGGCGCGGTCGTCGACCGGCTCGCCTCCCAGGGCTCCGCCGTTCTCGACAAGCCCACAGGCCTCCTGTACGTCGTCAACGCGGGCTCGGACACCGTGAGCGTCTTCAGCACGCAGGGCGACGCGCTGCGGCTGCGCGACACCGTGGCCACCGGCGGCGACTTCCCGGTGAGCGTGGCCGTGCACGACGCGCGGGTCTACGTGCTCAACGCGCGCGGCGGTGCGTCGGTGCAGGGCTTCCTCCGGCTCGGAGCGCACCTGGTGACCGTGCCGTCGTGGCACCGCGACCTCGGCCTGGACCCGACCGCGACCCCCGAGTTCACACACACGCCGGGCCAGGTGGCGTTCACGCCCGACGGACGCTCGCTGCTGGTCACGACGAAGGCCGCGAGCAACGCGATCGACGTCTTCACGTTCGGTCCGCTCGGCCGCCCGTCGGCCGCACCGGTGGTGGCGTCCCTGCCCGGCAAGGTGCCCTTCGCGCTCGTCTTCGACCCGAGCGGGAACGCCGTGGTGGCCGAGGCGGCAGGCAACGTGGCGACGTTCCGCGTGGCCGGCAACGGTGCGCTGACCCAGCTGGCCGAGCAGCCGACCGGGCAGGCCGCGACCTGCTGGATCGCCGGTTCGGGCGCTGCGGTGTGGGCCTCGAACGCCGGGAGCGGGAACCTGTCGGGCTTCACCGTGAGCGGTGCGGGCGCACTGACGACGACCGGCCTGACCGGCACGCTGCCGGGGACCGTCGACGCCACGGTGAGCGCGGGCGGCCGGTACCTCGACGTGCAGACCGGTGCGCAGGGCACGGTCGACACCTTCCGGATCGGTGCCGGCGGTGCCCTGACGGCGGTCGGCTCGGTCGTCGTGCCGGGAACCGTCGGCGGGGAGGGCATCGCGTCCTCCTGACCCTGTCCCACGGGACGAGCGGCGGCCCGGGGCGAACACGCCCCGGGCCGTCGCTGCGTCGGCTGCCGAACGCGCGTCCAGAACCCTTCCCGTTCACCCGCACGACCGCTACGGTTTCCGTTGTTAGGCACGTTCATGACGAGCGAAATCTGCTCCCCCGGCACCACACTGCAACGAATCCGCTCGGTAAACCCCGCCCGATGCGACGACGCCCGGGCCTGTGCCTTTGCGAGGTTTCGTGTCTGCTCCCATCACCGACTCCGCTCCTCTGGGATTCCCCGAGACCGGCAAGGGCCTCAAGGGCGGGGCGCTGGGGCTCGTCTCCAGCGTCGTCGTCGGCACCGCGTCCACCGCACCCGCCTACTCGTTGGCCGCGAGCCTCGGGTTCGTCGTCGCGGGGGGCGGCGCGATCCTGGCCGGCGTCAAGGCGCCGGCCATCATCCTGCTCGCGTTCGTCCCGATGTACCTGATCGCCGTCGCCTACCAGGAGCTGAACAAGGCCGAGCCCGACTGCGGCACGACGTTCACCTGGGCCACGCGGGCGTTCGGCCCGATCACGGGCTGGCTCGGCGGCTGGGGGATCATCGCCGCCGACGTCATCGTCATGGCCAACCTGGCCCAGATCGCCGGCGTGTACACGTTCACGTTCCTCGGCGAGCTGGGCTGGGACGCGGCCGGCAACCTGGACTCCAGCACCGCGTGGACGACGGCCGTCGGGCTGCTGTGGATCGCCGTCATGACCTACATCTGCTATCGCGGCATCGAGGTCTCCGCGCGCATCCAGTACGCGCTGCTGTCCATCGAGGTGCTGGTCCTGATCATGTTCGCCGTGGTCGCGCTCACCAAGGTGTGGACCGGCAACGGCGAGGACGGCTCGATCACGCCGCAGTGGAGCTGGTTCTGGCCGGGCGGTCTCGACCTGTCGACGGTCATCGCACCGGCGTTGCTCACCGCCGTGTTCATCTACTGGGGCTGGGACACCGCGGTGTCCGTCAACGAGGAGTCCGACGACCCCGCCAAGACCCCCGGCCGCGCCGCGATCCTGTCGACCGTGCTCCTGCTGGTCACCTACCTCCTGGTGTCCACGGCGGCCGTCGCCTTCGCGGGCGTCGGCACCACGGGCATCGGCCTGGGCAACCCCGACAACGCTGATGACGTCTTCGCGGCGATCGGGCCGGCCCTGTTCGGCGACTCGGCGATCGGCCACATCGCGCTGCTCCTGCTCGCCGCGTCGATCCTCACGTCGGCGTCGGCCTCCACGCAGACGACGATCCTGCCGACCGCCCGGACGTCGTTGTCGATGGGCGTCTACAAGGCGATCCCGACGTCGTTCGCCAAGATCCACCCGAAGTACCTCACGCCGACCGTCTCGACGGTCGTGATGGGGCTCGTCTCGATGCTGTTCTACCTGATCTTCACGCTGATCAGCCCGGACCTGCTGGGCGCGCTGGTCGGCTCGGTCGGCCTGATGATCGCGTTCTACTACGGCCTGACCGGCTTCGCGTGCAGCTGGTTCTACCGGCGGACGCTGCACCACACCCGTCGCGACTTCTTCATGCAGGGCGTGCTGCCCTCGTTGGGCGGCCTGATCCTGCTCGCCGCCTTCGTCTACGCGCTGAAGTCGTACGCGGCGCCCGACTGGCTCCAGGGTGCCGACGGCAACAACGTCACGATCTTCGGGATGGGTGCGGTCGCCGTGGTGGGCGTCGCCGCGATCCTCATCGGTCTCGTCCTGATGGTCGTGTGGTGGATCCGGCAGCCGGCGTTCTTCCGCGGCGAGACCCTGCCGATGCGCGGTGCGCACGACCTGGTGCTCGCCGGCGTCGCGATGGACCCGCTGGCCAACTTCCGGCTCCCCGACTCGGGGCTGCCCGACATCCTCATCGCCCCCGACATGTCCAACCTGCCGCCGGGTGCCACCGCGATCACGACGACGGGCGCGGAACCACCCGCCGTCGAGCGGGAGGGGGAGCCGCCGCCCGCCTAGCCGACGAGGGCGACGAGCCGCTCGATCAGCTCGCCCTGGCCGGTCACCACCAGCCCCACGGCCTCGGCGGGCGCGAACCAGGCCACCCGGTCGATCTCGGGCACCTGGATGCGACGACCCGACCGCGGCGGCCACTCGATCTCGACCGTGTTGCTCACCGCGGCGGCCGCGTCGAAGTCGCCCTGGCGCGCCCACGCCGTCACCGCCTTGCCCGACTTCTGCCGGATGGTGCCCAGCTCGAGGTCGGGGTGGTCGGTGGGGGGCGGCGGCGAGCCCAGCTCCTCGGTGAACTCGCGCAGCGCGGCTGCGTAGGGAGCCTCGTCGGGCGCCGGTTCGCCTTTGGGGATCGTCCAGGCGCCGGCGTCCTTGCGCGCCCAGAACGGGCCGCCCATGTGCCCCAGGAGAACCTCGATGCCGTCGCCGTGCCTGCGGAACAGCAGAATCCCTGCGCTGCTCGGTGCGGTCACCGCTCCAGCATGTCAGGCGTGGGGGTGCAACCTGGCCGTCTCCGCGCCGAGCATGAGCTCGAGGACGTGCAGGCGACCCCGGGCCCGGGCCGTGGCGGCGTCGTCGTGCTGGCGACGGACCTCGTCGTACTCGTGGTGCGCCTTGGCGGTGGCGCTGGCGAGTCGAACCAGCTGGCGTGCTCGTGCTCCGCACGCACCTGCGACTCCAGCCCCGGATCCACCTGGAGCTGCACGTCGGTGACCGTCATCTCGACCCCCTCGTCGTTCTCTGACACCCCCCATACTTCGGCCGATCGGCCGTGGAAGCGCACCGACACGCGCAAGTTTCGCCCGGTAGGCCCATGCCAGACCGGCACGAACCACCACCGTCGGCCGTGCGGGAGTCCTGCTCTGGCCCCGTGGCACCGCCTACCGCGGGATCACCCGCCCCGGCCGGGCCCCGCCTCGCGCACCGGGTTAGCCTCCGAGGATGGGGCACCGCAGCCGCATGCAGTCGGTCGAGCTCCTCGACGAGGTCCGCCCGCCGGACGAGCCGTCGTCGAGGGCCGCCGACGGGGCGCGCAGCCGGCGCCTCCGCATGCTCTGGCCCGTCGCCGCGGCGGTGGCGCTGGCACTCGTCGGCACCCAGGCCGTGATCGCCGCCCGCGACCGGAGCGCCACGGGCCGTATCCAGGCGCTGCCGGGGGTGGTGCGGGGGATCGGTCCCGACGTGTCGCCCCTCTGGCAGGTCGACGAGCGTGACGCCGACTACCTCGATCGGTCGGTGACCGTCGACGGGACCGTGATCGGCGTCCGGACTGCCCCCGACGGCTCGCAGCGCATCGAGGCGCGCGACGTCTCGACCGGCAGCGGCAGGTGGTCGGCACCCTTGCGCGGACCGGATCCCGAGTCGCCCGGCGCGGCGGTGCGGCCAGCCGCAGCCTCTGCCAGAGCGTCCCGACGGCGCCCGGGGACCACGCCGCGCTCGTCGCGTGCCTCGGCTCGGACGCCGCGGTCAGCGTCGGCCGCAGCGGACGGACCACCTACGTCCGCGCCCCGGTGCGGTCGCACGTCGTCGTCATCGATACCGCCGACGGACACGTCGTGGCCGACCAGCCCGCGCCGGCCGCGATCGCGTTCACCACGCTCCCGGGCCTGGTCGTGCTCGGCACGCCCGCCGACGACGGCCACGCCGCGCTGACCGCCCAGGACCTCCTGACCGGTGCGCGCACCTGGCGCTTCGTGTCGCCCGCGCCCGACATCGCACCCGCCGGGGACGTCGCGGGCTTCCGGCTGTTCCGCCTGGGCGACGAGATCGGCCTGCAGGAGGCGAACCGGCAGGTGACGCTGCTGTCGGCGGCCGGTGGCGTCGCGCGGGCGCGCACCCGGGTGCTCGACGGAACGCCCGTCGTCGTCGGCTCCGACCGGCTCGAGCTGCTCTCGGGGTTCGCCGAGGCACGACCGCTCACGACGATCGTGCGACCCGGCCGGCCCGACGCGTACGTGCCGGGATACCTGCTGGCACGGTCGGTCGACGACGGCAGCCTCGGGAACGTCGAGATCACCTACGGGTCGCTCGTGCAGGCCTGGGACTCGAGCTTCCGGCAGCTGCTGTGGCAGGCGGACGGCCCTGTCGCGGGACCGGCCGTCGTGCTGCGCGGGCTGGTGTTCTCGATGGGCTGGTCCGGTGCCGGTGAGGTGCGGGCCTTCGACGGTCGGACGGGCGCACTCGTCTGGAGCGTGCACGTCGGCTCCTACGACGAGACCCAGACGCTCCTGACGGACGGGACGTCGATCGTCGTCGCCAACGCGCCCGCGCCCGGAGAGGGGTCGGGGACGATCGAGGGGTTCGCGCTCGACACCGGGGTTCGGCTCTGGACGACCAGGACGACCGCGCTGCTGGGCACGCTGACCGTGCGCGGGCACGTGCTCGTCTCGGCGTCCGCCGCCGCGTCCGTCGTCCTCGGCAGCCTGAAGGACGAGCGTGTCGGCGTCGCTGGGCCGTAGCGTCTCGCCCATGGCGAACCTCACGCAGACCCTGACCAGCGGCGCCCCCCTGCGACGCGTCGAGGCCTACAGCGACGGTGTCTTCGCGATCGCAGCGACGCTCCTCGCCCTCGGTGTCGGCACGGACGCGATCGGGTCGGTCACCACCGACCAGGACCTGTGGGCCGGGCTCACAGCCCAGTCGACCGCGTTCCTCGGGATCGTCATCGCGTTCCTGGTGCTCTGCAACATGTGGGCCATCCAGGCGCGGCAGATCGGCTCGCTGACGCTGGTCTCGTCGCGACTCCTCGTGTTCAACGCCCTGCGTCTGCTCGGCGTGATCTTCGTGCCGTTCGTCACGAGCGTCGCGACGCACTACGACGACCTCACCATCGGACGGCTGCTCATGCCGCTCGACATCTTCTGGATCGTCTTGTTCGGGGTGCTCACCGGCTGGCACGCCCGCTCCGCGGGTCTGGTCGGCGAGGAGCGCGCGGACCGCCCCGGGGTGCGCACCGACCTGTTCACCATCGGCCTCGCCGCAGCCGTCGTGGTGCTCGCGCCGTTCGTCGGCCTGTGGGCGTTCGCGCTCTTCGCGCTCGAGGCCCCGCTCCTGCGGCTGTTCCGGTTGCCCCGACGATGACCCGCCACGCCATGCAGGACGTCGAGCTGGAGGATGCTCGCCCGGCCGTCGCGCCGGTCGCCGGACCTCGCCGGCCCCGCGTCCGCTGGTGGTGGTTCGGAGCCGTCGCCGTGGTCGCCGCCGTGGCCCTCGTCGGCGCCCAAGGCGTGCTCGACGGCCGTGAGCGGGCTGCCGCGGCCCGGTATGCGGCCGTGCCGGGCGCCGTGGCACCCGTCGGCCCCGGGGTCCGGGTGGTGTGGCGGCCGCCGGACGCGCTGGCCGGGCTCGTGCTCGGTGGCGTGGTGTCCGACGGTGAGTTCGTCGGGCTCGAGGTGGCCGACGACGGCTCGCAGGCGGTGCTCGCGCTCGACCAGCGCACGGGGCACGTGACGTGGTCGAGATCGATGTTCGGACCGGATCCCTCGCGCGCGCTCTCGCTCGACCGCCCGGTTGCGGGCCGGTGCGCGCGCGCCGCCGAGCATGAGGTCGCGTGCCTGGTCAGCAACGGTTTCCAGCACGTCGACAGGGCCGGCAGCCCCGCGGTCGTCCCGGCGACGATCACACGGGTCGTCGTCCTGGACACGCGCGACGGTCGCGTCCTGGCCGACCACGCGGCACCGCGGGCCACGTCCATGGCGGTGCTGCCGGGCCTCGCCGCGCTCAGCGCACCGGGGCAGGGCGTGACCGGTCAGGACCTGCTGACCGGTGCCGAGCTCTGGCGGTACGTGCCGCGGAGCGCGGGGGCGGACCTGAGCGAAGCGGCCTTCACGTCGGCGGTGCAGGTGTTCGCCGCCGGCGACGTCGTCGGGGTCACCAACCCCGGCTGGTCGGTCGCACTGCTGGACGCCTCGGGCAACGTCGTGCGAACCCCCATCCCGGCGATCGCCGGCTACCGGTACGACGCGACGACCGGCGTCCTGGCGCTCCTGAGCACCACGCAGTCGGGCCAGGTCCGTTCCACGCTGGTCCGCTCCGGCCGCCGTGACGTCGACCTGGCGGGCAACTATCTCGACGTCGTCGTCGACGACGGCAGCGTGCCCGACCTCGCGCTCACCTCCGACTCGTCGGTACGGGGCTGGGACACCAGCACGGGCAGGGTCCGGTGGACCACGAACGAGACCGCCACCGGGTCCGCGCTGATCCTGCGGGGCCGCGTCTACGTGCCGACCATGACCGGGACCGTCGCCTTCGACGGCCGCACCGGGGCGGTCGTCTGGCGTACGACCGTCCCCCCCGGGCACGTGCCCGGCTCCCTGTCGACGGACGGCAAGCTCGATCCTCGTCGCCGACCAGCCGGTTGCCGGGCAGGAGCACAGTGAGCTCCTCGCGTACGGCGTCGACGACGGCCGCCTGCTGTGGCAGGCCCCGCTGCCCGCCGGCATCCGGTCCAGCACCTCGGTCGGACGGGTGCTGCTCGGCCTGACGACGAACGGCGTGGCCGTTCTCGGCTAGGTCGCGGGTCGCCCACCCCGTCAGTGCGCCCCGGTGTGCTCCGCGGACGCGAACCGCGCCTGGCCGGGCTGCACCAGACCGAGCTGCGCGGGCACCGGTCGGCTGACCAGGTTGAGGGTCCAGTCGGCAGCGATGCGGGCGCGGTTGGCCATCGAGGGGACCGCGTACAGGTGGTAGGCCTTGGCGACGACCTTCGCGGGCAGCCCCGTCAGCGGGATCCCGAGCGGGCGGGCGACCGCGCTGCGTCGCCCCAGGTCGGCCACGAGCCCGAGGTCGTGGTGCCGGTACTCGATCGGCTGGCCGTACCCGAGGCTCGCGGCGATGTTGTGCCCGAGGACGACGCCCATCCGCTGCGCGTGCTGCGCGGTCGGTGGGTAGGCGCGGTGCTGCTTGTCGTACGGGTCGGGCGCGGACGCCGAGTCGCCGGCGGCCCAGACGTCGGCCTCGCCGGGCACGCGGAGCTGGGCGTCGACGACGAGTCGGCCGCGCTCGACCGTGTCGCCGAGCGTCCCGACCAGCGGGGGAGGCGTGACGCCGGCGGTCCAGAGCACGGTGTGGCACGGGATCGTCTCGCCGTCGGACAGCGTGACGTGGTCGGACGCGACCTCCGTGACCGACGTGCTCAGCCGGACCTGCATGCCGCGCGCGCGGATCTGGTCGAGCGCGAACTCGCCCAGGCGCGGACCGAGCTCAGGCAGCACGGCCGGCGCGACGTCGACCAACAGCCAGGTGACGTCCTCCGTCCGCAGCCGCGGGAAGCGGTCGAGCTGCGCGTTGGTCATGACCTGCAGGCTGCGCGGCCGTCTCGGTGCCGGCATACCCCGCGCCGACCACGACGAACGTCAGCCGGGCGCGCCGCTCGCCCAGGTCGGTGGTGGCGTCGGCGATCTCCATCTGCCGCAGCACGTGGTCGCGGATGTAGACCGCCTGTACGAGGGTCTTCAGGCCGAGCGCATGGTCCTCCATGCCGGGCGTCGGCAGCCGCCGGGTGACCGAGCCGACGGTCATGGCCAGCCGGTCCCAGGGCAGGACCAGCGGGTCGGCGAGGTCGCAGGCGACATCGATGGTGCGCTTCGTGGTGTCGACCGACTCCACCAGTCCCTGCACGATCCGCGCCCTGCGCAGGGCCGAGTGCAGCGGGATCGCGATGCGCCGGGGGTCCAGGCGCCCGGCGGCGACCTCGGGCAGCAGCGGTGAGTAGCAGAGATGGTCCGTCGCGCTCACGATCGTGAGGTCGGCCGCCCCCGCAGGGATCAGCCGCTCGAGGGTGCGGGCCGCGAAGAAGCCGGCGAACCCGCTGCCGACGACCACCACGCGCGGACGTGCGCTCATCCGTTTGTCCCTTCCTGCCGGACCCCCACGTGGACCGTATCCGGTATGTCACTTTCTTGCGCACCCCGCTAGCCTCGCGTTGTGGTCGCCACCGACGTCGGTCGGCGTCGTGATGCGCCTCCTCCCGTCGCCTGGCCCTGGGTGCTCTGTGCCGCGAGCCTGCTGCTCGCGGTCCTGGTCGCGTTCTCTGCCCGGTACGGACCGCACCGCGACGAGCTCTACTTCCTGGCCGCGGGCCGCCACCTCGCATGGGGCTACCCCGACCAGCCGGTGCTGACGCCGCTGATCGCGCACCTTGCGGACGTCGTCGCACCCGGATCGCTCGTGGCCCTGCACCTGCCGTCGGCCGTCGCCATGGCGGTGGTCGTCGTGCTGTCCGCGCTCATGGCCCGCGAGCTGGGCGGCCGGACGGGGGCGCAGGTGCTCACGATGGTCGCGACGGGGACCGGCGTGGTGACAGTCTTCGCCGGACACCTGCTGTCGACGACCTCCATCGACACCCTGTTCTGGGTGGCCATCAGCTACGCGGTCCTGTGGACCCTGCAGCGGGACCGCCCGCGCGGCTGGCTGGTGGTCGGTGCTCTGGCCGGGCTGGCGCTCGAGGACAAGAACCTGGTCGCGTTCCTGCTGGGCGCGATCGTGGTCGGGATCGCACTGACGCCCTCCGTGCGGCACCACCTGCGTTCCCCGTGGGCCTGGGGCGGGGTCGCGGTCGCGCTGGCCCTGTGGGTGCCCAACCTGGTGTGGCAGGCGCTGAACGGCTGGCCGCAGCTGACCCTCGCCGCCGACATCCACGACGAGTACGGCGCGCTGGGCGAGCGGCTGACGTTCGTCGCCCTGCTGCTCGTCCAGTTCAGCCCGGCCACCGCCGCCGTCTGGGTCTACGGCCTCGTCCGGCTTTTCCGGAGGCCTTCGCTCGTTCGGGCGAGGGCCCTGGCCTGGGCGTTCGTGGTGCTCGTCGCGGTGTTCCTGCTGACCGGCGGCAAGGCCTACTACGTCGTCGGTGCCGTGCCGGTGCTCATCGCCGCGGGAGCGTGCGGCCTGGCCGAACGAGCGAGCCGGCGCTGGCTCGTGGCGGCCGGCGCGGTGCTCGCGCTCAGCGGGATGGTCGTCTGGCCGTCGGCCCTGCCGATCCTGTCCGAGCGGGCCTTCGGTCAGTCGCTCTACGTCGACATCAACCAGGACCAGGCCGAGATGATCGGCTGGCCGGCCCTCGTCGCGACGGTCCGGTCCGCGGTGTCGTCGTCCGGGGCCACGCTCGCCGTCAGCCGGAACTACGGCGAGGCCGGCGCGCTCGAGTGGTACGGCCTCGACGTCCCGGTCTACAGCGGGCACAACGGCTACGCGGCGTGGGGTCCGCCCCCCGGGTCGGAGGGACCTTTCGTGCTCGTCGGCTACGACTCCGCGCCGTCCTGGGCCGTCGGCTGCCGGGTGGTGGCGCGCGTCGACAACGGCGTCGACCTCGACAACGAGGAGCAGGGTGGCGCCGTCCAGGTGTGCGACGCGCCGGCCGGCACCTGGCAGTCCGTGTGGTCCGAGGTGACGCACCTGTCCGCGTAGGTCTGCCGTGCGAGCCGCACCTGATGATCGTCGACTGCATCAAACTTGCTCTCGCAACGTAAGTTCTTGCAATTTGTCATTCGGTCTTGTCTTACCATTTGTCCAGTACCTACGGTGTGTCCCGACATGCGGTGCGGGCTCCCCCAGCCCGGCGCCGTCCCGGCTGCGCAAGGAGGCGCTCCCGTGAGGAACCCCGTTCGTCGCACTGTGTATGCGGTCCCCGCTCTGCTCGCCGCACTCGCGCTGGTCGTCCCCGCAAGCGCCGCGTCCGCTCACCCGGCTCCCCCCGCCCCGGCCACGCCCACCCCGGTCACCCGCGCCGCACTCGACCCGTCGCTGTCGACGGGCCGCGGCGCCGACCTCGGGTTCGTCGAGCAGGAGGCCGAGAGCGCCGCCACCAACGGGACCGTGATCGGCCCCGACCGGAACGCCTACACGCTCCCCGCCGAGGCGTCCGGCCGAAAGGCCGTCCAGCTGACCCCCGGTCAGTACGTCGACTTCACGCTGCCCAAGGCCGCCAACGCGGTGACCGTGCGCTACGCGCTCCCCGACGCACCGACCGGCGGCGGCCTCACCGCGTCGATGCCGATCACGATCAACGGCAAGCGCGCCGGCACCGCGGCGCTGACGTCGCAGTACTCGTACCTGTACAACCAGTACCCGTTCTCCAACGACCCCAACGCGGGCCTCCTGCACCCGGACTGGTGGATCACCGAGTGCGGTTGCGTGCCGGCGGCGACCACCCCGACGCCGACGATCACGACGCCGTACCGTCCCATGCACTTCTACGACGAGCAGCGGGTGCTGCTGGGTCAGACGTACAAGGCCGGGTCCGTCGTGCGCCTGACCGCGCCGGCGGGCGTGGCGTGGACCGTCGTCGACCTGCTCGACTCGGAGCTCGTCGGCCTGCCGACGATCAAGCTGAAGGCCGCGAACGTGCTGCTCTTCGGCGCCGACCCGTTCGGTCGCAAGGACTCCGCCGACGCGTTCGACAAGGCGATCGGGTTCGCCAAGAAGGCGCACCTGCCGGTCTACGTGCCGCCGGGCGTCTACCAGGTGAACCGCCACATCATCGTCGACGACGTCACCATCCAGGGCGCCGGCAGCTGGTACACGATCATCCGCGGGTCGCAGGTGTCGCTGGCGACGCCCGCCCCCGACGGCTCCGTGCACACGGGCGTCGGCTTCTACGGCAAGGATGCCTCCGTCGGCGGGAGCCACAACGTGCACCTGTCCGGGTTCACCATCCAGGGCGACGTGCGTGAGCGCATCGACACCGACCAGGTCAACGGCATCGGCGGCGCGCTGAGCGACTCGACGATCGACGGCCTGTACATCGAGCACACCAAGGTCGGCATCTGGCTCGACGGGCCGATGAACAACGTGCAGATCAGCAACTCGATGATCGTCGACCAGATCGCCGACGGCGTGAACTTCCACACCGGCGTCACCAGCCCGGTGTCCGGAACACCTTCGTCCGGAACACCGGCGACGACGGCCTGGCCATGTGGTCCGAGCACACCGGCAACACGGGCAACACCTTCGATCACGACACGGTCCAGACGCCGACGCTCGCCAACGGGATCGCCATCTACGGCGGCACCGACAACACGGTGTCCAACAACCTGATCGCCGACCCGCTGCGCGAGGGCTCGGCCCTCCAGGTGGGTTCGCGGTTCGGGTCGGAGGCCTTCACCGGTCACCTGTGGATCACCAACAACACGACGGTCCGGTCCGGCACCTTCGAGCTGAACTGGAACATCGGTCTCGGCGCCATCTGGTTCTACGCGCTGGAGAAGAACATCGACGCGGACATCGAGGTGGTCGGCGACAACTTCCTCGACAACACCTACAACGCGATCATGCTGGTGGCCGACTGGCCCGTGAAGGACCTGTACAAGATCACCAACGTCCACTTCCAGGACATCCACGTCGACGGGACCGGCACCTCCGTGCTCAGTGCACGCGTGGCGGGTTCGGCGACCTTCCAGAACGTGGACGCCCGCAACGTCGGTGCCGTCGGCATCAACAACTGCGGCTCGTTCAACTTCCCGCCGACGGGGTCCGAGTGGTCCTCCGTCGACCTCGGTGGCAACGACGGCGGCGGCACGACCGGCCCGTGGTTCGCGCCGTGGGAGCTGCCCAACACCATCACCTGTGACGACCGTCCCGCGGTCGTCGTGCCGCCGGCTCCCTCGGCCTGGTGATCCCGGGTGGGGTGACGGCGGCGCCCCTCGGCCGCCGTCACCTCATCCCCCCAGCCACCGGTGGCGGGTCCGCATCGCTCGCCACCGGTCGGGGTGTGATCCGGCCCCGACACGCGCTGGGTCCGTCCCTGAATCGGGTGGCGCACCGACATCGGGAGAGCCGGTGCGCCACCCACTCACTCCACGCGGCAGTCGTCGTTCTCCGCCGGTCGGCCCCCCGTGCGGGCCGGTGCCCCGAGGAGCTACCGCGTCACGATCGTCCAGCCGTGCGGCTCGACCTCGCCGGCACCGGCACCGCCGCTCGCCAGGAGCACCTCGCCGGCCGGCACCGCGAACCCGTCGTCGCCGAGGTTCAGCGCGACCACGATCGCGTGGTCGGTGCCCTCGTCCCCGTCGGCGGACCGCACCTCGTAGACGAACCGCGTGTTCGTCAGCTCGACCTGCGTCGTGCGTGCCCGGTGCAGCCAGGGGTGCCTGCGACGGAGACCGATCAGGTCCTGGTGCAGCCGCAGGATCCGCGCTCCGCGCTCGTCGGGCGCGCTGCCCGGATCCCCGAACTCCGGCCGGATGGCGTCATCGCCCCCGGCGCGCTCCTCCTTGACCCCGGTGTAGCCGAGTCGTCGCCCGCGTAGACCGACGGCGTCCCGCCCACGGTGAACAGGACGACGAGCGCGTGGGCGAGGTGGCGCGGATCGGTGATCGTGCTCGCGATGCGCGTCACGTCGTGGTTGCCGACGAAGGTCAGGGGCACGAACGTCTCGAGGAACTCGTCGTGACGCGTGAGCGACCAGGCCAGCTCCCAGAGGTTGGCATCCTCGATCGAGCTCCAGATCGCCTTCCACAGCTCGTACTGCGTGAGGGAGTCGACCCCCGACGCGGTGACGAACCCGGCGTAGTCGCCATGGATGACCTCCGCGACGATCCACGCGTCCGGGTGCTCGGCGCGCACGCGCGGCAGCACCTGTGCCCAGAAGGTCGTGGGCACCGCGTAGGCCGCGTCGAGGCGCCAACCGTCTGCGCCGCGGTCGAGCCAGTGGTTCATCACGCGTGCCACGTAGTCGACGACGGACGGGTGCTCGTGGTCCAGCGTCACGAGCGCGTCGTGGCCCTCGAAACCGACGAAGTCGGTCGGGCCGCCTCCCTCCGCGCGTCTCAACCACACCTCGTCCTGCGAACGGCCCTGAGCAGCCTCGACCGACCGGCGCGCGATCTGCGAGCTGCGGCCGACATGGTCGAACACCCCGTCCAGCAGCACCCGAAGTCCCCGCCGATGCGCCTGCGCGACGAGCTCGTCGAAGTCGTCGTCGGTGCCCAGCCGCGGGTCGATCTGCAGGTGGTCGATCGTGTCGTAGCCGTGCGACTCCGACGCGAACACCGGACCGAGCGCGATCCCCGACGCCCCCGTCGCGATGACGTGGTCGAACCAGCCCACCATGCGCAGCAACCGGTGCTCGTCGGGTGTCGGCGGCGTGCCGGCGACCGTCGCCGGATACGCACCCACGAACCCGAGCGGGTACGCGTGCCACCAGATGGCGTGCCGCACCCAACCGGGCTCGTTCGTCACCGAGGGTGCGGCCGGCTGCCCGCCCGGACTGTCCGACGCGGCATCCGACGCGTGTTCGGTATCGCTCACCGTTCCAACCTATGGCGGCACGCCCACATCCGGACCGTGGAGCCGGCACCACTCGTCGAGTTGCTCGTCGTGGGCCTGCAGCCGTGACCGGTCAGCGGATCGCGTCTGACCTCAGGCGGGTTCCGGCGGGCCGAGGCGCGGGTACCTCTTGCGGAGCACGGGAGGGGCGGCCCACCACCACGACTCCGCCAGGTGGGCTCCGAGCGTGGGCGCGTCGACCGTCGCGAGCGTGATCAGGACCAGGTTCGTCCCCGCATGGTGGTCGGTCGTCGAGTACAGCTCGGCTTGCTCGACGAGCGCGAGCCGCTCACCGTCGTCCTCGACCCGAACCGTCAGCCGCTCGTCGTCCCACATCCTCGCGACCATGTTCCGGTGGAACCACGCCGGCTGACCCCGGCTCGAGCGCTCGGTGACCTCCGGCAGAGCCAGGGCCGCCCTGCGTGCATCGCCCTCGTCCATCCCGCCATCCAATCGCCATCCACCGACACAAGACGTCAGAACGGTGGTTCGTCGTTGCCGTTGACGGTGGTGTGTGGGTGGTGGGTCAGCGCGTGGAGGTCGACGAGGACTGGGGTGGGGTCGCGGGTGAAGGTGATGCCGTCGGCGGAGGTCCAGGTGGTGACCCCTGTGTGGGCGTTGCGGTGGACCTGCCAGTGTTTCTTGGTCTTGGCGTTGTGGTGATGCCGGCACAGGGCGTGCAGGTTGTCGGGGTGGGTCTGGTCCGCGGCCGGTTTCTTCGGGTCGAAGGGCACGATGTGGTCGACGTCGCTGCGGGTGGCGGGTTGTCGGCAGCCGGGGAAGGTGCAGGTCACGTCGCGGGCGATGATGGTGCGGGTCAGGTCGGTGCCGGGCCGGTAGCGGATCGTCCCGGCCTCACAGACCAGCCCTGTCGCGGGGTCGGTCAACAACCTCCGCCAGGTGCCGTCCTGGGCGAGCTCACGGGCCATCCCCGCGGTGATCGGCCCGAAGGAGTCCAGGAACCCGGGGTTGTTGTCCAGGCCGGCCAGGGTGGTGGCGGCCACGGTGACCCCGACACTGACGGGCTGCCCGTGCCGGCGCGGCACGCCCGTCCCGCTCGGGGTGGTCCCGGTGGTCACGATCGAGGTGAACACGTCACTGAACGCGTCCGCGCGACGCTGGTCCACGCTGCGCTGGTCCCCGGGGATCCGGGTGGTGCCGGCGAGGGCGTCGAGGACCGTGAACGCCAGGACCGCGTCGGGGGCGGGCAGGTACGCGGACAACCACGCCATCCCGTCCACCGACGGGCTCAGGGACACCGCCCGGTCCTGGCGGGCCGCCTCCCGGCGCCTCTCGGCGGCTGCCGGGTCGCCTGCGATGACCAGGGCGCGCACGTGCCGGGCCAGCTCGCGGGCCCGTCATCCGCGCCGCCGCGCCCACCCCGACCGCGATTGCCGTGTCCCGCCCGGACGGGTCGGCGACCATCACCTCACCCATCAGGACGTCGACCTTGCGGGCATCCAGCACCCCGGCGGCCCAGGCGTCGTGCACCGCGGGATACCGGCACGCCAACGAGGCACGCGCCATCAACAGCTCCGCGGCCCGACGGGTGGTGACCAGGGCGCACGCGAGCAGGTCCGGCACCGGGGACGGGTGGGACGGGCGCCGGACCTCCAGCTCGCGGATCGCGACCGCCTGGGCGGCCTGCACCGCGCGCAGCAGCTGCTCGAACCCCTCCACCACCGACAACACCCCACCCACGGACAGGTCCGCCAGCTCCACCCCGTCCAACAGGGACGCCAGGTCCCGGATCGAGGCAGCCGGCACCGGGAACTCCGGCAGGTCACGCATCGAGGACGGCGCAGTCGTGGCGTTCTCGTCGTCCATCGTCGCCACCCCTCCTCGTCCGCCGGATCGATCCGTTCGAACAAGTGTACGATCGACCACTGACACCGCGACGGCACAGCACCCACCTGTGGACAACCGGCGCGGACGACGAAGAACGGGCTGAGCGCGGTGATGGTCCGGGAGATCGACTGGTCGAAGTGGCAACGCACGCCACGGGGCTGGGTGCGCGTCCCGCCCGCGGGCTGCCCCGCCGGGCACCGGTGGACGACGAGCGGACCGGGCCGGCCGTCGGAACGGTTCGTGACGTGCGGCTGCACGGTCGACCGTCATCACACCCTCTGGGTGTGCCCGGCCTGCGGCATGCACTGCGCCGAGGGGTGCACGGACACGGCGAAGTGGGCGGGGACGACCGTGTCGTCGGGGATCGTCGGGAACCGACGAGGCATGGTCTGAGCGAAGCCGGTCAGGGCGTCGGCGTCACCGCACGAACCATCGCGCGACCCACGCGGCGGGCGTCGCGGGTCAAGGCCGTGCCGACGATGACACCGAGCGCGATGGAGAACAGCGCCAGGACGGTGTCGATCACGTCGGTCGCGCCGGCCTCGACACCCGTCGCCAGCTCGGAGACGCCCCGGAACCCGAGCGCGCCGGGGAGCAGGAGCCAGAAGGCGGGCAGCATGGTGACGATCGCGGGCGGGCCGGTGCGGGCCCGGGCGATGGCCTGCGAGACGGGCACCAGCACGAGCCCGCCGACGAACCCCGACAGCTGGGGCGAGAGCAGGACGAGACCGACGGTCTGCGCGGCGAAGGCGGCGTACAGGGCGAGCAGGAGCCACCAGAACGACCCGCGGGGCGGCGACGAGAAGTACCGGTGCCCGACGGCGACGAACAGCACGCCGACCCACGCGGCCCACGACCCGAGCAGCGGGGAGGTGCTGGTGGTGGAGAACGGTCCGGCGACGGTGACCGCGGCGACCACCCCGAACGCGAGCAGCAGCAGCTGCGCGATCCCGTAGACCAGCCGCGACGCCCCCGCGATCACCTGGTTGCTGGTCAGCTCCATCGCCGCGACGGTCAGCACGGCGCCGGGCAGGAAGCTGACCAGCGGCGGCGCGAGAAGCCGGATCGGGTCGGTGTCCAGGGCGGGGGCAACGACGGTGATCGTTGCGAGGCTGACCAGGAACGCGGCGACGACGGGCAGGGCCGTCGAGAGCGTCGGCCACCGGTCGGCGAGCAGCCGCAGGAGCCCGACGAGCGCGCCCATGACGACGTAGGCGGGCAGCGCGTCGACCGCCGGGTAGAGGATCAGCCCGAACCCGACGGTGAGCAGCGCGTGCCCGAGCACGACGGCGAGCGGCCCGTACAACGGCGGCATCGCGAGGATCTGGCGCAGCCGCACGCGCGACTCCGCGAGGTCCGCGGTGCCGGTGGACAGGTCGCGGACCAACCGGTCGACGGCGCCGATCTGGTGCAGCGGAAGCGTGGTCTCGGTGTCGGGACCCGTGAAGTCGCTCTCGGGGCCCTCGGCGGTCTCGACGTGGATGAACACACCCGTCGGCAGCACGAGCGTGCGGACCTGGTCCGCGCCGTACGCCTGCGCGATGTCCCCGATCTGCTGCTCGGTGTCCATGACGGACTGTCCCGACGAGAGGAGCGCCGCCCCCAGCTCGCGCAGGAGCGGCACCAGGTCGGCGGGCACGGTCGGCAGCTCGCCGGGCTCCTCGATGACCCCGGGGGGCGGTGGTTCGGTCAGCGCCCGGATCGCCCGCCGCAGCCGGCCGCCCAGGTGGACGCCGTGGGACGCGGACGCGGTGCGCAGCGGGGAGGAGTGCGGGGGCGAGGACGACGGCGGCAGCGCTGTCATCGCGTACCGGGGTGCGCGTCGAGACGCGCGTCGACCTCGGCCATGCGCAGACCCGCGATCCGGCGGACCGTCTCCTCGCTCAGCGGCGAATCCGCGCCGAACTGCAGGGTCGCCCCCGACAGTCGACCCTCGGGCAGCGAACCGGCGAGCGACCGTGCGAGGGGTGGGCTCATCAGGTGCAGGCTGCAGTGCGCCTTCGCGACGGAGAGCGCGACGAGCCCGGTCCCGCGGTAGGTGATGGTCGGCACCCGGTAGGAGATGATCTGGCCCGCGTCGGGAACGACGTCCACCAACCGGTCCCGGACCACCCGCAGCGCCGCGCCCTGGTCTGCCGGAACGGCAGCGAGGTACTCGTCGACGGTCGCGGCCGGATAGCCCTCACGCGGCATCTCGCCACCTCCTACGGCCGATCGTACGGATCGTGGGCGCGCAACGACACGAACTCGTCCGTGCCGAGCAGGCGCAGGGCGAGACGCGTCCACGCGGGCACCAGGCGCGCACCTTCCGAGCCGTGCAGCCGCACCGGGTCGGACAGGACGAGCACCCGACGACGCCGGACCAGCCGAGCCGGTCGGCCCGCCTCGATGTTCTGCAGCCACTGCACGCGCGGCCCGTACGTCAACGCGATCGTGATGCGCGGACCCGCCGGGAACGCCATCACGGGCGTGTGGAACCGCCGGCCGGTCGACCGGCCCTCGTGGTGCAGCGTCGCGAGCGGGGGCAGGTCGTCGGAGAGCAGCCCGAGGAGCGGGTTGGCCACCCGCCGGTTCACGCGCGTGATCCACAGCGGGAGCGGCATGGTGCGGAGGTTAGGGCCGATCGCGGCCGCCCGCGACCGTTGGACACCCGCGGTCTTGCCCAGCGGGCCCGAGTTGCCGATGTCGCGTCGCCGTGAGCACGGTGGGGTGCCCCTCAACGGACGACGGAAGGAGAGCCACGTGCTCACCCTCACCGACAGCGCACGCACGGCGGTCCAGACCCTCACCACCAACGCCGGGCTTCCCGACGACACGGGCGGTCTGCGCATCGCCCAGCAGGAGGCCGGCGGGTTCGAGCTGGCGCTCGTGCCCGAGCCGTTCCCGGGCGATGATGTGGTGACGGACGGGACGAGTCGCGTCTACGTCGACCCGGAGGCGTCCGTCACGCTGACCGACCAGCGCCTCGACGTCGAGCCGGTCGCGACCGGCACGGCATTCACGCTCGCACCGCAGTAGTCGCACGCAGAGGCGAGCGCAGACCCCGAATCGCCTGTGCACGGCCGGGGCACGACCGGCCCGGGTGCACGGGCACGCAAACAGCGAGGGCGGGGAGCCACCCGGCTCCCCGCCCTCGTTGCGCGATCTGTCAGGAACGCGATCTGTCAGGAGCCGCCGAGCAGCTGGTCGAACGACGGCACGGCGTCGTACAGCCCGACCGGTGCGGACGGCTCACGGTCGGCCACCATCTCGGCCAGCTCGCGGCCGGCGCGCCGGATCCGGGCCGGCAGCGGGTTGACGTCGTCGCCACCCCCGTCGGCCCAGTCGTCGGTGGCCGCGAACACGGCCGTGCCGGCGACGTCGGCCCGCAGGTAGGCGAACAGCGGCCGCAGCGCGTACTCGAGCGCGAGCGAGTGCCGTCCGGTGCCGCCGGTCGCCCCGACGAGCACGGGCCGTCCGACGAGGGCGTCCTTGTCGAGGATGTCGACGAACGACTTGAACAGGCCGGAGTACGAGGCGGAGAAGATCGGCGTGACGGCGATGACGCCGTCGGCGGCCGTGACCTTCTCGATGACGGACGCGAGCGGGCCGGACGCGAAGCCCGTGAGGGTCATGTTGACCACCTC
Organism: Cellulomonas sp. McL0606; assembly: GCF_058248365.1. The sequence goes on along the minus strand of NZ_CM177779.1, from coordinate 3,530,308 downwards.
GTGGGCGAGGTCGCGGAGCTCCACCGTCTCGACGTGCGCGGTGATGCCGCGCGCGGCGAGCTCGGTGACGGTGGCGTCGGCGAGCCGGTCGGCCAGCAGACGCGACGACGAGGGCTGGGACAGCCCCGCCGAGATGACGACGATCGAGCGGTCGCTCATCGCACGTCCTTTCCTGAAGAACTTGAAGAAGAGAGGGAGTCCTCGGCCCGGAGACCGGTAAAGGTGTCTTCGGCAACTACCTGCTCGTGCACCGTACCCGCCGCCTTCGCCGCGGCCACCCGGGCGGCGTGCGACGGCGGGTTCGCCGGCACGTGCTCGGGACGGGCGGACTCGGCCTCGGCGCGCAGGACGGGGACCACCTCCGTGGCCAGGATGTCGATCTGCTCCAGCACCGTCTTCAGCGGGAGGCCGGCGTGGTCCATGAGGAACATCTGGCGCTGGTAGTGGCCGACCTTCTCGCGGAACTTCCCGTACCTGTCGATGACCTCCTGCGGGCTGCCCACGGTCAGCGGGGTGTCGCGGACGAAGTCCTCCAGCGACGGTCCGTGCCCGTAGACGGGTGCGTTGTCGAAGTAGGGCCGGAAGGCGCGGACGGCGTCCTGCGAGTTCTTCGCCATGAACACCTGACCGCCCAGCCCGACGATCGCCTGGTCGGCCTGCCCGTGCCCGTAGTGCTCGAAGCGCTGCCGGTAGTAGCTGACCATCTGGGCGGCGTGCTCGATCGGCCAGAAGATCGCGTTGTGGAAGAACCCGTCACCGTAGTAGGCGGCCTGCTCGGCGATCTCGGGGGACCGGATCGAGCCGTGCCAGACGAAGGGCGGGACGCCGTCGAGCGGCCGCGGGGTCGAGGTGAAGCCCTGCAACGGTGTGCGGAACTTGCCCTGCCAGTCCACGACGTCCTCCTCCCAGAGGCGACGCAGCAGCGCGTAGTGCTCGATGGCCAGCGGGATGCCCTGGCGGATGTCCTGACCGAACCACGGGTACACGGGGCCGGTGTTGCCGCGGCCCATCATGAGGTCCATGCGGCCGTCGGAGATCACCTGGAGCATCGCGTACTCCTCGGCCAGCCGGACGGGGTCGTTGGTGGTGATCAGCGTGGTCGCGGTGGACAGGATGATGTTCGTCGTCGTGCCGGCCAGGTAGCCGAGCATCGTCGTGGGCGACGACGGGACGAACGGCGGGTTGTGGTGCTCGCCCGTCGCGAAGACGTCCAGGCCCGCGGCGTCCGCGTGCTGGGCGATGGTGAGCATGTTGCGCACGCGCTCCGTGTCGTCCGGCGTCCGGCCGGTCGTCGGATCGGTGGTGACATCGCCGACGGTGAAGATCCCGAACTGCATCTCACGCCTCACAGATCGATCAAAGGTTCATGCGTTTGCATGTACTTGCCGCTTCAACTAGTGACCCGCCGCGGCTATTCCCCGCCCGGTGGCCGTCCGGACGTACCTATAGCGTGGGGAATCACCAGCCGGTGACGGAAGGCAGTACAGCGTGGCAGACGACCAGATCAGGGTCCTCGTCGTCGAGGACGACGCGGACACAGCGCAGTACGTGCGCACGGTGCTCGAACGACGCGGGGGGATGGCCGTCACTGTCGTCCACGAGCCCATGTCGGCTCTCGCAGAGGTCGCCCGGGCCCAGTTCGACGTGGTGCTCACCGACATCCAGATGCCGGGCATGAGCGGTCTGGAAGCTCTCGACGAGCTGCGCTCGCGCGCCGCGGGCACGCCGGTCGCGGTGATGACCGCGTTCGCGAGCGTGGACTACGCGGTCGACGCCCTGCGGCGTGACGCCGACGAGTTCCTGGTCAAGCCCGTCGCCGCCGCCACGCTGCTCGAACGGATCACCGCGCTCGCCGCCCTGGGTCGTCAGCGCCGTGCCGCGCAGGACCCGCACGACGTGGTGCTCGCGGTCGGTGCGCACCCGGACGACGTCGAGATCGGCATCGGCGCGACGCTCGCCTCGCACCGCGCCGCGGGGGACACCGTCGTGATCCTCACCCTGTCGAGCGGCTCCGTCGGTGGCGACGTCCAGGCCAGGCGGCACGAGGCGCTCGCGTCCGCCGCCATCATCGGCGCGCGCCTCTACCTGCACGACTTCGAGGACACCCGTCTCGACCCGGCTGACGGGCTCATCACCACGATCGAGGAGACGATCCGCGAGGTGCAGCCGACCATCGTCTACACGCACAGCGGGCACGACCGGCACCAGGACCACCGCGCGGTGCGGCAGGCCGTCGAGGTGGCGGCCCGCCGGGTCCCGTCGCTCGCGTGCTTCCAGAGCCCGTCCTCCACGATCGACTTCCGGCCCACCCGGTTCGTGCCGGTCGACGGGTACATCGAGACGAAGCTGCGGATGCTCGAGGCGTTCGCCTCGCAGACGCACCGCGACTACATGGACCCCGAGCTCGTGCGGGCGACCGCGCGGTACTGGTCACGGTTCGGCACGGGATCGTTCGCGGAGCCCCTCGAGACGATCCGCGCGGCCGCGATGCTCCGGGGGACCGCGGGCCTGGTCGCGGCGTCCGAGGCGATGGCAGACGAGCACGGAGGGGAGACGGCGTGAGGGTCCTGGTGACGGGTGCGGGCGGCCCGGCGGGCGTCGCGGTGATCCGGTCGCTGCTGCGACGTGGCGACGTCGAGGTGTTCGCGGCGGACATGGACCGCTGGGCGAGCGCGCTCTACCTGGTGGACGCGCCGTACCGACGCCTGGTGCCCGCGGGGAAGGCTCCGGACTTCGTCGACGTCGTGCGGCAGGTGTGCGTCGAGGACCACATCGACGTGCTCTTCCCGACCGTCGACGTCGAGCTCCCGCGGCTCGCCGCCGTCCGAGACGAGCTCGGCGGCGCGATCCTCGCCTCGCCCGCACTGGCGACGCTGGAGACCTGCCTGGACAAGCTCGCGCTCGCGCGGGCGTGCGAGCGGACCGTGCGGGTGCCGCGCACGGAGCTGCTCGGCACGGTCCAGGCGACCAGCGGCTGGGACTTCCCGGTGATCGTCAAGCCGCGACGAGGCGCCGGCTCGCGGGGCGTGCGTGTGGTGTCCGACCAGGCGCAGCTGGACGCGGTGCACGACGAAGAGGACCTGATCGTCCAGGAGATGCTGCCCGGCGACGAGTTCTCGGTGGACGTCCTCGCCGGGCTGGACGGGTCGGTGATCGCGGCGGTCCCGCGCGCCCGCCTGCGGGTGGACTCCGGCGTCGCCGTCGCGGGTGTCACCGTGCACGACGACGCCCTGATCGAGACGGCCTCCGCGGTCGCGCGGGCGGTCGGGCTGACGACGGTGGCCAACGTCCAGCTCAAGTACGACGCCGCGGGCGTTCCCGCGCTGCTCGAGGTCAACCCGCGGTTCCCGGGTGCCATGCCGCTGACGATCGCCGCAGGCGTCGACATGCCGTCCCTGACGCTCGACGCGGTCCTGGGCCGCCCGGTCCCGGCATACGTCGGCTTCCAGGAGATCGCGAACGTGCGCTACCTGGAGGACGTGTTCCTGCCGGTCGACCAGGTGCTGAAGCCCCGATGAGGCGATTGCCGTCCCCCGACGAGGACCACCACGTCCACTCGACGTTCTCCGACGACGCGGTCAGCACGCCGCAGGAGAACCTCGCGGCGGCGGACCGCGCCGGCCTGCGGGTGGTCCGGATGGTCGACCATGTGCGCCGGGACACCACCTACGTGCCCGAGTTCCTGGCCGCCGTCCGGGCCCTCCCGCGGATCGAGGGCCTCACGGTGATCACCGGTGTCGAGGCCAAGATCCTCGACGCGGGCGGAACGGTCGACGCGCCGGCCGACGTTCTCGCGTCGGTCGGCGACCCGGGTGGGCCGGACCGCATCTTGCTTGCGGACCACCAGGTGCCGGGGCCCGACGGACCGTGGAGCCCCCGGGCCACCCTCGAACGGATCGTCGACGGTCTCGACCCCGCCGATGTCATCGAGATGCTGGTCACGGCGACGATCCGGGCGATCCAGCAGGTCGGCCCCGCACAGCTCGCGCACCCGTTCTCGGTGCTGCCCAAGGTGGGCATCAGCGAGGACGATGTGCCCGACCAGCTGCTCGACGTCCTCGCCGACGTCACCATCGCCACCGGCACGCTGGTCGAGGTCAACGAGAAGTGGCAGTGCCCGGGTACGCGCATCACCGCTCGGTGGCGCGCGGCGGGCGTGCTGCTGGTCGCGTCGACGGACGCGCACACGGATGCGGAGGTCGGCGCGTACGACTGGGTGCGCACGACGTGAGCATCCCGTGGCGCGACGTCCTCGTCGCCGTTCTGGCGGCCTTCGTCGGCATCGGCGCCATCCCCGTGCTCGCGGGCCTCTACCAGTACCTGCTGGTGCCGGTGCACGCTTTCCGCAACCACCTGGCGCGCGCCGCGCCGCACCTGCCGCGGGTCGTCGTCATCGTCCCGGCCTGGAACGAGGGCGCCGTCCTGGGGGCGTCGCTCGACCGCCTGATGCGCCTGGCGTACCCGCCCGACCGGCTGCGGGTGTTCGTCGTCGACGACGCGAGCACTGACGACACCCCCGACGTCGTGCGCGCCAAGGCCGCCCAGTACGACGACCGGATCGTGCACCTGCGCCGCGAGCAGGGCGGTCAGGGCAAGGCCCACACGCTGAACCACGGCATCCGCGCCGCGCTGGCCGACGACTGGATGCAGGCGCTGCTCATCATGGACGCCGACGTCATCTACCGTCCCGACTCCTTGCGACGGATGACCCGCCACCTCGCCGACGAACGGGTCGGGGCGGTGACCGCGTTCATCCGCGAGGGCAGCGCCAGGCCCGGCAGCGTGGCGCGGTTCATCGGGTACGAGTACGTGACCGCCCAGGCGGCCGCCCGCCGCGCGCAGAACGTCATCGGCGCCATGGCGTGCCTGGCCGGGGGAGCGCAGCTGCACTCGCGCGCCAACCTGGAGGCGGTCGGCGGGGAGGTGGACACCAGCACCCTGGCCGAGGACACGTACACCACGTTCCTCACGCAGCTCGGTGGTCGTCGTGTCGTCTTTGAACCTGCGGCGGTCGTGCTCGCGGAGGAGCCGGACTCGGTCACGGCCCTCTGGAAGCAGCGGGTGCGCTGGGCGCGCGGCAACGTGCAGATCACCCGCACGTTCCGCAAGGTCTGGTTCCGGCCGCGTCGCGCACACAGCCTGGGGCGGTTCGACTTCGGCGTCATCTGGTTCGCCATCTACCTGCTGCCCGTGGCGATGATCCTGGCCGCCGTCGGGCTGGTCGGCCTCTACTTCGTCGCCGAGGTCACCGCGACGCTCGCGTTCCAGGCGCTCTGGTGGGTGGCGGTCTGCGCCTACGTCTTCATCACGGTGATGACGATGCTGCTCGACCGGGAGACGGCGAAGCGCTCCTGGTTCCAGGGGATCGTGTTCCCCGGGCTCGGCGCGCTGGTGGTGATGGTCGCGGCCTGGTTCCCCGATCTGCTCGAGGTGCGCCTGCCCGCGTTGTTCGGCTGGGAGATGACGCCGGTGGGCCGTGAGCTGTGGACCCTGACGCTCTACGCGTGGTCGGTGCTGGCCATGGTGCTGGCCTGGGTGGTCAAACAGCTCGAACGCACGCGGGTGCTCAAGCCCCTGGCCGTCCCGCTGCTCTACGTTGTGGGCTTCGGCCCGGTGCTGTGCGCGATCACGCTCGACGCGTACGTCAAGCAGTGGCGCGGCGCCGCTGCGGTGTGGGACAAGACCGAGAAGACGGGACGGGTGCTGGGATGAGCTTCTCGGACGAGCAGGTCTGGGGGACCCTCACGGACGAGGCCCTGACCGACGAGATCCGGTCGAACCGGCGCACCGAACGCCGGCTGCTGGTCGTCGCCGGCCTCGTGGCGGCGGCCTGCACGGTCGTCGCGCTGCTCCTGCACGGCCCGGTCTCATGACGCGCGTGCTCGTCGTGGACGACGAGCCCGACGACTCGCCCTGCTCGTCCGGCACCTGCACAGGCTGGACTGCGAGGTGATCGCCCTGGCCACCGCCGAGGACGCGCTCGCCGACGAGGCGTCCCTCGACGTCGACGTCGCGTTCGTCGACCTGCGGTTGCCGGGGATGAGCGGCGCCGAGCTGGTCGCGGAGCTGCGCGTGCGACGACCGACGCTGGCGGTGGTCGTCACCTCCGTGCTCGACACCGAGGACTACCCCCTCGCCGAGGCGTGGCTGCCGAAGCCGTTCACGGGCGAGCGCGTGCACCAGGCGCTCGTCGCTGCGCTGGCCGCCGGATGAGCGAGCCCCCGGAGCCGCCGTGGGACGGCGTCGAGCGGCGCTTCCAGAAGGATCGCCGCCTGGGCACCGCCCGCGCCGGGACGGGCAGGAGATCTACCGACAGGGTGAACCAGACCCGCTGGACGGCGACCGTGCACCGCCTGCTCGGCCCCGACGCGTCCGTGGTCGAGCGGCAGCTGCCCGTCCTGGCCCTGTTCCTGGTCGCGCTCCTCCTGATGGCCTCGCCGTGGGTCGCGGTCCCGCACCCGGAATTCGTCGCGGCCGCGGGCCTCATCATGGTCGCGCAGGCGCTCGCCGCCCGGTTGCTGCCGTGGAGCCGGTGGCCCGAGGCCGCGCAGGACGTGCTGCCGATCGCTCAGATCATCGCCGTGGGGGTGCTGCGCGCGGGGACCGGCGGGACGGGCTCGTTGTTCACGACCATCGTGTTCCTGCCGGTGATCGCGCTGGCGTCCCAGCGGGGACGTCGGGTCGTGGTGATCGGCACGGTCGGGGTCGCGGCGGTGATCTTCGCGCCGGCGATCCTGGACTCGGCGCTCGGGGTCACGACAGACACGATCCTGCGCAGCATGTTCGTGTCGCTCGTCGCGTTCGTGATGGCCGTGACCGTGCACGAGACGACCGACCGCCTGCGCGCCCGCACGGCCGCCCTGGAGCGGCTGCAGAAGCAACAGGCGACGCTCCTCGAACGCGCCCGCAACGACGCCGTGGAGCTCGCGCGGGTGGCCGACGGACGCAGGGCCACCCTCGACCAGATGGTCTCGGTGATCGACTCCGCGACGGAGCAGGCGATCATCGCGACCGACGCGGAGGGCATGATCGAGCTCTTCAACCCCGGCGCCGAGCGGCTCCTGGGGTATGCCCGCAGCGAGGTCGTCGGGCGGGTGCGACTGACGGCCTTCCACGTCCAGGCGGAGCTCGACGCCCGCCGCCGGGAACCTTCGACGACACGGAGGGCGTCGACAACCCGCGCGTCATGTTCGACACGCTCGTCGCCGCCGCACTGGTGGGGCGGCCCGAGGTGCGCGACTGGACGTACGTCCGCCGGGACGGCTCCACGCTCACCGTGCAGCTCGCGGTGACCCGCCGCGAGGACGTCGGCGGGATGGTGAACGGCTGCGTCGTCGTCGCCACCGACGTCACCGCCGAGCGCGAGGCCGCGCGCCTGCAGGACGAGTTCGTGAGCCTGGTCAGCCACGAGCTGCGCACGCCGTTGACGTCGGTGCTGGGCTACCTCGAGCTGCTCACCGACGGCACGGACCCGCTGACCGACGAGCAGCGCGAGTACCTGGACGTCATCGACCGCAACGCCCGACGCCAGCTGCGGCTCGTCGGCGACCTGCTGCTCACCGCACAGGTGGACGCGGGACGGTTCTCCATCGGGCCGCAGCGCATCGACGTCGCCGAGGTCGCGCGCGCGTCCCTCAGCTCAGCCGCCCCGGTGGCGGAGAGCGCGCGAGTCTCGCTCGAGGCCGGGATCGAGCCGGCGCCCATCGACGCGGACCCGGTGCGGCTGGCGCAGGCCGTCGACAACCTCGTCTCGAACGCGATCAAGTTCACGCCGGCCGGCGGATCGGTCCGGGTCTCCGTCGCGCCCACCGATCTCGGTGCGCGGATCACGGTGGCCGACTCCGGGATCGGCATCCCGCCCGACGACCGAGTCGCTGACCACCCGGTTCTTCCGGGCGTCGACGGCCACCCGCCGGGCGATCCCGGGCGTCGGGCTGGGCCTGTCGATCACCAAGGCGGTCGTCGACGCCCACGGCGGCACGCTGTCGATCGCGAGCCTGGTGGGTGAGGGCACCACGTTCACGATCGACCTGCCGACCACGCCACCCGGATAGGCACCCCTCGGTAGTCGGACATTCGGGATGTATCAGACGGTCGTCCGAGTCCCCTTCTTGCCCGAGCGCCACGCGGCGCGGACACGAAGCTGCGCAGGTCCCCTGCGCCGGACACTCGAAGGACTGGACACGCATGACCATCCTCAGCTCACTGGTCGGCTCGGACTACCGTCCCGCCCCGGCCGCAGCACTCATGGCGCTCGCCGAGTCCGGCGTCCCCGTGCACCTGCCGGGTACAGACGACTACACCGCCCTGACCCGCACCAGCAACCTGGTCAAGGCGATCGCCCCCGCCGGCGTCGTCGCCGTGCGCGACGCGCAGGACGTCAGCCACGCGCTGCGGCTCGCCGCCACCGCCGGGGTGCGGGTCGCCGTCCAGGGCACGGGCCACGGCGCCACCGAGAGCATGCAGGACGCGATCCTGGTGAGCACCGCCGCGCTGGACGAGGTCACGGTGCACGCCGGGGAGCGCTGGGCCCGGATCGGTGCCGGCGTGAGGTGGCAGGCGGTGCTCGAGGCGTGCGCGCCGCACGGGCTCGCAGGCCTGGCGGGATCGTCGCCGGACGTCGGCGTGGTCGGCTACCTGACCGGTGGGGGCCTCGGGCCGGTCGCGCGGACGCACGGGCTGGCGTCGGACACGGTCCGCGCGTTCGACGTGGCCACGGGCGACGGCACGATCCGCCGGGCCAGCGCCACGCAGAACCCGGACCTCTTCTGGGGGCTGCGCGGGGGCAAGGGGACCCTCGGGATCGTGACGGCGGTCGAGATCGACCTGGTCGAGCAGCCGTCCCTGTACGCCGGTGCGCTCTGGTTCGACGCCGCGGCCGCGCCCGCGGTGATCCGCACGTGGAGCGTCTGGTCGTCGTTGCTGCCGGAGGCCGGGACGACGTCGTTCGCCGTGCTGCGCCTGCCGGACCTGCCGGTCTTCCCGGAGGTCGTGCGTGGCCGGACGTCGATCTCGGTGCGGTTCGCCTGGACGGGCGACCCGGTCGAGGGTGCCGAGATGGTCCAGGCGCTGCGCTCGGTCGCCGAGCCCGTGCTGGACACGGTGCGGGTCATGCCCTACGCCGAGCTGGGAGGCATCCACAGCGACCCGGTCGACCCGATGCCGCTGCACGAGCAGCACAGCCTGCTGTCGTCGTTCGGTCCGGAGACGGCCGACCGGCTGATCGAGCTGGCCGGCCCCGCAGCGGCGACGACTCTCGCCGTCGTCGAGGTCCGTCAGCTCGGTGGAAAGGTGCGCGACGACCGCGGGGTGCCCAGCGCGTTCGCCTTCCGGGACGCCGAGTTCTCGGTGTTCTCGCTCGGGGTGCTCGTCCCGGAGATCGCGCAGCGGGTGGTCAGCGACAGCGCCCACCTGCACAGCGGCCTCGCGCCCTGGGCCACCGACGGCGGTCTGCCGAACTTCACCGATACCGCGGGGCCGGTGTGGGCCGCGCGCGTGTTCCCGCCCGAGGTCGCCCGTCGGCTCCAGACGCTCTCGCTCGTGTACGACCCCGACGGTGTGCTGCTGGCTGCGCGCGGACTGCGGTCGTAGCGGGTCAGGGAGTGGGAGTCGGGGTCGGAGTGGGAGTCGGTGTGCCCGGCACGGAGAAGCTGCACACCGATCTGCTTCTCGTCGCTGAATCGCGAGGCGGTCGAGGCAAGAACGGGACCGACGAGAGCCGCCACGCCGAAGAGGACCACGACGACGAGCCGCAGGATCGAGCCGCGGTCGCGCGACAGGAAGGGCCGTGGCTCATTCGAGGAGGAGCTCATCCACCCTCCTGTCGCCGGCGCTCTCGACGGGGCGACCGTCGCCGGAGCGGCGGCGGTCGTGCACCGCGAGCAGCTCGAGGGTAGCGAGTGCGAGCAGCGGAGGCACAAGCATGATTGCGCGTCCGACGCTGGAGCCCGCCCAGTTCAGCACCCAGCCCCACCCGGGGTGGACCGCGAGGACGACACCGCGCACCCGTTCCACCGGCGTGGCGTTCACGTCGGGATAGGGATTCGCGTCGCCCTTGGTGATGACGTACGAGCGCAGCTTCGCCTTGCCGTCGGCGTCGAGCCGCGGGACCGAGCGACCGGTGGTCAGATCCGTGTCCGAGTCCGGGATCTTCTGCAGGGCCACGATCCGGTGTGTGACCAGCGCCTCGGAGCCGACCGGCCAGAACGAGATGACCTGGTTCACCTTGGCTCTGACTCGTCGGTGATCGCCCGCATCACGACGGCGTCGCCCGCATCGAACGTCGGGGACATCGATCCCGACGTCACCACCAGGAGTCGCTGGTCGTGCGCGTTGAACCAGAGCGGGACCGCGAGCGACACCGCGTAGGCGAGCCCGCAGACCACGACGACCGTCCACAGGACGACAGACAGGACCCGCCGCCACACCGGGAGGCGGCGGCGTCGGGTCGAACGGCCGGGGGCCCGAGGGGCCCGACGGTCGATCAGCGGAGCGCCGCGGCTCCCGCTCGTGGCGGACATGGTCAGGTCAGGGGTTGTTGATGGTCTGCTCGGCGTCGAAGACGAGGTTCAGGGTGACGGTCGTGTCCTGGTACTCGTTGCCCGCGCCGATCGGGAAGTCGACCCGGGCGCACAGGCTCTCGGTGTTGTTCCCGCCGGCGATCGTGCGGTCGCCGGCATCCGGTCCGACCGCCGAGCTGCCGACGAGCGCACCAGGGATGGTGGGCCAGTTGGTGACCGCGACGCCGCCGTTGTTGATGGTCGTCGCGGCGTCGGTGCCGGCCTGCGTGCAGCTGGCAGCCGGCACCGCGTACATGCGCAGCTGCAGGACGTCGCTCAGGTTGCCCGTGCCGGTACCGGCGCCCGCGACGCCGAAGTAGGAGATCGCGTAACGCATCTCGAGCGAGCCCGCGTTCGAGACGGTGAGCGGGACGAACGTGGACGAGCCCGGCGCCAGGTTCTGCGGCGTGAACGCGAACGGGACGGGGCCGCCGAGGACCAGGTCCACGGTGCCCGTGTGGATGTCGGCGGAGGTCGAGTCGTTGTCCGTGAACAGCGCCGACGTGGTCAGCGTCGTCGCGCCGATCGCGGCCAGCCCGACGATGACAACCGTGGTCCACAGGCGTCGCCGACGTGCTGCGTCCCGCGGTGCGGGGGCCGGGTTGATCATCTCGTGCAGCAGGTCGTCCATCATCAGTGCACCCTCCAGAGGGCTTTGAGCGAAACTCTCCCATCGGCACCCTGGCGCCGAACTTGAGTGCAATGCCGAATTATCACCCGATCGTGGGGTCGGGACGTGGTGGACGCGGCGGGCGGGCGTGTCGGACGGGAGCCGGCCGGTCGTCGTGACTGGCGACCGCGACCGCCCCGGCGCGACTGCTGCGACCGCGTCGCGGGCGCGGGACCGAGCTGACCAGGGGCAGCTCCGCTGCAGGCACGGCCTGCGAGTACAGGAAGCCCTGCGCCTGGTCGACGCCGAGGCGCAGCAGGATCGCCGCGGTGCCGGCATCCTCGACGCCCTCGGCCACGACCTGCAGGTCGAACGAGTGGGCCAGGTCGACCATGGCCTGCACGAGCGTGTCGGACCCCTCGCGGCCCCCCGACCCGAGGTCCGAGACGAAGAGCCGGTCGATCTTGAGCTCGTCGACGGGCAGGTCGCGCAGCTGCGAGATCGACGTGTTGCCGATGCCGAAGTCGTCGATGGCCACCCGGACTCCCAACGCGCTGAGCCGTTCGAGCACCGGGACCACCCGGGACGGGTCGGAGACGAGCGCGGTCTCGGTGATCTCGACCTCGAGCAGGTCGGCAGGCACGCCGTGCTCGTCGAGCAGCTGCTCGATGAGGTCGACGACGGCCGAGGTGGTCACGTCGTGCGCGGACAGGTTCACCGCCACGGGCGTGGCGCGCCCCTCGGCGCGCCAGGCGGCGAGCTGGGTGATGCACTCGATCAGCACGTACCGCGTCACGTCGTGGATGAGGCCCGACTGCTCGGCGAGCGGGATGAAGACCGTCGGGGGCAGCAGGCCGCGCGTCGGGTGGACCCAGCGCATGAGCGCCTCGAGCCCGATCGTGCGGCCGGTCGCCAGCTCGATCTTGGGCTGGTAGTGCATCCGCAGCTCGCGCGGCTCGCCCTCGGCAGGGGTGAGCGCCCGGTGCAGGTCGCCGAGCAGGACCAGACGGGCCGGCGACGAGTCGTCCTCGTCGGAGGAGTAGACGGACACTCCCGTGCGACGGTGCTTGGCCGCGTACATCGCGACGTCCGCGGTGCGCATCAGCGACGACGGGTCGTCGGCGTGGTCCGGCAGGCAGGCGACGCCGACGGACGTGTCCACGTGCAGCGGCAAGCGCCCAGCATGAACGGGGGCACGAAGAGGCCGCGCACCCGGCGGGCCAGTCGTTCGGCGTTCGCCACGGAGCGGACGTCCGGCAGGAGGATCGCGAACTCGTCGCCACCCAGGCGCGCCACGATGTCGTCGTCCCGCAACGCACCGCGCAGCCGCTCGGCCACCTGCTCGAGCAGCTCGTCGCCGCGGTCGTGGCCCAAGGAGTCGTTGATGTCCTTGAACCGGTCGATGTCCAGGAGCATCAGCCCGACCCGGCTGCCGGTCTCCTGCGCCTCGGTGATCGTGCGCCGCATCCGCTCGGCCAGCATGCGGCGGTTGGGCAGGCCGGTCAGCGAGTCCAGCAACGCGAGCCGCGCGTTCTCCAGGGCGGTGGTCTGGAGCCGTCGCGACGTGGTGAAGACCGTGCGGAAGAGCAGGATCCAGAGCAGGAGCAGGCCCAGTGCCACGACGATCGAGACCGTCCGCACCGCTTCCGCCAACGCGGTGCTGGAGGCCGTGTGGTCGAGCATGATCTCGGCCGCACCGACGATCTCCCCGCTCGGAGGCATCGGCGACAGGGTCGACTCCCGTGTCCGGGTCTCGGAGACCTTCACCGGCACGTACACGTCGAGGACCTGGCGCTGCGTGTTCTCCTCCGCTTTCAGGCTGGCGCCGCGCACGTCGGTGATGATCCGCGCGTCCGACTGGCCGGTCGACATCACGCGGTCGAGGCGGTCGCCGGCGGGGAAGGCCGTCGTGGTGTGGGTGGCCGAGCTGTACATCAGCGAGCCGTCCTGCGCCCAGAGCCGCAGCTCGATCAGGTGGTCGGAGAAGCCGGCGATCGCGACCCGGACCGCCGCGGCCTGGTCCGGGGTCAGGACGTCGGGGAGCACGAAGGCATCGGTGGGCACCGTCGCCGTGGCGTAGGTCTGGACGTCCTCCGCCGCGACGATCCCGTCGTTGACGGCCTGGTTGCTCATCACCGACCACGTCACCCACACCAGGGCGACGCCGAGCACGGCCATGGCCACGATGCTGACGACCGCGAAGTAGCGTGTCAGCGACCAGCGGCGGCGAGTGGCTCCGGGCACAGGCGTCCTCCATCGGCGAGCGCCGGATCGGCATCCGCTTTGCCGAGAGTATGCGGAACAGCGGGAAGAAACACGACACGCCTGGTCACGGCGTCGCCCGGGCGCGTCGGGAACGTCGGTGGACGGCGCGATGTTGCACAGGACGCAACTGATCCTGGGAGGAGTCCGATGACGTACGAGGTGACCAAGACCGACGAGCAGTGGGCCCTGGAGCTCGAGCCCAAGGAGTTCGCCGTCCTGCGCAAGGCGGGGACCGAGCGGGCGTGGACCGGGGCACTGCTGGACGAGAAGCGGGAGGGCGTCTACCGGTGTCGCGCCTGCGACAACGAGCTGTTCCGCTCCGACACGAAGTTCGACTCGCACTGCGGCTGGCCCAGCTTCTTCTCGCCCCTGGCGGGCGACCGGGTGGAGCTGATCTCCGACCGAACGCTGGGCATGGTGCGCACCGAGGTGCGCTGCGCGAAGTGCGGCTCGCACCTCGGGCACGTGTTCGACGACGCGCCGCAGACGCCCACGGGCGACCGGTTCTGCATGAACTCCGTGAGTCTGACGTTCGAGCCGAGCGCATAGTCGACGTGTCCGATCGCGTGCGTACACGGACGGGTCAGGTCGCGGCGCGTCGCTGCGACACCCCGTCCGTGGGGCGTCCGGATGGTCGACATTGCTGAAGTCCGGCACCTGGGGTGCCGATAATGCAGTCGTGGAAGATGTCCTGACCGTGCGGAGGTGGCGGCGCTACGGCGCTGACCGTCTCTTCGTCACGCAGGAGACCGGCCGCAGGGTCGGATCGGTCGACCTGCAGTCCGGTGAGGTCGTGGCCGACGACCCGATCCTCGAGCTCGGTCTGCGCCGCGCTGCGCAGGCCTACCTGCGCGCCGACGTCACCGAGCTCGCACTTCCCGTGGCCACCCCCGGCATCGGTGCGCTCGACGCCGCCGACGACGCTGCGCTGCAGGCCTGGTTGGGTGGCGACGACTGGGACACGATCGATCTGGCCGGCGTCCGCGCCGGCCGCGGCAGCACGGTGAGAACGCGGCTCGAGCGCCTCACCGACGAGGGCTGGCAGGTCATCCACGACGTGCCGCTCGGTCGGCAGGGCACGCTCGTCGAGCACCTGCTGATCGGACCCGGTGGGGTCTTCACGGTGGCCGAGCGTCGGCACCCAGGGCTCAAGATCGTCGTCGACGGTCGAAGCCTGGAGGTCGACGGCCGATCCGTGGCCTACCTGCGCGACGCCAAGCTCGAGGCCGCGCGGGTCCGCGGTCTGCTCCTCACCGCGGGTTGTGCCGACGTCAACGTCCGCGGCGTGGTCGTCGTGCACGGCGATCTGGAGGTCCGGCCCAGCGCCGTGCAGTGCGAGACGGTCGTGATGTCGCGACAGGACGTGCAGGCCGCGTTCCGCAGGATGCCCGAGCGGCTCGACATCCACCGCGTCGCCGCGATCGCCCATGTCGCCCGGCAGCGCGCGACCTGGTCCCGCTAGCCACCGTCTCACGGCTCGGACTGGGTGCTGGCACCCAGCCGACCCTGCTGAACTGGTAAGACATCTCGTTCTTACCCGGTGGCGCCGGGCTCTTTTCTCCGCAGGGTCCGCAAGGATGGGCCCGTGGTCGACGAACAGTTCCGGCAGCTCGAGCGCGAGATGGGCCTCCTCCTGCGCCGGGCCCAGGCGTCGTCGGCGACGATCTCCAAGCTGGTGCACCCGGACCTCGAGCCGGCCGCGTACGCGTTGCTCGCGATGATCCTGGCGACGCCCGGCGTGCGGGCCAGCGACCTCGCCGCCAACATCGGCGTCGGCCGCGGCACCATGTCCCGACAGCTCGCGCGGCTCGGCGAGCTTGGCCTGGTGTCCCGGAGACCCGATCCCGACGACTACCGCGGTCAGCTGCTCGATCTCACGGACGAGGGTCGGCAGCGATTCGAGACCGCCCAGGCGGCTCGTCGCGTCTTCTTCCGCACGGCGCTGGCCGGCTGGACCGACGACGACATCGGCTCGTTCGCCGCCCAGATCGCCCGCCTCAACGCCGACCTCGCCGCCGCCCGCGAGGCCAAGGGCTGACAGAGCGCTGAGGACGGGAACGGCGCGGGGAGAGAGAGGAACCCCCGCGCCGCTCACCGTCCGTCCCGACGGCGGATCACACCCTCGTCAGGCGGGCGCGGCCGTGCCACGTCGGGAGCGGTCGACCTTCACACCCTCCATGTCCTCGAAGCTCGATGCCCTTGGTCTCGGGCACCTTCCACAAGGTGAACAGGAACGAGAGGGCGGCGAATATCGCATAGATCAGGTAGGGGAGCGAGGCGCCGAACTTGTCCAGCAGCGGCGGGAACGTGATGGTGATGGCGAAGTTGGCTATCCATTGCGCGGCTGCGGCCACCCCCAGTGCGGCGGCGCGGATGCGGTTGGGGAACATCTCGCCCAGGAGCACCCAGACGAGCGGTCCCCAGGTGGCGCCGAAGAAGACGACGAACAGGTTGGCGGCGATCAGCGCCGTGATCCCCCACGCGTGCGGGAGGTCGGTCTGCGTCATCATCTGACCGGCGTGGTCCGGGTCGGGGACTTTGGTGTAGGTCGCCTGGGTGAACGCGAGGGCCATCAGCCCGAGGGTGGTCGCCATGCCGATCGAGCCGGTCAGGAGGAGCGGCCGACGGCCCACCTTGTCGATCAGCGCGATCGCGATGAACGTGACGAGCACGTTGGTGACCGAGGTGATCGTCGAGTAGAGGAACGAGTCGCTCTCGCCGAACCCGACGGCCTGCCACAGCGTGGTCGAGTAGTAGAAGATCACGTTGATCCCGACGAACTGCTGGAACACGGACAGCAGGATGCCGATCCACACCACGGGCAGCAGACCGAACCGGTTGCCGCGCAGGCTGGACTGGGACTCGAGCTTCTTGTCGGTCTCGATCGTCTTCTCGATCTGGGCCACGTGCGACTCGACGTCGGCCCCCTCGCCGAGCGTCGTCGTGAGCACGTCCTTGGCCTGATCACGCTTGCCGGTGGCGATCAGGTAGCGGGGGGACTCGGGGATGCGCAGCGCGAGGTAGCCGTAGACGGCCGCGGGGATGACGGCGACGATGAACATCCAGCGCCAGGCCTCGAGGCCGAGCCAGAGGGTTTCGGAGGCGCCACCCGCTGCCGTCTGCAGCAGCTGGTCGGACAGCAGGGCGGCGAAGATGCCGAGCGTGATCGCCAGCTGCTGGAGCGAGCCGAGCCGGCCGCGCATGGCCGCGGGTGCGATCTCGGCGATGTAGGCGGGCGCGATGACCGACGCGATACCGATGCCCACGCCGGCGAGGATGCGCCACACCACCAGGTCCCAGACGCCGAACGCGAGCCCCGACAGGACCGAGGAGACGAAGAACAGCACCGCGCCGACGAACATCACGCGCGTGCGTCCGAACCTGTCGGCGAGCCTGCCGCCCAGCCAGGCGCCGAACGCGCAGCCCAGCAGCGCGACGGCGACCACGAAGCCGGTCAGCGTCGAGCCGAGGTCGAACTGGCCCTGGATGGCATCGACGGCGCCGTTGATGACCGAGCTGTCGAACCCGAACAGGAACCCGCCGACCGCGGCGGCGATGGCCAGACCGATGGCCTTGTTCTTGTACGGGTTCTCCTGAGTCTGCGCCCCGCCGGGCGGTGTCGTTGCGTGCGACATGTCCCTGACCTCCCTGTCGCCGGGTGGAGCCCACCCTGGATCTCCACCACCTTGGACCCGGTGCGGCCCGTGCGCATGTCGTCGCGCGACGCGACGCGTGGTGCTCCGCCGGCGCCGACGTGCTGGCCGCGCGCGCTGACGCGGTGCAAGATCGAGCGATGGATGCGACCCCTGGCCCCCGGCGTCCCCGCCGGCCCGCGATGCTCGACCCGGCCGCCGCCGACGAGCTCCCCGGCGGGTACGACCCCGCGGTACGCAACGATGCCGCGCACACGACGGCCGCCGCGCTGGTCCATCACGGCCGAGCGAACGCCGATCCTGAGGTGGTCGCGCGGCTGGTGTCGCTGGTGGAGACCGAGGGGCTCGACGTCGTCGCCGGGCTCTGGTCCGACAGCCCGGCCGACACGCTGCCCGGGGCCCTGTGGCGGCTCTACGTGCTGCGCGAGTGGGTGCGGCGCGATCCCGAGACGATCGCCGACCGCTACCGGCTGGGCGTCGCCGCGGCGCCGGTGCACGATGCCGTGGCGGGAGTGGCGGAGACACCGGGCCCGGACGACGTCCGCGCCGTCGCCGACGCGGTCCTGTCCGGCGTCTACGCGGGTGATCTCGCCGTCGCGCTCGAGCGGGCGGCGGCCTTCTGCCAGGTGCTGGCCACGGGCGCGGCGTTCGACGCGGACCACCTGGACGAGGTCGACCCGACCGGTGCGGTCCGCCTGACGCGCGGGGCGGCGTCACTGGTCAGGACGGCCGAGGAGCTCGGGCGGGCCGCGCAGCTGTGGCGTGCGGACAGGTTGGAGTAGGGCGGCCGTTTTCGCCCGCATCGCCCGGGTCTGCGCCTGCCGATTCCGCTGTCCGCTGACGTGACAGCCGTGGGCGGCGCGCGGTGCTGGACTAGAATGGGACCGACGTCGGGTCGCGGTAGCCCCGGGCTCCATCTCAAGCCGCTTCGAGCGGCCCCGCGCCGAGAGGCGCTCCGCGGCCCGGCGTCGCTGCGCCCGGCCCGTCGAGGCCGCCCGGTCGGGTGAACCGCGGACGTTACCGGCCTGTCACCATGGGTCCATGCGTGCGTCGCGGCGTGTTAGGCAATCCCCCGGCCGTGACCTAGCCTGATCCCCGTCCTTCTCCCCCCTTGACGGAGCCTGCTGTGCGCCTGCGCCTCACCCCGCGCGACACCTCGTTCTTCGATCTCTTCACCGTGCAGGCGGTGCACCTCGTCACGGGTGCCAACCTGCTGGGCGAGATGCTCGGAGCGGACCGGGCTGCGCGCAAGGAGATCGGCAAGCGCCTCGCCGACGCCGAGCACGAGGCCGACGACGCCACGCACATGATCATGCGGCGGCTCAACTCGACCTTCGTCACCCCGTTCGACCGCGACGACATCTACATGCTCGCCTCGAGCCTCGACGACTGCATGGACTTCATGGAGGAAGCGGCCGACCTGATCGTCCTCTACAAGGTCGACGACCTGCCCGCCCGCGTCTCCGACCAGGTCCAGGTGCTGCAGCGTGCCGCCGAGCTGACGGCCGAGGCCATGCCCCGGCTGCGCTCGATGGACTCGCTGGCCGAGTACTGGGTCGAGGTCAACCGCCTCGAGAACCAGGCCGACAAGATCCACCGCAAGCTGCTGGCGCAGATGTTCGACGAGATCACCGACCCGATCCTGCTGATGAAGCTCAAGGAGATCGTCGAGCGTCTCGAGGACGCCGCCGACGCGTTCGAGAAGGTGGCGAACACCGTCGAGACCATCGCGCTCAAGGAGTCCTGAAGCTCGGTGGAAATCGCGCTCGTCATCATCGTCGTGGTGTTTGCGCTCGGCTTCGACTACACCAACGGCTTCCACGACGCCGCGAACGCGATCGCCACCTCGGTCTCCACCCGCGCGCTGACCCCACGGGTCGCGCTGCTGATGGCGGCGTTCTTCAACTTGCTCGGCGCGCTGCTCGGCACCAACGTGGCGACGACGATCGCCGAAGACATCATCAGCATCGACGATGTGAGCTCGCAGGAGGGCTTGATCATCGTGCTCTCCGCCCTCGTCGGTGCGATCACGTGGAACCTCATCACCTGGCGCCTGGGCCTGCCGTCCTCGTCGACGCACGCGATCATCGGCGCCCTGACCGGCGTGGGCATCGCAGCGAGCGTGACGGTGCACTGGAGCCAGATCTGGGACAAGGTCGTCCTGCCGATGGTGTTCTCGCCCGTGATCGGGTTCCTCGGTGCGTTCGCGCTGATGGTCGGCGTGCTGTGGCTCGTGCGGCACCGCGCCCCCGCCCGCACGCAACGGCGGTTCCGGCTCGCGCAGACCGCGTCCGCGGCCGCGATGGCCCTCGGGCACGGCCTGCAGGACGCGCAGAAGACCATGGGCATCATCGTCCTGGCGCTCGTCGCCGGCGGGTTCCACACCGGCACCGACATCCCGCTGTGGGTCAAGCTGTCCGCGGCCACGGCGATCTCGCTGGGGACCTACTCGGGCGGGTCGCGCATCATGCGCACGCTCGGACGCAAGATCATCGAGCTCGACCCGGCCCGGGGGTTCGTCGCCGAGTCGGTGGCGTCGCTGGTCCTGTACGGCAGCGCGTACTGGTTCCACGCACCGGTCTCGACGACGCACACGATCACGTCCGCGATCATGGGTGTCGGCGCCACCAAGCGGGCCTCCGCGGTCCGCTGGGGCGTCGCGAAGAACATCGCCTACGCGTGGGTGCTGACCATTCCCGCGGCGGCCCTCGTCGCGGCGGTCGTGTACTGGATCCTGAACCCGCTGCTCAGCCGCTAGGCCTCGTGCGGCCGGTGGGTCTCCGTCGCGACGACCCGGGGACCCTTGGGGGTCTGCGCGACGTGCGCGACCAGCACCTGGGCCGGGTGCAGGAACGGGTCCTCGTTCGGCAGCGAGTCCGCGATCTGACGGCTGGCGTGCTGCGCGAGCACGTCCACGACGGTCGGCAGCACCGGCCGGTGCGTGCACACGACCACGTCCGCCTGCGACTCCAGCAGGCCCAGCACCTCGGCAGCGACCTTCGCCGGCGACGACTTGTGCTCGGTCTCGGTGAGGATCGCGGACACCTCGGGGACCACCTGCGCCGCCGTGACGTAGGGCGCCACCGTGCTCACGCACCGGGCCCACGCGCTGGTCACCACACGGCCGACGCCGAACGTGGACAGGATCGGCGTCAGCCGGGTCGCCTGCCGCAGTCCCTCGGGGGTGAGCGGTCGATCGAGCTCGCTGCCCTTCCAGTCCGCGCGGCGCCGTGCGGTCCCGTGCCGGGCGACCACCAGCGCGCGCGTGTCCAGCCGGTCCTTGGCGTAGGCCTCGACCAGGTCGTCGAGCGGCTCCTGGTCGTCGGGGCGCGTCAGCCGCTTGAAGGCGACGTCGGCGTCGAACCAGCGCAGCTGGTCGATCTCCTTGGGCGAGACCGGCGGGGCGGGTGGGCGCGCGCGCAGCGCGGCCGCGTCCGGTCGACCCGCCACCTGCGCGGCCCAGTAGTGCACCCGTTTGCGCCGGCCGTCCGAGAGGCCGTACTCCAGGCCGGGCAGCGGGATCCCGAGGACGACGTCGTGACCGGTCTCCTCGGCAACCTCACGCGTCGCGGCGTCGAGGATGCTCTCGCCGAGGTCGACCTTGCCCTTGGGCCACGACCAGTCGCCGTACCGCGGTCGGTGCACCAGGGCGACCTGGAGCTTGCCCAGGCGGACCCGCCAGACGAGTGCGCCGGCCGCCTCGACGATCGCCGGCGTCTGCACCTGGGACTGCGCCACGCTCACCGGCCCGTGCCGGGCCGGCGCCGCTGCCGGTTGATCAGGGTGGCCTGCAGGTCGACGAGAGGGCCGTCGAGTCCGACGTGATGACGTTCCCAGCTGCCGTCGGACTCGAGGTGCCACGACGCCGTGCCGTCGTCGGTCGACTCGTCGAGCAGCTCGATGAGCTTCTCCGACCTGGTCGGGGTCTGCGATCCGGACGAGGGCCTCGACGCGGCGGTCCAGGTTGCGGTGCATCAGGTCCGCCGAGCCGATGTAGACCTCGGGCCCCTCGAACGTGGCGTCCTCGGGCTTGAGCGAGGACGCGAACGCGAAGATGCGCGAGTGCTCGAGGAAGCGCCCCAGGATCGAGCGGACCCGGACCGTCTCCGACAGGCCCGGCACGCCGGGGCGCAGGGCGCAGATGCCGCGGATGACCAGGTCGACCGGGACGCCCGCCTGCGAGGCGCGGTAGAGGGCGTCGATGGTGGCCTCGTCGACCATCGAGTTCACCTTGATCTTGATCCACGCCGGCTGGCCCGCCCGGGCGGCGGCCGTCTCCCGGTCGATGCGCTCGATCAGGCCGTTGCGGACGGACCGGGGTGCCACGAGCAGCCGGTGGAACCGCGACTTCGGCGCATACCCCGACAGCTGGTTGAACAGCCGCGTGAGGTCCTGTCCGACCTCCGGGTCGCTGGTGAGCAGACCCAGGTCCGTGTAGAGGCGCGCGGTCTTGGGGTTGTAGTTGCCCGTCCCGATGTGGCAGTAGCGACGCAGGCCGTCGGACTCCTGCCGGACGACCAGGGAGAAGCTTGCAGTGCGTCTTGAGGCCGACGATGCCGTAGACGACGTGGACGCCCGCCTGCTCGAGCTTGCGCGCCCAGGAGATGTTGTTCTGCTCGTCGAAGCGCGCCTTGATCTCGACCAGGGCGAGGACCTGCTTGCCCGCCTCGGCCGCATCGATCAGGGCGTCGACGATCGGGCTGTCACCCGAGGTGCGGTAGAGCGTCTGCTTGATGGCGAGCACCTGGGGGTCGGCGGCCGCCTGCTGCAGGAACTGCTGCACGCTCGTCGAGAACGAGTCGTACGGGTGGTGCAGGAGGATGTCGCGCTCGCGGATCTTGGCGAACATGTCGGCCGGTGTCGCGCTCTCGACCTCGGCCAGCTGGCGCGGGGTGGACGCGACGAACCGCGGGAACTGCAGCGAGGCACGGTCGAGGTCGGCCACGAGGTGCAGGCCGGTGTGGTCGAGCGGGGCGGGGAGCCGTACACCTCCTCCTCGTCGACGCCGAGCTCGCGGATCAGCAGGCTGCGGATGCGCGGGCTGATGCCGTCGGCGATCTCGAGACGGACGGGCGGCCCGAAGCGGCGCCGCAGGAGCCCTTCTCCATGGCCTTGAGCAGGTTCTCGGCGTCGTCCTCCTCGACCTCGACGTCCTCGTTGCGGGTGACCCGGAACGTGTGGTGCTCCTGGACCTCCATGCCCGGGAACAGCTGCTCGAGGTGCTCGGAGATGACGTCCTCGACCGGCACGAACGACATGGGTCCGCGCTCGAGCGACGCGGCCTGGACGTCCGGCGCGCTCGGCCGGCCGGACGCGTCGACCGCGATGAACCGGGGGAGCAGCGGCGGGACCTTCACGCGCGCGAAGTGCTCCTTGCCGGTGCTCGGGTTCGAGACGACGACGGCCAGGTTGAGCGACAGCCCCGAGATGTACGGGAACGGGTGGGCGGGGTCCACCGCCAGCGGCGTCAGGACCGGGAAGATCTGCCGGCGGAAGAACTTGCGCAGGCGGTCCTGCTCGGACTCGCCCAGCTCGTCCCAGCGCACGAGCGTGATGCCCTCTTTCGCCAGCGCGGGCTGCACCTGCTCCGAGAACACCGCCGCGTGCCGGGTCATCAGGCGGTGCGCCTCTTCGCTGATGGCCTCCAGGACCTGGCGCGGGGAACCCCCAGACGCGGCCGTGACCGCGATGCCGGTGGCGATGCGGCGCTTCAGCCCGGCCACCCGCACCATGAAGAACTCGTCGAGGTTCGAGGCGAAGATCGCCAGGAACCGCACCCGCTCCAGCAGGGGAAGCTCGGGGTCCTCGGCCAGCTCGAGCACACGCTGGTTGAACGCCAGCCAGGACAGCTCGCGGTCCAGGAACCGGTCGTCCGGCAAAGGCTCGAGCGACCTCGACGTCCTCGATCTCCAGCGCCTGCGCCGGGCGGACGTGCTCGGCGATGTGGGCCGCCAGGTCGGGGTCGAGGGCGGTGAGGTCCGTCATGCGCCCATGGTGGCATCCCTCGGTGAACTCTTGGTATCCGGGCCGAACATCACGTCCGCACCCGCGCGGACGAACCCCGCGCGTTCGTAGGTGTGCACGGCGACGGTGTTCTCCGCGCCCGTGTAGAGGATCGCCGCGGTCAGCCCCTGCGCCGTCAGGTGGTCCAGACCCAGGGCCGTGAGGGCGCGCCCCAGGCCCAGGCCCTGGGCGTCCGGGTCGACGCCCACGACGTAGATCTCGCCGACGCGCTCGCTTCCGTGCTCGCCCGCCGGGTGCACCTTCGTCCACACCGACCCGAGCAGCTGCCCGTCGCGCTCTGCGAGCAGGAACCCGGCCGGGTCGAACCAGTCCTCCGACTCGCGCGCCCGCAGGTCCGCCGAGGTCATCCGGCCCTGCTCCGGGTGGTGCGCGAACGCGCGCGAGTTGACGCGGCGCCACGCGTCCTCGTCGGCACCCGGCACGAAGGGGCGGACCCCGACGCCGGCCGGGAGGGGCGCGTCCTGCGCGGACCGCTCGACGAGGTCGACGCGCATCTGCAGCAGCTCGCGCACCACGACCATCCCCGCCGCGTCGGCGAACGCACGGGCGGCCGGCAGGTCACCGTGCGCCCAGACCCGCAGCTCACGCTCGTCCACCACGCCCGCCTCGGCCCGGGCCCGCCGCAGCAGTGCCGAGCCGACGCCGCTGCGCCGCAGGGCCGGGTCGACCACCAGCTCCGCCTTGACGGTGGTCTGCGACCCCACGTCGAGCTGCGCGTACCCGACGAGCAGGCCGTCGACGACCGCCCGCAGGTGGATGGCGGGCGCCTCCGGCTCGGTGAGCCAGAGCAGCGGCTGCTCGGACAGCGGGGCGACGCCGTCGACACTCGCGGTGCGCTGCGCGAGGGCCCGGACTTCGTCGGCGACGGACGCGGTCAACGGTCCGGCCGTCGCGGTGAGGAGGGCGTCTGTGGCGACCATGGGCCCATCCCACCACGGCCGCGTTCCGGACGGTCGTCCAGCACTACCACGCGTTCCGGTGAACGGCCGAACCTCCCTGCGGCCGTCACCCTCCCAGCGGGTAGGTTGGGCGGGCCATGGACCCGTCGCAGAGCCCCCCGCAGACCCGCCGGTCGCGGCGCGCCCGGACTCCGTCGGGACCGGTCGACGTCACCGTCATCGTGATCGGCGCCGGTCAGGCCGGCCTGTCCGCCGCATACCACTTGCGCAAGAACGGGCTGGTCGCCGTGGGGGAGGCGGGGTGGTCGACCGCCGACGAGACCTTCGTCGTCCTGGACGACGCACCGCAGGCGGGCGGGGCGTGGCAGCACCGCTGGCCGGGTCTGACCATGGCCGATGCGCACGGCATCCACGACCTGCCCGGCATGCCGCTGGTCGCGCCGGACCCCGACGAACCGGCGGCCTTCGCCGTGCCCTACTACTTCGCGCAGTACGAGGAGGCGTTCGACCTGCGGGTGCAGCGCCCCGTGCAGGTGTCGCAGGTGGCCCCCCTCGACGACGGGTCGCTCCTGGTGCGCAGCCACAGCGTCACGCGTCCCGACGAGGTCGTCGAGTGGCGCGCCCGCGGGCTGATCAACGCCTCGGGCACCTGGACCAAGCCGTTCTGGCCGACCTACCCCGGGCGCGCGTCGTTCGTCGGTCGCCAGCTGCACGCCCACGACTTCCGGCTCCCCGAGGACCTGTCCGACGGGCACGTGGTCGTGGTCGGCGGGGGCACGTCCGCCGTCCAGCTGACCCTGGCGGTCTCCCGCGTCACGACGACCACCTGGGTCACGCGTCGCCCGCCCGCCTGGCGCGACGTCCGGTTCACGCCCGAGCTTCGGTCGCGACGCGGTCGCCGAGGTGGACGCCCGCACCCGCGCCGGCCTGCCGCCGTCGAGCATCGTGTCGGTCACCGGTCTGCCGCTGACGCCCGAGTACCGGCTCGGCATCACGGCGGGGATCCTGGCCGCGCGGCCGATGTTCTCCCGGATCACGCCGACCGGGGTCGAGTGGTCCTCGACCGACCCCGTCCCGGACGGCTGGACCGGCGGGCCGGCGTTCGTCGAGGCGCGCACGCTGCTGTGGTGCACCGGCTTCCGCGCATCCCTGGACCACCTCGCGCCCCTGCACCTGCGTGCGCCCGGGGGTGGGATCGTCATGGACGGGACGCAGGTGGTCGCCAACCCTCGCGTCCAGCTCGTCGGCTACGGCCCGAGCGCGTCGACGATCGGCGCCAACCGGGCCGGCCGCGAGGCGGTCCACAACCTGCGCACCCTCTGGTCCCGCTGAGCAGCAGCCGCCGGCGCCGCGGGCCACCCCCGAGATCGTGAGTCGCCGACGCTCGTCGGCTGCAGCCCACGACCTCGTCGCGAGATCACGATGTCGGAACCGGTCAGGGGGTCGGCGGGGGCATGTGGGCCGACGCGAACACCAGACCGTGCGGGAGGGCCGCGCGCGCCATGTTCCAGGTGTGCGACTGACCCGCCGCCGTGAAGACGACCGCCGGTTGGCCCCGCGCGCGCAGGTTCCGGGCGATGAGCGGTCCGTCGTGCGCCGGCTGACCGTGACCGATGCCGGCCAGTGCGACGAAGAGCGCCACCTCGTGCGGCAGCGGGATCGTCCGCGAGTACACCGTGGCGTCGTGCCGGTCCCGCTCGGCCTTCGTCGCCAGCATCGCGCGGCCCCCGGAACCGGGGTCGCCGTCGGGGTCGAACGCCGTGATCACGGCGAACTGGTGGGGTGGCTGCAGGCCGAGGTCGAGCGCGCAGAAGCCGCCGGAGGAGAAGCCGCCGATCGTGCGGTGCTGCCAGTCGGCGTCCGTACGGTAGGTGGCGTCGACCCAGGGGACCACGGTCCGTGAGACGTAGGTGGACACCTGTGAGCCGCCGGTGGTCGAGTCCAGGCACTCGGTGTCCCGCGCGCTCGGGCCGGTGCCGTTGACGTCCATGCCGACGACGATCATCGGCTGGACCAGCCGGTGCGCGAGCAGGATGTCCATGGTGTGCGGGACGGCCCCGGCCGCGAACCAGTCGCCTCCCGCGCCCGGGCTGCCGTGCACGAGGTAGACGACGGGATACCGGGTGCTCCGGGAGGCGTCGTAGCCCGGCGGCGTGTAGATCCAGGTCAGCGAGCCGCCCGGCATGCGGTCGGTGGAGGGCGCTGGGATGTGTACGGAGTCGACGGAACCCTGGCCGGCACCACCGGTCCGCTCGTGCGCGTGCCCGTGCTTCATGCTGTGCACGTCGCCGATGCCCCACCCGGCCAGGGTCACCCGGGCCGCCGCGACGTCCGGCACGTACCCGACGTAGGAGTTGACCGCGACGCCGAGCCCGAGCAGGAGCGCCAACGGGGCGCAGATCCACAGCGGCCAGGTGCGGCGGTGCCGACGCCGCCGGCGCGCCGCCCAGACGATCGTCAGAGCGACCAGGACGCCGACGACCGCGACCGTCCACCACGAGCTGATCCAGTCGCCTCCGCTGCCCAGCTCACGCAGCACGGCCCCCGGAAGGTGCACGCCGGGGGCGTCGTCGGCGTGGAGCACGGGCCAAGCCTCGCACCTGCACGGTGCCTTGGGCACACTGCACCCATGACCGATCTCCGGGCTCCGACGTGATCTGGGCGATCCTCGCCGCAGTCGTCTCGTCGGCCGCCTATGGCGTGAGCACGATCATGCAAGCGGTGGCCACGCGCAAGGCCGCCGGCCTCGCAGTGGTGACGCAGCCGCTCGTGATCGCGGCGTTCGCCGTCGACGGGCTCGCCTGGGCACTGTCGCTGGTCGCCCTGAACCAGCTGCCGCTGTTCGTCGTCCAGTCCATCATCGCGGCGTCGCTGGTCGTGGTCGTCGTGCTCGCCCGGTACGTCCTGGGCACGCGGATGCGTCCGGTCGACCGGGTCGCAGTGCTGGTCGTCGTCGCGGCGCTCGTGCTCGTCTCGCTGTCCGGCGGGGAGGAGCCCGCGGCGCCCGCGCCTGACGGGTTCGCCGCGATCATGATCGTGGCGTCGACCGTTCTGGTCCTGCTCATGGTGGCGTGCTACCGGTCGGGGCCGCCGATCGTGCTCGCGGTGATCGGGGGGCTCGGGTACTCCGGCGCCGCGATCGCCGCGCGAGCGGCCACCGTGTCCGACGGGATCGTCGCGACGATCTTCCAGCCGCTGGCCATCGCCATAGTCCTGTCCGCCGTGGCCGGAGCGCTGGCCTACCTGCGGGCGCTCGAGCGCGGTTCGGTGGGCACCGCGGCCGCCGTCGTCTCGGTGCTCGAGGTCGTGGTGCCCGGGGTCGTCGGCATCTGGGTGCTGGGCGACCGGGTGCGCGACGGCTGGGACGCGGTCGCCGCCGTCGGCGTCGTGATGGCCCTGGCCGGGTGCGTGGCGCTCGCCCTGAGCCCCGCGAACGCCTCAGCGGAGGCGTCCGCGGAGGCCCGGGAGGTCAGCCCTCCTGTTCGGGAGGCGGACTGATCCCGCGCGCTGCGCTCCAGATCAGTCCTCCTGTCTGAGAGTCGGACCGGTCCTGCGCTGCGCTGCAGGCGGGTGCGCTGGCGCGCCCCCACCTTCCGCTGCGCTCCGGATCAGTCCTCCTGCTTCGCGCCCGGCGCTGCCAGCCCCTGCGCGATGAGGTCCATGACGGAGGAGTCGGCCAGCGTCGTGGCGTCGCCCACCTGACGGTGCTCGGCGACGTCCCGCAGCAGCCGACGCATGATCTTGCCGGACCTGGTCTTGGGCAGCTCGGCGACGACGAGGATCTGGCGCGGCTTGGCGATCGGGCCGATGGCCTTGGCGACGTGGTTGCGCAGCTCGGTCTGGACGGCGTCCGCGCTCTGGTCCTTGCCCTCGGCGTCGCCACGCAGGATGACGAACGCGACGACCGCCTGGCCGGTGGTCTCGTCGTTGGCGCCGACGACGGCCGCCTCGGCGACCCACGGGTGGCTGACCAGGGCCGACTCGATCTCCGTGGTGCTCAGGCGGTGGCCCGACACGTTCATCACGTCGTCCACGCGTCCGAGCAGCCAGATGTCGCCGTCGTCGTCCTTCTTGGCTCCGTCGCCCGCGAAGTACAGGTTCTGGAACCGCGACCAGTACGTGTCCTTGTATCGCTCGGGGTCGCCCCAGATGCCGCGCAGCATGGACGGCCACGGCTCGGAGATGACGAGGTAGCCGCCGGCGCCGTCGGGCACCGGGTGCGCCTCGTCGTCGACGACGTCCGCCGCGATGCCCGGCAGGGCGACCTGGGCCGATCCCGGCTTGGTCTCGGTGACGCCCGGCAGCGGGCTGATCATGATGGCGCCGGTCTCGGTCTGCCACCACGTGTCGACGATGGGTGCGCTGTCGCCGCCGATCACGCGCCGGTACCAGATCCACGCCTCCGGGTTGATCGGCTCGCCCACCGACCCGAGCACGCGCAGGCTCGACAGGTCGAACTGGTTCGGGATCTCCTCGCCCCACTTCATGCATGTACGGATGGCCGTGGGGGCGGTGTACAGGATGGTGACCTTGTACTTCTGGATGATCTCCCACCAGCGGCCGCGGTGGGGGGTGTCGGGCGTCCCCTCGTAGATGACCTGGGTGGCGCCGTTGATCAGGGGGCCGTAGACCACGTACGTGTGGCCGGTGATCCAGCCGACGTCGGCCGTGCACCAGTAGACGTCGGTCTCCGGCTTGAGGTCGAAGACGTTGCGGTGCGTGTACGCGGCCTGCGTCAGGTAGCCGCCCGTGGTGTGGAAGATGCCCTTCGGCTTCCCGGTGGTGCCCGAGGTGTAGAGGATGAACAGCGGGTGCTCGGCCTCGACCGCGACAGGTGTGTGCTGGTCGGATGCGGTGTCGACGACGTCCGACCACCAGACGTCCTTGTCGGTCCACGCGACGTCCTGGCCCGTGCGCTTGACGACGACGACGTGCTCGACCGATGGCGTGCCCTTGGCGATCGCCTCGTCCACCGCGGGCTTCAGCGCGCTCGCGGCGCCGCGGCGGTAGCCCCCGTCCGCCGTGACCACGAGCTTCGCCTCGGCGTCGTTGATGCGGCTGCTCAGCGCCTCGGCGGAGAACCCGCCGAACACCACCGAGTGCGGCGCGCCGATGCGGGCGCACGCGAGCATGGTGACGACGGCCTCCGGGATCAGGGGCAGGTAGATGGCGACCCGGTCGCCGGTGCCGATCCCGAGCGCGGTGAACGCGTTCGCGGCCTTGGAGACCTCGCGCTGCAGGTCCGCATAGGTGATCGTGCGGGTGTCGCCGCCCTCGCCCTCGAAGTGCAGCGCGACCCGGTCGCCGTTGCCCGCCTCGACGTGCCGGTCGACCGCGTTGTAGGCAGCGTTGAGCGTCCCGTCGGCGAACCAGCGCGCGAACGGCGCGTCGGACCAGTCGAGGACCTCCTCGAACGGCTTCTCCCAGCTGATCAGCTCGCGTGCCTGGTCCGCCCAGAAGGTGGGCCGGTCGGCGTTGGCCCACGCGTACAGGTCCCTCTGGGCGTTGGCCTGGGCGGCGAACTCGGCGGTCGGCGGGAAGCGCCGATCCTCGGTGAGCAGGTTCTCGAGGCCGGGCTCGTGCGGGGTCTCGGGCTGGTTCTCGGGGCGGTTCCCGGGCTCGGTCACGGTCACGTGGACGACCTCCTGTGCAGCTACGTCGGTGCAGGTGGACCGGGGTCCGGCGGAAACTCTAGCCGGACCCCGCACCACCCGCCGATCAGACCTTGTGCCGCTCGCGGAACTCGCCCAGGTGCACGCCGCGCCTGCGGGCCGAGGCGATGACGATCCCGGCGAGCAGGAGCAGGAACCCGGCTGCCAGGACCATCCCGCTCGTCGCCGACACCGTGACCTGCGTGATCGTCTTGTGCCAGCCCGACGACGTGAGGATGAGCAGCGTCTGCTCCCGCGCGATCGACGGCGTGTAGAGGTAGAAGGCGCCGGCCGCGGTCAGCACGGCTCCGCCCGTGATCGGGACGGCTGCGGTCCAGATGCCCAGGAGCAGCACGCAGCCGAGCAGCAGCAGCCCGAGCGTCACGAGCACGATGCCGACCGCCGACGTCGACGCGTCCCAGCCGTCCACCTGCGCCTCGAGGATCTGCGACTCGCCCAGCAGCAGGACCGCGACCCCGATCGGCGCCAGGATCAGGCCGACGATGATGCCGAGGATGCGTGACCCCACCGACGGGCTGCTCGGCGCGTTCGGGTCCGGGAACAGGCGGCCGTCCACGTCGGGCTCCGGCGTGATCGCTCCGTAGGAGGCGACCGGCTCGGGCGGCGGGGTCGCGACGAAGGCCGCCGCGGCCGTGGCGATCGCCGGGTCGACGGGGTCGGCGGCCGGTGGTGCCGTGGGCGCGGCGACGGGTGCAGCCGGCACAGCCACCGGTGCAGCCGGCACGGGCGCGGTCGCGAGGACGGGCGCCGGCGCCGGGTCGGCCGGCGGGACGGGCGACGGGCGGACGACGGCGTGGCGGCCGGTGTCGAGGCCGACGGGGTCGGTCGCGGCGGGTTCGCCGGCGGCGGGTTCCTCGGGGACGGGTCCCTCGGCGGCTGCTTTCGCGACCGGATCGGCGGCGACGGGCTCTTCCGTCACGGGTTCCTCGGCGACGGGTCCCGGTGTGACCGCCTCGGCCGCGGTCGGTTGCTCGGCGGCAGGTTTCGGCGTGACCGGCTCGGCGGCGGCCGGTTCCTCAGCGACGGGTGTCGCGACCGGCGCGGCGGCACCGTCGTCGGGAGTCGTCGGGACCGTCTCCTCGGGGGTGCTCCCCTCGGTCTGGGCGGTGGCGTCGTCGGCCGGACGATCCGGGTCGGAGGTGCTCATGCATGCTCCTCGGGGCTGGCGCGGGTGCGGCATCGAGCGATGCTGCGGTCTCGTTCACCGTATTGCGGGCACCGCCTCGACGCTGTGCGGCGCGCTCTGCGGCCGCGCGCGCGGGGGAATGGCGCAGGCGACGCAGGGGTTGCGACGCCATGTGACCCTCTTGTTCTCGCCGCTCACGATCCGCGGCACCACGTTCGCCAACCGCGCCTGGCTCGCGCCGATGTGCCAGTACTCCGCGACGGACGGCAGCCCGAACGACTGGCACCTCGTGCACCTCGGTGCGCGGGCGGCGGGCGGGTTCGGGCTCGTGATCGCCGAGGCCACGGCCGTCGTGCCGGAAGGGCGGATCTCGCCGCAGGACACCGGGTTGTGGCACGAGGGTCACGTGGCGCAGTGGAGACGGATCACCGACTTCGTGCACGCGCGCGGCACCAAGGTCGGCGTGCAGCTGGCCCATGCCGGTCGCAAGGCCTCGACGTACCGCGGCTTCGACGGGCCCCGCGGCTCGGTCCCGCCCGACGACGGCGGCTGGCAGACGGTCGGCCCGTCGTCGCTGCCGTTCCCGGGCTACGCGGCGCCGCGTGAGCTGACGATCGAGCAGATCGGCGCCATCCCGGGTGCGTTCGCGGCGGCCGCCGTCCGTGCCGATCGGGCCGGGTTCGACGTCGTCGAGCTGCACGCGGCGCACGGCTACCTGCTGCACCAGTTCCTCTCGCCCCTCTCGAACGATCGTGTCGACGACTACGGCGGCTCCCCGGAGAACCGGGCGCGGCTGCTGGTGGAGACGGTCGACGCGGTCCGGGCCGCGTGGCCGGCCGACAAGCCGCTGTTCGTCCGGCTGTCCGCGACCGACTGGGTCGAGGGCGGGCTGGCCGTGGCCGAGGTGGCCCTCGTCGCCAAGGAGCTGGGCGCCCACGGCGTCGACCTGCTGGACGTGTCCACCGGCGGCAACGCCCCGGCGACGATCCCCGTCGGCCCCGGCTACCAGGTGCCCGCGGCGCGGGAGGTGCGCGAGACGTCCGGCCTCCCGGTCGCCGCGGTCGGCCTGCTGACCGACCCGCTGCAGGCGGAGGCGGTGCTCGTCGACGGCTCCGCGGACGCGGTCCTGCTGGGTCGGGAAGGCCTGCGCGACCCGTTCTGGCCGCTCCGCGCAGCCCACGACTCGGCGTGCCGACGAGCGCGCTCCCGGTCGACCCAGGCACGGCCGACGTCGTGACAGGGACGGTCGAGACCGGCTGGCAGGCGCCCTATGTCCGGGGCACCTGGGTCTGACGGCGCGAGAACGGCAGTTCGGCACGAGAACGGCACTTTGAACTGTCGTTCTCGTGCAGAACTGCCGTTCTCGGCGAGCCCGGGTCCGGGGCCGGGGCGTCAGATCGCGTACGTGCCCTCCGCCGGGGCCTTGTACTCGGCGGCGCGTGAGACGGCTGCCGCGACCCTCGTCGTGACCTCGGGGTTGAACACCGACGGGACGATGTACGTCGGGTTGAGCTCGGCGTCGGTGACCACCGAGGCGAGTGCGTAGGCGGCGGCCAGGAGCATCTGGTCGGTGATCCGGTGCGACTGCGAGTCGAGCAGTCCCCGGAAGACCCCCGGGAACGCGAGCACGTTGTTGATCTGGTTGGCGAAGTCCGACCGGCCCGTGCCGACGACGGCCGCGTGCAGGGCCGCGTCGTCGGGATCCACCTCGGGGCGGGGGTTGGCCAGGGCGAACACGATGGAGTCGGAGGCCATCGTCGCGACGTCGTCTCCCGTGATGACGTCCGGGGCGGAGACCCCGATGAAGACGTCGGCGTCCTTGAGGGCGTCGGGGATCGAGCCGGTGATCCCGCGCGGGTTGGTCACCGCGGCCGTCCACTTCAGAGACTCCGCCAGTCCGGGGCGGTCGTGCCGGATGACGCCCTCGATGTCGGCGACGACGACGTCGCGCGCACCCGCGGCGAGCAGCAGCTTGAGCACCGCCGTGCCGGCCGCGCCGGCGCCCGAGAGCACGATGCGCACGGTGTCGAGCTGCTTGCCGACGACCTTCAGCGCGTTGGTCAGCGCGGCGACGACGACGATCGCGGTGCCGTGCTGGTCGTCGTGGAACACGGGGATGTCGAGGCGTTCGCGCAGCCGTGCCTCGATCTCGAAGCACCGCGGCGCCGAGAAGTCCTCGAGGTTGATGCCCGCGAACACGGGGGCGATCGCGCAGATCGTCTCGACGATCTGGTCGACGTCCTGCGTGTCCAGCGCGATCGGGAAGGCGTCGATGCCCGCGAACCGCTTGAACAGCACGGCCTTGCCCTCCATCACCGGAAGGCTGGCCAAGGGCCCGATGTTGCCGAGGCCGAGCACGGCGGTGCCGTCGGTGACCACCGCGATGGTGTTGCGCTTGATGGTGAGGCGGCGGGCGTCCTCGGGGTGGGCCGCGATGGCCTCGCAGACGCGCGCGACGCCGGGCGTGTAGGCCATCGACAGGTCGTCGCGGTTGCGCAGCGGCACCTTGGACTCGATCGACAGCTTGCCGCCGAGGTGCATGAGGAACGTGCGGTCGCTGACGCGGTCGACGACGACGCCGGCCAGGTCGCGCAGCGCGTCGACGATCTCGGCGGCGTGCTGCTCGCCACGCGTCGCGCAGGTGACGTCGACGGTCATCTGCTCGTGGCCCGAGGCCGTGACGTCGAGGGCGGTGACGATGCCACCCGCCTTCTCGATGGCGGTGGTGAGCTCACTGACCGCGGTCGGTCGGGCCCGCACCTCCAGACGCGCCGTGATGGACGAGGAGACGCTCGGTGACACCATCTCGCCATTGTGTCGCTTTCGCGGGCGTACTGGCTCGTAGGGTGACGCGCGTGAGTCTCGAACCTCTGCTGCTGCTGCCCGGTGTGCTCGACGCCGTCGAGCGCGCGCGGGTCGCGTGCGAGGAGCTGCGCTGGCACGAGGCGTACCGACGGCGCTGGCGCGAGGTGCGGGCCGAGGCGGGGCTGCGGTCCGCCCGGGAGTCGGCCGCCCTGGAGGGGGCGCGCGTCCCGCTGTCCGTCGTGCGGGCGCTGGCCACCGGCGGGACCGCGACCCGGCACACCGTGCCGTCCGGGCTTCTCGACGACGAGCCCGTCGTGACCGGTGCGCTGCGCGCGACCGTCGTCGTCGAGGGCCTGATGCCCACCCTCGGGGCGCGCGGTGCGGTTGCGCTGCCGCCGTTCGGTCAGCTGCTCGCGCGCGTGCACGCCGCCGCGACCGGGGGCTGGCTGCCCCCCGAGCACGTCGGACGGCTGCGGGTCGACCTGCCGCCCGCCGACCTGACGGGGCTCGGACCGGCGCTCGGCGGGTCGGAGCTGGCGGCCCGCGTCGACCTGCTCGGCGCGACGGTGGCGTCAGCCCCGGCGGCGACGCCCGCGCTCGTCGTCGCCGCCGTGGTGCACGCCGAGCTGCTGACGCTGCGACCGTTCCGCGCGGGCAACGGCGTGGTGGCGCGTGCGGTGGCTCGGCTCCTGCTCACCAGCCGGGGCCTGGACCCGACGGGTTCGGTGATCGAGGCGCGGGCGCTGAACCCGTACCTCGGAGCCGCGGCGGGCTTCGCCACCGGCACGTCCGCGGGCGTGGCGGCCTGGATCGTGGCCTGCTCCGCGGCCGTCGTCGAGGGCGCCGACCGGGCCCGCGCGGTCGCCGAGGGTGTGCTCGTCGGGGCGCTTCCCGCCGACTGACTCGGCCGCCGGGGTGCTCGGAGCCTGTCCCACGCAGCGGACGGGTGTCCCAGCATGCGGCGCCCGCGTGGCTGTGGCCTGCGGTCCGGCCCGTGGGGGTTCCCTTCTGAGTCGCACCGGAGTAGCAAGGGAGTCACAACTGCATGACCCGCGAGGGCACCCACGCGCAGGAGAGCCCACCTATGGGCAGGTCGACCGGGCTGGTCCCGTCGCGACCGACACCGGTGCACGCATGATCACCCTCCGGTCATCGTTGGCGACGGCGCCCCTGTTGGGGGCGCTGTCGTTCGTCACGGGCGGCGCGCCGGTTGTGGACCATCGTCGACCGCAACCTTGGGCGCGATCGCTGTGACGCCATTCAGCGTGTTCTCGACGGGTGGTCGCCGCTGTCAGCTTCGGCGGCGACGGCGGAGCAGGAGCCACGTCACGACGAGCGCCGCCACCACGACGGCGACGGCGCCGGACGTCAGGACGCGGGCGGGGGGGCGGGGGAACGAGAACAACGGCACGGGCCGATCGAAGGTGAGCGAGCCCCAGCCCTTCTCCGCCGCGAGCCGGCGCAGTCCACGATCGGGGTTCACCGCGAAGGCGTGGCCGACCACGCCGAGCATCGGGGCGTCCGTGATCGAGTCGGAGTACGCGTAGCTGGCCGACAGGTCGTAACCCTGCGCGTCGGCGAGCGCCGCGATCGCGGACGCCTTGTTCTCCCCGTAGGCGTAGAAGTCGATGCCACCGGTGTACCGGCCGTCCACCACGTTCATGCGCGTGGCGATCACGTGGTCCGCACCGAGCGCGGCCGCGATCGGCTCGACGACCTCCGAGCCGGACGCCGAGACGACGACGACGTCCCGGCCGGCCGCGTGGTGCTCGTCGATCAGCGCCACCGCCTCGAGATAGACGGTCGGGTCGATCGACTCGTGCAGCGTCTCCGCGACGATCGAGGACACCTGGGCGACGTCCCAACCGGTGACCATCCGGCTCAGCTGCGCGCGCAGCCGCTCGGTCTGGTCCTCGTCGGCACCCCCGACCAGGTAGAGCAGCTGGGCGTAGGCGCTGCGCATCACGGCCCGCCGCGTGAGCAGCCCCTCCGCCAGGAACGGCCGGGAGAACGCGGTGGCCGACGACGTCGCGATGATCGTCTTGTCGAGGTCGAAGAACGCCGCGGTCCGGGGCACGGACGCGGCCGGCGTCTGTTGCTCGTCCATGGTGCTCCGGGGGTCGTCGGCTGCGTGCTCCGCGAGCCTAACGGGACTGACCGACACGTGACGGATGACCAGGTCGAGCCGCCCACAGCCCTCGCTCAGCAAGGGCCGGGAGATCGGCCTCGTCGACCCCCTGACCGGCGATGCAGGCTGGCTGGGCGCCGGCGACCGATCGGCCGGGACGGGGTGGAGATGGTGGCCGTGGTGCTCGGGGTCGTGGGGGCGCGCGGCGGCGCGGGCGCGTCGACGTTGGCCGCAGCGCTCGCCGGACAGCTCGCCCGACGAACCGCGACGGTGCTCGTGGACCTCGACCGCGGCTCGGGCGGGATCGACGTCCTGCTCGGGCTCGAGGGGATCGACGGGGTGCGGTGGCCCGACCTGCGCGACGCGCGCGGCGACGTCCCGGGGGCCGACGTCGTCGCGGTCCTGCCCCGCTGGGGGTCGTGCGCGGTGCTGAGCGCCGACCGGTCGCGATCCGGCGCGCCCGAGCCCGCGGTGGTGGCGGACGTGCTGCACGGGTTGTGCGCGGCCGTCGGCGCCGTGGTGCTGGACCTGGACCGTTCGGCCGTGGTGGCAGGGGAGTCGCTCGTGGCCGTGTGCGACAGGGTGCTCGTCGTCGCGCCGCGGGACCTGCGCTCGGTGGCGGGCGTCCTCGCCATGCGGCCGTTCCTCGGTCCCGACGCCGGGCTCGTCGTGCGCGGGCCGGCGCCGGGCGGGCTCGGGGCCTCCGAGGTCGCGGCAGCGGTCGGCCTACCGGTCGTCGGCTCCCTGCGTCGGGACCGCCGTCTCCCGTCGGCCCTCGAGCACGGCGGGCTGGCGATGCGGGGCCGGACCGCCCGGACCGCCGGCCGCCTCGCGCGGGGTGTACTGTGAGCCTCGACGCCGCGTTCCTCGACCGGGTTCGCGCGCGGGTCGGGGTCGGTGACCCGCTGGACGTCGCGGTCGAGGCGGCCGCACGCTCGTCGGGTCTGGTGCTCGGGTCCAGCGCCCTGCTCGCGACCTCGCGCTCGGTGCGCGACGAGCTGTTCGGCGCGGGGCCCTTGCAGACCCTGCTGGACGACCCGGACGTGACCGACGTGCTGGTCAACGGCCCCAGCGACGTGTGGGTCGAGCGCGCCGGCCGGCTGATGCCGGCGGCCGTGGACCTGGGATCCGAGGCGGACGTGCGGACGCTCGCGGTCCGGCTCGCGGCCGCCGGCGGACAACGCCTCGACGACGCGTCGCCCACGGCCGACGCCTGTCTGCCCGACGGCACGCGCCTGCATGCGGTCCTGCCGCCGGTGGCCGGCGCCGGGGTGCTGCTCAGCCTCCGGGTGGTGCGGACCCGTGCCTTCACGCTCGACGAGCTGGTCGCGTCCGGCATGCTCGCCCGGGCTCTCGTACCGGTGGTCCGGGCCCTGGTCGCCGCCCGGGCGAACCTGCTGGTCTCGGGCGCCACCGGGTCGGGCAAGACCACCCTCCTGGCCGCCCTGCTCTCCGTGGTGCCGCACGACGAACGGATCGTCGTGATCGAGGAGGCCGGCGAGCTGCGGCCGGACCATCCCCACGTGGTGCGG
The DNA here is from genome assembly GCF_058248365.1 of Cellulomonas sp. McL0606. Next base: position 3,493,035 of record NZ_CM177779.1, on the reverse strand, counting down.
CTGGTGGCACGCCGACCCAATGTCGACGGTGCCGGCTCGGTCGGGCTGAGCGAGCTGGTGCGGCAGGCCCTCCGGATGCGGCCCGACCGGATCGTGCTGGGTGAGTGCCGAGGGGCCGAGGTCCGCGAGGTGCTGACGGCCCTCAACACCGGCCACGACGGCGGCTGCGCGACCGTGCATGCGAACACCGCCGCGGACGTCCCGGCTCGGCTCGAGGCACTGGCGGCGTTGGCGGGCATGTCCCGGGACGCGGTCGCGGCGCAGGCGTCGAGCGCGCTCGACGCCGTGCTTCACCTGCGACGGTCGGCGGGCCTGCGGTACGTGGCGGAGGTCGGCGTGGTCCGCCGCTCCGGCACGGGGGCGCTCGAGGTGGTCGACGCGCTCCGGGCGGATGCGGGCGGCGCGTGCGTGCGTGGGCCGGGCTGGCCGGTGCTCGCGGAACGGCTCAGGCTGTGAGCGTCCTGGTCGCCCTGGCAGTCGCCGCGGCGGTCGTCGTGCTCGGCGTACGGGTGCCGCGACGGGTGGGACGGCCGGCGACGACAGGAGGAGGTCGGCCACGTCGAGCCCCGGCCCGGGCGCTGGAGCTGTCGGCGGTCGTGGCCGGCGCGGCGGCTCAGCTGCGGTCCGGTGCCTCGCCCGCCGATGCCTGGCAACGCGCCCTCGGCAGTCGGGCCCCGACCGTCGCCGGGTTGGTCGAGCGGTCCACCGGCCCGCGTGCGCGGCGTGGGGCGCGTACCCAGCGGGCCGCTGCGGTGGTGGCGGCTGCCCGGTTGTCGGAGGAGCTGGGCGCCCCGCTGGCCACGGTCCTGGATCGGGTGGGCGCGGGACTCGCCGCCGACGAGGAGAGCGAGGGCGAGCGGATCGCGGCGCTCGCCGGACCGCGTGCGACCGCTCAGGTGCTGGTGTGGCTCCCGGCGCTCGGCCTGCTGCTCGGTGCGGCGCTCGGTGCCGACCCGGTCGCCGTGATCGTCCGCGGCGGGACCGGCACCTTCGCGGCCATAGCCGGCGCGGTGCTCGTGGTGCTCGGGCGGTGGTGGACGGCGTCGCTGCTGGCGCGGGCGGCGCGCGACGACGTCGGGGACGGCCGGTGGTGACGGCGGTCGTCGTCGCTCTCGCGGTGCTCGGTGCGACGAGCCCGTGGTGGGTCCGGCACCCCCGTCGGGCACCGGCCGCCGGTGTCGGGGCGGCCGCGCCACCGACGCCGTCGGACCCCGTGCTCTTGCTGGACCTCGTCGAGGTGGCGCTCTCGACGGGTGCGTCCGTGCCGCGGGCGCTGGCCGCGGTCGGGTCGGCGGTGCGCGGGCCGGCGGGTGACTGCCTCGCGCGGGTCTCGGCGTCGCTGCTGCTCGGGGCGTCGTGGCGGTCGGCCTGGGCGGGATCGCCCGCGTCCCTCGTGGACGTCGCCGACGTGCTCGAGGCCAGCTGGACCACCGGCTCGGCGCCGGGCCCCGCGCTGCGCGCTCGCGCCGACGAGCTACGCCGACGCCGTCGCGTGCGCGCCCGCGCGGCCGCCGGCGCCCTCGGCGTGCAGCTCGTCCTGCCGCTCGGCCTGTGCTTCCTGCCGGCATTCGTCCTGCTCGGGCTCGTGCCGATGGTGCTCAGCCTCGCGACGGCGCTGTTCGGCGGTGGCTGACGGACGGCAGCGTGCGCGGGCTCGCTCCCGTGACTGACGCGTCCACAGCCCTGGTCTGGGGCACGGGGTCTGTGGCGCCGGTTGCGGCCGCCGTGCGCGACGGAGGCTGAGGGCGACGCCGGATGGGCCGCGTCGCCACGGGATGCGCCGAAGCGTCGGCGCAACGACGAGGGGAGAGCGAGATGACGAGTAGCGACGAGCCGACCGGTGGTGCCGACGACCGGGCCGCGCCGCCGTGGCAGGAGCCGATGTCGGCGGACCGGTCCGTGCACTTCCTGGAACCGCGGCTGGTGGCTCGTCGTCGGGCGGTGCTGCCGGATTTCACGCGGACGGTGCGGGACCGCGGGCTGCACGTGCGCGACGAGCTCGCCGAGGCGGGGATGGCGACCGCCGAGTACGCGATCGCGACGCTCGCCGCGGTCGGGTTCGCCGGGCTGCTCGTGGTCATCCTGCGTGGCGACGAGGTGAAGGGCTTCCTGCTCGCCATCATCCGGCAGGCGCTGGGCCAGTGAGCCGGGAGGACCGGGGGAGCGTCACCGCCGAGCTCGCCGTCGGGCTGCCGGCGGTGGTCCTCGTGCTCGTCGCGCTGCTCGCCGTCTCGGCGTCGGCCATCACGCAGACTCGCTGCGCCGATGGTGCCCGGGCGGGTGCCCGGTCGGCGGCGCTGGGACAGGACGACGCCACCGTCGTGGCCACGGCGCAGCGGGTCGCCGGTGCGGGGGCCGCGGTGAGCGTGTCGCGGGCGGACGGCTGGGCGAGCGTCACGGTCTCGGCGAATGTCGGCCCGTGGCGGGGGGTGCCGCTGCGCTCCGCGTCGACGGCGGTCGCCCGGGACGAGCCATGAGTGCACGGTCGCGCCGATGGGTCGTCGTTCGAGCGCGGCCTCGGTGGCTCGCCGACGGGTGCCGAGACGGCCTCGGGTCGCGGGGCGACGGCCGGACCAGGAGGTGGCCGTCGGGCGACGAGGGCTCCGGCACGGTGCTCCTCCTGGGGCTCGTCTGCGTCGTGATGCTCCTGATGGGCTTCCTCGGGGTGCTGGCGTCGGCGCAGTCGGCCCGGGCACGGGCGCAGGCGGCCTCCGACCTGGCTGCGCTCGCTGCGGCGACCCGGCTCCTTCCGCTCGGTGGCGGTGACGCGTGCGGGATGGCCGGCCAGACGGCCGTGCGCAACGGCGGCCGGTTGGTGGCGTGCGTCGACGAGGGCGGCGGGGTCGTGCGGGTCCGGGTCGAGGTGGCGACCCGGATCGGTTCGGCCTCGGCGGAGGCGCGGGCGGGTCCGGTGTCGGCCCGGAGCGACGGGTGACCGGTGACCTGTGACGGCTGACCTGTGACCGGTGACCTGTGACGGCTGACCTGTGACGGGTGACCGGTAACCGGTGACCGTGCGCCGCCCGGGGGTCAGCCGAAACGATCAGGCGGGCGCGTGGGCGAGGACCGCGTCGAGCAGGCGGACCGCGGCGGCCTTCTCCAGGGGGTTGTTCGCGTTGCCGCACTTGGGCGACTGGACGCAGGCCGGGCATCCGGAGACGCAGCGGCAGGAGGCGATGGCGTCGCGGGTGGCGCGCAACCAGGTGGCACCCAGCGTGAACCCGCGTTCCGCGAAGCCCGCGCCGCCGGGATAGCCGTCGTGCACGAAGACGGTGGCCGTCCCGGTGTCGACGTGCAGCGCCGTGGACAGGCCGCCCAGGTCCCACCGGTCGCACGTGGCGAGCAGCGGGAGGAGCCCGATCGAGGCGTGCTCGGCGGCGTGCAGGGCCCCCGGGACGGTCTCGGCGTCGACGCCCGCGGCCTCCAGGACGGACGGCGGTGCGGTCCACCAGACGGCTGTCGTGCGCAGGGTCCGGGCCGGGAGGTCGAGGGTCTCGTTGCCCAGGATCTGCAGGTCGGGGATGCGTTTGCGCTGGTATCCGGTGACCTGGGTGGTCACGTCGACCGCGCCGAACCCCCACGTCACCGGGCCCCAGGGGACCTGGGCGTCGACCGACCGGATCTCGGTGCTCGTCGCGTAGCGGGCCCAGGTGCCGTAGTCGACGTCGCGCCGGGTGACGAGGGCGACACCGTCCTCGAGCCGCAGCTCGTCGACGACGAATGTCGCGCCCTGGTGCACGTAGACGGCACCGGTGTGCACGGTCGAGTCGGCGGACGCGGCATCCACGGTGCCGAGCAGGCGGCCGGTCACCGACTCCACGACGCGGACGGGATCGCCCCCCGATCCGCGCAGGTCGGTCAGCCGGCTGGCCGCCTCGTTGCGGGTCCAGTACCAGCCGGAGGGCCGCCGCCGCAGGGCGCCACGGTCGACCAGCTCGCCGAGCAGCTCGAACGTGCGGGGGCCGAACCGGTCGAGCTCCTCGAACCGCAGGGGCAGCTCGGCGGCGGCGGCGCACAGGTGCGGGGCCAGGACGTACGGGTTCGTGGTGTCGAAGACGGTGGCCTCGACGGGGGTGTCGAAGATGGCCTCCGGGTGGTGCACGAGGAAGGTGTCCAGCGGGTCCTCGCGGGCGACGAGCGCGACGAGGCCGTCCGAGCCGGCCCTGCCCGCGCGGCCGGCCTGCTGCCACAGGGATACCCGCGTGCCGGGCCAGCCCGCGATGAGGACCGCGTCGAGCCCGGAGATGTCGACGCCGAGCTCGAGCGCGTTCGTCGTCGCCAGCGACAACAGGGCCCCGGTCCGGATGGCGTGCTCCAACGCGCGCCGCTCTTCTGGCAGGTAGCCGCCGCGGTAGGCCGAGACCCTGCGGCCGAGGGACGGGTCGACCTCTTCCAGGTGCCCCCGGGTCGACGCCGCGACGGACTCGGCGCCGCGGCGCGAGCGCGTGAACGCCAGCGTGCGGGCGCCCGCGATCGTGAGGTCGGCCAGCAGGTCGGCGATCTCGGCGGTCGCGGTGCGCCGGGGACGGTCGGCGGGCTCGCTGACTACGCGCTCCCCGGTCCCGAGCGGGCCCGAACCCTCGCGTCCGACGACCAGACCGGGCTGTGCGGTCGGCGCGGTGCCGGGGGTCGGCGAGGAGTCTCCCCAGACGTCGTCCGGCGCCGGAGGCGCGAGCGAGCCGGGCGCTCGGGCCAGGTCCGGCAGGGGCAGGTCGGTGGTCCATGGGTCGTCGTCGGAGGACGGGTACGCGACGCCGGGCAGCTCGGGCGGCTGCCACAGGACGAACGTCTTGCGCCCGGCGGGGGAGGCGTCGTCGGTCACGGCCTGCACGACGGACGGGTCGACGCCGATCAGCCGGGCGGCGCTGACCGCGGGGTCCGACGTGGTCGCCGAGGCCAGCAGGAAGGTCGGTGTCGCGCCGTACGACTCGGCCAGTCGACGCAGGCGCCGCAGGACGAGCCCGACGTGTGCGCCGAAGACGCCGCGGAAGGCGTGGCACTCGTCGAGCACGACAAACTGCAGCGACCCGAGCAGTCGCGCCCACCGCCGGTGCTGCGGCAGGAGCGCGAAGTGCAGGAAGTCGGGATTGGTGAGCACGACGTCGGCGTACTCCTGCACCCAGCGGCGCTCTTCGAGCGAGGTGTCCCCGTCGCAGGTCGCGATGCGCGTGTCCGTCGTGCCGGAGGCGACGAGCAACCGGTCGAGCGCGACGAGCTGGTCGGCGGCCAGGGCCTTGGTCGGGCACAGGTAGAGCGTGGTGGCGCGCCGGGTCAGCGACTCGATGCGTCCCGGGTCGAGGGTCGAGCGCGCGGCGGCCGCGCGGACGCGGGAGAGCGCCGGCAGCCAGAACGCGAGCGACTTGCCGGACCCGGTGGAGGTGGCCAGGACCGTGTGCCGGCCGGACCACGCGGCGTCCGCGGCCGACACCTGGTGCGTCCACGGGCGGTCCACGCCGAGCGCCCGGTACCCGCGCACCAGGTCGCCGTCCGCCCAGGTCGGCCAGTCCGCCTGGGTGCCCGCGCGGGCAGGCAGGTGTCGGACGTGGGTCAGCCGGTCGGCTCGTCGGCCTCCCGCGAGCAGCACGTCCAGCAGCTCGCCGGTCCCGACCACCGCGCAATCCTCGCACCGCGGTCCGTCAGGCAGGATCAGGGTATGGCGGCGCGCATCGACCTGAACTGCGACCTCGGCGAGGACGTCGACCCGTGGGAACCGGGCGTCGACGGTCTGGACACGCTGCTGCTCGGCGTCGTGACGAGTGCGAACGTGGCCTGCGGCTTCCACGCCGGCGACGCGCGCGTGATGGCGGCGGTGTGCCGGGCCGCCGCGGCCCGTGGCGTGGCGATCGGCGCGCACGTGTCCTACCTCGACCGCGACCACTTCGGCCGCCGCGCGCTCGACGTGCCGTCGGACGTGCTCCGGGCGCAGGTGGCCTACCAGCTGGGCGCGTTGCAGGCGGTCGCGCGCAGCGTGGGCGCCTCGGTCGCCTACGTCAAGCCGCACGGAGCGCTGTACAACACGGTGGTGCACGACGAGGCGCACGCGCGGGCGGTCGTGGAGGCCGTCGACCTGCCCGTCGTCGGCCTGCCCGGTTCGGCCGTGCTGGCGCTGGCGCTGGCGAAGGGGTTGCGCACGGTCGCGGAGGCGTTCGCCGACCGCGGCTATCGCGCCGACGGGACGCTCGTCCCGCGCTCGCAGGACGGTGCGCTGCTCACGGACGCGGCGCAGGTCGCAGCCCGGGTGGTCCGGATCGCCGAGGCGGGGGTCGTGACCTCCGTCGACGGGACGGACGTCGACGTGCGTGCCGAGTCCGTGTGCGTCCACTCGGACACGCCAGGCGCTCTGGCTCTCGCCCGCAGCGTGCGGCGCGCGCTCGAGGAGTCCGGCGTCGCCGTCCACGCCTTCGCGACGACATGAGCGCAGTAGAGACAACATGAGCGCAACGGGGGACGGCATGAGCGCAGCAGGGATGACATGAGCGCCGAAGAACAGCCCCGCGTACTTCCGTTCGGCGACGACGCCGTGCTCGTCGAGCTCGCCGACCTCACCGCCGTCCGCGCGCTGGACGACGCGATCCGGGCCCTGCGCACCGCGCACACGACAGGCACGACGAGCACGCGACGAGCGCCGAGCGCCGTGGACGCGCCCGGCACGGACCATCGGGCCGTCGTCGCGACCATCGTCGACCAGGTCCCGGCGGCACGCACGCTCCTGCTGCGGGTGGCGCCGGGTGCGGACCCGGGAGCGCTGGTCCCGGTTGTCGCGGCGGCCTGGGCGGAACGGCGGGGGGAGGCGACCCGGACCGTCGGCGCGTTGGTCACCCTCGACGTCACCTACGACGGCGCGGACCTGGCCGGCGTCTCCGGGCTGACGGGGCTCACGACGTCGGAGGTCGTCGCCCGGCACACCGCGGTGCTGTACACGGTCGCGTTCGGCGGCTTCATGCCCGGCTTCGCCTACCTGACCGGCCTGGACCCGGCGCTGCGCGTCCCACGACTGGCTTCACCCCGGCAGAAGGTCCCGGCGGGTTCGGTGGCGATCGCCGACGGGTTCAGCGCGATCTACCCGGCGGCCAGCCCGGGTGGCTGGCGGCTGCTCGGGACGTGCGCGGCCCGGCTGTTCGACGTCGACCGCGACCCGCCGGCGTTGCTGCAGCCGGGCACCCGGGTCCGGTTCGTGGCGACGCGATGATCCAGGTACTCGATCCGGGCGTCCTCACGCTGGTCCAGGACCTCGGGCGGCCGGGCTGGGCGCACGTCGGGGTCGGTCGCGCGGGTGCGGCCGACGCCGGGTCGCTGCGCCTGGGCAACCGGCTCGTCGCCAACCACGACGGCGCCGCGAGCCTGGAGGTCCTGCTGGGCGGACTGCGCGTCCGTGTGCTGGACGACAGCACCCTCGCCGTCACCGGTGCTCCGGGTCCCGTGTGGGTGGACGGGACGCCGGTCGCCCACAACGCGGTCCTCGAGCTCGCGGCCGGCGCGGAGCTGCGGGTGGGCACGTCGCCGGTCGGGCTGCGGTCCTACGTCGCGGTGCGGGGTGGGATCGACGTGCCGCCCGTCCTGGGTTCGCGGTCCACGGACCAGCTGACTGGCCTCGGTCCGCCGCCGCTCGCGGCCGGCGACGTGCTCCCGGTCGGGCCGGCGCCGGACCGCTGGCCCGTGGTCGAGCTGGCCCCCGAGCACTCGTGGCCGACGCACGTCGTGCTGCCCGTCCAACCAGGTCCGCAGGCCGACTGGTTCGACGACGGTCTCGCGGTCCTGTGCGCGCACGAGTTCACGGTGACGCCCGAGACGAACCGCGTCGCGCTGCGGCTGTCCGGGACCGCCGTCCCGCGACACGAGCACCGGGAGCTGCCGTCGGCGGGCCTGGTCCCCGGTGCCGTGCAGATACCGCCCGACGGGCAGCCGGTCGTCTTCGGCGTCGACCATCCGGTGACGGGCGGTTACCCGGTCCTCGCGGTCGTGCGCGGCCGCGCGCTCGACCGGCTCGGCCAGGTGCGCCCTGGCGAGCACGTGCGGTTCGTCGTCGGCTGAGTGCGACGTCCGCGGTGGCCCGCCGCATCCGCCGGCAACCGCTGAGCGCGACGTCAGCGGTAGCCCGCCGCATCTGCCGGCAACCCGGCGTCCTGCACCTCGACCAGGTACCGCCAGCAGTCCGGCCGCGATCCGTCGACGTCGGTGAACCCGTACTCCTGGGCCAGCCCGCCCGACGAGAACGAGCCGCCGGTGCGCCGGTGCACGTCCGGGTCGGCCGCCAACGCGACCACTGCCCGCCCGACGAACAGCGGGCTCTCGGAGATCGCGGCGAAGTGCCGGTCGGCGGCGTCCTGCCAGGTCTCCTCCGTCACCCCCATGTGCTCGAGCATGCCCTCCGAGCGCAGCCAGCCGGGGGTGAGCGCGACGGCCGTCCCGCCCACGGGCGCCAGCTCACGGGCCAGGGTGAACGCGAGGCGCAGCGGCACGGTCTTGGCCAGGTCGTAGAACGTCGACACCCGGTACGTCGCGTCGTTGTACTGCCGGGTCCCGTCGGTCATCTCGACTACGAGCCCGCCCGGCGTCTTGGAGAGGAGCGCCAGGGCGAAGTGGTTGGTGATCAGGTGCGTCCGCGTCACGTTGTCGAACATCCGCAGGCCACCGGCCAGGTCGTGCTCCCACACGGGCACGTCCCACTCGATCAGGTGCTCGCCACCCCAGAGGTCGTTGACCAGCACGTCGAGCCGCCCGTGCGCGGCGGCCATCCGGTCGACCAGCGCCGCGACCTCGTCGGGAACCCCGTGGTCCACGCGGACCGCGACTCCCGTCCCGCCGGCGGCAGTCACTCTTGCGGCCGTCTCCTCGATGGTCTCGGGGCGATCGCCCGTGGAGCGACCTCCCGCGCTGCTGCGCCCGGTGCAGTACACCGTCGCGCCCGCCTCGCCCAGGGCGACCGCGATGCCCCGGCCCGCGCCGCGCGTCGCACCCGCGACGAGGGCGACCTTTCCCCTCAGCTCGTCCATCGGGCGACGGTACCCACCGCCTCGGACACCCGGTGGTCGCGAGATCGGCGTCGGACGGGCCCCATCTGTTTGAATGCCTAGCAGAGGAGGATCCGTGGACGTTCGCGTGACCAGCCGGGACGTCGGTTCCTGGACCGTCGTCGAGGTGGCCGGCGAGATCGACGTGTCGAGCGCCGACGCGCTGCGCGACGAGCTTCTCGAGCGTGCTGGAGCGGGAGCGCACCGACCTCGTGATCGACCTGCGGGCGGTGACGTTCATGGACTCGACGGGCCTCGGCCTGCTCGTCGGCACCCTGAAGAAGGTACGGATGCAGGGCGGCACGTTGCAGCTGGTCATCGACAACGAGCGCCTGCTCAAGGTCCTGCGCTTGACCGCCTTGCTGCAGGTGTTCACGGTCCACGACACCCTCGAGGCCGCGCTCGGCGCGTGAGCCGCGGGTGAAACCCGGCGACGTCGGGCGCGCCTACCGCGAGGTCGGGCTCCACGGTCCGGGCCCGCTCGAGTCGCGCCCCGGGTCGAGGTGAGTGACCCACAGGGACGTCGCCTGTCGTTGCGCAGTGGTCACACGATGGACGCGTCGCGGTGCGATCCAGGTCACATCTCATGGCTAGACTCGCCCGGGTCACACAGCAACGGGGCTGTCTGACAGGTCGCGGTCCGGGGGGTCCGCACCGGTGTCGAGGAGGATGCATGGTCGAGCCTCGGTTCCACGAGCCTCACGATCGTCGGGGTCATCGCGGCGATCGCCGTCGTGTCTCTGATCATCGCTGTCGTACTTCGTCGGCAGGTGCTGGCGGCCGGTGAGGGCACCGAGAAGATGCAGGACATCGCCAAGGCGGTCCAGGAGGGGGCGTCGGCGTACCTGAGCCGGCAGTTCCGCACCCTGGCGGTCTTCGCGGTCGTCGTCTGCGGCCTGCTGTTCCTGCTGCCGGGAGACGGCGGCGTCAAGGTCGGCCGGTCGATCTACTTCCTGGTCGGTGCGGTCTTCTCCGCGACGATCGGGTACCTCGGCATGTGGCTGGCCACGCGGGCGAACCTGCGGGTCGCCGCGGCCGCCTCGCAGCCGGGCGGTCGGGCCGAGGGCGCGCGCATCGCGTTCCGCACCGGCGGGTTCGTCGGCATGAGCGTGGTCGGCCTCGGCCTGCTCGGTGCGTCGTCGGTGGTGCTCATCTACAAGGAGCAGGCGCCCGCGGTGCTCGAAGGCTTCGGCTTCGGCGCCGCGCTGCTCGCCATGTTCATGCGCGTCGGCGGCGGCATCTTCACCAAGGCCGCCGACGTCGGTGCCGACCTCGTCGGCAAGGTCGAGCAGGGCATCCCCGAGGACGACCCGCGCAACGCCGCGACCATCGCGGACAACGTGGGCGACAACGTCGGCGACTGCGCGGGCATGGCTGCGGACCTGTTCGAGTCCTACGCCGTGACGCTCGTCGCGGCCCTCATCCTGGGCAAGGTCGCGTTCGGCGAGCAGGGCCTGGTGTTCCCGCTCGTCGTCACCGCGATGGGTGCGATCGTCGCGGTGCTCGGCGTGCTGATCACCCGTGTGCGCGGCTCCGAGTCCGGCCTCGCCGCAATCAACCGGGGGTTCTACATCTCCGCGCTGGTTGGCGTCCTGCTCTCCGCGATCGCCGCCTACGTCTACCTCCCGGACACGTTCGCCGGCTTCGACGGCGGGTCCCTGGCCGACCACTCCGGCGACCCGCGCCTGGTCGCCTCGGTCGCGGTCGCGATCGGCGTGGTCCTGGCGGGCATCATCTTGTGGGTCACCGGCTACTTCACGGGCACGACGAGCAAGCCGACGCTGCACGTCGCGCGCACCACGCTCACCGGTGCGGCCACGGTCGTCCTGTCGGGCATCGGCGTCGGCTTCGAGTCCGCCGTCTACACGGCGGGCATCATCGCGGCGGCGATCTGCGGGGTCTTCCTGCTCGCCGGCGGTTCGGTCACGCTCGCGCTCTTCCTCATCGCCGTCGCCGGCTGCGGCCTGCTCACCACGGTCGGCGTGATCGTCGCCATGGACACGTTCGGCCCCGTCAGCGACAACGCGCAGGGGATCGCCGAGATGTCGGGCGACGTGACGCCGGAGGGCGCGCAGATCCTCACCGACCTGGACGCCGTCGGCAACACGACGAAGGCCGTGACCAAGGGCATCGCGATCGCGACCGCCGTGCTCGCCGCGACGGCCCTGTTCGGCTCCTACCAGGAGGCCGTCCTGACCGCGATCGGCAAGGCGGTCCCCGACTGGAAGCCCGGGGCGGCGGTCCCCGGCAGCGACATCATCCAGGCGATGGTCAACTACCAGATCATCAGCCCCGTGACGCTCGTCGGCGTGATCCTGGGCGGGGCGACGGTGTTCCTGTTCTCCGGCCTCGCGATCGACGCGGTCACCCGCGCCGCGGGCGCCATCGTGTTCGAGGTGCGCCGCCAGTTCCGCGAGAACCCCGGGATCATGACCTACGAGGTCCGCCCCGAGTACGGCCGCGTCGTCGACATCTGCACCCGCGACTCCCTGCGCGAGCTGGCCACCCCGGGCCTGCTCGCTGCGTTCGCGCCCATCGCGGTCGGGTTCGGCCTCGGGGTCGGACCGCTCGCCGGCTTCCTCGGCGGCGCGATCGGCACCGGCGTCCTCATGGCGGTCTTCCTGGCCAACTCGGGCGGTGCCTGGGACAACGCGAAGAAGATCGTCGAGGACGGCAACTTCGGCGGCAAGGGCTCCGACGCCCACGCGGCCGCGGTCATCGGCGACACCGTCGGCGACCCGTTCAAGGACACCGCCGGCCCGGCCATCAACCCGCTGATCAAGGTCATGAACCTGGTCGCGCTGCTGATCGCCCCGGCTGTGGTGTCCGTGACGCTCGGCGACTCCGCCAGCCCGACGTTGCGGATCATCATCGCGGCGGTGGCCGCTCTCATCGCCTTCGGCGCGGTCATCGCGTCCCGGCTGCGGGCGGCTCGCGACGACAAGGGCGACCTGACCCGCGAGGCCGAGAAGCTCCTCGCCGGGTGATGCGGAGGCCCCCGGTCGACCGCACGGGGGCCTCGCTAGGGTGTCGTGGGTGCAGCGCAACGAGCTGGTCCGGCAGGTCGCGACAGCGTTCGCCGCGTGCTCGCGCGTGATCGGCAACGACGTGGACGAGCGGGTGCGGCCGAGCGGGCTGACCGGACCGCTCGCCGAGTTCCTGTGGAACCTCGACCCCGAGAGCTCCCCCGCCGGCCATGAAGGATCTGGCCCTGGCGATGCACTGCGACCGGTCGAACGTCACGACGCTGGTGGAGCGGCTCGCTGCGCTCGGGCTGGTGGACCGCGCGGAGGATCCGCTCGATCGCCGGTCGAGGATCGTCACGCTCACGCCGCAGGGCCGGGCCACCCGCGCGCGCACCGCCGACACGCTGGCCGAGGACTCGGCGTTCGCCACGCTCTCCGACCGCGACCTGGTCGAGCTCGGGCGCCTGCTCGCGGCTCTCGGCGCATGAGGCTGATGACGTACAACCTCAAGGGGTTGCATCTCTCGGCACGTGCGGCTGCGGCGGTCGTCCGGGCGTCCGAGCCGTACGTGCTCGCCGTCCAGGAGCCGCCCCGCGGCCCGTTCGGGCGGTGCCGGATGCGGCGGTTCGGTGCGTCCGTCGGGCTCGTGCCCGTGGTCAGCGGCCGGGGCGCGCGCACGACCGCGCTGCTGGTCCGGGACCCGTCGACGGTCCGGGACGCGCGGGCGGTCCGGCTGTCCTGGCGGCCGGGCACCACACGTCGCGGTGTCTCGGTGGCAGTCGTCGACGGGATCACCGTCGTCGTCGTCCACTTCTCGCTGGACCGCGCCGAACGCGCCGCGCACCTGACCCGGCTGCTCGCCGAGGTCGTCCCGACGACCCGGACCGTGGTGCTCGGCGACATCAACGAGCGGCCCGACGGACCGGCGTGGGCGCGGCTCGCGGCGCACCTCGGGGCAGCGGCCGTGCCGACCGGTCCGACGTTCCCGTCGACCCGACCCGTGCAACGCATCGACGCCGTGCTCCCCACGCCGGACCTGACGGTCGCGGGCGCGTTCGTACCGGACGGCCCGGAGGTCGAGGCCGGCAGCGACCACCGGCCGATCGTCGCCGACCTGCACTGACACACTGAGGCACGTGGAACACGACCTCGTCCTGATCGACCGGCTCCGCGACGACCTGAGGGTCGCCGGCTACGGCGTCGCCGGTGTCGAGGAGGCGCTCGGGTCGATCGCCTCGGACGCCCTGCACCGGGAGGAGCCGGTCCCCGCGCTGCGTGCCACCGCAGGTTCCGGCGACGCCGTCGCGACGCTGGTGCGAGCGTTCCTGCTCGGTGCCGTGGTTCCGGCGTCGGCAGTGGTCGCGGCCCTGCCGACTCTCGGCATCGACGGTGCCGTCGCGCTCGGGCTCGTCGAGACGGGCGGTGACCAGGTGCGCGCCCTCGTCGACCTGCGCCCGTACTCGGCGGTCGACGGCGGGGGCGAGGTCGACTGGTGGATCGCGTCCGACCTGGGCGAGCTGGCCACCGGGCGCCCGCTGCGCACCGACCACGTGCTCGGCGTCGGCGGCGCCTCGACCACGCTCGCGCAGGTCACGGTCCGCGACCCTCGGGCGCTGGTGCTCGACATCGGCACGGGCTGCGGCATCCAGGCGCTCCACGCGTCGCGCCACTCCCGGCGGGTCATCGGCACCGACATCTCGCTGCGGGCGCTGGAGTTCGCGCGGTTCAACGCGCTGCTCGCGGGCGTCGTCCTGGAGCTTCGCGACGGCTCGATGCTGGAGCCGGTGGCCGACGAGCGCTTCGACCTCGTCGTCAGCAACCCGCCGTTCGTCATCACCCCGCGGACGCCCGGCATGCCCGCGTACGAGTACCGCGACGGCGGGCGTGCCGGGGACGCGATCGTGCAGGTGCTCGTCGAGGGCGTCGGGGCGGTGCTGGCGCCGGGCGGGGTCGCGCAGCTGCTGGGCAACTGGGAGGTCCGCCGCGGCGAGCAGTGGCACGAGCGCGTGGGCGGCTGGCTCGACGCGTCCGGGCTGGACGGCTGGGTGGTCCAGCGCGAGCTGCAGGACCCCGCGCAGTACGCCGAGACGTGGATCCGCGACGGCGGCACGACGCCGGACCGCGACCGCGCGGCCTGGGCGTCCCGCTACGGCTCGTGGCTCGACGACTTCGCCTCCCGGGACGTCGAGGCGATCGGCTTCGGCGTGCTGACCCTGCGCCGACCGTTGTCGGGCGCCCCGTCGCTGCGACGGCTGGAGGAGGTCACCGGCACGGTCCGGCAGCCGCTCGGACCGGCCATCGCCGCGTCGCTCGAGGCGCACGACTGGCTTGAGTTCCACGACGACGACGGTCTTCTGGCGTCGCACCTGGTGGTCGCGCCGGACGTGACCGAGGAGCGCTACCTGACGCCGGGCGAGAGCGACCCGCAGGTCGTCCTGCTGCGCCAGGGCGGCGGATTCGGCCGGGCGGTGCAGGCCGGTACCGCGCTCGCGGGGTTCGTCGGCGCCTGCGACGGCGACCTCTCCGTGGGCCAGATCGTGAACGCCCTCGGTGCGTTGCTCGACGTGGGCGCCGACGCGGTCGCCGCCGACATCCTGCCCTCGACCCGCGGTCTGGTCCGCGACGGCCTCCTTCTCCCGTCGGCGGGGCCTGGAACTACTCACAGGTCAACCACAGGTCGGTGACACCGACCGTCCAGGGCACGTCCCTACGTTCAGCCCAGGTTGATTGGCCTGGTCACAGACGTGAGGACGAAGAATGCAGCGCGCATGGCAGCGGACGAGTCCGCTCACCCGGACTCTCGGGGCGGTGGTCGTCGTGGCGATCGCGGCGGCGGCGATCTGGTGGTTCGGCATCCGGGACGCCTCCGCCGCGACCGCCGCACCGATCACCCGGACGGTCGCCGCGAGCCTGACGACGATGGAGAAGTCCGTCTCGGGCAGCGGCACGCTGACGCCGACCGTGCAGCAGGACGTGAACTTCGCGGTCAGCGGGACGGTCACGGGCGTGCCGGTCGCCGTGGGGCAGACGGTGACCGCCGGGCAGACGCTCGCGACCGTCGACACCCTGGCGCTCCAGGCGGACCTCCTGCAGGCGAAGTCGACGCTCGCGAGCGCCCAGGCCAAGCTGTCCGACGCGACGGCGGTCACGCCGGCGTCGGCCGCACGGACCGCGCAGATCGCGGCGGCGCAGGCGCAGGTCGACGTCGCGCAGTCGGGTGTCGACACCGCGCAGACGGCCATGAACGGGGCGACGCTGGTCGCGCCGGTCGCCGGCCTGGTCACCGCGGTCAACCTCGAGGTGGGGGACGCGGTCAGCGGTTCGTCGTCGTCGCAGGGGCAGAACCCGAGCAGCAGCAGCAGTAGCAACAGCAGCAGCAGCAACAGCAGCAGCAGCAGCAGCACGGCGCAGTTCACGATCGTCGACACCACCAACTGGAAGGTCGACGTCACGGTCTCCGACGCGGACGTCTCGCTCATCGCGGTCGGGGACCAGGCGGACGTCACGCTCGACGGCGCGACGACGCCGATCTTCGGCACGATCAGCGCGATCGGCCTGCTGTCCACCAGCGACTCCGGCGTCGCGGCCTACCCGGTGACGGTCGCGGTCACGGGTGACCAGGCCGGCCTGCACGACGGCGTCACGGCGACCGTGAAGCTCATCTACGAGCGCCGGGCGAACGTGCTCACCGTGCCGAGCCTCGCGGTCACCACGGCCGACGGGAAGTCGACCGTGAAGGAGGAGGACGCCGAGGGCAAGATCACCACCGTCGACGTGACGGTCGGGGAGACCTCCGGCAACCTCACGGAGATCACCAAGGGCGTCGCCGAGGGCGACAACGTGGTGCTGGTGGTCTTCACGCCGGGCGCCGGAAGCGGCACCGGCACCAACCGCGGCAACCGCACCGGCGAGTTCCCCGGCGGCGGGCAGTTCTTCTACGGCGGTACCGGCGGTACCGGCGGCACGGGCGGGACCGGCGGGACCGGCGGCGCCCAGTTCAGCAGGCAGGGCGGCGGTTCGACGAATGGCTGAGCTGACCCTCCCCTTCTTTCCCGACGAGGCCGCGACCGATGCGGGCGCGCCCGTCATCGACCTGGTCGGCGTCGGCAAGACGTACACCTCCGGCAGCATCGAGTTCGAGGCGCTCAAGGGCGTCGACCTGCGGATCGACCAGGGCGAGTACGTGGCCGTCATGGGTCCGTCGGGGTCGGGCAAGTCGACGCTGATGAACATCCTCGGCTGCCTCGACACCCTGACCCGCGGCTCGTATCACCTGGCTGGCGAGGACGTGGGCGAGCTGGACGAGATCGACCTGGCCGACATCCGCAACCGGCGCATCGGGTTCGTGTTCCAGCAGTTCAACCTGCTGCCGTCCCTGTCGGCGCTGCGCAACGTGGAGCTGCCGCTGATGTACGGCCGGGTGCACGGCTCGGAGCGCAAGGTGCGGGCGACCGCGGCCCTCGAGCGCGTGGGTCTGGGCGACCGCCTGGCCAACCGGCCCGGTGGGCTGTCCGGCGGCCAGCAGCAGCGGGTCGCGGTGGCCCGCGCCCTCGTCGGCGAGCCCGCCCTGCTCCTTGCCGACGAGCCGACGGGCAACCTCGACTCGTCGTCGACGCACGAGATCCTCGGGCTCTTCGACGAGCTGCACGCGCAGGGCCGCACGATCGTGCTCATCACGCACGAGCTCGAGGTTGCCGAGCGCGCCGAGCGGGTGGTGCGCGTGATGGACGGTCAGATCACGACGGCCGGCACGTCGGACGGCGGTGCCCGATGACCTGGACGGAGACCCTCCGCACGGGTTGGGCGGCCGTGCACACGCACGCGCTGCGCTCCATCCTCACGGTGCTCGGCATCCTCATCGGGATCGCGGCCGTGATCCTGACCGTCGGGCTCGGGCTCGGCACGCAGAAGGACGTCAGCGCGCAGATCAGCCAGCTCGGCAGCAACCTGCTGATCGTCAAGCCGGGCAGCAGCACCACGACCGCCGGCATCCGCGGCGGCTTCGGATCGCGGACCACGCTGACCACGGCCGACGCCGAGGCGCTGGCCTCGTCCGTGAACGCCCCGGACATCGGCAAGGTCACGGCCGAGAAGACGTCGTCCGCCTCGCTCGTCGCCGGCACCACCAACTGGACCACCCAGGTCACGGGCACCACGGACGACTGGCTCGCCGTGCGCGGCCGGACGGTCGCGTCGGGCGCGTTCTTCACCGCCGCCGACGAGGCGAACCGCGCGAAGGTCGTCGTGCTCGGCCCGGAGACGGCCACCGAGCTGTTCGGCACCACGCGGGTGGTGGGCCAGACCGTCACCGTGGACGACACGGACCTGCAGGTGGTCGGCGTGCTGGCGGCCCAGGGCGCGTCGGGGGACAGCGACCTCGACGACGTCGCCATCATTCCGATGTCGACAGCGGCGGACTCCCTGACGGGCGGTCTGAGCCGGAACGCGGTGTCGACGATCTACATCCAGGCCGCGTCGACCGACCAGCTGAACGCCGCCTACCAGGAGGCCGACACGCTCCTGCTGAACCTGCACGGCATCACGAGCTCCGAGAGCGCCGACTTCACCATCAACAGCCAGGACGCGCTGGTGTCGACGGCGACGGCGGTCTACAAGACGCTGACGGTCCTGCTCACCGGCATCGCTGCCCTGTCCCTGCTGGTGGGCGGCATCGGCGTCATGAACATCATGCTGGTGTCGGTCACCGAGCGGACGCGTGAGATCGGTCTGCGCAAGGCGCTGGGCGCCCCGCCATGGGCCATCCGCCGCCAGTTCCTGGTCGAGGCCACCGTGCTCGGCCTGTCCGGAGGGCTGCTCGGTGCGGCGCTCGGCATCATCGCCGCCCAGATCCTGCCCGGCCTGCTCGACACGTCCGTGGTCGTGTCCGGCGCCGCGGTCGTCGGTGCCGTCGTGATCGCGATGGGCATCGGCCTGGTCTTCGGCGTCTACCCCGCCACGCGCGCCGCGCGACTGGCCCCCATCGACGCGCTGCGCGCGGAGTAACCCATGAACACCCCGAGGAGCATCACCATGTCCACCCGAACCCGTATCGCCCTGGTGGCCCCCGCCCTCGCCGCGGTCACCGTCCTGCTGCTCAGCGCCTGCTCCGGCGGCGGGTCGGCGTCGGCCGCGGCCTCCCCGGCCGCGACGAACGGCGGTGCGCAGCGCGCGCAGGGCCAAGGCCAGGGCCAGGGCCAGAACGCCGACCGCGGCGGCACGTCCGGCCAGATCGCCTCCGTGACCGGCACCGTCATGCAGCTGCGTGGCACCGACTCCCAGACTGCCGTCACGTGGACCGACACCACCACCTTCACCGCGCAGGTGGCCGGGACGCTGGCGGACGTCACCGTCGGCTCCTGCGTCCTCGCGGTCGCCGCGCCCAGCACCGACTCCTCCGGTTCCGCGAGCGCCACGCCGGACACCACGTCGCCGATCGCGGCGACGACCGTCCGGATCACGCCCGCGGCGGCCGACGGCACCTGCGCCGCCGGGTTCGGCGGCGGTGCCGGCGGGTTCCGCGGCGGTCAGCGGCCCAACGGCGCCCCGACCGACGCGCCCAACGGCACACGCCCGTCGGGCGCACCGACCGGTGCCGCCGGCAGCGGCCAGCTCCGCATGTTCGGCGGTGTGGCCAGCGGCAAGGTCAGCGCGATCGACGGCTCCACGCTGACCGTCGCGGCGGTGGGCGCGGACAACGCGACCTCGAACCGCACGGTGACCGTCTCGTCCGCCACGACGTACACCAGCACCAAGACGGCCGACGCGACCGCCGTGGTCGTCGGGCAGTGCGCCACCGCGCGGGGTCAGGCCGACTCCAGCGGCAAGGTGACCGCGACGACCGTGACGATCTCCGCGCCCACCGACGGCTCGTGCACGACCGGCTTCGGCGGCGGCTTCTTCGGTGGCGGTCAGGGTGGTCCGGCGACCGGCGGCCAGCAGGGCGGCGGCACCAATGCGTAGTCGGTCCGCTCGGAACACGGAGGGGTCGGCCGACCCGGTCCGCCCGTCCCTCGCAGCTCGCCGGCGCGCACGGCGCCGGCGCATCATCGTGCTCGGTACGGCCGGCGCGGTCGTGCTGGTCGCGGCCGGTGGCGGGGTGGCGCTCGCGGTGACCGGCGACAGCGGGTCCCGCTACCGCACGGTCGCCGCGGAGAACGCCAGCGTCGAGCAGATCGTCGACTCGGTCGGCACCATCTCGTCGGCGACCCGGCGCGACGCGTCCTTCTCGGTCGCGGGCACGGTCGCGACCGTCAACGCCTCCGTCGGCCAGGTGGTCACCGCCGGCGCCACGCTGGCGACGCTCGACACGGTGGCCCTCCAGGACGCGGTCGACAAGGCGCAGGCCGACCTGGCCACCGCGCAGCAGCAGCTGAGCGACGACCTGGCGTCGCAGACGGCGTCGTCGAGCTCCTCGTCCGCGAGCTCGTCGTCCTCGTCCTCTTCCTCGAACGCGACCCCGGCCTCGGCCAGCCCGACCCAGACCCCGACGCCGACGCCGACGGCGTCGACCCCCGCGGGCGGCGGCACGGACCACAGCGGCACAGCCGGCACCGACCCGGCCGTCACCAAGGCGGTCGCGGACGTGCAGCACGCCCAGCAGGCGCTGCTCGACCAGGACAAGGTCGTCGCCGACGCGCTCGCCGCCAGCGGCGCCAGCGTGACGGCGTCGCAGGCGTCGTGCGCGGCGTTCCTGGCCGTCGTCCCGACGGACGTCACGGGTGCCGACGCCGGCTCGACCGACCCCGCCACCCCGACGCCCACCCCGACCGACCCCGCGACCGACCCGGCGACACCCGCCGACCCGGCGACGCCGACCACCCCCGACACCAGCGCGGTCACCAAAGCGCTCGCCGACTGCCAGGCGGCCCTGTCCGGCGCGATGGACGCCCAGACGGCCACCGACACGCAGCAGCAGACGCTCATGACGCTGGCCACGGCCCTGGACGACTCGGTCACCGCGCTGCAGAAGGCGATCACGCAGGCCGCCGCGCGCACGTCGAACGGGTCGTCGAACGGGTCGTCGAGCGGCGCAGCCACCGGCGGATCCACCGGCTCGCAGCCGTCGTCGGGCTCGTCGAACGCGACCCCGACCCAGTCCACCCAGACCCAGTCGACCCAGACCCCGTCCACCAAGAGCAGCAGCACGCCGACCAGCGGCGGCGGCGGCAGCACGACGCAGGCCGCCTCCGCCGCGACGATCCTGGCCGACCAGGCCGCGATCGACCTGGCCGAGGCGGACGTCGCGCTCGCGCAGAGCAAGCTGCCGTTCGCGACGCTCACCAGCCCGATCGCGGGCACGGTCGCGGCGGTCTCGCTGACGGCGGGCCAGTCCGTGACGGCGTCGTCGAGCACCGCGGTGATCACGATCATCGGCACCAACGGCTACGTGGTCACCACGACAGTCCCGCTGAACAAGATCGACATCGTGAAGCTGGGCCAGTCGGCCTCGCTCACGACGCCGAGCACGGACACCAAGCTGACCGGGAAGGTCTCCAGCATCGGGGTCCTGGACGAGTCGAGCACGAGCGAGCCTTCCTACACGGTGGTCCTCGCGCTCGACCCGACGACCGTGCAGCTTTACGACGGCGCCTCGGCGACGGTCCGCCTCTCGGTCGCCGGGGCCGACCAGGTGCTCACCGTCCCGACGTCCGCGGTGCACGTGAACGGCACGACCACGACGGTCCAGGTGCTCAAGAACGGCACGCCGACGGACGTCACGGTGACGGTCGGCGCGGTGGGTGCGGAACGGACGGAGATCACCAAGGGCATCTCGCTGGGACAGCAGGTGGTGCTGGCCAACCTCGACCAGGCCATCAGCACGGGCACGTCATCGACGAACAGCGGCCTGTCGGGCCTAGGTGGGAACAGCACCCAGGGCGGTCCGGGCTCGTTCCAGGGCGGCTTCCAGGGCGGCCCGCCCGCCGGCTTCGCTCCTGGCGGCGGCAACGGCTGAGGGCCACCATGGTCCGATGGCCACCATTGAGCCCGACCTCGTCGTGCCGGACGCCCCCGCAGCCGCACTGTTCTACGCGGAGGCGTTCGGTGCGACGGAGCAGCACCGCGTGCCCGACGGCGGCGTCATCCAGCTGGAGGTGCAGGGCGCTGCGTTCTGGCTGTCCGGCGAGGGGCCGGACCGGCGGGCGCCGGCAGGTGTGGGCTCCCGGTCGGCGTGGCTGATCCTGGTCGTCGAGGACCCCGACGCCCTGTGGAGCCGGGCGGTCGCCGCGGGCGCGACGCCCGAGAACGAGATGACCGACGACTACGGCTGGCGCGTCGGGAGCATCATCGACCCGTGGGGGCAGCGCTGGGAGATCGGCAGGCGGCTCGAGGACTGAGTCCCGCTGGGTAGGCTCTCCGCGTCGCGAGCGCGGCACGGACGGAGGACGACGATGACCGAGCCGGTCAACCAACAGGGCACACCGCAGGTTGCTGTGCTGGGCGGCGGCGTGATGGGGGAGACCCTGCTCAGCGCCCTGCTGACCGCCGGCTGGAGCACCGGCCAGGTCGAGGTCACCGAGCGCGCCGTCGAGCGGGCCGGTGAGCTGGCCAAGACCTACGGCGTGCGCACCGGAGCCTCCAACGCGCAGGCCGCCGGCCGGGCGGACGTCGTGCTCCTGGCCGTCAAGCCGAACGTCGTCGGGTCGGTGCTCGACGAGATCCGGCCGGTGCTGCGCGGCGGCGCGCTCGTGGTCAGCGTCGCGGCGGGTCTGCCGATCGCCAGCTACGAGAAGCGGCTCGCGACCGGCACGCCCGTGGTCCGCGTCATGCCGAACACGCCGGCGGTGGTCGGCAAGGGCGCCAGCGCCATCGCCGCCGGCACCCACGCGAGCACCGGGCACCTGGTCCTCGTCGAGAAGATGCTCGCCGTCACCGGGCTCGTCCTGCGGGTGGAGGAGAAGGACCTGGACGCGGTCACCGCGATCTCGGGGTCCGGGCCCGCGTACGCCTTCTACTTGATCGACGCGATGGCCGAGGCGGGCGTGCTGCTCGGTCTGAGCCGGGACGTCGCGACGAGGCTCGCCGTGGCCACCGTCGAGGGTTCCGCGGCCCTCGCCGCGCAGTCGGGCGACCATCCGGCGGTGCTGCGCGAGCGCGTGTCGTCCCCGGGCGGCACCACCGTGGCAGCCGTCCAGGTGCTCGACGCGCACGGCGTGCGCGCGGGGATCGTCGCGGCCGCCGAGGCGGCCCGGAACCGGTCGCGCGAGCTGGGCACGCAGTACTCGTCGTGAGCCGCGACTAGGTCGTCGACGGTCGGGCCACCCGCAACGCCCAGGCGACGAGCGGCGCCTGCAGCGGGAGCCGCGCCCAGGCGACCACGGGCCGACCCGTCCAGGAGCGGGCATCCGGGCGGCTGCGGACGGCCATCGTCACGTTGCCGGGGAACACCCCGACCAGCAGCGCCGCCGAGGCCGCACCACCCAGCCGGCGCGTCCGTGGGACGACGAGCGCCGCCGCGCAGGCCAGCTCGGCCAGCCCGCTGCCGAGCACCCACGGGTCCGGGTCGCCCAGCGCGCGAGGGATCAGGGGCCGGAACACCCCCGGCCGGCGCAGGTGGATCGTGCCCGAGGTGCCGAGCAGCGCGGCGAGCGCCAGCGCGGGCCCGTGGCGGCGGAGCGCGTCGGAGAGCACGCGCCACGGTAGGCCGGGGCGTGCCGGGGTGCATGTCGGAGGCCGCCGCTAGCGTCGCTCGTATGGACTACGCCTCCGTGATCGCGTCCGAGTCCGCCCGCGCCGCCGACGCGCTCGCTGCCGCCCCGCTCGGCGCACGCGTCCCGTCGTGCCCGGACTGGGACGCGGCGGACCTGGCCTACCACCTGGGGGAGGTCCAGGACTTCTGGGGAAACCTCGTCGCGCAGGCGCCCACGGGTCCCGACGACCTGGAGGAGACCGTGCGGCGGCCCGACGGCGAGCTGGTGCGGCTTCCTGCGCACGCGCACAGCCGCCCTGCTGGACGCCCTGGCGGCACACGATCCGGGTGACCCGTGCTGGTCGTGGTCGTCGACGGGCGGCACCGTCGGCTGGGTTCACCGCCGGCAGGCGCACGAGGCGCTCGTGCACCGGGTCGACGCCGAGCAGGTGGCGGGCCTGCCCGTCACCGAGCCGGGGACGGCGCTGGCCTCGGACGGTGTCGACGAGCTGCTCGGCGTGATGCTCAGCGGGCTCCCGCCCTGGGCCGTGTTCACGCCCGACGGCACCCGCGTCCGCGTGCGGGCTACCGACGCCGGTCGCGAGTGGGTGGTCGCGTTCGGGCGCTTCTCCGGCACGTCCCCGACGAGCGGCACGTCCTACGACGACCCCTGCGCGGAGCTCGTCGGCGGTGCACCGTGGGAGGGCGACGACGACGCGGACGTGGCCGCGACCGTGAGCGGGACCGCGTGGGACCTCGAGCTGTGGCTGTGGGGTCGGTCGGCGGGCGACGCGCTCGACCGAGCGGGTGACGACGCAGTCCCCGACCGGCTCCGTGCCGCGATCGTCGAATCGACGCAGTAGCCCGTCCTACGGGCGGGCCGCGAAGCGCTCCAGCAGGTCGGCATGGCCCGAGACGATGATCAGGTCGTTGGACGAGAGCCGCGTCTCCGGCGTCGCGTACACGAAGTCGAGGCCGGGGCTCTTCACGCCCACGACCGTCACGCCGTACCGCTGCCGCACCTTCGACTGCGCGAGCGTGAACCCCTGCGTCTCCTTGGGCGGGCGCATCTTCACGATCGTGAAGCCGTCCTCCACCTCGATGTAGTCGAGCAGCTTCCCCGAGACGAGGTGGGCCACGCGCGCGCCGGCGTCCGCCTCGGGCAGGACCACGTGGTGCGCGCCGATGCGCTGCAGGATCCGGGCGTGCTCGTTGCTGACCGCCTTGGCCCAGATCTGCGGCACGCCGATGTCGACCAGGTTGCCGGTGATGAGCACGGACGCCTCGAGGTAGGAGCCGACGCCGACGACCGCCACCGGGAACTCCCGGGCGCCGAGCTGCTCGAGCGCGTCCGGGTTGGCGGCGTCCGCCTCGACGAGCGCGATGCGCCCCGACCACTGCGCCACCAGCTCCGGGCTTCGCTCGACGGCGAGCACGTCCTGGCCGAGCCGGTCGAGGGTCGAGGCGATGGCGGACCCGAACCGGCCGAGCCCGATCACGAGCACGCCCGAGTCCTTCTTGGGCGAGCGCGGTGCGTTCTGGGACCCCTTGGCGAGGTCACCGAATCTGTCAGCCAATGATCGGCCTCTCTTCCGGTAGCCGGATCACCCGACGACGGTTGCGCAGCGCGAGCGCCGCCGCAAGCGTCATCGTGCCAGTCCGGCCGATGAACATGAGCACGACGAGCACGTACTTGGCCTCCTCGGGGAGCGCCAGCCCCGTGGACAGGCCACAGGTGGCGAACGCCGAGATGGCGATGAAGAGCACGGAGTCCAACGGCTGGCCGGTGATGGTGAGCAGCAGCAGCGACGCGACGAGCACGAACGTCGCCGACACCATGGTGACCGCGATCGCGACCTGCAGGGCCTCGCGCGGGATGCGCCGGCCGTACGCCTCGACGTCCCGGTCGCCGCGGCCCTCGGCGAGGATGGCCAGCAGCATCACGGCCAGGGTGGTCACCTTGATGCCACCGGCGGTCGACGCCGAGCCGCCACCGACGAACATGAGCGCGTCGGTGACCAGCCAGGTGCTCTCGTGCATGTGGCCGACGTCCACCGTCGAGAAGCCTCCCGAGCGGGGCATGACGCCCGCGAACAGCGAGGCGAGCGTCCGGCCGCTGAGGTCGAGGTCGCCGAACGTCGCGGGGTTGCGCCACTCGAGGACCGCGATGAGGACCGCACCGAGGATCACCAGGCCGACGCTCGTGGTGATCGTCAGCTTCGAGTGCAGGCTCCAGCGGCGCGGCTCGCGCAGGTGCCGGGCGACGTTGAGGATCACCGGGAAGCCGAGCGACCCGATGAACACGCCGACGATGATCGGCAGCAGCACCCACCAGTCCGACGCGAACGGGTCCAGGCCGTACGTCGTCGGCACGAAACCGGCGTTGTTGAACGACGAGACCGCGTAGAACACCGAGTGCCAGGCGGCCTTGCCCGCGCTCTCGTCGTACATCAGGAAGCGCGGGAACAGGAACAGGGCGATGAGCGCCTCGAGGGTGACCGACGCGATGATCACGGTCCGGATCAGGGAGCCGACCTCGCCGAGGCGCGTCTCCTTGGTCTCCGACGACACCAGCAGGCGCTGCGTCAGCCCGATCCGCCGTGAGACCGCCATGCCGAGCAGGGAGGCGAGCGTCATCACGCCGAGGCCGCCCACCTGGATCGCCACGAGGATCACCACGAGCCCGGCGGTCGACCAGTAGGAGCCGGTCGGCACGACCACGAGACCGGTGACCGTGGTCGCCGAGGTGGCGGTGAACAGCGCGTCGGCGAACGGCGCGCGATGCCCGGCGGCCACCGCCCACGGGGTCGAGAGCAGCAGCGTGACGATGGCGATGACCAGGGCGAACACGCCCAGGGCCAGCCGTGCCGGGGAATGCCGGGCGGCGCGGTCGACGTACTCGCGCGCCCGCCAGATCACGCCGGGGCCACCCCGCGCCATCGAACCTCCCGCTCTGTGCCCGGACGGGCTCACTCTGGCATGCGCGGGCGCCCGGGCTCGACCCGACACAGGCGCCTTCCGCCAGGAACGTTCGGATCGACACCGGACCGACCGGGTGCGACGGTGGGCGCATGACGTCGGCGCCGGACCAGCCGCTCGAGGCACCCGTGCGCGTCGTGTGGTCGCAGGACATGCTGGCGTACGACTTCGGGCACGGGCACCCGATGACGTCGGAACGGCTGGACCTGACCATCCGGCTGGCGCAGGACCTCGGGATCCTCGACGGGCCGGGGGTCGAGCTGGCCGGCACGGGTATAGCCGCGGACGACCTGCTGGCCACCGTGCACGACCGCGAGTACATCGCGGCGGTCCACCGGGCGTCGACCGACGGGGTCATCGACCTCGACCACGGCCTGGGAACCTCAGACGACCCGATCTTCCCGGACATGCACGCTGCCACCGCGCGCGTGGTGCAGGGGACGGTCGACTCGGTGCTCGCCGTCTGGGCGGGTCGGGCGGCGCACGCGGTCAACGTGACGGGCGGTCTGCACCACGCGATGCCTGCGGCGGCGTCGGGCTTCTGCGTCTACAACGACGCGGCAGTCGGCATCCGCGCACTGCTGGACGCAGGCGCGCAGCGGGTCGCCTACGTCGACATCGACGCGCACCACGGCGACGGGGTGCAGGCGATGTTCTGGGACGACCCCCGGGTGCTGACGGTCTCGGTGCACGAGACCGGCCACGCCCTCTTCCCCGGCACGGGGCACGCGCGGGAGACCGGTGGCCCGGGCGCGCCCGGGAGCGCCGTCAACATCGCGCTGCCCTCGGGCACGGGGGACGCCGGCTGGCTGCGCGCGATCGACGCCGTCGTCCCGGCGGTCGTGCGTACGTTCGACCCCGACGTGCTGGTCACCCAGCACGGGTGCGACACCCACGTCCTGGACCCGTTGACCCACCTGCGCGTGAGCATCGACGGCCAGCGCACGGCGGCCGAGCTGCTGCACGCCCTCGCACACGAGGTCGCCGGCGGTCGGTGGGTGGCGCTCGGCGGGGGCGGGTACGCGGTGGTCGACGTGGTGCCGCGCTCGTGGACCCACCTGCTCGGCGTCGCCACCCACCAGCCGGTCGACCCGCAGACCGTGGTGCCCGAGAAGCTGGCGCGCCCTCGTCCAGGAGCGCTACGGCCGGCGCGGACCGGACCTCATGACGGACGGCCGCGACGCCCGGTTCAGCCCTTGGGCGTCGGGCTACGACCCCGCCGACGACGTCGACCGCGCCATCCGCGCCACCCGGTCGGCCGTGTTCCCGCTGCTGGGCCTCGACCCGGAGCTGGACTGACCCCTCGCGGGCCGCTTGGGCCGCACGGGGTAGTCCCACCGGTCCCCTCTTTCACTCCAGTCCCACGCGCCACTACGCTGACCAGGCATCCTCCGGTGGATGTGCGAACACGCACGTCGCAGGGGTGAAGAAGGAGAATCGAGCGCATGAGCGAGCAGCCGGCCCGCACCAGGTATCTGACGGTGCTCGAGGTCGCCGAGATCATGCGCGTCTCCAAGATGACGGTCTATCGCCTGCTGCACTCGGGTGAGCTGCCCGGCGTGCGCGTGGGCCGGTCGTTCCGCGTCCCGCAGGACGCCCTCGACCACTACCTCGCCACCTCGCTGCCCGTGGAGACCGCGGCCGCCGACGAGGACCGCAGGAACTCCTGAACCGACAGCACGTCGCGGCGGGGTCTGAAGATCGCGTAGGGTAGAGCCTCGGACTTTCTCCGTGCGTGGGCGACTCGGTTGCACATCGGTATTGCACGCGCATCGATCGACCACCAGCAGGCACGGCCCGTCCGCCGGGCCTCCACTCGGAAGTGAAGTGAGGACCCATGGGTTCCGTCATCAAGAAGCGTCGCAAGCGGATGGCCAAGAAGAAGCACCGCAAGCTTCTTCGCAAGACGCGTCACCAGCGCCGCAACAAGAAGTGACCCCGCGCTCGGGGGGATCCGGCAACGGCCCCTCGGCGTAGAGGTGCAGCACGACGGGCTCGGCAGTCGCCGGGCCCGTTCTGTTGTGCCCGCGCGGGGGATCGGCTAGGGGCTCAGAGGGCGCGCTCGAGGACGTAGTCGTCCTCGAGGCGGGTGCCCACGGTGAAGTGCTTGGTGCCGACGACGGCGAAGCCGGACCGCTCGTAGAACGCGCGCGCCCGGCGGTTCTGCTGGTTGACGCCGAGCCACATGCCGGCTGCGCCGCGGGCCGTGGCGACCGACAGCGACGACGCCATGAGTGCATGGGCGACGCCCGCGCCGTGGTGGCCGGGGTGCACGTAGCACTTGGACAGCTCGGCGGCCGGGGCCAGTGTCAGCGCCGCAACGACGTCGGGGTCGGTGGGCGGTGTGAAGACCAGCATCGTGTAGCCGACGAGCACGTCGTCGTCCTCGGCAACCAGCACGGAACGGTCCGACGAGGCGAGGTAGTCGGCGAAGCGCTCCGGCGACAGCACTGCGTCGATGAACGCCTGCTGGTCGGCGGGAGTCGAGTCAGGCGGGCAGGCGAGGGGGAAGGTCAGCGCCGCGAGGGCGGCCAGCGACGGGATGTCCTCGAGGACGGCCGGGCGGACGGCCATCAGTCGTGCGACCCCCGCCAGGACCGCAGCGCGGTGCGCGCGACCAGCCCGAAGGCCCAGGCGAGGCCGGCGAGGCTGACCACGGCGGTGCCGCGGCGGGTGGTGCGGGCCCGCGTGCGGAACTCCCGCACGGGCCAGCCGACCTCGGCGGCGTACCGGCGCAGGCGGCGGTCGGGGTTGATGGCGCAGGGGAAGCCGACCTCGGACAGGATCGGCACGTCGTTGGTCGAGTCGCCGTAGGCGTAGGACTGGGCCAGGTCGATCCCGTTGGCGGTCGCGAGCGCGCGGACGGCCTCGGCCTTGGCGCGGCCGTGCAGCATGTCACCGACCAGGCGGCCGGTGTAGTAGCCGTCCTTGTGCTCGGCGATCGTGCCGAGCGCGCCGGTCACGCCGAGGCGCCGGGCGATGATCTCGCTGATCTCGCGGGGGGTCGCGGTCACCAGCCACACCGAGTGGCCGGCGGCGATGTGCTCGTCGAGAAGCCGCTGCGTACCGGGGTAGATGCGCAGCAGGAGGACCTCGTCGTAGACGTCCTCGGCGATCGCGGTGACCTCGGCGACGGAGTGCCCGGTCATGATCTCGAGCGCGCGCTGGCGGATCTCGTCGATCTGGTGCTTGTTCTCGCCGAACGTCAGGTAACGGAACTGGTGCAGGCCGAACCGGATGAGGTCGCGCTTCTTGAAGAAGCCGCGCAGGTACAGGCCTTTGGCCAGGTGGAACGCACTGGCCCCGCGGATGATCGTGTTGTCGACGTCGAAGAACGCACCGGTGCAGGGCCCGTCCGGGCTGGCCCCGGGCTCACGGGGGACCGGAGCGGGGGCGACGGGACTCTCGGAGACCGGACGCACGCTTCCACTGTAACGACGGACGCGAGGCACGTGCGCGGGACCTTGGTCGCTACCGTGAACACATGGCGAACACCCTGCGCACGTCGGAGCCGCGGGTACTTCTGTACGGCCGGTCGGGCTGTCACCTGTGCGACGAGGCCCGGGAGGTGGTCGCGGCGATCTGCGACGAGACCGCGACGGGCTGGGCCGAGGTGGACATCGAGGCGGGTCCGTACCAGGGCCGGGACCTCGTCGACGAGCTGGCGAAGCCGATCCCGGTGGTCGAGGTGGACGGCGTGCAGGTGGGCTACTGGCGGATCGATCCCGCGCGTCTGCGAAGAAGTCTTACTGGCGGCGCGGTCCGACCCCTAACCTGACGGTCAGGATCCGGCCCTGCGGGGCCGACAGTGCTGTCGCGGGGGTCGATGTGGACACGCAACGGACGGGACCCCGGTCGACGCCGCGGGTCCGCGCAGTCGGTCACGGTGCTGCCCGGGAGGTCCCGCCCGCGACGGTCGCGCGGCTGCCCGGCTACCTCCGGGCCCTGCAGGGGCTCGAGGGCGTGGTCACCACGTCGTCCGACGAGCTGGCCCACGCCGCGGGGGTGACGCCCGCGCAGCTGCGCAAGGACCTGTCGTTCCTCGGTTCGTACGGGCGGCGCGGGGTCGGGTACGACGTGCGGCACCTGTCGGAGCAGATCGGTGTGGTGCTCGGGCTGACCACCCAGCGGCGCGTCGTCATCGTCGGCATCGGCAACCTGGGTCACGCGCTGGCGAGCTACTCGGTGTTCGCCGAGCGCGGGTTCGCCGTGGTGGGCCTGGTGGACACCGACCCGGCCGTCATCGGGACGACGGTGTCCGGGCTGGTGGTCCAGCCGGCGCAGGAGCTGGCCGGCCTGGTCGGCGCGACCGACGCGAGCATCGGCATCATCGCCACGCCTGCCGCGAGCGCGCAGGCGGTCTGCGACGCGCTGGTGGAGGCCGGTGTGGTCGGGATCCTCACGTTCGCCCCGCGGGCGCTGCGGGTGCCGGAGCACGTCGACCTGCGGGCGGTCGACGTGGCCTCCGAGCTGCAGATCCTGGCGTTCCACGACCGAAGGCGCGCGGGCGGCGACTCGGCATGACGGAACGGCCGGCACGGCGGCACCAGCCGCTACGACGACAGCCGGTGCCCCGCCAGAGGGGCACCGGCTGCCGTCGTGCGTGGGACGGGGTCAGCCCTTGATGGCCGACACGTCGAGCGCGATGGTGACCTTGTCGCCGACCAGGACGCCGCCGGCCTCGAGGGCCGCGTTCCAGGTCAGGCCGAAGTCCTTGCGCGAGATCGCGACGGTGGCCTCGAAGCCGGCACGCGTGTTGCCGAAGGGGTCGACCGCGGTGCCGTTGAACTCGGTGTCGAGCTCGACGGACTGGGTGACGCCGTGGATGGTCAGGTCGCCGACGATGACGTGCTTCTTGCCCTCTTCGCGCACGCCGGTCGAGACGAACGTCCACAGGCCGAACTGCTCGACGTCGAAGAAGTCGCCGCTCTTGAGGTGGCCGTCGCGGTTGGCGTCGCCGGTCGTGACGGTGGACGGGTCGAGGGTCACCGAGACCGACGTGGCCTCGAGGTGCTCGCCGACCGTGATGGTGCCCTCCGTGACGGCAACCGTGCCGCGGACCTTGGAGATGCCGGCGTGGCGGACGGTGAAGCTCGCCTCGGTGTGCGAGAGGTCGATCGCCCAGGTGCCGGCGGTCAGGCCCGTGGGGAGGGCGGTCGTGGTGGTGGTGCTCATGGGAGTTCCTCCGACTTGTTGAACGATCAACCAAACTGTTAGTTCAAAGTTGTACTACACTGGAGATCCCCCCGCAACCCCGAGACGAGGAAGAGTGTTGTGAGCACGAGCACAGAACCGGCGACGGAGCAGACGGTGACCTGGCTGACGGCCGAGCAGCAGGTGCACTGGCGCTCGTTCCGACAGGGCGTCGCGCGCCTGCTCGGTGTGCTCGAGCACGAGCTCGACGCGCAGTCCGGCCTGTCGACGCACGAGTACGAGGTGCTCGTGCGGCTCTCCGAGGCGCCCGGGCGGACCCTGCGGATGGCGCAGCTCGCCGAGAACATCGCGCACTCACGCAGCCGGCTCACGCACACGATCCGCCGCATGGAGGAGTCGGGCCTCGTCGCCCGCGTGCCCTGCGAGTCCGACGCACGCGGCGTGAACGCCACGATGACCGACAAGGGCTGGGAGACGCTCGTGGCGGCGGCCCCCGGCCACGTCCAGTCGGTGCGGGACCACCTGGTCGACGTGCTCACCCCGGAGCAGTTCGCCGCGCTCGGCGACGCCATGGAGACGGTCCGCGTGCACCTCACGGGTGGCGCGTGTCACGCCGCGGAAGGGCTCGACGCGTGCTGAGCGCACAGGAGTGTTTGCGAGACTGACCCCATGGTCGCCACCACGATCCACCTGATGCGGCACGGCGAGGTGCACAACCCCGAGGGTGTGCTCTACGGCCGACTGCCCGGCTACCGCCTGTCCGAGCGCGGCGCGGCCATGGCGCGGACGGTCGCCGACCACCTGGCGGGCACGTCGACGGGCGCCCCCGGGGGCGAGCGCCGCGTGCGCGACGCCCCGGTGTCGGCGCCGCCGCCCCGTCGTGACGTGGTGGCCGTGATCGCCTCGCCGCTGCAGCGCGCCCAGGAGACCGCGGGACCCATCGCGGCCGCGTTCGACCTGCCGATCGCCACCGAGCCGCGCATCATCGAGGCCGCCAACCACTTCGAGGGGCTGAAGTTCGGCGTCGGCGACGGGTCGCTGCGTCACCCCGAGCACTGGCCGTACCTGCGCAACCCGTTCCGGCCGTCCTGGGGCGAGCCGTACACCGAGCAGGTCGAGCGCATGCTGGCCGCCGTCGCGGACGCGCTGGTGCTTGCGCGCGGCCACGAGGCCGTCCTGGTCAGCCACCAGCTGCCCGTCTGGGTCACGCGGCTCGCGCTCGAGAACCGCCGACTATGGCACGACCCGCGCCGGCGCCAGTGCTCCGTCGCGTCCCTGACCAGCCTGCGCTACGAGGGCGACACGCTGGTCGGCATCGGATACAACGAGCCCGCCGCCGCTCTGCTGCCCGGCACCAAGACCGTCGCGGGGGCCTGAGGTGCGCGTACGGCTCGTGGCCGCCCTCGTCGGGGCACTCCTCGTGCTGTCCGGCTGCGGGCAGCCGACGCACACCGGCGACGTGGCGCAGCAGGGCTACCAGTCCGGCGACGGGAGCACGCGCACCTGGGCGGTCGCCGACCGCAAGGGTCCGCTGGAGCTCAAGGGCACCGACTACGAGGGCACCGCGCAGGACGTCTCGGCGTGGCGCGGTGACGTCGTCGTGCTGAACACCTGGTACGCCAACTGCCCGCCGTGCCGCGCCGAGGCACCGGACCTGGTGGCCCTGGCCGACGACTACGCCCCCAAGGGCGTGCACGTGCTCGGCATCAACCACACCGACGACGCCGGCGACGCGCAGTCGTTCCAGACGAAGTTCGCGGTGCCCTACCCGAGCATCGACGACACCGACGGGTCCGCGATCGCGGCGCTCGAGGGCATCGTCCCGATCAACGCGGTGCCGACGACGATCGTCCTGGACCGCGGCGGCCGCGTGGCCGCTCGGCTGCTCGGCGTCGTCCAGCCCTCGACCCTGCGCTCCATGGTCGACGAGCTCGTCGCCGAGCCGGCGCCGACACCGGCGTCGTGAGCGTCGTCGCGAGCGCCGGTGACGCCTTCGGCCAGGCGATCATCTCCGGGTCGCTGCTGCTGGCCATCCCGGTGGCGGTGCTCGCCGGGCTCGTCTCGTTCGCGTCGCCGTGCGTCCTGCCGCTGGTCCCGGCCTACCTCGGGTACCTGGGCGGCATGACCGGTGCCGCCGGCAGCCGCCCCGTCGGCACACCGGTGGCCACCGCCCGGCGCAGCCGGCTCCTGCTCGGCGTCTCGCTGTTCATCGCCGGGTTCACGGCGGTCTACCTGGTGCTCGGCGTGCTGGCCGGGTCGCTCGGCGGGGTGCTCCTGGAGTACCAGGACACGATCATGCGGGTGCTCGGGGTCGTCGTCATCGTCATGGGCCTGGCGTTCCTCGGGTTCATCCCGTTCCTGCAGAACGAGCGCCGGATGCACCTCGCCCCACGGGCCGGCCTGTGGGGCGCACCCCTGCTGGGGATCACGTTCGGCCTCGGCTGGGCCCCGTGCATCGGTCCGACGCTCGCCGCGATCATCGCCCTCTCGCTCGACGGCGGCACCGCCGGCCGCGGTGGTGTGCTCGCCGTGGCGTTCTGCCTGGGTCTGGGTCTGCCGTTCCTCATCGTCGCGTTCAGCGTCGAGCGCAGCGCCAGGGCACTGGCGTTCCTGCGACGGCACCGGCTGGCGATCATGCGGCTGGGCGGCGGGCTGCTCATCGTGCTCGGCATCGCGCTGGTGACCGGCGTCTGGGGTCAGTGGGCGGCCTGGCTGCAGAACCTCGTGTCCGGCAACGACCCGTTCGTGCCGGTGGTGTGACATGAGCCAGTACCGCCCCGAGGGGATCTCGGACGTCTTCACGGAGCCGACGGAGCCTGCCGGTGACAAGCCGGTGGTCCAGGGCATCGGCCTGACCGGCTGGCTGCGGTGGGCCTGGCGCCAGCTCACCAGCATGCGCGTCGCGCTGCTGCTGCTCATGCTGCTCGCGGTCGCCGCGGTGCCGGGCACCGTCTGGCCGCAGCGCGCGCAGCACCCCGAGCGCGTCGTCACCTACCTCACGGCCCACCCGACGCTCGGCCCGGTCCTGGACCGGCTCGGCGCGTTCAACGTCTACTCCTCCGTCTGGTTCTCGGCGATCTACCTGCTGCTGTTCATCTCGCTGGTCGGCTGCATCCTGCCCCGCACCAAGGTGCACCTGGCGGGCATGCGCGGGCGCCCGCCGCGTGCGCCCCGCCGGTTCGGCCGGTTCCCCGCCCAGGGCGACGGGCTGTCCGAGCTGGCCCCGGAGCAGCTGGCGCAGACCGCGACCACGGTCCTGCGGCGCGGGTGGCGTGTTCTGCCGTTCGTGCCGACCTACCGGGTCGAGTCCCGCGACGAGGGCAACGGCACGTGGTCGGTGTCGGGGGAGCGCGGGTACCTGCGCGAGACGGGCAACCTCGTCTTCCACCTGGCCCTCGTCGGCCTGCTCATCTCGGTGGCCACCGGGCAGGTGCTGCACTACCGCGGGCAGATGATCGTGGTTCAGGGGCGCGGGTTCGCCAACTCGGAGGGCTCCTACGACACGTTCGAGCGCGGCACCGCGTTCGCGCCCACCAGCCTGGTCCCGTTCACGCTCAAGCTCGACGACTTCGAGTCGCGGTTCGACCCCGAGACGCTGGCCTCCCGCGACTTCACCGCGCACGTGACGGTGACCGAGCCCGGCGGGCAGCCGGAGAACAAGACCATCAAGGTCAACCACCCGCTCGACGCGGGCGGCGCCAAGGTCTACCTGCAGGGCAACGGCTACGCGCCCGACCTCTCGATCCGAGACGCCTCCGGCGCGCTCGTCGGCGGCGGCGTCACGCCGTTCCTGCCGCAGGACCTGGTCTACACGTCCAAGGGCGTGGTCAAGGTCCCCGACGTCGCCGACAAGAACAAGCAGATCGGCCTGATCGGGTTCCTGCTGCCGACGAAGAAGACGGTGCAGACGCCGAACGGACCGGCCTACGTCTCGCAGTTCCCTGAGCCGAACGACCCGATCCTCGTGCTCAACGTCTGGGAGGGGAACCTCGGGCTCGACACCGGGGTCCCGCAGAACGTGTACGAGCTGGACGAGGCGCGGATGACGCAGGTCAAGGACGCCAACGGCGACCCCGTCGTCCTGACCGTCAAGCCCGGCGAGACCGTCGAGCTGCCCGACGGGCTGGGCACGCTCACGTTCAACGGGCTCAAGCGCTTCGTCGCGCTCGACCTGCGGCACGACCCCGCGCTCGTCTACATCCTGGTGTTCGCGCTGCTCGCGTTCGCCGGGCTCGCGACCTCGCTGTTCGCTCCGCGACGCCGGGTGTGGATGAGGTTCGAGAGCGGCCGCGACGAGCACGTCGGCCGTACAGTGGTGACCGCTGCCGGACTGGCGCGCGGCGACGACGTCGGGCTCCAGCCCGAGGTGGACCGGGTGCTCGCGGCGACGCTGGCAGCCGGTGACAACCCCGATCGAGAGGGCACGCCATGAACACCGGTGACCTGAGCACCCTGCTGGTCTGGGGCGCGGCGACCGCGTTCACGGTCGCGCTCATCGCCTACTCCGTGGACCTCGCGCGCATCGCCGAGAAGCTCGCAGCGGACCAAGCAGCCCGTGCTGGTGGCCGCCGGCGCCGGTGGACCCGTGTCGGCCGCCGCGGGATCGGCCGACCAGCGAGCACCCGGCCGGTCCGTCCGGGCGGAAGGGATCGCGCGCTCGACCCACTTCGTCGGCATCGCCCTGCTGTTCACGGGGATCGTGCTGCGCGGGTTCGCCGCCGGCCGCTGGCCCACCGCCAACATGTACGAGTTCACGCTGGTCGGGGTGCTCGTCGCGACGACCGTGCTCGCGATCGTGCAGCGTCGCCGGATCATCGCGTTCCTGTCGGTGGTCGTGATGGGCCTGGCCGTCGTCGCCCTCGTCGTCGCGCTGAACTGGTTCTTCATCAAGGCCGACCAGGTCCAGCCGGCGCTGCAGAGCTACTGGCTGGTGCTGCACGTCGGCGTCGCCATCTCCGCGACCGGGATCTTCACGGTCGCGTTCGGCACCTCGGTGCTGCAGGTGCTCAAGAGCTACCGCGAAGAGGGCGTGGTCGAGAACGCCGGCGGTGTCCGCCGGTCGCTCACGGGACGTCGGTTCAGCTGGCTCGAGCAGGTGCCCAGCGGCCGCGAGCTCGAGGCGATGTCCTTCCGGCTGAACGCCGTCGCCTTCGTCCTGTGGACCTTCACGCTCATCGGCGGGGCCGTCTGGGCAGAGCACGCCTGGGGCCGGTACTGGGGCTGGGACCCCAAGGAGGTCGGCACGTTCGTCGCCTGGGTGGTCTACGCGGCCTATCTGCACGCGCGCACGACGCGCGGCTGGGCGGGTCGGCGGGCCTCGTACTTCGTGTTCGTCGGGTACGCCGTGGTGCTCATGAACTTCACGGTGATCAACCTGGTGGTCACCGGCAAGCACTCGTACAGCGGCCTCTAGGCCGTCTCGCGCTCAGCTGGTGGACGGCGGCCCGTCGGTGTTGCGGCGCCGGTCCTCGTCGAGCCGTCGCAGGAACTCGGGGTCGTCGTCGGGCGCCGACGACCGCAGCCGCTCGGGCCGCTTGGTCGCGGGGGCGTCGGAGATCTCCGCGTAGACGGTGCGCCGCGACCAGCGCACGCCCAGCCACACCAGCACACCGAGCAGCGGGACGATGATCAAGAACGCGATCCAGAGCAGCTTGTGCACCCCGAGCCGCTCGTCGCGCGTGCTGCGCAGGATGTCGAACAGGCAGTAGATCGTCAGGCCCAGCAGCGCGAGGACGACGAAGTTGCGCATCCCCCCAGCCTAGACGTTCCGAGCGGGACAGGGGCCCGGGTCGACGCCGCACCGGCCTACCCTGGTACCCGTGCCCGTCGTCGTCTTCTCGCTCCTGCGCCTCGCGCTGTTCGCCGTCTGCTTCGTCGCGCTCTGGTGGGTCGGGATGCGGTCCTGGCTCGCGGCGATCGTGGCGGCGTTCCTCGCGTGGGGGCTCTCGTACGTGCTGCTGTCGAGGCCGCGCGACGCGGCGGCGACGTACCTCGCGGACCGGGCCGGCCGACAGCGTCGGTCCGAGGACGACGCCGCGGTCGAGGACGCCGCCGACGACGCGGCGCGCCAGGACGGCTAGAGCGCCAGTCCGATCCCGAGCAGCACGCCGAAGGCCAGCTCGAGGAACCCGGTGAACATGAGCACCGGCACCAGGGCGCGCCCCCGGGCGCCGAGCAGCACCGTGACGGCGAGCGCGACCGACGGGAAGAGCAGCAGCAGCACGATCAGCGTCCACGGGTTCGCGAACGCGCAGACCACCCCGCCCAGCAGCACGGGCAGCACCACCAACGCGGCGTAGACGCGGCGGGAGCGGTGCTCGCCCAGGCGAACGGCCAGCGTCCGCTTGCCGACGAGGGCGTCGGTGGGCACGTCGCGCAGGTTGTTGGCCATCAGCAGGGCGCAGGCGAGCATCCCGACCGCGACCGCCCCGACCCAGGCCGGCCACGACAGCTCGCCTGCCTGCGTGTAGGTGGTGCCCAGCACGGCGACCAGGCCGAAGAACGTGAAGACGCCCACCTCGCCGAGCCCGCGGTACCCGTAGGGGCGCCGACCGCCCGTGTAGCCCCACGCGGCGAGGATCGCGACCGCGCCGACGGCCAGCAGCCACCACTCGCCGCACAGCCACACCAGCACGGTGCCGAGGACGGCGGCGACGCCGAACGACGTGAACGCCGCGGCCTTGACCGCGCGGGGGCTCGCGGTCCCCGACGCCGTCAGCCGCATCGGGCCGACGCGGTCGACGTCCGTGCCGCGGATGCCGTCCGAGTAGTCGTTGGCGTAGTTGACCCCGACCTGCAGGGCCAGCGCGACGCCGAGCGCGAGGGCGGCCCGGCCCAGGTCGAAGGCGCCCAGCTGGGCGGCGGCGCCGCTGCCGACGAGCACCGGGGCGGCGGCGGCGGGCAGCGTGCGCGGTCGAGCGCCCTGCACCCAGTCGCTGGCAGACGTCACGTGTGGTTCCTCTCGATGCTGCGGCGGGCCAGCTCGGTCGCGGCCTGCCGGTCGATCTTGCCCGGCCCGCGCAGCGGGAGCGAGTCCGTGACCACGAGGTGGCGCGGCGCGTGCGCGGCACCCAGTCGCGCGGTCACCGCGGCGCGGGCGTCGGCGAGCGTCGGTGCGGCGCCCGGGCGGGGCACGACGACGGCGACGACGACCTGCCCCCACTCGTCGTCGGGCAGCCCGACCACGACCGCCTCGCCGAGCGGTTCGAGCGCCGCCTCGACCGCCTGCGGGGACACCTTGGTGCCGCCGCTGACCAGCACGTCGTCCGCGCGGCCGAGCACGGTGAGCCGGCCGTCCGTCCAGGTGCCGAGGTCGGACGTGCGCATCCAGCGGCGGCCGTCGACGTGCACGAACGGCTC
The DNA here is from genome assembly GCF_058248365.1 of Cellulomonas sp. McL0606. The sequence continues at coordinate 3,454,939 of NZ_CM177779.1, read as the reverse complement.
CTCGACGCCGTCCGCGTAGCCCTCGGCGAGCACCGGACCGGCCAGCAGGACCCGGCCCTCGTCGTCGATCCGCACGTCGACGCCGGCCAGCGGGACCCCGTCGTACACGCAGCCGCCGCACGTCTCGGACATGCCGTACGTGGTCACGACGGCCACGCCGGCGGCCCGTGCGCGGTCCAGCACGCCGGCGCCCGTGGCGGCCCCCCCGACCAGGACGGCGTCGAACGTGCGCAGCGCGGCCGTGCCGTCCGGGTCCTCGAGCAGGCGGACCAGCTGCGTCGGCACCAGCGACGTGTACCGCGGGCCGCTGCCGAGCAGGGCCGTGGTCTCGACGAACGCCGGGGCGCGGAACGGGCCGTCGGGCATGACGACGGGACGCGTGCCGGCCAGGACCGACCGGACGAGGACCTGCAGGCCGGCGACGTGCTGCAGCGGCAGCGCGAGGAGCCACTGACCGGCACCGGACAGACGGTCGGCGGTCGCGGCGCCGGAGGCGCGCAGCGCGGTCGCCGAGAGCAGGACGCCGCGGGGTTCGCCGGTCGAGCCGGACGTGCGGACCACGAGCGCGACCTCGTCGGCCACGGGCCCGATCCCGGGGCCCACCGCCGGTCCCGTGCCCTCCAGGGCCTCCGCGAGCGCGGCGAGCAGGAGGTCTGCGCGCGCGGGGACGTCGCGCAGGGGCCGGGTCACCGGACCAGGGTAGGCCGCGCGCCGAAGGTCCCAGACCGACGCGGAAACGGCCCGTAGAGTGTCCGGCGGTCCGACCCGAAGGAGCCTCCGTGTCCATTGCCCTGAACCGCGCCCGCCGTCTGCCGGCGATGCTCGTCGTCGCTGCGGGTGCGCTGTCGTTCCTCGCCGCCTGCAGCAGCGGGTCGAGCGACACCACGCCGACGCCCGTTCCCGACGTGACCCAGGGGGCAGTCATCGAGCCGGCCAAGGTCGCACCGCCCGCACCCGTCGTGGCACCGCGGTGGCCGCTCACCGGCCTGGGAGCACCGGAGGTCGCCGTGCGTCCCGCGCTCGCGATCAAGATCGAGAACTCCGGCGACGCCCGCCCGCAGACCGGCCTGGACCAGGCCGACAACGTCTGGGAAGAGGTCGTCGAGGGGGGCATCAGCCGGTTCGTGGCCGTGTTCGACTCGCAGGTCCCGGCCGAGGTCGGTCCGATCCGCTCGGTGCGCCCGATGGACCCCGCGATCGTGGCGCCGATGCACGGGCTCATCGCGTTCTCCGGCGGTCAGCCGATCTTCGTCAACGCGCTCAAGGCCGCGGGGGTCCAGACGATCAGCCAGGACGCCGGTGCGCCCGGGTTCTACCGCAAGAAGGGCGTCGGCCCGGCGCCGCACAACGTCTACGGCACGCCGCAGAAGTTCTGGGACCAGGCCGCGGCGGACCGCACGTCCCCGCCGCCGGCTCAGTTCGTCTTCGCCAAGAAGGCCGACTCCGCGACCGCGGTCGCGGGGGGTACCCCGGCCGGCACCGTCAGCGTGCACCTGTCCGGCTACGCCAAGCCGACCTGGTCGTGGGACCCCACGTCGAGCACCTACCTGCGCTCCGAGGGCAGCACCCCGGCGATCGTCCGGTCCGGCGCCCGGATCACCGCGACGAACATCATCACGCTCACCGTCCACCTCGTGAACTCCGGCACCGTGGACCCGGCCGGCAACCCGGTCCCGGAGACGATCCTGCAGGGCACCGGCGACGGGACCCTGTCCAGCGGCGGCAAGTACGTCGCGGTCACCTGGAAGAAGGGTTCGGTCGGTGAGGTGCTCACGCTGACCGCCGCCGACGGGACGCCCGCCACCCTTGCTCCGGGCGCGACCTGGATGAAGCGTGCCGACGGGCACCGGCTCCGTGACGATGAGCTGACCGGCCCGATGCGGTCGCGTCTCGGGCCCGTCGGCGTGGTGCTCACGGTCCTGCTCGCGCTCGTCGCGTGCAGCTCCCCGTCGCCGGAGCCCGCCCCGCCGAGCCCCGCGACCGTGACCGTCGCTCCGACGGTCCCACCGGTCAAGGTCGCGGCGCCGGCGCCCGTGGTGCAGCCGCGCTGGCCGCTGACCGGCATCCCCGGCGACCCCGCCGCGCGCCCGGCGCTCGCGGTGAAGATCGAGAACACCCCCGTGGCGCGGCCGCAGTCCGGGCTCGAGCAGGCCGACATGGTCTGGGAGACCATCGTCGAGTTCGACGTGTCCCGGCTGGTCGCGGTGTTCCAGTCGCAGGTGCCGCCCGAGGTGGGCCCCATCCGGTCTGTCCGGCCGATGGACCCCCAGATCCTTGCGCCGATGCACGGGCTCCTCGCGTTCTCCGGTGGCCAGCCCGGCATCCTGGCTCTCGTCGCCGCCAGCGGCGTCCAGCTGATCAGCCACGACGCCGGCGCCCCCGGGATGTACCGGACGTCCGACCGGGCCGCGCCGCACAACGTCTACGGCAAGCCCACCGCGTTCTGGGCACAGGCGGACGCGGACCACCAGGCGCCACCCGCCGAGCAGTTCACCATCGCGCGCAGCGCCGACCGGTCCGCCGCGAGCGTCGCCGGCACCCCGGCGGGCACGCTCTCGTTCCGCCTGTCGCCCGCGTCGAACCCGATCTGGACCTGGGACGGGGCCTCCGGCCTCTGGCTGCGTTCCGAGGGGACCAAGCCGGCCACCGCGCGCGGCGGGGCGCGACTGACCGCGGTCAACGTCGTGTCGATCACGGCCGCCCACCCGCCCACCGGGTACGCGGCGCAGAACGGCGTGCCGGTGCCCACCTACGAGCGCGTAGGGTCCGGCGAGGGTTTCGTCGCGACGGGCGGCAAGGTCCTGCCGGTCACCTGGAAGAAGGACGCCCAGGACGCGCCGATGCGCCTGTTCGCCGCCGGCGGGTCGCCGGCCGACCTCACGCCGGGCAACACCTGGATCGAGCTGGTCCCCGCCGGGTCCGGCTCGGTCACCGTGGGCTGACGCGGGGTCCCTCCCAGGGATGACGTCGGCCGCTACCGGGGGCCGATGTGCCGGCGGACTCCGCGGGCGAGCCTGGGGGCATGGCAGATCTCACGCACTCCCAGGCGGGCGAGCACGACGTCCGGTCGATGGGCGCCGTCGTGGCGGCAGGCGTCGTCCTCGTCGCGCTCCTGGTCGCGGCGGCCGGTGTGCTCGGCGCCGTCGTCGACCTGGCCAGCTGGGCCGTCAGCAGCCGCTGACGCGCTTCGTCAGTAGGCGTACGGGAAGCCCGACCAGTCGGGCTCGCGGCGCTCCAGGAACGCGTCGCGCCCTTCCACGGCCTCGTCCGTCAGGTACGCCAGCCGCGTCGCCTCGCCCGCGAACACCTGCTGTCCGGCCAGGCCGTCGTCGGCGAGGTTGAACGCGAACTTCAGCATCCGGACGGCCTGCGGCGACTTGGTCGCGATGATCCGCGCGTACTCGAGGCCGGCCTCCTCGAGGTCCCCGTGCGCGACGACGTCGTTGACCGCCCCCCAGGCGAGCGCCTGCTCGGCCGAGTACTCGCGGGCGAGGAAGAAGATCTCGCGGGCACGCTTCTGCCCGACCTGGCGGGCCAGCAGGGCGGAGCCGTACCCGCCGTCGAACGACCCGACGTTGGCGTCGGTCTGCATGAACCGCGCGTGCTCGCGGCTGGCGATGCTCAGGTCGGCGACGACGTGCAGCGAGTGGCCTCCGCCGGCCGCCCAGCCGTTGACCAGGGCGACGACGACCTTGGGCATGGTCCGGATCAGGCGCTGGACCTCGAGGATGTGCAGCCGTCCGGCGCGAGCGGGGTCGATGCCGTCCGCGGTCTCGCCCTCCGCGTACCGGTAGCCGTCGCGGCCGCGGATGCGCTGGTCGCCGCCCGAGCAGAACGCCCAGACGCCGTCCTTGGGTGCCGGGCCGTTGCCGGTGAGCAGGACGGTCCCCACGGACGACGTGGTGCGGGCGTGGTCGAGCACACGGTAGAGCTCGTCGACCGTGTGCGGCCGGAACGCGTTGCGCACCTCCGGCCGGTCGAAGGCGACCCGCACGACGGGGAGGTCGTGCTGGTCGGACTCCGTACGGAGCACGCCGCGGTGATAGGTCAGGTCGGTGAGGTCCTCGAACCCGTCGACGGTCCGCCAGCGGGTCGGGTCGAAGGTCTCGCTGACGCTGTCCGGGAGGGTCACGGGACCAGCGTAACTGTTTGGTACACTTGTACCAGAACGTGCGCGGGACGGCGGGGTCTGCCACCCGGCGCGCACGGGGACGCGGGCTGCCGCCGAGCAGCACCGCGCCGCGGAGGTGCACCACCATGGCCTGGATCATTCTCATCGTGTCCGGCATGCTCGAGGCCGGCTGGGCGCTCAGCCTCAAGGCGTCCGACGGCTTCTCGCGCCTGTGGCCGAGCGTCGGGTTCGTCGTCCTGCTGGCGGCGTCCATGGGCGGCCTGAGCTGGGCGCTCAAGACGCTGCCGGTCGGCGTCGCGTACGGCGTGTGGGTCGGCATCGGCGCGGCCCTGACCGCGGTGCTCGCGATCGTGTTCCTCGGCGAGTCGGTGTCCGTGCTGAAGATCGTCTCGCTCGTCCTGATCGTCGCCGGTGTGGTCGGGCTCAACCTGTCCGGCGGCGGGCACTGATGCCGGGGTCGACGGACAAGGGCGCGCGTCGTCGCGCCGAGCTGGCCCGTGCGGCCGCGACCCTCATGCTCCGGGAGGGGCCGGGCGCCCTGACGCACCGCCGGGTCGCGGCCGAGGCGGGCGCGTCGGTCTCGGCCACCACCTACTACTTCGGCAGCCTCGACGACCTCGCGGAGGCCGCGGGGGGCGCGCTCGCGCAGTCGTGGGCCGCGCACGCCCGCGGGGCCCGGTACGACGGTCAACGGGTGTCCGACGATCCCCGCGCGGCCGCGGCCCTCGTCGCCGACGCCGTCCTGCCCCCCGGGGAGGACGCGGACATCCGCAGCCACTACGAGCACCTGCTCGGCGGCGGCCGCGACCCCGCGCTGGCTCGCGCCTTCGCCGCCGGCCGGGCGGAGGTCGACGAGGCCGTCGACGCCATCGTCGTGCTCGTCGGCGCGCCGACCAGCGCCGCGGTCACGATCGCGCTCGTGGACGGCGCCGTGGTCAGCGCGCTGACGGAGCACCGGCCGGTCCGCGCCTGGGCGCGCGAGTTCCTCGAAGCCGCCTGGGTGCGGCCGGTCGTAGGGTGAAGGCATGCCCGTTGACCTGCACGTCTGGTCCATCCCGCTGCGGACCAGGTTCCGCGGGCTGACGGTCCGCGACGGCGTGGTGGTGCGCGGCGACGCGGGCTGGGGCGAGTTCAGCCCGTTCTGGGACTACGACGACGACGAGTCGCTCGCGTGGTGGCGGGCCGCGCGCGAGGCGGCGGACGAAGGCTGGCCGGCACCGGTACGGGACCGCATCCCGGTCAACGTCACGGTCCCGGCGGTCGACGGGCCGGCGGCGCACGCCATCGTCACGGCCTCGGGCGGGTGTCGGACCGCGAAGGTCAAGGTCGCCGAGCCGGGCCAGTCGCTGTCCGACGAGATCGCGCGCCTCGAGGCCGTGCGCGACGCCCTCGGACCGACCGGTGCGATCCGTATCGACGCCAACGCGGCGTGGGACGTCGACACCGCCGTCACCCGGCTCGCCGTGCTCGACCGCGCCGCGGGCGGCCTGGAGTACGCCGAGCAGCCCGTCCCGTCCGTCGACGAAGCTCGCGGCGCTGCGCCGTCGCACGCACGTGCCGATCGCCGCGGACGAGTCCATCCGCCGCGCTCAGGACCCGCTCGCCGTGGCACGTGCGCACGCCGCAGACGTCGTGGTGCTCAAGGTGCAGCCGCTGGGTGGGGTCCGCGCGTGCCTCGACCTGGCCGAGGCCGTCGGGCTGCCCGTCGTCGTCTCCAGCGCCCTGGAGTCGTCGATCGGCCTGGCCGCCGGGATCGCGCTCGCCGCGGCCCTGCCGGAGCTGCCGTACGCGTGCGGCCTGGCGACTGCCCAGCTGTTCACCGCGGACCTCGTCGCGGACCCGCTGCTCCCGCAGGACGGGGCGATCGCGGTCCGGCGCCCGGTCGTCGACGCGGCGCTCCTCGCCGCCGTGGCTGCCGGCGACGACCTCGTGGACCGGTGGCGTCGGCGCGCCGCGGCCGTCCAGGCTCGGGCATGATGGCGGGCGTGACGACGACGGGCGCCGGGGCTGGTCCCGCAACCTCCGCGGCCCGGGTCCTCGTCCAGGCCCTCGCTGCCCTCGGCGTCGAGGACGTGGTCCTCGCACCCGGCTCGCGCAGCGCACCGCTGGCCTATGCCCTGGCCGACGCAGCCCGGCCCGAGCCCCCGCCCGGCGCACCCGCGCTGCGCCTGCACGTGCGCGTCGACGAGCGCTCGGCGGCCTTCGTCGCGCTCGGGCTGGTGCGCGCGTCGAGCGTCGGGCCGGACGGCGCCGTCGTGCCGCCGCGGCCCGTCGCGGTGGTCACGACCTCTGGCACCGCCGCGGCGAACCTGCACCCGGCCGTCCTCGAGGCGCACCACAGCGGCCTGCCGCTCGTCGTGCTCACCGCCGACCGCCCGCACGAGCTGCGCGGCACCGGTGCCAACCAGACGACGGTGCAGGTCGGGTTGTTCGGCGGCGCCGCACGCCTGAGCCTGGACGTCCCGGCGCCCGACGGGCGGCCCGGCGAGGACCGCGACCTGCGCCGGGCGGTCGCCCGCTCGCTCGCGGCCGCGACCGGGGCGCGCACGGGCGACCCGGGACCCGTCCACCTGAACCTCGCCTTCCGCGAGCCGCTCGTACCGGGTTCGGGGCCGTGGCCCGAGCCGTCGACGGTCGGCCTGACCCATGTGCACGCGCGACCGGTCGCGCCGTCGGCGGTCGCCGCGGAACCGTCGGCGGGTGCTCGGCGCGGTGGCGCGCCGACGGTCGTCGTGGCCGGCGATGACGCGGGTCCGCTGGCGCGTCGGCTGGCCGAGGCGAACGGCTGGCCGCTGCTCGCGGAACCGTCCTCCGGCGCCCGCGGCGGGACCCACGCGATCGCGGCGTACGTGCACCTGCTCGGGCACCCGGAGCTCGGCGGTGCCGTCCGACGCGCGGTGGTGCTCGGGCGGCCGACCCTCTCGCGGCCGGTGCAGCGGCTGCTCGGGCGCGCGGACGTCGAGGTCGTCGTCATCGGTGCCCGGGGCGCCGACTGGCCGGACGCGACGCGCAACGCGAGCGAGGTGCTCCTGGAGGCGCCCGCGCGGATGCGCAACGGCCGCATGCGGGCCCCCGAGGGCTGGCTCGAGGCGTGGCTGGCCGCGGACAACGCCGCCGGAGCCGCCGTGGACGGGGTGCTCGACGGAGCGTCCGACGGTCGCCGGTCCCGCAGCGGCGCGCGCGTCACGGGTCCCGTCCTCGCCCGGGCCGTGGCCGAGGTCAGCGCGCCGGACGACGTGCTGGTCGTCGGCTCGTCCAACCCCGTGCGCGACCTCGATCTGGTGGCGCGCTGGTCGGCGCCGCCGGTCGTCGTCGCCAACCGTGGCCTGGCCGGCATCGACGGAACCGTCAGCACCGCGGTCGGCGTCGCGCTCGGCCTGCCGGACCGGCGGGTGCGCGCGCTGCTCGGCGACCTCACGTTCCTGCACGACATCGGCGGGCTGCTGCGCGGACCGCTCGAACAGGTGGTGCACCTGCAGCTCGTCGTCGCCAACGACGACGGGGGCTCGATCTTCGCGACGCTGGAACCGGGCGAGCCCGAGCGTGCCGACGTGTTCGAACGCGTCTTCGCCACCCCGCACGGGGTGGACATCGCGGCGCTGTGCGCCGGCTACGGCGTCCGGCACACGCGCGTCGGAGACGTCGACGGTCTGCTGCCCGCGCTCGCCGCGCCCGGTCCCGGGCTCAGCGTGGTCGAGGTGCGCGTGGACCGGACCGGTCGTCGGACGCTCGGCGCGCGTCTGGCCGCCGCGGTCGCGGCGGCGCTCCGGGACTGAAGTCCTAGATCCATGCGAAACTCGCAGACAATTCCCAGGTTCTGCGGAGGGTGGTTCCAGCGCGGCTGTGTGTAGTGGTACTCGACCAAGGAGGCCACACGTCATGACCAGCACCCCCGAGAACGGCGCCAACGCCGGCGACGCTCAGAACCAGCCGACCGAGCCGATCACGCCCGTCGCCCCGACCGAGCCGATCGCGTCCGTCACGCCCGCCCAGCCCGTCGCGCCCGTCGCGTCGACCCAGCCGCTTCCGCCCGTCCAGGCGACGCAGCCGCTGCCGGTCGCCCCCGCGGCGCACCCCACCAACCCGTTCACGCCGCCGCACCCGGCGGCGCCCGCCGACCAGCGCGCCGCGTATGAGGCCGCCCAGGCCGCCGCCGCTGCCGCAGCCGCCGCGCAGGCCGAGGCCGTTCGCCGCGCCCAGTGGGACGCCGCGCAGCGCGCCTCGGTGCAGGACCCTGCGGTCGCACAGCAGCCGGCCGCCCAGCCGCCGGTCGCGCAGCAGCCGCTCGTGCACCAGTCGGCCGCCTACCAGGTGCCGCAGCAGCACGCGCCGATCGGCCAGCAGCCGTACGCGCCGCAGGGCCCTGAGCCGGTCGTGCCGACGCAGCGCAAGCGCCGCACCTGGATCCCGGTCACGTCCGCCGCAGCGGCCGCCGCGATCATCGCCGCGGTCGCCACCGGTGGCATCGTGCACGGGCTGTCCGCCGACGACGCGTCCGGCTCGGCCGGTCGCCCCGCCTCGATCGCCACCATCGGCGCCGACAACAACGACACCGTCCCGGTGTCCGGCTCGACGTCCGACAACCCGGACTGGGAGGCCGTCTCCAAGGCCGTCCAGGCCTCGGTCGTCGCCATCTCGGTGACCATCGGCAACGGCAGAGCTCCGGCGCCGAGGGCTCCGGCGTGATCGTCGACGACTCCGGCCACATCGTGACCAACGACCACGTCGTCGGCGACGCCGACAAGGACAGCATCTCGGTCACCCTCAACGACGGCCGCATCTTCAAGGCCACCGTCGTCGGCACCGACCCGACCACCGACCTCGCGGTCATCAAGCTCACCGACCCGCCCAAGGACCTGAAGGCCGCCGCGTTCGGCGACTCCTCCAAGGTCGTCGTCGGCCAGCCCGTCATGGCTGTCGGCAACCCGCTCGGCCTGGCCAGCACCGTCACCACCGGCATCGTCTCGGCCGTGGACCGTCCGGTCTCGACCTCGGGCGAGAACGGCGGCGACGCCACCGTCACCAACGCCATCCAGGTGGACGCCGCGGTCAACCCCGGCAACTCCGGTGGCCCGCTGTTCGACGCCTCCGGCCGCGTGATCGGGATCAACTCCTCGATCGCCACGCTGTCGCAGGAGTCGGGCTCGATCGGCCTCGGCTTCGCCATCCCGGTCGACCTGGTCAAGAACATCGCCGCCCAGCTCGTCCAGGACGGCACGGCCGAGCACGCGTTCCTCGGGGTGACCCTCTCGGACGGCACCGCGACCGCCGACGGCGTGACCCGTCGCGGCGCGCTCGTGGAGTCCGTCAGCGACAGCTCGCCCGCCTCGAAGGCCGGCATCCAGGCCAAGGACACGATCGTCGCGATCGATGGCAAGGCCGTGGCCGGCGCCGAGTCCCTGACCGCCTACGTCCGGGCCCTCCCGTCCGACACCAAGGTCACGCTGACGGTCGTCCGTGACGGCAAGTCGTCGGACATCGACGTCACGCTCGCGGTCCGTCCCGAGTCGGCCGCCTCCTCGAACGGCAGCGGCTCCGGCAACGGCAACGGCAACGGCTCCGGCAGCGGCTCTGGCAACGGCAGCGGCTCCGGCAGCGGCAGCGGGTCGGACAACGGCAGCGGCACGCAGCAGGCGCCCGGCCTCGGCCAGGGCGACAGCAGCGGGTCGGACCAGGGCGGTGCCAGCGGCCTGCCCAACGGCATGACCCCGGACCAGCTGTGGAAGTGGTTCCAGAGCCAGCAGCAGGGCAACGGCTGACCGTCGATCGCCCGACGACCAGCTGACCGCCGGCGGCCGCCGGTCCTCGCACCCCCCATCGGGGATCCGGCCGCCGGCCCCGGGCGCTCGCGCCCGGACGGTCGGCTCACCGCGGCTCGCACCCCCTTGAGCCGCGCCACCGCGGTCCCACCGGACCGAAGGCAGTCCCGGACCGCACACGAGCGGTCCGGGACTTCGGCGTTCCCGCGGCGGTCCGGGTCACGCATGACGAGGTGCGGCCTCGCCGAGGCTCAGCCGCGGTCGACGTCCCGGCCCAGCGCATGGCGCATCGGCTCCAGCTTGGCCTCCGACTCCGCCAGCTCGGCGGCCGGGTCGGACGCCGCGACGATGCCGCAGCCGGCGAACAGCCGGACACGCCGCGGGTCCTCGGGGTCGATGTGCGCCGAGCGCAGGGCGATGCCCCACTCCCCGTCGCCGTCGGCCCCGAACCAGCCGACCGGGCCCGCGTACCGGGCGCGGTCCATGCCCTCGATGCTGCGGATCAGCTCGCGCGCGGCGACCGTGGGGGTGCCACAGACGGCGGCGGTCGGGTGCAGCGCGGCCGCCAGAGCCAGGGACGACGGGTGCGCGCCGTCGGTCGAGGCCAGCACCCCGGTCACGTCCGAGGCCAGGTGCAGCACGTTCGGCAGGTGGAGGACGAACGGCACGTCCGGCACGTTCGTCGACGAGCAGAACGGCTCGAGCGCCCCGGCGACGGACTGCACGGCGTACTCGTGCTCCTCGAGGTCCTTCGACGAGTGGGCGAGGATCGCGGCGCGGGCGAGGTCGGCGTGGTCGTCGCCCGTGCGCCGGATGGTGCCGGCCAGCACGCGGGACGTGACCAGACCCTTCTCGGACCGCACCAGCAGCTCGGGGGTGGCGCCGACCAGGCCGTCCACGCTGAACGTCCAGCAGGACTCGTAGGCGTCGGCCAGCCGCTCCAGCGCCCAGCGCACGTCGACCGGGTGCTCGGTGCGCGCGTGCACGTCGCGGGCAAGGACGACCTTCTCCACGTCGCCCGCCCGCACGGCCGCGATGCCGCGCGAGACGACGCCCATCCAGTCGGCGGCGTCGGCGTCCTCGTAGACGACCGCCCCCGGGTCGGTCGGGGCGACGCGCGCCCGGATGACGTTGCTGAGCCGCGGCGCCGCCCCGAGGCGGGCACCCGTGGTGATCGTCGTGAGCCAGGTCTTCCCGGACCGGCGTCCGACGACGACGCTCGGCACGACGACGACGCCGCCGGCGGGGGACTCGTCGTCGAACGCGAACGAGCCGAAGGCGACGGGACCGGTCCCGGGCACCTGCACCTCGTCGCGCACGATGGCGTGGGCGAGCAGCCCCCGCCAGGCGCGCTCGGCGTCGGCGAACCGGTCCGCGCCGCCGACCTCCACCCGCAGCGTCTCGCCCCAGGCGACCAGGCCGTCGCCGCGACGCACCCACGCCAGCGGCGCGCCGGTCGAGGGCAGCAGGTCCAGCAGGTCGGCCGCGGAGTGCTCGTCGGCGAGGTCCTCGAGTGCGACGGTGCGCACCACGAGCGGGTGCGGGACCGGGATGCCCGTCGGGGCGGAGGGCAGCTGGCTCATCGGCTCCAGCGTAAGGCTCCGCCGTGCTGCAGCCAGTCACGCCCTCAGGCGTGCCTCAGGAGAGTGCCGGTTCGTGGCGGGCGCCGCGGACCTGCGACGATGGGGACCATGCCGCGCGCCAGCCTCGACAAGGACCCGCACGACGTCGCTGTGATGTTCGACGCCGTCGCCGCCCGCTACGACCGCACCAACGACGTCCTCTCGCTCGGGCGGGACCGCGCCTGGCGGCGCGCGACGATCAAGGCTGTCGACGCCCAGCCCGGCCAGACCGTGCTGGACCTCGCGGCCGGCACCGGAACCTCGTCGGAACCCATGGCCGACGCCGGCGTGCGGGTGGTCGCCTGCGACCTGTCCGTCGGGATGCTCGAGGTGGGCAAGCGACGCCGGCCCGACCTGGCGTTCGTGGCCGGGGACGCCCTGCACCTGCCGTTCGCCGACGAGTCTTTCGATGCGGTCACCATGTCGTTCGGCCTGCGCAACGTGAGCGACGTCGAGAGGGCGCTCGACGAGCTCTACCGCGTGACCAAGCCCGGTGGCCGCCTCGTGGTCTGCGAGTTCTCCCGACCCACGTTCGCGCCGTTCCGCACGGTGTACACCAACTACCTCATGCGCGCGCTGCCGCCCGTCGCGCGGGCCGTGTCCAAGGAGCCGGACGCCTACGTGTACCTGGCCGAGTCGATCCGCGAGTGGCCCGACCAGGCCGCGCTCGGGCAGCTGATCAAGGGCACCGGCTGGACCCAGGTGGCGTTCCGCAACCTCACGGGCGGCATCGTCGCCCTCCACCGGGCCACCCGCCCGGCCTGACGGCACGCGCCGGGCGACGAGCGTTCGGCAAGCCGATGCGCGGATGTCGGGACTCGTCGGCCGTCGGGGTGAACAATGGGGCTCGCGGCGCCGCGGCGCGGGCGGGGCCTGTGAGTCTCCCGGCAGATCAGCGCCGTTCTCCGCCGTCACGACGGAAGTAAGCCAAGCCTTCGCAGACAGTGTTTCGGGCCGTGGTTACACTCGCCGAATCAGTACGTGAACAACGTCACAAGTGGGGTCACTGGTGGTGGATGCAGCACACGATGACGCGGACGTCATCGTCGTGGGCGCGGGCCCGGCAGGGTCCGCCGCCGCATTTCACTGCGCCTCCGCGGGCCTGGACGTGCTGCTCCTGGAGAAGTCCGAGTTCCCGCGCGACAAGGTCTGCGGCGACGGCCTGACGCCCCGCGCGGTGGCCGAGCTGGTGCGCATGGGACTGCCCATCCGCGAGCAGGACGGCTGGATCAGGAACCAGGGCCTGCGGGTGCTGGGGGGCGGTCACCGCCTCGAGTCTGGACTGGCCCGAGCTGTCGAGCTACCCGTCCTACGGGCTCGCGAAGTCGCGGATGTCGCTGGACCACACGCTCGCCGACCACGCGCGCGCCGCGGGCGCCAAGCTGCAGGAGCGCACCACCGTCACGGGCGCCCTCACGCACGAGCGCTCGGGACGGGTCGTCGGCGTCACCGCCAAGACGGTGGACGGGGTCGCGGAGTACCGCGCACCGGTCGTCATCGCGGCCGACGGCGTCTCCGCCCGGCTGGCCACGGGCCTCGGCCTGGAGAAGCGGATGGACCGGCCCATGGGAGTCGCGGTCCGTACCTACTTCCGCACCCCGCGGCACGACGACCGGTGGATGGAGAGCCATCTCGAGCTTCTGGGACGGCGACAAGCTGATGCCGGGCTACGGATGGATCTTCGCACTGGGCGACGGCACGGCGAACGTGGGGCTGGGCTCGGTGGCGAGCACGGCGGCGGCGACGAAGATCGACTACAAGGCGCTGTTCGCCACCTGGATGGCGAACGCGCCCGCCGAGTGGGAGTTCACGCCCGACAACCAGGTCGGACCGGTCCGCGGCGCCGCCCTGCCGATGGGGTTCAACCGCGGCCCGCTGTACGGCAACGGCCTCATGCTCGTCGGCGACTCCGCCGGGATGATCAGCCCGTTCAACGGCGAGGGGATCGCATACGGCCTGCAGGCCGGCCGGGTCGCCGCGGACGCCATCGCGCAGGGTCTGGCACGGGGGACCGCAGCCGGCCGCGAGCGCGCCTTTGCCACGTACCAGCGCCGGATGAAGGATGATCTCGGCGGCTACTACACGCTCGGCCGGATGTTCGTCCGGCTCATCGAGCACCCGGAGATCATGCGGGTGTGCACGCGGTACGGCCTGCCCCGGCCGCTCGTCATGAAGTTCGTCCTCAAGCTCTTGTCCGACTGCTACGAACCCCGCGGCGGTGACCTGGTCGACCGGGTCATCTCCGGACTCAGCCGGCTCGCGCCGGCAGCCTGACCGGCACGACGCAGCACGCCCCCCGAAAGCACCTCGCCGTTGAGGAGTGACGCACGATGAGCAACCCGTACGTGCCGCTGCTGTTCCTGATGGGCATCGCTGCCCTGATGGCGCTCGGCGGCGTCGGCTCCTCCGTCATCCTGGGCCCCAAGCGGTACAACCGCGCCAAGCTCGAGGCGTACGAGTGCGGCATCGAGCCCACCCCGCACGCCATCGGCGGCGGCCGCTTCCCCATCAAGTACTACCTCGTGGCCATGACGTTCATCGTCTTCGACATCGAGGTGGTGTTCCTCTACCCGTGGGCGGTCAGCTTCAGCACGCTGGCCATGTTCGGGCTCGTCGCGATGATCGGGTTCCTGGTGATCATCACGGTGCCGTTCGTCTACGAGTGGCGGCGCGGGGGCTTCGAGTGGGACTGAGCGCCGGCCGGACCGGCACGGCAACCTGCACAGCAACCAGCACAACCGCTCGTCCGGAGGTTTGACATGGGGATCGAAGAGGCGCCGTCAGGCTTCCTGCTCACGACGGTCGAGGATCTCGTCGGCTACTTCCGCAAGGGTTCGCTGTGGCCGGTCACGTTCGGCCTCGCCTGTTGTGCCATCGAGATGATGGCCGCGGGCGCCAGCCGGTTCGACATCTCGCGCTTCGGCATGGAGGTGTTCCGCGCGTCGCCGCGCCAGGCTGACCTGATGATCGTCGCCGGCCGCGTGAGCCAGAAGATGGCCCCGGTCGTGCGCCAGGTCTACGACCAGATGTCGGAGCCCAAGTGGGTGCTCTCGATGGGGGTCTGCGCCAGCAGCGGCGGCATGTTCAACAACTACGCGATCGTGCAGGGCGTCGACCACATCGTGCCCGTCGACATCTACCTGCCCGGCTGCCCGCCGCGGCCCGAGATGCTGATCAACGCGATCCTGACCCTGCACGAGCAGATCCAGAACGAGCCGCTCGGTGTGAACCGCAAGGAGGCGGCCGCCGCGGCGGAGGCAGCCGCCATGGACGCGACGCCGACGTCGCACATGACGGGGCTGCTGAAGTGAGCGAGGAGAAGACGGACGCCGCGGCGGCCGCGAAGCCCGGCGACGCCGGGACGCAGGCGCAGCCGACCAGCGAGGCCGCGCTCGAGGCCGGCGGCCAGAACCTCGGCACGCGCACGCCGATCGAGATCGTCGAGGTCCGTAGGGGCATGTTCGGCACGACGGGCTCGGGCGATACGTCCGGCTACGGCGGCCTGGTCTCCCCGATCGCGCTGCCCGGCCCGAGCGAGCGCCCGTACGGCGGCTGGTTCGACGAGGCGGTCGACATCCTGGCGGAGGTGCTGGACGAGTCCGGCACGGGCTACGCCAACGCCGTCGAGTCCGTGGTGGTCGACCGCGAGGAGCTGACGCTGCACGTGCGGCCCGCGCACCTGGTCGAGGTCGCCCAGGTGCTGCGCGACGACCAGGACCTGCGGTTCGAGCTGAGCCTCGGCGTCTCGGGCGTGCACTACCCGCACGACGTCGGCCGCGAGCTGCACGCGGTCTACCACCTGACGTCGGTCACGCACTCGCACAGCCTGCGGCTCGAGGTCGCGGTCGCCGACGCGGACCCGCACCTGCCTTCGACGGTCGCGGTCTACCCCGCCAACGACTGGCACGAGCGCGAGACCTACGACTTCTTCGGGATCATCTTCGACGGTCATCCCGCCCTGGCCCGCATCGAGATGCCGGACGACTGGCCGGGCCACCCGCAGCGCAAGGACTACCCCCTCGGGGGCATCCCGGTCGAGTACAAGGGCGCAACCATCCCGCCCCCGGACCAGCGGAGGTCGTACCGATGACCACTCAGACACCCCGAAGCACCGCCCGCGTGGTGGACAGCGAGACCGAGGGCGTCCCCTCGTTCGAGGCGTCCGGCGGCGACTGGTCCGACATCGCCGAGGAGGCCGCCCGCCTCGGCGAGGAGCGGATCGTCGTCAACATGGGCCCGCAGCACCCGTCGACCCACGGCGTGCTCCGGCTCATGCTCGAGATCGACGGCGAGACGGTGACCGAGGCCCGTGCGGGCATCGGCTACCTGCACACCGGCATCGAGAAGAACATGGAGTTCCGCACCTGGACCCAGGGCGTGACGTTCTGCACGCGCATGGACTACGTCGCTCCGCTGTTCCAGGAGGCCGCGTACTGCCTGGCCGTGGAGAAGCTGCTCGGCATCACGGACGACGTCCCCGAGCGCGCCACGGTCATCCGCGTGCTGCTCATGGAGCTCAACCGCATCACGAGCCACCTGGTGTGCCTGGCCACGGGCGGCAACGAGCTGGGTGCCACGACGATCATGACCGTGGGCTTCACCGCCCGCGAGGAGATCCTGAAGATCTTCGAGCTGATCACCGGCCTGCGCATGAACCACGCGTTCATCCGCCCCGGCGGCGTGGCCCAGGACATCCCGCCGGGCGCGATCGACACGATCCGTGAGTCGCTGGTCGTCGTCCGCTCGTTCTTCAAGCAGCTCGAAGACCTGATGATGGCCAACCCGATCCTGCACCTGCGCCTCAAGGACGTCGGCTACCTGGGCCTGTCGGGCTGCATGGCGCTCGGCATCACGGGTCCGGTCCTGCGCAGCGCCGGCCTGCCGTACGACGTGCGCAAGGCCACGCCGTACTGCGGCTACGAGACGTACGACTTCGACGTCCCGGTTGCCGAGACCGCGGACTCGTGGGGCCGGCTCGTGGTCCGCGTCGAGGAGTGCTACCAGTCGATGAAGATCGTCGAGCAGACGCTGGACCGCCTGCAGAAGATGGGCCCCGGACCGGTCATGGTGGCGGACAAGAAGATCGCCTGGCCTGCGCAGATGGCCATCGGCGCCGACGGCATGGGCAACTCGCTCGACCACATCCGGGAGATCATGGGCACCTCGATGGAGGCCCTGATCCACCACTTCAAGCTGGTCACCGAGGGCTTCCGCGTGCCGGCCGGCCAGGTCTTCCAGACCGTCGAGCACCCCCGCGGCGAGCTGGGCGTGCACCTGGTGTCCGACGGCGGCACGCGGCCCTACCGCGCGCACTTCCGGGACCCGTCGTTCAACAACCTGCAGGCGACGTCGATCATGTGCGAGGGCGGGCAGATCGCCGACGTCGTCGTGGCCGTCGCGTCCCTCGACCCGGTGCTCGGAGGGGTGGACCGCTGATGTCGGTTGAAGCCGGAAGGCCCGCTGGTCGAGGTGCAGGCCAGACGCACCGGACGTCCTACGACGCCGAGACGCACGCGCGGCTCACCGCGGACTCGGACGTGATCGTGGCCCGCTACCCGCAGGCGCGCTCGGCGCTGCTGCCGATGCTGCACCTGGTGCAGGCCGAGGACGGCTACGTCAGCCCCCGCGGCATCGCGTTCTGCGCGGCGCACCTGGGCCTGACCACGGCCGAGGTGTCCGCGGTGGCGACGTTCTACACGCAGTACAAGCGCCACCCGAACGGCGACTACACGGTCGGTGTCTGCATCAACACGCTCTGCGCGGTCATGGGTGGCGACGCCATCTGGGAGGAGCTGTCGGACCACCTCGGGATCGGGCACGACGAGACCACGCAGGACGGCGCGATCACGCTCGAGCGCATCGAGTGCAACGCGGCCTGCGACTACGCGCCGGTCGTGATGGTCAACTGGGAGTTCTTCGACAACCAGACGCCCGACAGCGCACGCGGCCTCGTCGACACCATCGCCTCGGGGGAGCCCGTCGCCCCGACGCGTGGCGCCGACACCGTCGTGAAGTTCACGGACATGTCCCGCGTGCTGGCCGGGTTCGACGACGGCCGCGCCAACGAGGGTGTCGGCGCCGGCGTCCCGACCCTGCGCGGCATCGAGCTGGCCCGCGCCGAGGGCTGGGTGGCCCCGCCGCTCACGGCGACCGGCACCAAGGCCCCTGCCGGTGGCAAGCCGGAGGTCGGCGGCGAGCAGTCCAGCGCCGAGCGTCCCGTGACGACCGCCGGCGACGTGTCGGCCGAGGGCCGGCGCAAGAAGCAGACCTCCGACGACGCGAAGGAGTCCTGATGGCGACGACGCTGACCCCGGTCCTCACGGACACGTGGGACGCCGACCGCTCGTGGACGCTGGCCACCTATGAAGGTGCCGGCGGCTACCGGGGCCTGCGTCGGGCCCTGGGCATGCAGGCGGCCGACGTGGTCACCATGGTCAAGGACTCCGGTCTGCGCGGCCGCGGCGGTGCCGGGTTCCCGACGGGCATGAAGTGGGGCTTCCTGCCCGCGCCCGACGGCGGCCCGCGCTACCTCGTCGTCAACGCGGACGAGTCCGAGCCGGGGACGTGCAAGGACATCCCCCTGATGATGGCCAGCCCGCAGCACCTCATCGAGGGCATGATCATCACCAGCTACGCGATCGGCTGCGACCACGCGTTCCTCTACGTCCGCGGCGAGGTCCTGCACGTCTACCGCCGCCTGCTGCTGGCCATCCAGGAGGCCCGCGCGGCCGGCTACCTGGGCACCGACATCCTCGGCTCGGGCTACGACCTCGAGATCACGCTGCACTCCGGCGCCGGCGCTTACATCTGCGGCGAGGAGACGGCGCTGCTCGACTCGCTCGAGGGCCTGCGCGGCCAGCCGCGACTGAAGCCCCCGTTCCCGGCGGTCGCGGGCCTGTACGCCCGACCGACGGTGGTCAACAACGTCGAGTCGATCGCATCGATCCCGGGGATCGTCGTCGGCGGCTCGGACTGGTTCAAGTCGATGGGCACCGAGCGTTCGACCGGCCACGGCCTGTTCTCGTTGTCCGGCCACGTCACGCGGCCCGGCCAGTACGAGGCGCCGCTGGGCATCACGCTGCGCGAGCTGCTGGAGATGGCCGGCGGCATCCGCGAGGGCCACGAGCTGAAGTTCTGGACGCCCGGTGGTTCGTCGACGCCGATCTTCACCGCCGAGCACCTCGACGTCCCGCTCGACTACGAGTCGGTCGGTGCGGCCGGTTCCATGCTCGGCACGCGCGCGCTGCAGATCTTCGACGAGACCACGTCGGTGGTCCGTGCCGTGACGCGCTGGACCGAGTTCTACAAGCACGAGTCCTGCGGCAAGTGCACCCCGTGCCGCGAGGGCACGTACTGGCTGACGCAGGTGCTGCAGCGCATCGAGGCCGGCCAGGGCACCTCGGCGGACATCGACCTGCTCCTCGACCTGTGCGACAACATCCTGGGCCGCGCCTTCTGCGCACTCGGCGACGGCGCGACGAGCCCGATCACCTCGGCCGTGCAGTACTTCCGGGACGAGTTCGAGGCGGGCACCCACACGCCGGCCGACGTGCTCTTCCCGCCCGAGCACAGCTCGCTGTTCACCTACACGCCGCGCCAGACCGGCGTCCTCGCGGGGGTCCACGCATGACGATCCTGTCCAACGGACCGACCAGCAAGCTGGTCCCGTCGGCCCCCGTGGAACGACGGGCGGAGCCGACCGACACCGTCACGTTCACCGTCGACGGCATCGAGACCACGGTGCCGAAGGGCACGCTCGTCATCCGCGCCGCCGAGCAGCTGGGCATCCAGATCCCGCGGTTCTGCGACCACCCCCTGCTCGCCCCGGCGGGCGCGTGCCGTCAGTGCCTGGTCGAGGTCTGGGCACCCGGGCGCGACGGCAAGTTGTCGAAGATGCCCAAGCCCCAGGCCAGCTGCACGCTCGAGGCCAGCCCGGGCATGGAGGTCAAGACGCAGCACACCTCGCCCGAGGCGGACAAGGCGCAGCACGGCGTCATGGAGCTGCTGCTGGTCAACCACCCGCTGGACTGCCCGGTCTGCGACAAGGGCGGCGAGTGCCCGCTGCAGAACCAGGCGATGAGCAACGGGCGCGCGAGCACCCGGTTCGTCGACGTCAAGCGCACGTTCCCCAAGCCGATCGCGATCTCCACCCAGATCCTGCTGGACCGCGAGCGCTGCATCCTGTGCCAGCGCTGCACGCGGTTCTCCGAGGAGATCGCGGGCGACGTGTTCATCGACCTGCAGAAGCGCGGCGCCAACCAGCAGATCGGCCGGTTCGACACGGCGATCCTCGGGTTCACGGGGGAGGCCCCGCTCGGAGCCGCCGCCGAGGACACCTCGGGGCGACCGTTCGCGTCGTACTTCTCGGGCAACACCGTGCAGATCTGCCCGGTGGGCGCCCTGACCAGCGCCGCCTACCGCTTCCGGTCCCGGCCCTTCGACCTGGTGAGCACGCCGGGCGTGGGGGAGCACGACGCGCAGGGGTCGGCCATCCGCGTCGACCACCGCCGCGGCGTGGTCCTGCGCCGGCTCGCGGGCGAGGACCCGACGGTCAACCAGGAGTGGATCACCGACAAGGACCGTTTCGCGTTCGCGTGGCAGTCGGCGCCGGACCGCATCACCACCCCGCTCGTCCGCAACGCCGACGGCGAGTTCGAGCCCGCCAGCTGGGTCGAGGCGCTCGACGCGGCCGCCGCGGGCCTGCGCGCAGCAGCGTTCCCTGACGACCCGCGCGAGACCGCGGCCGGCTGGGCCGTGCTGGCCGGTGGTCGCCTGACGCTCGAGGACGCCTACGCGTACGGCAAGTTCGCCCGCGTCGCCCTGGGCACCAACGACGTGGACGGTCGGGCCCGGCCGCACTCCGCCGAGGAAGAGGCCTTCCTCGGCCACCACGTGGCCGGTCGCACGCTGGAGGTCACGTTCGCGGACCTCGACCGGGCGCCCGCCGTGCTCCTGGTCGGCCTCGAGCTCGAGGAGGAGGCCGGGATCGCGTTCCTGCGCCTGCGCTCCGCCGTGCTCGACCACAAGACGCGCGTGCTGTCCGTCGCGGCCCTGGCCAGCCGCGGTCTGGAGCGCCTGGGCGGGACGTTGATCCCGTCGGCCCCCGGGACCGAGGCGGAGGTGCTGGACGGCCTCGACACCGAGGTCGCGGAGGCCCTGTCCCGGGACGGTTCCCTCATCCTCGTCGGCGAGCGGCTGGCCGGCGTGGCCGGCGGCTACTCGGCGGCCCTGCGCCTCGCGCAGCGCACCGGTGCGCGCCTGGCCTGGATCCCGCGCCGCGTGGGCGAGCGCTCCGCCGTCGAGGCCGGGCTGCTCCCGACGCTGCTGCCTGGCGGGCGACCGGTCGCGGACTCCGCGGCGCGGGTCGACCTCGCCGCCGTCTGGGGCGTCGAGCACCTTCCCGCGGAGGCGGGACGGTCGACCGGTCAGATCCTCGCCGCTGCCCGCTCGGGCGGCCTGGGCGGCCTGGTCGTCGGCGGCCTCGAGCCGGCCGACCTGCCGGACCCGGCGATCGCCCGCGAGGCGCTCGACGCGGTCCCGTTCCTGGTCTCTCTCGAGGTGCGCCGGTCCGAGGTCACCGACCGCGCGGACGTCGTCTTCCCGGTGGCGCCGCCCAGCGAGAAGTCCGGCACGTTCGTCACGTGGGAGGGCCGTCCGCGACCGTTCCCGCAGGCGCTCGTGTCGCACGCGCTCGCCGACCACCGCGTGCTCGACCGGCTCGCCGACGCGCTGGGCGCGGACCTGGGCCTGCAGACGCTGGCGGCCGTGCACGCGGAGCTGGACCAGCTGGGTGGCTGGGACGGTGCGCGGACGGACGCGCCGCGCGTGCCCGCCGCGGAGCCGCCGGCGGTCGTCGAGGGCACCGCCGTGCTGGCGACGTGGCACCAGCTGCTCGACACGGGTCGGCTGCAGTCCGGCGAGCCGTTCCTGGCCGGCACCGCCAAGCGCGCGGTCGCGCGGGTCTCGCTCGGCACGGCGCGGGGCGTCGGCGTCGTCGACGGCGGATCGATCGCCGTCGGCACGGACGCCGGCACCATCACCCTGCCGGTCGCGGTCACCGACATGCCCGACCACGTGGTCTGGCTGCCGACGAACTCGCTGGGCAGCGCGGTGCGTGACACCCTGCACGCCGACGCCGGGGACGTGGTGCGCCTGACGCCCGGCCCGCTCACAGAGGAGGTGGGCGCGTGATCACCGCCCTGCCCACGGCCGCCCTGCCGCCGGTCACGGCGGACTTCAGCAACGACACGTGGTGGATCGTCCTGAGCAAGGCCGTCGCCATCGTCGTGTTCCTGCTGGTCAGCGTGCTGTTCGCCATCTGGTTCGAGCGCAAGGTCGTCGGTCGCATGCAGCAGCGGCCCGGCCCCAACGTGCACGGACCGTTCGGACTGCTGCAGTCGCTGGCCGACGCCATGAAGCTCCTGGTCAAGGAGGACATGACGGTCAAGGCCGCGGACAAGATCGTCTACATCCTGGCGCCGATGGTCGCGGTCTTCTGCTCGCTGCTGGTGTTCGCGGTCATCCCGTTCGGGCCCGCCGTCGACCTGTTCGGCCACGTCACCCCGCTGCAGCTCACCGACTTCCCGGTGGCCGTGCTCTACATCCTCGCGTGCGCGTCGGTCGGCGTGTACGGCATCGTGCTCGGTGGCTGGTCGTCCGGGTCCACGTACCCGCTGCTCGGCTCGGTCCGCTCGACCGCGCAGGTCATCAGCAGCTCGCGATGGGTCTGTCGCTGGTGACGGTGTTCATCGTCTCGAAATCGATGTCGACCTCGGCGATCGTCACGTCGCAGGTGGGCCACTGGTGGCTCATCCCGCTGTTCCCCGCGTTCGTGATCTACATCGTCTCGATGGTCGGCGAGACCAACCGGCTGCCGTTCGACCTCCCCGAGGCCGAGGGCGAGCTCGTCTCGGGCTACATGACCGAGTACTCCTCGATGAAGTTCGCGTGGTTCTTCCTCGCCGAGTACATCAACATGCTCAACGTCTCCGCGATCGCCACGACGCTGTTCCTGGGCGGCTGGCGGGCGCCGTGGCCCATCTCCGCGGTCAACGACGGGATGTTCAACCACGGCTGGTGGCCCATCCTGTGGTTCGTCGCCAAGATCTGGATCTTCATGTTCTTCTTCGTCTGGGTCCGCGGCTCGGTGCTGCGCTTCCGGTACGACCAGTTCATGAAGATCGGCTGGAAGGTCCTCATCCCGATCGCGCTCGGCTGGGTCGTCTTCGTCGGCGCCTGGCAGGGGCTGCAGAAGCTTCACCGACGTGCCGACGCAGAAGATCCTGTTCGCCGCCGCCGGGGTGATCCTCCTGGTGCTCGTCGGGCTGATGTTCGTGCCCGAGAAGAAGAAGGCGCCACCGCCCGGACCGACCGGGCCGAAGGTGTACGACCCATACTCGGGCGGCTACCCCGTGCCGCCCAAGCCGGGCCAGGTTCTGCCGCCGTCCCCGCGCCGGCAGCGGATGGCAGCGGCGGCGAAGGCGTCGGTCACGGCCGGCCCCTCGGGTGGCGACGAGAACGACAGCAACGAGAGCAGCGAGGTGCACGGTGGCTGACAAGCCCACGCCCCCACGGCCCGCGGGCTCCGGCAAGCAGCCGGCCCGCAAGCCGGCGCCGGCCGCCGGCACCCGCAAGCCGGCGACACGTGCCGGCGCCCGCCCGCCCGCCACCCCGGGCAAGGCCGCCGCGCCGCGCCCCAAGGCCGGCGAGGTGGCTCGGCCGACCGCCCCCGAGGGCTACCAGTCGATGATCGAGCCGCGGAACTGGGTGGCCGACCTGCTGGCGCCCGTCGGTGGCTTCGGCGTCACGCTCTCGAACATGTTCCGGCCGACGGTCACCGAGCAGTACCCGTCGGAGAAGGTGCCGACCAAGCCGCGCTACCACGGCCGGCACCAGCTCAACCGGTATGCCGACGGCCTGGAGAAGTGCATCGGGTGCGAGCTGTGCGCCTGGGCGTGCCCCGCCGACGCCATCTACGTCGAGGGCGGTGACAACACCCCTGAGGACCAGCACTCGCCGGGCGAGCGGTACGGCAGCGTCTACCAGATCAACTACCTGCGCTGCATCTTCTGCGGCCTGTGCATCGAGGCGTGCCCGACCCGGGCGCTGACCATGACCAACGAGTACGAGCTCGCCGGTCCGACGCGCGCGGGCATGATCTGGGAGAAGCAGGACCTGCTCGCCCCGCTGCGCAGCGGCATGCTGCAGGCGCCCCACCCCATGGTCGAGGGCACGACGGACACCGAGTACTACCGCGGCGAGGTCACCGGCTCCACGCCGGCGCAGGTCGCGTGGGTGGCCGAGCACCGTCCCGACGACCCGACGCTGCCCGGCGGCGCCGGGCTCGACGCCGCGAACGTGCCCGGTGCGACCGCCGCGCTCATGGCCGCCACGGTGGCGGCCGCGAACAAGCAGGGCACGCGATGAGCACGTCGACGCTGACGCTGATCCAGGCCCTCGCCGACACGGGCAAGACGTCCACGGGCGAGGCGGTCCTGTTCTGGTGCCTGGCGCCGATCATGGTGCTCTCCGGCATCGGGCTCCTGGTCGTGAAGAAGGCCGTGCACGCCGCGCTGCTGGTGATCACGATCATGATCTCGCTGGCCATCCTGTACATCGCGCAGGGCGCGGTGTTCCTCGGGATGGTGCAGGTGGTGGTCTACACCGGCGCGGTGATGATGCTCTTCCTGTTCGTCCTCATGCTCGTCGGCGTCGACGGGTCGGACTCGCTGGTGGAGACCATCCGCGGGCAGCGCTGGATCGCGCTGCTCGCCGGTGTCGGCCTGGCCTGCGTGCTCGTCGGCGTCGTCGTGAAGGCCGTCTACACGCCGCACGGCTTCGCGGCCGACGCGGTCAACAACAACCCCACGGGCATCGCGGAGCTCCTGTTCGGGAGCTACGTGTTCGCGTTCGAGGTGGTCGGCGCCCTGCTGGTCACCGCCGCGCTCGGCGCGCTGGTGCTCACCCACCGCCAGCGGCTCACCCCGCGCGTCGGCCAGAAGGAGCGGGCCGACGCCCGCGTCGCGGCCGGCGCGGTGCTCACCCCGCTGCCCGCACCGGGCGTCTACGCACGCCACAACGCGATGGACGTCCCGGCGCTCGGCCCGGACGGTCGCCCGCTCGACAGCTCGGTCCCGCGTGTTCTGCGCATCCGCGGCCAGGAAGCCGACGCGCAGGAGTTCGCCGCCCGGATCGACCGGGTGCTGGCGGGTGGGTCGGTGGTGGCCGGCAAGCAGTTCGGCAACCCGGACGGCCCGCAGAGCGCCGGCAGTCCCGACACGTCCCGGCCGGCCCCGACGGAGGAGAACCAGTGAGCCTGTCCCACTACCTCGTGCTGGCGGCGATCCTCTTCTCGCTGGGTGCGACGACGGTCCTGCTGCGGCGCAACGCGATCATCGTGTTCATGGGCGTCGAGCTGATGCTCAACGCCACGAACCTCACGCTCGTCACCTTCGCGCGCATCCACGGTGACCTCACCGGCCAGGTGATGGCCTTCTTCGTGATGGTCGTCGCGGCCGCCGAGGTCGTCGTGGGCCTCTCGATCATCGTGGCCATCTTCCGAACCCGACGCTCGGCCTCGGTCGACGACGCGAACCTGTTGAAGAACTGAGGGGCGGGGACGTGCACACCCTGACAGCCCTGGTGGCGAGCCTGCCATCAGACACGACGATCGGTCCGGCGACCGATACCGTCTCGGCGGGCATCCTGCTGGTCGCGCCGCTGCTGATCGGCATCCCGCTGGCCGGCGCGGCGGTGCTGCTGCTGCTCGGGCGCCGCAGCGACCGCTGGGGCCACTGGCTCGGCGTCCTGGCGTCGTCGGCAGCGTTCGTCGTGGGCGCGATCGTCTTCGTCAAGATGCTCCAGCGCTCCGAGGGGTCGCGCGTCTTCGACGTCAACCTGACGCACGGCTGGATCGAGGCCGGCTCGTTCCACCTGGACGCCGGGATGCGCCTCGACCCGCTGTCGATGACCTTCGTGCTCCTGGTGACGTTCGTCGGCACGCTGATCCACATCTACGCCGTCGCGTACATGGAGCACGACGCGGACCGTCGCCGGTTCTTCGCGTACCTCAACCTGTTCATCGCCGCGATGCTCACGCTCGTGCTGGCCAACAGCTACCTGCTGCTGTTCTTCGGCTGGGAGGGCGTCGGCCTGGCGTCGTACCTGCTGATCGGCTTCTGGAACCACCGGCTGGACTACGCGGTGGCGGCCAAGAAGGCGTTCATCGCCAACCGCATCGGCGACCTCGGGCTCATCATCGCGATGGGCCTCATGTTTGCCACGTTCGGCAGCGTCAAGCTCGACAGCGTGCTGCACGGGATCGCGCCGGGCACCAGCCAAGCGGCGCTGAACGGCATCGCGATCATGCTGCTGCTGGCCGCCTGCGGAAAGTCCGCGCAGTTCCCGCTGCAGTCCTGGCTCGGCGACGCGATGGCGGGCCCGACACCCGTCTCCGCGCTCATCCACGCCGCCACCATGGTCACCGCGGGCGTCTACCTCATCGTGCGGTCCGCGCCGCTGTTCAACGCGGCACCCGACGCCCAGCTGGTCGTGGTCTGCGTCGGCGCCGTCACGCTGGTCTTCGGGGCGATCGTCGGCTGCGCGAAGGACGACATCAAGAAGGCCCTGGCCGCCTCGACGATGTCCCAGATCGGCTACATGGTCCTGGCGGCCGGCCTCGGCCCCGTGGGCTACGCGTTCGCGATCTTCCACCTGCTGACGCACGGCTTCTTCAAGGCCGGCATGTTCCTCGGGGCCGGTTCCGTGATGCACGGGATGGACGACCAGGTGAACATGCGCCACTTCGGCGGCCTGGCGCGGTACATGAAGATCACCTACATCACGTTCGGGTGCGGCTGGCTGGCGATCATGGGCGTCCCGCCGTTCTCCGGCTTCTTCAGCAAGGACCACATCATCGAGGCGGCCTTCGTCCCGGTGGAGGGTGCGCCCTGGCGGGCCTGGGTGTTCGGGTCCGTCGCGCTCCTGGGCGCGGCCATCACCGCCTTCTACATGTCCCGCCTGTTCTTCATGACCTTCGAGGGCGAGAAGCGCTGGTCGGACAAGACCGACGGCAGCCACCAGCACCCGCACGAGTCCCCGAGGCTCATGACCTGGCCCATGATCGTGCTGGCGGTCGGGTCGTTCGGGCTCGGCTGGTACCTCAACGCGGGCAGCAAGTTCGTCGACTGGCTGACCCCGGTGCTGGGCACGCCGGTCGAGGACGACCCGGTCGTCTCGGCACTCGTCCTGAAGATCGTGACCCTCGCGCTCGTCGCGGTCGGCATCGCGATCGCGTACCGGCGCTACGTCTCCTCGCACGTCCCCGTCATCCCGCCGGTCGGCACCTCGCTGACCCGCGCGGCCCGCGTCGACCTCTACCAGGACGCCGTCAACGACGTCCTGCTGGTCGAGCCGGGCCAGGCCCTGACCCGCTCGCTCGTGTACGTCGACCGCACCGCGATCGACGGGACCGTCACCAGCGTCGGCCGGCTCACCGTCGGCCTGGGCGCGATCGCCCGACGGGTCCAGACCGGCTACGTGCGGTCCTACGCCGCATCGATGCTGCTCGGGCTCGTCGTCCTCGTCGTCGTCGTCCTGGTCATCCAGATCTGATGGAGCTCACACCGATGTCGTCCTCCTTCCCCTGGCTGACCGTCCTGGTCGCGGTGCCGGTGCTCGGCGCCGTGCTGCTCTGGGCGCTCCCCGCCGGTCTCCGCAAGCACACCCGGTCCGTCGCGCTCGCGGTGTCGTTGGTCGTGCTCGCCCTCGGCGTCGGCGCGCTGCTCGCGTTCGACACCAACGCCTCGCAGACCGTCCAGCTGTACGAGCAGCACGCGTGGATCCCGGCGATCGGCGCCTCGTACGCGGTCGGCGTCAACGGCGTCGGGCTCTCGCTCGTGCTCATGTCGCTCGTGCTGGTGCCGCTCGTGGTGCTCGCCGCATGGCGCGAGCAGGGCTCGGACACCGTCCCGACCGACCGGCTGCGCCGCTACCTCGCGCTGGTGCTGCTGCTCGAGGCGTTCATCATCGCGGTGTTCTCGGCGCGCGACGTGTTCCTCTTCTACGTCCTGTTCGAGGCCATGCTCATCCCGGTCTACTTCATGATCGGCATGTTCGGCGGGGCGCAGCGGCGGTACGCGGCGGTCAAGTTCCTGCTCTACTCGCTCGGCGGCGGCCTGATCATGCTGGTCGCGGTGATCGCGCTGTACCTGCAGGGCAAGGGGGGACCGCAGGGCTTCCTGACGGCCAACCTGACCGGTCTGGACATGCCGCAGAACACGGAACGGCTGCTGTTCCTGGCGTTCTTCCTGGCGTTCGCCATCAAGGCCCCGATGTTCCCCGTGCACACGTGGCTGCCCGACGCGGCGCAGCAGGCGACCCCCGGCACGTCCACTCTGCTGGTCGGCGTGCTGGACAAGGTGGGCACCTTCGGGATGCTGACCCTGTGCCTGCCGCTGTTCCCGGGCGCCTCGAGGTGGGCGGCGCCGGTGATCATCGTGCTGGCGCTGATCTCGATCCTGTACGGCGCGGCGCTGGCCATCGGCCAGAAGGACATCATGCGGTTGATCGCGTACACGTCGGTGTCGCACTTCGGCTTCATCGTGCTCGGCATCTTCGCGTTCACGTCCACGTCGATCGCCGGCTCGTCGCTCTACATGGTCAACCACGGGCTCTCGACCGGGGCCATGTTCCTGCTGGCCGGGTTCCTGGTAGCGCGCCGGGGGTCCCAGGAGATCTCGGCGTTCGGGGGGCTGCAGAAGATCGTCCCGGTCATGGCCGGCTACTTCCTGGTCGCCGGGCTGTCGGTCCTGTCGCTGCCGGGTCTGTCGACGTTCATCAGCGAGTTCCTGGTCATCGTCGGAACCTTCGCCCGGCACCCCGCCGCGGCGATCGTCTCGACGCTCGGGGTCGTGCTCGCCGCGATCTACATCCTGTGGCTCTACCAGCGGATGTTCACCGGACCCGCACCGGCCGACATGCAGGCCATCCCGGAGATGCGCACCCGTGAGCGGTGGGCGGTCGCGCCCCTGCTCGCGCTCATGCTGATCTTCGGCTTCGTGCCGCGACCGGCGCTCGACCTGGTGAGCCCGCCGGCGACCGTCACCCTCCAGCAGGTCGGCGTCACCGATCTGCCTGCCGAGAAGGGGAGCAACTGATGTTCACCGCACCCACGATCGACTGGGGCGCCCTGAGCCCCATCATCATCGTGCTCGGCGCCGCGATCATCGGCGTCCTCGTCGAGGCGTTCGCACCCGCCAGGGCCCGCCGTCCCGCGCAGCTGGTGCTCGCGATCGGAGCGATGGTCGGCGTGCTCGTCGCCGTGGCCCTCCTGTGGTCCGGTGTGAAGAAGCACGGCGGCACGACGGTCCTCGGCGGCTCCCTGCTGGTCGACGGACCGACCCTGGTCCTGTGGGCCACGATCGGGGTGCTCGCCCTGGTCTCGCTGCTGATCATCGCCGACCGCACGGAGACCGGCGAGGACGCGTTCGCGCCCAACGCCGCGGCTGTCCCGGGCTCGGACTACGAGGAGGTCGCTCGACGCAAGGGCGTCCGCCAGACCGAGATCTACCCGCTGGTGCTCTTCGCCACCGGCGGCATGCTGATCTTCCCGGCGGCCGGCGACCTGCTGACGCTCTTCGTCGCGCTCGAGGTCCTCTCGCTGCCGCTCTACCTGCTGGTGGGCATGGCGCGTCGGCGTCGCCTGCTCTCGCAGGAGGCGTCGATGAAGTACTTCCTGCTGGGGGCGTTCGCGTCCGCGCTGTTCCTGTTCGGCATCGCGCTGATCTACGGGTACAGCGGCTCCCTGCGCTACTCGGACATCGCCACGGCGACGGGCACGCCGAACGGGATGGAGGGACTGCTGCTCGTCGGCGCGGTCCTGATCCTGTCGGGCCTGCTGTTCAAGGTCGGTGCGGTGCCGTTCCACACGTGGACGCCTGACGTCTACCAGGGCGCCCCGACGCCGATCACCGGCTACATGGCCGCCTGCACCAAGGTCGCCGCCTTCGGCGCGCTGCTGCGGATCGTCTACACGGTGTTCCCCGGCCTGAGCTGGGACCTCGGCGTGGTCCTGTGGACTGTGGCGATCCTGACGATGGTCGTCGGCACCACGGGCGCTCTCGTGCAGAACGACATGAAGCGCATCCTCGGGTACTCCTCGGTCGCGCACGCCGGGTTCATCCTGGTCGGCATCATCGCGCTCAACCAGGCCGGCATCACCGCGGTGCTGTTCTACCTGCTGGTCTACGGCGCGGCGACGGTCGGCGCGTTCGGCATCGTCTGGCTGGTGCGCGAACGGACGGGTCAGACTGCCGACGGCACGCCGGGCCCGATCCTCGGCGAGGCCACGCACCTGTCGCAGTGGGCCGGCCTGGGTCGGACCAACCCCGTGCTCGCCGTGACGTTCTCGCTGTTCCTGCTCTCGTTCGCGGGCATCCCCCTGACCGCAGGCTTCATCGGGAAGTTCGGCGTGTTCTCGGCCGCGGTCGACGGCGGCGCCTGGCCGCTGGCGCTCATCGGCGTGCTCGCCTCGTCGGCGGCGGCGTTCTTCTACGTGCGGATCATCGTGCTGATGTTCTTCACCAGCCCGCCCGGCGCCCCCGAGGAGGTGGCCCCGGCCGACGTCTACGCCGCCTCGGGCGCCGTGCCCATCGAGGCGGTCCTCGGCTCTCCGTCCGTGTCGGCCGTCGCCGTCGAGACCCCGCCGTCGACGGAGGTGGAGGCGCGCTCGACGATCTCCACCACCGTGGTCAGGACCGAGGGCCTCGCCGTGGCGGCGATCGCGATCTGCGCGCTGCTCACCGTCCTGCTCGGCGTCGCGCCCTCCCCGGTCATCGAGGCGATCCAGAGCGTGGCGTCGTTCCTGCCGTGAGCCCGTGTCCTGCATCGGGGCGTCGGGAAGATAGGTTCGTGCCGTGACCACCATGACGGCCTTCCCGCTGGCCGATGCCGCCCTGGGCGAGCGCCTGTCCGCGCGGCTGGAGATCGTCGAGGAACGGCTCCGGGACGCCGTCACCAACGTCGACCCCCTGGCCGACGACGCGTCGCGCCACCTGGTCAACGCCGGCGGCAAGCGGCTGCGGCCGTTGCTGACGCTGCTCGCCGCCGAGCTGGGTGACGGCTCGCGGCTCGAGGTGATCGACGCGGCCGTCGTGGTCGAGCTGACGCACCTCGCGACGCTGTACCACGACGACGTGATGGACTCGGCGCCGCTGCGCCGCGGTGCGCCGGCCGCGCACGAGGTCTGGGGCAACTCGGTGGCGATCCTCACGGGGGACCTGCTGTTCGCGCGCGCGTCGGCGACGGTCGCGGGTCTGGGCCCGGAAGCGGTCCGGATCCAGGCGGCGACGTTCGAGCGGCTCTGCCTGGGTCAGCTGCACGAGACCGTGGGCCCCCGGCCCGACGACGACCACGTCGCGCACTACCTGCAGGTGCTCGCCGACAAGACGGCCTCGCTCATCGCGACGTCGGCCAGGTTCGGCGCGATGTTCGCCGGCTGCCCGCCGGACGTCGTGGCCATCGTGTCCGCGTTCGGCGAGAAGATCGGCGTCGCGTTCCAGCTGGCCGACGACGTCATCGACCTGACGTCCGACGGCGCGACCACCGGCAAGACCCCCGGCACCGACCTGCGCGAGCGTGTACCCACGATGCCCGCGCTGCTGCTGCGTGCCCGCGCAGAGTCGCCGACCGCCACGGAGCGGGACCACGAGGTGCTCGCCCTGCTCGACTCGGACCTCACCGACGACGACGCGCTCGCTCGCGCGGTGGCGGCGCTGCGGACGCACCCGGTGGTCGACGAGACGCGCGAGCGCGCGGTCACGCTGGCCCGGTCCGCGGTGCTCGAAGCTGGAGCCCCTCGACGACGGACCGGTCAAGGACGCCCTGGTCTCGTTCGCGGACGCCCTGGTCGACCGCGCGTCCTGATCCGTCCGGCGCACGTTCTGGCACCATGTGGCAGCGGCCCGTCTAGCGGCCGACTGCGGGAGGTCCGACGTGAGCGCACCGTGCGGGGTCTGCGGCGAGCCGCTCGTGCCCGGTGCCCGACGTTGCGCGGCCTGCGGTGCGCCCCCGGTCGCGACCGCCCGCCGGCCCGTGCTCGACGCGGTCGCGGAGGTCACACCGCAGACCGTCGCACCCGTGGGGCTGCGCCTGGTGGCGTTCACCGTCGACGTGCTCGTGCTCGTGCTCGCGGTGGGCGTCGGTTACGCGATCGCCGAGGCCGGCGGCGGGTCGAGGGGCGCAGACGGCTCGTGGGACGCCGTCGCCGGCGCCGTCCCGGGGCTGTTGGTCGTCGCGGCGCTGACGCAGTGGCTCGTGGAGGCGCGGACCGGCGCGACGGTCGGCAACGCGCTGACCGGCATCCGGACGGTCGGGTCGCGGACGCACCGGCCCGCGGGTCTGGTCGCGATCGCCGTGCGCGTCCTGGTCGAGGTCGCGGGCGCCCTCGTGGCGCTCGTCGGCGCGTGGGTGGTCGTCGCCTCGGGCGCCTGGGACCGCGCGACGGCGCGACGCGGGTGGCACGACAAGGCGGCCGGGACGCTGGTGCTGCGTGCGCGGTCCGTGCGCGAGGCCGGTGTCGAGGGTCCGGGCACCGCCCCCGCCGTCGCGCGGGCGCTGGGACCGCGGCCCGTGCTGGGCCTCGTGCCGCCGGCCCCTGGCGTGATCGGCGCTCCGCGCCCGGCCCCGGCGACCGTCGGCCCGATCATCGCCACGGCCCCCGGACTGATCCGACCCGCGCCGTGGAAGCCGATCACCACCTCGACCGGGGCCGAGCGGCTGGAGGTCATCACGGGGCCGCCGGGGCCGCGCGCCGCGAAGGTGGTGCCGCCGGCGGCCGAGGTCCGGCTCATCGACGTGCCCAACAGGCTCGTGTCCGGGTTGCCGAGCCCCGCGGTGCCCGCCCCGGTCATCGGCTCGCCGCTCACCGAGGCGATCTCGATCGGCGCACGGCCCCCGCGCCGCACTCCGCGTCTGCCGCGCATCGGTGCCCGCTCGAAGCGTCGTCCGGACGGGCTGGCCGAGCCCGAGACGCGGCCCGCCGACCCGGGCCTGCCCGAGCTGGAGCACGCCCGGCTGCGCCCGGACGAGCCCCCGGCCCGGGTGAGCGCGCCCGGGCTCGTGCTGCTGTTCGACACCGGTCTGCGCCTCGAGGTCGAGGGCGACGGGCTCGTCGGGCGCGCACCCGACGACGAACCGGGTCTGGCCCACCTCGTCGCGCTCGACGATCCCGACGGGTCGATCTCCCGCGTGCACCTGGCGTTCGGTCCCGAGCGGCGGGGCAACCGGCTGTGGATCGTCGACCGCGGCTCGACCAACGGCACCGTGCTCGTGCGGCCCGACGGGTCCGAGCTGTCGCTCGCCCCCGGCAAGCGGGCCCGGGTCGAGGCGGGCTGGACCGTCCGGTTCGGTCGTCGGGCCCTCGAGGTCCGCAGCCGCTCCGAGCTGGACTGACGCCGGAAGGGGCGACGTCGGTTGCCCCGGTGCACCGACGCTGGCGCCGTCGTTATGCTGGCCGACGATCGTGCGCAAGGTCGAGGTGCGGCCGGGCGCGGGGACCGCACACGGGACGAGGACGCCATGGCACGCGTGACCGCGCCGCTCGCCGGGACCTCGTGAACGACCGCCGGGTCCGCCTGAGGGTCGGCGTCGCGACCGCACGCGCGGAGCGTCCGCGCAACGAGGACAGCGTCTGGACGCAGGACGGGGCGTTCCTCGTCGCGGACGGCATGGGTGGGCACGACCGGGGCGAGGTGGCCAGCCGGACGGCGATCGACGTGCTGAGCGAGCTGGCCGTCGGCGCGCCGACCCTCGACGACGCGCGGGCGGTGGTCCGTGAGGCGCACGCCGCGGTCCGGGCGCTGCCTAAGGGCACGGGTCGGCGGCCGGGCACGACCGCGACGGGTGTGGTGCTGACCGAGCACGACGACGTGCCGTGCTGGCTGGTGGTCAACGTGGGCGACTCGCGGACGTACCGGATGGCCGGCGCGGTGCTCGAGCAGGTCACGCACGACCACTCGGAGGTCGCGGAGCTCGTCGCGGCGGGCGTGATCCCGGCCGAGGACGCCGCTCGGCACCCCAGGCGCAACGTGGTCACGCGGGCGCTCGGCGGCTGGTCGCAGGACGTCGAGCCGGACGTGTGGCTGCTGCCCGTGAGCCCCGGGGACCGCATGCTCGTGTGCTCGGACGGCCTGACCGACCCGCTGTCGGACGCCCGGATCGAGGCCGAGCTGCGCGCCCACGACGACCCTCAGGAGGCGGCCGACCGCCTGGTCGCCGCGGCGCTCGCGGCCGGCGGCCGGGACAACGTCACGGTGGTCGTCGTGGACGCGGCACTCACGCCAGGGCGCGCTCGGTGAGTCGGCGTCCCAGCCGGTCGGCCCGGCCGGCGCGCAGGCCGTCGACGGTCAGCAGGACGATCGCGACCCAGACGAGCGCGAAGCCCCACCAGCGCGCGAGCGGCATGTCCTCGTGCAGGACGACGACCCCGATGAGGAACTGCAGCATCGGCGTGATGTATTGCAGCAACCCCACCATGCTCAGCGGCAGCCGCCGGGCGGCGGAACCGAAGAGCAGCAACGGCACGGCGGTCACGACCCCGGCCGACGCCACCACCAGCGCGTGCCCGGGTCCCTGCGCGGCGAACGTGCCGTCGCCCGTGGTGCCCAGCCAGAGCAGGTAGCCGAGGGCCAGCGGCGCGAGCACGAGCGTCTCGACGGCCAGGCCCGGGATCGCCTCGACGGTGCGCCCGACGCGGTTCTTGATCAAGCCGTAGGTTCCGAAGCTGGCCGCCAGCACCAGCGCGATCCAGGGCAGCCGGCCGTACCCGACGGTGATGACGACCACCGCCAGCGCCCCGAACGCCAGCGCGACCAGCTGCAGCGGACGAAGGCGCTCCCGCAGGACGACGACGGCGAGCGTGACGGTGAACAGCGGGTTGATGAAGTACCCGAGCGCGTCGTCGACCACCCGGTCCGCCTGGATCCCGTACACGAACGTGATCCAGTTGATCGCCAGCAGGACGGCCGCCAGGGCGAGGAGGCCCAGGATGCGTCGCGTCCGCAGCACCCGGCCGAACGCCGCCCAGCCGTGGGTAAGCTGACAGCAGGAGGCAGCAGAACAGCAGCGACCAGACGACCCGGTGCGCGACGATCTCGACGGGTGTCGCCGGGGCCAGCAGGGGGAAGTAGAGCGGCAGCACACCCCACAGCACGTAGGCGCCGACGCCGGCCGCCAGGCCTCGGCCGTCGAGGGAGCCAGGAGGGCGGTGCGGGGCTTCAGACACCCGTTCACCCTAGGTGGTCGTCGCGACACGCCGTCTCACGCCTGTCCGCATTCTGGCGGGGACCTGAGGGTGACCTCACCGTCCGTCCTACACTGGTCCCCGCACAGCCCCGCAGCTGCCGTTCGTCGTGCACGCTGGACTGTCTCGGCTCCCCAAGATCGGAAGGCAAGCGCACCCGTGAGCACTCTGCGAGTGGCCATCGTCGGCGCAGGACCGGCCGGCATCTACGCCGCCGACATCCTGTCGAAGACGGACCTCGACGTCAGCATCGACCTGTTCGAGCGCCTGCCCGCGCCGTTCGGTCTGGTCCGCTACGGCGTCGCGCCCGACCACCCCCGCATCAAGCAGATCATCGTGGCGCTGCAGAACGTGCTGGGCCGCGGCGACATCCGCCTGCTGGCCAACGTGGACTACGGCACGGACCTCAAGCTCGACGACCTGCGCCAGTTCTACGACGCCGTCATCTTCTCCACGGGCTCGATCCGCGACGCCGCCCTGCCGGTGCCGGGCATCGACCTCGACGGCTCCTACGGTGCCGCGGACTTCGTGTCCTGGTACGACGGCCACCCGGACGTCCCGCGCACCTGGCCGCTGGCCGCGCAGCACGTCGCCGTCCTGGGCGCCGGGAACGTGGCGCTCGACGTGGCCCGCATCCTGGCCAAGCACGCGGACGACCTGCTGCCCACCGAGCTGCCCGCCAACGTCTACGAGCTCCTCAAGGCGTCGCCCGTGACCGACGTGCACGTCTTCGCGCGCCGCGGCCCGGCCCAGGTCAAGTTCTCCCCGCTGGAGCTGCGCGAGCTCGGCCACGTGCCGGACGTCGACGTCATCGTCTACCCCGAGGACTTCGACTTCGACGAGGGATCGATGGCCGCCATCCACTCCTCGAACCAGACCAAGCAGGTGGTCAAGACCCTGACCGACTGGACGTTGAAGGAGCCGGAGGAGAACACGGCGAGCCGCCGCATCCACCTGCACTTCCTGCACAAGCCGGTCGAGATCCTCGGCGCGGACGGCCGCGTGGTCGGCATCCGCACCGAGCGCACCGCGCTGAACGGCGACGGCTTCGTCACCGGCACGGGGCAGACGCACGACTGGCCCGTCGAGGCCGTGTACCGGGCGGTCGGCTACTTCGGCTCGCCGCTGGTGGACATCCCGTTCGACGACGTCGCCGGCGTGATCCCCAACCGCGAGGGTCGCGTGGTCGACGTCGACGGCGAGCACCTCCGGGGCGTCTACGCGACGGGCTGGATCAAGCGCGGTCCCGTCGGGCTCATCGGGCACACGAAGTCGGACGCGTCGGAGACCATCCGGCACCTCGGCGAGGACGTCGCCGAGGGCGGCGACGCCTTCTACACGGCCACGGACCGCGACCCGTCGGCCGTCGTCGAGTTCCTCACGAGCCGCAGCGTCGACGTCATCCAGTGGTCGGGCTGGGAAGCTCCTCGACGCGTACGAGCGCTCGCTGGGCGAGCCGCACGGGCGTGAGCGCATCAAGGTCGTGCCGCGCGACCACATGGTCGCCGTCTCCTTGGGCCAGCAGGTCCCGCAGGACTGATCTCAGCCGGTGATCCGCCGGAGGAACTCGCGTGTGCGGTCCTCCTGCGGCTCGCCGAGCACCTGCGCGGGGGTGCCGCGCTCGTGGATCCTGCCCTCGTGCAGGAAGCACACCTCGTCGGCGACCTCACGCGCGAAGCCCATCTCGTGCGTCGCGACCACCATCGTCAGCCCGGTCTGCTTGAGCTCGGCGAGCAACGCGAGGACCTCGCCGACGACTCCGGGTCGAGCGCGCTGGTCACCTCGTCGAGCAGCATCACGGCGGGCTTGCCGACCAGGGCGCGGGCGATGGCGACGCGCTGCTGCTGGCCGCCGGAGAACTCGTCGGGGAACGCCCTGGCCTTGTCGGCCAGCCCGACGCGGTCCAGGACGGCCATCGCCTCCTCCTCGGCGGCCTTGCGGCTGATCCGGTGCACGAGCCGCGGAGCCAGCGTGACGTTGTCCAGGACGTTCTGGTGCGGGAACAGGTTGTAGGCCTGGAACACCATCCCGATGCGCGCACGGACCGCGTTGGCGTCCAGCCGCGGGTCGGTGATGTCCCGGCCCTCCAGCTCGATGTCCCCGTCGTCGATGTCCTCGAGCAGGTCGATGCAGCGCAGCAGCGTGGACTTGCCCGAGCCGGAGGCGCCGATCAGCACCACGACACGGTGCGCGTCGACGTCGAGCGAGAGGTCGTCCAGCACGAGGTGGTCGCCGAACGACTTGCGCACGTTCCGGATCGAGAGCAGCGGCCCGTCCGGGCGCGCCGGCGGCAGGTCGCGCCGGGGGTTCACCGCAGCGCCCCGCTGCCCGCGATCGTGCTCTGTGCGCCGATCCAGCCCGAGCGCCGAGCCAGCGCGTCGGTGGCGCGCGTGAGCGGGAACGTCAGGAGCACGAACAGGACGCCGGCGACCACGTAGGGCGTGAAGTTGGCGTACTTCGCGGTCTCGATCTGGGCGGCCCGGACGGCGTCGATCGCGCCGAGGATCGAGATGAGGCCGGAGTCCTTGGACAGTGACACGAGGTCGTTGAGCAGCGGTGGGATCACGTTGCGCACGGCTTGCGGCAGGACGACGTGGCGCAGCGACTGCCCGTGCGTCAGCCCGAGCGAGCGGGCGGCCGCCACCTGCGACGGGTGCACCGACTCGATCCCGGCCCGGAAGACCTCGGCCACGTACGCCGAGTAGGTGAGCACGAGCGCCAGGCCGCCGAGCCAGACCGCCGACGTCGGGATGCCCTGCAGGCGCAGTCCGGGCAGCCCGAAGCCGACGAGCAGCATCACGAGGATGAGCGGGAGCCCCCGGAAGATGTCGACGTAGGCCGACGAGAGAGCCCGCAGCGGGAAGAACGCCGGGCCGCGCAGGGTGCGCATGAGCGCGAGCGCCATGGCGACGACGACGATGACCACCGCGCTGCACGCCATCACCCGGATGTTCAGCCAGAGGCCCTGCAGGATCGCGGGGAACGACGCCTGAGCGACGTCCCAGTCGAAGAACGACGCCTTGACGCGGGGCCAGCCCGGGGACGAGACGAGCGCGAGCCAGGCCACCGCGACCAGTGCGACCGTCGAGACGACCGCGACGCCTGCCGAGCGGCGCGTCCGGGTGCGTCGGTAGGCGTCCCGCTCCTGTTGGCGCGCCGAGGGCACCCAACCGGTGGCCGTGGTCACTTCAGGACCGGGGCACCCGCGGCGTCGGTCAGCCACGTGGCCTCGAGGTCGGCGAGCGTGCCCTTGCTGCGCAGCGCGTCGACCGCGGCCGTGACTGCCGGCGTCAGGGAGCTGCCCTTGTCGAGCACGATGCCGAACTCGTCGCCCCCGGCGCTGTCCGGGAGCTGGCCGAGCACGATCCCGCCGTCGAGCTCGGCCGCCGTGATGTAGAGGGCGGTCGGCAGGTCCACGACGATCGCGTCCACGAGGCCGGAGGTCAGCGCCTGCTTGACCTGGTCGTTGTCGTTGAACACCTGGACCGGTGTGGACGGGTCGATCGAGTCCTGCGCCGACGTCAGGCTCGTGGTGCCGACCATGGCGCCGATCCGCAGCGGCTTGAGCTTCGCCAGAGAGTCGGCTCCCTCGGCCGCCGCGCCCTTCAGCGTCACCACCGCCTGCGCGGTCTGGTAGTACGGCGACGAGAAGTCGAGGCTCGCCTTGCGCTCCTCGCTGATGGAGACCTGGTTGAGCGCGATGTCGAAGTCCTTGGCGCCCGGCGCGATGATCTGGTCGAAGCTGTCGGTCACCCACGTCACGTGGTCCTTGTCGAACCCGAGCTGTTCGGCGACCGCGTAGGCCACCGCGGACTCGAACCCCTTGCCGGTCGACGGGTCGTTGTCGACCACCCACGGGCTGTACGCCGGATCGGAGGTCGCGACGGTCAGGACGCCGTCCTTGAGCGTCGAGAGCGAGCCGTCGCTCGCGCTCGGGGCGGTGCCCGTCGAGTCGTCGGTGGGTGCGCAGGCCGCCAACGCCAGCGCGACGAGGGCGGCCAGGGTGGACCAACGGGTGAGTCGCACGGCGTTCTCCAGTGTGTCAGGGGGGACGTGGGGCCAGGATACGAGGGAACCTGCACGCGTCCGCGCACGTTTCAGGGGGTGCAGACGAGAAAGGGAGACGATGGGCCACCAGCATTTCAACGGGTTGAAGACCGCGGCGCTGTTCGGCGCGATGTGGGCGATCCTGCTGGGGGTCGGCTGGCTGCTCGGCGGCGGGACGCCCAAGTTCCTCGTCTTCTTCACGGCGCTCGGCCTCGTCATGACGGCCTACAGCTACTGGAACTCGGACAAGATCGCGATCCGGGCCATGCGGGCGCGGCCGGTCAGCGAGCTCGAGGCGCCTGCGATGTATCGCATCGTCCGCGAGCTCTCGACGCAGGCCCGCCAGCCCATGCCGCGCCTCTACATCTCGCCGACCGCCGCGCCGAACGCCTTCGCCACCGGACGCAACCCGGCGAACGCGGCGGTCTGCTGCACGGAGGGAATCCTCGGGCTGCTGGACGAGCGCGAGCTGCGCGGCGTCCTCGGGCACGGCTCATGCACGTCTACAACCGGGACATCCTCACGTCGTCCGTCGCCGCGGCCGTCGCCGGCGTGATCACGTCGCTCGCGCAGTTCGCGTTGTTCTTCGGCGGGGGTGGCAACGACCGAGACCGCAGCAACCCGCTGGCCGGCCTGCTGCTCGCATTCCTCGCCCCGGTCGCGGCGACGCTGGTCCAGCTGGCCATCAGCCGGACGCGCGAGTACGACGCCGACGAGGACGGTGCGACGCTGACCGGCGACCCGCTCGCCCTGGCCTCCGCGCTGCGCAAGCTCGAGAGCGGCACCCAGGCCCGACCGTTGCCGCAGGACCGCGAGCTGGTCGACGTGTCGCACCTCATGATCGCCAACCCCTTCAAGGGCGCCGGCCTCGGGAAGTTCTTCGCCACCCACCCCCCGATGGCCGAGCGGATCGCGCGCCTGGAGAACCAGGCGAACCAGCAGGGCGGCATCACCCGGTACTGAGCGTTCCCCGCTGTCCCGACGAGGAGAGTCCCATGCCCCGAACGTCCTGCACGGTCACGTTCCCATGAGGGCCACGCTGCTGCTCGCCGACGCCGCCAAGGTGTCGGACGGCAAGGTCGACGCCCTCGGCCTCGGCTGGTCCACGACCACCAGCCCGACCCCGCCGGCCGCGATCATCCTGCTGCTGCAGTTCGGCTGGGACGAGACCAACCAGCGCCGCGCGCTGGTTGTCGAGCTGCTCGACGCCGACGGCAAGCCGGTGCTGGTGAACGGTCCGAACGGCCTCGGTCCGCTGCGCATCGAGGGCAACGTCGAGGCCGGCCGCCCGTCCGGCGTCCCTGCCGGCACCCCGATCGACGTGCCCCTGGCGTTCGGCATCGGTCCGGGCCTGAACCTGACCGTCGGCCAGCGCTACGAGTGGCGTCTGTCGCTGGACAACGAGACGAGCGAGGGCTGGGAGGTCAGCTTCCTCATCCGTCCGCAGAGCTCATTTCGGCCCGTCGTGCCTCGTCCGATCGCTCGAGAAGGCAGTTGTCGACGTCGCAGACCGACGTCGCGTCGATAACTGCCTTCTCGACGGCGCGGGGGACGTCAGCGGTAGTTGGTGAACTGCAGGTCGGCGTCGACGTCGGCGCCCTTGAGCAGCGCGATGACGGTCTGCAGGTCGTCGCGGCTCTTCCCGGTCACCCGCAGCCTCGTCACCCTGGATCTGCGTCTTGATGCCCTTGGGGCCCTCGTCGCGCACGATCTTGGCCACCTTCTTGGCGGTCTCGCTGCTGAGCCCTTCCTTGATGAGGGCCTCGAGCCGGTACTCCTTGCCGGACGGCTTGGGCTCGGGGCCGTCCTCGCCGGTGTCCAGGGACTTCAACGAGATGCCGCGGCGGATGAGCTTGGTCTCGAAGACGTCGAGGACGGCCAGCACGCGCTCGGAGGAGTTGGCGATCATCAGGATCTTATCGCCGCTCCACGCGATCGAGGCGCCGACGCCCTTGAAGTCGTACCGCTGGGCGATCTCCTTCGATGCCTGGTTCAGCGCGTTGTCCACCTCCTGGCGGTCGACCTTGCTGACGACGTCGAACGACGCTTCGCTCGCCATGACACTCCTCCTGCTCGGCTGGTCCCTGCCCACGGGCGACGGCAGCCGTTTGGCTAGCACTGCCCGGGAGTTGCTATCCTTCCACCCGCACGCTGCTCGCGCGGCCGCCCCTGGGTGGCCGAGGTGTTTCGGTGCGCACGACCCTGGCGGGTTACCCGAGTGGCCAAAGGGGGCTGACTGTAAATCAGCTGGCAACGCCTACGGGGGTTCGAATCCCTCACCCGCCACGGAACGACAGGCCGGTCCCTCAGGGGCCGGCCTGTCGCGTTCCGGCTGCTCGGGCGCGAGAGTCGACGACGACCGCCCCGGCGAGCAGGACAGCACCGAGGACGGCGAGCAGCGCGACGGTGCCCAGAACGCCGTTGCGGACCATCCAGGCGATGGTCCCGAACGTCGAGACGACGAGCAGGGCGTAAGCGGCCGTGTCCAGCACGTGTGCCAGCCGTGCCGTGCCCCGGACCAGCAGGGCCGACCCCACGACGAGCGCGAAGGCGGCCGGCAGGACCAGGTACCAGAAGGTCGTGTCCGTCAGGGACTCGCCGTTGTCCCCCGTGAACGGAAATCCGATCGATGCCCCGAGGCCGAGGACCAGGAGGACCAGGGCGGCCGGCGTCGTGCGCATGCGCAGTCGCGGCGGCGGTGCGAGGTCGC
Organism: Cellulomonas sp. McL0606; assembly: GCF_058248365.1. The sequence goes on along the minus strand of NZ_CM177779.1, from coordinate 3,413,370 downwards.
CGCGCAGGGCGAGCGCCGTGAGAACCAGCAGCACGCCGAAGACCGACCCGACGACGAGCGCCTGCCACGACGGCGCGTCCGTGTCGTACCTGAGCCGGGACATGAGGATGAAGATGCCGGACGCGAGGTACGCGACGAACCCGCCGGCGGCGGCGCCGACCGCGACCGACCCCAGGGCGGGCCACGCGACGGACGCCACCACGAGCACCGCAAGGACGACGGCGGGGATCGCGAGCGCCCGTGAGCTGCCCGCGCCGTCCTCGGTGACGCTGCCGGTCCAGCTGACGAACATGGAGCACGCGACCGCGATGCCGACGAAGACGAGAGCGATGAAGACGGCGATCCACTGCGGCGTCGTCTGCTCGGCTGGTGCCGCGGCGTCACCGACCGCTGGTGCAGTGCGAGCGACCACCGGTGCGGGGCTCCCGACCGGCGCACCGGTAACGGTAGGGGTTGTTGCCCTGGTCGCTCCGCCGACCGTGCCGGGGACGTCGGACTGGGGGAGCGCCGCCGGTCGTCCTCGAGTCTTCCCGCGCGTGCTCACGGCGAGCGCCGAGTCGCCGATCGGTGTGACGACCCGGACGCTCCCCACCCGCGCGGCGCCGACGTCGGGTCCGACGTCACACGCAGCACGCCGTCGTCCACGTCGGCGCGCAGCCACGGACCGTCGACGGCCGCCGTGGCCGACCGGGCCAGTGGCGGTCCGACGAGCCGGACCTCGTGCACCGTCTCCGGGTCGGCCGCGATCCCGAGGAACTCGGGCGGTTCGAGACGCAGCGTGCACTCGGCGAGCGCCGCCTGGACGGCGTCGTCCACCCGGCGACTGTCGTCGCCGAGCATCCGGTTCAGCTCCTGCCACGCTCCGAGGGCGAGCGCGACGTCGTGCCCGACCAGCAGCTCCCCAGCTCGAGGGCGACACCCAGCCGGGTCGCGGACAACGGGCTGCGAGCGGCCTCGAGCAGCTCGGCAGCGGGTGCGCGGGCCGAGACCGTCCGCCGCCCGCTGTGCGCGATCAGCAGCTCGCCCTCGGAGCCGAACGCCCACAGGTGAGGCGTCTGGTGCGAGGTCGACCGGCGGACCTGTTCCGTGACGTACCCGAACAGCTCGTGCAGGCCGACCCAGCCGTCGCCGTCGCGGTCGGCCTCGCCGGTGGTCAGCCCGCGGACGAGCGCACCGGTGAACACCGACGGTTCGGGAAGCGCCCCGGGTGCGCCTCGGCGCCCTCGAACGCGTACTCGACCGCGCTGGAGGCCGTCACGACGACCCGACCGCGACCACCGGAGGTCCGTTCCGTGTCGGCGAAGGCCTCGCGCACCTGCACGTCGCCGGCCCCGCGCACGACCATCCCTCGGGGGAAGGCGCCGCCGTAGCAGCAGTCGAGGAACAGGGCGACCCGCTGCGCGCGGCTCTCGGCCATCTGCCGGTTGACGAAGTCCGCCGCGACCGCGGTCGAGGCGAGGCGGTCTGGTCGGGAGTCCGCCGCCGCGAGGAACAGCTCCCCGCCGGCGTTCTTCAGGCCGTGGCCCGAGAAGTGCAGGAGCAGGAGGTCGTCGGGCCGGGCGTCGGCGAAGAAGTCCTCGACCGAGACCCGGATCTCCTGGGCGGTGCCGTTGTGCACGACGTCGACCGTGAAGTCGCCCACACCCGGGGCTGCGAGCGCCTCGGCGAGCGCGGCGGCGTCGCTCGCCGGCGAGAGCAGCCTGCGCAGGCCGGCGTCCGCGTAGTCGTCGACCGCGACGATCAGGGCGCGCCGGTCCACGGTCATCGCACGGCGCTGCCGTGTCGCGCGAGCCAGGCGTCGACGAGTGCGGTCTGCTGCTCGCTCGTCGCTGCGCTGGCTCGAGCACGTCGCCGTCGATCGAGACCTTCACGGCCGACACGGACCGGTCGCGCCGGAGCCACGAGGTGATGCCCTGGACCAGGCTCTGCAGGACTTGCAAGGACGGCCCGAGGGAGACGAGCAGCGTCCCGATCTCGGCGACCGACGGCCCGCGACTCCCGGGGGGTACCTCACCACCGGTGGCCGGCCGCACGTCGTCGACCGCCAGAGCGATCAGCTCCTCGCGCAGACGTAGCGAGCCGCAGCGAGGTCCTCGTCCGAACCCGGCGCGACGCTGCACGGTCACACCCGCCACCGTTGGCCTCCCTGCGCGTGGGGACACAGCAAGCCTGCACCCGGGCGAACGGCAGGGCAACGACGTGGAGCGGGATCACGGGCCGCGGGTCGGCTTCCGGGGATCGATTTCGCGAGGACCCCAGGGCCCGTGTAACCTTGCTCGCGCTGCCCCGATACCTCAGTCGGCAGAGCGTCTCCATGGTAAGGAGAAGGTCAAGGGTTCGATTCCCTTTCGGGGCTCTGTGGTGTGTTCGAAGGACGTGTCGCGCAAACCGGCGCACTGGACTGCACACCGACAGTGGCGGGGTAGCTCAGGTGGTTAGAGCACACGGCTCATAATCGTGGTGTCGCGGGTTCGAGTCCCGCTCCCGCTACCGCCAAGTGACACAACAGCGCGTCGGCCGGCGCGCAAAGACGAGAATCACAGTGCCCGTGAGGGCGCGAGAGGTGGCAAGACCATGGCCAGCAAGAGCTCGGACGTCCGTCCGAAGATCACGCTCGCGTGCACGGAGTGCAAGGAGCGGAACTACATCACGAAGAAGAACCGTCGGAACGACCCCGACCGTCTCGAGATGAAGAAGTTCTGCCCGCGCGACAACCGTCACACGCTGCACCGCGAGACCCGCTGACCCAGGTCATGCCGGTCGACACCGGGTATGCCGGTCGTCAGTACCCGCCGAACGCCGCCTACGAGGTAGGCCGCGAGAGGCTCCGGGAGTTCGCCGACGCGGTCGGTGCGTCCCACCCCGCCCACACGGATCCGTCGGCGGCGCGCGCGCTCGGGTACCCCGACGTCATCGCGCCCCCGACGTTCGCCGTCGTGGTCGCTCAGCGTGCCGAGGCGCAGCTGCTCGAGGACCCCGCAGCGGGCATCGACTTCAGCCGCGTCGTGCACGCCGACGAGCGGTTCACGCACCACCGGCCGATCCACGCGGGCGACCGCCTGGTGACCGTCCTGCACGTCGACTCCATCACCGTGCGCGCCGGGCTGGCCATGATCACGACGCGGGCGGAGATCGCCGACGAGGGCGGGTCGCCCGTCGCGACGGTGGTCTCCACGCTCGCCGTGCGGCCGGAGGAGTCATGAGTCTCGAGATCGGCACCGAGGTCGCGCGCCGTGAGGTCACCGTCGACCGCGCGCGCCTCGTGCGGTACGCGGGCGCCAGCGGCGACTTCAACCCGATCCATTGGAACGCGCGCGTCGCCACGTCCGTCGGCCTGCCCGACGTCATCGCGCACGGCATGTGGACCATGGGGGCCGCGATCGGCGTCGTCGCCGACTGGGCCGGGGACCCCGGCAAGGTCGTCGACTACCAGGTCCGGTTCACGCGTCCCGTGCCCGTGCCCGACCCGGGTGCCGCGACCATCGAGGTCGTCGCCGTCGTCGGGGCGGTCGACGCCGACGCGGGCACCGCCCGCATCGACCTGACCGTGAGCGTCGAGGGTGCGCGCGTGCTGGGCAAGGCTCAGGCCGTCGTCCGGCTGTAGGCCGGTCCTCAGGCGGGTACGGGTCCGGTCGTCGTGCCGATCCGCAGCTCGACCGGCAGGCCCCGGGACGTCGGCGGCTCGCCCGCCAGCAGGTCCTCGACCGCGTGGCCGATCGCCGCACCCTTCTCGGCCAGCGGCTGTGCCACCGACGTGAGCACGTCCGGGGCCAGCCACGGCAGGTCGAGCCCGTCGAAACCGCTGATCGAGATGTCCTGCGGGATGCGCAGCCCGAGCTCACGCGCGGCCAGCACCACGCCCGACGCGAGCAGGTCGGACTGGCAGGCGACCGCGGTCGGGCGGTCGTCACCGGTCAGCAGGACGAGACCCGCCGAGCGCCCGTGCTCCACCAGCGAGGCCGGCGTCTCGTACACGGCGACCGGGGTGACGCCTGCGTCGGTCACGCCCCCGAGCCGCCGCTTGGTGATCTCCCACTCGAGGTGCGTCATCCGGTCCTCGTCGACGAGCCCCTCGTTGCGCTGCCGGTTGAACGGGAGCGTCACGGTCGCGATGCGCGTGTGCCCGAGCGAGCGCAGGTGCTCGGTCGCCTGGCGCATGCCGCCCCGGTCGTCGATGCCCACCGAGGCCACGTCGTCGGCCTTCTTGCCCTCGACGATCACCGCCGGGATGCCCCGGCGGCGCAGTGCGGCGAGCATCGGGTCGTCCGTGGTGCCGCCCCACATGAGGACTGCGACGTCCATGGCCGCGGTCTCGATCAGCGGGTCGACCGCCGGTCCGGCAGGGTCGCTCGAGCCGGGGATCAGCAGCACGCCCAGGTCGAGCGGTCCCAGCGTGCTGACCAGCCCGTCGAGCACCTGGATCGAGACCGGGTCGCGGAAGGAGCGACCCAGCGAGTCTCCGACGACGACGCCCACGATGCCCGAGCGTCCTCGGCGCAGCTGCTGGCCGAGCGGGTTGGGGCCCGAGTAGTCCAGCTGCACGGCCGCGTCGAGGACCCGCTGCCGGGTGGCCGGCGCGATCGGGCCGGCGCCGGAGAACGCGAGGGAGGCCGTCGACACCGAGACCCCCGCCGCGGCAGCGACGTCGGCGAGCGTGGGGCGGGTCGGGGACAGGGCGGGACCTCCGGGAGCGGCGCTGCTGCGGGTCGTCGAGCGTGCCTTCGAGCTGACAGAGCGCGAATCTGTTTGACGCAGCGGCCAGCGTACCCGCAGAATGGTCCTGTCCCTCAAATCGATTCGACCCCGATGTTCGTCGGTCGATCGAATCGATTCGATCGATGAACCAGGACGAACTGCTCGTCCCCTCGCCACCACCGTCTCGGAGCCCTTCGTGAGTCACCCCGCCCACCCCGGGCTGCCCCCTGCCGTGAGTCGAGCCCGCTGGCTCCTCATGGGGTTGTTCGGCCTCACCGGCATCGTCTTCTCGAGCTGGCTCGCCCGTATCCCGACCGTGCGCGACCTCCTCGACCTGTCGACCAGCGAGCTCGGTCTGATGCTCCTGATCGGGTCGCTCGGCGCGCTGCTGACGGTGACGTTCGCGGGCATGGTGGTGCAGCGGTTCGGCAGCCGCACCTCGCTGCTGATGTCCACGGCCGTGCTCGCGGTCGGGTACGTGCTCATGGGCGTCGGTCCGACGGTCGGTTCGGTCCCGCTCCTCGGCGTCGGCATCTTCCTCAACGGCGTAGCGGTCGCGCTGGGCAACGTGCCGCTGAACGTCGAGTCCGCGCGGATCGAGCGCGCGATGGGTCGCACGGTCATCCCGCAGTTCCACGCGGCGTTCTCGATCGGTGCGGTCGTCGGTTCCGCGATCGGAGCGCTCGCGTCGCGCGCTGACGTCTCCGTCGCGCTGCAGTTCTCCCTCGTCGCGGGCGTCGCCGTCGCCTGGCGGCTCGGCTCCCTGCGCGGTGTGGTGCTCGCCGCCGCCCCGGGCGACCGCCCGTGGTCCGGGCCGGTGGCCACGTCGGGCACAGCGTCCGGTGCGAGCCCCGCGGTGCCGGCCGGGCGCCGCCGCACGATCGCGTCCGCGCTCGACTGGTGGCGCGAGCCGCGCACGCTCCTGATCGGCGTCGTCGTGATGGCCGCAGCCCTGTCCGAGGGGTCGGCCAACGACTGGCTGTCCCTGGCGGTCGTCGACGGGTTCGAGAAGGCCGAGGCGGTCGGCGCCGCCATGCTCGGCGTGTTCGTCGGCGCGATGACCCTGGTCCGGCTGCTCGGCACCCGACTCATCGACCGGTTCGGCCGCGTGATCGTGCTCCGCTCCTCCGGCTCGGTCGCGATCGTCGGGCTCCTCACGTTCGGCTTCGCGCCGACGCTCCCGCTCGCCGGGGTCGGCATCGTGCTCTGGGGCTTCGGCGCCGCGCTCGCCGTGCCCATCGGCATCGCGGCCGCGTCCGACGACCCGATGCGCGCCGCCGGTCGGGTCGCGGTCGTCTCGTCGTTCGCCTCCGTGGCGTCGATCGCCGCACCGCCGCTGCTCGGCATCCTCGCGGCCGCGACCGGTGCCCGGCACGCCCTCGTGCTCATCACGGTCGCGATGGTGGCCAGCGTGCTGCTGGCCCGGCGGGTCGCGCCCGAGAGGTCGACGCCAGTCGCAGGCCTCCCGGTCGTCGCCGACGTTCCCGTCGCCCTCGTCGCCGACGCCGATCCGGACCCCGTCGCCGCGGTCGTCGCCCGGCACGTCGTCCCGTCGCAGCGCGCCCGGCGCCGCCGACTGGTGCGTGTGCCGTGAGCGAGTCCGTGCAGGACGATCGTCCCGTGACCACCTCCCACGCTCGCCTGGTCGAACGTGCGTCGGCGGCGGTGTTCGTCGTCTTCTTCCTCAACGGCTTCAACTTCGCGACGTGGGCCGCGCGCCTGCCGGCGATCCGCGACGGGCTCGGCTTCTCGCCGGCGCAGATGGGCGCCCTCCTGCTGGTCGGCGCGGTCGGGTCGCTGCTGTCGCTGCCCCTGTCGGGCATGGTGGTCGAGCGCCTCGGGGCGGCCCGGACGGTTCTCGCGTTCGCAGTCCTCAACGCGACCGGGCTCACGATCGCCGCAGTCGGGGTGGCCCTCGGGCAGGTGGTCGTCGTCGGTCTCGGGCTCGTCCTGTACGGCGTCGGCACCGGCGTCTGGGACGCGGCCATGAACCTCGAGGGCGCCGCCGTCGAGCAGCACCTGGGGCGCACGATCATGCCCAGGTACCACGCGGGGTTCTCGTTCGGCACCGTCGCGGCGGCCGCGATCGCCGCCGTCATGGCCGCGCTGCACGTGCCGGTCGTCGTGCACATCCCGGTCGCGGTGATCTCCGCGGCGGTGGTCGTGGGCTTCGCCGTGCGTCGCTTCCTGCCCTCGGCGGAGGTGCACCACGACGAGTCGCCCGAGAAGGGCGCTCGTGGCGCGATGGCCGCCTGGATGGAGCCGCGCACGCTCCTGCTCGGGCTCATCGTGCTCGCCGCCGGTCTGACCGAGGGCTCCGCGAACGACTGGGTCAGCCTCTCGGTGGTCGACGGGTTCGGCACGGCCGAGGCGCTCGGCGCGCTGGCGTTCGGGGTGTTCGTCGCGGCGATGACCACCATGCGCTGGTTCGGCGGCACCCTGCTCGACCGGCGCGGGCGCGTCGTGGTCCTGCGGTTGTGCGCCCTGCTCTCCCTGGTCGGCCTGCTCGTCTTCGCCCTGGCACCGACCCTGTGGGTCGCCGTGATCGGCGTGGTCGCCTGGGGCGCCGGCGCCGCCTTCGGGTTCCCGGTCGGGCTCAGCGCCGCTGCCGACGAGCCGTCGCGGGCACCCGCGCGCGTGAGCGTCGTGGCGACGATCGGCTACAGCGCGTTCCTGGCCGGCCCACCGCTGATCGGGCTGCTCGCGCAGCACGTCGGCTACCGGCACGCGCTGCTCGTCGTCATCGTGCCGATCGCGCTCGGTCTGAGCGTGGTCAGCGCCGCCGCCCCCTTGCGGGCGGAGCCGTCGAGCGCACGGGACTAACCTGGTCGCGTGCAGACCGAGCTGAGCACGGCCGACTGTTCCCCGGCGACCGTCCCCCCGACGATCGTCTGGCCGTCCGTCCGGTCCGCCGGGACCACGCTCGCCGACCTCACGACGCTGCGCGTCGGCGGCCCGGCGGCTCGGTACGTCGAGACGACCACCGAGGCCGAGCTGCTGGACGCCGTGCGCACCGCGGACGCAGACGGCGAGCCGCTGCTCGTCGTCGGTGGAGGCTCCAACCTGCTCGTCGCCGACGCGGGCTTCGACGGTGTGGTCGTGCGGGACGTCCGTTCGGGCGTCGAGGTGCCGGACGCGTCGGCCTGCGCCGGCGCCACGCTCACCGTCCCGGCCGGCACGCCGTGGGACGAGGTCGTGCGCTACGCGGTGGAGGAGGAGCTGACCGGTATCGAGGCGCTCTCCGGCATCCCCGGGTCCACCGGCGCGACGCCCGTGCAGAACGTCGGCGCGTACGGCCAGGAGGTCTCGCAGAGCATCTCGATCGTCCGCGTCTGGGACCGCGCCCGGGGCCGCGTCCGCACGCTGCCGCTGGTCACGCTGGCCTTCGGCTACCGCACCTCGCTGCTCAAGCGGTCGCTGTCCCCGTCGGACGACGACCCGCAGGCGCCCTGGGGTCCGACGCCGCGTTACGTCGTCCTCGACGTGACGTTCCAGCTGCGCCCCGGCGACCTGTCCCGCCCGGTGACCTACCCAGCTCGCCCGCACTCTCGGCATCGAGGTCGGGTCGCGGGCGCCGCTCGCCGAGGTCCGGTCCGCGGTCCTCGGGCTGCGGGCGGGCAAGGGCATGGTGCTCGACGCCGCCGACCACGACACGTGGAGCGCGGGCTCGTTCTTTACCAACCCGCTGCTGACGCCTGCAGCGGCGGACGCCCTGCCGGCCGACGCGCCCCGGTTCCCCGCCGACGACGGCCTGGTCAAGACGAGCGCCGCGTGGCTGATCGACCGCGCCGGCTTCGCCCGCGGCTTCGGCGCCCCCGGCCCGGCGACCCTCTCGACCAAGCACACCCTCGCGCTGACCAACCGCGGCTCCGCGACGGCGCAGGACCTCCTGACGGTCGCCCGTCAGGTGCGCGCGGGCGTCGCGAGCGAGTTCGGCATCACCCTGGAGCCCGAACCGGTCCTGGTCGGCGTCAGCCTCTGACGTCGACCGGCGTGCCGATCAGCGCGCCGTGCACCAGGACGAGGGCCTCGTCGTCGGTGAGCCCGACCGCGCGGACGGCCGCGACGTACGTCTGTGCGGCCCGGCGGGCGACGTCGGTCGGGACCGAGGCGCCCGCGGCGACCACGGTCCCGGCGCGGCGCCGCGTCTCGACGACCCCTTCGGCCTCCAGCGCGTGGAACGCGCGGGCGACGGTGCCCGCCGCGAGTCCGAGGTCGGTGGCCAGCGCGCGGATCGTCGGCAGCCGGTCCCCGGCGACCAGACGCCCGGCGGCCACGTGCGCGACCACCTGCGCGCGGATCTGCTCGAACGCCGGGACACCGGAGGTGACGTCGACCTCCAGCTGTGCGCTCATGCGGTCACCAGCCCCGTGCCCTGGCCGAGCGCCGACGAGGTCACCGGCGCGCGCGATGCCGCGACCGCGACGACGGCGGACACGATCGGGATGGCGAGCGAGACGTACGAGAGCAGGTGCCCCACGAGCACCGAGGTCCCGGGCCCGAAGGCGTCCGCCCAGCGCGGCTCGACACCCGACAGGGCCGAGCCGACGAAGAAGAGGCAGCCTGCGAACGTCCAGGCGAGAACGAGCTGCACCCCGGCCAGGACTCGGCGGCAGGAGGTGCGACGCAACGCCGCGTCGGCGTGCGGAGCCGTCTCGCTCACCGGCGGTCGGCGGGCTATCAGCACGAGGACGCCGAGGCACGCGGTGAGCACGAGGACCAGCGCGATCGCGACGGGCCGCCCGTAGTACCAGCCGGGGAACGGGCTGGTCGTCCGCACGACCTCTCCGTTCTGGAAGGACAGGGAGCGCCCGCCGGTGCCGGCCGCCGCACCGCTCACGATCAGCAGGGCCGCCAGCAGGGTCGCCCAGGTCGCCGTCAGGACCGACAGCCCGCGCGGAGCGATGTCCCGCACGCGTCGCCGAGACAGCCCGGCACGCCGGACGTCGCCGATCGGGCGCGGCCAGGTCAGCTTCGCCCACGGCGCCCACCGCGAGGAACGCCAGGCCGCCGACGAGAGGGAGGGCGGCCTGCACCGGTCCGGCAGGCTGCACCATGCGGTACCCGCCGAAGAAACCGATCAGGATCTGGGCCGGCACGAGCACGAGCACGATCCACGCGACTGCGACGACGCGGCGGGCGTGCCGCTCGGCGGCGATCCAGGCCTGCGACGGCGTCGTCGGGGCGGTCGTGCGCACGGGCCGCAGCGCCCACCCGACGGCCGCGCCGAGCACGAGCATCAGCATCAGCGGTACGAGCAGAAACATCGGCCTCTCCCCTGAGTCAATGGATCAATACATTGACACAATGCAGCCTCGCGCCGCTCGTCGTCAAGTCTGCGGCGCCGTCAGGCGGCCAGCCACGTGTCGACGCCGGTGAGCAGCCTCGCCTTGACCGCGTCCGACGCCCGGCTGGCGCGGATCGACGCGCGGGCGAGGTCGGCCAGCTCGTCGTCGGAGAACCCGTGCACGGAGCGCGCGAGCTCGTACTGGTCGAGCAGGCGCGACCGGAACAGGAGCGGGTCGTCGGCGCCGAGCGCGACGATCGCGCCGGCCGACACCAAGGCGCGCAGGGGGACGTCCGCGGCCGACCGGTACACCCCCAGAGACACGTTCGACGCGGGGCAGAGGCGAGGGGGATCCCCGCGGAGACCACCCGGTCGAGCACCCGCGGGTCCTCGCCGGACCGCACGCCGTGCCCGAGCCGGTCGGGCCGCAGGTGGTCCAGGACGTCCTCCACGTGCGCCGGGCCGAGCAGCCCCGCCGTGCGGCACGGCGGCCAGCCCGGCGTCCCGGGCGATGTCGAACGCGTGCGCGAACTCGGCGGTCTCGCCGCGACGCTCGTCGTTGGACAGCCCGAACCCGATCACCTGACCGGGGCCGTCGCCGGCGTGGTGCGCGGCCAGGCGCGCCAGGATCCGGGCGTCCAGCGGGTGCCGCATGCGGGACGCCGCGACGATCACCCCGATGTCGATGCCGTGCGCGAGCGACGCGGACCGGGCCGCGTCGACCACGATCTCCAGAGCGGGTGTGATTCCCCCGACGAACGGCGCGTACGAGGTCGGGTCGACCTGGATCTCGAGCCGCCCGGACCCCTCCGACGCGTCGTCGAAGGCCGCCTCGTCGACGATCCGGCGCATGTCCGCCTCGGAGCGGACGCACGCGCGCGCGGCGTCGTAGAGCCGCTGGAACCGGAACCAGCCGCGCTCGTCGGCGGGCACGTGCAGCGGGTCGTCGTCGAGGAGCGCGTCCGGCAGGTGCAGACCGTGGGTCTGGGCGAGCGACGCCAGCGTCGAGACGCGCATGGAGCCCGTGAAGTGGAGATGGAGGTGGGCCTTGGGAAGGGCGGCCAGGTCTCGCACGCTAGGCGAGCAGCGCCTGGATCCGGCGGACGCCCTCGACGAGGTCGTCGTCGCCCAGCGCGTAGGACAGGCGCAGGTACCCGGACGGCCCGAACGCCTCGCCCGGCACCACCGCGACCTCGGCCTCCTCGAGGATCAGGGTGGCCAGCTCGGCCGACGTGGTCGGCGTGACGCCGCGGATCGTGCGGCCGAGCACGCCCTGCACCGACGGGTACACGTAGAACGCGCCCTGCGGCACGGGCACCTCGAAGCCGTCGATGTCGCTGAGCATCTTGACGATGAGCTTGCGGCGCCGGTCGAAGGCGTACCGCATCTCCTCCACCGCGGCCAGGTCGTCGGTCAGCGCGGCGATCGCCGCACGCTGCGACACGTTGGCCACGTTGGAGGTCAGGTGCGACTGCAGGTTGGTCGCCGCGGAGATCACGTCGGCGGGGCCGATCATCCAGCCCACGCGCCAACCGGTCATGGCGTAGGTCTTGGCGACGCCGTTCAGGACGATCGTCGTGTCGGCGAGCTCCGGCACGACGCGCACGATGGGCGTGAACACGGCGTGGTCGTAGGTCAGGTGCTCGTAGATCTCGTCGGTGATCACCCAGATCCCGTGCTCGAGCGCCCACCGCCCGATCGCCATCGTCTGCTCGGGGGAGTAGACCGCGCCGGTGGGGTTGGACGGCGAGCAGAACAGCAGCGCTTTGGTCTTCGGGGTGCGGGCCGCCTCGAGCTTGCTCGACGGTGACCAGGTAGCCCTGGTCCGTGCCGGCGAAGACCTCGACCGGCACACCGCCGGCGAGCCGGATGGCCTCGGGGTAGGTGGTCCAGTACGGCGCAGGAAGGAGGACCTCGTCGCCCGGGTCGACGATCGCCGCGAACGCCTGGTACACCGCCTGCTTGCCGCCGTTGGTGACGAGCACCTGCGACGGCTTGACCGCGTAGCCCGAGTCCCGCAGCGTCTTGGCGGCGACGGCCTCGCGCATCGCGGGCAGACCGGCTGCCGGCGTGTAGCGGTGGTTGACCGGGTCCTTGGCGGCCGCGATCGCGGCGTCGACGATGTACCCGGGCGTCGGGAAGTCGGGTTCTCCGGCGCCGAAGCCGATGACCGGACGACCGGCGGCCTTGAGCGCCTTCGCCTTGGCATCGACCGCGAGCGTCGCCGACTCGGCGATCGCGGCCAGTCGTGCGGACACGCGGGGACGGGGGGAGGACGTCTGCTCGCTCACGGATCCCATAGTGGCAGAGGTCACGTGCGTCGTTGCCACGCCATTTCACAGTGCGGGCGGTGTCGTGGCAGGTGCTGCGGGCGCCCGACGAGCGGGTTCGACCCAGCCGCCGCCGTCGCGTAGAGTAGATCCCCGGTGGTTGACATCCGCCATGATGAGCCGTGCCCCGGCGAGTCTGCGTGCGTCTGCGAAGGCGCGGCGCGGCAAGGATCCGGGAGCCTGCACGGACGCCCCTGCGGGAGGTGTCCGTCGGTGCGCGCACGACGCGTGATGGTGGGCCGAGGCCCCCGAAGGGTAGTGGCGCAATTGGTAGCGCAGCGGTCTCCAAAACCGCAGGTTGCAGGTTCGAGCCCTGTCTACCCTGCACGTGTCCGGTCGTCGGGGTCCTCCCGGAGGGTCGGGCAGTGAGCAGGACCGCCGGTCGGTCCGGCGCGACGCGTCGGTCCGTCCGATCGTCGGGTTCCACACGGAGCCCGACCACCACGAGACGTAGGGGCCCGACGTGAGCGAGACAGCACCGGCTGCGGCGTCCGACGCCGAGGGTTCGGCGGCGCGCCCGTCGACCAAGCCTGCCCGCAAGGGCAAGGAGCGTCCCGGACTGTTCGCACGGATCGCCTTGTTCTTCCGTCAGGTCAAGGGCGAAAGAAGGTCGTCCGCCCCACCCGGTCGGAGCTGATCACCTACACGAGCGTCGTGCTGGTGTTCGTCGCCGTGATCATGGCGTTCGTCACCGTGGTCGACCTCGGGGTCGGGAAGCTCGCGTTCTGGGTCTTCGGCTGACGCCACCCCCGCAGTCGCCCGCTCCGGCGGGCGCTCATCGCTCCGGCACGCCGGGGCGCATTCGCTAAAGAAGGCAGGTTCGCACGTGTCGCAGGAGTCGCAGGAGCCCACGACGGGCGCCGAGATTGAGCTCGACGACGCCCTCGCGTCGGTCGAGGCGGTCGAGGCATCGGCCGGGGACACCGAGGGTGTCGAGCTTGTCGACGCCACGCAGAGCGACGCCGCTGACGACGTCGAGTCCGACGCCGAGGCAGAGGAAGACGCCGAGGTCCAGGAAGACGCCGAGCCCGACGTCGACGAGGACCCCGTCGCCGCGTTCAAGGCCCAGCTGCGCAGCCAGTTCGGTGACTGGTACGTCATCCACTCCTACGCCGGCTACGAGAACCGCGTGAAGGCCAATCTGGAGAACCGTCGGCAGAGCCTGAACATGGAGGACTTCATCTACCAGGTGGAGGTCCCCATGGAAGAGGTCGTGGAGATCAAGAACGCGCAGCGCAAGGTCGTCAAGCGCGTGCGCATCCCCGGGTACGTGCTCGTCCGCATGGACCTGACCGACGAGTCCTGGGGCGCCGTCCGGCACACGCCGGGCGTCACCGGCTTCGTCGGCCACACGCACCAGCCCGTGCCGCTGACGCTCGACGAGGTCTTCTCGATGCTCGCGCCGTCGCTCGAGCCCAAGACCCCGACCACCGCCGCGAGCGCCGCCAAGGCCGCCGCAGCGATCAAGGTCGACTTCACCATCGGCGAGTCGGTCACCGTGACCGACGGCCCGTTCGACACCTTGCCGGCGACGATCTCCGAGATCAGCGCCGAGAACCAGAAGCTCAAGGTGCTCGTCTCCATCTTCGGCCGGGAGACCCCGGTCGAGCTGTCGTTCAGCCAGGTCGCCAAGATCTGACCTGTTCGCGTTTGCAACCGGGTCATCGCCCACGGCGTAGGCCCACAACACAGATCGGAAGTTCAGCATGCCCCCGAAGAAGAAGGTCACCGGCCTGATCAAGGCCCAGATCAAGGCCGGCGCCGCCACCCCCGCGCCGCCGATCGGTCCGGCGCTGGGTCAGCACGGCGTCAACATCATGGAGTTCTGCAAGGCGTACAACGCGGCCACCGAGGCGCAGCGCGGCAACGTCATCCCCGTGGAGATCACGGTGTACGAGGACCGCTCGTTCACCTTCATCACGAAGACGCCGCCGGCCGCTGAGCTCATCAAGAAGGCCGCCGGTGTGGCCAAGGGTTCGCCCACGCCCCACACCGTCAAGGTCGCCTCGCTGACCAAGGCGCAGATCACCGAGATCGCGAGCACCAAGCTCGAGGACCTCAACGCGAACGACCTGGCCGCGGCCGAGAAGATCATCGCGGGCACCGCCCGTTCGATGGGCATCACGGTCCAGGGCTGATCTACCCGTAACACCCCCAGTGGCAGGGCCATGTGCGGCCCGACAGACCACGACTGCTCACAAGGAGAACCAAGCAGATGGCCAAGCACAGCAAGGCGTACCGCAACGCCGCCGAGAAGATCGAGGTGGGCACGCTCTACAGCCCCCTCGAGGCTGTCCGGCTCGCGCAGGCGACGTCGACCACCAAGTACGACGCGACCGTCGAGGTCGCCTTCCGCCTCGGTGTGGACCCGCGCAAGGCGGACCAGATGGTCCGTGGCACGGTCAACCTGCCCCACGGCACCGGCAAGACGGCCCGCGTCATCGTCTTCGCGACGGGTGAGCGTGCCGAGCAGGCCCGCGCCGCCGGTGCCGACGAGGTCGGTGGCGACGAGCTGATCGACAAGGTCGCGGCCGGGTACACCGACTTCGACTCCGCCGTCGCGACGCCCGACCTCATGGGCAAGGTCGGTCGACTGGGCAAGGTCCTGGGCCCGCGTGGTCTGATGCCGAACCCGAAGACCGGCACCGTGACGATGGACGTGGCCAAGGCCGTCGCCGACATCAAGGGCGGCAAGATCGAGTTCCGCGTGGACCGTCACGCGAACCTCTGCTTCATCATCGGCAAGACGTCGTTCACCGACGTGCAGCTGGTGGAGAACTACGCCGCGGCTCTCGACGAGATCCTGCGTCTGAAGCCGTCCGCCTCGAAGGGCCGCTACATCGCCAAGGCGACGTTCTCGACCACGAACGGCCCCGGCATCCTGGTCGACCAGAACAAGACGCGTAACCTCACCTCCGAGGACGACGCGGCCTGACGCTGGCTGCTGACAGACGAAAGGCCCGGTCCGAACGGACCGGGCCTTTCGTGTTGCCTGCGATCAGTAGGGCAGCCACTGCGTGACGCAGGTGCCCTCGCCGTTGCTGCACTCCAGGCGGAGCGGTCCGTCGGGCCGGACGTCGAACCGGAAGTACCCGACGTCGTCGGTGTCGACGGACGCGATGTCGCCCGACGGGGTCCGCAGGGTCACGTGCCCCGGGCGCGGCGGGATCAGCTGACCCTCGATCGAGGCGGTCTCGACCTCGACCTCGACGCCGAGCGCGTCACCCTCGAACACCAGCGTCCTCGACGATCCGCCGGAGCGGTCGCGGACGCCGACGGGTGCGTCGATCGCCCCGGAGTCGTACACGAGCTCCAGCAGCATCAGGTCCATCTCCAGGCCGGCGCGTGCGTCGACCATCCCGCGGTGCGCGCGGAACGCCAGGTCCGCGCTCGCGAGCACGCGGTCGTACAGGTCCGTCTCCGAGACGGCGGTCACCAGGTCCGAACCCAGTGCGTCGTCGTCGGCCCAGGGCGTGCGGGCGCGGTCATCCGAGTGCCAGGACATCGCGGCCTCCTTCTCCAGCTGTGGAGGCCGTCCAGGCCGCCACATAGTTCTTGATCGCGGCCGTCTCGCGCAGCCGCGCGAGGCCTCGACCCCGGGTGGGGCCGATCGAGCCGATGGGGACGCCGAGCTTCTCGGCGATCTCGGCGTAGCAGGGGTGGGTCCACCGAGAGCATGAGCAGCACCTCGCGCTGGTGCGTGGGGAAGCTCGGCGAGCCCGTCGCGCAGCGCGCGTTCGCGTTCGACCAGCAGGATCTGCTGGTCGAGGTCGGACTCCGCCGCGCCGTCGAGACGGCCGCCCTGCGGGTCGACCGGCACCGTGCGGCGGTTGAGGTTGGTGACGCGGATGCACTCGTGCCGCGCCGTCGTCGCGATCCAGCCGGGCAGGGCGTGCGGGTCGCGCAGCTTGTCGAGGTTCTCGAGCAGGTTCAGCCACACCGTCTGGGCGACGTCCTCCGCCTGGTGCGGCGTCAGCCGGAACTGCCGCACCCGTGCGATGACCGCGGGAGCGTAGCGCCGCACGATCTCGGTCCAGGCGCGCTGGTCGCCGTCGAGCGCGCCCGCGACCAGCGCCGGCGAGTCCCACGTTCGGTAGGGGTCGTCGGTGTCCACGCGTTCATCCTTTCGTCTCTCGACGTGGATGCCATCATGACGCGCCCGCCACAGCGTGCCCAGCATGGCTACACGCCCGGCAGGATGCTGAAGGTCCGGCCGAAGTCCGGCAGCGGTGTGCCCGTGGCCAACAGCTGGACGTAGGCCTCCCGGGCTCCGAGGCCGCGCTCGTGCATGAGCCGCGCGACAGCCCCCGCCACCTGCGGCGCGGCGAACGACGTGCCGCTCCACCGGGCGAAGGCGTTCTCGGGGAAGGACTCCGGGTCCGGCGTGAAGTCCGGCGACTGCTCGCCCGTCACGAACGGCGACAGGATCCCCTCGCCGATCGCGGCGCAGTCGACCCACGACCCCCTGCTGGAGAAGGCGCTCGGCCGCAGGTCGGCAGTCAGCGACGCGACCGAGACGACCCGCCGGAACGCCGCCGGCCACACCGGCGTCGTGTCGCCGAAGTTGCCGGCCGCGGCCACGACGAGCACCTCACGGGCCCGTTCGATCTCGATCTCCCGCACGACGTCGAGCGCCGCGGCGAGGGCGAGCGAGGGCTGGTCGTACTGGGTCTGGGCGCCGAGCGAGAGGTTGACCACGTCCGCGCCGTCACGAACCGCGCGGATCAGGGCGCACGCGACCTCGATCTCGCTGCCCGCACCCGCGGTGCTCAGGGCCCGGTAGACCTCGATGTCCGCGGTGGGCGCGACCTGCGCGACGACTCCGCTGACGAACGTGCCGTGCCCCGCCGAGAAGTCGAGGAAGCCGTCGTCCGGATCGTTGTCGAGCGGGTCGACGTTCGCCTCGTCGGCATGAGTTGCCGGGACGTCGGAGCGGCGCTCGATCCCCGTCAACCAGCCGTCGCTCCGGAGGGTGCCGTCGATGCCGGTGTCGATGACCGCGACGTTCGCGCCGCTGCCGTCGCCGGTCGGGTGCGTGCCGTAGTCCTCGAACGTGCCGATGGTGGGAACGGAGGCGCTGTGCGGCTTCAGGACCCCGGCCAGGGGCGTGATGTGGGTCAGGGAGGCGGCAGCGCCGCGGCGACGCAGCTCGTCGACGGTGTCCTCGAGGTAACCCGGTCGCACCGTCCCCGTGGTGAGCAACCGGACGAGGCGATCCTCCAGCTCGGGGCAGCCGACCTCGACACGTTCCAGGCGGCGACGCGTGAGATAGCCCTGGATGGCGGGATCCGCCCAGGACCGGGCGGTGACCAGCAGCTCGCCGCCGACCACCAGCGTCTCCTGCCCGTTGCTCGTCTCCAGCACCTCGAGGCCTCGACGCCGCGCCTGGTGGACCAGTGCCCGCGGATCGTGCCGCTCATCTGCCGCCGCACGCTCGGGTCGAGGCGACCCTGGACGAGCTCGTCGACCTGGCGACGTACGTGCAGGCGCACGCGCGAGTCGACCTCGTCGGCGCCCTGCCGCGCGGCATAGTCCGTGCCGAATGGCCGCCCCGGTGTCGCGGGGTCGTCCGAGAAAACACTCACGTCTGCTCCTTCACGTTCCGCCTAGACTGCGCAAGATGTGCCCGAACGGGGTCGAAGCCGGTCCGACGACCCCACACAATGATCCCCTCGCACTGTCAGAGAGCCGAGATGCCCTCCTGATACACGTGCGTTCGCTCCTTGCTGCCGCCGATGCCGACCCGGTGTCCGTCGAGGCCCAGGCCGCGGCCGCCGTGGCCGCCGCACGGCGGCGGAAGGACCCCGAGATCCTGGGCCTGAGCCTGCGACTGCTCGCGGTGGCGCGCCGGATGCAGCTGGACGACCTGGGCGCGCGCCGGTTGCTCAACGAGGCCGTGCGTGTGACTCGTCGGCACGAGCTGCACTCGGTGGCTGCCGGAGCACTCGTCACGCGTGCGACGGACCTCCAGGAGCTCGGCCGGGTCAATGCCTCCGCGCGCGATCTCGATGCCGCGCTCGCCGCGATCAGTCGTGCAACAGACATCGACACGGACGAGCGCGCCCGGTTCCTCGATCGGATCCTCGTGTCGCGAGCCGTCGTGGCACAGAACGCGGGGATGCCGGCGGAGGCCGAGGCCCGCTACCGGGCGCTGCTCGCGGGTGGGGTCAGCGGAGTTCGTCGGCAGGCTCGTGCACAACAACCTCGCGCTCGCGCTGGCTGAGCGCGGTGCCTACGACGAGGCCCTCGAGCAGGCCGACGCCGCGGTCGCGATGTCGGCCGACGCGCCCGGTTACCTCGGTCCTGTCCTGCAGACGCGCGCGTGGATCGCAGTTCGGGCCGGACGCCTGTCGGAGGGCCTGCTGGACTTCGAGCGGTCCGCGCAGGTGCAGACGGACGCGGACATGCCGCTCGGTGAGTACTACTACGAGTACGCCGACGCCATGGTGGACCTGCGGCTGCTGCCCGAGGCCAGGTCCGCGGCCGAGCGCGCCGTCGTGGAGCTCGTCGCGATGGGCAGCGCCCTCATGGCCACCGAGGCCAAGCTCCGGCTCGCCCGCATCTCGTTGCTCATGGGCGAGCTGGAGGCGGCCCGGGACCTTGCCGACGCCGCAGCAGGCGAGGCCAGGCGCCAGCACCGCGCCGGCTGGCGCGACAAGGCCGTGGTCATCGGTGTCGAGGCGCGCCTGCGCGCAGGCTCGGCCGGGGTGACCGAGCTGCGCGCGGCGCGTCGGGCAGCGGCGAACCTCGAGCGTGCAGGGCATCTGCACAGCGCCGTCGAGGCCTACCTGGTCGCCGGTCGGGTCGCCCTCGACGCCGACCGTCCCCGTGACGCGATGCCCACGCTGTACCGCGCGTACGAGCTCGGCCGACAGGGTCAGGTCCTCGTCCGGGTGCGCGGCAGGTTGGCCGCCGCGCTCGCGGACAGGGCGAGACGAAGCTCGGCGTCTGCGTTGGTCCAGTGCCGCGCGGGACTGCGTGACCTGGCGGTGCACCGATCCAGCCTGCCCACCATCGAGCTGCGCGCCCTGGCCTCCGGTCACGGAGCCGAGCTCGGCGAGATCGGGCTCGGCATCCTGCTCGAGACCGGCTCCGCCGCGCAGACGCTGGCCTGGATGGAACGCACGCGAGCGGCAGCGCTCTCCGCGAGGCTCCCGCGCACGATCGAGACCTTGGCTCAGCGCCCCGACGCTCGCGAGCAGGACGCCGGGAACGCGGGTCGCTCGGTCGCGAGGACCGAGAACGAGGGCGACGGACGGATCCGTACCGCGGAGTGGGCCCGCGCGGTCGAGCCCGTCGTCGACCCCGCAAGCGACAGGCGACCGATCGGGTTGACCGCACTGCGTGGCGAGCTCGACGGGCGCACGCTCGTCGAGCTGGGACCCACGAAGGGCGGCTCGTCGCCGTCGTCGTCGGGCGGGGGCGGGCCCGGGTGGTCGAGCTCGGCGCCGCGGCCGACGTCCAGAACGAGCTGCGCCCTCTGCTGTTCGCCCTGCGGCGGCTGGCGAACCCGCGCAGCCCGGAGGCTGCCGAAGCGGCACGTGCGGGCGCGGACCTGCGCATCGCCCGGCTGCGTTCGATCCTCGTGGCCCCGCTCGGCGTGGGTGCGGACGACGAGCTCGTCGTCGTGCCTGTCGGGCTGCTGCACGCTGTGCCGTGGTCGTGCCTGCACGACGGGCCGTTGACGCAGGCGCCGTCAGCCACCGTCTGGGTCCGCACGCGCCGAGCGGCGCTCGTGAGAAGCGATCAGGGCGACACCGTGCTGGTCGCCGGCCCGGGCCTCGAAGGCGCACGGGAAGAGGTCGACGCACTCGCGGACCTCCACCCCGGCGCGACGGTCCTCGAGCCGGACTCCGGGACGGCGGAAGCGGTCGTGGCCGCGCTCGCGGACGCCGACCTCGCCCACCTCGCCTGCCACGGCACGCCGCGTGCGGACAACCCGATGTTCTCCTCGCTGCTGCTCGCCGACGGGCCGGTGACGGTCCAGGAGCTGCACGGCGCGGGCGTCGCGCCGCACCGCCTCGTGCTGGCGTCGTGCCACTCGGGCGCGGACGTCGCGTACCTGGGCGACGAGGTGCTCGGGTTCGTCAGCGCGATGCTCGCGCAGGGCACCGCGGGTGTCGTCGCCAGCATCGCGGCCGTCCCGGACGTGGCCGCCGTCGACCTGATGCTCGAGCTGCACCGCGGGCTGCGCGAGGGACTGACGCTCGCGCGCGCCCTGCACGCGGCCCGCGGCCGCATCGACCACGAGAGCCCCGAGGGGTTCGTCAACTGGTGCACGTTCAGCGCCCACGGGGCCGCCTGAGGCTCAGTGGTGCATCGACGACATGGCCGGCATCCCAGGCATGTGCGCCTGGTCGCCGGCGTCGGTGGCGGCCAGGCCGGGCACCGTGATCGAGGCGAACAGCAGCGAGCCGAGCGTGAGGGCCGCGAGCCGCGTGCCGTTGCCGGCCGGAGAGGTCTCGACGACGGGCTCGGGCGACCCGACGACGGTCACGACGAGGACCGGTCGCAGGGCGACCGCCAGCAGCACGGCCGCGACGAGCTGCAGGGCGCCGGCCGCCAGGTCTGCCCCGGAGAGCACGCCGTCGACGAGCACCGACGCACCCAGCCAACCGCCGCCACCGACAAGAAGCACCGCGAGCGCGGTGCGCGGGGCCGGGGCCGGACCCCGCAGGGCCAGCACGGCCCAGAGCAGCTCGGCCATGCCGAGGGCCGCGAGCGCGACGCCCAGCGTGAGGTGCCCGGCCAGGTGCTCCGAGGCGAGCGCCAGGAGCACGAGCCCGGCGCCGAGCGCGGCGTACGCGGACCAGGTTCGACCGATGAACGACCGCGCGCTCTCGGACGGCAGCGGCAGCGCGGTCATCACGGGGTCCGGCCGGCGGTGGCACGCGCCGGCGCGGGGGAGCGGTCGGCGGACAGCCCCACGCCGAGCAGCAGGATCGCGGAGGCGAAGTGCAGCACGTTGTCGGCGCCGTTCAGGGCAAGGATGTTCGCCGACGACCCGACGAGGAACAGGCCGACGATCCCGACCAGCAGGTAGACGCCGCCGACGGTCGCGTTCACGGCCTTCGCCGAGCGCACGGTGAACGAGCCGATCAACAGGGCAGCGCCCACCAGCAGGTGGACGATGTTGTGCAGCGGGTTGACGTCGAACACGACGAGCGGCTTGCCCGCGGTGGCGGCGAACGCGACGTTGGTGGTGACGAAGAAGCCGGCGACGCCGACGAGCAGGTAGACGATCCCGAAGATCGCGCCGATCAGGCGGTTCGGTGACTGGGACATGGGTACTGCCTCCCTGGTGAGGTGGATCGTTCACGGGGAGTTCGGAGCGCCGGCCGGCTCGGATGGGACGGATTTGGCTGTCACGCAGGCGTCACGTACTCTGGTCACATCCAAAGACCGCCGGTCGTCGACCGTCGTGCGCCCACGCAGTGAGCGCCTGACAGTCGCCCGAAGTCCCGCTCACGCGGAGGCCAGCGCAGGTGAGTGTTCCCGGACGGGTCGTGCGCAAGCCGATCCTGACGCCGAGCCCCGCGCCTGCGCGGGGCTCTTTCGTTTGTGGGGCGTGACGACCGGTGGCACCACCATCGGAAGGATTGCCATGGCGAGGCCGGACAAGGCAGCCGCTGTCGCAGAGCTCACGGACCTGTTCCGCGAGTCCAACGCGGCTGTGCTGACCGAGTACCGCGGGCTCACCGTTGCTCAGCTAAGAAGCTGCGCAAGGCGCTCAGCGGCAACGCAACGTACTCCGTGGTGAAGAACACGCTGACCGCGATCGCGG
Source organism: Cellulomonas sp. McL0606 (assembly GCF_058248365.1). The sequence goes on along the minus strand of NZ_CM177779.1, from coordinate 3,391,274 downwards.
CCAAGGATGCCGGCCTCGAGGGCCTCGACGACGTGCTCGCGGGCCCGTCGGCGATCGCCTTCGTCTCCGGCGACCCGGTCGAGGCGGCCAAGGGACTGCGTGACTTCGCCCAGGCGAACCCGGCACTGGTCATCAAGGGTGGTGTCCTCGACGGGCGCCCCCTGACCGCTGCGGACGTCACCAAGCTCGCGGACCTCGAGTCCCGTGAGGTTCTGCTGGCCAAGGCGGCCAACGTGTTCAAGGCGTCGCTGTTCCAGGCGGCCTACCTGTTCACCGCCCCCGCTGCTCAGGCTGCACGCACCGTCGACGCCCTCCGGCTCAAGCTGGAAGAGTCGGCCGAGGTCGCTGCCTGAGCCATCCGGCCCAGGCGCTCACATACCCACTGCCCGAGTAAGGCCGCAACGGCCGCCGGGCATCGAACGGAAGGAACCGCCATCATGGCGAAGCTCACCACCACCGAGCTCATCGACGCGTTCAAGGAGCTCTCCCTCATCGAGCTCTCCGAGTTCGTGAAGGCGTTCGAGGAGACCTTCGAGGTCACCGCTGCCGCGCCGGTCGCCGCTGCCGCTGCTCCCGCCGGCGCCGGTGGCGCCGCGGCCGTCGAGGAGGAGGACGAGAAGGACTCCTTCGACGTCATCCTCGAGGCTGCCGGCGACAAGAAGATCCAGGTCATCAAGGAGGTGCGCGCCCTCACGTCCCTCGGTCTCAAGGAGGCCAAGGACGTCGTCGACGCCGCCCCCAAGGCCGTTCTGGAGGGCGTCACCAAGGAGGCCGCCGAGAAGGCCAAGGAGCAGACTCGAGGGCGCCGGCGCCACGATCACGCTCAAGTGATCTGAGCCTACCCGGTCCTCCTGACTGGACTGTCGTTCCGACGAGGCCCGCATCCCCACGGATGCGGGCCTCGTTGCTGTGCCGGGGATGGGCGCCGGGTGGACTCTGCACCGACGGACTTTCGTCGGCACGCTCCGGTGCTGCACCATGTGCGCGGCGCCACTGTCGTCGCCACGTGCCGCAGGAGTTTCGTCGGACTCGTCGACGTTGCTTGCCGGCACGGACTGGACGCCTCAAGGTGTCGGCCGTAACTGCCGATACCAGAGGTGTCGATGAAGTGCGGGAGGGGTTGGACTTTACCCGCGCGGATGAGTATGCTAGCGCTTTGCGCTGGCCTGTGCCCGCGATCCCGTATAACCCGAGCCCACCCACGTCGTTCGTACACGTCGTGGCAGGCCCGCCGGCCGGGGGGTCGCGCCTAGCCGGGACCAGCGCAGCGTGCACTCGATCCGCTGGGAAGGACCCCTCTTTTGGCTGCCTCGCGCACCCCTTCTGCTCCGACCGCCGACGCCATCGCGAACCGCACCGCATCCCGTCGTATCTCTTTCGCAAAGATCCACGAGCCCCTCGAGGTCCCCGACCTCCTCGGTCTGCAGACCGAGAAGCTCGACTGGCTCCTCGGCAACGAGAAGTGGCAGGCCCGAGTGGCCAAGGCCCTCGAGAACGGGCGCCAGGACGTCCCCGAGACCGCCGGTCTGGAGGAGATCTTCGAGGAGATCTCCCCGATCGAGGACTTCGGCGGCTCCATGTCGCTCTCCTTCCGCGAGCACCGCTTCGAGCCGCCGAAGTACACGGCCGAGGAGTGCAAGGAGAAGGACTTCACCTTCGCCGCCCCGCTGTTCGTCACGGCGGAGTTCGTCAACTACACCACCGGCGAGATCAAGAGCCAGACGGTCTTCATGGGCGACTTCCCGCTCATGACCGAGCGCGGCACCTTCATCATCAACGGCACCGAGCGCGTGGTCGTCTCGCAGCTCGTCCGTTCGCCCGGCGTGTACTTCGAGCGCGTGGCCGACAAGACGTCCGACAAGGACATCCTCACGGCCAAGGTCATCCCGAGCCGCGGCGCCTGGCTCGAGTTCGAGATCGACAAGCGCGACAACGTCGGCGTGCGCGTCGACCGCAAGCGCAAGCAGAACGCCACCGTGCTGCTCAAGGCCCTCGGCATGTCGGACGCCGAGATCCGCGAGGAGTTCGCCGCGTACCCGGCCGTCATCGACACGCTGGACAAGGACCACGTCCAGACGCAGGACGAGGCGCTGCTCGACCTCTACCGCAAGATCCGCCCGGGCGAGCCGCCCACGGTCGAGGCCGGTCGCGCGCTCATCGAGAACTTCTACTTCAACCCGAAGCGCTACGACCTCGCCAAGGTCGGGCGCTACAAGCTGAACAAGAAGCTCGGCGAGGACGTCCCGCTGGCGGACTCGGTGCTCTCGCGTGACGACATCGTCGCGACGATCAAGTACCTCGCCTCGCTGCACATCGACCTGCCGACCCTGCCCGGCCGCCGCGCCGGCGAGGCCATCGAGCTGCGCGTCGAGACCGACGACATCGACCACTTCGGCAACCGTCGCATCCGCGCGGTCGGCGAGCTGCATCCAGAACCAGGTCCGCACGGGCCTGTCGCGGATGGAGCGCGTCGTGCGCGAGCGCATGACGACGCAGGACGTCGAGGCGATCACGCCGCAGACCCTGATCAACATCCGCCCCGTGGTGGCCTCGATCAAGGAGTTCTTCGGCACGTCGCAGCTGTCGCAGTTCATGGACCAGAACAACCCGCTCGCCGGCCTGACGCACAAGCGTCGTCTGTCCGCGCTGGGCCCGGGTGGTCTGTCTCGTGATCGCGCCGGCATGGAGGTCCGTGACGTCCACCCGTCGCACTACGGCCGCATGTGCCCGATCGAGACCCCGGAAGGCCCGAACATCGGCCTCATCGGCTCGCTCGCCACGTACGGGCGCATCAACCCGTTCGGCTTCGTCGAGACCCCGTACCGCAAGGTCATCAAGGGCAAGGTCTCGGACGACGTCCACTACCTGACGGCCGACGACGAGGACCGCCACGTCATCGCTCAGGCGAACGCCCCGCTCAAGGCCAACGGTGCCTTCGAGGAGGACCGCGTCCTGGTCCGCGTCAAGGGCGGCGAGATCGAGTACGTCGCCGGCGAGGCCGTCGACTACATGGACGTCTCCCCGCGCCAGATGGTGTCGGTGGCCACGGCCCTGATCCCGTTCCTCGAGCACGACGACGCCAACCGCGCCCTGATGGGTGCCAACATGCAGCGCCAGGCCGTGCCGCTGGTCCGTTCCGAGGCCCCGCTCGTGGGCACCGGCATGGAGCGGCGTGCGGCCATCGACGCGGGCGACGTCATCGTCGCGACGAAGCCGGGCGTGGTCACCGAGGTGTCCGCCGACCTGATCGTCATCGCGAACGACGACGCGACCACGTCGACGCACCGCGTCGCCAAGTTCCGTCGCTCCAACCAGGGCACCAGCTACAACCAGCGCGTGCTGGTCGACACCGGCGCCCGCGTCGAGGTCAACTCGGTGCTCGCGGACGGCCCCGCCACGGACGAGGGCGAGCTCGCGCTCGGCCGCAACCTGCTGGTGGCGTTCATGTCCTGGGAGGGTCACAACTACGAGGACGCGATCATCCTGTCGCAGCGCCTCGTGCAGGACGACGTCCTGTCCTCGATCCACATCGAGGAGCACGAGGTCGACGCGCGCGACACCAAGCTCGGCCCGGAGGAGATCACGCGGGACATCCCCAACGTCTCCGAGGAGGTCCTCGCGGACCTCGACGAGCGCGGGATCATCCGCATCGGTGCCGAGGTCGCGGCCGGCGACATCCTCGTCGGCAAGGTCACGCCCAAGGGCGAGACCGAGCTGACCCCCGAGGAGCGCCTGCTCCGCGCGATCTTCGGTGAGAAGGCGCGCGAGGTCCGCGACACGTCGCTCAAGGTGCCCCACGGCGAGTCCGGCACGGTCATCGAGGTCCGCACGTTCAGCCGCGAGGACGGCGACGAGCTGCCCGCCGGTGTCAACGAGCTGGTCCGCGTGTACATCGCGCAGCGCCGCAAGATCACGGACGGCGACAAGCTCGCCGGCCGGCACGGCAACAAGGGCGTCATCTCCAAGATCCTGCCCGTCGAGGACATGCCGTTCCTCGCGGACGGGACCGCGGTCGACGTCGTCCTGAACCCGCTCGGTGTGCCCGGCCGCATGAACGTCGGCCAGGTGCTCGAGACGCACCTCGGCTGGGTGGCCAAGCAGGGCTGGGACATCGAGATCGCCGAGGGCGACGACCTGTCCTGGCGTGAGGGCGTCCCCGCGATCGCCGCGAAGTCGCCGGCCGGCAACCCGGTCGCGACCCCGGTGTTCGACGGTGTGCCCGAGGCGACCCTGACCGGTCTGCTGTCCTCGACGCTGCCCAACCGCGACGGTGTCCGCACCGTCGGTGGCGACGGCAAGGCCCGCCTGTTCGACGGCCGCTCCGGCGAGCCGTTCCCTGACCCGGTGGCCGTCGGCTACATGTACATCCTCAAGCTGCACCACCTTGTCGACGACAAGATCCACGCTCGCTCCACCGGCCCGTACTCGATGATCACGCAGCAGCCGCTGGGTGGTAAGGCGCAGTTCGGTGGCCAGCGGTTCGGCGAGATGGAGGTCTGGGCCCTGGAGGCGTACGGCGCTGCCTACACGCTGCAGGAGCTCCTGACCATCAAGTCGGACGACGTCCCCGGACGCGTCAAGGTGTACGAGGCGATCGTCAAGGGGGAGAACATCCCCGACTCGGGCATCCCGGAGTCCTTCAAGGTCCTCCTCAAGGAGATGCAGTCGCTCTGCCTGAACGTGGAGGTGCTCTCCTCGGACGGCGTCTCCATCGACATGAAGGAGAACGACGACGAGGTCTACCGCGCAGCGGAAGAACTCGGCATCGACCTGTCGCGGCGCCCGAACGCCAGCAGCGTCGAAGAGATCTGACGTCGAGCCCTGCCGCCCTTCCGAGAGGGTGGGCGGCGGGCCCGCACCCTTTAGCAACATTTCCGTTCCGCCGGTGAACACCGGCAAGCGAAGGAAGTAGGACCCCCCTTGCTCGACGTCAACGTCTTCGACGAGCTGCGTATCGGCCTTGCCACTGCCGACGACATCCGTGCCTGGTCGCACGGCGAGGTCAAGAAGCCCGAGACCATCAACTACCGGACCCTGAAGCCGGAGAAGGATGGCCTGTTCTGCGAGAAGATCTTCGGTCCCACCCGGGACTGGGAGTGCTACTGCGGCAAGTACAAGCGCGTGCGCTTCAAGGGCATCATCTGCGAGCGCTGCGGCGTCGAGGTGACCCGCTCCAAGGTCCGTCGTGAGCGCATGGGCCACATCGAGCTCGCCGCGCCCGTCACGCACATCTGGTTCTTCAAGGGTGTGCCGTCGCGACTGGGCTACCTGCTCGACCTCGCCCCGAAGGACCTGGAGAAGGTCATCTACTTCGCGGCGTACATGATCACCTGGGTCGACGTCGACGGTCGGCACGAGGACCTCCCCAACCTCCAGAACGGGATCGACCTGGAGAAGAAGGAGATCTCGGACCGCCGCGACAACGAGATCAACACCCGCGCCACGAGCTTCGAGGCCGACCTGGCCGAGCTCGAGGCCGAGGGTGCCAAGGCCGACGCCCGCCGCAAGGTGCGCGACTCGGCCGAGCGCGAGATGGCACAGCTGCGCAAGCGTGCCGACCTCGAGCTCGAGCGCCTGGACAACGTGTGGGACCGCTTCAAGAACCTCAAGGTCGCCGACCTCGAGGGCGACGAGATGCTGTACCGCCAGCTCCAGGACCGCTTCGGCAACTACTTCGAGGGCTCGATGGGCGCCGCGGCGATCCAGAAGCGCCTCGAGGCCTTCGACCTGGAGGCCGAGTCCGACTCGCTGCGCGAGATCATCAAGACGGGCAAGGGCCAGCGCAAGACGCGTGCCCTCAAGCGTCTGAAGGTCGTCAACGCGTTCCTCACGACGAGCAACTCGCCCACCGGCATGGTGCTCGACGCCGTCCCGGTCATCCCGCCGGACCTGCGTCCGATGGTCCAGCTCGACGGTGGCCGCTTCGCCACCTCGGACCTGAACGACCTGTACCGCCGCGTGATCAACCGGAACAACCGCCTCAAGCGGCTGCTCGACCTCGGCGCGCCCGAGATCATCGTCAACAACGAGAAGCGGATGCTCCAGGAGGCCGTCGACTCGCTGTTCGACAACGGCCGCCGTGGCCGTCCGGTGACCGGTCCGGGCAACCGCCCGCTCAAGTCGATCTCGGACATGCTCAAGGGCAAGCAGGGTCGGTTCCGTCAGAACCTGCTCGGCAAGCGCGTCGACTACTCGGGCCGTTCGGTCATCGTCGTCGGCCCGCAGCGGCTGCACCAGTGCGGCCTGCCCAAGCAGATGGCGCTCGAGCTGTTCAAGCCGTTCGTCATGAAGCGTCTGGTGGACCTGAACCACGCGCAGAACATCAAGTCGGCCAAGCGCATGGTCGAGCGCGCGCGCCCCGTGGTCTGGGATGTCCTCGAAGAGGTCATCACCGAGCACCCGGTGCTGCTCAACCGTGCACCCACGCTGCACCGTCTGGGCATCCAGGCGTTCGAGCCGCAGCTGGTCGAGGGCAAGGCGATCCACCTGCACCCGCTCGTCTGCGCCGCGTTCAACGCGGACTTCGACGGTGACCAGATGGCCGTGCACCTGCCCCTGAGCGCCGAGGCGCAGGCCGAGGCCCGCATCCTCATGCTCTCGAGCAACAACATCCTCAAGCCGTCGGACGGGCGTCCGGTGACCATGCCCTCGCAGGACATGATCATCGGTCTGTACCACCTGACCAACGACAAGGACGAGGCGCTCGGCGCCGGCCGCGCGTTCAGCACGGTCTCCGAGGCGATCATGGCGTTCGACCAGGGTTCCCTGGACCTGAACGCCGTCATCAAGATCCGCTTCGACGACCTGGTCCTCACCGAGGAGCAGGCTCCCGAGGGCTGGACCGAGGGCGACGCGCTGCTCTTCGAGACGACCCTGGGTCGTGCGCTGTTCAACGAGCTGCTGCCCGTGGACTACCCGTACGAGAACGGCGTCGTCGACAAGAAGCGCCTCTCGGTCATCGTCAACGACCTGGCCGAGCGGTACCCCAAGGTCGAGGTCGCTGCCTCGCTGGACGCGCTCAAGGAGGCCGGCTTCCGCTGGGCCACCCGGTCGGGCGTCACGATCTCCATCTCGGACGTCGCGACCCCGGCGATCAAGCAGTCGATCCTCGACGAGCACGAGCTGCGCGCGGCGAAGGTGCAGGGCCAGTACGAGAAGGGCCTGATCACCGACGACGAGCGCCGTCAGGAGCTCATCGAGATCTGGACGCAGGCCACGGACAAGGTCGCCAAGGCGATGCAGGAGAACTTCCCGAAGCAGAACACCGTCTACAAGATGGTCGGCTCGGGCGCCCGTGGTAACTGGATGCAGGTTCGCCAGATCGCCGGTATGCGCGGCCTCGTCGCGAACCCGAAGGGCGAGATCATCCCTCGCCCGATCAAGTCGAACTACCGCGAGGGGCTGTCGGTCCTCGAGTACTTCATCGCGACGCACGGTGCCCGCAAGGGTCTGGCGGACACCGCTCTGCGGACCGCCGACTCGGGCTACCTGACCCGTCGTCTGGTGGACGTCTCCCAGGACGTCATCGTCCGCGAGGACGACTGTGGCACCGAGCGTGGTCTGACCATGCCGATCGGTGTCCCGTCGGCCGGTGCGGGCAGCCCGCTGCGTCGTCACGACAAGGTGGAGACGAGCGTCTACTCGCGCACCCTGGCGAGCGACATCGAGGTGGACGGCGAGGTCATCGGTCACGCCGGTGACGACGTCGGCGACGTGCTGCTCGACCGCCTCCTGGAGGCGGGCGTCGACACGCTCAAGATCCGCTCGGTCCTCACCTGCGAGTCCCGCGTCGGCACCTGCGCGCGCTGCTACGGCCGTTCGCTGGCCACCGGCAAGCTCGTCGACATCGGCGAGGCCGTCGGCATCATCGCGGCCCAGTCGATCGGTGAGCCCGGCACGCAGCTGACCATGCGTACCTTCCACACCGGTGGCGTGGCCTCGGCCGACGACATCACGCAGGGTCTGCCCCGCGTCCAGGAGCTCTTCGAGGCCCGCACCCCCAAGGGTGAGGCGCCCATCGCGGAGTTCTCCGGTCGCATCGCGGTCGAGGACGGGGACCGTTCGCGTCGCCTCGTGCTCACGCCGGACGACGGCTCCGAGGAGATCGCCTACCCGATCACCAAGCGTTCGCGCCTGCTGGTCTCGGACGGCGACCACGTCTCCGTCGGTACCCAGCTGGTCCAGGGTGCGGTCGACCCGAAGAAGGTCCTGCGCATCCTCGGCCCGCGTGCCACGCAGAAGCACCTCGTCGACGAGGTCCAGGTCGTCTACTCCTCCCAGGGTGTGGACATCCACGACAAGCACATCGAGGTCATCGTGCGGCAGATGCTGCGTCGCGTGACCGTCCTCGACTCGGGTACCACCGACCTGCTGCCCGGCGAGCTCGCCGAGCGTGGGCGCTTCGAGGACGCGAACCGCGCTGCGGTGTCCGAGGGCGGCCAGCCGGCCTCCGGTCGTCCCGAGCTCATGGGCATCACGAAGGCGTCGCTCGCGACGGACTCGTGGCTGTCGGCGGCCTCCTTCCAGGAGACCACCCGGGTGCTCACCGAGGCCGCGATGTCGGGTCGTTCCGACCCGCTGCTCGGCCTCAAGGAGAACGTCATCCTCGGCAAGCTCATCCCGGCCGGAACGGGTCTGCCCCGCTACGGCAACATCGCGGTCGAGCCCACCGAGGAGGCCAAGGCCGAGCTGTACCCGACCTTCGGCTACGACGAGATCGACTTCCCCGCCCTGGGCCTCGGCTCCGGCGAGGCGATCCCGCTCGAGGACATCGACTTCGGCGACTACCGCTGATCGAGTCTTCTCAGCACGACCCCCGAGGGGGCTCACCGTTCGCGGTGGGCCCCCTCGGGCGTCATCCGGGCGGCGGTGCCCGAGACCGAGATCCCGGTGGCGGGGTCGCGGGGGACGTCCACCCGCAGCAGGCCGGGCCGGCCGAGGTCGTCGCCCTGGTGCACGGTCAGCGTGACCGGGGGGAGTCACCAGGGCGAGCTCGCGCAGGTAGCCGCCGAGCGCGGCGGCCGCGGCGCCGGTGGCCGGGTCCTCCACCACCCCGCCGGGCGGGAACGGGTTGCGGGCGTGGAACACGGTCTCGTTCTCGCGGTGCACCAGGGCGATCGTCGTCCACCCCCGCGCGGCCATGAGCACCCCGAGCCGGTCGAAGGCGTAGTCGAGGCGCGCGAGCCGTGACCGTCGGTGCACCGCCAGCACCGGGTGCCACGCACCGGCGTAGGCCACCCGGGGCGGCAGCGCGGGATCCAGGTCGTCGACGTCCCAGCCGAGCGACGCGAGCAGCTCGGTCAGGTCGTCGGGCGCGAGCGGTTCGGTCCGCGGAGCCACGCTGACCAGCGTCGCCACGATCCGACCGCCCTCGCCGACATCCGTCCCGACGGGTACGCGACCGGCCGCGGTCGCGAACCGGAGCGGGCCCCAGGTCCCGTGCTCGGCGAGCGCGACGCCGGACGCGATCGTCGCGTGCCCGCAGAACGGCACCTCGGCGAGCGGGCTGAAGTACCGCACGTCGAAGGCACCGGGCACGCGGGTGGGTGTCAGGAACGCGGTCTCGGAGTACCCGACGTCGGCCGCGACCCGCTGCATCTCGTCGGCCGTCATGCCCGTCGCGTCGAGCACGACTCCGGCCGGGTTGCCGCCGGACGGCTCGGTCGTGAACGCCGCGTAGCGCAGGACCTCCATGTGGTCCGTTGTACCGCAGCCCGTGGATGATTCCGGGGCCGCGCGGTGTTCTACCACCGTTCCGCGTACGCCTGGGCTGCCGTTTTGACGCCCTTCCGGCCGCCAGGTAACGTAGGACACCGTGCCCGCGCCGTCGGGCTCTCGCGCATGCACCCGGTGCGCCGCTCGTTCGCCCTGCTGGGCCCGAGCGGTGACGGGGAGCAGCGGGTGGTTCCCCCACTCCATCGCGTCGTCACTCCGGCAAGGAATGTTCTTGCGGGGTGCGGTGCGGAAGACCGGGGCGACACGCCCGAGCGCGGGGGTCGGTGCGAGACGAAAGACCTGAGGTAGCCGTGCGACGGACGGCGAACCTCGACCATGCCGGCCGTCCTGGGTGACGGGTCCGGTCGACCAGAGATCATCCAACAGACGGAGACGTAGTGCCTACGATCCAGCAGCTGGTCCGCAAGGGCCGGCAGGCGAAGACGAACAAGTCGAAGACGCCTGCCCTCAAGGGCTCCCCCCAGCGACGCGGTGTGTGCACCCGCGTCTACACCACGACCCCGAAGAAGCCGAACTCCGCCCTCCGCAAGGTCGCGCGCGTTCGTCTCTCGAGCCAGGTCGAGGTCACCGCGTACATCCCCGGTGTCGGCCACAACCTGCAGGAGCACTCGATCGTGCTCGTGCGCGGCGGCCGCGTGAAGGACCTCCCGGGTGTCCGTTACAAGATCGTCCGTGGCGCGCTCGACACGCAGGGCGTCAAGAACCGCAAGCAGGCGCGTAGCCGCTACGGCGCGAAGAAGGTGGGCTGATGCCTCGCAAGGGTCCGGCCCCCAAGCGGCCGCTGATCTCCGACCCGGTCTACGGGTCGCCCGTCGTCACGCAGCTGATCAACAAGATCCTGCTCGACGGCAAGAAGTCCGTCGCGGAGCACATCGTCTACGGCGCCCTCGAGGGTGTTCGTGACAAGACGCAGGGCGACCCGGTCGTCGTGCTCAAGCGCGCCCTGGACAACGTCCGCCCGTCGCTCGAGGTGCGTTCGCGCCGCGTCGGTGGCGCCACGTACCAGGTGCCCGTCGAGGTGCGTCCGGTCCGCCAGACCACCCTCGCGCTGCGCTGGCTCACGGACTACTCGCGCGCTCGTCGCGAGAAGACGATGACCGAGCGCCTCATGAACGAGATCCTCGACGCGTCCAACGGCCTCGGTGCCGCGGTGAAGCGTCGTGAGGACATGCACAAGATGGCCGAGTCCAACAAGGCCTTCGCGCACTACCGCTGGTAATCCCGGCACCCTCGGGCGCTGCGCCGCCGGTCCGATCCCCGGACCGGGCCGGTGGCGCCACCCAAGCCAACCTGTAAGGGGCAACTCACGTGGCACTGGATGTGCTGACGGACCTCACGAAGGTCCGCAACATCGGCATCATGGCTCACATCGATGCCGGCAAGACGACGACCACCGAGCGGATCCTGTTCTACACCGGGGTCAACTACAAGATCGGTGAGACGCACGACGGTGCGTCGACGATGGACTGGATGGAGCAGGAGCAGGAGCGCGGCATCACGATCACGTCCGCCGCGACGACCTGCTACTGGCACGACAACCAGATCAACATCATCGACACCCCGGGTCACGTGGACTTCACGGTCGAGGTGGAGCGCTCGCTGCGCGTCCTCGACGGTGCCGTTGCCGTCTTCGACGGCAAGGAGGGCGTCGAGCCCCAGTCCGAGACCGTCTGGCGCCAGGCCGACAAGTACGACGTCCCGCGCATCTGCTTCGTCAACAAGATGGACAAGCTCGGCGCCGACTTCTACTTCACGGTGAAGACGATCATCGACCGGCTCAAGGCCAAGCCGCTGGTCATCCAGCTGCCCATCGGCTCCGAGAACGACTTCATCGGCGTCGTCGACCTGGTCACCATGCGTGCCCTCGTCTGGCGCGGCGAGACCGCCCTCGGCGAGAAGTACGAGGTCGAGGACATCCCGGCCGACATGGTCGAGAAGGCGGAGCAGTACCGCGCCGAGCTCCTCGAGGCCGTCGCCGAGACCGACGACGAGCTGCTCGAGAAGTTCCTCGGCGGCGAGGAGCTGACGGTCGCGGAGATCAAGGCCGGCATCCGCCACCTCACCGTCAAGTCGCTCGCGTACCCGATCCTGTGTGGCTCGGCGTTCAAGAACAAGGGCGTCCAGCCCATGCTCGACGCCGTCATCGACTACCTGCCGACGCCCTTGGACGTCCCGGCAGTCGAGGGCCACGACATGAAGGACCCCGAGGTCATCGTCGAGCGTCACCCCGACGCCACGGAGCCGTTCTCGGCCCTGGCGTTCAAGGTCGCGACGCACCCGTTCTTCGGCAGCTGACGTACGTCCGGGTCTACTCGGGCAAGGTCGCGCAGGGCGCTCAGGTCCTCAACTCGACCAAGAACAAGAAGGAGCGCATCGGGAAGCTTTCCAGATGCACTCCAACAAGGAGAACCCGGTCGACGACGCCACCGCCGGCCACATCTACGCCTTCATCGGTCTCAAGGACGTCACCACGGGCGACACCCTGTGCGACCCGGCCAACCCGGTCGTGCTGGAGTCCATGACGTTCCCCGAGCCGGTCATCGACGTCGCCATCGAGCCGAAGACGAAGGGTGACCAGGAGAAGCTCTCCGTGGCCATCCAGAAGCTGGCCGAGGAGGACCCGACCTTCCGCGTCAAGCACGACGAGGAGACCGGCCAGACCGTCATCGGCGGCATGGGCGAAGCTCCACCTCGACATCCTCGTGGACCGCATGCGCCGCGAGTTCAAGGTCGAGGCCAACGTCGGCAAGCCGCAGGTCGCGTACCGCGAGACGATCCGTCGCGAGGTCGTCAAGATCGACTACACGCACAAGAAGCAGACCGGTGGTTCGGGCCAGTACGCGAAGGTGCAGATGACCTTCGAGCCGCTCGACACCGCCGGCGGCGAGATCTACGAGTTCTCGAACAAGGTCACCGGTGGCCGCATCCCGCGCGAGTACATCCCGTCGATCGACGCCGGGATCCAGAGCGCGATGCAGCTCGGCGTGCTGGCGGGCTTCCCGCTCGTCGGCGTCAAGGCGATCCTGCTCGACGGTGCCGCGCACGACGTCGACTCCTCGGAGATGGCGTTCAAGATCGCGGGCTCGATGATCCTCAAGGAAGCGGTCCGCAAGGCCGACCCGGTTCTCCTGGAGCCGGTCATGGCCGTCGAGGTCCGTACTCCTGAGGAGTACATGGGTGACGTCATCGGCGACATCAACTCGCGCCGCGGCATGATCCAGTCCATGGAGGACGCCACGGGTGTGAAGGTCATTCGCGCCCAGGTTCCTCTCTCCGAGATGTTCGGGTACGTCGGCGACCTGCGGTCCAAGACCCAGGGTCGCGCGGTGTACTCGATGCAGTTCGACAGCTATGCCGAGGTTCCGCGGAACGTTGCCGAGGAAATCATCAAGAAGACCCGGGGCGAGTAGTCCCACAGGTCGACATCTGTAGTTCCATCACACAAACCGACCCGTAGGACGCCGCGTCAAGCGGCTACCGTCCGGTAGCCGCAGTACGTCGGCCAATCTCTACCAAGTCCTGAGGAGGACACCCAGTGGGCAAGGCGAAGTTCGAGCGGACGAAGCCGCACGTCAACATCGGCACCATCGGCCACGTCGACCACGGCAAGACGACGCTGACCGCTGCGATCTCGAAGGTGCTGCACGACAAGTACCCCGACCTGAACCCCTTCACGCCTTTCGACGAGATCGACAAGGCGCCTGAGGAGAAGCAGCGCGGCATCACCATCAACATCGCGCACGTGGAGTACCAGACGGAGAAGCGTCACTACGCTCACGTCGACGCTCCCGGTCACGCGGACTACATCAAGAACATGATCACGGGTGCGGCGCAGATGGACGGCGCCATCCTCGTCGTCGCCGCCACCGACGGCCCGATGGCCCAGACGCGTGAGCACGTCCTGCTCGCCCGTCAGGTCGGCGTGCCGTACCTGCTCGTCGCGCTGAACAAGACCGACATGGTCGACGACGAGGAGATCCTGGAGCTCGTCGAGCTCGAGGTCCGTGAGCTGCTCACGGCCCAGGGCTTCGACGGCGACGACGTCCCCGTCGTGCGCGTCTCCGGCCTGAAGGCCCTCGAGGGCGACCCGATCTGGGTCAAGTCCGTGCAGGACCTGCTGGACGCCGTGGACGAGAACGTCCCGGACCCGGTCCGCGACATCGACAAGCCCTTCCTCATGCCGATCGAGGACGTCTTCACGATCACCGGTCGTGGCACCGTCGTCACCGGTCGCGTGGAGCGCGGCAAGCTCAAGGTGAACGAGGAGGTGGAGATCGTCGGCATCAAGGAGAAGGCGATCAAGACCACGGTCACCGGCGTCGAGATGTTCCGCAAGCTGCTCGACTACGCCGAGGCCGGCGAGAACGTCGGTCTGCTCCTGCGTGGCACGAAGCGCGAGGAGGTCGAGCGCGGCCAGGTCGTCGTCAAGCCCGGCTCGATCACGCCGCACACCGAGTTCGAGGGCCAGGTCTACATCCTGGCCAAGGACGAGGGTGGCCGTCACAACCCGTTCTACGGGAACTACCGCCCCCAGTTCTACTTCCGCACCACCGACGTCACCGGCGTCATCACGCTGCCCGAGGGCACCGAGATGGTCATGCCCGGCGACAACACCGAGATCCACGTGAACCTCATCCAGCCCATCGCGATGGAAGAGGGCCTCGGCTTCGCCATCCGCGAGGGTGGCCGCACCGTCGGCTCGGGCAAGGTCATCAAGATCATCAAGTGATGCGAGCCCCTCGGGGCAGCTGATCTGAGCGGAAGGGCCCGGATGCTTCGGCATCCGGGCCCTTCTGCGTCCCTACCGTCTCCTGCCGACTCGCGGCCGTGCTCGGGCCGGGCCGGCCGGCATCGCTACGCGTCCGGGTAGCCCGCCTCGCCGTCGCCGTCCAGGTCCGTGCACCCGCGGTGCGCCTCGGCGGCACCGAGGGCGTCGACGCAGTCCGCGTAGCCGACGATGTAGCGGTAGGTGGCATCCACGGTCGCGTCGGTGCAGTCGGGGGAGCCGTCGGCGGGGTCGCAGGGGTCACCAGGCGCCAGGACGGTGGTCGGGTCAGGCTCGGAGGCCGTCGGGGGCGGGGTGCTCGCCACAGGTGCGGGCTCCGTCGGCGCCGGCTCCGTCGGGATGGTCGACGCGGCAGTCGTCGGTGCCGGTGCCGGCGTGGGGGACGGGTCAGCGGTGCAGGCGGCGAGCGCGACGAGCGCGATCGCGGACCATGCGACCGGGACGAGGCGGCGCGTCATGGCCCGACGGTAACGTCTCGTCGGGCGAGAACGGCCGAGAACGACGTCACGGTTCGGCGTCCCTTGATGTCTGCGGGCGCGCGGCGGGGGGCCGGTGCGGGTCGCCCGAGGGGCGTGTGTGGCGCACGGAACAGCGTGATCACGCCGGAGTGTGACGCAGGCGATTGGAGTTCCGGCGCCCGGTCTGGCACACTGTTCAGGTTGCCTAGTCGAGGGCGGCGCGTTTGCGCGCGCGGCACACGACGGGGCTCGCACACGTGGACGGCGTCTGGACCCCGGGACTACCCGGTGGTTGACGCCCGACAACAACCACCGATCTCGTGCCGGAAACGGTACGCAGCGCAACGGTGTGTCGCGCCAAGCGACACGCCCGAGTGCGGGGGTCGGACGGAGCCGGTTTCAACAGAGAGAAGTAGACGCGCCATGGCGGGACAGAAGATCCGCATCAGGCTCAAGTCCTACGACCACGAAGTCATCGACAGCTCGGCGCGCAAGATCGTCGACACGGTGACTCGCGCTGGTGCGTCGGTCGTGGGTCCGGTGCCGCTGCCGACGGAGAAGAACGTCTTCTGCGTCATCCGGTCGCCCCACAAGTACAAGGACAGCCGCGAGCACTTCGAGATGCGTACTCACAAGCGGCTCATCGACATCATCGATCCCACGCCCAAGGCCGTCGACTCGCTCATGCGTCTCGACCTGCCCGCGGACGTGAACATCGAGATCAAGCTTCTGACGCTGGGAAGGAACTGATTTCTATGGTTACCCAGCAGAACGAGCGCGCAGTCACGGCCCTCATCGGCACGAAGCTCGGCATGACCCAGGTGTGGGACGACAACGGTCGTCTCGTCCCGGTCACCGTCGTCGCTGTCGGGACGAACGTCGTGACCCAGGTGCGCTCCGCTGACGCTGACGGCTACGCCGCGGTCCAGCTGGCCCACGGCCAGATCGACCCGCGCAAGGTCACCAAGCCGCTGAAGGGCCACTTCGAGAAGGCCGGCGTCACGCCGCGCCGGCACGTGGCCGAGATCCGCACGCCGAACGCCTCCGAGTTCACGCTCGGCCAGGAGCTGCACGGCCGACCTCTTCGAGGCCGGTTCGCTCGTGGACGTCATCGGCACCACCAAGGGCAAGGGCACCGCCGGCGTCATGAAGCGTCACGGCTTCCACGGCGTCGGCGCCTCGCACGGTGCGCACCGCAACCACCGCAAGCCCGGCTCGATCGGTGGCGCTTCGACGCCGTCGCGCGTGTTCAAGGGCATCAAGATGGCCGGTCGCATGGGCGTGGACCGCCAGACCACCCAGAACCTGACCGTGCACGCGGTCGACGTCGAGCGGGGCTTCATCCTCGTCAAGGGTGCCGTTCCCGGCCCCAAGGGTGGCGTCGTGGTCGTGCGTTCCGCTGTGAAGGGGGCGTGACCATGTCTGACACGCTGACCGTCGACGTCGTCGACTTCGAGGGCAACAAGGCCGGCTCGGCCGACCTGCCCGCCGAGGTCTTCGACGTGCAGACCAACATCCCGCTGATCCACCAGGTCGTCGTCGCGCAGCGCGCGGCGGCTCGCCAGGGCACCCACGACACGAAGAGCCGTGGCGAGGTCCGTGGTGGTGGCCGCAAGCCGTACAAGCAGAAGGGCACCGGCCGCGCCCGTCAGGGTTCGACGCGTGCTCCGCAGTTCGCCGGTGGTGGCGTCGTCCACGGCCCCACCCCGCGCGACTATGCGCAGCGCACCCCCAAGAAGATGAAGGCCGCGGCGCTCCGCGGTGCTCTCTCGGACCGCGCCCGCGCCGGCCGCGTGCACGTCGTCTCGGGCTTCGCCCCGGGCACGGCGCCGTCGACGAAGTCCGCGCTCGCCGTGCTCGACAACCTCTCCGGACGCAAGCACGTCCTGGTCGTCGTCGAGCGTCAGGACGAGATCACATGGAAGTCGCTGCGGAACGTCGAGCGGGTGCACCTGCTGGTCGCTGACCAGCTCAACACCTACGACGTCCTGATCTCGGACGACGTCGTGTTCACGCAGGGCGCGCTCGACGCGTTCCTCGCCGGCCCCGTCAAGGGCTCGAACACGTCCTCCGAGGCCAAGGAGGAGACCAAGTGACCGACATCGGCAAGAACCCGCGCGACATCCTGCTCGCGCCGGTCGTCTCCGAGAAGAGCTATGGCCTGCTCGACGAGGGGAAGTACACCTTCCTCGTCGACCCGCGGGCGAACAAGACCGAGATCAAGATTGCCGTCGAGCAGGTCTTCGGCGTCAAGGTCGACTCGGTCAACACCGCGAACCGGCAGGGCAAGTCCCGTCGGACCCGTTTCGGCACCGGCCGCCGCAAGGACACGAAGCGTGCGATCGTCACCCTCCGCGAGGGAACGATCGACATCTTCGGTGGTCCGGTCGGCTGATAAGGACTGAAGCTCATGGGAATCCGTAAGTACAAGCCGACAACGCCGGGCCGTCGTGGCTCGAGCGTGGCCGACTTCGTCGAGATCACGCGATCCACGCCGGAGAAGTCGCTCGTCCGTCCCCTCCACAAGACGGGCGGCCGCAACTCCACGGGTCGCATCACCACGCGCCACCAGGGTGGCGGTCACAAGCGTGCATACCGCGTCATCGACTTCCGTCGTCATGACAAGGACGGCGTGCCGGCCAAGGTCGCTCACATCGAGTACGACCCCAACC
Organism: Cellulomonas sp. McL0606; assembly: GCF_058248365.1. The sequence goes on along the minus strand of NZ_CM177779.1, from coordinate 3,373,623 downwards.
GCACCGCCCGCATCGCGCTCCTGCACTACGCGGACGGCGAGAAGCGCTACATCATCGCGCCGAACAAGCTGCAGCAGGGCGACCGCATCGAGAACGGCCCCGGCGCCGACATCAAGCCCGGCAACAACCTGCCGCTGCGCAACATCCCGACCGGTACGGTCATCCACGCGATCGAGCCCGGCCCGGTGGCGGTGCGAAGATCGCGCGCTCGGCTGGTGCGTCCGTGCAGCTCGTCGCCAAGGACGGTCCCTACGCCCAGCTGCGTATGCCGTCCGGTGAGATCCGCAACGTCGACCTGCGCTGCCGCGCCACGGTCGGCGAGGTGGGCAACGCCGAGCAGTCGAACATCAACTGGGGCAAGGCCGGCCGCATGCGCTGGAAGGGCAAGCGCCCGACCGTCCGTGGTGTCGCCATGAACCCGATCGACCACCCGCACGGTGGTGGCGAGGGCAAGACGTCCGGTGGACGTCACCCCGTCAGCCCGTGGGGCCAGGCCGAGGGTCGCACCCGTCACCCGAACAAGCCGAGCGACAAGCTCATCGTGCGCCGTCGGCGTACCGGCAAGAACAAGCGCTGATAGGAGCCTGAGATGCCACGTAGCCTGAAGAAGGGTCCGTTCGTCGACGGTCACCTGCAGAAGAAGGTCGACGTCCAGAACACCGCCGGCACGAAGAACGTCATCAAGACGTGGTCGCGCCGTTCGGTCATCACGCCGGACTTCCTCGGCCACACGTTCGCTGTGCACGACGGACGCAAGCACACCCCGGTGTTCGTGACGGAGGCGATGGTCGGGCACAAGCTCGGCGAGTTCTCCCCGACGCGAACGTTCCGCGGCCACGAGAAGGACGACCGGAAGGGTCGTCGCCGCTGACCCCCGGGTCAGCCAGGCGACGCCCTCACCGGCAGAGACAAGAAGGCAGGACAGCAATGGAAGCCAAGGCGAAGGCGCGGTTCGTCCGCGTCACGCCCCAGAAGGCCCGGCGCGTCGTGGACCTCATCCGTGGCAAGCAGGCCGGCGAGGCCGTGGCGGTGCTGAAGTTCGCACCGCAGGCCGCGGGGGAGACGGTGCTCAAGGTTGTGGAGAGCGCGATCGCGAACGCTCGTGAGGCTGCCAAGCGCAGCAACGAGCGTCTCGACGAGAGCGACCTCTACATCTCTGAGGTGTTCGTCGACGAGGGCCCGACGCTCAAGCGGTTCCGACCGCGTGCGCAGGGCCGTGCCAGTCAGATCCTCAAGCGCACGAGCCACATCACCGTGGTCGTCGCTGAGCGTGAGACCTCGAAGGGAAGGGCCCGATAGTGGGACAGAAAGTCAACCCGCTCGGGTACCGCCTGGGCATCACCACCGACCACCGTTCGCGTTGGTTCGCCGACTCGACCAAGCCCGGTCAGCGCTACCGCGACTACGTGGGCGAGGACGTCAAGATCCGCAAGCTCATGAGCACGGGTCTCGAGCGCGCCGGTATCGCCAAGGTCGAGATCGAGCGCACGCGTGACCGCGTCCGCGTCGACATCCACACCGCCCGCCCGGGCATCGTCATCGGGCGTCGTGGCGCGGAGGCCGACCGCATCCGCGGCGAGCTCGAGAAGCTCACGGGCAAGCAGGTCCAGCTGAACATCCTCGAGGTCAAGAACGCCGAGATCGAGGCTCAGCTGGTCGCCCAGGGCATCGCCGAGCAGCTGGCGAGCCGCGTCTCGTTCCGCCGCGCCATGCGCAAGGGCATCCAGTCGGCCCAGCGCGCCGGTGCCAAGGGCATCCGCGTGCAGGTCTCCGGCCGCCTCGGTGGCGCGGAGATGAGCCGCACGGAGTTCTACCGCGAGGGTCGTGTGCCGCTGCACACGCTGCGCGCGAACATCGACTACGGGTTCTTCGAGGCTCGCACCACCTTCGGCCGCATCGGCGTCAAGGTGTGGGTCTACAAGGGCGACATGACCGAGAAGGAGTTTGCTCGCGAGCAGGCGACCCAGGCCCCGCGCCCGGCTCGTGGCCCGCGGACGGACCGTCCCGGCGGCGACCGCGGTGACCGCGGCCCGCGTGCCGGTGGCGCTCCTCGTCGTGACGCAGCCCCTGAGGCAGTCGAGGCGCCCGTCGCCGAGGCTCCCGCAGCACCTGACAACGGATCGGAGGCCTGACCGCAATGCTCATCCCGCGCAGGCTGAAGCACCGCAAGCAGCACCACCCGGGGCGTTCCGGCGCCGCGACCGGTGGTACCGCGATCTCGTTCGGTGAGTTCGGCATCCAGGCTCTCGAGCCCGCGTATGTCACGAACCGGCAGATCGAGGCTGCACGTATTGCCATGACCCGCCACATCAAGCGTGGAGGGAAGGTCTGGATCAACATCTACCCGGACCGCCCCCTCACCAAGAAGCCCGCCGAGACCCGCATGGGTTCCGGCAAGGGCTCGCCGGAGTGGTGGATCGCCAACGTCAAGCCGGGCCGAGTTCTCTTCGGCGCCGGCGTCCCGGAGCCCCTGGCGCGCGAGGCCATGCGTCGCGCCCAGCACAAGCTCCCGATGAAGACACGTTTCGTGGTTCGCGAGGGTGGTAACTGATGACTATCGGCACCAAGGAGCTGGCTCCCACCGAGCTGGACACCTTCGACGACGACAAGCTGGTCGCCGAGCTGAAGAAGTCCAAGGAGGAGCTGTTCAACCTCCGCTTCCAGTCGGCAACCGGTCAGCTCGAGAGCCACGGGCGTCTGAAGGCCGTTCGTCGCGACATCGCGCGGATCTACACGATCCTGCGTGAGCGCGAGCTCGGCATCCGTACCGCCCCGAGCGCGAGCGAGTGAGGTCGACAATGAGCGACGAGAAGAAGAGCGAGAGCACGACTGCTGTTGCTGAGAAGCGCGGTGACCGCAAGGTCCGCCGCGGCTACGTGGTCAGCGACAAGATGGACAAGACCGTGGTGGTCGAGGTCGAGGACCGGGTCAAGCACCCGCTCTACGGCAAGGTCATCCGTCGGACGAGCAAGGTCAAGGCGCACGACGAGAATGGCACTGCCGGCGTCGGCGACCTCGTGCTCATCATGGAGACGCGGCCGCTGAGCGCCACCAAGCGCTTCCGCCTGGTCGAGGTCCTCGAGAAGGCCAAGTAAGCAGCAGTAGTCCAGCAGCACCCCCAGTTGCCCACGGGCGCCGGGTGACGTCCGGAGGACAGTTCACGTCCGCAGGACCACACCCGGCGCAACGTGTGCATCACGGCAACTATCCGTTCGGCCAGGCTCGGCTCGAATGCAAGCTGAGAACCCGCCAGACGACAGGAGTAGTAATGATTCAGCAGGAGTCGCGGCTTCGCGTCGCCGACAACACCGGTGCCAAGGAGATCTTGTGCATCCGTGTTCTCGGTGGCTCGGGCCGTCGTTACGCAGGCATCGGTGACGTCATCGTCGCCACCGTCAAGGACGCCATCCCCGGCGGCAACGTCAAGAAGGGCGATGTCGTCAAGGCGGTCATCGTGCGCACCCGCAAGGAGCGCCGCCGTCCGGACGGTTCGTACATCAAGTTCGACGAGAACGCCGCAGTGATCCTCAAGGCCGACGGCGAGCCCCGTGGCACGCGCATCTTCGGCCCGGTCGGGCGCGAGCTGCGCGACAAGAAGTTCATGAAGATCATCTCGCTGGCGCCGGAGGTGCTCTGACCATGGCGAAGATCAAGAAGGGCGACCTCGTCGTCGTCATCTCGGGCCGCGACAAGGGACGTCAGGGCCGTGTGCTCGAGGTCCTCGTCGAGTCGCAGCGCCTCGTCGTGGAGGGTGTCCAGCGTGTCACCAAGCACGTCAAGGCCGGCCAGACGCAGCGCGGCACGCGCACCGGGGGCATCGAGACGATCGAGGCGCCCATCCACATCAGCAACGTGATGCTCGTCGACCCGGAGACCAAGAAGGGCACCCGGGTCGGCTACCGCACCGAGCAGGTCGAGCGCGACGGCCGTACCCGCACCGTTCGGGTCCGCGTCGCCAAGCGCTCCGGTAAGGACATCTGATGACCGAGACACTGACGGCTCCGGCGCTCCCGCGCCTGAAGACCAAGTACAACGACGAGATCCGCAACGCGCTCTTCGAGCAGTTCTCCCACGAGAACATCAACCAGGTCGCGCGTCTGGTGAAGGTCGTCGTGAACATGGGTGTCGGCGAGGCCGCCAAGGACTCCAAGCTGATCGAGGGCGCCATCCGCGACCTCACCCAGATCACCGGCCAGAAGCCGCAGGTCACCAAGGCCCGCAAGTCCATCGCGCAGTTCAAGTTGCGTGAGGGCATGCCGATCGGCGCACACGTCACCCTGCGTGGCGACCGTGCGTGGGAGTTCCTGGACCGCCTGCTCTCGACGGCCCTGCCCCGTATCCGCGACTTCCGTGGCCTCTCGCCGCAGCAGTTCGACGGCCACGGCAACTACACCTTCGGCCTCGTGGAGCAGTCCGTGTTCCACGAGATCGACCAGGACAAGATCGACCGGGTCCGCGGGATGGACATCACGGTCGTCACGACCGCTGACACCGACGACGAGGGTCGCGCTTTCCTCAAGCTCCTCGGCTTCCCGTTCAAGGAGATCTGACCATGGCGAAGACTGCCCTCAAGAACAAGGCTGCTGCCAAGCCGAAGTTCGCGGTGCGTGGCTACACGCGCTGCCAGCGTTGCGGCCGGCCCCACTCGGTGTACCGCAAGTTCGGCCTGTGCCGGATCTGCGTGCGCGAGATGGCCCACCGCGGCGAGCTTCCCCGGCGTCACCAAGAGCAGCTGGTAATCAGCAGCTTGTTATCCCAGGCACGTGCAGTTCAGGCAATACGAGCGTCGGTAGGTCCAGCCCAGCGATGGGCGGGATACCCCGGCGAGAGAGGGCGATAGCCCCATGACCATGACCGACCCCATCGCAGACCTGCTCACGCGGCTGCGTAACGCGAACTCGGCTCACCACGACACCGTGCTGATCCCGTTCTCGAAGCTGAAGTCGCACATCGCGGAGATCCTGCAGGCCGAGGGCTACATCTCGGGCTGGACGGTCGAGGATGCCGTCGTCGGCAAGAACCTCATCATCGAGCTGAAGTACGGCCCGAACCGCGAGCGTGCGCTCGCCGGCGTCAAGCGCGTGTCCAAGCCGGGCCTGCGCGTGTACGCCAAGTCGACCAATCTGCCCAAGGTGCTCGGCGGCCTCGGCGTGGCGATCCTGTCCACGTCCTCTGGTCTCCTCACCGACAAGCAGGCCGCCAAGAAGGGCGTGGGTGGGGAAGTCCTCGCCTACGTCTGGTAAGTCCGAGACGGAAAGGCTAGCCATGTCCCGAATCGGCAGAGTCCCCGTCCCGGTCCCCACCGGCGTGGATGTGTCCATCAACGGCGCCGTCGTGACGGTCAAGGGTCCCAAGGGCACCCTGACGCACACGATCGCTGCGCCCATCGAGGTTGCACGCGACGAGGCAGGTGCCCTCGTGGTCACCCGCCCCGACGACGAGCGCGCCTCGCGTTCGCTGCACGGCCTCACCCGCACGCTGCTGTCGAACCTCGTCATCGGTGTGACCGAGGGCTACGTCAAGAAGCTCGAGATCGTCGGCACCGGTTACCGCGTGACGGCGAAGGGCTCGGACCTTGAGTTCGCACTCGGCTTCAGCCACTCGGTCACGGTCAACCCGCCGGAGGGCATCACCTTCGTCGTCGAGGCGCCGACCCGTTTCTCGGTCGAAGGCATCGACAAGCAGCAGGTCGGCGAGGTAGCCGCCAACATCCGCAAGATCCGCAAGCCTGAGCCGTACAAGGGCAAGGGCGTGCGGTACGCGGGCGAGAACGTGCGCCGCAAGGTCGGAAAGGCCGGTAAGTAACCATGGCACTCAAGATCATCGGCAAGGGCAAGCGCAAGGCACGCCAGCGTCGCCACGTCCGCCTTCGCAAGAAGGTCTCCGGCTCGGCCGCCCGTCCCCGTCTCGTCGTGACCCGGTCCGCCCGGCACATCACGGCGCAGGTCGTGGACGACGGCATCGGCCAGACGCTCGTGTCGGCATCGACCCTCGAGGCCGACCTGCGCAGCTCGAACGACGACAAGACGGCCAAGGCCCGCAAGGTCGGCGAGCTCATCGCCGAGCGTGCGAAGGCTGCCGGCCTCGACGCTGTGGTCTTCGACCGCGGCGGCAACAAGTACCACGGCCGCGTCGCAGCGGTGGCGGACGGCGCTCGCGAGGGCGGTCTGAAGCTGTGACGACGACGATGAACTCCGGAACGAAGAAGAGGACAATCTGATGGCTGCTCCTCAGCGCAGCAACACCGGCGCGCCTGCGGGCGGCGCCGGGGCCGGTGGCGGCGGTGACCGTCGCGACGGCGGTCGTGGCCGTGACGGTGGCGGCGGTCGTGGTGGCCGCGAGGCCGCAGAGAAGAGCGCGTTCCTCGAGCGCGTCGTGACGATCAACCGCGTCGCCAAGGTCGTCAAGGGCGGTCGTCGCTTCAGCTTCACCGCGCTCGTCGTGGTCGGCGACGGCGACGGCACGGTCGGTGTCGGCTACGGGAAGGCCAAGGAGGTGCCCGCGGCGATCGCCAAGGGCGTCGAGGAGGCCAAGAAGAACTTCTTCAAGGTTCCTCGCATCCAGGGCACCATCCCGCACCCCATCCAGGGTGAGGCCGCGGCCGGTGTCGTCTTCCTGCGTCCGGCGTCGCCGGGTACCGGTGTGATCGCCGGTGGACCCGTGCGCGCCGTCCTCGAGTGCGCCGGCATCCACGACGTCCTGAGCAAGTCGCTCGGTTCGTCGAACGCCATCAACATCGTGCACGCGACGGTCGCGGCCCTGAAGGGTCTCGAGCGTCCGGAGGCCGTGGCTGCGCGCCGTGGGCTCCCCGTCGAGCACGTCGTCCCGGCTGCCCTCCTGCGCGCCCAGGCTGCCGGCCTGGCCGCTGCGGCGGGTACGAAGGCAGGTGCCTGATGGCTCGACTCAAGGTGACCCAGACGCGGTCGGGCATCGGTGGCAAGCAGAACCAGCGCGACACCCTGCGCACCCTCGGCCTCAAGCGGATCGGCGACGTCGTCGTCAAGGAGGACCGTCCTGAGATCCGCGGCATGGTCAAGACGGTGACGCACCTTGTCGCGGTCGAAGAGGTGGAGTGACCATGGCAGACGAGAACACGCCTGAGGAGAAGGTGACGGCCCCCAAGAAGGCCGCCGCCGCCCCCAAGAAGGCTGCAGAGAAGAAGGCGACCGACACGGAGTCCGCTCCGAAGGCGACCGCCAAGGCGAAGGCTCCGAAGGCCGACGCAGCGACCGAGTCGGCCCCCAAGGCCGAGGCGAAGGCTCCGGCCAAGGCCAAGGCTGAGCCGAAGGCAAAGGCCGAGGCTGAGCCGAAGGCCAAGGCCGAGGCGAAGGCTGCGGCGCCCAAGAAGACGGTGTCCGCGGCTGCCGCCAAGGCTGCCGAGGCCGCCGCGCTGCCCGGCAACGGTGGCACCCTCAAGGTGCACCACCTGCGTCCGGCCCCCGGCGCCAAGACCGCCAAGACCCGCGTGGGTCGTGGCGAGGCGTCCAAGGGCAAGACGGCCGGTCGTGGCACCAAGGGCACCAAGGCTCGCTACCAGGTGCCGACGCGCTTCGAGGGCGGGCAGATGCCCATGCACATGCGCCTCCCGAAGCTGCGTGGCTTCAAGAACCCGTTCCGCGTCGAGTACCAGGTGGTCAACCTGGACAAGCTCTCGGCGCTGTACCCGAACGGTGGCGACGTGACGGTCGCCGACCTGGTCGCCAAGGGTGCGGTCCGTAAGGGCCAGCCCGTCAAGGTGCTCGGCACCGGTGAGCTCACGGTCAAGGTTTCTGTCGCGGTCGACGCCTACTCGGCGTCCGCGAAGGACGCGATCGTCGCAGCCGGCGGAAGCGTCGCGCAGGACTGATCGAGGATGGGACCGGTGGGGTCGTAGTTCCCCACCGGTCCCTTTCCGTTTGTTCGTCAGCATCAGTTAGGGTGCCCCGGTGCCTGCGACGTAACGCAGGTGGCACGGCCGGAATGAACCGGTCGTACGAGATGCGGCTCCGGCCGCTCAGGAGGACAGGTGCTCAGCGCATTCGTGCGGGCGTTCCGAACGCCCGACCTGCGGCGCAGAGCTGCTCTTCACCATCGGGATCATGGTGATCTTCCGGATCGGCTCGTTCCTGCCGACCCCCGGGGTGTCCTACCCGAACGTGCAGACGTGTATCGACCAGACCAAGGGCAACGACCTGCTCGGCCTGGTGAACCTGTTCAGTGGCGGGGCGCTGCTCAAGCTTCTCGGTCTTCTCGCTCGGGATCATGCCGTACATCACGGCCAGCATCATCGTGCAGCTCCTCCGGGTGGTCATCCCCCGTTTCGAGGAGCTCCACAAGGAGGGCCAGTCCGGCACCGCGAAGCTCACGCAGTACACGCGGTACCTGACGATCGGTCTGGCGATCCTGCAGTCGACGACCATCATCACGGTCGCGCGCAGCGGTCAGCTGTTCCAGAGCTGCACCGTCGACGTCATCCCGAACGACTCCTGGTACATCCTCCTGATCATGGTCATCACGATGACCGCCGGTACCGGCCTCATCATGTGGCTCGGTGAGCTGATCACGGAGCGCGGCGTCGGCAACGGCATGTCGCTGCTCATCTTCACGTCGATCGCGGCGAGCTTCCCGACGGCCCTCTGGTCGATCGCGCAGGGCAACAACGGTGCCTTCAAGTTCATCATCGTCCTGGCCGTCATCGTGCTCGTCGTCGGCATGGTCGTCTTCGTCGAGCAGTCGCAGCGCCGGATCCCGGTCCAGTACGCCAAGCGCATGGTCGGTCGGCGCATGTACGGCGGCTCCAGCACCTACATCCCGATCAAGATCAACATGGCCGGCGTCATCCCGATCATCTTCGCGTCGTCGCTGCTGGCGGTCCCCGGGCTGCTCGCGCAGTTCGGTGACCAGACCTCCGGCTGGGTGCAGTGGATCTCGCGGTACCTGGTCTCGCCGAGCGCGCCCCTGCACCTCGCGCTCTACGTGTTCCTGATCATCTTCTTCTGCTACTTCTACACGGCGATCACGTTCAACCCGGACGAGGTCGCGGACAACATGAAGAAGTACGGCGGCTTCATCCCGGGCATCCGGGCCGGCCGTCCGACGGCGGAGTACCTCGACTTCGTCATCTCGCGCATCACCGCGCCCGGCTCGATCTACCTGGCCGTCGTCGCACTGATCCCGACCATCGTGTTCATCGTTCTCGGCGTCGGGACCAACATCCCGTTCGGCGGCTCGTCGATCCTGATCGTCGTCGGTGTCGGGCTCGAGACCGTCAAGCAGATCGAGTCCCAGCTGCAGCAGCGCCACTACGAAGGCTTCCTTCGATGAGCAGGCGGCTCGTCCTGCTGGGCGCCCCCGGCGCCGGCAAGGGCACCCAGGCTGTGCGCCTGGCCGAGTCGCTGGGCATCCCGGCGATCTCGACCGGTGACCTGTTCCGGGCCAACATCAAGGGCGGCACGCCGCTGGGCCTGAAGGTCCAGGAGTACACCTCGCGCGGCGCCCTGGTCCCGGACTCGGTGACCAACGACATGGTGCGCGACCGTCTGGCGCAGCCGGACACGGCGGACGGGTTCCTGCTCGACGGGTATCCGCGCAACGTCGCCCAGGTGGCCGAGCTCGACGCGATCCTCGGCGACGCCGGCGCGGCGCTCGACCTCGCGGTCGAGCTGACGGCGGACCCTGAGGTCGTCGTGCCCCGGCTGCTGAAGCGGGCCGAGATCGAGGGGCGCGAGGACGACACGGAGGACGTCATCCGGCACCGCCTCGACGTGTACGCGCAGGAGACCGCGCCGATCGCCTCGGTCTACGACGGTCGCGGTCTGCTCGCGCAGGTCGACGGGATCGGCGAGGTCGACGAGGTGACCGTGCGCCTGCTCGCGGCCATCGGCACCCTGGACGCCTGAGCCGGTCCATGTTCGGCCGGGAGCGGATCGAGTACAAGACGCCCGAGCAGGTCCTGCTCATGCGTCGGGCCGGTCTGGTCGTCGCCGAGGCGCTGAGCGCCGTCCGCGCCGCCGCCGCCCCGGGCGTGACGACCGCGTCGCTCGACGCCCTGGCCGCCACGGTGATCGGTGACCACGGCGCGACGCCGTCGTTCCTCGGCTACCACGGCTATCCCGCCACGCTGTGCATCTCGGTCAACGACGAGATCGTGCACGGCATCCCTGGCCCGCGCGTCCTGCACGCAGGCGATGTGGTCAGCATCGACTGCGGCGCGATCGTGGCCGGCTGGCACGGTGACTCGGCGGTGACCATCGTCCTGGACGAGGCGGACGCCCTCGACGAAGCATTGGCGATGACGACCGAGCGAGCACTGTGGGCGGGGATCGCCGCACTCGCGACCGGCGCACGGCTCGGTGCGGTCGGAGAGGCGGTCGAGGCCCTCGTCGACGAGGCGCAGTCGGCCGGTCTCAACGGGGGAGCGCGCTACGGCATCGTCCAGGAGTACGTCGGGCACGGCATCGGCACCGCGATGCACCAGCCTCCGGACGTGCTGAACTATCGCGCGCGGGACCGCGGTCCCGCGCTGCGTCCCGGCCTGTGCGTCGCGGTGGAGCCGATGCTGGTGCGCGGTTCGCGGTTCACGCGCGAGCTCGACGACGAGTGGACGGTGGTGACCGACGACGGCTCCCGCGCCGCCCACTGGGAGCACTCGGTGGCCGTCCTCGAGGACGGGATCTGGGTGCTCACCGCGTTCGACGGCGGCGCCGCGGCGCTCGAGCCGCTGGGTGTGACCATCGCCCCACTGCTCTGACCGCTCTGTCGGGCCGGATGGTTTCCTCGAACGCCCTCGATGGCGTAAGATCGTCCGTTGGGTGTGTGCGCCCGGTTCATCGGAACACCGTGATCCTCGAAGCGATTCGTCGGGTTCGGATCTCGGTGGTCATCAACTGCTCGGCTCTCCTCACGGACGGCCTGGTTCGGGCACGTGCACTCTCCACGTTCGCGACGACGGCCAGCTGCCTGCTGGGCGATGTGGCCGACGTGGGTCGAACAGTCTCGGACGAACAGTTAGCGGAGGATATGGCGAAGAAGGACGGTGTCATCGAGATCGAGGGCAGCGTCGTGGAGGCTCTGCCCAACGCGATGTTTCGCGTGGAGCTCACCAACGGCCACAAGGTGCTCGCCCACATCTCGGGCAAGATGCGTCAGCACTACATCCGGATCCTCCCCGAGGACCGCGTGGTGGTGGCTCAGCCCGTACGACCTGTCCCGTGGCCGGATCGTCTACCGCTACAAGTAACAGCCACTCGATCACGCCGTCCTCCCGACACGGAGACCACACGGCGGCGGAGGAAAACACGCGATGAAGGTCAAGCCCAGCGTCAAGAAGATCTGCGACAAGTGCAAGGTGATCCGCCGGCACGGTCGCGTCCAGGTGATCTGCGAGAACCTGCGCCACAAGCAGCGCCAGGGCTGACGCCCTAGCACTTCTGCAGGAACGAGCACCACAAGCAAGCAAGCGCACCACCACCTCGGGCCCTCGGGCCCGGTGAACCCCCGGTCGGAGGCCGGGGCCCGCAGCACGCGGGGAGGTGGTGCGGAAGACCTCCGATGCAGTTCAGGAGCCACCAGGCACATGGCACGTCTTGTCGGAGTCGACCTCCCCCGCGAGAAGCGGCTCGAGATCGCACTCACCTACATCTACGGCGTCGGGCGCACGCGCGCGCAGGCGACCCTCGCCGCCACCGGTATCAGCCCGGACGTCCGCGTGAAGGACCTCGGTGACACCGAGTCGTCGCGCTGCGTGACTTCCTCGAGGGCAACTACAAGCTCGAAGGTGACCTCCGCCGTGAGGTCGCCGCCGACATCCGCCGCAAGGTCGAGATCGGCTGCTACGAGGGCCTTCGCCACCGCCGTGGCCTTCCCGTGCGCGGTCAGCGCACGAAGACCAACGCGCGTACCCGCAAGGGTCCCAAGCGCACCGTCGCCGGCAAGAAGAAGGCCGGGCGCAAGTAGCCCTCCGCCCCGGGCGCCTCGCGCCAGGGCACGCCGTCAAGACCTCGAGAGAAGAAGAGAATGCCTCCCAAGACCCGTTCCGCCGTGCGCAAGCCGCGCCGCAAGGAGAAGAAGAACGTCTCCCACGGCCAGGCGCACATCAAGAGCACGTTCAACAACACGATCATCTCCATCACCGACCCGTCGGGCGCCGTCATCGCGTCCGCCTCGTCGGGCCAGGTGGGCTTCAAGGGCTCGCGCAAGTCGACCCCGTTCGCGGCGCAGCTCGCCGCCGAGGCCGCCGCTCGCCGCGCCCAGGAGCACGGCATGAAGAAGGTCGACGTCTTCGTCAAGGGCCCCGGCTCCGGCCGTGAGACCGCGATCCGTTCGCTGCAGGCGACCGGCCTCGAGGTCGGCTCGATCCAGGACGTGACGCCCCAGGCGCACAACGGCTGCCGTCCGCCCAAGCGCCGCCGCGTCTGACCATGGTTTCGGCCGGGTCGGTGCTCACCAGCACCGGCCCGGCATCAGTCCGTCCGACCAGGTGGACCGAGACCAGGTCGGCTCGTAGTACTGCGCAGCGTCATATGGCGGACGCCCGCTGAGAGGAAATACACCGTGCTGATTGCACAGCGCCCCACCCTGACCGAAGAGGTCATCTCGGAGAACCGGTCGCGGTTCTCCATCGAGCCCCTGGAGCCGGGTTTCGGCTACACGCTCGGCAACTCGCTCCGCCGGACGCTGCTGTCCTCCATCCCGGGTGCCGCCGTCACGTCGATCCGCATCGACGGCGTGCTCCACGAGTTCTCGACCGTTCCTGGTGTCAAGGAAGACGTCACCGAGATCATCCTCAACATCAAGCAGCTGGTCGTCTCCTCGGAGAACGACGAGCCCGTCGTGATGTACCTGCGCAAGCAGGGTGCCGGTGAGGTCTCCGCGGCCGACATCGTCCCGCCGGCCGGCGTCGAGGTGCACAACCCCGACCTGCACCTGGCGACGCTGAACGACAAGGGCAAGCTCGAGATCGAGCTGACCGTCGAGCGCGGCCGCGGCTACGTGTCGGCCAACCAGAACAAGTCGTTCGACGCCGAGATCGGCCGCATCCCGGTCGACTCGATCTACTCGCCCGTCCTCAAGGTGACCTACAAGGTCGAGGCGACGCGTGTCGAGCAGCGCACGGACTTCGACAAGCTGATCGTCGACGTCGAGACCAAGTCGGCCATCGGCCCCCGCGACGCGCTGGCCTCGGCCGGCAAGACGCTGGTGGAGCTGTTCGGTCTGGCCCGTCGCTCAACGTCGAGGCCGAGGGCATCGAGATCGGCCCGTCGCCGACGGACGCCGCGCTCGCCGCGGACCTCGCGCTGCCGATCGAGGACCTGCAGCTCACGATCCGCTCCTACAACTGCCTCAAGCGTGAGGGCATCCACTCCGTGGGTGCACGTTGCGCGCTCCGAGGCCGACCTCCTGGACATCCGCAACTTCGGTGCGAAGTCCATCACCGAGGTCAAGGAGAAGCTCGCCGAGCTCGGCCTGACGCTCAAGGACAGCCCGCTCGACTTCGACCCGTCCGCCACCGCCTACTACGGCGACGACGAGGGCGACTTCGTCGAGGACGAGCAGTACTGACGCCGGGGAAGCCGCGGGCCGCTGAGCCCGCGAGCAGCCCATCACTGGAACTCAAGGAGTAATAACCATGCCTACGCCCACCAAGGGTCCCCGGCTCGGTGGCGGACCGGCGCACGAGCGGCTGATCCTCGCGAACCTCGCGACGCAGCTGTTCGAGCACAAGCGCATCACGACGACCGAGACGAAGGCCAAGCGCCTGCGTCCGCTCGCCGAGCGCCTCATCACGTTCGCCAAGCGTGGTGACCTGCACGCCCGCCGCCGCGTGATGACCGTCGTCAAGGACAAGTCCGTCGTGCACGTGCTGTTCACCGAGATCGCTCCGGCCGTCGCCGAGCGTCAGGGTGGCTACACGCGCATCACCAAGATCGGCCCGCGCAAGGGCGACAACGCCCCGATGGCCGTCATCGAGCTCGTGCTCGAGCCGCTCTCGCCCAAGCAGGCCGTCGTGAAGGAGGCCACCAAGGCCGCCTCCAAGGCTGCCCCCAAGGCGAAGAAGTCCGACAAGGTCGAGGACGCGCCCGTCGAGGAGACGGTCGTCGAGGACGCCCCGGTCGAGGAGACCGAGACCGTCGTCGAGGACGCCCCCGTCGAGGACGAGGCCGACAAGGCCTGACGCCGTTCACGAGAGGGCCCGGAACCGCACTGGTTCCGGGCCCTCTCGCGTGCCTAGAGTCGCGGGCATGAGCCTGCCCGTCGTCCTGGTGCACGGGTTGCGGACGTCGCGCACGATGTGGCGGGCGCAGCTCGAGGCCCTCGCCCGTGCCGGACGTGCCGCCGTGGCCGTGGACCTCCCCGGGCACGGGAGCCGGGTCGGCGAACAGTTCACGCTCGACGCCGCCGTGGACGCGGTCGCGCGGGCGGTCGACGAGGTCGGCGGTCGCGCGTTCGTCGTCGGCCTCTCGCTGGGCGGGTACGTGGGGATCCGGCACGCCGCGCGGCACCCGGAGCAGGTGGCCGGGCTGCTCGCGGCGTCCTGCTCGACGCGACCGCACGGGGTCCTGCTCGCGGGGTGGGCACTCGGTGCCCGCTACATCGTGCGGCTGCCCGACGGCGGGGCCCGGCTGAACCAGTTCTTCGTCGACCTCGCCCTGCCGCCGGCGGGCGCCGCCGACGCCGGCGCCGGCGGGTTCGCACTGGACGTCACCGACGACGTGCTGCGCGAGATGGCGACGGCGACGCCGCTGGAGGACCTGGCGCTGGTCGAGGCGCCGGTGTGGCTGGTGAACGGTCGGCTCGACCACTTCCGCGGCGAGGAGCGCCGGTTCCTGGCGGCGTGCCGCGACGGGCGCCTGGTCGTCGTGCCGGGCGCGACGCACCTGGTGAACCTGGTCCAGCCGACGCGGTTCACGCGGGTGCTGCTGGAGGCGCTGGCGGAGGTGGACGAACGGGTCAGTGGCCCAGCGACCAGGCTCTGACCCCGCCGACGATGCCGGCCTGGTTGGGCACGACGACGACGTCGTCGCCGAGCCTGGCGAGCACCTGCGGCGTCACCTGCCGGGCGTTGCCGCCGCCGAGGTAGAGACGGTCCCACCAGAACACCGGCCGAAGCCCTTCGACGACGCGACGCACCCGCCGGGACCACAGCCCGTCGCCGAGGCGGGCGCGCTCGACCTGCCCGATGTACACGTCGTAGGACGTTCCCCACCGGACGGGGGCGTGCGAGAAGCTCCAGGTGCGGGGCCAGCTTGCCGCCGTCGAAGAGCGCCGAGCCCAGTCCCGTGCCCAGGGTGAGCACGAGCTCGATGCCCGTGCCGGAGACGACTCCCGCGCCGTGCACCTCGGCGTCGTTGAGGACGAGCGTCGGCAGGCCGAGCCGGGCCTCGACGCTCGCGCGGATGTCGCACCCGGTCCAGGCCGCCAGCAGATCGGGGTCGACGGCGCTGCGGGGTCCGCTGCGAGTGACGTAGTGCGGGGTCGCGACGACGACGCCGTGCCGGATCATCCCCGGCATCCCGACGGTGGCGCGGTCCGCCGGCGGCAGGCCCGAGGCGATGTCCGCGATCGTCGACACCAGCCGTTCCGGGGACAGCGGGTAGGGCGTCGCCACCCGGACCGCGGGGGCGTGCAGGGTGCCGGCCGAGTCGAGCACGGACGCCTTGATCCCTCCGCCGCCGCAGTCGACGGCGAGCGTGAACAGGTCCTCGAGGCTCTTCGACACGCTGCCACGCTATCGATGCGCCGCGGGCGGCGTCATTCGTCGCCTCGGCTAGCGTGTGGACCCGTGAGCGCGAGCCCCGACGATGACGCTGCGGTGCGGCTGCGGCTGGACCTCGCCTACGACGGCAGCCGCTTCGCGGGGTGGGCGGTGCAGCCCGGGCTGCGGACCGTCCAGGGAGTGCTCGAGGACGCCCTGGGCATGGTCCTGCGCACGGACGGGCCACCGCGGGTGACGGTCGCCGGGCGGACGGACTCGGGCGTGCACGCGCGCGGCCAGGTGGCGCACGTCGACATCCCCGTCGGTCTGCTGGAGCGGTCCCGTGGGCGCGCTGAGCGCCCGGTCGAGGAGGCGCTGCTCACCCGGCTGGGCGGGGTGCTGCCGACGGACCTGGTCGTCCATGCGGTGACCCAGGCACCCGACGGCTTCGACGCGCGGTTCTCGGCGTTGCGGCGTCGGTACACGTACCGGGTCTGCGACGACTCGGCGCGGCGCGACCCGCTCGCCCGCGCGCACGTCCTCTGGCACCGGCGGCCGCTGGACGTCGAGGCGATGGACGTCGCGGGCCGGCCGCTGGAGGGTCGGCACGACTTCGCGTCGTACTGCAAGCCGCGGGCGGGGGCGACGACGATCCGCACGCTCGAGGTCTTCCGGTGGTCCAGGCCGCTCGACGGGCCGGATGCGGGGCTGGTCGTCGCGACCGTGCAGGCGGACGCGTTCTGCCACTCCATGGTGCGCACCCTCGTGGGCGCCAGCGTGGCCGTGGGGGAGGGCCGTCGGGACGCGGGCTGGCCCGCCCAGCTGCTCGCCGCCCGGAGCCGGCTTGCCGGCGCGCACGTGGTGCCCGCGCACGGGCTCACGCTCGAAGAGGTGGGCTACCCCGCCGACGACGAGATGGGTGCGCGGGCCGAGCGGACGCGGTCTCGTCGCGAAGCCCACGACGTGGACCCGCGACCGCAGGGGTGCTGCGGCTAGAGCTCGTCGTCGTCGTCGTGGTAGCGACGGTCGTCCACGTACTCCTCGGCGATGAGGTGCACGGCGGCCTCCTCGGCGCTCGCGGCCCCGCCCGAGATCCCGGCGTCGACCGCGAACCCGTCCGTGCCGCCGGCCTCGACCGCGCCGTCGTCCTCGACGAGGCGTCCGGCACGGAACTGCTCGCGGTCGTCGAACGGAAGGCTGCGCGCCTCCCAGACCTCGGGCTCCTCCTGGCCGATGCGCTGGTCGATCGTCTCGCGGTGCGCCTCCTCCCACGGCGTCTCGCCGTAGTGGTTGGCGCGCCCACGGGTGGGCACCGAGTAGCCCTCGTCGAGCAGGTCGTCCACGCCACGGTCCAGCAGGGTGTCCTCGCTGGGCAGCTGGTCGGTGTCGCCCTCGCTGTCGAGCTCGGGATCGCTGCTGGTGCCGGACGTGTCGTAGCTCATGCCCCGACCTTCGCACCGCACGCGGCCGGACGCCAGTATTGCGATGCCGCGGGTCGTGGCGCCAAGGGACACTGGTCCCATGGGTCACCTCGACATCGGCGGGATCGGCTACGTGCTGTCCGACGGCCGTCCGCTCCTCGACGACGTCACGTTCCGGGTCGCTGACGGCGCTCGAGTGGCCCTCGTCGGCCCCAACGGTGCCGGCAAGACGACGCTGCTGCGGATCGTCGCCGGCGACGAGCAGCCGCACGCGGGGTCCGTCGGGCGCAGCGGCGGGCTGGGGATCATGCGGCAGGACATCGGCCGGATCAACGACGACCGCTCGATCCGCGACCTGCTGGCATCGCTCGCGGTCGCCTCGGTCCGCGACGCCGCCGTCGAGCTGAGCGCCGCGGAGATCGCCATCATGGAGACCGACGACGAGCCGTCGCAGATGCGGTACGCGCAGGCGCTGGTCGACTGGGCGGACGTCGGCGGCTACGAGGCTGAGGCCGGCTGGGACCGGGTCACCGACGCCGTGCTGAGCATCCCGTTCGACCAGGCGCAGCACCGCGAGGTGCGGTCGCTGTCCGGCGGTGAGCAGAAGCGGCTCGTGCTGGAGGCGCTGCTGCGGGGTCCCGACGAGGTCCTGCTGCTCGACGAACCCGACAACGCGCTCGACGTGCCCACCAAGCGGTGGCTGGAGGACAAGCTGCGGGCGTCGAACAAGACCGTGCTGTTCGTCAGCCACGACCGCGAGATGCTCGCCAACGTGGCCACCCAGGTGGCCACCCTCGAGCCGGGCGTCATGGGGGCGACGGTCTGGGTGCACGGTGGCGGGTTCGGCACGTACCACCAGGCGCGCGAGGACCGGCGCTCGCGGCTGGAGGAGCTGCTGCGGCGTTGGGAGGAGGAGCATGCCAAGCTCAGGAGCTCGTGCTCACCCTCAAGACGAAGTCGGCCTTCAACGACGGCCTCGCGTCGCGCTACCAGGCCGCCCAGACGCGGCTGCGCAAGTTCGAGGAGGCCGGACCCCCCACGCTGCTGGCCCGCGAGCAGAACGTCCGCGTCCGCCTGCACGGTGGCCGCACGGCCAAGCGCGCGGTCGTCGCGACCGGGCTCGAGCTGACCGGGCTGATGAAGCCGTTCGACCTCGAGGTCTGGTTCGGCGAGCGCGTGGCGGTGCTCGGCTCCAACGGCTCGGGCAAGTCGCACTTCCTACGGCTCCTGGCCGCCGGCGGCAGCGACCCGAGCCCCGAGCACGAGCCCGCCGACGACACCCCCGTCGCGCCCGTGCAGCACACCGGTCGCGTGGTGCTCGGCCCGCGCGTGCGACCCGGGTGGTTCGCGCAGAACCACGGCCACCCGGAGCTCGTGGGCCGGACGCTGCTGGAGATCCTCAACCGGGGGGACGGGCACCGGTCGGGGATCGGTCGCGAGCAGGCGTCCAAGGCGCTGGACCGGTACGAGCTCGTCGCGGCCGCCGAGCAGCGGTACGAGACGCTCTCGGGCGGTCAGCAGGCGCGTCTGCAGATCCTCCTGCTCGAGCTGGGCGGCGCGACGCTGCTGCTGCTCGACGAGCCCACCGACAACCTCGACCTGCACTCGGCGGAGGCCCTGGAGACGGGTCTGGCCGCGTTCGAGGGGACGGTCATGGCCGTCACCCACGACCGCTGGTTCACGCGCACCTTCGACCGGTTCCTGGTCTTCGGCGCCGACGGTGACGTGGTCGAGACGCCGGAGCCCGTGTGGGACGCGGGCCGGGTGGAGCGCGCGCGATAGGCGCGCCGGGCGCTGCGTCACAGGACGAGGGACACCGCGATCGTCGTGACGATCAGGCCGATGACGATGTCGAGGACCTGCCACGACCGCGGGCGGGCGAACAGGGGTCGCAGGTAGCCGGCGCCGAACCCGAGCGCCGCGAACCACACGATGCTCGCCACCACGGCCCCGAGCCCGAACACCCGTGCGTAGGGCTCGTGCTGGTGCGCCAGCGAGCCGATCAGCACGACCGTGTCCAGGTAGACGTTCGGGTTGAGGAACGTCAGGGCGAGGCAGGTGGTGACCACGGCCGAGAGGCTTGCCGGGCCCGCGGCCGCCGGGTCGAGGACCTCCGGGTGCCGTGCCCGCCGGAAGGAGCCGATCGCGAGCCACAGCAGGAACGCGGCGCCGACGTACTTGGTCACGGTCAGCACGGCCGGATGGTTGGCGATGATGGCGCCGAGCCCCGCGATCCCCGCCGCGATCAGGAGAGCGTCGGCCAGCGCGCAGATCACCACGACGGGCAGGACGTGCTCGCGCCGGATGCCCTGGCGGAGCACGAAGGCGTTCTGGGCGCCGATGGCGACGATGAGGCTGATCATCGTGAGCCAGCCGGCGAGGGCCGCGGGGAACATGGTCGAGAGGCTAGGCGGCGACGACGATGAAGGCCAGTTCATGATTCTGAAGAACCGTTAGGATCATTCATGTGGCGTTCGATCCCGACCAGCTGAGCGCCCTCGCGGCCGTGGTGCACGAGGGCAGCTTCGACGCGGCCGCGCAGCGTCTGCACATCACCCCGTCCGCGGTCAGCCAGCGGGTCAAGGCCCTAGAGGCTGCAGGTGGGGCGCGTTCTGGTGCTCCGCACGCGGCCTTGCCGGCCCACCGACGACGGCGAGGTGCTGCTGCGCTTGGCAGGTCAGGTCGAGCTGCTCGGTCGCGACGCCATGAGCCTGCTCGTGCCGCCCGCGGGGGCCGTCCGCTCGGGCGGTTCGTCGCGACGGCTCCCCGTGGCAGTGAACGACGACTCGATGTCGACGTGGTTCCCGGCGGCCGTCGCGGACCTGCCGCCGGACGTCCTGCTCGACCTGCGGCGCGAGGACCAGGACCTCTCCGCGGGGCTGCTGCGGGACGGGACCGTGATGGCCGCGGTCACCGCCGACCCCCGCGCGGTCCAGGGCTGTCGCGTCCGGCGCCTGGGCGCCATGCGCTACCTGGCCGTGGCTGCGCCGCACCGTCGGGACCGCTGGTTCGGCGACGGACTGACCGCCGAGGCCTTCGCCCAGGCGCCGCTGCTGGCGTTCAACAGGGAGGATGGCCTGCAGGAACGCTTCGTCGCGGCCGTCGTCGGCCGGCGGACCGTGACGCCGATGGTGCACTACGTGCCCTCCCAGTCGGCGTTCGTCGGACTGATCGAGGCGGGCCTCGGCTGGGGGATGGTGCCGGAGGTCGCCGCCCGGGACGGGTTGGCGCGCGGGTCGCTCGTCGAGGTGCGGGCGGGTCGGACGCTGGACGTCCCGCTGTACTGGCAGCACTGGGCGCTGCGGACCCCGACGCTCGACGACCTGACCGATCGCGTGGTCGGTGCGGCGTCGGCGGCACTGCGACCGGTGCGCCGGCACGGACCGCCCGCCGCGGTGTGACCTACCGCGTTTTGACCCCCTGCCGGGGCGCCGGGTAATCTTGCTACTCGTTGTGCGTCCCCGTTCGCGCGCTGGTGTACTCAGCACCGAGCCAGAACGGCAGGACCGGTGCGTTCCCGCTCGCCGTCCGGATGCAAGCGAGAGTTCTCATCGGCGGACCCGCACCCTGCGGACTTCCGCCGCGACAAGATTCGTATCGAAACGAAGGCTGACGACCGTGCGTACGTACACCCCGAAGCCCGGCGACGTCGAGCGGAACTGGTACATCATCGACGCAAGCGATGTCGTCCTGGGCCGCTTGGCCACTCACGTGGCCACGTTGCTGCGCGGCAAGCACAAGGCGACCTTTGCTCCGCACGTCGACGGCGGTGACTTCGTCATCGTCATCAACGCGGAGAAGGTTGCTCTGACCGGCAACAAGCGCGAGAACAAGCTCGCGTACAGCCACTCCGGATACCCGGGTGGTCTGCGCGCCGTGGCCTACTCCGACCTCCTGGAGAAGCACCCCGAGCGCGCGATCGAGAAGGCAGTGCGTGGCATGCTCCCCAAGGCTCGCTCGCGCGCCAGCAGCTACCAAGCTCAAGGTCTACGCCGGCGCGGAGCACCCGCACGCGGCGCAGCAGCCGAAGCCCTTCGAGATCACCCAGGTTTCTCAGCAGGCGTGAGCCGGCTGAGCGCAGAGAACAAGGACGCGAGGAAACCAGTGGCAGAGACCACGGTCGACATCGACCTCGAGGGCGATGACACCCCCACCAGCTACACCTCCGAGACGGTGGCCCCCACGGGCCGCGGTCTGAGCAACGTGGCCCCGGCCAACGCGCTCGGCCGTCGCAAGGAGGCGATCGCCCGCGTGCGCATCGTCCCCGGCACCGGTCAGTGGAAGGTCAACGGGCGCACGCTCGAGGACTACTTCCCCAACAAGGTGCACCAGCAGCTCGTCAACTCCCCGTTCAAGCTGGTCGACGTCGAGGGTCGCTTCGACGTCGTCGCCCGCATCACCGGTGGTGGCGTGAGCGGCCAGGCCGGCGCGCTGCGCCTGGGCATCGCCCGAGCGCTGAACGCGATCGACGAGGAGCACAACCGCCCGGCCCTGAAGAAGGCCGGCTTCCTGACCCGCGACGCCCGCGTCGTGGAGCGCAAGAAGGCCGGTCTCAAGAAGGCCCGCAAGGCTCCGCAGTACTCGAAGCGCTGATCTTCGCGCTTCCGCTCGATGGCTCCGCCGGTCTGACGACCGGCGGGGCCATCGGCATGTCTGCGACCATCGACGCGGGGTTCGTACCCCTGCCGTGCCACGACGAAGGAGTCTGACGACCATGGGGCAGCTGTTCGGCACAGACGGCGTGCGTGGGCTCGCCAACAAGGACGTCACGGCGGAGCTGGCGCTCGACCTGTCGGTCGCCGCTGCGCACGTGCTCGGGTCGCTCGGAGAGTTCGAGGGCCACCGGCCTCGCGCGATCGTCGGACGCGACTCGCGCGCGTCGGGGGAGTTCCTGGCCGCCGCGGTCTCGGCGGGGCTGGCCTCGGCGGGGGTCGACGTGAACAACGTCGGCGTGCTGCCCACACCGGCCGTCGCGTTCCTGACGGCCGCGCTCGGTGTCGACATCGGCGTCGTCCTGTCGGCCTCCCACAACCCCATGCCCGACAACGGCATCAAGTTCCTCGCCCGCGGCGGGCTCAAGCTCGACGACGAGCTCGAGGCCGCCATCGAGGCGCGCATGGGCGAGCACTGGGACCGCCCGGTCGGCGGCGACGTCGGCCGGATCCGCGTGGACACCGGGCGCGCGGGCGAGCAGTACGTCGAACACCTCGTCGGCACCATCGACGCCCCGCTGACGGGCCTGCGGATCGCCGTCGACTGCGCCAACGGTGCGGCCAGCGAGGTCGGGCCGGCGGCCTTGCGCGCCGCCGGCGCCGACGTCGTCGTCATCAATGCCTCGCCGGACGGGCGCAACATCAACGAGCAGTGCGGCTCGACGCACCCGGAGCAGCTGCAGGCGGCCGTCGTCGCCTCCGGCGCGGACCTGGGCGTCGCGTTCGACGGGGACGCGGACCGGTGCCTGGCCGTGGACGCGTCGGGCGTGCTCGTCGACGGCGACCAGATCATGGGCATCCTCGCCGTCGCCATGAAGGACCGCGGCGACCTGGTCGACGACACCCTGGTCACCACGGTGATGAGCAACCTGGGTCTGAAGATCGCGATGACCGAGGCCGGGATCGCGACCATCCACACCGCGGTCGGCGACCGGTACGTGCTCGAGGCGATGCGCGCCGGCGGGTACTCGCTCGGCGGAGAGCAGTCCGGGCACATCATCATGGCCGCGCACGCGACGACGGGCGACGGCGTCCTGACCGCTCTGCAGCTGGCCGCGCGGGTCGCGGCGACCGGGGACACCATCGCCAGGCTCGCGGGCATCGTCCGGCGGCTGCCGCAGACGCTGGTCAATGTGCCCGGAGTCGACAAGAACCGTGCCGACGACGACGCCCCGCTGCTCGACGCGGTGCGACGGGCCGAGGCGGGACTGGGTGACACGGGCCGGGTGCTGCTGCGCTCGTCGGGCACCGAGAACCTGGTCCGTGTCATGGTCGAGGCGGGCACCCAGAGCGACGCGGACCGCATCGCCCACGAGCTGGCCGACGTCGTGCGGGAACGGCTGGCGCTGTGAGTCGGGACGACGAACCGCGGTACGCCGGACCCCAGTGGGACCAGGCGCTGCGCGACACCGCGCTGTGGATCATCGAGGCGGGCGCGCGCTCGGACCAGGGACTGGCACCCATCGTCCAGGCGGGCCATCCGGCGCTGCGGGCCGTGGCGACGCCGTACGACGCGCAGCTTTCCGACGACGAGCTGGCGGCCCTGCTCGACGTCATGCACGCGACGATGCGCGCGGCCCCCGGCGTCGGTCTGGCAGCCCCACAGCTGGGCCTCCCGCTCGCGCTCGCCGTGCTGGAGGACCCGGGCACCGTGTCCGAGGACCACGCGCAGGCGCGCGAGCGTGAACCCCTCCCGTACCGCGTGCTCGTCAACCCGTCGTACGAGCCCGTCGGTCCGGAACGCTCCTCGTTCTACGAGGGGTGCCTGAGCGTCGTCGGCTACACCGCGGTCGTGTCCCGCGCGCGCCAGGTGCGTCTGACCGGTCTCGACGAGCAGGGCACCGCGCTCGACGAGGTGGTGACCGGCTGGTCCGCGCGGATCGTCCAGCACGAGACCGACCACCTGCGCGGCACGCTCTACCTCGACCGTGCCGAGCTGCGCTCGCTGGCCACGACCGACGGGTTCGGCGCGCGCTGGGCGGCCGAGCCGAGCCCCGCGGGCGCCGGCCACGCCCTCGGGTTCCCCCTGGACTGACTCAGGGTCCCGGGGGAATACCCCAGGGTCGATCCGGGGGTCTCCCCCATGTCGGCGCGGACGACCCCTGCCTAGCGTGGAGCGCAGAGGGCACGCCGGTCGGGCCGCCCCGACAGAGGGAGCGCGTCATGGTCGAAGCATGGGCCGTGGCCCTCGCGGGGTCGCCGTGGATCTTCCTCGTCGTGTACCTCTTCGCCACCATCGACGGATTCTTCCCACCGATCCCCAGCGAGTCGGTGGTCATCGCGCTCGCGGCGCTCGCGATCTCCCAGGGCACGCCGAACCTGTGGCTCCTGATGCTGGCGGCAGCGCTCGGTGCGTTCACCGGTGACCAGATCGCCTACCAGATCGGCACCCGGGTGAAGGTGCACGAGCCCGGATGTTCCGACCGGCGCGAGCGAGCGGCGATCCTGTGGGCGCAGGAGGCCCTCGCCCGACGAGGTGCCACCTTCATCATCTCCGCTCGGTTCGTCCCGGTGGGCCGCGTGGCCGTGAACATGACGGCGGGGGCGGTGGGCTATCCGCGCCGCCGGTTCGTCGGGCTGGCCGCGATCGCCTCGACGTCGTGGGCGATGTACGCCGCACTGATCGGCATCGGCGCGGGCGCGTGGTTCGGCGACCACACGATGCTGGGGGTCCTGGTCGGCGTGGTCGGCGGCGTGACGCTGGGCTTCCTCATCGACCGGGTCCTGCGCAGGCTCACCCGCACCGAGCACGCTCCTCACGAGCAGACCGCGGGCGCCACCGTCCTCGCCGAGCCGGCCGCCACCGAGCGCGAGCCGGCGGGGGTCGCGTGACGGTACGCGGATGACGTGCGGCGGCTCCGACGGATCCCGAGGTCTCCTGGTACCGGGCACGACTCGGGGCCGCCTACCGTTGAGGAGGACAACCGGTCACGATCGTGGGCGGGCGGGCGCACGGGGAAGGGCTGCAGGCGATGGAGGCGTGGGCGCTGGCCCTGGCGGGATCCCCGTGGATCTTCGTCGTCCTCTACGTCTTCGCCGCCGTCGACGGGTTCTTCCCGCCGATCCCGAGCGAGTCCCTGGTGATCGCCCTCGCCGCGGTCGCGGTCTCGAACGGCGAACCGAACATCTGGCTGCTCATGCTGGTGGCGGCGCTCGGCGCGTTCACGGGTGACCAGATCGCCTACCAGATCGGCACCAAGGTCAAGGTGCGGCAGCTCAGGATCCTCAGCTCGGCGCGCGGACAGGCCGCGATCGACTGGGCGGAGAGCACGCTCGCGAGGCGGGGAGCGGCGTTCATCATCGCCGCGCGCTACGTCCCCATCGGCCGGGTGGCCGTCAACATGACGGCCGGGGCCGTCGGGTACCCGCGTCGCCGGTTCGTGGGCCTCACGGCGCTGGCTGCCGTCACCTGGGCCGTCTATGCCTCGCTGATCGGCATCGGCGCCGGCGCATGGCTCGGCGACCACATGATCGTCGCGGTCGGCGTCGGCGTGCTCGGAGGCGTCCTGCTCGGCATCGGGATCGACTGGCTCCTGCGCAGGCTGAGCCACGGGCCGGTCGGGGTCGAGACCGCCGACGAGACCGCCGACGACACGGCCCTCGAGACCGAGGTCTCGACGGCCCCTGTGCATCCGGTCACGGGACGCTCACGATCGGGCCCCGCGGCCTAACGATCTGGTATCGGGGGCGTCATCGTCATCATGACTGCCGTTACCCTCGAAGTGTGCCGACGCCGAGGCTGGCACTCCCATTCCTGATGCCACCCGGTGGGGGTGCGCGGCGGCATGGGCAAAAAGGGGGAGCGAGCGTGGTGGACGTGCGGGCGAGGTGGACGGCACTGGTCGTGCTCCCCGCCGTGCTCTTCGCGGCCGGCTGCAGCTCGACCCCGACGGACCTGCGCCCCACCGCCGTCGTCGCTCCGGCGGCGGACTGCATGTCGCCGGCGGTCCTGAACGACCTGGGCCTGGTGCCGGCGTCGACGGGCCGCGCCGCGATGACCGCCAGCGCGTCGCCGGAGCCCGGCAAGGTGCCCGACGGCTTCGTGCCGGTGAGCGTGGTCGTGTGCACCCTCGACGGGTCTCTGAAGGACGCGTCCGGTACCTGGCTGGCGCTCACCGCGAGCCACCGCGAGGGCGACCTCGAGCCGCTCGTCGCGGCCCTGCGGGAACCGTCCGCGCGGCGTGGTGGGACCTGCAGCACGGGCCAGGCCGACACTCCTGCGCTCTGGCTCGTCGACGCCCTCGGACGCGCCCTGCGACCCACGTGGCCGACGGACCGTTGCGGCGGGCCGAGCCCAGCCGTGAGCAAGGCGCTCGCCGCGCTGAAGGAGACCGACAACGAGAAGTTCCCGGTCGAGACTGCGCGGCCGTAGCGAGCTTGCGCAGCCGGACGCGCTGGACGGCGTGGTCGGGACCCTTGGTGAGCACGAGCGTGGCGCGGCTGCGGGTCGGCAGGATGTTGTGCAGCAGGTTCGGGGCGTTGATGGAGTCCCAGATGGTCTGCGCGCGTTCGACCGCCTCGGAGTCGCTCAGCGCGGCGAACCGGTGGAAGTACGACTCCGGCCGCGCGAACGCGGTCTCACGCAGGCGCAGGAACCGCTCGACGTACCACTGACGGACGTCGCTCGTGCGCGCGTCGACGTAGATGGAGAAGTCGAAGAAGTCGCTGACCGCCAGGCTCGACGGGCCCTCGGCCGACGGGCGGGCCGGCTGCAGGACGTTGAGGCCCTCGACGATGAGCACGTCGGGCCGGTTCACCACGATCTCGCGCCCGGGCAGGATGTCGTAGGTCAGGTGGTCGTAGACCGGGACGCTGACCTCGGGCCGGCCCGCCTTCACCTGGGAGACGAACCGGAGCAGGGCGCGGCGGTCGTAGGACTCCGGGAAGCCCTTGCGCTCCATCAGGCCGCGCCTCGCGGCTCCGCGTTCGAGTACAGGAACCCGTCGGTGGTCACCAGCTGGACGCGCGGCGTCGCCGGCCACCGGGCGAGCAGCTCGCGCAGCAGGCGGGCGGTGGTGGACTTCCCGACGGCCACCGACCCGGCGACCCCGATGACGAACGGGGTGCCGCCGACGTCCTCGCGCAAGAACGTGCTCGACGCGGCGTGCAGCCCGCGGGTCGCCTCGATGTGCAGGTCGAGCAGGCGGGAGATCGGTCGGTACACGACGTCGACCTCGGCCAGGTCGATGGGGTCGCCCAGGCCGGCGAGGCGTTCGACGTCAGCATCCGTCAGCGGGAGCGGGGTCGAGGCGGACAGCCGCGCCCAGGCGTCGCGATCGAGGTCGACGTAGGGCGTGGCCAGGTTGAGCGAGGGCGGCACGGGACGATTGTGCCCGAGCCGGGCCCGTGAGGCCGCCCGGCTACACTCGCGGCCATGTGCGACCTACACCCCGCGGTGATCTCGTGATCGTCGGGGTGGGCATCGACGTCGTCGACGTGGCGCGGTTCGTCGCGACCATGCACCGCGTCCCCGCCCTGCGCGAGCGGCTGTTCACGCCCGAGGAGCGCGAGATGCCGGAGACCTCGCTCGCCGCCCGCTTCGCCGCCAAGGAGGCGATCGCCAAGGCACTCGGCGCGCCGCCCGGGATGAGCTGGCAGGACGCGACCGTGCGCCGCGTCGCCGGCGCGCAGCCCGTGGTCGAGGTGACGGGCACGGTCGCAGCCGCCGCGGCACTGGCCGGCGTCGACCGGTTCCACCTGTCCATCTCGCACGACGCCGGCATCGCCTCGGCGGTCGTCGTCGCGGAACGGGACTGACGCTCACCGCAGCGCCGGGACCACCTGGGTCTCGAAGAGCTCGATGCCCGAGCGGTCGTAGGCGGCCTCGAGGAAGTACGTGATCGCGTAACCGAGCCCGAGGTCCTTCAGAGCCCCGAGCTTCTCGACGATCTGCTCGGGCGTGCCCACCAGCGGTCCGTTGCGCAGCGACTCGGCCTGCTCGGCGGCGCGGGACGGGACCGTGTTCGACAGGTGCTCCTCGGCCCAGGCGATGCGGTCGTCGACGTCGGCCTCCGTCTCGCCGATGACGACGTTGTAGTTGGCCGACCGGGTGATCTCATCGAACGGCCGACCGATCTCGTCGCAATGACCGCGCAGGACGTCGGACTTGTGTGTGAAGCCCTCCGGGGAGCCGTCGAAGTTCGTGTACTGCGCGTGCTCCGCCGCGATGCGCAGGGTCTTCTGCTCACCGCCGCCCGCGATCCAGAGCGGGGGACCGTCGACCTGCAGGGGGAGCGGGGCCAGCTGGGCGCCGTCCACCTGGTAGTGGCGGCCGTCGAGCGTCGCTGTGCCGTTGGTCCACAGCTGCTTGAAGATCTGCACGCCCTCGTCGAGCATCCCGATCCGCTCGCCGGCCCGCGGGAAGCCGTAGCCGTACGCGCGCCACTCGTGCTCGTACCAGCCGGCGCCGATCCCCATCTCGACGCGACCGCCCGAGATGACGTCGGCGGTCGCGGCGACCTTGGCCAGGTAGGCCGGGTTCCGGTACGCCATGCACGTGCACATCTGGCCGAGCCGGACGCGGCTGGTGGAGGCGGCGAACGCGTTCATGAGGCTCCACGCCTCGTGCACCGCCTCGCCGTTGGGCTCCGGGGTGCCGTGGAAGTGGTCGTAGACCCAGATCGACTCGAAGGCGTCGCCGTCGTCGGCGTGCTTCGCCAGGCCGTTCATCACCTGCCAGTGGTCGCGGGGCTCGATGCCCGTGAGGTCCTGCCGCCAGCCCTGGGGGATGAAGAGTCCGAAGCGCATGCCCCGCAGGTTACCCGCGGCTCGCTCGACGTGCCCGGAGCAGACAGGATGGAGACGTGCTGGAGTCGTGGACGTCGTCGCAGGTCCGAGCCGCCGAGGAGCCGTTGCTGGCCGCCGGCGAGCCGCTGATGGAACGGGCCGCGTTCGCGCTGCACGTGCACGTGTGCGCCGCTCTGGCCGAGCTTCGCGGGCGGATCGGCGGTGCGCGGGTGCTGGTCCTGGCGGGGTCGGGCAACAACGGCGGCGACGCCCTCTACGCCGGGGCGCTGCTGGCCCGGCGCGGGGTCGAGGTCCGCGCGGTCCTCGCGAGCGATCGCGTGCACCAGGGCGGCCTGGACGCGCTCCTGCGGGCCGGTGGTCGGGTGGTCGACCGTCCCGGGGATCCGGACCTGGTCCTCGACGGGCTCGTCGGCATCGGTGGCGACGGTTCGGGGCTGCATGGACGCGCGGCCGAGGTCGCCCACGGGCTCACGGGCGGAGCGTTCGTGGTCGCCGTCGACGTCCCGTCGGGCATCGGGGTCGACGACGGGACGGCAACGGGTCCGGGCCTCGACGCGGACCTGACGGTGACGTTCGGTGCCGCGAAGCCGGGTCTGCTGCTGCCGCCGGCCGCGCGGCGCGCAGGCCGTGTCGAGGTGGTGGACATCGGGCTGACGCTGGACGAGCCGCCGGCGGTGGCACGTCTGGACGACAGCGACGTGGCCCAGCTCTGGCCTGTACCGACGGCGGATGCGCACAAGTACACCCGCGGTGTGGTCGGCGTGGTCGCCGGGTCCCGTGCGTATCCCGGGGCCGCGATCCTCGCGACGACCGCCGCGCTGCGGGCCGGGGTCGGCATGGTGCGCTACCTCGGCGACGTCGGCGACGTGGTCGTCGCGGCCAACCCGGAGGTCGTCGTGGGCAACGGCCGGGTCCAGGCCTGGGTGTTCGGACCCGGGGTGTCGACCGACGACGCGAGCCAGCGGCGGCGGATCCAGTACGCGCTCGAGCACGTGGTCACCGGCGGCGAGCCCGCCGTCATCGATGCCGGTGCGCTCGAGCTGCTGCCCGAGCGGGTGGGACCGCACGCCGTGCTGACACCGCACGCGGGGGAGCTGGCGGCCCTGCTGGGTGCCCGTGGCGAGGACGTCGATCGCGCGGGCATCGAGGCCGAGCCGCTGCGCTGGGCGCGGCGGACCCACGAGCTGACCGGCGCGACGGTGCTGCTCAAGGGTCCGGTGACGCTGGTCGTCGGCGCGCTGGGCGCCACCTACGCGCAGGCGGACGCGCCGGCCTGGCTCGCCACGGCGGGCGCGGGCGACGTGCTCGCCGGGCTGCTCGGGGCTCTGCTGGCGGCCCGGGTCGACGCGATCCACGACGACCCGACGATCGTGGCTGCGCTCGCGGCGACCGCGGCGCTGGTCCACGGTCGGGCGGCGCACCGGGCCAACCCCGGGGGTCCCATCTCGGCGACCGACGTCGCGGAGGCCCTCCCGGGCACGATCGCGGCCCTGGTCGAGGGTCCGTGAACGGCGAGCTCCCGGGCGCGCCTCGACGCGCTGCTGGCCACCGGCCAGCGGCGGATCCTGGGGATCGTCGGCGCACCGGGCGCGGGGAAGTCGACGCTCGCGGCCCAGGTGGCCGAGGTCGCCGGCGCCCGGGCCGTCGTCGTGCCCATGGACGGCTTCCACCTGGCGCAGAGCGAGCTCGAGCGCATCGGCCGTGCGGATCGCAAGGGTGCGCCGGACACGTTCGACGCCGCCGGCTACGTGGCGCTCCTGCGCCGGCTCCGCGACGAGGACGGCCCGGTGTACGCGCCCGAGTACCGCCGGGACCTCAAGAACGGGATCGCCGGCGCGATCGCCGTGCCGGCCGACGTGCCCCTCGTCGTCACCGAGGGGAACTACCTCCTGCTCGACCGGCACGGGTTCGCGCCCGTCGCGGGCCTGCTCGACGAGTCGTGGTTCGTCGCGCTTCCCGACGAGGTCCGCCTCGCCCGGCTGGTCGCCCGGCACGAGGCCTTCGGCAAGTCCCCGGAGGCGGCCAGGGCGTGGTCGCACGGTCCCGACGAGGTCAACGCCCGGCTCGTCGCCGCGACGGCGCACCGCGCGGACGTCGTCGTCGAGGGTCTGTGAACCGGGTGGGAGACTGGGCGCCGTGAGCCAGTTCCCCGCGCGCGCCGTCGTCGATCTCGCGGCGATCCGCGGCAACGTGTCCGCGCTCGCCGCGCACGCGCCGACGGCTCAGGTGATGGCCGTGGTCAAGGCCGACGCGTACGGGCATGGTCTGGTGCCGTCCGCGCACGCCGCACTGGCCGGCGGGGCGTCGTGGCTGGGGGCCGCCCAGGTGACAGAGGCGTTGGAGCTGCGCCGCGCCGGGGTCGCCGCTCCGCGGATCCTCACGTGGCTGTACGCGCCCGGCGCGCCGCTGCGGGACGCGATCGAGGCGGACATCGACCTGACCGTCTCTGCCGCGTGGGCGCTGCAGGAGGTGGCCGCCGCCGCCCGTGCCGTCGGGCAGACCGCCCGGGTGCAGCTCAAGGTGGACACGGGCCTGAGCCGCAACGGCCTGACGCCGGCGGACCTGGACCTGCTGCTGCCGGCGGCGCAGGCCCTGGAGGCGGAGGGCGTGATCGACGTCGTCGGCCTCTGGTCGCACCTCGCGATCGCCGACGAACCGACGCATCCCACGGTCACCTTGCAGGCGAAGGTGTTCGCCGAGGCGCTGGCGGTGGTCGAGGGTGCTGGCGTCCGGCTGGAGGTCCGCCACCTGGCCAACTCGGCCGCGACGTTGACCAGCCCCGGCACCCACTACGACCTCGTGCGCCCGGGCATCGCCGTGTACGGGCTGTCACCGGTGCCGCAGCTCGGCGGGCCGGAGCAGTTCGGTCTCGTGCCCGCCATGACGGTCGAGGCCGAGCTGGCGAACGTGAAACACGTACAAGCGGGCTCCGGCGTCTCGTACGCCCACCTGTACGTCACCGAGCGCGACACCGTGCTCGGGCTGGTACCGCTCGGGTACGCCGACGGGGTGCCGCGGCACGCGTCGGGTACCCAGGACAGGCCGGGTGGACCCGTGCGCGTCGGCGGGCGGACCGTCGGCGTCGCGGGGCGCGTGTGCATGGACCAGGTCGTGCTCGACCTCGGTCCGGGCGCGACCGAGGAGGCGGGCGACACGGTCGAGCTGTTCGGGACGGGCGCCGACGGCGGACCGACCGCGCAGGACTGGGCGCTCGCGGCGGGCACGATCTCGTACGAGATCGTGACGCGGCTGGGCGCACGGGTGCCCCGCGTCTACGTGGACAGCGAGGAGGGGGCGTGACCGAGGTGCGACTCCCCGACGCGGAGGCGACGCGGGCGTTCGGACGGGCGCTCGCGGGCGTGCTGCGCGCCGGCGACCTGGTGGTGCTCACGGGCGACCTGGGCGCAGGGAAGACGACGCTCACGCAGGGGATCGGTGTCGGGCTGGAGGTGCGCGGGCAGGTGGCGTCGCCCACGTTCGTCATCGCCCGCGTGCACCCGGCGCTCGGGGCCGGACCGGCGCTGGTGCACGTGGACGCCTACCGGCTGGGCTCCCTAGACGAGGTCGACGCGCTGGACCTCGACGCGAGCCTGGACGAGGCCGTCACCGTGGTCGAGTGGGGCGAGGGCTGGGTCGAGGGGCTCACCGAGGACCGTCTGGAGATCACGCTGCAGCGGCCGCGGGGCGGGACGATGGACGATCTCGACGACGCCGCGACCGGCGAGCGGATCGTCACGCTGACCACCGTCGGCGCACGCTGGGCGGACGTCGACCTGCCCGGCCCCGATGCGGTGGCAGGCTGAGACCGTGCCCGTCCTCGCCCTCGACACGTCCGCCGCCGTCGCGGTCAGCCTGACCGACGACGACGGTGCGCTCCTCGCCGGGCGCTCCGACCCGCAGCAGCGGCACCACGCCGAGCTGCTGACCCCGATGATCGCCGCGGTCCTCGCGGACGCGGGCGTCGACCGCCGGGAGCTGACGTCGGTGGTCGTCGGAACCGGTCCCGCACCGTTCACGGGCCTGCGCGTGGGGCTGGTGACCGCGCGGACGCTCGCGCTCGCGCTCGGCATCCCGGCGCGCGGCGTGCCCAGCCTCGACGCGATCGCCGCGGCCGCGTCGCGACGGCTCCCCGCGGGAACCGACGTGATCGTCGCGACCGACGCGCGCCGCCGCGAGGTCTACTGGTCGTCGTACCGTCTGGTCGGACCGGGCCGGATCCAGGTGCTCGTTCCGCCGTCCGTCGGTGCCGCCGCGGACGTCCGGCTCGGCGGTGCCCTGGTCGTCGGGCGTGGCGGCACGCTGTACGCGGACGTCTTCGCGCCGCCGGTCGACGGCCCGGTCGTCGCGCCCGTCGGAGCCGTGGCGATCGTTCCGTCGCTCGACGAGCTGCTCGACCCGGACCCGGCCGAGTCGCCCGCCTGTCGCTGCAACGGTCCGACGAGGTCCTGGACACCGAGCCGCTGTACCTGCGCCGCCCGGACGCCGTCCCGCCCGCGGAACGCAAGCGCGCGCTCGGATGACCATCCTGATCAGGCCCCTCGTCGCGACGGACCTGCCGACGCTCGAACGCCTCGAGGGTGGGCTCTTCGGCGCCGCGGCGTGGTCGCCCGAGGGGCTGGCCGACGAGCCGTCGGACCCGGCCGGTGGTACGTGGGAGTCGAGCAGGACGGCGACCTCGTCGGCTACGCAGGCCTGTGGTTCGACGGGTACGACGCGCAGGTGATGACCATCGGGACCGAGGAACGGTTCCAGGGCCGTGGACTCGCTCGTCTGATGCTGGCCAACCTGCTGGCGCGCGCCCGCGAGGTCGGCGCAGCGGTGGTCCTGCTCGAGGTCCGGGTGGACAACGAGCCGGCCATCCACCTGTACGAGAGCGTCGGGTTCGAGCGGCTGGGCAAGCGCCGGGCGTACTACCAGCCGGGCAACATCGACGCGTGGACCATGCGGCTCGACCTGCGGAAGGAGCCCGCATGACCGACCGGGACAACGTGCTGGTCACCGCGGAGGCGCTCGCGGCCGAGCTGGCCGGCCCCAGGGCGCCCGTGCTGCTCGACGTCCGCTGGGCGCTCGGCCAGACCGACGGGCACGACCGCTACCTCGCCGGCCACCTGCCGGGCGCGGTCTACGTCGACCTGGAGACCGAGCTGGCCGCGCCCGCCAGCCCGGCGAGCGGCCGACACCCCCTGCCGGTCGACCTCGAGTCGTCCGCGCGCCGCTGGGGCGTGACCGCCGACCGCCCGGTGGTCGCCTACGACGCCGTCGGCGGGATGTCCGCGGCGCGCGCGTGGTGGTTGCTGCGCTGGGCGGGTCTGCGCGACGTCCGCCTGCTCGATGGCGGCCTCGGGGCGTGGACCGGACCTCTCGACGCCGGCGAGGTCCTGCCCGACCCCAGCGACGTCGTCCTGACGGGCGGCTCGATGGCGACGATCGACGCCGACGAAGCGGCGACGTACTCGGGCTCGCTGCTCGACGCCCGTGCCG
Organism: Cellulomonas sp. McL0606; assembly: GCF_058248365.1. The sequence goes on along the minus strand of NZ_CM177779.1, from coordinate 3,339,589 downwards.
CCGAGCGGTTCCGGGGCGAGGTGGAGCCGGTCGACCCGCAGGCGGGCCACATCCCGGGTGCGCTCTCGTTCCCCACGGCCTGGCTGCTCGAGGCGGACGGCACGTTCCTGACCACGGAGGCGCTGCGGGAGAGGTTCGCCGGTGTGCGCGGCCCGGTCGCGGTCTACTGCGGCTCCGGCGTCACCGCGGCGCACGAGGTCGCCGCGCTCGCGACGATCGGCGTCGACGCGGCGCTCTACCCGGGCTCGTGGTCGCAGTGGTCCAACGACCCGACCCGCCCGGTGGCCACAGGGGCATGACGAAGGCCGCGACCCACGGGTCGCGGCCCTCATCAGCATCAGACGTTCTTGGACACCTGGGCGTAGCCTCAGGCGCTCGGCGCGGGCGCGCGGCGTGCCGGTCCCCTCGACGTTGCCGACGTTGATGACGAACAGCGACTTCCAGCCGTTCTCGGCGAAGAACTCGCCGTCGACGGCGGCGAAGTCCAGGCCGGCCATCGGCCCGGCGCCCAGACCGGCGGCGCGCAGGCCGACGATCACGTAGCCCGCCTGGATCAGCGCGTTCGTGCGCGCCATCTGCTCGCGCGTCTCGGGCTGGCCCTCGAGGACGTCCTTGAACGCGGCCGCGTGGGGCGCGAGCGTCGGGATGTGCTCGTGGAAGCCGGGGTCGGCGGCGAGGACGAGCGTGACGGGGGCCGCCAGCACGCGCTCGCGGTTGCCCTCGCTCATCAGGGCCGCGAGGCGTTCGCGAGCCTCGGGGGTGCGCACCACGAGCAGGCGCAGCGGCAGCGTGTTCATCGCCGTCGGGCCCCACTTCACCAGGTCGTAGACCGAGGCGAGCTGCTCGTCGGTGACCTCGCCCGGGACGAACTGGGCGACGGTGCGCGCCTCACGGAAGAGGAGGTCCGCGACGTCGTCGGCAACGGCCAGCGCGGGCGTCGGGAAGTCGAGGCCTTCGAGAACGGTGGTGTCAGTGGTCATACTTGATTGAAGCGTCAACTACCGATGGTTGTTCCGGGCGACGAGGTGAGGCGCGTCACGTCGGCGTCCGCCACCTAAACTGTCCCGCATGGCTGAACCCCTCGTGCTCGGGATCGAGACGTCCTGCGACGAGACCGGCGTGGCCCTGGTGCGCGGCTTCGACCTGCTCGTGGACTCCGTGGCCAGCTCGGTGGACGAGCACGCGCGGTTCGGGGGCATCATCCCCGAGATCGCCTCGCGGGCGCACCTGGAGGCCATGGTCCCGACGATCGAGCGGGCCCTGGCCACGGCGGACGTGTCGCTCGGTGCGGTGGACGCCATCGCGGTGACGGCCGGGCCGGGCCTCGTCGGACCCCTGACCGTCGGCGCGGCGGCGGCCAAGGCGCTCGCGCTCGCGCTGGACAAGCCGCTCTACGGCGTCAACCACGTGATCGGGCACGCGGTGGTGGACGAGCTCGTCGACGGGGAGTTCCCCCGGCGCGTGATGGCCCTGGTGGTCTCCGGCGGCCACTCCTCGCTGCTGCTCCTCGACGACACGGTGAACGTGACCGAGCTGGGCTCCACGCTCGACGACGCCGCCGGGGAGGCCTTCGACAAGGTCGGTCGGCTGCTGGGGCTGCCGTACCCGGGCGGCCCGCACATCGACCGCCTGGCCCGCGAGGGCGACCCGACCGCCATCCGCTTCCCCCGCGGGCTCACTGCCGCCAAGGACCAGGCGCAGCACGCCGCCGACTTCTCGTTCTCGGGCCTCAAGACCGCGGTCGCCCGGTGGGTCGAGGCCCGCCAGGACGCCGGCGAGGAGGTCCCGCTGAGCGACGTCGCGGCCTCGTTCGCCGAGGCCGTCGCCGACGTGCTGACGGCCAAGACGATCGCGGCGGCGGCGCGGCACGGCGTCGACACCCTCGTGATCGGCGGCGGGTTCTCCGCCAACTCGCAGCTGCGCGACATGGCCGCCAAGCGCTGCGCCGAGGCCGGCCTCACCCTGCGCATCCCGCCCATCCGCTACTGCACCGACAACGGCGCGATGATCGCGGCGCTCGGTTCCGCCGTCGTCCGACGCGGCCTGCCGCCGTCGTCGCTCGACCTGGCCGTCGACTCGTCGATGCCGCTGACGCAGGTGCTGGTCGGCTAGAGCGGCCGACCGGCCCTGAGCTCCGCGACCAGCGAGCGCACGACTCCGTCGAGCTCGCCGGCGTGACGCCGCGCGACCGCGCGCTGCCGCTGGTACGACGCCCCGCGCCGCAGGATGACGCGCACCTGCTCGAGCTCGGCCGCGCAGCCGAGCCGCTCGGCGACGGGCGCCGCTCGACCAGCCAGCGGCTGACGGCGTCGGTGACGAGCTCCTCGTTCCCGGCGGCGTCGGTGATGATGATCGCGTCCATGCCGTACCGCGCCGATCGCCACTTGTTCTCCTGCGCGAACCACGGCGGCAGGGTGGGCAGGGTCTCGCCGCGGTCGAGCAGGGTGGAGAAGTGCTCGACGAAGCAGTGGGTCAGCGCCGAGATCGCGCCGACCTCCAGCAGGTTCGTCGCGCCGTCGGCGATCCGCATCTCGAGGGTCCCGAACCGAGGCGAGGGCCGGACGTCCCAGCGGACCTCGTCGAACTGGTCGATCACGCCCGTGTGCATCATGTCGCCGGTGTACTGCTCGAGCTGCGCCCAGTCGTCGAAGCCGAACGGCAGGCCCGCGGTGGGTAGCTGCTGGAACAGCAGTGCGCGGTTCGAGGCGTACCCCGTGTCCTTGCCGCCCCAGAACGGCGACGACGCGGACAGCGACTGGATGTGCGCGAAGACCGTGAGCATCGCCCGCGAGATCGGCAGCACCTTGGCGCGGTCCTCGATGCCCACGTGCACGTGCACGCCGTAGATGAGCATCTGCCTGCCCCACCACTGCGTCCGGTCGATCAGCGTCGCGTACCGGGCCTTGTCGGTGACCTTCTGCTGCGACCACTGCGCGAACGGGTGCGTCCCGCCGCCCATCAGCTCGATCCGCAGGGGCTCGGCGGCCTCGCCGACGATGTCGAGGGCCCGTCGCAGGTCGCCGACCGCCTCGCCCACCGAGACGCACTTGCCCGACCGGGAGCTCGACCGTGTTCAGCAGCAGCTCCTGGGTGATGAGCGGGTGCTCGGCGCCGCCGGCCGGCCGCACGGCGGACAGGATGGTCTCGGCCGCCTGCCGCAGGTCGCCGGAGTCGGCATCGACCAGCGCGACCTCCCACTCGATCCCGACGGTCGACCGCTCGGAGTACGCGAAGGGGAGCGGGACGGGCGCGGCCATCAGGCCGCCTCGACCACGAGCACCTGCTGGCTGCCGGCCACGCGCGTCAGGACGATCGTCGCGAAGGCGCTGCCGCGCAGGTCGAGCTGGCGGCGCAGCTGCTCGGGCACCACGGCGGTGCCGCGCTTCTTGATGGTCAGCCGGCCCACGTCCCGCTCGCGCAGGTAGGTCTTCAGGCGCTTGAGTCCGAACGGCATGGTGTCGAGCACGCGGTAGGCCGTGGCGGTCGCGACGGGGGTCAGCACGTCGGACGTCACGTACGCGATCGTCGGGTCGACCAGCCGCCCGCGCACCTGGTCGGCCAGCTCGCCGACGAGCCCCGCACGGATGACGGCGCCGTCGGGCTCGTACAGATAGGCCCCGACCTCGCCCGACGGCGGCCGGTAGATGCCGTCCGGGTCGCTGGCCAGGATCGTGTGCGCCTGCCCGTCGCGGAGCACGAGCGCCGACCGGCCCGAGCCCTCGGGCGCGAGCGGCCCGAACCACAGGCCCACCTCGACGACGTCGCCGTCCACCGACACCCACTGCGCGTGGGCGTCCATCGGCAGGGCCGAGTGGGGGATGCCCGGCCCGAGCTTGACGCCGAGCGCGGGCACCCGCTCGCGCAGCTCCAGCACGCGGTCGAGCGCGGGTTCGTACGCGGACGGGTCGAACACCCGGCTTCCCGACGAGGTCCGGCGGGCCGGGTCGGCGTACACCCCGTCCACCCCCTCGCCCTCCAGGTCCAGGGCGAGCCCGTCCCCGTGCCGCACCTCGGCGTCGGGAAAGTGCCGCAGGTTCACCGTGGCGATCGCGGCAGTCGCCTCGTCCACGTCCGTGCCCAGCACCCGCAGGCCGATGCCGGCGAACGCCATCGCGTCCGCGCCGATCCCGCAGGTCAGGTCTGCCACCCGCGTGCTGCCCGCGTCCCGGTACCGCCGGGCGTGGTGCGCGGCCACCGTCAACCGGGTCGCCTGCTCGAGACCGGCCGGCGTGAACAGCATCCCGGCGGCGAAGTCGCCGAACTTGGCCACCGCCTTGGCGCGCAGCCGCGACTGCGTCAACGCCGCCGCCACGAGCACCGGGTCCAGACCCTCCTGGTGCAGACGCGCCGACAACGCCATCGCGCGGGACTCGTCGTAGGGCGGCAGGGCCGACAGCAACGCCCAGCCGGTGGGGCTGAGGAGCTGGGACAGGCCCTCGGAATCCATGTCGCGATCCTTGCACGTATGCCCTTCGCCTACTGGTGTTCGCTGTCGGCCGTTGGCACTCGCCTTGACCGAGTGCTAACGCGTTCCTAGAGTGAGGATCTGGCACTCTCCCCGTGAGTGTGCCAACGGCGCTCCAGGCCCCGGCACCCGCGACGACGGTGGCCCGACAGCGCTCTTCGGACTCATGAACTACTCACATGCGAAGGGGAGGTCCGCTGTGTCGGTCTCCATCAAGCCCCTCGAGGACCGGATCGTCGTCAAGACGCTCGAGGCAGAGACGACGACCGCTTCCGGTCTCGTCATCCCGGACAGCGCCAAGGAGAAGCCCCAGGAGGGCGAGGTCCTGGCCGTCGGCCCCGGCCGTGTCGACGACAACGGCAACCGGGTCCCGCTCGACGTCGCCGTCGGCGACAAGGTGATCTACTCCAAGTACGGCGGCACCGAGGTGAAGTACCAGGGCGAAGAGTCCTGATCCTCTCGGCGCGCGACATCCTCGCGGTCGTCGTCAAGTGATCTGACGATCGTCTGGAACGGCCCTCTCGGTCCTCGGACCGAGGGGGCCGTTCTCGTCTGAGGGCACCTCGGCGTGCCGAGCACACGAAACCCCTCCGCGATCGCCGTTGATCGCCGGAGGGGTCTCGTCGTGCCAGGGATCAGCCCAGGCGGCTCGTGCGGTTGCGCTGGGCGAGGACTGCGGTGCGCTCGTCCTCCGAGAGGCCGCCCCACACGCCGTAGGGCTCGCGGACGGTGAGCGACTGCTCGCGGCACTCCTTCAGCACCGGGCACGTGGCGCAGATGGCCTTGGCGGCCTCGGCGCGACGGCGCCGCGCGGAGCCACGCTCCCCCTCGGGGTGGAAGAACAGGTCCTGGTCTGCGTCACGGCATGCGCCCTCGAACTGCCACTCCCACAGGTCCATCACGGGCCCGGGAAGTCGGGAGATCTCGGCCATGGGATTCCTCCTCAGTCGCTCCGGCAGACCGCGGATCGGCGGCGGTGCCGGAAGGTCGTGATGTACGGGTTGCCGCGGGGTGTGCCCCGCGGGGTGACGCGTTGCTGAGGACGTTACAACCGCTTCAAGAGTTGTTCAAGACCGGTTCGTACCGTGATCGGCTGAAACGATTGGGCCCATTACCGCAGGTAGCGGGTGCCTGTCCAGAGGCTGTCGCGCACGAGATTCCACGCTGCTCCTGGCAGAATCGCGCCATGACCACGTCCGGTGACGACGAGACTCAGGTCGCTCACGCGCCGGCGCTCGCCGTTGCCGCGGTAGCTCGTCGGCTCGGCGTGGCGCCCGCCACCCTGCGCACCTGGGACCGCCGCTACGGGCTGGGTCCGTCCGAGCACTCGGCCGGGGCGCACCGGCGCTACTCGGCGGCCGACGTGGACCGTCTGCTCGTCATGCGGCGGCTCACGCTCGACGGTGTGGCACCCGCGGAGTCGGCGCGGATCGCTCTGGCGACCGACCTCGCGACGCCGGGCAGCGGGAGCCTCGCCGCCGAACGGACCCCGACCGCCGTGGTCGACGCGGCCCTGGCCGGTGACCTGGCCGGGTGCGCGCGCGTCCTCGCGCTCCCGCCCGACGCCGACGTCCTGGCGTGGTGGACGGGTCTGGTCACGCCGGCGCTCGCGGCCCTCGCGCGGCGGACCGTCGTGGACCCGCCCGGGGTCGACGCGACCGCGACCGTCCACGCCGCCGCGCTCGCGGCACTCCGCGGCCGGGGTGCCCCGTTCGAGGGGGCGCGACGGCCGGTCGTGCTGGTGCTGGTCGTGCCGCGGGAGCCTCGTCCGCTCGTCGCCCACGCCGTCGCGGGGGCGCTCGCCTCGCACGGCGTCGACGCGCGGATCGTCGGGGGTCCCGGCGACGCCCACCACGCCTTCGAGCTCGTCGCGATGACGCGAACCCGCGCGGTGATCACCATCGGCGAGGGGCAGCAGGTGGATCTCGACGTGGTCGAGCGCATCGCCGAGCAGCACGCCGAGCTGCCGCAGTTCGTCATGGTGCCCGACGTGGCCTCGGCGGCCGTCCCGTTGGGCCGCTCGGTGCACCGGGCGCGCTCCTTCACCGGGCTGGTGCACGAGGTCCTTGCCGTGACGGGGCGCGCCGTCGACGGCCCGACATCGCCCACGATCTGAGCCCGCACGTCCCCTGAGCAGCCATTTCACCCGGTCGATGAGCCGTCATTCGGGTGAGACATTCTGCGCTTGCCACGCATCGTCGGACGATTGCCCGACGCGCGCCCCGGTCGGTCGCGTCGAGACCTAACGTCACTCGTCCGGGCGACCGATACACACCAGGTGCCCCGCGTGGGGTCCGAGAGGGGATCAACATGGCAGGAGTCGTGGTCTGTCACGGCTCGGCAGTCGTGCGCGAACGGCTGGTAGTGACGTCGATCGGAGTGCCGGCGCTCGGCCCTGTGCGTGCCGCTGCGTCCGTCGACGAGCTGCTGAGCCTGGCCCGTCGGATGCCGCCGACGGTCGTGCTCCTGGACGCTCACCTCGGCGCTCCTGGTGCGATCGAGGCGATCCGCCGCCTGCGCGCCGTCGCCCCCTCCGCGGCGATCGTGCTCCTTGCCGTCCCGGACGACACCGTGGCGCTCGACCGCGCGCTCGCGCTGGGTGCCCGTGGGTTCCTGGCCCCCGACGTCGGCCGCGCCGAGCTGTCGGCGGTCGCCGCGCACGTGCTCGCCAGCCCCGCGCTCCCCGTCGTCCCGGCCGGCGCCCGCGCGACGACGGTCGACGTGCCCAGCCAGGCCGGCGTCGCGCAGCGCGCTGATTCCAGCGAGAGCCGCATCTCGTCGAGGGGGGCGATGGACGACACCAACGCCGCCCCCGTCGGTGCACCCACCTCGGGGGCGATCGCCGGTGTCCCGCTGACCAAGCGCGAGATCGAGGTCCTGGTCGGGATGAGCAACGGACGCTCGAACGCGCAGATCGGTGCCGAGCTCTACCTCTCCGAGGACACGGTCAAGACGCACGCTCGGCGGCTGTTCCGCAAGCTCGGCGCCAACGACCGCGCCCAGGCGGTCGCCATCGGGCTCCGCAGGGGTCTGATCCAGTAGGTCTGATCCCCGAGATCGCCGCGTATCCTGTGTCAATGACGGAGCCAACGCCAGCCGACCCGTTCGCCCGCATCGGGCTGACCTACGACGACGTGCTCCTCCTGCCGGGGGAGACCGACGTGATCCCGAGCGAGGTGAACACCGCCTCGCGGCTCACCCGGGAGATCTCCGTGAGCGTGCCGCTGCTGTCGGCCGCCATGGACACCGTCACCGAGTCGCGCATGGCCATCGCCATGGCCCGTCAAGGTGGCATCGGGATCCTGCACCGGAACCTGTCCATCGAGGACCAGGCGCACCAGGTGGACCTGGTGAAGCGCTCCGAGTCCGGCATGGTGTCGGACCCGGTGACCGTGTCTCCCGAGGCGACGCTGGCCGAGCTGGACCGCCTCTGCGGCCTCTACCGGGTCTCGGGCCTGCCCGTCGTGGCCGAGGACGGGTTGCTGCTCGGCATCATCACCAACCGCGACCTGCGGTTCGTCCCGCCCGGCGAGTTCGAGACGCTGCGCGTGCGGGAGATCATGACGGCGATGCCGCTGGTCACGGCCCCGGTCGGCATCACGCGGGACGACGCCGCGGCGCTGCTGGCCAAGCACAAGATCGAGAGCTTCCCGCTGGTCGACCATGCGGGCATCCTGCGCGGCCTGATCACGGTCAAGGACTTCGTGAAGTCCGAGCAGTACCCCGACGCGACGAAGGACGGGGAGGGCCGGCTCGTCGTCGGAGCCGCCGTCGGGTTCTTCGGGGACGCGTGGGACCGCGTGACCGCGCTCGTCGAGGCGGGCGTGGACGTGCTCGTCGTCGACACCGCCAACGGCCACGCTCGCCTGATGCTCGACATGGTCCGTCGCATCAAGGGCGACGCGTTCACCCGGCACGTCCAGGTCATCGGGGGCAACATCGCGACCCGCGAGGGCGCCCAGGCGCTCGTCGACGCCGGTGTCGATGCCGTCAAGGTCGGGGTCGGCCCGGGCTCGATCTGCACCACGCGCGTCGTCGCGGGCGTGGGCGTCCCTCAGATCACCGCGATCTACGAGGCCTCGCTGGCCGCCAAGCCGGCCGGTGTCCCGGTCATCGGCGACGGCGGCCTGCAGTACTCCGGCGACATCGCCAAGGCCCTCGTGGCCGGCGCCGACACCGTCATGCTGGGCGGCCTGCTGGCCGGCTGCGACGAGTCGCCCGGCGACCTGGTCTTCGTCAACGGGAAGCAGTTCAAGCGTTACCGCGGCATGGCGTCGCTGGGTGCCATGCAGTCGCGCGGCGACCGCCGCTCGTACTCCAAGGACCGCTACTTCCAGGGCGACCTGTCGGACGACGAGATCATCACCGAGGGTATCGAGGGCCAGGTCCCGTACCGCGGTCCGCTCGCGGCCGTCGCGCACCAGCTGATCGGCGGCCTGCACCAGTCGATGTTCTACGTCGGCGCGCGGACGGTTCCCGAGCTGCAGACCCGCGGCAAGTTCATCCGCATCACGCCGGCCGGGCTCAAGGAGTCCCACCCGCACGACGTGCAGATGGTCTCCGAGGCACCGAACTACGCCGCTCGCTGACGGTCGTCTCCGGCTCCCCTGAGCTCGATCGGCGGTCGCCGTGACGGCGTGAGGAAGGTCAGGGCATCAGCTGGAGCTTGCGCACGAGGCGGTCGACCTGGTTGCGCGGGCCGACGATGCTGACCGCGACGTAGGGCAGGTCGTCGACGCCCGCGACGTGGTCGAGGTAGTCGTCGTAGACGCGGATGCTCTGCGCGATGGCAGGCATGTCCGCGACGTAGATCTCGGCCGACGACCCGGCCTTGGCGCGAATCGCGCCCAGCTCTTCCGCGCTCGCCGCCAGGACCGTGCAGCCGATCCACGGGATGCCCGGGTGGTCGGTCCCCGAGCGGTCTCGCGCCGCCGGTCCGAGCAGGCCGTCGACGGCGGTCGCGGTCGCCGCCGTGACGCACGCGACGGCGTTCGCCGCGCGCCCGGCAGGCAAGGACTTGTCGACGACGACCACCCACTTGAGCCGCACCGCCCGCGTGTGTGCGCCCGTCTCGATCTCATCGGGAGCGAAGCCGACTCGTTCCGTCACATCGACCGACATGTCTCCTCCTGCTTCGCGTTCGTCCACTGGCACAGGAGAATGCTAGGCAGATGTCCGACCTTGTTCCAAGCGATCCGTACTACATACGGCTAGGCTCCTCTCATGGCCGATCTCGACGAACTTGATACGGCGATCCTGCGGGAGCTGCAGGTCGATGCACGGCGGACCAACCGCGACGTCGCGGCGGCCGTGGGTGTCTCGCCGACGACGGCGCTCGACCGGACCCGGTCGCTGCGCGAGCGCGGCGTCATCCGCGGCGCCGTGCTGGACGTCGACCTGGCGAAGATCGGCCGGCCCGTCCAGGCGATGATCGCTCTGCGGGTCCGACCGCCCACGCGCCAGAACATCGAGCACTTCCGCACCTGGGCCGCGGCGCTGCCCGAGGTGGTCGGCGTGTTCGTGACGAGCGGCACCGAGGACTTCGTGCTGCACGTCGCGGTCGCGGACAACGAGCGCCTCTACGCGTTCGTCATCGACCGACTGACGGAGCGCCCCGAGATCGCCGACGTCCGCACGTCGATCGTCTTCGAGCACCTACGCAGCGCGCGCATCGAGCCGGTGTCGACACCTGCCCGCCGACCGTGACCGAGGTCGAGAAGGCAGTTATCGATGCCTGAGCGCGCGTAGACGTCGATAACTGCCTGCTCGTGCGGGGGCGCCCGCTTGGTCAGTCGCGGAACGACTCGATGCGCGCGCCCAGCTGGACCAGGCGGTCCTGAAGCTGTTCGTAGCCGCGGGCGATGATGTCGACGTCGCGCAGCACGGACGTGCCCTTGGCGGCGAGCATCGCGAGCAGGATGACGACGGCCGGCCGCAGCGCCGGCGGGCAGGACACCTCGGCGCCCGACCAGTGCGTCGGGCCGCTGACCTGGAGGCGGTGGGCGTCGAGCAGCCGGACGTCGGCGCCGAGACGGGTCAGGTCGGTCAGGTGGATCGCCCGGCCCTCGTACACCCAGTCGTGGATGAGGGTCGTGCCGGTGGCACAAGCCGCGATCGCCGCGAAGAACGGCAGGTTGTCGATGTTCAGGCCCGGGAACGGCATCGGGTGGATCTTGTCGATCGGCGCGCGCAGGTCGCTCGGGTACACCGTCACGTCGACGAGGCGGGTGCGGCCGTTCTGCGCGGCGTACTCCTCGGAGAGGTCGTAGCGCAGGCCCATCTCGGCGAGCGTCGCCAGCTCGATCTCCATGAACTCGATCGGCACCCGACCCACGGTGATCTCGGAGGAGGTCACGATGCCCGCGGTCAGCAGGCTCATGGCCTCGACCGGGTCCTCGGAGATGGCGTACTCGACATCCGCGTCGATCTCGGCCAGGCCGTGCACGCGCAGGGTCGTGGTGCCGATGCCGTCGATCCGCACGCCCAGCAGCTCGAGGTAGAAGCACAGGTCCTGGACCATGTAGTTCGGGCTCGCGTTGCGGATGGTGGTGATTCCGGTGCGACGGGCGGCCGCCATGATGACGTTCTCGGTGACGGTGTCGCCGCGCTCGGTGAGCACGACCGTCAGGTTCTCTGTCGCGGATCGCGACACGAGGGCGTGGTAGTCGCCGGTGGTCGCGGTGACGTCGAGCCCGAACGGGCGCAGCCCGATCAGGTGCGGCTCCACGGTGCGGGTGCCGAGGTCGCAGCCGCCCGCGTAGGGGAGACGGAACTCGTCCTCGAGGCCGAGCAGCGGGCCGAGGAACATGATGATCGACCGCGTGCGGCGGGCCGCGTCCACGTCGATGTCCTCGAGCTGGAGACGGTCGGGGACGACGATCTCCAGGTCGCGGCTGTCGGTCGACCAGACCGCCTTGACGCCGACCGAGCGAAGCACCTCGACGATGCGGTCGACCTCGACGATGCGGGCGACGTTGCGCAGGCGGGTGGTGCCGCGGTTGAGCAGGGACGCGCACAGGAGCGCGACGGCCCCGTTCTTGCTGGTGTTGACGTCGATGCGGCCCGAGAGCGTCTGGCCGCCCTGCACGCGCAGGTGGGTGCGCTGCGGGCCGCCGAGGGTGACGATGGGGGAATCGAGCGCGGCGCCGATGCGCGTGAGCATCTCGAGGCTGACGTTCTGCGCGCCCTGCTCGATGCGGTGGATCGCCGACTGGCTGGTGCCCAGGCGCTCGGCCAGCTGGGCCTGCGTCAGGCCCTGGTGCTGCCGCGCCGAACGGACCAGGGAGCCCACGTGTGCCAGCGGGTCGGCCACGATCGGGAACGAGCCGGTGCTCAGCGGGACAGGCGTGGTGGTCGTCGTCATGGGGAAGACGCTAACTCATGGATGAGATATTGCCACTTCGACGAACCCGGTCGAGGTGGTCTGTAGGCGCAATTCTCACCCGGCGCAACTCAACGGCGATATGACGCGTGTCACCACAGGGTTCCGACGGGGTCCCGGGTGGGCCACACGTCGGAGACCCCTGGGCCGTCGAGGCCCTGCTCGAGGCGCCAAGCGTTGAGGCCCTCGGCCCACGCCTGGTGCGCGGTCGACTGGTACTCGTGCAGCGCGTCGAGGTCGAGCGAGGCGAGGTGCGGGAAGCGGCCGACGATCCGGTCCAGCACGTCGAGCGTGGCGACGACGTCGACGTCGGCGGTGTGCAGCGTGCCGGACTCGACGACGTCGTAGAACCCGCACAGGTCGACCAGCTTGCGCTTGCCGCGGCGCTCACGGTCCTCGGCGCGGTCGAGCACCAGCGGGTCGATCACCGGACGGGCCGCGTTGTGCAGGCGGTCGGGCAGGGTCTTCAGCTTGTGCCGCCGCAGCTCGGCGTCGAGCAGGCACAGGTCGAAGGTCGCGTTGTAGGCGACGACCGGGACGCCGTCGCGGAACGCCTGGGCCAGCTCGGTCGCGATCTCCTCGAGCGCGATCCTCGGCCGCGTGCCGTGCCGCCGTGCCTGCTCGGTGCTGACGCCGTGGATAGCCGTCGTGGCCTCGGGGATGTCGATGCCGGGGTTGATCAGCCAGCTGTGGACGTGGGTGCCGGTCTCGTCGCGACGAACCAGCGCGGCGGTGACGATGCGGTCGTTGTCGACATCGACACCCGTGGTCTCCGTGTCGAAGCCGAGCAGCGGCCCGTCCATCCAGCTCATCGTCGCGTGGCACCCTTCCCTCGATCTGCCGCCAGGATCGCACCCGCCACTGACACGACCCGGCAGGACGGCCCGCGTGGCGCGCCCCGGTAGCCTTGCCCGCGTGAGCAACGACATCGAGATCGGTCGCGGCAAGCGCGGACGCCGCGCGTACTCGTTCGACGACGTCGCCGTCGTCCCCTCGCGCCGCACGCGCGACCCGGAGGAGGTCTCCGTCGGCTGGCAGATCGACGCGTACCACTTCGACCTCCCGGTCGTCGCGGCCCCGATGGACTCGGTGATGAGCCCGGCCACCGCGGTCGCGCTCGGCAATGCCGGCGGCCTCGGCGTGCTCGACCTCGAGGGTCTGTGGACGCGTTACGAGGACCCGCGGCCCCTGCTCGAGGAGATCGCCGGCTTCGACTCCGCCGGCGCGACCGCCCGCATGCAGGAGATCTACGCGGCCCCCATCCAGCCCGAGCTGATCACCGCCCGGCTCAAGGAGGTGCGGGCCGCGGGCGTGACCGTCGCCGGCGCGCTGAGCCCGCAGCGGACCAACGAGTTCTGGCGGACCGTCGTCGATGCCGGCGTGGACCTGTTCGTCATCCGCGGCACCACCGTGTCGGCCGAGCACGTGTCCGGCCGCGCCGAGCCGCTGAACCTCAAGCGGTTCATCTACGAGCTCGACGTCCCGGTGATCGTCGGCGGCGCGTCCACCTACACGGCCGCCCTGCACCTCATGCGGACGGGCGCGGCCGGTGTGCTCGTCGGCTTCGGCGGCGGCGCCGCGCACACGACGCGCCTGTCGCTCGGCATCCACGCGCCGATGGCGTCAGCGGTCGCGGACGTCGCGGCGGCGCGTCGCGACTACCTCGACGAGTCCGGCGGCCGGTACGTGCACGTCATCGCCGACGGCGGGGTGGGTCGCTCCGGCGACCTGGTCAAGGCCGTCGCCTGCGGGGCGGACGCCGTCATGCTCGGAGCCGCGCTGGCCCGTGCCACCGAGGCGCCCGGGCAGGGCTGGCACTGGGGTCCGGAGGCGCACCACCCGCAGCTGCCGCGTGGCGAGCGGGTCGAGGTGGGCACGGCAGGATCGCTCGAGCAGATCCTGTTCGGGCCGGGCCACACCGCCGACGGCACGCTCAACCTGATCGGCGCGCTGAAGCGTGCGATGGCGACCACCGGCTACTCCGACCTGAAGGAGTTCCAGCGCGTCGAGGTGGTCGTGAGCCCGTACCAGCCGCACTGAGTCGTCGACCGACGCCCGAGCGCGCCCGCTAAACGGGCGCACTCGGGCGTCTGTTTGTTGCCCGGATCTGCGCGTTCTCGCACATCGTTGCCCGTATCAACATCCGTTTCGCGCCGAATATGTCCGAATCGCTTGACATGCCGGTGTGACGAGGGGCACTCTGGTTCCACTGGGCGACGACGACAGGGTCGGCGCAGCGGACGACGGAGTCGATGTGTACGCACCGGAGCGACACCAGCAGATCCTCGCCACGGCCCGCGCCGAGGGCCGGGTCGAGGTGAACAGGCTGGCGGAGGACCTCGAGGTCACCGCCGAGACCATCCGCCGTGACCTGACGATCCTCGAGCGGCACGGCCTGGTCCGCCGGGTCCACGGCGGGGCGATCCCGGTCGAGCGGCTCGGGTTCGAGCCCGGGGTCGCGGACCGTGAGGGCAAGTTCGCGGGGGAGAAGGAGCGGATCGCGAAAGCGGCGCTCGACGACTCCCCGACGGTGGAGCGATCATCTTCGACGCAGGCACGACGACCGTGCGACTCGCGGAGCTGCTCCCCATGGACCGCGAGCTCACGGTCGTCACGCACGCGCTGCCTGTCGCCATGGTGCTCGCGACCCGGCCAGGGATCACCCTGCACCTCGTCGGCGGCACCGTCCGCGGCCGCACGCTGGCCGCAGTCGGGTCCTGGGCCGAGCGGGAGCTGGCGGACATCCACGCCGACGTCGCGTTCGTCGGCACCAACGGGCTGAGCGTCGAGCACGGGCTCACCACCCCCGACCTCGCGGAGGCCGCCGTCAAGCGGGCCCTCGTCGCCAACGCGCGCCGGACGGTCGTGCTGACGGACCACTCGAAGATCGGCCGCGTCGAGTTCGCCCACGTGGTCCCCCTCTCCGCGATCGACACCGTGATCACCGACAGCGGCGCCGAGCCCGAGTCGTCGACGAGATCGAGGCCGCCGGACCCAGGGTGGTGACGGCGTGATCGTGACGGTGACCCCCAACCCGAGCCTCGACCGTGCGCTCAAGCTTCGACCGCCTCGAGGTGGGTGCGGTCAACCGCGCCCGTCGCGTGCACGTCCACCCGGGCGGCAAGGGCATCAACGTGTCCCGCGTGCTCGTCCGGCACGGCATCCCATCCCTCGCGGTGCTGCCGACGGGCGGTGCCGACGGAAGGCGCCTGGTCGAGCTCCTGGACGAGCAGGGCGTCGCGACCCTCGCGGTCCCGGTGCACGGCGACACGCGCACCAACCTGACTCTCGTCGAGGACGGCGGCACGACGACCAAGGTCAACGCCCCCGGCCCGCGGCTCACCCCGGCAGAGGCCGACGCCCTGCTCGCGGCGGTGGAGCTGCAAGCTCGCGCTCCGTCCGGGAGTGCTCGTCGGCGCGGGCAGCCTCCCGCTCGCCGCGGGGGAGACGTTCTTCGTGCGGCTGGCGGAGCTGGCCGCCCGGCACGGCGTCCCGTTCGCGCTCGACACGTCGGGTGCACCGCTGACCGAGGCGGTCCGCGCCGGCGGGCTCGCGCTGGTCAAGCCCAACGACGACGAGCTGGCCGACCTGGTCGGCCGCGAGCTGGTCACCGTCGGCGACGTGGTGGACGCCGCGCACGAGGTCCTCGACGCGGGCAACCGGGCCGTCCTGGTCAGCCTCGGCGCGCACGGCGCGATGCTCGTCGACCCGGAGGGCGCCTGGTGGGCCGGCGGCCCCCCGATCGTCCCGCTGTCCACCGTCGGCGCGGGCGACTCGACGCTCGCCGGCTACCTCGCGACCGACGGCGACGGAGGCGACCGGCTCCGCAACGCGGTCGCCTTCGGCCGGGCAGCCGTGCTGCTCCCCGGTACCGCCGTCCCCGGTCCCACCGACATCGACCCGGGCGCCGTCCGGGTCGTGCACAACCCCGATCCCCGACTCGCACTCAAGGAGATGTGACGTGAGTACTCCACTGATCACCCCGGACCTCGTCGCCGTCGACCTCGTCGCCACAGACCGCGACGACGCGACGCGCCAGCTGATCGACCTGCTCCTCGCGGCAGGCCGCGTCACCGACGCCGACGGCTTCCACGCCGACGTGCGGGCGCGCGAGGCGCAGATGGCGACCGGCATGCCCGGCGGGATCGGTCTGCCGCACGCCCGCTCCAGCTACGTCACGGCGCCGAGCCTGGCGGTCGGCAAGGTCGCCGCGGGGGTCGACTTCGGGGCCCCCGACGGTCCCGCGACGCTGATCTTCCTGATCGCCGCCCCGGCCGAGGGCGACAGCGACCACCTGCAGATCCTCGCGGCGCTCGCCCGCCGCCTCGTCCACGAGTCCTTCCGCACGTCGCTCAAGGAGGCCGGCGATGCAGCAACCGTCGCCGACATCGTCACCCGAGAGGTTGTCCCCTCATGAAGCTCGTCGCCGTCTCGTCCTGCCCCACCGGCATCGCCCATACGTACATGGCCGCCGAGGCCCTCGAGCAGGCGGGAAAGGCCGCCGGGCACGAGGTCCACGTCGAGACCCAGGGCGCGGCCGGGGTCGACCCCGCTCGACCCGGCGATCATCGCCGCCGCCGACGGGGTGATCTACGCCGCCGACCTCGAGGTCAAGGACAAGGGCCGCTTCGCCGGCAAGCCGTTCATCGACGTCGGCGTGAAGAAGGCGGTGCACGACGCCCCGGGTGTCATCGCTGCCGCGGTCGCGGCAGTCGAGGCGGGCGTCCCCGCAGGATCCGCTCCCGCTCCCACCGGCCTCACGACGAAGGTCGACCGCAACGCCGGCGTCGGCACGCGGATCCGCCAGTGGCTGATGACCGGCGTCTCCTACATGATCCCGTTCGTCGCCGCCGGCGGGATCCTCATCGCGCTCGGGTTCATGGTCGCCCAGTTCGCCGCCGGCAGCGACGGCGTCATCGCGGTGACCAAGGTCCCCGTGACGCACCTGCTGAACGACTTCAGCGTCGCGAGCGGCATGGACTGGGCGGCGCTGCTCTTCCAGACGGGCGCCATCGCCTTCGGCTTCCTGGTCCCGATCCTGTCCGGCTTCATCGCGTACGCCATCGCGGACCGGCCCGGACTCGTCCCGGGCATCGTGGGCGGTGCCGTGTCGGTGGCCGTCGGAGCCGGCTTCCTCGGCGGTCTGGTCACCGGCTTCATGGCCGGGTTCCTGGCGCTGTGGATCAGCCGCTGGAAGGTGCCCAAGGGCGTTCGCGGCGTGATGCCGGTCGTGGTGATCCCGCTGCTGTCGACGTTCGTCGTCGGACTCGTGATGTTCGTGATCATCGGGCAGCCGATCGCCAGCCTGATGTCGGGCCTGAGCAGCTGGCTCAACGGTCTGTCGGGCTCCAACCTGGTCCTGCTCGGCGCGCTGCTCGGCGCGATGATGGGCTTCGACCTCGGCGGTCCGATCAACAAGGTCGCCTACACGTTCGCGGTGACCGGCCTGGCGACGCAGGGTCTGGCCACGGACGCCGTCCAGTACCGCATCATGGCCGCCGTCATGGCCGCCGGCATGGTGGCCCCGCTGGCGATGGCCCTCGCGACGGTCGTCCGCAAGAGGCTGTTCACCCACGCCGAGCGCGAGAACGGCAAGGCCGCGTGGCTGCTCGGCCTGTCGTTCATCTCGGAGGGCGCCATCCCGTTCGCCGCCGCCGACCCGTGGCGCGTGATCGTCTCCTCGCTCATCGGCTCGAGCGCGACCGGTGCCCTGGTCATGGCCGCCGGATCGGCTCAGCGCGCACCGCACGGCGGCATCTGGGTGCTACCGCTCATCTCGAACCCGATCGCGTTCCTCGGGTCCGTGGCCGTCGGAATGGCGATCTCGGCCGCGGTGGTCATCGCTCTCAAGAGCGCCAGGACGAACGAGTTCGTGCTCGCCGAGCAGGCCGCCGACGCCGAGGCCGACGCGCAGGCGCTCGTCCCCGCCGCTGCCTGACACACCCGTCCCCACCGAATCGGAGAAGCTCATGCCTCAGCGCACCGTCGTCGTCGCGTCCCGCGTCGGACTGCACGCCCGCCCCGCCATGCTGTTCACGCAGGCCGTCGCCGAGACCGGCCTGCCCGTCACCATCGCCCGCCCGGGCGGCGAGCCGGTGGACGCCGGCAGCATCCTGTTCGTGATGTCGCTCGGCGTCCCCAGCGGCGAGGAGGTCACGCTCAGCGCGGACGGGGACGGGGCAGACGCCGCCCTCGACGGGCTCGTCGGCCTGCTGGCCACCGACCTGGACGCGGAGTCGTGAGCGCCGCGACGCTCGGCCACGTGCTGCAGGGGGTCGGCGTCGGTCGCCGTGCCGTCGTGGGACCGGTCGCGCAGGTGCGACCCGCTCCGCACCTCGAACCGGACGCGCCGTTGCTCGTCGACGGAGTCCCGGCGGACGCCGCGACCGTGCACGCTGCGGTGGAGGCCGCGTTCGCCGACGTCGCCACCGCCCTGCGCGACCAGTCCGCGCGGTCCGCCGGCACCGTCAAGGACGTCCTCGCCGCGACCGCGCAGATGGCCGACGACCGGGCCCTGCGCACGCAGGTGCTGGCGCGGATCGACGGCGGAGAACCGGTCGTGAGCGCGATCGACGCCGTCGTGTCGACGTTCGCGGCCATGTTCGAGCAGGCCGGCGGGTATCTGGCCGAGCGGGTCACGGACCTGCGGTCGGTGCGCGACCGGGTGGTCGCGCGAGCCATGGGCCTGCCGGCACCGGGCGTGCCCGAGCTGACCCGGCCGTCCGTCGTGGTCGCCAAGGACCTCGCACCGGCCGACACCGCGGCGCTCGACCTCGCCAACGTGCTGGCGATCGTCACCGAGCTCGGCGGCCCGACGGGGCACACGGCGATCATCGCCGGGCAGCTCGGGCTGCCGTGCATCGTCCGCGTCACGGGCGCGACCTCGATCCCCGACGGGACGCCGGTCGCGGTCGACGCGGCGAACGGCACCGTGACCACCGACCCGGACACCGCGCTGCGCGCGGAGCTGGACCGGCGGGCCGCGGTCGAGGTCGCCCTGGAGTCCGACACCGCACCCGGCGGCACCGCCGACGGCCGCCCGGTCGCGCTGCTGGCCAACATCGGTACGGCCGAGGACGCCGCGCGCGTCTCGGGCGGTGCCGTGGAGGGGGTGGGCCTGTTCCGCACCGAGGTCCTGTTCCTCGAGCGGGCCTCGGCACCGACCGCCGACGAGCAGACCGCGGTCTACGCCCGGGCCCTGACGTCGTTCGGCACCCGCAAGGTCGTCGTCCGAACGCTCGACGCCGGTGCCGACAAGCCGCTCGGCTTCGCGATGCAGCCGGACGAGGAGAACCCGGCGCTCGGCGTACGCGGCTACCGCCTCGTTCGGACCCATCCCGAGCTTCTCGACACGCAGCTGACCGCGCTGGCCCGCGCGCAGACCGAGACGGGCACCACGCCGTGGGTCATGGCGCCGATGATCGCGACCGCGGCCGAGGCGCGGGCCTTCGCCGCCCGGGCCCGCGCCGCGGGTGTCGCGACCGTCGGCGTGATGATCGAGGTGCCCGCGGCCGCGCTGCGCGCGCGGGAGATCCTCGCGGAGGTCGACTTCGTCTCGCTGGGCACCAACGACCTGGCGCAGTACACGATGGCCACCGACCGGCTGCGCGGGGAGCTCGCGGACCTGCTCGACCCGTGGCAGCCCGCAGTGCTCGACCTGGTCGACGCCACCGCACGAGCCGGCATCGAGGCGCACAAGCCGGTCGGGGTGTGCGGCGAGTCGGCGGCCGACCCCGTCCTGGCCCTCGTGCTCGTCGGCCTCGGGGTCACCAGCCTGTCGATGTCCGCAGGCGCGGTCCCGGCGGTCCGGTACGCGCTGCGGAACCACTCGACGGCCGAGTGCGCGACCATGGCGGCCTCTGCGCTCGCGGCCCCGTCCGCGGCCGACGCTCGTGCGGCGGTCGTCGACCTGGTGCACCCGAACGTCCGGGAGATGCTCGGCGTGTAGGGGCGCCGAGTCCCCAGCCGTCGCGCGTACCCTGCCCGGTATGGCGCACGATCCTGGACACATCGAGCTGCACGACCCCGAGACCGACCCGCTCGCCACCTACGTCCTCGAACCGGACGACATCCGCACGCTCCTGAGACGCGTGGTCGCGTCGCCCGGCGCGCCGACGTACACGTCGCACGCACCGTTCACGGGCGGCCCGATCGCCGCGGTCCCGCTCTCGACGCCCGCCGACGTGGCCCGCGCCGCGCGGACGGCCCGGTCCGCGCAGCGACTGTGGGCCGCCCGCCCGCTGCGTGATCGCACCGCGGTGCTGTCCCGGGTGCACGACCTCGTCCTCGAACGGCAGAGCGACGTCCTCGACCTCATCCAGCTGGAGGCGGGCAAGGCGCGCGTCTCGGCGTTCGAGGAGGTCGCCGACATCGCCAACATCGCCCGGCACTACTCGCTGCGCGCTGGGCGGTACCTCGCTCCCCGTCGGGTCGCCGGACTCATCCCGGGTCTGACGACCACGCGCGTGCTGCGCCACCCGGTCGGCGTGGTCGGCATCGTCGCCCCGTGGAACTTCCCGCTCACCCTGACGCTCGGCGACGTCCTGCCGGCGCTCGTGGCGGGCAACGCGGTCATCCTGCGCCCCGACCCGCAGACGTCGCTCACCTCGCTCTGGGCCGCGGAGCTGCTGGAGGAGGCCGGGCTGCCCGACGGGCTCCTGCAGGTCGTGGTGGGCGACGGCGCGATCGGTACCGCGGTGACCGAGCACGTCGACCACGTGAGCTTCACCGGGTCCACCCGGACGGGGCGGATCGTCGCCGCGCAGGCGGGAGCGCTGCTGGTCCCTGCGGTCCTCGAGCTCGGCGGCAAGAACCCGATGTACGTCGCGGAGGACGTCGACGTCGAGGTCGCGGCCGAGGGTGCCGTCCGCGCGTGCTTCGTCGGCACCGGCCAGGTCTGCGTGAGCATCGAGCGGGTCTACGTGCACGAGGACGTGGCCGACGACTTCACCGCGGCCTTCGTGCGCCGGACGCGCGAGCTGCGCCTGGGCTCGGGCCTCGACTACGGCTCGGACGTCGGGTCGCTGACGTCGGCCGCGCAGCTGGCGACGGTCGTCGAGCACGTCGAGGACGCCATCGGGCACGGCGCGACGGTGCTGGCCGGCGGGGTCCACCGCAGCGACCTGGGCCCGTGGTTCTACGAGCCGACGATCCTGGCCGACGTGCCGAACGAGGCGCGCCTGGTCCGCGAGGAGACGTTCGGACCCGTGGTGACGATCTACCGCGTCGCGTCCGACGACGAGGCGGTCGCGGCGATGAACGACACCGAGTTCGGGCTGAACGCGAGCATCTGGACCGCGAACAGCCGCCGCGGCTTCGCGCTGGCGTCCCGCGTGCGGTCGGGGTCCGTGAACGTCAACGAGGGCTACGTCGCCACGTGGGGCTCGGTCGGCGCGCCGCAGGGCGGGGTCGGGGCGTCGGGCATGGGCGCGCGGCACGGGCGCGAGGGTCTCTGGGCCACCACCCGCACCCAGACCGTCGCGGTCCAGCGCGGCGCGCACGGCGTGCTCGGTGGACCGGGCGTCGGGCTGCACCGCATGTTCGACCTGGGCACCGAGACGTGGCCGCGCCTCTACACCGAGGCCCTGCGCGCGATGAAGACGTTCCGCCTGCCGTAGTCGCTCAGGCGTGGCCGAGCTCGGCCGGGTCGTCGTCGAGCTCGTCGCCGACGAGCGCGACGGCCTGCCGCGCGATGGCCAGCTCCTCGTTGGTCGGCACGACCATGACCGTCGTCGTCGCCCAGTCCGGGGAGATGACGCGCGCCTCGTGGCTGCGGACCGCGTTCCGGTCGTCGTCGATCGCGATTCCGAGGGTCTCGAGGCTCTCCAGCGCTCGCGCGCGCACGGTGGCGTCGTTCTCGCCGACTCCCGCGGTGAACACGACGGCGTCGACCCGACCCAGCACCGCGTAGTAGGCCCCGATGTACTTGCGCAGCCGGTGCAGGTACACCTCGAGAGCGAGGGCGGCGTCGGCGTCGCCGGTGGCGATCAGCTCGTGCAGCGCGCGGAAGTCGTTCTCACCGGACAGCCCCTTGAGCCCCGAACGCCGGTTGAGCAGGTCGTCGACGTCGTCGACCGACATGCCCGCGTTGCGCTGCAGGTGGATGAGCACGGCCGGGTCGACGTCGCCCGAGCGGGTGCCCATGACCAGGCCCTCGAGCGGTGTCAGACCCATCGACGTCTCGACCGCGACCCCGCCCCGTACGGCCGACGCGGAGGCGCCGTTGCCCAGGTGCAGGACGATCTGGTTGACGTCCTGCGGGCGGCGACCCAGCACCTCGGCGGCGCGCGCCGACACGTACTGGTGGGACGTCCCGTGGAACCCGTACCGCCGGACGCCGTGCTCCCGTGCTACCGCGGCGTCGATCGCGTACGTGTACGCCGCCTCGGGCAGCGTCCGGAAGAACGCGGTGTCGAACACGACGACGTGCGGGACGTCGGGGAACAGCTCGCGGGCGACCCGCAGACCGATGACGTGCGCGGGGTTGTGCAGCGGCGCCAGGGGCGACAGCGCGTCGATCTGGGCGACCACGTCGTCGTCGACGACGACCGGGCCGTCGAAGACCGAGCCGCCCTGCACCACGCGGTGGCCGACGGCGATCACATGGGCCTGGGCAAGGTCGGGGCCGACGGAGGCGAACAGCGCGAGCACCGCGCGCAGCCCGGCGCCGTGGTCGGCGACGGGGTCGTGCTGCGTGGTGGTGCGTCCCGCGTACGTGTGCTTGATCGAGCCTTCGTCGTCGCCGATCCGTTCGACGATGCCCGACGCGACGGCCTCACCGCTGGTGGGATCGACCAGCTGGTACTTGATGGACGACGAGCCGGAGTTGATGACCAGAACGGTGCTCACGGGTGCTGCCTCTGTTGGTCTGCCTGGGCCTGGATCGCGGTGATGGCGACCGTGTTGACGATGTCCGAGACCAGCGCGCCGCGCGACAGGTCGTTGACCGGCTTGCGCAGCCCCTGCAGCACGGGCCCGATGGCCACCGCGCCGGCGGACCGCTGGACCGCCTTGTAGGTGTTGTTGCCGGTGTTCAGGTCGGGGAACACGAACACGGTCGCGCGTCCGGCGACCGCGGAGTCGGGCAGCTTGGTGTGCGCCACGCTCGCGTCCACGGCGGCGTCGTACTGGATCGGGCCCTCGACCGACAGGTCGGGCCGCCGCGACCGCACGAGCGCCGTCGCCTCGCGGACCTTCTCGACGTCCGCGCCCGAGCCGGACGCGCCCGTCGAGTAGGAGAGCATCGCGATCCGCGGCTCGATGCCGAACTGCTCGGCGGTGCCCGCCGACGAGATCGCGATGTCGGCGAGCTGCTCGGCGGTCGGGTCCGGGATGACCGCGCAGTCGGCGTAGACCAGCACGCGATCCTCGAGGCACATCAGGAAGCAGCTCGAGACGTTGGAGACGCCGGGCGTGGTCTTGATGATCTCGAACGACGGCTTGATCGTGTGCGCGGTGGTGTGAGCGGCGCCCGAGACCATGCCGTCGGCCAGCCCGAAGCTTGACCATCATGGTGCCGAAGTACGACACCGACGAGACGATCTCCCGGGCGCGCTCGACGGTCATGCCCTTGTGCGCACGCAGGGCCGTGTACTCGGTGGCGAACCGCTCGAGCAGCACCGGGTCGTGCGGGCTGAGCACCGCGGCCTCCTCGAGGTCGAGGCCCAGCTCGGTGGCGCGGGCGCGGATCGACGCCTCGTCGCCGAGGATCGTGATCTGCGCGACGCCGCGCTGCAGGAGGGTCGACGCCGCGCGCAGGATGCGGTCGTCCTCGCCCTCCGGGAGGACCACGTGCTGGCGGTCCTCGCGGGCGCGGGCGAGGAGCGCGTACTCGAACATCAGCGGCGTCACGACCTCGGGGCGCTCGACGTCCAGCGCCGCGAGCAGCGCCGCGCCGTCGACGTGCTGCTCGAACAGGGACAGCGCGGTGTCCACCTTGCGCTGCGAGTCGGCGCTGAGCCGCCCGCGCGTGTCGCCGACCGCGCTCGCTGACCGGAACGTGCCGAGGTCGGTGCTGACGATCGGCAACCGGCTCCCGAGCCCCTCGATCAGGCGCGTCATCGAGGGCGTCGGCAGGAAGCCGCCGTTGAGGATGATGCCGGCCAGGGACGCGAACCCCTCCGCCTGGTGCGCCATGAGCAGACCGAGCAGCACGTCCGAACGGTCGCCGGGGGTGATGACGACCGAGCCGTCGGTCAGGCGGTCCAGCAGGTGCTCGATCGACATCGCGCCGACCATCACGTCCAGCACCTCGCGGGACAGCAGCTCCTCGTCGCCCGCGATCAGCCGGCCGCCCACCGCCTCCGTGAGCTGGCGCATGGTGGGTGCCATGAGCAGCGGGTTCTCCGGGATCGCCCAGCCGGGCAACCCCAGGTCCATGCTCAACGCCTGACGGACCTTGTCGACCGCACCCGCGGCGCACCTGTTGGCGATGACCGCGACGACCTGGGCGTGGTTGGCGTGCATCTCGTGCACGACCACCTCGGCCACCTGTGCGACCACCACGGGCGCCCGGCCGCTGCCGTTGACCACGAGGACGACCGGCGCCCCGAGGTTCGCGGCGATCCGCGCGTTGTACGCGAGCTCCGTCGGCCCCGCGACGTCCGTGTAGTCGGTGCCGACGACGACGACCGCATCGCAGCGCCGCTCGACGTCGTGGTACCGCTGCACGATCTGCGCGAGCGCGGCCTCGGGGTCGTCGAGCACCTGCTCGTACGAGGCGCCCACGCACTCGTCGTACGTGAGGTCCACGCCGTCCTGCCGGAGCAGCAGCTCCAGGACGTAGTCGCGGACGGTGGTCGAGCGAGCGACCGGACGGAAGACCCCGACGCGCTGGACCGTGCGCGTGAGGAGGTCGACCAGCCCGAGGGCGACGATGGACTTGCCGCTGTCGCCCTCGGGGGAGGTCACATAGATGCTGCGTGCCACGAACAGGTCTCCTGACCTCGGTGGATGGCCAGGCTATTCGTTGTCGCCCCCGGTCGAGAGCGTCGCGGCCACCTCGCCCTCGGCGGCAGCGTCGCCGGCGTCCGGCCACACCCAGTCACGCACCGCGGGCAGGTCGTCGCCGTGCCGGCGCGTGTACTCCCGGGCGTGCAGGCGCTCGTCGACCATCCGCTGCCGCAGGCCCGCCTGGGCCGTCCGCAGCGAGGGGACGTTGTCGATGACGTCGATGACGAGGTGGAACCGGTCGAGGTCGTTGAGCATGACCATGTCGAAGGGCGTCGTCGTGGTGCCCTCCTCCTTGTACCCGCGCACGTGGATGTTGGTGTGGCCGGTGCGACGGTAGGTCAGGCGGTGGATCAGCCACGGGTAGCCGTGGTAGGCGAAGATCACCGGTCGGTCCGGGGTGAACAGCCCGTCGAACTGTGCGTCCGACAGTCCGTGCGGGTGCTCCCGCTCGTCCTGCAGGCGCATGAGGTCGACCACGTTGATGACGCGGACCTTGAGGTCGGGCAGCTCACGGCGCAGGATGTCCGCCGCGGCCAGCACCTCGAGCGTCGGGACGTCGCCCGCGCACCCGAGGACCACGTCTGGCTTCTCACCGGGCACCTCGGTGCCGGCCCAGTCCCAGATGCCCAGGCCGCGCGTGCAGTGCGCGATCGCCTGGTCCATGGTCAGGAAGTTGGGCGCCGGCTGCTTGCCGGTGACCACGACGTTCACGTACTGACGGCTGCGCAGGCAGTGGTCGTACGTGGACAGGAGCGTGTTGGCGTCCGGCGGGAAGTAGACCCGGACCACCTCGGCCTTCTTGTTGACCACGTGGTCGACGAACCCCGGGTCCTGGTGGCTGAAGCCGTTGTGGTCCTGACGCCAGACGTGGCTCGACAGCAGGTAGTTGAGGCTCGCGATCGGCCGGCGCCACGGGATCTCCCCGGACACCTTCAGCCACTTGGCGTGCTGGTTGAACATCGAGTCGATGATGTGGATGAACGCCTCGTAGCAGTTGAACAGGCCGTGCCGCCCGGTCAGCAGGTACCCCTCGAGCCAGCCCTGGCACTGGTGCTCGCTGAGCATCTCCATCACACGGCCGGCGCGGGCCAGGTGCTCGTCCACGTCCGGGCCGTAGAAGTCCGCGTTCCACTGCTTGTCCGTCACCTCGAACACGGACTGCAGGCGGTTCGACGCGGTCTCGTCGGGACCGAAGATCCGGAAGTTGTCGGGGTTCTGCCGGATGACGTCCGTCAGCCAGTCGCCCAGCACACGGGGGGCCTCGCTGAACGAGCCGCCGGGCGTGGGCACGTCGACCGCGTAGTCGCGGAAGTCCGGCAGGCGCAGGTCCTTGAGCAGCAGCCCGCCGTTCGCGTGGGGGTTGGCGCTCATCCGCAGGTCGCCCTCGGGCGCGAGTGCCCGGACGTCGTCGTGCAGCGTGCCGCCCTCGTCGAACAGCTCCTCGACGCGGTAGCTCTCGAGCCAGGTGCGCAGCACGTCGAGGTGCTCGGGGGTGTCCCGGGCGTTGGCCAGCGGCACCTGGTGGGCGCGCCACGAGCCGGTCGTCTTCTTGCCGTCGATGTAGTCCGGACCGGTCCAGCCCTTGGGGGTGCGGAACACGATCATCGGCCACATGGGGCGGTGCTCGTCGCCGCTGTTCTTGATGTCGGAGATCTCGTCGAGGACCTCGTCGAGCATCGTCGCGAAGCGCCCGTGGATGCTCTCGTGGGACTCGTCGTCGAAGCCCGCGACGAACACGTGCGGCTTGTGCCCGTAGCCGACCATGAGCGCGTTGAGCTCCTCGTCGCTGATGCGCGCGAGGACGGTCGGGTTGGCGATCTTGTAGCCGTTCAGGTGCAGGATCGGCAGGACGACGCCGTCCTTCTCGACGTTCACGAACTTGTTCGAGTGCCAGCTCGTGGCCAGCGGGCCGGTCTCGGCCTCGCCGTCGCCGACGACCGCCGCGACGAGCAGGTCCGGGTTGTCGAATGCGGCGCCGTACGCATGGCTCAGCGCGTAACCCAGCTCCCCGCCCTCGTGGATCGACCCGGGCGTCTCGGGTGCGACGTGGCTCGGGATGCCGCCCGGGAACGAGAACTGCCGGAACAGCCGCCTCATCCCCTCGGCGTCGTCCGTGATGTCGGAGTAGACCTCGGAGTACGTGCCGTCGAGGTACGCGCTGGCGACGAGCCCCGGGCCACCGTGACCCGGGCCGATGATGTAGATGGTCGACTGGTTGCGCTCCGCGATCGCGCGGTTCAGGTGCGCGTACAGGAAGTTCAGACCGGGCGTCGTGCCCCAGTGGCCCAGCAGCCGCGGCTTGACGTGGTCGCGCGTCAGCGGTTCGCGCAGCAGGGCGTTGTCCAGCAGGTAGATCTGGCCGACCGACAGGTAGTTGGCGGCGCGCCACCACTTGTCGATCCGTCCCAGCGTCGCTGCGTCGACCGGCAGGCCGGTCCCCCTGCTCCAGGTGGTGGGCTGTGTGGCGGTGATGGTCATTCGTGCGCTCCCCGTGCTCACTCGGGGCCTCGGTGGGCCCGGTGCCAGCCTCGTTGCCGGACTGGGGTGCCACGTAGGGCCGTTCGGCCCGGATGTGGACCCTCGTTCTGCCATACAACCGCAGGTGAGCGCCCCGTGCACAGGGGCAGGGCGAACGTTGGTGGAACACGCGGTGCCCGTGCTCGGTCAGCCTCGCACCGGTGGGACCTCCCGGCCGCTTTCGGGTGCCGACGACCTGCGGGGTACCGTGAGGCGTGACCGAGCCGGGCTTGTCGACGACGTGTCCGCGCCCCCGCGCGAGCACGGCGCACGCTCCTCGGCGCGGGTCGCCGCCGCACCGGTCCGCGCCGCCGCGCCG
Organism: Cellulomonas sp. McL0606; assembly: GCF_058248365.1. The sequence continues at coordinate 3,311,956 of NZ_CM177779.1, read as the reverse complement.
GCCCCGACCGCGGCGTCGTCGGACCCGGTCGCGCCGTTGCCGGCTGCGGTTGCCCCCGCGGCTGAGCCCGCTCGCGTGCGGTCCGCGTGGGAGCAGGCCGAACGCCGTCCGCCGACGACGATGCTCCGAGCGGCGCTGCGGCCCCGGATGCTCGTGATCCTTGTCCTGCTGCTGGCAGCCGCTGCCCTCTGCGCACGCCTCGGCGTGTGGCAGCTCGACCGTGCGCAGGTTCGGGGTGCGTCGGCCGAGGCCCGGCACGCGGCAGAAGCTCGTCGCCGCGGCACCCGTCCCGCTGGACACCGTGTTCCGGCCCCAGACGTCGTTCACCGGCGCGCTCGTCGGTCGCAAGGTGGCCGTGACCGGCACCTACGACGCGACCGGCCAGCTCCTGGTACCCAACCGCGCGCACGACGGGCAGGTGGGCTACCTCGTCCTGTCGCCCCTGCGCGTGTCCGCAGCCGACGGCTCGGTCCTGCCGGTCGTGCGCGGCTGGGTGGCCGACCCGTCGCAGGCCGACCTCCCGCCGACCAGCCCAGTGTCGGTCGTCGGCTACCTGCAGGTGTCCGAGGAGGCCGGGACGGGCGTCGCCGACGGGCGCACCGACGCGATCAGCTCGCCCGAGCTCCTGAACGCCTGGGGCGGACCGATCTACACCGGCTACCTCGTCGTGGCGTCGTCGGATCCGGCGCAGTCGTCGGCCGTGGCGATCCTCGATCCGCCGACCAGACCCGGCGCGGGCCTGAACCTCCAGAACCTGGCATACGCCGCCCAGTGGTGGATCTTCGGCACGTTCGCCGTCCTCCTGTGGCTACGCCTGGTGCGCGACGAGGCCCGGGGCGCCACCGACGACGGCGAGCGCGCTCCGGCCGACCCCCTGACGCCACCCGCCGCCGCCTGATCCCCGCTTCGTCCGCGCGCTCCACCGCTCACGCGGTACGCGCTGCCGGCGCCCCGACCGGACGTGCCGGCCCGGCGGTCAGGCGGACGGCGGGCGCTGGCGGAGCTGCTTGGTGGTTCGGCGCTCGCGTTCCGCGCGGGCCCGGCGCTCACGGGAGGCGCGGCTCGGGCGCGTGGCGCGGCGGTCCGGTCCCGGGGGAGCGAGCGCGTCGTCGAGCAGCGCCGCCGCGCGGGCGAGGGCGGCCTCACGGTTGCGGAGCTGGGAGCGGAACTCGGACGCGGCGACGGTCAGCACGTCACCGCGCAGCCGCGGTCGCAGACGGTCCAGGACGCGGTCGTGCTGGGTGGGGGACGTCCACGGGACGCGCGCGAGGTCGACGGACAGCTCGACCCGCGAGTCGGTGGTGTTGACGGACTGGCCACCGGGTCCGCTCGACCGGGAGAACCGCCACGCGAGGGCGTCGTCCGGGACGACGACGCCCCCGCGCAGCTCGAGCATCACGCGTGCCGTCCTACTCGTGCTGCCACGAGTGCCACAGCGCGGCGTAGTCGCCGCCCGCAGCGACGAGGTCGTCGTGCGCGCCGATCTCGACGATCCGGCCGCCGTCCACCACGGCCACCCGGTCGGCGTCGTGCGCGGTGTGCAGCCGGTGCGCGATCGCGACGACCGTGCGACCTTCCAGCACCGCCGAGAGCGACCGCTCCAGGTGCCGGGCCGCGCGCGGGTCGAGCAGGGAGGTGGCCTCGTCGAGGACCAGCGTGTGCGGGTCGAGCAGCACCAGCCGCGCGAGCGCGATCTGCTGGGCCTGTGCGGGCGTCAGGGGTGCGCCGCCCGAGCCGACCTCGGTGGCCAGCCCGTCGGGCAGCGCCCGCACCCAGTCCCACGCGTCGACGGCGTGCAGGGCGCGTTCGAGGGCCTCGTCGGATGCGTCGACCTGCGCCAGGCGCAGGTTGTCCGCGACCGAGCCGACGAACACGTGGTGCTCCTGGGTGACCAGCGCGACGTGCCCACGCAGCTCCTCGAGCGGCAGGTCGATCAACGGGACGCCTCCGACCGACACCGATCCGCCGCTCGGCGGGTGGATGCCGGCAAGCATCCGCCCGAGCGTCGACTTGCCGGCACCGGACGGACCGACGACGGCCAGGCGCTCGCCCACGGCGAGGTCGAGGTCGATCCCGTGGAGCACGTTGTGGCCCTCGCGGTACGCGTAGGTCACGTCGCGGGCAGCGACGGTCTCGTCGACGGGGGTGCCGTCGCGGGCGTCCCGGTCGGGTTCGACCAGCTGGACGCCGACGATCCGCGCGAGCGACGTGGCCGCCACCTGGATCTCGTCGATCCAGAAGATCAGCTCCCAGACGGGCCCGGTCACCTGGTAGCTGTACAGGACGATCGCGGTGACCGCTCCGACACTGACGAAGCCTTGCGACGCAAGGTAGCCGCCCCAGAGCAGCACGGCCGCCGGCGCGAGGACGAACGTCGAGTCGATGCCGGGGAAGAGGATGGTGCGCAGGCGCAGCGTCGCCTTCTCGGCCTCGAACGCCTCGGCCAGGTCGGCGTTCACGCGCGCGAACCGTCGCGACCCGAGCCGCAGCGCGTCGACCGTGCGGGCGCCCTCGACCGACTCGGTGATCGTGCCGTTCAGCGTCGCGTAGGCGGCGGACTCGCGCTGGTACGCCGGCGTCGCCCGCCGCAGGTACCAGCGCGTGATCAGGATCAGCGAGGGCACGCCGATGAACATCGCGAGCGCGACCAGCGGCGCGATGAACAGGCACGCCACGATGGTCAGCGCGATGGTCACCACAGCGACGATCACGCGCGGCACCCCGAACCGGACGGCGTGCTGCAGCTTGTTCACGTCGTTCGTGGTGCGCGCGACCAGGTCGCCGGTGCCGGCCCGTTCGACGGTGGACAGCGGCAGCGCGGTGACCGCCTCGATGAACTCCTCGCGGAAGCTCGGCGAACACCTCCTCGCCGAAGATCATCGACGTCCGCTGCGCGAACCGCATGAGCACCGTCTGCGTGAGCACGGCGGCCGCACCGGCGAGCACGAGCGTGTCGATGTAGTGGCTCGTGGTGCCGTCGGTGACCGCGTTGACCAGCAGCCCGAGGATGAGCGGACCTGCCAGGCCAGCGGTCGCGGCGAGCGTGTGCAGGACCACGATGCCGATCAGCGGGCGTCGGTGGCGCCGGACCAGCACCTTCGCGTAGGCGCGGACCGTGGCGGTGTCGGCGATCGGGAGCTTCATCGGGCCATCGCCTCCTCGTCCATCCGTCGGCCGACGACCGAGCGGTACGCAGCGTCGTCGAGCAGGTCGGCATGCGTCCCCCGGGCGACCACCACACCGTCCTGCACGAACGCGACCTCGTCGACGTGGTCGAGCACGAGCGGGCTGGCCGTGACCACGACGGTGGTGCGGCCGTGGCGCGCCTCGGCCAGCCGGACGGCGATGCGGGCCTCGGTGTGGGCGTCGACCGCGCTGGTCGGCTCGACGAGCACGAGGATCTCCGGGTCGACCAGCAGGGCCCGCGCCAGGGCCACGCGCTGCCGTTGGCCCCCGGACAGCGAGCGACCCTTCTCGGGCAGCTCGCCGGCGAGGCCGTCGGGCACGGAGTCGAGCACGTCGTGCGCGTCGGCGGTCGCGATCACGCGGTGCAGGTCGTCCGTCGTCGCGACGCCGTGCACGTCGAGCTCGCCCGCCAGCGGGCCGGAGAACAGCTGGGGCGTCGCCTCGGCCACGACGATCCGCGACCGGACGGCGTCCTTGTCCAGGTGGGCGAGCAGCACGCCGCCCAGCCGCACGGGCGTCTCGCGCTCGGCCAGGTCGTCGAACCGGCCGAGCCGGGTGGCGATCCGCGTGGTCTCGTCGGGGTCCGCGCTGACCAGCGCGAGCACCCGGCCGGGCTCGACCACGAGCCCGCTGACCTCGTCGACGAGCGGGACGCCCGGGGACGGCAGAAGCGCGGAACCGGGCTCGGCGCCCGTCGAGGGGACCACGCGCAGGACCTTGATCACCTTGCCGGCGCCGATGTGCGCGCGGGACGCGGCCTGGAGCATCTGCGTCGCGTTCTGGACCGGCCACGCGAGGAACGCCGCGAAGCCGTAGGTGGCGACGAGCTGGCCCGGCGTGAGCGTGCCCTCCTGCGCCATGTGTGCGCCCATCCAGATGAGCACGATGACGAACGTGCCCGGCAGCAGCACCTGCAGGGCGTCCAGCACGGACTGCGTCTTGGCCACCTCGACGCCACGGCGCCGCGTCTCCTGCGACTGCTCGCGGTACCGGCCCGTGAAGACGGACTCACCGCCGATGCCGCGCAGGATGCGCAGCCCGGAGACCGTGTCGGCGCCGAGCGTGGTCAGCCGGCCCGACGCCTCGCGCTGGGCCGCCTGGCGGCGTTGCAGCGGCTTGACCAGCAGGCCGAGCGCGGCCGCGACCGTGGGCAGGCCAAGGATGACGACGAGGCCGAGCGGCACCGAGACGCGGAGCATGAGGACGGCCACCACGGCGTACGCGACGATGCTGCCGAGGAAGTGCGCGGCGAGCGCGTAGACCTCGCCGATCCGCAACGCGTCGTTGGCGACGGCCGAGACGACCTCACCGGTGGGCAGCTCGGAGGTGATGGCGTGGCCGCTGCGCGACACGGTCCGCCCGACGAGCTGGGAGGACGTGAACGCCGCCCGCAGCCAGTTGGCGACGTCGTACCGGTGCCCGATCGGGCCGGCGACGATGACGACGAGGCCGATCGCGAGCAGCGCGCCGCAGGCGCGCCACAGCCGGGCCGAACCCGTGGTCGAGCCCGCCGTCGACCGCCCGGCCGACGACGAACGGCGTCACCGCCTGACAGGCGAAGAGGGTGATGCCGAGCAGCACGGCGACCAGGAGGATGCCCCACTGCCTCCGCGCCAGCCACCAGAGCAGCGCCCAGGGCCCGCTCAGCGGAGGGGTACCGGGGTCTGCCAGAGGGAGAGAACGCACGAGGAGCAACGTTACGTGGCGGTACCGACACCCTCCGAACGGAATTCGGCGCTGTCGCTGTTCACGGCCCGGGGCGTCCCGTCGCGCCGGTACCCTGGGCACGTGACGCAGACGCCCCCGCCGCCCGCCTCCACGGACCACCGGCCGGTCCTCGTCGTCGACTTCGGCGCCCAGTACGCGCAGCTCATCGCGCGACGCGTGCGCGAGGCCAACGTGTACTCCGAGATCGTGCCGCACACGGCGTCCGTCGCCGACCTGCTGGCCAAGAACCCGGCCGCGATCATCCTGTCCGGGGGCCCCTCGTCCGTGTACGCGGCCGGTGCGCCGTTCGTCGACCCCGCCCTGTTCGAGGCCGGCGTCCCCGTGCTGGGGATCTGCTACGGCTTCCAGGCGATGGCCGCGGCTCTCGGCGGGACGGTCGCGCAGACGGGTCAGCGTGAGTACGGCGGCACCGCGGTCTCGGTCACGTCGCCGGGGACCGTCCTGGCCGGCAGCCCCGAGAACCAGACCGTCTGGATGAGCCACGGCGACGCGGTGCACGCCGCGCCCGAGGGCTTCTCGGTGCTCGCGACGTCCTCGGGAAGTCCGGTCGCGGCGTTCGAGGACCGCAGCCGTCGGCTGTTCGGCGTGCAGTGGCACCCGGAGGTCAAGCACTCCCCGCTCGGTCAGAAGGCGCTCGAGAACTTCCTCTACGAGGGCGCCGGACTGGCGCCGGACTGGAACGCCGGCAACGTCGTCGCCGAGCAGATCGAGAAGATCCGCGCGCAGGTCGGCTCCGCCCGGGTGATCTGCGGGCTCTCGGGCGGCGTCGACTCCTCGGTGGCCGCGGCGCTCGTGCAGAAGGCCGTCGGCAGCCAGCTCACCTGTGTGTTCGTCGACCACGGCCTGCTGCGCTCGGGCGAGGCCGAGCAGGTGGAGCAGGACTTCGTCGCCGCCACGGGCGTGCAGCTGAAGGTTGTCGACGCCCGCGACCGGTTCCTGCGGGCGCTGGCCGGGCACACCGACCCCGAGACCAAGCGCAAGATCATCGGCCGCGAGTTCATCCGGGTGTTCGAGGACGCGGCGCGGGAGATCGTCGAGGGGAGCGACGAGGAGGTCAAGTTCCTCGTCCAGGGCACGCTGTACCCCGACGTCGTCGAGTCCGGCGGTGGCGAGGGTGCGGCCAACATCAAGTCGCACCACAACGTGGGCGGGCTTCCCGACGACCTGCAGTTCGCGCTCGTCGAGCCGTTGCGCACCCTGTTCAAGGACGAGGTCCGCGCGGTCGGGCTGGAGGCTCGGCGTGCCCGAGGGGATCGTCTGGCGCCAGCCGTTCCCCGGACCGGGCCTCGGCATCCGCATCATCGGCGAGGTGACCGCCGAGCGGCTCGACATCCTGCGTGCCGCCGACGTCATCGCCCGCGAGGAGCTCACCAAGGCCGGCCTCGACCGCGACATCTGGCAGTGCCCGGTGGTCCTGCTGGCGGACGTGCGCTCGGTCGGCGTCCAGGGCGACGGCCGGACCTACGGCCACCCGGTCGTGCTGCGCCCGGTCTCGTCGGAGGACGCCATGACGGCCGACTGGACCCGCCTGCCGTACGACGTGCTCGCACTCATCTCCACGCGCATCACCAACGAGGTGCCCGAGGTCAACAGGGTCGTCCTCGACGTCACGAGCAAGCCGCCGGGCACCATCGAGTGGGAGTAGCGGGCGCCGGCCCGATCCCGGCTCGCCCGCACGGCGGAACGGTCGGGTCGGGACGCACGGGTTCGTGGGAGAGAATCCGGGGGATCACGAGAGGACGTACCCACCCATGACGCAGTCGCAGTCCCCGGACGCGGTTCCGACGACGACCAGCACGAGCCCCGACACCAAGGCCGCCGCCTGGCCGCGCAAGGCGGGTGGCGCGCTGCTGCGGTACCGGATCATGGCCTGGGCGACCGGGACGATGCTGCTCCTGCTGACCCTCGACGTGATCCTCAAGTACGTCCTGCACGCCAACGGCGTCGGCGCCGACGGGACGCCCAACGAGGTCCTGGGCGCCTGGGTCGCGCGCACGCACGGGTTCTTCTACATCGTCTACCTGGTCACCGTCTTCGACCTCTGGTCCAAGATGCGCTGGCGGCTCGGGCGGCTGGCCACCCTCGCCGCGGCCGGTGTCGTGCCCGTCATGTCCTTCATCCTGGAGCGCAAGGTCCACGCGCAGGCGACCGCCCGCATCGAGGCCGCCACCAGCGCGCTCGGCTGAGCCCGTGCTGATCACGCACGTCTCCGACTGCTACGCGCCGCGCACCGGCGGGATCGAGTCGCAGGTCGGGGACCTCGCGGCGCGCCAGGTCGCGGCCGGGCACGAGGTCCACGTGCTGACCGCGACCCTCGGCGAGGCGGGCGAGCGCGGCGGCGTCGTCGACGTCGAGAACGGCGTGCACGTCCACCGGCTCGGTGCCCGCCTCCCGTTCGAGGACCCGGTCAACCCGGTGGGCCCGCGGCTCATCCGCGACGCCTTCCGACGCCTGCGGCCGGACGTCGTCCACGTGCACGCGGGGGTCCTCTCGCCGTTCGCCTTCGACGGCGCCCGCATCGCGCTCGACCTGCGCCTGCCGACGACGATCACGTGGCACTGCATGCTCGACGGCGTCGTCGCTCCGCTGCGCGCGGTCGTCAGCCGCTCGCGCTGGCACGAGATGCCCGCCGCGCTGAACGCCGTGAGCCACGAGGCGGCCGCCCGGGTCCGTCAGGTGTTCGGCGCCGAGGTGTCCGTGCTGCCCAACGGCATCGACCTGACCGAGTGGGGGCCCGCCGCGCGGGTGGCCGCGGGCGACGGTCCGCTACGGCTCGTCGCGACGATGCGGCTGGTGCCACGCAAGCGCGGCGTCCCGCTCGTCGAGCTCGTCGGCGCCGCGGCCCGTCGACTCGCGCCCGGTGGCGTGCGGCTCTCGATCATCGGGTCGGGCCCGGCGCAAGGGCGCGTGGCCGCGGCGGTCTCCGACGGGAACCTCGAGGACGTCGTCGACCTGCGTGGTCGGCTCACCCGACCGCAGGTGCGGGCTGCGTACACCGATGCGGACGTGTTCCTCGCGACCGCCGAGCTCGAGGCGTTCGGCATCGCCGCGCTCGAGGCCCGGACCGCGGGCCTGCTGGTCGTCGCGCGACGCGGGACCGGCATGGCGGAGTTCGTCGAGGACGGGGTCGACGGGTTCCTCGTGGCGGACGACGACGCGATGGCCGACGTGATCGTGCGTCTGGCGACCGACCGCGCCCTGCTCGACCAGATGGTCGCCCACAACCGGTCGCACCCGCCCGCCTTCGGCTGGGCCGACGTGCTGGGGGCCGCCGACGGCGAGTACGCGCGGGCACGTGTCCTGATGCGAAATGCCTGATCGGTACGGGCATAGTCGGACATTTCTCGCTACCGTGGTCGTGTTCTGTTCCTCTGCCATGAGCTGCGGCGCTCACCCAGGCCTGAAGGCCTGCGGCCTCCCGCGGCGGGACTCGGAAGGAAAGACATGACGACGCAGCAGACCGAGGGGTCGAAGGGGGTCCGGGTCGTCGGACTCCTGACCATCATCTTCGGCATCATCTTCATCGTGGCCGGTGGCGTCACCTGGGGGGCCGTCTCCAGCAACCTCGCAGCGGAGAAGATCACGGTCTCCGACGACGCGAAGGCGTTCGGTGGACAGCTCGTCGACACACCGTGGGAAGCCTGGTTCCAGGCCGACATCATCAACACGCACGCACTGAAGATCACCGGCGGCAAGACGTACGCCGAGCTTCCCGCAGGACGACCCGAACCGCAACACCGTCATGACCGCGTCGTTCCTGCGCGCGTCGCTGTTCACCTCCGTGGTCGCCTTCGGGGTGGCCCTGCTGGTCGTCGGACTCGGCGTGGTGTTCATCCTGCTGGGCTGGGCCGTCCGACATGTCGGCAAGGGCTCGGCGACCGTCGCCGTCGCTCCGAGCGGCGCGCCGGCGGTCCTCACCCCGGAACCGGTGGCTGCTGTGCCTGCCGCCGCACCGGTGGCTACGCCCGTCGCCGCGCCCGCGGCACCGCCCGTCGCCGCTGCCCCGCCGGTAGCGACGGCCCCGCCGGTCTCGGCCCCACCTGCCGCGCCACCGGTGTCGCACGTCGCGCCTCCGCCGGCACCGCCCGCGCCGCCCGTCGAGTGACGCACGCCGACGTCCGGTCCGCGACTCCACGACCGGACCGGACGTCGGTGGTCAGCGTCGGGCGTGCCGCGCGCCCGAGAGGATCGACCCGACCAACAACGCCGTGCCGGCCACCGCGAGCAGGACGATGAGCGCCAGCTGGACGTCGATGCGTGCCCCCGAGGCCCACGCCAGCACGCCGATCCCGAACGCGGCCAGGATCAGGCCCCACACCACCGTGCCGACGCGCAGCCGCCGCCGCGCAGGTGCCGGGGCCGCTACGGGGGTGTCGACGAGCACCGCGGGCGCCGGTGCGACAGGCGTCGGTGAGCCGTAGAGCGTCGGCTCCGGCGGGCTCGGTGCGAGCAGCGGCGCGGCTGTGAACAGGTCGAACGGGTGGGTGTCCCGAGGTTCGGCGGCCGCCGGTTCGGGCACGGCGAGGATCGCCGTCGGGTCGACGTCAGTGGTCGCGACGGGCTGGTCCGCCTCGTGGACCGGGTTCGTCTCGTCGATCTCGCCGACCGGCTCGGTGTCCTCGGCCTCGTCGACCTCCGGCCCGGGCTCGTCGATCGTCGGCTCGGTCTCGTCGTCGATCGTCGGCGCGATCGCCTCGACCGTCGGCTCGACCGTCGGCTCGACCGCGTCGATCGCCTGGGTCTCGTCGCCCGGGGTGCTCTGCTCGGTGCTCATGGGTCTCTCCTAACCGGCCGGGGTCGGCAGCGTGGGAACGGTCGGCAGCGGGGGCACGGCCGAGGGGGACGCGTCGACGATCGACACCTGGCCGGCGCCCACACGGATCGTCAGCCGGAGCTGGGGATGGTCGCCGCCGCCGGTGGTGAAGTTGCCGTCGTCGATGGCGACTCCGTCCTGCGCACGGTGCTCGCCGCCCACGTCCCAGGTGATGTTGCCGGCGCCGATGTTGACGTCGGCCTCGACGCTCGCGCCCTCGGGCACCCGGACCGTGAGGTCTCCGGCTGCCAGGGAGATCGGCACGACGAGCGTTTCGTCGGTCAGCGGGACGTCCGTCAGGTCGACCGTGACGTCGCCGAAGCCCATCGAGTAGCCGCCGGCAGCCTCCTGGCGGCTCGTGGCGGTGACGTCGGTCGCGCTGAGCTGTCGCTGGCCGTCGCTCTGCCAGAAGGAGCCCGGGCTGGTGACGATGCCCAGCGGTACGGCCGCGAGCAGCCCGAGGACGGCGAGGCCGCCGAGCGCACCGCTGGTACGGCCGCGCAGACCGGAGATGATGATCCCGAGCCCGCCCAGGACGATCGCGACACCGAGCGCCGTGAGCGCCACGGGTCCGTCGAAGTGCCCGGTACGGTTCGCGACGAGGAGACCGGCGAGGGTCAGCAGGCTGAGCGCGACGACCACGCCGACCGTGCCCACGCCGGCGCCGGGGGTCCGCGGCCGCGGTGGCTTTGGCGGCTTGGGGGGCTTGGGCGGCGCCGGCGGGACGGGCGGCACGGGCGGGGTGTACGCCGACGACACGTACGGCTGGCTGACCGGCGGTGCCGTTGGAGCTGCGGCGGCATACGTCGCTGTCGGAACCTCGGCGGACGCGTCGGTGGGCGGCCGTGCGGGCGGGCTGTACATCGTCGCCGGGTCGAACGGCTGCGGGTCGGCCGGCGGGGTGAACGGCGGCGCGACGGGGCGCGGGCGGTGCTGGTTCACGACGACCAGCACGATCGCGACGACGCCCAGGGAGAACAGCATCCACAGCAGCCCCTGCACCCAGCCGGGAGGTCCCCAGAAGAAGAACCAGCTGCCCCCGCGCCCGAAGCCCACGAGCACGAACGCGAACGCCCCGAGCACGGCGACGTCGAACCGCCCGAGGAGCATCTCCTCGATGTGGATGCGTCCGTCGCTGCGCTCGGGCAGGAGGGCCCACGCGACGCCGTACGCGATGAGCCCGAGCCCACCGAGCAGCAACGACGCGGCGAAGATGCCGCGGACCAGCAACGGGTCGATGCCGAACCTGTCGGCCACCCCCGCGCTGACGCCGGCCACCCAGCGGTCGTCGGCACGCGTGATGCCGAGACGGCGGACGGCGGCGAAGAAGCCGTCGGTGGGATGTGCCCCGGGTTCGGGCGGTGCGGGTGGAGTGCTGGTGTCCATGCCTCGATCCTGGTCGCCCGGACGGTCGAGCGGCATCGGGTGTATCCCTGAGACCACCCTGAACCTGGTGGCTCGCAGCCCTGAAGGGGCCCCGAGATGCACCCCTGGTGGCGCCCTGGCGTGTGACGATCGGACCGTGCACCCCACCGAACCGCTCGTCGCCCCGCGACGGCTGCCGCTGCGGCGCCCCGTGCGCGGGCGCTGGTTCGGTGGCGTCGCGCTCGGGCTCGCTGCCCACCTCGACCTGCCCGTCGCGCTGGTGCGGCTCGCGTTCGTGGTCCTGACGCCGGTGGCCGGCATCGGGCTCGTGCTCTACGCGTTCTGGTGGCTGTCGATCCCGGTCGGCGATCCCGCCGACGCCGCCCAGGCCGTGCGGCCGAGCACGTTGACCCGGCTGGCGCGCCGGCAGAACATCGTCGAGCCCGGCCGGCAGATCCCGGTCACCGACATCGCCATCGGGGCGGTCCTGGTCATCGCGGCGGTGCTGCTCATCGCCGTGCGGGCGGGAGCCGACGTCCAGGTGGACTGGCTGCTGCCGGCGCTCATCGTGCTCGCCGGGCTGTGGTTGGCGTGGAGCCAGCTCGACGCCGCGCAGCGGGACCGGCTGCGCGACCGCGCCGGCGGCCGGACGCCGGTGAGCGTCCTGCGGGTCGCCGGCGGCATCCTGCTGGCCGGCGTGGGGGTGCTCCTGCTCATCGGTCTCGCCTCGGGCCAGGGTGTCGAGCCCGCGACGCTCGCCCAGTCGATCATCGCGGCGATCGTGATGCTCGGCGGCGTCGCGCTCGTGCTGACGCCGTGGTGGCTGCGGCTGGTGCGCGAGCTCGGCGACGAGCGGGCCGCCCGAGCACGCGAGTCGGAGCGCGCCGACATCGCCGCCCACCTGCACGACTCCGTGCTCCAGACGCTCGCGCTGATCAGGTCGCGTGCCGACGACTCCGCAGAGGTGGCTCGGATGGCGCGCGCGCAGGAGCGCGAGCTGCGCGAGTGGCTCTACGACGACCGCCCCGCTCCGGGCACCTCGCTCGCTGCGTCGCTCCGGGAGATCGTCGCAGAGGTCGAGGACTCCCGTTCCGGACCGTCCGGGGACCCGGTCGCCATCGAGTCGGTGGTGGTCGGTGACCGCGTGCCCGACGCGGACACCGAGGCGCTCCTGCAGGCCACCCGCGAGGCCCTGGTCAACGCGGTCGTGCACGGGCTGCCTCCCGTCTCGCTGTACCTCGAGGTCGGTGCGTCGCAGGTCGAGGTGTTCGTGCGAGACCATGGCGAGGGGTTCGACCTCGACGAGGTCGCGTCCGACCGCTTCGGCGTGCGCGAGTCGATCATGGGACGCGTCCGCCGCCGCGGAGGTACCGCGACCGTGACGTGCCGACCCGGTCACGGCACCGAGGTCCACCTGCTGGTGCCGGTGTCCTCCGGCACGGACGAAGGAGGAGCGCGATGAGCGACGTCGTGGATGTGGTGCTGGTCGACGACCACCACATGTTCCGCACGGGCGTGAAGGCGTCGCTCGACGCCGGCGTGCGGGTGGTGGGGGAGGCCGACACCGTCGACGAGGCGATCCGGCTCGTCCGGACGCTGACCCCGCCGGTGGTCCTGCTGGACGTGCACCTGCCCGGTGGCGACGGCGGCGGTGGCGCCGAGGTCATCCGTGCCTGCGCGGATCTCCTGGGCGCCACCCGTTTCCTCGCCCTGTCCGTGTCGGACGCGTCCGAGGACGTCGTCGCCGTCATCCGTGCCGGCGCTCGCGGGTACGTCACCAAGAACATCGACGGAACCGACCTGTCCGACGCCGTCCGTCGGGTGGCCTCCGGGGACGCGGTCTTCTCGCCGCGCCTGGCGGGTTTCGTGCTCGACGCGTTCGGGTCGTCGGCGGGGGACGTCGCGATCGGCGACGACGAGCTGGACCGTCTGTCGGCTCGCGAGCGGGAGGTCATGCGGCTCATCGCTCGTGGCTACTCCTACCGTGAGGTCGCGTCCGAGCTGTTCATCTCGATCAAGACGGTCGAGACGCACGTCTCCGCGGTCCTGCGCAAGCCCTGTCCAGCCGCCACGAGCTGACCCGCTGGGCCGCCGCCCGCCGACTGCTGTAGCGGGGTCCGCGCGGTCTTTCGACGTCGGCTTTTCTGACGCCGCGTCAGATACCGTAGGATGGTCGGCATGCACCTCGTCTACGAACTGCTCGTCGTCCTGCACCTGCTCGGCTGGGCGATCGTCCTCGGCGGAACGCTCGTCTCCCTGCGGCAGCCGCGGATCGCGCCCGGCGTCCTGCACGGCATGCTCACCGCGCTCGTCACCGGGATCGTGCTCGCCGGGCTCGCCTCGGCCGGGGGCTGGACGGACCACGAACCGAGCAGCACCAAGCTCGCCGTCAAGCTCGTCATCGCCCTCGTCGCCACCTTCCTCGTCGTGCGCGGGGTCCGTAAGCCGGCCGTGGTCACCACGGGCTACCTCGGTGCGATCGCCGGCCTGGTCGTGGTCAACGTCGGGATCGCTGTCATCTGGAACTGAGCCTCGCCGGGCGGTCGTCGGGCGTGATCGGGCCTAGGGTCCCGACGTGGCAACCATCGGGGACGTCGTCGTCGGGATCGCGATCGTCGTCGGCCTCGTCGGGGTCGTCGTGCAGGTGCTGCCCGGGCTGTTCCTCGTCGCCGCTGCCGTCATCACCTGGGGCGTCGTCACGGGCGGCCCGGTCGGCTGGACGGTGGTCGCGGTCGCCGTGCTGGCCACCGGGCTGGCGTTCGTCGGCGAGTACCTGCTGGCGGGGCGACACCTGAAGAAGGCGGGCGTGCCGTTCTCGACGATGGTCGTCGGCGGCCTGCTCGGCATCGTCGGGTTCTTCGTCATCCCGGTCGTGGGGCTGCTGGTGGGGTTCGTGGCCGGCGTGTTCCTGGCCGAGCTGCTGCGCGCCCGCGACCCGCGCACGGCGTGGCGGTCGACGGTGGCCGCGCTGCAGGCCACCGGGCTGACCATCCTCGTGGAGCTCGCCGGGGCGCTCGTGACGACGGCGGCGTGGATCGCCGGACTCGTCCTCGCGTAGTCCACAGGAGGGCCGTCGATGTGGGCGGCGACGCCTACCCTTGGACTGCCATGACCTCGCTCTTCGACAGCCTCTCGCTCTCCGTCCCCGGCGTTCCCTCGCGACCGCCCCGGGACGCGTCCGCCGTCCTCCCGTCCGGTCTCGCGCCGCGCAGCGACGACGAGGAGTCGGAGGCCGCGGCGCAGGAGCGGCTCGCTCGGCAGCAGGCCAAGGCGGACGCGCTGGTGGACGGGCTGAACCCGCAGCAGCGCGAGGCCGTCCTGCACCACGGCGGACCGTTGCTCATCGTCGCGGGGGCCGGCTCGGGCAAGACGCGCGTGCTCACCCACCGCATCGGGTACCTGCTGGCCACGCGGCGGGCGCGTGCCGGCGAGGTCCTCGCGATCACGTTCACCAACAAGGCCGCAGCCGAGATGCGCGAGCGGGTGGAGCAGCTGGTCGGACCCGCGGCGGGGCGGATGTGGGTGTCCACGTTCCACTCCGCGTGCGTCCGGATCCTGCGCCGCGAGGCGGGCACGCTCGGGCTGCGGTCCAGCTTCTCCATCTACGACGCTGCGGACTCCCAGCGGCTGCTCACGCTCGTCGCGCGCGAGCTCGACCTGGATCCCAAGCGCTACCCGGCCAAGGCGCTGGCCAACAAGATCTCCAACCTCAAGGACGAGCTGGTCGACCCGGAGACGTTCGCCGCGACCAACGGCAACGGCGCCACCAACGACTTCGACGCCGCGCTCGCGCAGGTCTACACGCGCTACCAGGCGCGTCTCAAGCAGGCGCACGCGCTCGACTTCGACGACCTGATCATGACGACCGTCCACCTCCTGCAGGCCTATCCGGCCGTCGCCGAGCACTACCGCCGGCGGTTCCGGCACGTGCTCGTCGACGAGTACCAGGACACCAACCACGCGCAGTACGTGCTGGTCCGCGAGCTGGTGGGCTCGGGCCGACCCGACGACGAGGTCCCGCAGGGCGAGCTGACCGTGGTCGGCGACGCGGACCAGTCGATCTACGCGTTCCGCGGTGCCTCGATCCGGAACATCCTCGAGTTCGAGGCCGACTACCCGGACGCCCGGACCATCCTGCTCGAGCAGAACTACCGGTCGACGCAGAACATCCTGTCGGCCGCGAACGCGGTGATCAGCCGCAACCCGGGGCGGGCGGGCAAACGCCTGTGGACCGACTCCGGGGCGGGTGCGCAGATCGTCGCGTACGTCGCGGACACCGAGCACGAGGAGGCCCGGTTCGTCGCGGAGGAGATCGACCGGCTCGGCGACTCCGACAGCGTGCGACCCGGTGACGTCGCGATCTTCTACCGCGCGAACGCCCAGTCCCGTGCGCTGGAGGAGGTGCTCGTCCGCGTCGGCCTCCCCTACAAGGTCGTCGGCGGCACGCGGTTCTACGAGCGCAAGGAGATCAAGGACGCGATCGCCTACCTGCGCGCGATCGCCAACCCCGACGACGACGTCAACCTCCGCCGCATCCTCAACGTGCCCAAGCGCGGGCTGGGGGACCGCTCCGAGGCGATGGTCGCGGGGTTCGCGGAGCGGGAGCGGATCTCGTTCGGCGCCGCGCTGGAGCGTCTCGACGAGGTGCCGGGCCTCGGCACCCGAGCGATCGTCGGGCTCGGCTCGTTCGCGGAGATGATGTCGGAGCTGCGCTCGCTGGCCGCGGAGGCCGGCCCCGCCGAGGTGCTGGGCGCGGTGCTCGACCGGTCCGGGTACCTCGCGGAGCTGCGCGGGAGCGACGACCCGCAGGACGCCTCCCGGGTGGAGAACCTCGCCGAGCTGCACGCGGTCGCCTCCGAGTTCTCGGCCAGCGACCCCGAGGGCGACCTGGCCGACTTCCTCGAACGCGTCTCGCTCGTCGCCGACTCCGACCAGATCCCGACGCCCGACGAGGCCGATCCGGACGCCCCTGTGCGCCCCGATCCCGGTGTGGTCACGCTCATGACGCTGCACACCGCCAAGGGCCTGGAGTTCCCGGTCGTCTTCCTCACGGGCATGGAGGACGGGACGTTCCCGCACCTGCGCTCGCTGTCCGACCCCGACCAGCTCGAGGAGGAGCGGCGCCTCGCCTACGTCGGCCTGACCCGCGCGCGGGAGCGGCTGTACATCTCGCGCGCCGCCGTCCGTACGGCCTGGGGCGTGCCCAACGAGTTCCCGCCCAGCAGGTTCCTGGACGACCTGCCCGACGAGCTCATCGACTGGCGCCGACGCGAGTCGTCGACGTCGCAGCTGCGCGGCGGCTGGGGCTCGGGCTACGGGACGAGCGGCGGGTACCGGAACCAGTCCTCGGCCGGCGGGTACCGCAAGCAGGAGCGCGAGCCGCGTCCGCAGTCGCTGCCCTCGACGGGCGCGACGTTCGGGTCGGCGACGCCTCGGCCGGACTCCGCCATCCCGCAGCTGGCCGTCGGTGACCGGGTCACGCACGACTCCTACGGTCTGGGCACCGTGATCGCGATCGAGGGTGCCGGGCCGAACGCGGTGGCCAAGGTGGACTTCGGCAGCGACGGCACCAAGCGGCTCCTGCTGCGGTTCTCGCCGGTCACCAGCTCTGAGCGACCGGCCGGCTACACGTAGCGGTGCAGCTTGACCGCCTCGTCGAACGTCAGTGACGGCAGCTGGCGCCGGACCTCGGTGACGCCGGCGAACTCGCCGTGCTCGGCCCGCGCCGCGCGGACGAGGCCCACGTCCAGCTGGCTACGGGCGGTCTCCAGCGGGGTCACCCGGCCTCGGGCGACCCCCCGGTCGTACCGCGCGGTCAGCGCCCATGCGATCAGCAGGAGCGCGACCAGGATCGCGACGACGGCCACGCCCAGGTACCACTTGCTCGTCGACTCGACGGTCAGCCCGCCCAGGGCGAGCGCGACGATGGTGAACAGGGTCAGCATCGTCCGGCGGCTGCGCCGCTTCGTCGCGCCGGTCTGGTTGGTCACGGTGTCCTGCCGATCTCGTCTGGTCGTCGGTAACGAGGGTACGGCGCGGACCTTGGTGGGCGGTGCGCGCCCGGACGGCCTGCGGCGGGCGCAGGGTGCCCGACGAGGGCAGGAAGATCACGGCAGGCCGGCCGGGTCCTGCGCCCACGCGGCGTAGACCGCCTGGCGGACGTCGTCGTCGCCCAGGCCCAGCCCGTCGAGCGACCGGGCGGCGCGCGGGTCGTCCACCCGGACGACGGCGAGCAGCAGATGGCCGGTGTCGATGCGGCGGTGCTTGAGCCGGACGGCTTCCCGGAGCGCGATCTCGAGAAGCTTCTTGGCCTGGGCGTCGAGCGGCTTGTGCCCGGACCGCGTCGTGCAGGGCGCCGTCGCGGCGACCTTGTCGTCGAGGGCCCCCGGGCCGAACTCGGCCTCGACCTGCGCCCGGACGGCTTCGAGGTCGATGCCGACCCCGGCAAGCGCGTCGGCGTCCAGCGCGTCCGACGGCAGCCCGCGCACGGCCGCCCGGACGGCGGCCTCGTCGACGCCCAGCCGGGCCAGCGCGCGCGCCGCCACGGTCTGGGGCGTCCGGACGGCGCCCAGGAGGAGGTGCTCGGCGCCCACGTGGTCCGCCCCGACGGCGTTGGCCTCCTCGACCCCGAACCCGACGGCGTCGCGGGCGTCGCCCGTGAATCTCTCGAACATCAGCCGAACCTCTTCCCGTACTTCTTGTGGACCGCCTGGCGGGACACGTCGAGCGCCGCGGCGACCTGCTGCCAGGACCACCCCAGTTCCCGGGCGCGTTGGACGTGCAGCGTCTCGAGGCGGTCGGCCAGCGCTCGCAGCGCGCGCACGGCGCGCAACCCCTCGGCCGGCTCGGACGCCCCCGAGGCGGCGGTCATGAGCCCTTCGGACATGACTGTCAACCTACGTTGACACCTGCCGAGTGTCAACCCAAGTTGACGGCCTCGTGCGAATTCCGCGTGAACGTCATGCACGCCACATCTCTCGACGTCGAGCGATCCCTGACCGGCCGCTACCATCGATCGGGGCGTTTCGGCCGAACCGAGGCCGTCGAGCGCCGGTGATGAGAGGACCCAGACCAGGTGGACCTGTTCGAGTACCAGGCACGTGACATCTTCGAGAAGCACGGCGTCCCCGTGCTGGGTGGCGTCGTCGCCACGACCACCGAGGAGGCCCGCGCCGGCGCGGAGCAGCTTCTGGGTGGTCAGCCTGGCGTGGTCGTCGTCAAGGCCCAGGTCAAGGTCGGGGGTCGCGGCAAGGCGGGCGGAGTCAAGCTGGCGCGCTCCGTGGACGAGGCGGCCGAGAAGGCCGACGAGATCCTCGGCATGGACATCAAGGGCCACACCGTCCACCGCGTGATGATCGCCGCCGGCGCCAAGATCGCCACCGAGTTCTACTTCTCGCTGCTGCTGGACCGTGCCGAGCGTCGCTACCTGGCGATGTGCTCGGTCGAGGGCGGCATGGAGATCGAGCAAGCTCGCCGTCGAGCGCCCGGACGCGCTGGCCAAGGTCGCCGTCGACCCGCGCACGGGCATCGACCAGGCGAAGGCCGACGAGATCGTGGCCGCCGCGGGCTTCAGCCCGGAGCTGGCCCCGAAGGTCGCGGCGGTGCTGCAGACGCTGTGGACCGTGTACAAGGAAGAGGACGCCACGCTCGTCGAGGTGAACCCGCTGGTCCTCACGGAGGACGGCGACATCGTCGCGCTCGACGGCAAGGTCACGCTCGACGAGAACGCGGGCTTCCGGCACCCGGAGCACGAGGAGCTCGAGGACAACGCCGAGACGGACCCGCTCGAGACACGCGCCAAGGCGGCGGACCTCAACTACGTCAAGCTCGACGGCGAGGTCGGCATCATCGGCAATGGCGCGGGGCTCGTGATGAGCACCCTGGACGTCGTCGCGTACGCCGGCGAGAAGCACGGCCACGTGAAGCCGGCGAACTTCCTCGACATCGGTGGCGGCGCGAATGCGCAGATCATGGCCGCCGGTCTGGACATCATCCTGACGGACCCGCAGGTCAAGTCCGTGTTCGTCAACGTCTTCGGCGGGATCACGGCGTGCGACGAGGTGGCCAAGGGCATCGTCGCCGCGCTCGAGATCCTCGGCGACGAGGCGTCGAAGCCGCTCGTCGTCCGCCTGGACGGCAACAACGTCGTCGAGGGACGTCGGATCCTCGCGGAGGCCGCGCACCCGCTGGTCACGCTCGCAGAGACCATGGACGGCGGCGCCGACAAGGCAGCCGAGCTTCGCCCACGCTGCGGCCTGAGCCACACCCCTGAACCAGAGAGAAGCTGACACACACATGGCGATCTTCCTGACCGAGGCATCCAAGGTCATCGTCCAGGGCATGACGGGGGCCGAGGGCCAGAAGCACACCACCCGCATGCTCGCCGGCGGCACGTCCGTCGTCGGAGGCGTGAACCCACGCAAGGCGGGCACGTCTGTCGCGTTCGGCCAGGTGGAGGTGCCCGTCTTCGGCACCGTCGCCGAGGCCGTCGCCACGACCGGCGCCGACGTCTCCGTGATCTTCGTCCCGCCGGCCCACACCAAGGCCGCCGTCGTCGAGGCGATCGAGGCCGGCGTGCCGCTGGTCGTGATCATCACCGAGGGCGTCCCGGTGGCCGACACGGCCGAGTTCTTCGCGCTGGCGCAGGAGAAGGGCGTGCGGCTCATCGGCCCCAACTGCCCCGGCCTGATCAGCCCCGGAAAGTCCAACGTCGGCATCATCCCGGCCGACATCACGGGCCCGGGCCGCGTCGGCCTGGTCTCGAAGTCCGGAACGCTGACCTACCAGATGATGTACGAGCTGCGGGACTTCGGGTTCTCGACGGCCATCGGCATCGGCGGCGACCCGATCATCGGCACCACGCACATCGACGCGCTCGCGGCGTTCGAGGCGGACCCCGAGACCGAGGTCATCGTGATGATCGGTGAGATCGGTGGCGACGCCGAGGAGCGGGCCGCCGCCTACATCAAGGAGCACGTGACCAAGCCGGTCGTCGGCTACGTCGCCGGCTTCACGGCCCCCGAGGGCAAGACCATGGGCCACGCCGGCGCCATCGTCTCGGGCTCCTCGGGCACCGCGCAGGCGAAGAAGGAGGCCCTCGAGGCCGCCGGCGTCAAGGTCGGCAAGACGCCGTCCGAGACCGCCGCGCTCGCCCGGGAGCTGCTGGGCTGAGCCCTCACCCGAGCCGTCCGACGAGGAGGCGTCGACCCGACCGGGTCGGCGCCTTCTCGCGTCCGACGCGCCGGGCGATGTTCTCCGTCTGCGTTCGAACGGCAGCGACGATGGCACGGTGAGCGTCACCCGCAACGTCCTCGACCGCACCCGACCGCGGTCCCGCGGGCGACGTCCGGCGGCCGGGACCGACCAGTTCTTCGCCAGCGCGCTCGACGGCGCCCCGCGGTGGGTGGCCGGCGTCCTCGCGGCGCTCCAGGCGGCCCTGCTGTCGTTCCTCGTGATCGTGCTGCCCGCCATCGCCGCCTATGTGGCCACGTCCGCCGACCCCTCCAACGACGGCGTCGGCTGGTTGCGGTCGGTCGGCGTCGGGGCGTCGATCTGGTTGCTCGGGCACGGCGTGCCCGTCGCCGTCGGAGCGGTCTCGGTGACGATCGTGCCGCTCGGCGTGACGATCCTGGCCCTGTTCACCTGCTACGCCTCCGCCCGGCGCTCCGGCCTGGCCACCTGGCCCGGCTACACGGCGGGCGTCGCGGCCTACGCGCTGGTCACGGTCGTCGCGTCCCTGCTCGTGGGCGTCCACGGACTCGGCCTCGCACGGGCGGTCGTCGGCGGGGTCGTCGTGTCCGGTCTCGGGCTCGGCGCCGGGCTGCTGGCCCGCCCCGAGGCGCCGGCCTGGCGGACGCTGACGCGGCCCGTCTGGACGCGGGTCCCGCCGGCCGTCCGGACCGGTTCGGCCGCCGGTCTGCTCGCGCTCGCCCTGCTGTTCGTGGTCGCCGCCGCGGTCGCGACGCTCTGGGTGCTGGCGGGCCGAGCGACCATCGGCGACGTCGTGCGCGGGCTCGGCCTCGACGCGGTCGGTGGCCTCGTGCTCGCCTTCGCCGAGCTGGCCTTCGTGCCCAACCTCGTGGTCTGGGCGACCGCGTGGCTCACCGGCAACGGCTTCTCCGTCGGCTCCGGGACGCTGTTCGCACCCGACGCGGTGGTCGGCGGACCGCTGCCCGCGGTCCCGATGCTGGGCGCGCTGCCGACGCCCGACGTCGCCGGACCGGCGACCAGCATCGTGCCGATCGTGCTGGTCGGGATCGGGGCCGTCGTCGGCCTGTACGTGCACCGCCGGCTGCGGGCCACCCGGTGGTGGCACGGGGCGGCCGCGTCCGGCACCGCGGCACTGACCCTCGGCGTCCTGCTCAGCATCCTGGTCGCCCTCGCCAGCGGCAGCGTCGGTCCGGGCCGGCTCGCGCACGTCGGCGCGCAGGGGGTGCTCGTCGGGCTGCTGGCGGGCGCCGGCGTGCTGATCGGCGCACTGCTCATCGCCGTACCGTCCGACCCGCTGGTGCGCGCCGAGGTTCGTCGGCTCCTCGGCGGTGCGATGAGCAGGGCACAGCGGCGACGGCGAGAGGACCACCGGGATCTCGACGACGAGCTGCCGGTCGACGACCCGGTCGGCTGAGCTCAGCCCCCGACGCCGAGCTTCTCCCGCTGGACCTTCAGGTCCTTCTGGTACTGCGCCTCGCACCGTTCGTGGGCAGAGACGGTGAGGGCGCCGTCCAGGCACGCCTGCCGGTCCAGCCCGGCCTGCAGGCTGACCGCGGGCGCGGCCATGGCCATCGACCACAGGAACGCGACGACCAGGCCGGCGGTGAGGATGATCGGCAGGGTGCCGCGCACATGTGCCTGACCTGCGACGACGAGCGCCCACACGCCGATGCCGATGGCGGCCAGACCGAGCACCGCGGCGCCGAGGGACCACGGCAGCCGCATGAGGCTGACCAGCACCGACGCCAGGACCGTCAACGCGAACAGGCGGGCGATGCGGCCGGCGCGTGCGGCGCCCTCGGGATCGGTCGGGACCGGGGCGGGCACCGGGGGGCGCGCGCCGCTCTGCTGCCACGCCGGCGGCGGGTGCTGCAGGTAGGGCGGCGGAACCTGGTCCTGCACGGGCGCGCCCGGCCGTTCGCCGTCCGGCTGGCGCGGACGGTCGCCGGGGGGCGCGTACGGGTTGCTCACGTCAGCATTCTCGCCCACGAAGGCCAGGACGTGGCCACGCCGCCGGCTGGTGTCCGCGACGGCCGGCACCTCGGGTCGCCCGGCGGTTCGCACCGGTAAGGTCGCCGCGTGAGTCAGCCACATCCCAGCCCACCCACCCGAGCGGCGGGTCGGCTCGTCGTGATGGTGTCCGGCACCGGTTCCAACCTCGCGGCGCTGCTGGCGGCGCACGACGACCCCGGCTACGGGGCGCGGGTCGTCGCCGTCGTCGCGGACCGCCGGGGGATCCGCGCGCTGGACATCGCCGCCGAGGCGGGTGTCCCGACCGCCGTCGTGTCGGTCAAGGACTTCGACGACCGGGCGGCCTGGGACGCCGCGGTGGCGGAGACCGTCTCGGTGTTCCAGCCGGACCTGATCGTGCTCGCCGGGTTCATG
The DNA here is from genome assembly GCF_058248365.1 of Cellulomonas sp. McL0606. The sequence continues at coordinate 3,289,269 of NZ_CM177779.1, read as the reverse complement.
AAGCTGTTCGGGGCCACGTTCCTCGAGCGGTTCGGCGGCCGGATCATCAACACGCACCCCGCCCTGCTGCCGGCCTTCCCGGGCGCGCACGGCGTGCGGGACGCCCTCGAGTACGGCGCCAAGGTCACCGGGTGCACCGTGATGGTGGTCGACGAGGGCATCGACACGGGCCCGATCCTGGCGCAGGCGGCCGTCGCCGTGGAGCCCGGGGACGACGAGACCTCCCTGCACGAGCGGATCAAGGTGGTCGAGCGGTCGTTGCTGGTCGAGTGGGTGGGGCGGATCGCCCGCGGCGGTCTCACGGTGGACGGTCGCCACGCAGAAGTCGGCTGAGGCCCGCTAGACTCGGCCCTGGTCGTGACTGGCGCAGGTGGGTTCAACCACCGGGAAGCGACCGCAGTTCCCCGCCACGCACCGCCCGCCTGGGTGCATGGGTCCGTTGTTCCGACCCACACCTCCGGGAGCTGCTGTGCCCTCCACCTCGTCTGTCCGGTCCGTCCGCCGTGCCTTGGTCAGCGTCTACGACAAGACCGGCCTGACCGAGCTGGCGGCGGCCCTGCACGCCGCCGGTATCGAGATCGTCTCGACCGGATCGACCGCCGCGACGATCGCGGCCACCGGCGTCCCGGTCACCCGGGTCGAGGACCTGACCGGCTTCCCCGAGTGCCTCGACGGTCGCGTCAAGACGCTGCACCCGCGTGTGCACGCGGGCATCCTGGCCGACACGCGCCTGCCCGAGCACCTGCGCCAGCTGGACGAGCTCGGCATCGAGCCGTTCGAGCTGGTCGTCGTCAACCTCTACCCGTTCACCGCGACGGTCGCGTCCGGCGCGTCCGCCGACGAGTGCGTCGAGCAGATCGACATCGGCGGCCCGTCGATGGTGCGCGCCGCGGCGAAGAACCACCCGAGCGTGGCGGTCGTCGTCGATCCCGCTCGGTACGACGAGGTGGTCGAGGCCGTGCACGCGGGCGGCTTCACGCTCGAGGCGCGCCGCCTGCTCGCCGCCGACGCGTTCGCGCACACGGCCGCGTACGACGCCGCGGTGGCGGCCTGGTTCGCCAGCTCCTACGCCCCCGACGACGACAGCGGCTTCCCGAAGGTCGCCACCTCGACGTTCGAACGCGGTGAGGTGCTGCGCTACGGCGAGAACCCGCACCAGTTCGCCGCGCTGTACCTCTCGCCCACCGGCGCGGCCGGCCTCGGTCTGGCCGGCGGCGAACAGCTGCACGGCAAGGCCATGAGCTACAACAACTACGTCGACGCGGACGCCGCCTGGCGCGCAGCGCACGACCACGACGCCCCGGCGGTGGCGATCATCAAGCACGCCAACCCGTGCGGCATCGCGGTCGGCGTGGACGTCGCCGACGCCCACGCCAAGGCCCACGCCTGCGATCCGGTATCGGCGTACGGCGGAGTCATCGCGACGAACCGCACGCTCACCGCGGCGGCTGCGGAGCAGATCGCACCGGTGTTCACCGAGGTCGTCGTCGCCCCGGACTTCGAGCCCGAGGCCGTCGAGATCCTCAGCCGCAAGAAGAACATCCGCCTCCTCAAGGTCACGGGTCTCGACGACGCGACGCACACCACCGAGGTGCGCGCCATCACCGGCGGCACGCTCGTGCAGCAGCTCGACCGCATCGACGCGCCCGGCGACGACCCGACCGCCTGGACGCTCGCCGCGGGCCGGCCGGCCGACGAGGACACGCTCGCCGACCTCGTGTTCGCCTGGCGCGCGGTCCGCGCGGTGAAGTCGAACGCGATCCTGCTCGCCCACGCCGGCGCGTCCGTCGGGGTCGGGATGGGTCAGGTCAACCGCGTGGACTCGTGCGGCCTGGCGGTGACCCGCGCGAACACGGGCGACATCGAACGTGCCCGGGGTGCGGTCGCGGCGTCGGACGCGTTCTTCCCGTTCGCCGACGGCGCCCAGGTGCTCATCGACGCCGGTGTGCGGGCCATCGTGCAGCCCGGCGGCTCGGTGCGCGACGACGAGGTCGTCGCGGCGGCCCAGGCGGCCGACGTGACCCTCTACCTCACGGGCACGCGGCACTTCGCGCACTGAGCGCGGCGAGCGCTACCGCTGCGCGTCGCGCAGGGTGGTGCCCACGTCGCGCGCGAGCGTCCGGTCCAGCCGGGGCAGCGCGGCGGCCGTGAACAGCCGCCGTGCTGCGCCGACGTCGTGGGGGCGGTCGACCGTGAAGGCCGCGCTGACCTGGTCCGTCCCGGGCCGGAACCAGAGCGCACCCCAGCCGTCGGCGCCCGTGGGGTCACCCCGCAGCACCACCTCGTCGTCGACGTGCCGGACGCCGAACAGGGCGAGCTCGTGGCCCAGCTGCGTCGAGAAGACGTACGGCGCTGGGTCGACGACCGGGTCGCCGGTGCCCAGCAGGTCCGCGACGAGGTCCGTCGGGCCCCGCAGCGCGCCGTCCCAGTGACCGCCCGGCACCCAGCCGTGCCGCTGCGAACGCCGCAGGGCGACGTCGCCCACCGCGCGCACGGAGCGGGGCGCCCCGAGCACCGCGTGGCGCTCGTCGACGCGCAGCGACCCGTCCGGCTCCTGGGGCAGCGCGGAACCGAGCCACGCGGTCGTCGGCCGCGCCCCGACGGCCGCCAGCACGACGTCGGCAGGCACCAGCGTCCCGTCGGCCAGCGCGACGCCGTTGCCTCCCACCTCGACCACGTGCGCGCCACGCCGCAGGTGCACGCCCACGGCGGCGTACCAGGGCGCGGTGAGCGCACCCACCGCCGGGCCCAGTGCCGCGCCGAGCGGGTCGCCGGTCGCCTCCAGGACGGTGACGTCGAGCCCGGCGGCGGCCGCCACGGTCGCGATCTCCGCGCCGATCCAGCCCGCGCCGATCACGACCAGGCGGGTGCCCGGGACGAGGGCCGCGCGCAGGACGTCCGCGTCGGCGGCGGTGTGCAGGGTGAGCGCGGCCTCCCAGCCGGGCGGTCGAACGGCGTGGGCCCCGGTCGCGACGACGACCGCGTCCGCGCCCAGCGGACCACCGTCGGTCTGCACCTCGACGCCCGCCGCGGTGATCGTGAGGCCGCGCGCGGGGGAGCCCAGGCGCACCTCGTCGGCGAGGACCGGCAGATCGGCGCCGATCTCGTCGCGCAGCCAGGTCGGCGTCGATCGGTCGAGAAGGTGCTTGGACAGCGGAGGGCGGTCGTACGGCGCGATCGGTTCGGCCCCGAGCACAACGACCCGGCCGTCGAACCCGCGTTCCCGCAGCTCAGCCACGGTCCGGGTGGCCGCCAGCCCGCCGCCGACCACCAGCACCGACCGGACGACGCGCTCCGGCCGGCTCGTGGATTCAGGGTCGCTCACCTGGCAACGGTAGTCTCCGGACGGGAGGCAGATCGATGGTGCACGAGCGGACGACGAGCGGTGCGGGGCTCCGCCACGCCGCGCCGACGCGCGCCCAGACGCCACCGTCGGAGCCGCCCGTGCCGGCGGACCCGATCGCCCAGGAGCAACCGGCGGACCCGGTGACGGAGCCGGCGACGGTGCCCGTCACCGAGCCCGCCACCGAGCCCGCGCCGATCTCCGGCCCGGTCGCCGTCGGAGAGGCGCCCGTGGACCCGCGGACGATCGCCCGTGCTTCGCTGGCCGCCGGACGCAACGCGTCGCTGTGGTGGGTGAGCGCCGGGATCGCCGTCGCCGTCGCGGTGGCGCTCGGCGTCGGCACCAGGACCGGGTCGGCCGTGCTCGCCGCGGTGGTCGCCGCCTGTGGCATCGTGCGGCTGGTCACCCCGGTCCCCGGGCCCGTGGCCCTCTCGGTCCGCGCCCGGTGGCTCGACGTCTCGGTGCTGTTCACGCTCGCGGTCGGACTCGGGCTGTTCGCCGCCGTGCTGCCCGGCGAATGGTTCTGACCCGCGTTCCTCCCGCGCCGGACGCACGAGAGCCCGGGACCGCTGCGGTCCCGGGCTCTCGTCGTGGAGCGAGGCGGATCAGCGCTCGGAGACGATGAGCGTGTCCTCGGTGGTGACGTACTCGTCGTCCTCCTCGAGCAGGTTGTCCTCCTCCGGCGGCTCCGCGGCGAACGCGCGGTAGACCAGGCCGGACAGCGCCGCGCCGACGATCGGGGCGACGACGAAGAGCCACAGCTGCTTCCAGGCCCAGCTTCTCGGAGAACACGGCCGCGGCGAACGAGCGGGCCGGGTTGAGCGACGCGTTCGTGATCGGCAGGGCGACCAGGATCAGCACGGCCAGGGCCAGGCCGATGGCCAGCGGCGCCGAGACGTTCTTGGCGCGACGGTCGGTGGCGCCGAGGATGACGCCGACGAAGAGCGCGGTGACGACGAGCTCGACCAGCAGCGCGGAGACCAGCGTGAAGCTGACCTGGCCCTGCGAGGCGGTGGACAGCGGCGAGTGGGCCTCGAAGCCGTTGGCCACGCCGGAGAAGAACGACTTCTTGGTCGCCGTGGTGGAGCCCTGCGCGATCAGGCCGGGCAGCTTGTCCGGGATCGTGGTGAACAGGACCGCCGCGGCGGCCGTGGCTCCCACGAGCTGGGCGAGCCAGTAGGGCAGGACGTCCTTCCAGGCCGTGCGACCCGCGATCGCGGCGCCGACGGTCACGGCCGGGTTGAAGTGGCCCCCGGAGATGTGGCCGACGGCGATGATGCCGGCCAGCAGCGCGAGACCGAACGCCAGACCGACGGCCAGCGCGCTGCTGACACCGCTGACGCTCAGGTACAGCGCGACGCCGAGACCCGCGATCACCAGCAGGAACGTGCCGAACGCCTCGGCGCCGAGCTTCGCGAGCAGGCTGGGCCCGGTCACGACGACGGAGCCGGCGGGGAGGTAGACGGCCTCGTACTCGTCGTACTCCGTCTCCTCGGGCGCCTCGGGCAGTACCTCGGTGGCGACGGGCTCGGCGGCGGCCTCGGTTGCCGGGGCAGCGGGCTCGGGCGTGCTCTCGACGATCGTCTCGTCGGGCTCGGGCTCAGGCAGGGCCGTCGCCTTGTCTGCGTTGTCCTGTGACATGTCGTTCCTGTCGTGAGAATTCGGAGAGGTTGGGGAGGTGCGCGCGGAGAGTGCCACGCCCGCCTGTGTGCTGTTCCAAGCCGCAGGCGCCTGCCCCGTAGATCCCAGCATGCCAGTCCCGCACCGCCAGGGTCACGGTCCGCGCCGATGCGTGACGGGTATTCGGTCTGCGAGGATCGTCCCGGTCGGCATCGGGGAGGCCTGACGAAAGTCTCTCGATGTCGAGTAATCTTGCCCACGGACCTGCGCCGGCACCGTTCGATCGTGCCGTGCCCCACCCGTCCCAGCACAGGAGACTCCGCATGGCGAAGATCAAGGTTGTCGGCCCGGTCGTCGAGCTCGACGGCGACGAGATGACGCGCATCATCTGGCAGTTCATCAAGGACCGCCTGATCCACCCGTACCTCGACGTCGACCTGCGCTACTACGACCTGTCGATCCAGAACCGTGACGCCACGGACGACCAGGTGACCATCGATGCCGCGAACGCCATCAAGGAGCACGGGGTCGGCGTCAAGTGCGCGACGATCACGCCCGACGAGGCGCGCGTCGAGGAGTTCGGCCTGAAGAAGATGTGGGTCTCGCCCAACGGCACGATCCGCAACATCCTCGGCGGCGTCGTCTTCCGCGAGCCGATCATCATCAGCAACATCCCGCGCCTGGTGCCGGGCTGGAACAAGCCGATCATCATCGGCCGTCACGCGTTCGGCGACCAGTACCGCGCCACCAACTTCAAGGTGCCCGGCGCCGGCACGCTGACCATGACGTACACCCCGGCGGACGGCTCCGAGCCGATCACGCAGCAGGTGGTCACGTACCCCGACGGCGGCGGTGTCGCCATGGGCATGTACAACTTCAACGACTCGATCCGTGACTTCGCGCGCGCCTCGTTCGCCTACGGCCTGCAGCGCGGCTACCCGGTCTACCTGTCGACGAAGAACACGATCCTCAAGGCCTACGACGGCTCGTTCAAGGACATCTTCCAGGAGGTGTTCGATGCCGAGTACGCCGAGCAGTTCGCGGCGGCCGGCCTGACCTACGAGCACCGGCTCATCGACGACATGGTCGCCGCAGCCATGAAGTGGGAGGGCGGCTACGTCTGGGCCTGCAAGAACTACGACGGTGACGTGCAGTCCGACACGGTCGCGCAGGGCTTCGGCTCGCTCGGCCTCATGACGTCCGTGCTCATGACGCCCGACGGCAAGACGGTCGAGGCCGAGGCCGCCCACGGGACGGTGACGCGCCACTTCCGCCAGCACCAGGCCGGCAAGCCGACGTCGACCAACCCGATCGCCTCGATCTACGCCTGGACCGGCGGCCTCAAGCACCGCGGCGTCCTGGACGGCACCCCCGAGGTCACGGAGTTCGCCGACACGCTCGAGCAGGTCGTCATCGAGACCGTCGAGAGCGGCGCCATGACCAAGGACCTCGCGGCCCTCGTCGGCCCCGACCAGGCCTGGCAGACCACCGAGGAGTTCCTCGCGACGCTCGACGCCAACCTGGCGGCCAAGCTCGCCTGAGCACGCTTCTCGTCCCGACGGCGTCACCGGAGATCGATCCGGTGACGCCGTCGGCGTTCAGGTCCCCGGCCGGGCTGCCGATGGAGCGAACGTGGACGACGAGACGCAGCAGGCAGTGATGGACGTGGTGGCCGGGTGGCAGACAGGTGTCTCTCAGGGCGACGCCGACATGACGTACGACCTGGCGATGTATCGGTGGCAGGTACAGGGGGACGACGACGAGGCTCTACGCCTGCTCGAACCTCTGGCCGGCGCCTCTCACGTCCCCTCGATGCGCGCTGTGGCGCAGCTGTGGGCCCTGCGTGACGAGGAGCCATGGACCCGCACACGGGACGTGCTGACCTCCGCGGCGAGCACGGGGGACGTCCGAGCGTCGTTCCGGCTGGGCAGCTTCTCCTGCACGACGTGTGCGAGCCGCCCGAGCTGGCGGAGCCGTGGCTCCTGGCAGCCGCGGAGCAGGGCAGCGGCATGGCGATGGGCTTCCTCAGCTCGTTCGTCTACATGCCGCTGGGCAACGATGTCGCCGCGGCGCTGTGGCGGGCAGCAGCGGACGCCGCCGGGCCGGCGGACCGGCCCACGCGCCTCACCGAGCAAAAACGTCTGGAGTCGATCGTCGCGGGCAGCCCCTGGTGGCGGCACGACTTCTGACCGACGCGCCGTGCGTCGTCTGCGGGGTAGCGTGAGGGCGCCGCCGTCGCCGATCGAAGGAGCCCGTTCCGTGGTCAGCTCGCCCGTCACCGTGACCGTCACCGGAGCCGCCGGCCAGATCGGCTACGCGCTGCTCTTCCGGATCGCGTCCGGCCAGCTCCTCGGCCCCGACGTCCCCGTGGTCCTGCGCCTGCTGGAGATCCCGCAGGCCGTGAAGGCGGCCGAGGGCACCGCGATGGAGCTGGACGACTGCGCGTTCAGCACGCTGCACAGCGTCGAGATCTATGACGACGCGAGGGCGGCGTTCGACGGCGTCAACGTGGCGCTCCTGGTAGGTGCCCGGCCGCGGACCGCGGGCATGGAGCGCGGCGACCTGCTGTCCGCGAACGGAGGCATCTTCAAGCCCCAGGGCGAGGCGATCAACGCCGGCGCGGCGGACGACGTGCGGATCCTCGTCGTCGGCAACCCCGCCAACACGAACGCGTTCATCGCTGCGTCGCACGCTCGGGACGTGCCCGGCGAGCGGTTCACGGCCATGACGCGCCTCGACCACAACCGCGCGGTCGCGCAGCTGGCCAACAAGACGCGGTCGTCGGTCTCCGACATCGCCCGGCTGACCATCTGGGGCAACCACTCGGCCACGCAGTACCCGGACCTGTCGCACGCCACGGTCGCGGGCGAGCCGGCGCTCGCGCTGCTCGACGACGACGCGTGGGTGCGCGACACCTTCATCCCGACCGTCGCGAAGCGTGGCGCGGCCATCATCGAGGCCCGTGGTGCGTCGTCGGCCGCGTCGGCGGCGAACGCGGCGATCGACCACGTCTACTCCTGGGTCAACGGCACGCCGGCGGGCAGCTGGACGTCGGCGGCCATCGTGTCCGACGGTTCGTACGGCGTGCCCGAGGGCCTGATCTCGTCGTTCCCGGTGACGTCGGACGGCGGGTCGTGGTCGATCGTGCAGGGGCTCGAGGTCGACGACTTCTCCCGCGGCCGGATCGACGCCTCGGTGGCCGAGTCGTCGAGGAGCGGGACGCGGTCCGGGCCCTCGGCCTGATCTGAGCACCCGGACACGACGTGCGCCTCGCGCTGGGCGCGGGGTCCGGTGCATCGCCGACGCGGGGCGCGTCTCGAAGGGCTATCATTCACTCTATGAATGATGCACCGCGTGAAGGCCGGCTCTGGTGGGCGGCGTTCGCCGTGACCGCGATCAGCGCGTGCGTGAGCCTCGGGTTCGCGATCGAGGCTCTCGTGCGGCTGGGAACCGACGACAGCTCGGCCATGTACGCCGCGTCGCGCAGCGTCGCGCTCGTGGTCGCGGTCGCTGCGGTGGCCGTCGTGCGGTCGCGGCGCGCGCTGATCGTGGTGGCGCTCGCGATGATCGTCGTCCAGGCCCTGGACGCGGTCGTCGGCGTGACCATCGGCGACCTCGTCAAGTCGGTCGGGCCGGCGTTCACGGCGGTGCTGAACCTCGTCGTGCTGGTGCCGGTGGTGCGGTCGGTGCGCGCCCAGGCGTCGGCGTAGCGGCGCCGGGGCCAGGCCGCATCACCGGTCGCACGCGGGCTGGCGTCCCGCCGACGCAGGCTAGATGGCCTCGAGCACCGACTGGATCACGGCCGCCAGCGCGGCCGGGTTGTCGTGCTGCACGAAGTGGCCGCTGTCGGGCAGCGTGACGGTCTCGACGCCCAGGCGCTCGTGCAGGGCCTCGGCGGCGGCGTGACGCAGGTCCGGTGAGTCCTCGCCGACCGTCACGAGCACGCGGCCGTTGCCGGGTGCCGGCGCGACCGGCTCGAACCGGCGGAACATCGCGAGGTCGCGCTCGACCGCACCAGGGTCCGCCGGAGCCATCGACGGGTCCCAGGTCGGCCCGTAGAGGGCGGACCCGAACCCGGCGACCCCGCCGAGCGTCCAGCCGGTGACCACGTGGTCGAGCAGGTGGGGCGCGAGAGATCCGACCGCCGGTTCGTGCAGCACGGCGCCCGCGAGGTGGGACGATGCACCGGCGAGTGCCAGACCGAGCGTCGCGCCGCCGCTCACGCCCACCACCACCGCGCCGTCGGCGGCGGTCCTCAGCGCATCGAGCTCCACGGACAGGTCGCCGCTGGAGAGGCGGTCCGGGACGACGAGGTCGACGTCCGCCAGCAAGGGGATCAGGCGGTCCCACACGCGGGCGGTGGTGGCGGCGCCATGCACCAGGAGCACACGAGTCATGGCGCGAAGCGTAGGCGGTGATCTCGCACCAAATCGTGCTCAGGCGGACACGAGAGCGTTACGTGTGTCGTCGGCTTCGGAAACATCGCACTCCTAGCCTCCAGGCATGGATACACCCACGGATACATCGCGGGATACGGACCCTTCGGGCCGTAGGCCGCGGCCATGACCTCGGACGCCGTCGCCCGCGCTGAGTCCCGCGTCGGGAAGCCCACGGCACTGCTCGAGGTGCGCAGCCTCACCAAGCGCTTCGGCGAGGTGCTGGCGAACTCGGACGTGGACCTCACGGTCATGCCCGGCACGGTGCACGGCCTCATCGGTGAGAACGGGGCCGGCAAGAGCACGCTCCTCAAGATGATCTACGGCGTCTATACCCCGGACGAAGGACGCATGTTCATCGACGGGAACCTGGTCGCCCCGGGGAACCCCGCGGACGCGCGCGGGCTGGGCATCGGCATGGTGTTCCAGGACCTGCGGCTGGTCCCCGCACTGACGGTCGCGGAGAACATCGCCCTCGCGCTGCCCGACGGCCCCACCCTCAAGCTCAAGGCGCTGGCCGCCAAGATCGAGGCGGCGTCGCAGGAGTACGGCCTGGCTGTCGACCCGACCGCGAAGGTCCGGCACCTGTCGATCGGCGAGCGGCAGCGCGCCGAGATCCTCAAGGTCCTCATGACGGGCGCACGCCTGGTCATCCTCGACGAGCCCACCAGCGTGCTCGCGCCGCAGGAGGTCGAGGCCCTGCTCACGGTCGTCGCCTCGCTGCGCGACCAGGGCCTGGGCATCGTGCTGGTGACGCACAAGCTCAACGAGGTCCGCGCCATCGCCGACCAGGTCACCGTCCTGCGCGGCGGCCAGGCCGTGCTGACGTCCGCGGATCCCACGCAGTTCTCCGACGAGGAGCTCGTCGAGGCGATGGTAGGTCGGCGGGTGCCACCGCTGTCGCGGGAGCGGAACCCTGTGCCGGCCAGCGAGCGCGCCGTGCTCGAGATGACGGGCGCCACCGCGCTCGGCGACCGCGGGCACGTCGCGCTCAAGGGGGTGGACCTCGAGGTCCACCCCGGCGAGCTTCGTCGGTGTCGCGGGCGTCGCCGGCAGCGGTCAGAAGGAGCTGTGCGAGGTCGCGCTCGGGCTGCGGCCGGTCTCGGCCGGATCGGTCCGCGTCGGTGACTCGCCGGCCTCTGGGCTCGGGCCCAGCGAGGCGATCGCAGCCGGGGCGGTGGCGATCCCGGAGGACCCGGTCGCGGACGCGGTGGTGCCCGGGCTGTCCGTGCTCGAGCACATGGTGCTGGACGGTCGTGAGGTGCCGCGACGCGGGTTCGGGATCGACTGGTCCGCGGTGGACGCCCGGACCACCGCGCTCGACGAGCGCGTCGGTCTGCACATGGCACCCAAGAAGCGGACGCTCGCGTCCCTGTCGGGCGGCAACATCCAGCGGGTGCTCCTGACCCGCGAGTCGGTCAGGACGCGACCCTCGTCGTCGCCGCCTATCCCAGCCGCGGCCTCGACGTGGCCAACACGCGCCGAACGCAGGAGGTGCTGCTCGAGCACCGGGCCCGCGGCGCCGCCGTGCTCATGGTCTCCGAGGACCTGGACGAGCTCATCTCCGTGGCCGACCGGATCGCCGTCATGCACGACGGGCACCTGGTCGGCGTCATCGACACCGCCGGCGCCGACCGGATGTCGATCGGCCGACTCATGCTGGGAGGCGTCGCATGACCGCGGAGCGAACGGGTACAGGGACGGCTACGGGCACCCAGGCCGATGCCGAGACCGCGGCGGTGGCCGCGGCGATCGTCGCAGCCGCCGTCCCGGTCGAGCCGCCGACGGACCGGGGCCCGAAGATCGGCGAGGCCTGGTCCACCGGGCTGCGCTGGCTGGTCGCCGTGCTCGCGGGCCTGATCCTGTTCAGCGCGTTCGTGCTGGCCAACGGCGCCGACCCGCTGCAGGTCTACTCGGACATCTGGACGTCGACCCTCACCCAGTCCGGGCAGTTCCAGCAGATCATCCTGCGGGCGGCACCGATCGCGCTCGCGGGTCTGGCCGTGGTGGTCCCCGCCCGGGCGGGGCTCGTGAACGTCGGTGGCGAGGGGCAGCTGATCATCGGCGGCATCGGCGCCGCCGCGGCCGCGCTCTGGCTGACGCCGCTGATGTCCCCGTGGGTCGTGATGATCGCGATGATGCTGAGCGCGATGGTCGCCGGCGCGGTCTGGGCCGGGATCGCGGCGGCGATGCGCCTCGTCGTGAAGGTGAACGAGGCCGTCACGACCATGCTGCTCAACTATGTCGCGCTCTACACCATGCTGTTCCTGATCCTGGGCCCGTGGAAGGACCCGAAGGCGCTCGGGCAGTCCACGAGCGTCGAGCTCAACGACGCCGCCAAGCTCCCCGTGATCGCCGGGACGCAGATCCACATCGGCGTCATCATCGCGATCGTCGCGGCGATCGTCGTCTGGTTCGCCCTGACGCGGACCACCTGGGGCTTCCGGCTCTCGGTGGTCGGCGGCAACGGCGAGGCCGCCCGGCGCGCGGGGATGCCGGTGGTGACCCTGATCCTCACCGCCCTGCTCATCGGCGGTGCCCTGGCCGGGCTGGCGGGCTTCGTGCAGTACGCGGGCATGGAGTACAAGCTGCGTCCGACCTTCGGGCTGACCATCGGCTACGTCGCGTTCCTGGCCAGCTGGCTGTCCCGGCACAAGCCCCTGCCCCTGCTCCTGGCGTCCGTGGTGCTCGCCGCGATCGCGGTCTCGGGCAACAGCCTGCAGATCAACTCGGGTCTGCCCGCGGCCAGCGTCAACATCCTGATGGGTCTCCTGCTCGTCGCCGTCCTCGGCTGGACGAGCCCGCGAAAGGCGAAGTCATGATCATCGATCTCCTCGCCGGAGCCGTGCGCGGCGGCACGTCCATCATGTACGCGGGCCTGGGGGAGACCATCTCCGAGCGCGCGGGCATCATCAACCTGGGCACCGAGGGGTCGATGCTCCTCGGTGCGCTCGGCGGCTATGCCGTCACCGCGCACACCGGGAACCCGTGGCTGGGTGTCCTCGGGGGCGCCGTGGCCGGTGCGCTGCTCAGCCTGGTGCACGCGGTCCTCGTCGTGAGCCGCGGGGCCAACCAGTTCGCCAGCGGTCTGACGCTCTACTTCCTGGCGCTCGGCGTGACGGCGCTGTTCGGCGTCAGCTACGTGAGCAAGCAGATCAACGCCTTCGACGACGTGCCCATCCCGGGACTCTCCGACATCCCGGGCCTCGGGCCGATCCTGTTCGACCACGACCCGCTGGTCTACATCGCGTTCTTCGCGGCGCCGGCCATCTGGTGGGTGCTCTTCCGGACGCGGGTCGGCCTGCTGGTCAGGACCGCAGGCGAGCGGTCCGAGGCGCTCGGCGTGAACGGCTACTCGGTGAAGGCGGTGCGCTACTGGTCCTCCATCGCGGGCGGCGCGCTGGCCGGGATCGGCGGCGCGCACATCTCGATCGCCTACGCCGACAGCTGGTTCGAGAACATGATCGCCGGCCGCGGGTTCATCGCGGTGGCGCTCGTCATCTTCGCGATGTGGAACCCGATCCGCATCATGGCCGGCGCCTACCTGTTCGGTGCCGCGCTCTCGTTGGCGTCCGTGCTGCAGACCGCCGGCTACGCCGTGAACCAGTTCGCTCTGGCGGCCATCCCGTTCGTCCTGACCCTCGTCGTCCTGGCCGTGCTGGGCAAGCGCACCATGCTGGCCGCCCCCGACGAGCTGTCCAAGGTGTTCGACAACACCTCCACCGCCTGACCTCTCGCACCAACCCACCCACACCCGCCCCCGCGGGCGACCGGAAGGATCACCATGCGGATCAGACGAACAGCAGGCGCCCTGATCGTGGCGGCGGTGGTGGCGGTGCTCGCCGCCTGCAGCCCTGCGGTCACCAACGACGACTCGGGCAGCACGTCGGCGGCCACGGGGTCGGACGCGGCGCCGGGCAAGGACGCGAAGGTCGTCGGCGTCATCGCCGTCGGCCCGAAGGACGACTTCGGCTACAACCAGGCCGTCTACCAGGGCGTCGAGGCGCTCCGGAAGAACTTCCCGGACATCAAGGTACTGGACGCGTACAACATCCCCGAGGACGACACGGCCGCCACGACGATGGAGAGCATGATCGCGCAGGGCGCGACGATCATCTTCGCGACGAGCTACGGCCACCTCGACGCCGCCAAGCAGGTCGCGGCCGCGCACCCCGACGTCGTCGTGGTCCACCAGGGCGGCCTGCTCGACGAGCCGGCCCCCGCGAACATGGGCTCCTACTTCGGCAGCGTCTACGAGCCGGTGTACCTGGCGGGCATCGCCGCCGGTGCCGCGACGAAGACGGGCAAGCTCGGCTACGTCTACGCCATCCCGATCCCGCAGACGCTGGCCAACATCAACGCCTTCACGCTCGGCGCCCAGTCCGTGCGGCCCGACGTCGAGGTCACGGCGGTCTCGACGACGGCCTGGTGCGACCCTGCCACGCAGGCCGACCGCGTCCAGTCGCTGCTCAGCTCCGGCGTCGACGTGGTCACGCAGCACCAGGACTGCACCAAGACGATCATCGAGGCGACGGAGGCCGCCGGCGCCTACTCGGTCGGCTACCACGCGGACGCCTCGTCGCTGGCCCCCAAGGGCTGGCTGACCGGCTCCGAGTGGAACTGGGGTCCGACCTACACGGACATCATCAAGACGGCGATCGCCGGTGACTTCACGGGCAGCCAGTACAACGGCAACTACCGCGCCAACATGGCCAGCGGCAAGAACCCGTTCGTCCAGTCGAAGTTCGGTCCGAGCGTCACGGACGCCACCAAGGCCCTGATCTCAGACGCCGCCGCCAAGCTCACCGCCGGTGGCAGTCCGTTCACCGGCCCGATCACGGCGCAGGACGGGACGATCAAGGTCCCCGCCGGCACCACCCCGGACGAGGCGACCATCGAGCAGATGGACTACTTCGTCAAGGGCGTCACCGGCACGCTCTCCTGATCAACCCTCCCCGGGGCCGGCCTGCCGAGCGGCCGGCCCCGGGGGCACACCACACCTGAGGGGAACCATGAGCCCGCACGTCACCGCCACGACGCCGTACCCGTGGCCGTACGACGGCGACCTCGGTGGCGCGCAGACCGCGCTCCTGGTCGTCCTCACCACCGACGCCGGGCCGTCGTCGCAGGCGATCGCTCCACGGCTCGAGGCCCTGGCTGACGCGGTCCGCGCCGCCGGTGGCACGGTGATCGTCGTCCGCACCACCGCGCCGCCCCCCGGCGGATCGCGTCTGCGGGTGCCGCTGGTGCCGTCCACGGACCTGCCGGGACTCCTCGTCCCCGACATCGACATGATCGCCGGCGGCATCGACGGCTACTACGCCAGCGACCTCGACATCGTCCTGCGGACCGGGCGCTACCGGCGGCTGATCCTGGCCGGCGTCGGTCTGGAGACCTGCGTCCACTCGACCATGCGCGACGCCAACGACCGGGGCTACGAGTGCCTGCTCGTGATCGACGCCTGCGTGCCGGCCGACCCGGCCCTCACCGCCGCCTCGGTGTCCAGCATCGAGATGTCCGGCGGCATCTTCGGCGCGGTCGGCCTGACTGCCGACGTCGTCACCGCCTTGACCCCTGTAGCCGCACCGACCTCGGGAGACCCGCGATGACCACCGACCAGCTGACCACCACGGGCACGATGTTCGGACCGGTCGACGCCGAGCCGTATCCCTGGCCGTACGACGGCAGCTTCAGCCCGTCGACGACCGCGATCATCAACATCGACTGGCAGCAGGACTTCTGCGGCCCCGGCGGGTACGTGGACGCCATGGGCTACGACCTGAACCTCACGCGCGCGGGCCTCGCGCCCACCGCCGCGATGCTCGAGGTCGCCCGCGAGCTGGGCTTCCACATCATCCACACGCGCGAGGGCCACCGACCGGACCTGTCCGACCTGCCCGCCAACAAGCTGTGGCGGTCGCGACGGATCAACGCGGGGATCGGTGACTCGGGCCCGTGCGGGCGGATCCTGACGCGTGGCGAGCCGGGCTGGGAGATCGTGCCGGAGGTGGCACCGCTGCCCGGGGAGGTCATCATCGACAAGCCCGGCAAGGGCTCGTTCTACGCCACCGACCTGGACCTGGTCCTGCGGTCGAAGGGCGTGACGCACATCATCCTGACCGGCATCACCACGGACGTGTGCGTGCACACGACGATGCGCGACGCCAACGACCGCGGCTACGAGTGCCTGCTGCTGTCCGACTGCACGGGCGCGACCGACTACGGCAACTACCTCGCCGCCCTCAACATGGTCAAGATGCAGGGTGGCGTCTTCGGCGCCGTCGCGGACTCGGCCGCCCTGCTGGCGTCGCTGGGCTCGCCGCTCTAGCCCCGGCTCACCCCGCCGACCGGTCTCCTCGCGCGAGGAGGCCGGTCAGAGCCGTGTGCAGCGCCTGACGCTGGGCCGCGTCGAGGCCGGCGAGCACGTCGTCGTCCTGCGCGACGGCGTGCGCCACGGCCTGGGCGAGCAGTGCGCGGCCCTCGGGGGTCAGGGCGAGTGTGTGCCGACGACGGTTCGCCGGGTCGACGACCCGGTGCAGGGCGCCGAGCCGCTCCAGGTCGTCCACCATCGGCACGATCGCGCTCGGCACGAGCCCGAGCGTCTCGCCGATCTCCCGCTGCGAGGCTTCGGGCGCCGCGTCGACGGCGACGAGCAGTCCGACGTGCCGCGGCCGCAGCCCGAGCGGCGCCACGCGCTCGGCGTAGTCGGCGGTGACCGCCTGACCGACCTTGCTCAGCAAGAACCCCGTGGTCGCAAGCACGCCCCCACGGTACAGGGACCGCATTGTTCACGCCTTGAAGAGTCCCGGCGCACGGGGCCAGCCCGTCCTCGTCGGGAGATTCGTCTGCAAGAAATGTCCGTTTCCCTTGCTGCAACTTGCTGAAAATGGATACGGTCGCGACATCACCCCGGCACAGCCCGCGCACAGAGACGTGCGCGGACAGACGAAGGAGTCGCCATGTCGCCCGCCGCCCCTCGACGCAGCGCACGGTCGCGTCGCGTGATCGCCGCCGTCACCGCTCTGGCGGTCACACTCCTCGGACTGGTCACTGCAACCGTCGTCGCGACCCCCGCCGCGGCCGTCGAGCGGACCGCGGCACTCGTCGGGGACCTGCAGAGCGAGCTGGGCTGCCCGGGCGACTGGCAGCCGGACTGCGCGCAGACGGAGCTGGCGCCCACGGACGTCGCAGGCCGCTACTCGGCTGACTTCACGCTGCCCGCGGGGACGTACGCGTACAAGGTCGCGCTGAACGACACCTGGGACGAGGCCTACGGCGGCAACGGCGGCGGCGACAACACCCCGCTCGTCCTGGCCGGGCCGACGACCATCCGGTTCACCTACGACGACACCACCCACCGCACGGCCCTGACCCCGCTCACCCTGGCGGCGGGTTACACGCCCGCCGACGACGCGGTCGTCGCGAACCCGGTGCGCGACCCCGGCGCGGACCAGCAGTTCTACTTCCTGATGACCGACCGGTTCGCCGACGGAGACGCGTCCAACGACACGGGTGGCCTCACCGGCGACCGCCTGACCACCGGGTTCGACCCGACCGACAAGGGGTTCTACGAGGGCGGCGACCTGGCCGGGCTGCGGAGCAAGCTCGACTACATCCAGGGGCTCGGCAGCACGGCGATCTGGCTGACGCCCTCGTTCAAGAACAAGCCGGTCCAGGGGACGGGCGCGGACGCCTCGGCTGGGTACCACGGCTACTGGGTCACCGACTTCACGCAGATCGACCCGCACCTGGGCACCAATGCCGAGCTGCAGTCGCTCATCGCCGACGCCCACGCGCGCGGCATCAAGGTGTACTTCGACATCATCACCAACCACACCGCGGACGTCATCGACTACGGCCAGCAGACCTACGGCTACGTCGACCAGGCCACCAGCCCGTACAAGGATGCCGCCGGCAACGTCTTCGACCCGCACACCTACGCGGGCACGGACAGCTTCCCGACGATGGACCCGGCGACGAGCTTCCCGTACACGCCGGTGATCAAGCCCGAGGACGCCCACGTCAAGGTCCCGGACTGGTTGAACGACCCGACGCTCTACCACAACCGCGGGAACTCGACCTACACCGGGGAGTCGACGACGTACGGCGACTTCTCGGGTCTCGACGACCTGATGACCGAGAACCCACGCGTCGTGAACGGGTTCGTCGACGTGTACGACAAGTGGGTCGACCTGGGCGTCGACGGCTTCCGCATCGACACCGCCAAGCACGTCAACTTCGAGTTCTGGCAGACGTTCACGCAGCAGGTCCGTGCGCACGCGGCGGCGGTCGGCAGCCCCGACTTCTTCATGTTCGGCGAGGTCTACGACGCCGACCCGGCCAAGCTGTCGCCCTACATTCGCAACAGCCGCATGAACGCCGTCCTCGACTTCACGTTCCAGTCGGCGGCGTCGAACTACGCGAAGGGTTCGTCGGCCGCAGGTCTGCATGCGTTGTACGCGGGCGACGACATGTACACGACGCCGACGACGAACGCCCAGGCGTTGCCGACGTTCCTGGGCAACCACGACATGGGCCGCATCGGCTACATGGTCAAGGACGCGTCGCAGCCCGAGCAGCGTTCGGGCTGGCCCATTCGCTCATGTACCTGACCCGTGGGCAGCCGGTCGTCTACTACGGCGACGAGCAGGGCTTCGAGGGCAACGGCACGCTGAACGGGACCGACAAGGACGCCCGTCAGTCGCTGTTCGCGACGCAGGTGCCGGAGTACGCCAACCAGCAGCTGCTCAACGGCACGACGGCCGGTTCTGTGGACCGGTACGACACCGGATCGGTGCTGTACGACCACATCGCCGGGCTCGCAGCCCTGCGAGCAGGCAACAAGGCGCTCACCGACGGTGCCCAGATCGAGCGCTATGCGAGCGGTGACGTCTACGCGTTCTCCCGCGTCGACGCGACCGAGAAGGTCGAGAACCTCGTCGCGCTCAACAACGGCACGTCTCCCGAGACGGTCACGATCGACACCCTCACGCCGGGTGCGACGTTCAGCCCGCTGTACGGCACGTCGTCCTCGGCGACCGCGGGCGCCGACGGTGCAGTCTCCGTGACGATCCCCGCGCTGAGCGCCATCGTCCTGAAGGCCGGGTCGACGGTGGAGGCCCCGGCGGCGGCGGGGAGCATCGCGCTCAGCACGCCCACGCCGGGCAGCGCCCTGACCGGCCTCGTGCCCGTGACGGCGGACGTCGCGACCGACGTGTGGAGCCAGACCTCGTTCGCGTACCGGATCCTCGGCGGCGACACCTGGACGCCGCTCGGTACGTCGGAGTCGACGTCGCCGCGCGTCTACGCGGACGTCAGCGGCCTGCCGGCCGGGGCGCTGGTCGAGTACCGGGCCGTGACCGTCGACGCCGCCGGCCACAAGAGCGCGGCGTCCACGTTCGGCAGCGTCGGCAACGCGGTGGACGGGGTCGTGCCCCCCACCAGCCCGGGCGACCTGCACGTCACCGTCCCCGGCAGCCACAACAGCGAGATGGGCTGCCCCGGCGACTGGCAGCCGGACTGCGCCGCTGCCACGCTCACCAAGCGCGCCGACGGGGTCTACTCGGGCACGTTCACGCTCCCGGCCGGCGACTACGAGTACAAGGTGGCGATCAACGGGACCTGGGACGAGAACTACGGCAAGGGCGGCGTCGCGGGCGGCGACAACGTCGCGTACACCGTGACCACGGGCGGCCCGGTGACGTTCTACTACGACCCGACGACGCACTGGTTCACCTCGACCGCGCAGGGCCCGATCCTCACGGTCCCGGGCTCGTTCCAGAGCGAGCTCGGCTGCGCGGGCGACTGGGCGCCGGACTGCATGAAGTCCTGGCTGCAGGACCCCGACGACGACGGCACGTACACGTTCGTCGCGAACGACCTGCCCGCCGGCGCCTACGAGGTCAAGGTGGCGCACAACCTCGGCTGGGACGAGAACTACGGTGCCGGCGGCGTACCCGGCGGGGCGAACATCCCGTTCACCGCGCCCGGTGGCAAGCCTGTGACGTTCTCCTACGTCCTGGCGACGCACGTGCTGACCATCCAGGTCACCGACCCGCCGCTGCCGGGGACCGGCACCGAGCAGGCGCTCTGGATCGACGCGACGACGATCGCCTGGCCCGCCGCGTGGGTCCCGGAGGGAACCGATCCGACGTCGCTGACCTGGCTGCTGCACGGCTCGCCGACGAAGCAGCCGACCGTCGCGGACGGCGTGGTGACAGGTGACGACGGGTCGCCGGTGACGCTCACCTACGACGCGTCCGGCCTGTCGGCCGCGCAGCTGGCAAAGTTCCCGGCCCTGACGACCGGATACCTCGCACTGCACGTCGACGCGTCCTCGCAGCGCGCGAAGGAGCTTCCTCCGCGGTGCGCTGCTGGTCAGCCAGGCCGACGGCGACACCCTGCAGGCTGCTACCGGCGTGCAGATCCCGGGAGTCCTCGACGATCTGTACGCCAAGGCGGGCAAGCGGGCGCTCGGCACCAGCTGGTCGCGCGGAGCGCCGTCGCTGGCGCTCTGGGCACCGACCGCCCAGCACGTCGACCTGCTCGTGTGGCTGGGGACGGGCGACCCGACCCGCGTCGTCGCCAAGCTCCAGAACGACGGTTCCTGGACCGTGGACGGCAAGAAGTCCTGGGCCGGCAAGCAGTTCCTCTGGGAGGTCACGGTGTACGCGCCGACGACCGACCAGGTGGAGGTCAACCGGGTCACCGACCCGTACTCGGTGGCGCTCACCGTGAACTCGACCCGTTCCGTGCTGGTCGACCTGGCCGACAGGGCGTTCCGGCCGACCCAGTGGGAGAAGGCGAAGCAACCGGTGGTGCGGCCCGTCGACCAGACGATCTACGAGCTGCACGTGCGCGACTTCTCGATCTCCGACCCCACGGTGCCCGCGGCCCAGCGCGGCACGTACCTGGCGTTCGCGGGCAACGGCGCCGGCAGCCAGCACCTGCGCACGCTCGAGAAGGCCGGGCTGACCACGATCCACCTGCTCCCCACGTTCGACATCGCGTCGATCCCGGAGGATCGCACCCAGCAGACGACCCCGGCCTGCGACCTCGCGTCGTTCCCGGCCGACTCCGACCAGCAGCAGGCGTGCGTCACGGCCCAGGCCGCGACCGACGGGTTCAACTGGGGTTACGACCCGCTGCACTGGCAGGCGCCGGAGGGTTCGTACGCGGTGCACGAGGACGGGGGCGGCCGCGTGGCCGACTTCCGCACGATGGTCGGCGCGCTGCACGCCGACGGTCTGCAGGTCGTGCTCGACCAGGTGTTCAACCACACCACCGCGAGCGGACAGGCGCCGCAGTCGATCCTCGACCGCGTCGTGCCCGGCTACTACCAGCGGCTGTCGTCGACCGGCACGGTCGAGACGTCCACGTGCTGCCAGAACGTGGCCACCGAGCACCTCATGGCCCAGAAGCTCATGGTCGACTCGGTGGTCACCTGGGCCAAGGACTACAAGGTGGACGGCTTCCGGTTCGACCTGATGGGCCACCACTCGGTGGACACCATGAAGGCGGTCCGCAGCGCCCTGGACGCACTGACGCCACGCAGGGACGGCGTCGACGGTTCCCACGTCTACCTCTACGGCGAGGGCTGGAACTTCGGGGAGGTCGCGAACAACGCGCTGTTCACGCAGGCCACGCAGGGCCAGCTCGGCGGGACGGGCATCGGGACCTTCTCCGACCGCCTGCGAGACGCCGTCCGCGGCGGGGGACCGTTCGACGACAACCCGCACATCCAGGGCTTCGGCTCCGGTGGCGGCACCGACCCGAACGGCGACCCGGTCAACGGCACCCCGGCTGAACAGGCTGCCCGCGCGGGCCACGACGCCGACCTCGTCCGCCTCGGCATGGCCGGCAACCTGCGCGACTTCGCCTTCGAGACGAGCTCCGGGACCGTCCAGACCGGCGCGCAGATCGACTACAACGGCCAGCCGGCCGGGTACGCCGACTCCCCGGAGGAGGTGATCACGTACGTCGACGCCCACGACAACGAGACGCTGTGGGACTCGCTCACCTACAAGCTGCCGACAGGCACGGCCATGGCCGACCGGATCCGGATGAACACCGTCTCGCTGGCCACGACTGCCCTCGCCCAGACGCCGTCGTTCTGGCACGCGGGCGCCGACCTGCTGCGGAGCAAGTCGCTCGACCGCAACAGCTTCGACTCGGGGGACTGGTTCAACTCGCTCGACCTGTCCGGGCACGACAACGGCTTCGGCCGCGGCCTGCCCCCGAAGGCCGACAACGAGTCGAAGTGGCCGTACCAGCAGCCGCTGCTGGCCGACCCGGCCCTCAAGCCGACGCCGGCCGACATCGCGGACGCCTCGGCCGCCGCCGACGACCTGCTCAAGCTCCGGTTCTCGACGCCGTTGTTCCGCCTCGGCTCGGCGGCGCTCATCGAGCAGAAGGTGGCGTTCCCGGACTCCGGGCCCACCGCGGCGCCGGGGGTGGTCGTCATGACGATCGACGACACCCCGCGCTGGGACTCAGCGACGCGCCGGTGGGCCAAGGACGTGGACCCGAGGCTCGACGGCGTCCTGGTCGTGGTCAACGCCTCGAACGAACCGACGACCCAGACGGTCGGTGACCTCGCGGGTCACAGGCTGACGCTCTCACCGGTCCAGGCCAAGGGCAGCGACCCGGTGGTCAAGGGCACCACGTGGGACAGGGCGACGGGTACCGTCAGCGTCCCGCCGCGCACGGTCGCGGTGCTGGTGGAGAACCACGGTCAGGGCCACGCCACCGGCGGCGGCTGGAGCGCGTTCGTGAGGTGAGACCGCATCTCGACGACGGGCCCGCGACCACGGTCGCGGGCCCGTCGTCGCGTCTCCGTGACGTTGTCGGAACGGGCCGGTGACCTGGCAATGTGTTCGCAACACGAAGGCAGCAAGGCGATTCGGGGCGTCGGGACGGCCTGTTAGCGGTCACATCGTGATGAGTTCGTAACCTGGGAACCCCCTTGGCCACGTTGACTTCGAGAAACGAATCTAAGAAGGTTGGGCCTGCAGCGATCGGCCGGGCATTCCCGGCCGCCGCCGCCGGGACACCGGCTCGAGCAGCACTGAAGCTGCCGCGGCCGACGAACCCGAAGCTGGCCAAGGCCTGGTCCCTGGGTCTCTCAACGACGAGAAGGAGCACAGCAATGCGACGGATCACAATCGCGACCATGGGTGCCGTCCTCGCACTCGGCCTCGCCGCGTGCTCGGGCAACGGAGCCGGGAGCAGCGACGACTCGACGGCATCGGCAGCGGCAGCCACTGGCGACGTCACGGTCGGTGTCGCCATGCCGACGCAGACCTCGGAGCGGTGGATCGCCGACGGCAACGCCGTCAAGGCGGGCCTCGAGAAGGCCGGCTACAAGGTGGACCTCCAGTACGCCGGCGACGACATCCCCACCCAGCAGCAGCAGCTCGACCAGATGATCACGAAGGGCGACAAGCTGCTCATCGTGGCCTCGATCGACGGGACCGCCCTGGCCACCCAGCTGCAGTCGGCGGCCTCGGCGAAGATCCCGGTCATCGCCTACGACCGTCTCATCAACGACACGCCCAACGTCGACTTCTACGTCACGTTCGACAACTACAAGGTCGGCGTCCAGCAGGCGACGTCCCTGCTCACCGGCCTGGGCATCCTCAAGGCCGACGGCTCGAAGGGTGACGCGGCCGGACCGTTCAACATCGAGCTTCTTCGCCGGCTCGCTGGACGACAACAACGCTCACTTCTTCTTCAAGGGCGCGATGGACACGCTGCAGAAGTACATCGACGACGGCACGCTCGTCGTGAAGTCGGGCCAGACCACGATCGAGAAGGTCGCCACGCTGCGCTGGCTCCAGGAGACCGCGCAGAAGCGCATGGAGGACCTCCTGACGTCGACGTACTCGGACGGCAGCAAGGTCCAGGGCGTCCTCTCCCCGTACGACGGTCTGTCGCGCGGCATCATCACGGCCCTGCAGAACGCCGGTTACGGCCCGACGATCGCCGGCGGCATGCCCATCGTCACCGGCCAGGACGCGGAGATCGCGTCGGTCAAGCTCATCAACGACGACGTGCAGTTCTCGACGGTATTCAAGGACACCCGCAAGCTGGCCGACCAGGCCATCATCTCCGCCCAGGCGTTCCTCGAGGGCAAGACGCCGGAGGCGAACGACACCAAGTCCTACGACAACGGCGTCAAGGTCGTCCCGTCCTTCCTGCTGAACTCGGACGTCGTCGCCAAGGACGGCATCCAGTCGTTGCTCATCGACTCGGGCTACTGGACCAAGGAGCAGGTGGCCAGCGGCCAGAAGTGATCCACCCGTCCTGACCGCCGCCGGCCGGCCACCCTCGTGGTGCCGGCCGGCTGGCCGGTCGGGTCGACCACATCAGCGGAGGGCCCCGCGGCGGCGCCCTGTACGACGAAGGACGGTGGCCGTATGGCCAACCCCATTCTCGAGATGCACGCCATCACCAAGACCTTTCCCGGCGTCAAGGCACTGCAGGACGTGTCGATGTCGGTCGAGCGTGGAGAGATCCACGCGATCTGCGGCGAGAACGGCGCCGGCAAGTCGACCCTCATGAAGGTGCTCTCGGGCGTGTACCCGCACGGCAGCTACGAAGGGTCGATCCGCTTCGAGGGCGAAGAGGTGCAGTTCGGCTCGATCAACGACTCCGAGGCGAAGGGGATCGTGATCATCCACCAGGAGCTGGCGCTCGTCCCGTACCTCTCCGTGGCCGAGAACATCTTCCTGGGCAACGAGCGGTCGCACCGCGGCCTGATCGACTGGAACCGGGCGAACGCCGAGGCGGCGACGCTGCTCGCGAGGGTCGGTCTCGATGAGCTGCCCGTCACGGCGATCGGCCAGCTGGGTGTCGGCAAGCAGCAGCTGGTGGAGATCGCGAAGGCGCTGTCGAAGGAGGTCAAGCTGCTCATCCTGGACGAGCCGACCGCCGCGCTGAACGACAACGACTCCGAGCACCTGCTCGGGCTCCTGCGTCAGCTCAAGGCCCAGGGCATCACGTCGATCATGATCTCCCACAAGCTCAACGAGATCGCCGAGATCGCCGACACCACGACGATCATCCGCGACGGCAAGACGGTCGAGACGCTCGACATGGTGACCGACGAGGTCACGCAGGAGCGGATCATCCGCGGCATGGTGGGCCGCGACCTCGGGCACCGGTTCCCGCCGCACGAGTCGCACGTCGGCGAGGAGGTGCTGCGGATCGAGGACTGGACCGTGCACCACCCCACCGACCCGGAGCGCGTCATGGTCGACAGCGCGAACCTCTCGGTGGGCGCGGGCGAGATCGTCGGCCTCGCAGGGCTCATGGGGGCCGGTCGCACGGAGTCGCGATGTCGGTGTTCGGCCGCTCCTACGGCAGCCGCATCACGGGTCAGGTCTTCCTCCACGGCAAGGAGATCCGCGTCAGCTCGGTGAGCGAGGCGATCGATCACGGGATCGCCTATGCGACCGAGGACCGCAAGCACTACGGACTGAACCTCATCGAGGACATCCGCACGAACATCTCCGCCGCAAGTCTCGGCAAGGTCTCCCGTGCCGGCTTCGTCAACGCCAACGAGGAGATCAAGGTCGCCGAGGAGTACCGCCAGAGCATGAACATCAAGGCGCCCACGGTGCTGGCCTCGGCAGGCAAGCTCTCGGGGGGCAACCAGCAGAAGGTCGTGCTGAGCAAGTGGCTCTTCACCGATCCGCAGGTGCTCATCCTCGACGAGCCCACCCGCGGCATCGACGTGGGGGCCAAGTACGAGATCTACACACTGATCAACGCCCTCGCTGACGCGGGCAAGGCCGTCCTGGTCATCTCCTCGGAGCTGCCGGAGCTGCTCGGCATCTGTGACCGCATCTATACGCTCTCGGCCGGCCGGATCACCGGCGTGCTGCCCCGGCAGACGGCGACTCAGGAGAACCTGATGGAGCTCATGACCAAGGAAAGGGACCAGGTCGGATGACCGTCGTAATGGGCCTGAAGGACCTCTTCACCCGAAACCTGCGCCAGAGCGGCATCTTCGTCGCGTTCGTGGCCATCGTCGGGCTGTTCACCATCCTCACCGACGGTGTGCTGCTCAGCCCGGGCAACGTGACCAACATCGTCCTGCAGTACTCCTACATCCTGATCCTTGCGATCGGCATGGTCATCGTCATCATCGGCGGCCACATCGACCTGTCGGTCGGCTCGGTGGTGGCGCTCACCGGCGCGGTCTCGGCGGTGATCGTCATCAAGCACGGCGGCCCGTGGTGGGCCGGGGTGCTCGGAGGGCTCGTGGTCGGCCTCCTGGTCGGGGTGTGGCAGGGCATCTGGGTCGCCTACGTCGGGATCCCGGCGTTCATCGTGACCCTCGCCGGCATGCTGCTGTTCCGCGGCATGACGCTGCGCGTGCTGGACAACGTCTCGCTGTCGCCGTTCCCCGCGGAGTACCAGAAGATCGCCGGTGGCTTCCTCAACGGGTTCCTCGGGGGCAACGGCGTCGACGTGTTCACGCTGGTCATCGCCGGGATCGCCGTCGCGGGCTACGTCGTGAGCCAGGTGCGGAGCCGCCAGGGCCGGATCAAGTACCAGCAGGTCGTCGAGTCGATGCCGATCTTCATCACCAGCTTCGTGCTGGTCGGGATCGTCGGCATGGCGTTCGCCTACCAGCTCGCCCGCAGCCGTGGCCTGCCGATCGTCCTGATCATCCTGGGTGTCCTGGTCGTGGCGTACTCGGTGGTCACGACGAAGACCGTGTTCGGGCGGCACGTCTACGCGATCGGTGGCAACCTGCCGGCCGCCCAGCTTCTCGGGCGTGAAGGTCAAGCAGGTCAACTTCTGGATCTTCGTCAACATGGGCATGCTCGCGGCGGTCGCGGGTGTCGTCTACTCGTCGCGCTCCAACAGCGCTCAGCCGGCGGCCGGGAACATGTTCGAGCTCGACGCGATCGCCGCCTGCTTCATCGGTGGCGCGTCGACGACCGGTGGCGTCGGCCGGGTCACGGGCGCGATGGTCGGCGGACTGATCATGGCCGTCATGAGCAACGGCATGCAGCTCATGGGCATCGACCAGTCGGTCCAGCAGATGGTCAAGGGCCTGGTCCTGCTGCTGGCCGTCGCGTTCGACATCTTCAACAAGCGCCGGGCCGGCTCGGCGCGCTGACAAGGTGCCGCATCCTGTTGCGGCGCAGGGCTGCGGGCTAGTCTCACGGACGTGATAGGGCGGGTGGCGATGTCGGGCTCGCAGTCCTCGCTCCGGGAGGCCAACCGGGCGCTGATCGTCGAGACGGTGCAGCGGCACGGTGGGCTCACCCAGGTCGAGCTCGCCGGTGCCACTGGCCTGTCCGCAGCGACGATCTCGACGATCGTCAAGGAGCTGCTGGGAGCGGGGGTCGTCGACACCCGCAACACCACCCGGAGCGGGCGTCGTGCCCAGATGGTCACGATCGCCCACCGGGTGGGTCTGGTGGTCGGGATCCACATCGGGCAGCGGCACCTGCGGGTCGCGCTCGGCGACGTCATGAGCGAGGTCGTCGCCGAGCAGACGCTCCCGCTGCCCTACGAGCACCGGGTGGACACGAGCCTCGACCGGGCGACCCTGCTGATCTCGGACCTGCTCGAACGCGTGGGCTCGACGCTCGACGAGGTGGTCGGCGTGGGCGTGGGACTACCCGCGCCCGTCGACGCCACGACGGGGATGGTCTCGGTCCGCGGCATCATGCGCGGTTGGGACGAGGTCCATGTCGGCCACGTGCTCTCCAAGCGGATGGGCTGTCCCGTCTTCGTCGACAACGACGCGAACCTGGGGGCGCTCGCCGAGAGCACGCAGGGGGCGTCCCGGCTCTACCGGGACTCGGTGTACGTGCGGGCCTCCTACGGCACGGGCGCCGGGATCGTGATCGGCGGGAACGTGCACCGCGGCTTCGCCGGGACCGCGGGCGAGATCGGGCACGTGCAGGTGGACCCGCAGGGGGACATCTGCCGGTGCGGGAGCCGCGGGTGCCTCGACACCGTCGTCGGCTCCGCCGCGCTGCTCGAGTCGCTGCGCTCGAGCCACGGCAGCCTGGCCCTGCGCGACGTCATCCAGCGTGCGATCGACGGAGATCCCGGCTGCGCGCGCGTCGTCGCGGACGCCGGGTCGATCATCGGCGAGGTGGTCTCGAGCCTCGCGATGGCTGTCAACCCGGAGTGCATCGTCGTCGGCGGCGAGCTCGCCGAGACCGGGGAGCTGCTGCTCGGGCCGCTCCGGGAGTCGATCCGGCACCGGGTGCTGCTCAACCAGATCGCGCCGCTCGAGGTGGTCCCGGCCGAGCTCGGTCAACGGGCGGAGGTCATCGGGGCGCTGGACCTCGTCCTGCGATCCACAGATTTCGTGGTCCGCTCCGACGAGCAGGCCCGCGTCGCGAGTGAGAAGGAGGCGCACAATTGACCCACGAGACGCTCGGCGTCACCACGCCGAGCCCGACCCGTGCCCAACGAGGAGCAGGTGAGGTCATGAGCGAGAGCCCCCGCGTCCCGCTGCTCTCCCTGCGGCAGATCAGCGTCCGGTTCGGCGCCGTCGAGGCGCTGGTCGGCGTCGACCTCGACGTCTTCGACCATCAGGTGGTCGCCCTCGTCGGTGACAACGGCGCCGGCAAGTCGACCCTCGCCAAGGTGATCTCCGGCGTCCTCGCGCCCGACTCCGGCATCATCGAGATCGACGGCGAGGAGCAGACGATCCCGTCGCCGTCCGCCGCGCACTCGCTCGGGATCGCGACCGTGTTCCAGGACCTCGCACTGTGCGGCAACCTCGACGTGACGTCGAACATCTTCCTGGGGCGTGAGCTCACCGACGGCCCCCTCCTCGACGACGGCCGCATGGAGCAGGCGGCACGCCAGATCCTGCGGGACCTGATCCTGCGCATCCCGTCGGTCCGTACCCCGCTCTCGGAGCTGACCGCCGGGCAGCGCCAGGCGGTGGCCATCGCGCGCACCCTCGTCGGCTCGCCGCGGCTGGTCGTGCTCGACGAGCCCACCGCGGCACTCTCCGTCGCGCAGACCGCCGAGGTGCTCACGTACATCGAGCGACTGCGCGACCTGGGGCACGGCGTCATCCTGATCAGCCACAACATGTTCGACGTGCGCGCGGTGTCCGACCGCATCGTCGTCCTGCGGCACGGTCGCAACAACGGCTCGTTCGACGCAGACACGGCGAGCTACGAGTCGATCCTCGCGGCGATCACAGGTGCGTCGACCCAGGACAACGAGATGCTGCGCCGCGTGGCCGGCCTGAGCTGAGGGCGACGGCCGGGGCACGGTCCGGCCGCACGCTCGCGGTCGCCGTCGACGTGCCGCAGGCGCGGGCTCGTGAGGCCCACCGGTCGTCGGCGCGGCTCAGCGGAAGACGATCGTCCGGTGGCCGTCGAGGAGCACGCGGTGCTCGGCGTGCCAGCGCACGGCCCGCGCGAGCGCCCGGCGCTCGACGTCCTGGCCGAGGGCGACGAGGTCCTCGACACCGCGGGAGTGGTCGACGCGCTCGACGTCCTGCTCGATGATCGGGCCCTCGTCGAGGTCGCCCGTCACGTAGTGCGCGGTCGCGCCGATGAGCTTGACGCCGCGGTCGTGCGCCTGGGCGTACGGTCGGGCGCCCTTGAACGACGGCAGGAACGAGTGGTGGATGTTGATCACCCGGCCCTGGAGCGCCCGGCACAGGTCGTCGGACAGGATCTGCATGTACCGGGCCAGCACGACGAGCTCGACGTCCAGCTCGTCGACGAACTCCAGCAGCCGGCCCTCGGCCCGCGCCTTGGTGGCCGCGGTGACCGGCACGTGGTGGAACGGGATGCCGTAGAAGTCGGCGAGCGGCTCGAGCGCCGTGTGGTTGGAGACGACGGCCACGAGGTCGATCGGCAGGTTCTCCGACCGCTGCCGGAAGGCCAGGTCGTTCAGGCAGTGCGCGGCGGTCGAGCCCATGATGAGCGTCCGCACCGGCCGGCCGACGACATCGAGCGACCACTGCATGTGGAAGTTCGCGCCGACGCTGTGCAGCGCGCTCTCGAGCACCTCGCGCGGCGCCGAGGCCGTGACCTGCACACGCATGAAGAACAGCCCCGACAGCGGGTCCCCGAACTGCTGCGACTCGGTGATGTTGCCGCCCAGCTCCGCCAGCAGCCCGGCCACGGCGTGCACGATGCCGGGCCGGTCGGGGCAGGACAGGGACAGGACCCAGTGGGTGGGCTGGTCGACGGACAGCGGCGTGGCGGAGGACACGAGGTCCGAGAGTAGTGGTCGCGATGATCGGCTGACACGATGGACGGCATGACGCAGGCCGACCTCGACATCCGTTCGGTGACCCTCGACGACGCCGGGGAGCTGCTGACGCTCCGTCGCGCGGCGTTCGTGACGGAGGCGCAGCAGTACGGCGACCCGCACATCCCGCCGCTCACCCAGACGCTCGAGGAGCTCGAGGCGGACCTGCAGGCCGACGGCGTCATCACGCTCGGGGGCTGGTACGGCCACCGGCTCGTCGGCTCGATCCGGGTGCTCATCGAGGGCCCGAAGGCCACGCTCGGCCGGTTCGCCGTCGCCCCCGACCTGCAGGGCCAGGGCTTCGGCACCCAGATGCTCATGGCGATCCTGCCGTTCCTGCCCGAGGGCATCGAGGAGGTCTGGGTGTTCACCGGTCGCGACTCGGTGCAGAACATCGCCCTTTACGCCAAGCACGGCTACGAGCACCAGCACGACCAGACCGCCGGCGACCTCACGTACGCCTACCTGCGCAAGCTGCTGGGCGACGCGGAGCCGGCGGAGAACGAGGTGCGTCATCGGCCGCCCCCGGGGCTCGGGCGGTCGTCGGTGGCAGCGCCCCCGAAGCGCCGATTCGTAGGTTGGCGACGAACTCATGGGTTGCAACTGACGATTTCGCCGCCAACCCACGATGTCGTCGGCTGTGGGGCGGCACGGGTGCGGGCGCAGGGCGTCGGCGCGGGCGAGGGTGTGAGACAGGGCTGACGCCCATCCGTCGGCTTGCTATCCTGACCGGCGTCGCGACTGGCGAAACGGGTGGGTCACCACCGGGGAGCGACGCAGCAGCAGCAGACCATGGGTCGGACGCCTGGGCCCCCGGTCACCCCACCGGTCCGACTACCGAGTGCGCGGTGACACCGTGCGCGCTGACTGCCAGGGAGTGCCATGAGCAACACCCCGATCCTCGACCAGAACATCTCCGAGCTCGACCCCGAGATCGCCGCCGTCCTCGACGGTGAGCTGGCCCGCCAGCAGGGCACGCTCGAGATGATCGCGAGCGAGAACTTCGTCCCCCGTGCGGTCCTGCAGGCGCAGGGTTCCGTGCTGACCAACAAGTACGCCGAGGGCTACCCGGGCCGCCGCTACTACGGCGGCTGCGAGCAGGTCGACATCGCGGAGAACATCGCGATCGACCGCGCCAAGTCGCTGTTCGGTGCCGAGCACGCCAACGTCCAGCCGCACTCGGGCGCCACCGCCAACGCAGCCGTGCTGCACGCGCTGATCAACGCGGGCGACAAGATCCTCGGCCTCGAGCTGGCGCATGGCGGCCACCTCACGCACGGCATGAAGATCAACTTCTCCGGCAAGCTCTACCAGGTCGGCGCCTACGGCGTGGACCCGGACACGTTCCTGGTGGACATGGACGTGGTGCGCGAGAAGGCGCTCGAGCAGCGTCCCGACGTGATCATCGGCGGCTGGTCCGCCTACCCGCGTCACCTCGACTTCGCCGCGTTCCGGTCGATCGCCGACGAGGTCGGCGCCAAGCTCTGGGTCGACATGGCGCACTTCGCCGGCCTGGTGGCCGCGGGCCTGCACCCGAGCCCCGTCCCGCACTCGGACGTCGTGTCGAGCACCGTGCACAAGACGATCGGCGGCCCCCGTTCGGGCTTCATCCTGAGCAAGCAGGAGTACGCCAAGAAGATCGACTCGGCCGTGTTCCCGGGTCAGCAGGGCGGGCCGCTCATGCACGTGATCGCCGCCAAGGCCGTCGCGTTCAAGGTCGCCGCGACCGAGGAGTTCAAGGACCGCCAGCAGCGCACGCTCGACGGCGCACGGATCATCGCCGAGCGGCTCTCCGCGGCGGACGTCACCAAGGCCGGCGTCTCGGTCCTCACCGGCGGCACCGACGTGCACCTGGCGCTCGTCGACCTGCGGCACTCGGACCTCGACGGCCAGCAGGCCGAGGACCTCCTGCACGCGGCCGGCATCACGGTCAACCGCAACGCGGTGCCCTTCGACCCGCGCCCCCCGCGCGTCACGTCGGGCCTGCGGATCGGCACGCCGGCGCTGGCGTCGCGCGGCTTCGGTGACGCCGAGTTCACGGAGGTCGCGGACATCATCGCGACGGCCCTGAAGGACGGTGCGGCCACCGACGTCGACGCGCTCAAGGCGCGGGTGCTGAAGCTCACGGACGGCTTCCCGCTCTACGACGGTCTGCAGCAGTACTGATGACGGCCCAGCTCCTCGACGGCACCGCCACCGCGAAGCGGATCAAGGCCGAGCTGACCGAGCGGGTGGCCGCCCTGGCCACCCGCGGGGTCACGCCCGGCCTGGGCACGCTCCTGGTCGGCGACGACCCGGGCTCGCAGTGGTACGTGGCGGGCAAGCACAAGGACTGCGCCGAGGTGGGCATCGCCTCGATCCGCATCGACCTGCCCGCCACGGCGTCGCAGGACGAGATCGAGGCCGCCGTCCGGCAGCTGAACGAGGACCCGGCCTGCACCGGGTTCATCGTGCAGCTGCCGCTCCCCAAAGGCATCGACACCAACCGGGTGCTCGAGCTGGTCGACCCCGACAAGGACGCCGACGGCCTGCACCCGACCAACCTCGGGCGCCTGGTCCTGCGGGTCAACGAGCCGGTCACGTCGCCGCTGCCGTGCACGCCGCGCGGCATCATCGACCTGATGCTGCGGCACGACGTCGACCTGCGGGGTGCGGACGTCGTCGTCGTCGGGCGAGGGGTCACGGTCGGTCGTTCGATCGGGCTGCTGCTCACGCGGCGCGAGATCAACGCGACGGTCACGCTCACGCACACGGGCACCGACGACCTCGCGGAGCACACCCGCCACGCCGACGTCATCGTCGCAGCCGCGGGCGTGCCGGGGATCATCACCGCCGACATCGTCAAGCCGGGCGCCGTCGTCATCGACGTCGGCGTCTCGCGGACCGTGGACCCGGAGACCGGTAAGAGCCGCGTCGTCGGCGACGTGGACCCCGGCGTCCGCGAGGTCGCGTCCTGGGTGTCTCCCAACCCCGGTGGCGTGGGTCCCATGACGCGGGCCATGCTGTTGAGCAACGTCGTCGACACCGCCGAACGGCTGCTCGGGGCCTGACGCCTCCGACGAGGATCGCCCCGGTACCCGTAATCGGGTGCCGGGGCGCGTCCGTCCGTCGCCCGAAGGGATCAGCTCATGGGGATCGTCCGCCCGCACCTCTGGTTCGACGACCAGGCCGAGGACGCCGCCACGTTCTACGTCTCGGTCGTGCCGAACACGTCGATCCGGTCCGTCGTGCGCGCTCCGACCGGAACCCCGGGCGTGGCCGAGGGGGCGGCGTTCATCGTCGAGCTCACCCTCGACGGGATGCCGGTCACGTTTCTCAACGGTGGCCCGGTGCTGAAGCTCGACGACGCGTTCTCGTTCGTGCTCGAGTGCCAGGACCAGGCCGAGATCGACCACTACTGGGAGGCGCTGCTCGCCGACGGGGGCGTCGAGTCCCAGTGCGGCTGGCTCAAGGACCGGTTCGGGGTGTCCTGGCAGGTCACGCCGACGGGACTCGACCGGATGATGGGCGCTGACGCCGACCAGGCCGGCACGGCTCGTGCGATGGCGGCGCTGTTGACGATGGTGAAGCTGGACATCGCGACCCTCGAGGCGGCGTACGCCGGGCAGTGACGCCCGGGTCGGCGGCGTGAGGTTGGATGGGTCGCGTGCTGACCATCGCCTCCGTCAACGTCAACGGGATCCGCGCCGCCTACAAGCGGGGGATGGGCGCCTGGTTGGCGCAGCGCACACCCGATGTGCTGCTCCTGCAGGAGGTGCGGGCGTCGGACGAGATCCTGGCGGACCACCTGCCGCCCGGTGACTGGCACCTCGCGCACGAGGCCAGCGAGACGGCGGGACGGGCGGGCGTCGCGATCGCGTCCCGGCTGCCGATGACGGCCGTGCGGATCGGGTTGAGGACGGGCGTCACCAGCGACTCCGGGCGGTGGGTCGAAGCCGACCTGGCGCTGCCCGCGCACGAGGGCGCACCCGCGCGGAGCATCACGGTGGTGTCGACGTACCTGCACTCGGCCACCGCGGGGCAGCCGTCGATGGACGAGAAGTACGCGTTCCTCGACCACGTCACCTCGCGGATGGCCGACCTCGCCGAGGGCGGCGGCTATGCGGTGGTGGCCGGGGACGTCAACATCGCGCACCGCGAGGTCGACCTGAAGAACTGGAAGGGCAACCTCAGGCACGCCGGCTTCCTGCCGCGCGAGCGCGCCTACCTCGACCGCTGGTTCGACGACCTCGGCTGGCACGACCTCGGTCGCGAGCTCGGCGGGGAGGGACCCGGGCCGTACACGTGGTGGTCCTGGCGCGGCCAGGCGTTCGACAACGACTCCGGCTGGCGGATCGACTACCAGCTGGCGACGCCCGACCTGGCCGACGCGGCCGTCCGCGCGACCGTCGACCGGGCCGCCACCTATGCCGAACGGTTCAGCGACCACGCGCCCGTGGTGGTCGAGTTCGACCTCTGAGCGGAGCGGGCCGGCCGCTCCGGCCGGAGGACGCGGCGGGACGACGCGCGTCGCTACGGTGGTCGGATGACTGCGTCCCGGACCCACGGCGGTCCGCCCGCCTGGGTGGGCGGACCTCCCGGGTGGGGCGGCGGCGAGTGGCCCCGGGGGCAGGCTCGTCGGGCGTGGCTCGCCGTGCCCGCGGCCGCTCTCGCCGTGGTCACGATCATGGGCTGCGTCTTCGTCGGGTTCTGGCATCCCGACGCGCGCGCATTCGACCTCGGCGCGGCCGGACTCCTCGTGCTGGCGCCCGCGTCGATCTTGCTGGTGGTCCGACGCGGTGCGTGGGCGCTCGTCGGCGGCGTGCTCGCGGTCGCCGGACCGGTCGCGTACCTCGCGCTCGGTTACCCGCCCGGGCCGGCGGTGGTCCCGCTCGGCTTCGTGGTCGTGGCGGCCGGCGCGACGCGGCAACGCGCGCTCTCGGTGGGCGCAGCAGCGGCCGGCGCCATCGGGGTGGCGGCCGTCGCCGTGGGCACCGGGACGCCGACCGCGGTCTACGCCTGGTTCACCGTGGTGGGGCTCGGCGTGGCGACAGTGCTCGGCGAGGGCGCCCGCGGGCGTCGCGAGCGCATGCGCGCGCTCAGCGTGGCCCGCGAGTCGCGCGAGGAGGCCGCCGTGGCCGCGGAGCGGCTGCGGATCGCCCGCGAGTTGCACGACGTGCTGGCCCACTCGCTGTCCGCCATCACGGTCCAGGCCGGTGTCGGGCTGCACCTCATGGACCGCGAGCCGGAGCAGGCCCGCAAGGCGCTCGGTGCCATCCGGGACACCAGCCGGGACGCGCTCGACGAGGTCCGGGAGGTGCTCGGGGTGCTCCGAGCGCAGGGCGAGGCGCCGCGCGAGCCGGCCGCGGCGCGCGACCTGGGCGGGCTGCTCGACCTCGTCCGGATGGCGCGCGACGACGGGTGGGTCGTGGACGACGACGGCCTCGCCGAGGCGGTCGGCGCGTCGCTGGACGTCGTCCCCGAGCCCGTCGTGGTCGTCGTGCACCGTGCGCTGCAGGAGGCGCTGACCAACGTGCGACGGCACTCGAGCGGATCGACCGTGCAGGTCAGGCTCTCGGTCGGACCGTCGGCGGCGGCGCTCGACGTGCGCGATGACGGCGTTGTACAAGTGCCGATCGATGAAGGGTACGGACTGCGCGGGATGCGGGAGCGCGTCGAGTCGCTGGGCGGTTCGGTGGTAGTCAGGGGCGACGGCGACGGGTTCGGCGTCCACCTCGACATCCCGTGGGGACAGCCGTGATCCGGGTGCTGCTGGCCGACGACCAGGCGCTCGTCCGCGGTGGCTTCCGCGCGCTCATCGACGCCGAGAGCGACCTGACGGTGGTGGGGGAGGCGTCGACCGGCGACGAGGCGGTCCGGCTCGCCACCGAGCTGCTCCCCGACGTCGTCCTCATGGACATCCGGATGCCCGGCAGCGACGGACTGACGGCGACCCGACGGATCGTCGAGGACCCGCGCGCGGGCGGCGTCCGCGTGGTCGTCGTGACCACGTTCGAGCTGGACGAGTACGTCGCCGAGGCCATCCGCGCAGGCGCGTCCGGGTTCCTGGTCAAGGACACCGAGCCGGCGGACCTGCTGCGGGCGGTACGGGTGGTCGCCGCGGGCGACGCGCTGCTCTCCCCGACGGTGACCCGACGGCTGCTCGCCACCGTCGCGCGCGCCACGCGGGAGGTGGTCGAGGCGCCCGGGCTGGGCGACCTCACGCCGCGCGAGCGCGAGGTCCTGGCACTCGTGGCCGAGGGGCTGTCCAACGACGAGATCGGGGCGCGGATGTTCCTGTCGCCGCTCACGGTCAAGACCCACGTGCTGCGGGCGATGGCCAAGGTCGGCGCGCGCGACCGGGCGCAGCTCGTCGTGATCGCCTACGAGTCCGGCGTGGTGCGGCCGGGCTGGGCGTAGCCGATCCGGACGGAGCGCCTCCGACGGTCCCGGTGGACGACGACGGGACGAGGGCCCCCGGGCGACCGTGGTGGTGCGGTCGACGGACGGCCGCTCGACACGACCCGGAGGTCATCATGCTCAGCTCGCTCGCCGCCCTGGCGGCGCACCCCGTCGGCTGCGGATGGGGCTGGGGCTTCGGGCCCTGGTTCCTGATCTTCCCGCTCTTCTGGCTGGGCATCATCGCCCTGTTCCTCACGATCGGCTCGCGTCGTCGTCGCGCGTACTGGGCCGAGGGTGGAGGCTGGGGACCGCACGGGGGGAGCCAGGGCGCCCGGGCGGTGCTGGCGGAGCGGTACGCCCGCGGCGAGATCGACGAGGCCGAGTACCGCGCACGCCTGGAGGTCCTGCTGGCGACCGGCCCCCAGCCGCGGGGCTGACGGCGAGGTCGCCCTAGAGGTCCTGCGCGACCGACTCGACGCCCGCGGGTGCGTCGGGGAGGTCGCGCATGCCGAGCAGGGGCGAGAGCAGCACGGGCAGCGACGCCAGGCCGGTCACGACGAGGGCGACCCACAGCGTGGGCTCGACGCCGAGGTGCGTGCCGAGCCACCCGCCCACCAGCCCGCCGATCGGCATCGTCCCCCAGACGATGAACCGGACGGAGGCATTCATGCGCCCGAGCAGCGGCGGCGGGCACACGCGCTGCCGGAAGCTCACCTGGGCCACGTTGTAGACGACGACGGTGAACGACCACACGATGCCGCCGACGACGAGCAGCAGAGCCGGCGCCACGGGCGTGAGCGACGCCAGCGGCGTCAGGGCCGACGCGGGGACCGAGGCGAGGATCGACAGCGGGATCAGCCGCGCCTCGCCCACCCAGTCGCCAGTCGGGCGGCCACGAGCGCGCCGACCAGCCCGCCCACCGACGAGGCCGACAGGACGACGCCCCACGCCGCGGTGCCGAGGTCGAGCACGCGCAGCGCGTAGATCACCACGACGGCGCCGGAGATCGCGCCCGCGAAGTTGGACAGTCCGGTCGTGGCGACGATCCGGCGCAGGAACGGCTCGTGGACGACGAACGACAGCCCCTCGCCGATCTCCGTGCGCAGCGGTCGGTGGGTGTCCGGGTGCGGGGGCGTCTCGACGTGCTTGATGCGCCACACCGCGAACGCGGAGACCAGGTAGGTCACGACGTTCACGGCGATGAGCGCGGGCGCCGTGATGACCTTGAGCAGCAGCCCGCCGACAGCCGGCGCAGCCACGGCGGCGACCGACTGCGTCGCCTGCAGCTTCGAGTTGCCCTCGACGATGTGCTCGAGCCCGACGAGGCCCGGCACGTAGCTCTGGTGCGCGACGTCGAAGAACACCGACGCGGCGCTGATGGCGAGTCCCGCGACGATGAGCAGGGGGATCGAGGCGTGCCCGGTGAACGCGGCCACGACGACGACGGCGAGCACGGTCGCGCGGACCAGGTCGGACGTCAGGAGCACCCGTCGTTTGCGCATCCGGTCCACCCAGGCGCCCGCGGGCAGGCCGATGACCAGGAACGCGGCGGTCTCGGCGGCGGTGAGCAGCCCCATCTGCCACTCGCTGGCCGCCAGCTCCTGGACGGCGTAGACGGGCAGCGCCAGGGTGGTCAGCTGGGCGCCGAACTGCCCGAGCGCGTCGCCCGTCCAGAGGCGGCGGAAGTCCGGATGGTGCACGAGGGACTGGGTCACCGGGCCATCGTCGGCAACTGATTGGGAAAAGTCAATCGGTGTGCGAGGATCGGCAGGTGACCGATTCGCGGCCTGCCGACGAGGACGACGTCGACGCCGACGCGCGCGCCCTGGCCAGCACGCTGCGGCTGCGCATCCTGCGCCTGTGCCTCGACGAGCCCATGACCAACCGTGAGATCGCGACGCGCCTGGACCGCAACCCGGCGACGGTCCTGCACCACGTCCGCACGCTCGCCGACCGGGGATTCCTGGCGGCCCAGCCCGTGCGCCGCGGGGCCCGGGGGTCGCGCGAGGTGCCGTACCTGGCCACGCGCAAGTCGTGGCGGACGCCCGGTGACCCGCTCGTCGCGCATCCTCATCGACACGTTCCTCGAGGAGGTCGCGCTCGTCGACCCGAGCGACGTCGTCGCGACGCGGCTGGGTCTCCGCCTCGACGCGGTGGGGCATGCGGAGCTGGTCGAGCGCGTGCAGGCCGTGTTCGAGGACTTCGCCGCGCGGTCCCCCACGCCGGGCGGGGTGGCCTACTCGCTGTTCTATGCGCTCCACGAGGACGTCACGCGCGGGCCGTCGGCTCAGTAGCGGATCGCGTCGATCACCCGCACGCGCACCGCGAAGCTCGCCGGGATGATCCCCGCCAGCGCGCCCACCGCCATCGCGCAGAGCATGCCGATCACCGCGGCCGAGACCGGGAACTGCGGCATGTCCTGGATCCCCGAGCCGAACAGCTTGTCCACGGGGATGTTCTTGATGATCGCCACCGCCAGCGTCACGCCCACCAGACCGGCCACGAACGTGGCGACCACCGACTCCAG
Source organism: Cellulomonas sp. McL0606 (assembly GCF_058248365.1). The sequence goes on along the minus strand of NZ_CM177779.1, from coordinate 3,250,703 downwards.
CAGCACGCCGAAGAACACGCGGCCAGACGTGGCGCCGAACGAACGCCGGATGCCGATCTCGCGGATCCGGTAGCGCACGGTGACCAGGGCGATGTTCACCAGGCCCAGGCCGCCCAGCAGCAGCGCGAGGCCGCCGACCCCGATCCCGACGTAGGTGGTCGCCCGGTCGATCCCGCCGCCTACCCGGTGGTTGTCCTGCACGTCGACCTGCCAGCCCGGCGCCACGCTCTGCATGTCCTGCTTGATCCGGGCGGTCAGGGGACGGGCCTGGTCGGCGGGCACCCACAGGTAGACCATCGGCACCTGCTGGTTCATCGCCGCGGCGATGGTCCCGCTGGCCGGGGGCGCGCCGCCCGACTGGATCCCCGAACCGTCGTCGCCGATCCACCGGTGGTACTGGTCGTACAGGACGATCGCGGTCGGGTCGGCGCCGGGCCAGTCGTTCGCCATGACGCCGATGATCGTCGCCGTCACCGGCGCGCGGTCGCCGATCTCGACCGTGGGATGGCTGGACAGGTCGGCCAGCCCCAGCGTGCTGAGGAAGGCCTGGTTCACGACGAGGGTCGGGCCGAACGCCGTCTCGTCGACGTCCGTGAACCAGCGGCCGGACGTGGGCGCCAGCCGGTCGATGGTCCCCAGGTCGGCGTCGACCGTGCGGAGCTGGACCGTGCGCTTGCCGTCAGGGAACCGGATCGGCGCCTGGACCGTCTCGTCGCGGCTCGCGTAGGTGATCGAGTAGCGGTCCAGCAGCTGCGCGAAGGCGTCGTCCCACGCGGTCGGCGGCGCGGCCGACGGGCCCGACGGGTAGGCGCTCACCATGAGCGTCACCTGCCGGCCGCTCTGCCGGTCGTTCTGCTCCTGGGTGGCCTGCTTGAGCATCGCGATGACGGCCGTGACGCTGGTGATCGCGGTGACCGCGCAGGCCACGCCGATGAGGGCGAGCAGGACCCGCAGCTTGCGGATCCGGAGCTTGTCCCAGGCCTCGACGATCGCGCCGACGAGGCCCGTCACGCGTGCACCTCCGGGTCCGGCAGCCGGCGTTCGATCGCGCGCGACCGGTCGGCCACGAGGGTCGGCACGTCGCCGACCCAGTCGGACCGCGTGTCCAGCTGGATGGGCAGCAGGACGCCGTCGGTGAGCCGGTACTGCCGTTCGGCGCGGGCCGCGACGGCGAGGTCGTGGGTGATGGTCACGAGCGCCGCGCCCGTCTGCGACGCGATCTCGTCGAGCAGGTCCATGACGGCCCCGCCGGTCTCGACGTCGAGCGCGCCCGTCGGCTCGTCGGCGAGGATCACCCGCGGGCCACGTACCAGGGCCCGCGCGATGGCGACGCGCTGCTGCTCGCCGCCCGAGAAGCTGTCGGGCATCGTGTCGACGCGGTCGCCCAGGCCCACCCGCTCGAGCATCGCCGCGGCGAGCCTGGTGCGCTGCCAGAACTGCCTGCCGCGGGCGTACAGCAGGGGAGCGGTGACGTTCTCGAGCGCGGTGCGTCCCGGCAGGAGGTTGAACTGCTGGAAGACGAACCCGAAGTCCCGCCCGCGCCGCCGTGTGCGGGTCCCGTTCGACAGGCGACCGATCGGCACGCCCTCGAGCAGGTACTCGCCGGTGGTAGGTGCATCGAGGAGCCCGAGGATGTTGAGCAGCGTCGACTTGCCCGTTCCCGAGCGGCCGACGACGGCGACGTGCTCGCCCGCGCCGACCGAGACGGTGACCCCCTGCAGGATGTGCAGCATCCGGTCGTCGGGGAGCCGGACCGACCGCGTGACGTCCGTGAGCTCGAGCAGGCTCATCCGCCGCACACCTTCGGGTCGTAGCTCACGGTGCAGTCGACCGGCAGACCTTGGCCGCCGGGCACCGGGATGAACTGCAGGATCGTGTCGCCCGTGGCCAGGCCGTCGGCGATCTGCACGTTGGTGCCGTCGGTCAGGCCGAGCGTGACGGCCTTCTTGGTGGTGGAGCCGTCCGCGGCCACCACCCAGACGTTCCCGGCCTGGATCGTGCCCTGTACCGCGGAGATCGGCACGACGACGACGTCGGCGGCCGTCCCGTTCGTGATCTCGACCGACGCGCCGAGGCCGGCGAACGCCGTGACGCCGGCGGGGATCGCGCAGGACACCGTGCCGCTCGACCCGGTGGTGCCCCCGCCGTTCGGGTCGTTCTGCGTCCCTGTGGTGCTCGTCTGCGGCACGGCGCCGACGCGCAGGCCGGTGCAGTCGAACGGGGCGGGGCCGCCGTTCAGCGTGACGGTCGCCTGCTGCGGGGCACTGACGAGGCGGTACTGCTGGTCGGGCGTCAGCGTGCCGCTCACCGAGAGCGTGCCAGGCGAGACCGTTGCCACGTCGCCGCCGACGGCGACCTCCTGGTCCTTGAGCGTCGGCAGCGCGAGCGTGCCGACCACGGGCGACCTGACGACGGCCGTCTCGACCTTGGGCCTGGGCTGGGTGGTGGTCACCTCGCCCGTGTCGGGGTTCGTCGTCACCACCGGATCCTGCGGGGTCTCCTTGCGGATCTCGAGGATCGGGGTGCCGACCGCAACGACCGCGCCGTCCTTGGCCAGCAGCTTGCTCACCTGCCCGGCGAGGGTGGCCTTGACCGTCACGGCGGGGTCGGCGACGACCGACGCCTGGATGGTCACCGCGTTGGTCACGGTCCCCGTGCCCACCTGCACGGTCGGCTCGATCGCCGCGCCGGTGGGCTGCAACGACGTGTCGGACGTACCCACGTCCGCTCCGGTGAACGCGATCTTGACCAGCGCGACCGCGATGACCGCCCACAGGAGCAGTCGGATGGCCGGAAAGACGATCCTGCGGGTGACCCCCACGGTCGGACTCCTCGCGTCGTTGGCTCGAGCGGGCGCGCCGGGGTCTGCCCCCGGGGTCGTGCTGTGGTGCGGGAACGGCTGTTTTCGGGACCGTAGCGATCCGGTGCCGGGTCACGTATCCACCCGGAGGATGATCTCCACCTGCAAGCGCGCGTCAGACACTACTGCGGGGTGCGCTATAGCGACGCGCGGCCGGTCCTGCGAGCGTCCGGCGCGGGCATCGGGCGGCCGCGTCAGGCTGCCGGCGCCTGCGCCGTCGCGACGAGGAACGCCGGTGCGCGCAGGTCGGCGTCGGCGAACGCGTCGGCCACGGCCTGCGCCACCTCGTCGACGGCGTCCGCGCGGACGAGCGCGATCGCGGACCCGCCGAAGCCGCCGCCGGTCATGCGCGCGCCGAGCGCCCCGGCCGCCAGCGCGGTGCTCACCACCAGGTCGAGCTCGCGGCAGGACACCTCGTAGTCTTCCCGGAGGGAGGCGTGCGAGGCGTTCATCAGCGGGCCGACCGAGTCGACCTCGCCGGCGTCGAGCAGGGCGACGAACCACGTGACGCGGTCGATCTCCGTGACGACGTGCCGGACGCGGCGCACCTGGACCTCGTCGTCGAGCTTGTCCAGCGCCCACTCCAGGCCGCGGGGGTCCACGGTGATCTCGCGCAGCGTCGCGACACCCAGGCGCGCGGCCGCTGCCTCGCAGGACGCCCGCCGGGCCGCGTACTGCCCGTCCACGAGCGCGTGCTCGGCGCGGGTGTCGACGACCAGCAGGGCAAGGTCGTGAGCGGCCAGGTCGAACGGCACGTGCCGCACGGACCCGTCGAGGCAGTCGAGCAGCAACGCGTGGCCGGCCCGGGCGCGCAGGGACGCGGCCTGGTCCATGCCGCCAGTGGGAGCACCGGCGATCTCGTTCTCCGCGCGCACGCACATCGCAGCCAGCCGTGCGCGTCCCTCGTCGTCCCCGGAGCCCGCGAGCCCCAGACCGAACACGGAGTCCAGCGCGACCGCGGCCGATGCCTCGAGCGCGGCCGAGGACGAAAGCCCGGCGCCGTACGGCACGCAGGAGTCGACCGCGACGTCGAACCCGCCGACGGGCAGCCCGGCCGCGCGCATCGCCCACGCGACGCCGACCACGTAGCCGGCCCAGCCGTCGACGGCGCCGGGTGCCACGTCCGCAAGCCTCACCTCGCGCGGCCCGGCGGGTTCCTGCGCCGAGACGAGCCGGACCAGGTCGTCGTCGCGACGCCGCAGGGCCACGTACGTGCGGTGGGGGAGCGCGATGGGCAGGCACAGGCCGCCGTTGTAGTCGGTGTGCTCGCCGATCAGGTTGACCCGACCGGGGGCCGACCAGGTGCCGTCGGCGGGCCCGTCGCCGAACCGCGCCTCGAACAGGCGCCGCACCCGCTCGCTGCCCTGCTCGGGCGTCCAGGCGCCGAGCCAGGTGACGCTCGTGCTCACGCGATCTCCTGCAGTCGCGCCGCGATGCGCTCGGGGGTGGTGTCGCTGATCCAGGCGCCGACGCCCGACTCGACCCCGGCCAGGTACTTGAGCTTGCCCGGCGCGCGCAGCACCGAGAACAGCTGAAGGTGGAGACGGGAGTCCTGCCGGCCCTCGGCGACGGGTGCCTGGTGCCAGCCGGAGATGTACGGGAGGGGGATCGCCTCGCCCTGGGGCCCGACGAAGAAGCGGTCGAGCCGCTGCAGCAGCGTCAGATAGGCGGTCGCCAGGTCCCCGCGCTCCTCGTCGGTCAGCGACGGGAGGTCGGGCACGTCGCGCCGGGGCGCAAGGTGCACCTCGACGGGCCAGCGCGCGGCGAACGGCACGTACGCCACCCAGTGCTCCGACTCGAGGACGATCCGCTCACCGAGCTCCAGCTCGGCGTCCAGCACGTCCCGGCCCAGCAGGCGGCCGGTGCGCAGGCGGTACGCGCGGGCCTCGGTGAGCATCGTCGCGGTGCGCGGCGTGACGTACGGGAAGGCGTAGATCTGCCCGTGCGGGTGGTGCAGCGTGACGCCGATCTCCTTGCCGCGGTTCTCGAAGATGAAGACCTGTTCGATGCCCGGCAGCGCGCCGAGCGCCTCGGTCCGCTGCGCCCAGGCCTCGATGATCGTCCTCATGCGCCGCGGGCCTACCGTGCTCAAGGACGCGGTGGGGTCCGACGAGAAGCAGATGACCTCGCAGCGACCCGCCGCGGGTCGCACGGTCCACAGGGGTTCCTCCGAGCGGACCGTGGGCGCGTCCGGGACGCCCGGCACGGCGAGCAGCGACGGGAACCGGTTCTCGAACACGACGACGTCGTAGTCCTCGGCGGGGATCTCGCCGTCCTGGTAGACGGCACCCGGCTTGGCCGGAGCCAGCGGGTTGGCGTCGGCCGGCGGCAGGAACGTGCGGTTCATCCGGTGCGCGGCCATCGGGATCCACTCCCCGGTCAGCGGGTCCCGACGCAGCTCGGGTCCGGTGACGGGGAGCGCGACGCCGTCGGGTCCGGCGATCGGCAGGAACCGGTCCGGCAGCGGCCGCGGGTCGTCCAGGCGGCGGGTCTTCGTGCCCGAGACGTAGGGCTCGCTGTCGTCGAAGTAGAGGAGCTCGCGGCCGTCGGCGAGGCGGGTGGTCGTCATCCGGACGGGCAGGGCGGGCGCGTCAGACGTGGTCACGTAGAGGCTCCAGGGTGCGGGGGTGTGGTGGCGCTGGTGCTGGTCATGGAGCTTCTGCGTCCCCACGGTGACGAGGCGGAGCTGGGTGGCCCCGCCGGTCAGCTGCCGCCGCGCGTCGGAGGGAAGGGAGTCGTCGCTGATGACGGTGTCCACGTCGTCAAGCGGGACGATGCGGGCCAGCCCCACCACGCCCCACTTGGTGTGGTCGGCGAGGACGGTGGTGACCGCGGCGCACGACATGAGTGCGCGGTCGGTGGCGGCTTCCGCCAGGTTCGGGGTGGTCAGGCCGGCGGCGTCGAAGCCGTGCACGCCGAGGAACGTGCGGTCGACCCGCAGCCCGGCCAGGGTGGCGTCGGCGACGGGGCCGACGAGGGCGTCCGACGGCGTGCGCACCCCGCCCGTGAGGATCACCTGAACCCCCGAGGCGCTGTGCAGGACGTCCGCGATCCGCAGACCGTTGGTCACGACCGTGAGCGGACGCAGCGACGGGTCCGAGGCGATCAGCTCGGCGAGCAGGTACGTGGTGGTGCCTGCGGACAGGGCGATGGCCTGGCCTGGTTCGATGGTGCTGAGCGCGGCGTGGGCGATCACGGTCTTCTCGGCGCTGGCCCAGCCGCGCTTGGCGTCGAAGCCGGGCTCGTCGGTGGGCCGCCCGGGCGCGTCGGGGGCGACCGCTCCGCCGTGGACCCGGCGCACGAGCCCGGCACGGGCGAGCTCGGCGATGTCCCGGCGGACGGTCATGTCCGAGACGTCGAGGCTCTCCACGAGGTCCGCGACGCGGGCCGCGCCATGGGCACGGACGGCGGCAAGGATGCGCTCCTGGCGCTGCGTAGCGAGCATAGTGACATCATCACACAGGACCGAACAAAATCCAACGTGCCGTGTGAGGTGTCACTCAGGAGACGGGTGATCTTCACCGGGTGGCGGGGGAGAGACCCAGCGACCGCCCCGCGAGGCCACGACGTCGTGCTGCGAGCGACCGCGCCACCTCGCGCAAGGTCTGGGCGGCGGGGGAGTCCGGCTCGGACAGCACCACGGGGTAGCCCCCGTCTCCCGCCTCTCTCAGGCGAACGTCCAGCGGGATCTGTCCGAGCAGCGGAACCGGGCTGCCCGTGAGGGTCGAGAGGTTGTCCGCCACGCGCTGCCCGCCGCCCGACCCGAACAGCTCGAGCCGCGATCCGTCAGGTTGCGCCAGCCAGGACATGTTCTCCACGACGCCGACCACGTTCTGCCGCGTCTGCACCGCGATCGACCCGGCGCGCTCGGCCACCTCCGCCGCCGCCAGCTGTGGCGTCGTGACGACGACGAGCTCGGAGCTGGGCAGCAGCTGCGCCACCGAGATCGCGATGTCGCCGGTGCCAGGCGGCAGGTCGAGCAGCAGGACGTCGAGGTCGCCCCAGAACACGTCGGCGAGGAACTGCTGGAGCGCCCGGTGCAGCATCGGTCCGCGCCAGACGACGGGCTGCCCGGCCGGCACGAACATGCCGATCGAGACGACCAGGACGCCGAACGCCTCGGGCGGGAGAAGCATGTCGTCCACGCGGGTCGGCTGGCGCGTCACGCCCAGCATGCGAGGGATCGAGAACCCGTAGATGTCGGCGTCGACGATGCCGACCTTCAGACCGTCGGCCGCCATCGCGACCGCGAGGTTGGCCGTGACCGAGGACTTGCCGACGCCGCCCTTGCCCGACGCGATCGCGAAGACCTTGGTCAGCGACTGCGGCTGCGCGAACGGGATGACGGGCTCGCCTCCCGGGCCGCGCAGGAGGGTGCGCAGGTCGGCGCGCTGCTCCGCGGACATGACGCCGAACACCACGTCGACCGTGGCGACCCCGGTGACGGCCGCCGCCGCGGCGGACACGTCCCGGGTCAGCGTGTCCTTGAGCGGGCAGCCCGGGGTGGTCAGGTCGATCCCGATGCGGGCGTGGCTCCCGGTGAGCTCGATCGAGCGGACCATGCCCAGGTCGGTGATCGGTCGCTTGATCTCCGGGTCCAGCACACCGGCCAGGGCGGTACGGATCGCGTCGGTCAGCGGGTCGGTCGGCTCGGGCATGGGCCCATCGTAAGTGGGCTCGTCGTGCGCTACGGCCGCGGGGTCCGACGGGACTTCTTCGACTCCTTGGGCGTCTGCTCGGCGTCCGGATCCTTCTCGCCGTCGCGCTCCGCGGTCATGTCCTCCAGCAGCGCCCGCAGCTCGGAGCGGACGAAGTCACGGGTGGCCACCTCGGACAGGGCGATGCGCAGGGCGGCCATCTCCCGGGCCAGGAACTCGGTGTCTGCGAGGTTGCGCTCCGAGCGCTGCCGGTCCTGCTCGGCCTGCACCCGGTCGCGGTCGGTCTGCCGGTTCTGGGCGAGCAGGATGAGGGGCGCGGCGTACGACGCCTGCAGCGACAGGACCAGCGTCAGGGCCGTGAACCCGTGGGCGGCGGAGTCGAACTGCGGCCGGGTGGGGCCGATGTCGACGTTCCACAGGATCCAGGCGATGCAGAAGACGGTCAGCCAGATGATGAACCGCGGCGTGCCCAGGAAGCGGGCGATGCTCTCCGAGATCTTGCCGGACGCGTCCTCGTCGATCTGCGGGCGCCGGATCAGGACGCGACGGGTGGACCGCGGCGTGTCGAGGCGCTCAGCCACGGGTCGTCCCCAGCTGGTCCTCGTCGTCGGTCTCGCGCCAGTCCTCGGGCAACAGGTGGTCGAGGACGTCGTCGACGGAGACCACGCCGAGCAGTCGCTTCTCTCCGTCCACGACGGGTAGCGCGAGCAGGTTGTAGGTGGCCAGCTGGCGGGTCACTGACAGCAGCGGTGCGTCGACCGGCAGGGCCTCGATGTCGGTGTCGATGATGGACCCGATCGACTCGTGCGGCGGCTCGCGCAGCAGGCGCTGCAGGTGCACGACGCCGATGAACCGGCCGGTCGGCGTCTCGAGCGGCGGGCGCGCGACGAACACCATCGAGGCGAGCGCGGGCGTCAGGTCCTGCCGGCGCACGTGCGCGAGGGCGGCCGCGATCGGCGTCTCGGGACCGAGGATCACCGGCTCGGTGGTCATCAGGCCGCCCGCGGTGTTGTCCTCGTAGGCCAGCAGGCGGCGCACGTCGCGGGCCTCCTCGGGCTCCATCAGCTCGAGCAGCTCGGCCTGCTGGTCGTCGGGGGAGCTCGCCCAGCAGGTCGGCGGCGTCGTCGGGCTGCATGGCCTCGAGGACGTCGGCCGCGCGGGTGCGGGCCAGGCCCTGCAGGATGCCGACCTGGTCGTCCTCGGGCAGCTCCTCGAGCACGTCGGCCAGGCGCTCGTTGTCCAGCGCGCTGGCCACCTCGAGCCGCCGGGTCAGGCCGAGGTCGTGGAGCACGTCGGCCAGGTCGGCGGGCTTGAGGTCCTCGTACTGGGCGAGCATCAGCTCGGCGCCCTGGGCTGCCGAGGCCTGGCCGAGTCCGGTGACCTCGTCGACGGAGATCAGCAGCGTCTCGCCGCGACGGCGCAGGATGCCGGGGCGACCCGTGTGCCGGCGGACGAAGAGCTTGGAGATGATCCAGTCGCCGTTGCGCTGCAGCTCGATGGCGACGTCCTCGATGCTCGCCACCCCGCTGCCGTCGACGAACTCGACGGTGCGATCGAGCAGCTCGCCGACCGCCAGGGTCTCGAAGGCCCGCTGCTCGAACCGGCGCATGTTCACCAGACCGGTCGAGATCACCTGGCCGGCGTCGATCGACGTCACGCGGGTGAGCGGCACGAACACCCGGCGCCGACTGCCGACCTCGACCACGAGGCCGACGGCGCGGGGCGCGCCCTTGAGGCGCACCAGCACGACGACGTCGCGCACCCGTCCCACCTGGTCTCCGAGGGGGTCGAACACGCTGGTCCCGGCAAGGCGCGCGACGAAGACCCTGGTCCCGACGCTGCTCACGCCGGTCAGCCTAGACCGACCATCCGGCCCGGTCCCGACACCGACGCCCGGTGTTCCGCGGACGGTCACCTGGTGGTCGCCCGCGCCGGCGCCGGGGGAGGATGATCACATGTCGTTCTCCGGCTCGGCCCGCACGCCCCGCAACCCGACGCAACCGCAGGGTGAGACGGTCGCGGCCTACGACAGCCCTGGCCGCCCAGAAGGCCGTCGCGCACCTGGCGGAGAAGGACTTCCCGGTGCAGCTGGTCACGATCGTCGGCACCGACCTGCGCATGGTCGAGCGGGTCACCGGCCGGCTCTCCTACCCGCGCGCGGCGCTCGGCGGGTTCCTCACCGGTGCGTGGCTCGGGCTGTTCGTCGGGCTCCTGCTCACGCTGTTCTCCTCGGCGGGGTCGGGCAGCCCCATCGCGTCGGCCATCCTCATCGGCGGTGCGTTCGGGATGCTCTTCTCCGTGGTCACCTACTCGATCACGCGCCGCCGCCGCGACTTCACCTCGACCAGCCAGATCGTCGCGTCGTCCTACGCGCTGCTGTGCCGCGGGGAACAGGCCAACAAGGCACGGAACCTGCTGCGCGAGCTGGGCGGGGTGCAGTCCGGCTGGCCCCCGCGACCCGTCACCACCACAGCGCCGACGGGTCCGTCGGCTGGGTCCCCGCCTGCCTTGCCGTCCGCGCCGCTGACGCCGCCCGTCGAGGACGCGCCGCCCGCACCACCCGCTCCGCCGAGCGGACAGCCCGCGCCGCCGCCCGGGCCCTGACCCGAGCGTCCCGGCGCTCGCGGGCGGACGGGGTCACCGGCGCGTCGGGCTGCGCGCTGCGGGACTCGCGCATCGTGGTCAACCTCGAGAACAGCAGAGCCAGCTGGCCTTCCATCGTGCGCCTCCCGGTGCTCGCGGGACGGGGATCGTCCCGGCGCAGGGGTGACGCGCGGCGGTCGGCCGGCTCGACTACTCCTCGCGAAGACTCGCCATCCACGCCTCGACGGCGTCCGGGTCGCGCGGGAGCGCGGCCGAGAGGTTCTCGTTGCCGTCCGCGGTGATGAGGACGTCGTCCTCGATGCGCACCCCGATGCCGCGGTACTCCGCGGGCACGAGCAGGTCGTCGGACTTGAAGTAGAGGCCCGGCTCGATGGTGAACACCATGCCCGGCTCGAGCACGCCGTCGAGGTAAAGCTCGGCCCGCGCCTGCGCGCAGTCGTGCACGTCGAGACCGAGGTGGTGGCTGGTGCCGTGCACCATCCAGCGGCGGTGGTGCTGGTTCTCGGGCAGGAGGGACTCCTCCGCGGACACCGGGAGGAACCCCCACTCTGCCAGCCGCTCCGCGATCACCCGCATGGCGGCGGCGTGGACGTCGCGGAACTTGGCGCCCGGCACGGCTGCGGCGAAGCCCGCGTCCGCGGCGTCGAGCACGGCCTGGTAGACGCGCCGCTGGACCTCCGTGAACGTGCCGTCGACGGGCAGGGTCCGGGTGAGGTCCGCCGTGTAGAGAGAGTCGACCTCGACGCCGGCGTCGATCAGGACCAGCTGGCCCGCGCGTACCTGACCGTCGTTGTCGGTCCAGTGCAGCGTCGTCGCGTGCTCGCCGGCGGCGGCGATCGTCTCGTAGCCGACCGCGTTGCCCTCCTGGCGCGCGTGCCCGACGAACGTTCCCTCGATCACCCGCTCGCCGCGCCCGTGCGCGACCGCCTCCGGCAGGGTGCGGACGACCTTCTCGAAGCCCTCGATCGTCGTCGCGACGGCCTGCCGCATCTGCTCGACCTCGTAGGTGTCCTTGACCAGCCGGAGCTCGGACAGGGCCTCGGCGAGCACCTCGTCGCGGACGCCGGCCTCCTCGGTGGCGCGGATGTCCTCGACGACGGCCTCGATCGCCTCGTCGACGTCGGGCACCACGCGCAGCTGGACGCCGTCGGCCCCGACGTCCTTGGCCAGCGCGTCGCGCAGGTCGTCGACGTGAGCGGTGCGCACGCCGGTGAGCGTCTCGATGTCCTCCAGGCTGGGTCGGGCACCCACCCAGAACTCGCCGTAGCGGCTGTCGGAGAAGAACTCCTCGGTGTCGCGCCCGGCCAGCGGCCGGATGTACAGGACGGCCTCGTGCCCGCTGCCGTCGTCGCCCGAGCCGTCCTCGACGGGGTGCAGCACGAGCACGGCGTCCGGCTCCTGCTCGGCGCCCAGGCCGGTCAGGTGCGCGAACGCGGAGTGCGGTCGGAACCGGAAGTCGGTGTCGTTCGAGCGGACCTTGAACGTGCCGGCGGGGACGACCAGCCGCTCGCCCGGGAACCGTTTCGAGATCTCGGACCGGCGGCTGGCGGTCGCGTCCGCCGCCGGGCCGCGCGTCGCGGTCGATGCGGGGCGGTCTGCCCAGCCCGAGCTGATGAAGCGGAGGAACTCCGCCGACGACGGCCGCTGGGACCTGTTCGTGCCCCGATCGGCCAGCGGCTGGTCCGACGTGTTCTCCTCGCTCATGGGTGACATCTTCCCACCGCTACCGTGGGGCCCGTGCGCATCGACCTCCACACCCACTCCACGGCGTCCGACGGGACGGACGCACCGGGCGAGGTGATCGCGGCGGCCGCCGCGGCCGGGCTGGACGTGGTGGCGCTGACGGACCACGACACGACCGCCGGCTGGGACGAGGCGGCCGACTCGGCGCGCAGGCACGGCATCGACCTGGTGCTCGGCACCGAGGTGTCGGCGCGCGCGCACGGCATCAGCATCCACCTGCTGTCCTACCTGCAGGACCCGTCGCACCCGGCCCTCACCACGGAGCTGGACAAGACGCGGGACGCGCGGGTCGACCGGGCGCAGGCGATCGTCGAGCTGCTGGCCTCGGACTACCCGATCACCTGGGACGACGTGGTGGAGCAGTCGCGGGACGCCGTGGTGGTCGGGCGCCCGCACATCGCCGACGCCCTCGTCGCGCGCGGCATCGTGCCCGACCGGGACGCCGCCTTCGCGCGCCTCCTGCGCGCCGACGGCCGGTACCACGTGCCGCACTACGCCCCTGCGGGGGTCGATGCCGTCCGCGCGATCCGGGCGGCCGGCGGCGTCCCCGTCTTCGCGCACCCCGGTGCGGACGCCCGTGGCGAGGTGGTGCCGGACATGGTCTTCGATGCCCTCGCGGCCGCCGGACTGGCCGGGCTCGAGGTCGACCACCGCGACCACAGCGCGGCACAACGTGCCCGGCTGACGGCGATCGCACGCCGGCTCGGGCTCCTCGTCACGGGGTCCAGCGACTACCACGGGTCGGGCAAGGTCAACCGGCTCGGCGAGAACCTCACCGACCCGTCGGTGCTCGCCGTGATCGAGGACCTGGGCACGACGAAGGTCGTGCGCGCGTGACCTCCGTGATCGACGTGCAGCTGTTCGGCTCGGTCTTCATCACGCTGTTCGTGATCATGGACCCGCCCGGGACCGTGCCGATCTTCCTCGGTCTGACGTCGGCCATGACCCGCGCCCAGCGCAACCGGGCAGCCCGCCAGGCGGTGCTCGTGGCGCTCGGCGTGATCGTCGCGTTCGCGCTGTTCGGGCAGAAGCTGCTCGACTACCTGCACATCACGCTGCCCGCGCTGCAGGCGTCCGGCGGGCTGCTCCTGCTGCTGGTCGCGATGGAGCTGCTGACGGGGAAGATGGAGGAACCGAAGCCGGCCGGGAACGGGAAGGTCAACGTTGCGCTGGTGCCGCTGGGTACGCCGCTGCTGGCCGGCCCCGGGGCGATCGTCGCGACCATGGTGTTCGTCCAGCAGTCCGACCAGACCGCCGCCGACTGGGTGGCCATCGCGCTCGGCGTCCTGGCCGTGCACGTCTGCCTCTACCTGTTCATGCGGTTCGCCAACGTGATCCACCGGGTGCTGGGCGAGGGCGGGACCATCCTGGTCACCCGCATCGCGGGACTGCTGCTCGCGGCCATCGCGGTCCAGCTGATCGCGAACGCCGTGGAGGCCTTCATCAAGGCTGCCTGACCCGGTTCGCGACGACGGACGGGCACGCACTCCGAGGAGTGCGTGCCCGTCCGGGCGTGCTGGCTCAGGCGTCCGTCGACGGCGCCTGCGGTGCGGATCCCGTGCCGGTCCCGCTGCGCGTGCGGCGACGGTTGCGGCTGCGGCGTGCGCCGGTGGCCGCGGCCGTGCCGGGCTCCCCACCGGTCGACGCGCCCTCGCCCGACGGGGCGCTCGTCGTCGCGGCGCCGGCCGTGCCCTCGGCGCCGCCCTCGCCGTGCCCGCGACCGCGGCCGCCGCGACGACGACGCGAGCCGCCCTCGCGAGCCTCGCCGTCGGCGGGCTCGGGGCGCGGCGCGCTGGTGCGCGGTGCCCCGCCGGCGCTGCCGGAGGACCCACCGCTGCGGGAGCTGCTCGAGCCGCCGGAACGGTGGTCGTTGCCCGACGGACGCGCGCCGCCGCCCGCCCGGGTGTGCTTGCCGGTCTCGCCCAGGTCCTCGAAGCTTCTCCGCGCCCAGGCCCTCGCGGGTCTGCTGCGACTTGGGCAGCCGGCCCTTGGTGCCCTCGGGGATGTCGAGGTCGGTGAACAGGTGCGCGGAGCTGGAGTACGTCTCGACCGGCTCCGGGATGCCCAGTCCGAGCGCCTTGTCGATCAGGCCCCAGCGGGGGATGTCGTCCCAGTCGACGAACGTGACCGCGGTGCCCTTGGCGCCGGCGCGACCGGTGCGGCCCGTGCGGTGCAGGTAGGTCTTCTCGTCCTCGGGGCACTGGTAGTTGATGACGTGCGTGACGGCCTCGACGTCGATGCCGCGCGCGGCCACGTCGGTGGCGACGAGCACGTCGACCTTGCCGTGCCGGAACGCGCGCAGCGCCTGCTCGCGGGCGCCCTGGCCGAGGTCGCCGTGCAGCGCACCGGCGGCGAAGCCGCGCTCGATCAGGTCGTCGGCCACCTTGGCGGCGGTCCGCTTGGTGCGGGCGAACACGATGGTCAGACCGCGGCCGCGGGCCTGCAGGATTCGGCTCAGGAGCTCGACCTTGTCCAGGGCGTGCGCGCGGTAGACGACCTGCTTGATGTTCTTGACGGTCTGGCCGTCGTCGTCCGGGTCGGCCGCGCGGATGTGCGTCGGCTGCGTCATGTAGCGGCGGGCCATCGCGACGACCGCGCCCGGCATCGTCGCCGAGAAGAGCATCGTGTGGCGGCTGGCCGGGGTGGCGCCGAGCAGCGTCTCGACGTCGGGCAGGAAGCCCAGGTCGAGCATCTCGTCGGCCTCGTCGAGCACGACCGCCTTGACCCGCGACAGGTCCAGGTGGCGCTGCTTGAGCAGGTCGATCATGCGGCCGGGCGTGCCGACGACCACGTCGACGCCGGTGTTGAGGGCGGCGATCTGCGGCTCGTACGCGCGGCCGCCGTAGACCTGCAGCACGCGCACGGACCGGCGCGAGGACGCCGTCGCCAGGTCGCCCGCAACCTGCACCGCGAGCTCACGGGTGGGGACGACGACGAGCGCCTGCGGCTTGCCGGGTGCGGGGAGCTGGTCGTAGCCGTCCTCGCCCGGGGCGATCACGCGGTGCAGCAGCGGGACGCCGAAGCCGAGGGTCTTGCCGGTGCCGGTCTTGGCCTGGCCGATGATGTCGTGGCCGGACAGCGCCACCGGCAGCGTCATCGCCTGAATGGGGAACGGGTGCGTGATGCCGGCGTCGGCCAGGGCCTGCACGATCTCGGGCCGCACGTCGAAGTCCGCGAACGAGGCCTCGACGGCCTGCACGGAGGACCAGGTGTTCTTCAGCGGGCGGGTCATCGGCTCGGCCAGGGCGGATACCTGATCTGCGATCTGGTCCGGGGTGTCGTCGGGCGCTGTCGGGTTGATGTCGGTCGTCGTCACCAAGAGGCTCTTCACTGCGAAGGGCGGTGACCCGCGCGCTGTCCGGGCTCACGACAGGCCGACAGCTTTCGTCGGACGACGTCGGATGATTCCCGGGCGACAGCGGAGCTCCCCACGCATTGTGGCCGGCAGCCGATCGTGAAAGGCGACTCGCGAGCGTCTTCCGGACGGGTCCGGGGCTGAGCGAGAGGGTCGAGCTCTTGAAGGACGAGACGACCGGGCAACCGAATTACCGTGCCAGTCTATCCGACGGCACCGCCGCCCCGGCGCCGGACCCGCGGGGCGTCCGCGGGTGCTCCGTCGGCGCCCTGCGCAGGGCCCACCGACCGGACTACGATCCTCGGATGACGACCACCCCCTCGCGTCCCGAGAGCGCCGCCGTGGCCGGACCTTCCGCGGCCGGCCCCGCCGCGGCCAGCCCTGCCGCACTCGAGCGCGCCGACGCGGTCGAGCTGCTCGGCCTGGTCGCCCAGCTCGAGCACGTCGCCTTCGGCCGCCTCGCCGCCGACGCCGCCCTCGCACCGACCATCGAGCAGCGGCTCGAAGCTCAGCCGGTTCGCCGCCGGTGCCGTCGGCCGCCGCGACCGGATCCTCGCCCGCATCACCGAGATCGGCGGCGACCCCGTCGAGGCCGTGCGGCAGTACGACCACGTCCTCGACGACTTCGACGCCCGCACCCAGCCGAGCACCTGGTGGGAGCGGCTGCTCAAGGCCTACGTCGGGTACGGCGTCGCCGACGACTTCTGCCGGCTGGCCGCCGAGGGGCTCGACGAGGAGTCGCGGGCGATCGTCCTCGAGGTCCTCGACGACGCGTCGCACGCCGAGCTGGCCGTCGCCGAGCTCGATGCCGCCGGGTCCGCCGACGGCGTCCTGACGGCCCGCCTCGCCCTGTGGGGCCGGCGTCTCGTCGGTGAGGCGCTCGGTGTGGTGCAGCGGCTGCTCGTCCAGCGCCCGGCCCTCGTGCGGCTCGTCGCACTGGGCTCGGCCCGGACCCCCGCTGGCGGCGGTGCCGGTGACGGTGCGCCGACCAAGCTGTTCGGGGAGCTCACCGCCCAGCACACCCGTCGGATGGCGCGGCTCGGTCTGACCGCCTGACCCATGCAGAACGAAGGAGCCCCGGACGACGTCCGAGGCTCCTTCGTCCCGGGCGACGTCAGACGGTGCCGAAGCCGACCCGGCCCTTGGTCTCGGAGCCGATCTCGATGTAGCCCAGGCTCGCGACCGGCACGATGACCCGGCGGCCGCGCACGTCGGTGAGCTCGAGGGTCGGGCGACCGCTGAGCGCGGCTGCGACGACGGCACCGATCTCGTCGGGCGTCTGGTCCGACTCCAGGCTGATCTCGCGGGGCGAGTTCTGCACGCCGATGGTGATCTCCACCGTCATCTCTTCCACGTCCTTCTGCAAGCTGGGGTTGCTGCCTCGGCCGGTGGGCCGAGGCACATCGTCCGATCCTAGGCGTCCTGGTAGACGAAGTCGGGCCGGATCAGCGCCGACACCCCGCCCCAGGCCAGCTGCGTCACCAGCGCGACGGTCCGCTCGGGCGCCACGTCGTCCGGCCGGCGCAGCCGATGCGTCGCCGCGCCCTGCGCCATCGCGATCAGCGAGACGGCCAGGAGGCCCGCGTCCTCGAGCGACAGGGCCGTGACCTCGGACAACACGGTCGTGATCCGCAGGGCGGCCTGCGAGGACGCGTGCTCCACGCGGGCCCGCACGTCGGCGTCGTGCGTGACGTCGGACTCGAACAGGAGCACCGACGCCTCTCCTGCGCCCTCGACGAACATGACGTAGGCCTGCACGATCGCGGCGATGACGTCGCGTCCGTCGCCCCGGCGGACCGGGCCCTGCTCGATCGAGGCGACCGCCGCGTCGACGGCCACGAGCAGATCCGTCCCGCGCAGGTCGACGACGGCGAGGTAGAGGTCGAGCTTGGACGGGAAGTGCCGGTAGAGCACCGGCTTGCTCACCTCGGCCCGCTCGGCGATGTCGTCCATCGAGACGTGGTGGTAGCCCTCGGTCGAGAACAGCTCCTGGGCGATCCGGAGCACCTGCGCGCGACGCTCGTCGCGAGCCATCCGCGGGTTGCGCGGACGAGGGGTGGGTCCGTCTGTCCCGGCCGTCATCCCGTGATGGTAGCGACGTGATGTGTCAACGATGCGACGATACCGAGTGTGACGAAGACCGGCAGACGCCGGAACGGTGGCGAGACCAGGCTCCCGCGCCGCCACGCGCGCGGCCGTGGGCGCCGTCTCGTCGCGTCCGGCCGCCGTCGGGGTCCGCTCGTCGTCGCGGTGCTCGCCGGGCTCGTCGCGGGTGCCGGCACGGCGTGGGCGGCCGCCGCGGACCCGCGGGCGGGGGCGCTGTTCGGGGTTCCGACGAGTCCTGCTGCCGCGGCGTCCCTCGTCGAGTCTCCGTTCATGCCCGATGCCGCCATCCTCGACCGGACCGGGCTGCAGAGCCGCAGCGGCGGCCTGCGGATCGCCGACGAGCCGTCGCCGAGCCCCGCGCCCGCCGACCCGGAGCCGAGCGTCGCCGACGCCGCGCCGGGCATCGTCGCCCTGCCGCCGGGTCTGACCGCCGCCGACGTCGCCGCCGGGTTGCTCTCCGCGGACGTGCCCGAGGTCGCCGGCGGGACGTTCGTCGTCGTGCCCGGCAGCGACCCCGGACCGGGCACCGGCGTCGTGCGGACGGTCCGCGTCGAGGTCGAGCAGGGGCTGGCGATCGACGGGGCGGCGTTCGCGGCCCTCGTCATGGCCACGCTCAACGACCCGCGCGGCTGGGGCGGGGACGGCTCGACGTCCTTCGCGCGCACCGACGGCGACGCGTCGTTCCGCGTGCTGCTGGCCTCGCCGTCGACCGTCGACCGTCTGTGCGCGCCGCTGCAGACCGACGGTGAGGTCTCGTGCGGACGGGCCGGGCACGCGGTGCTGAACCTGCGACGGTGGGTCGAGACGACGCCCGAGTACACCGCCGACAAGACGCTGTACCGCCAGTACGTGGTCAACCACGAGGTCGGTCACCTGCTGGGGCACCAGCACCAGAAGTGCCCCGGGGCGGGCCAGCTGGCACCGGTCATGCAGCAGCAGAGCTACCGGGCGGCACCGTGCGTGCCGAACGCGTGGCCGTTCCCGGGCTGATCTCCGGCTTGTCTTCCGCGCGGTCTTCTGCGTGATCTTGTGCCCGTCGCGGGTCGTGCGCAGCCCTGTCGGTGGCTCGTGATGGACTCGTCCGCGTGACCACCGCGACGCCCGCCCTGCGCCTCGTGCGCCCGGCGTTCGCCGACGTCCCGGTCTCCGGGCCGGGGTCGCTCGTCCACCTCGACCCGGACCAGGCCGCGGCGGTCTCGGCCGTGGCGCGGGGCACCGATCCCGCTCTCCTGGTGCTCGGGGCGCCAGGGACGGGCAAGACGACCGTCGCGCTCGAGTCGGTCGTCGCGGCCGTCGACGCCGGCCTCGACCCGCACGACGTGCTCGTGATCGCCGCCGGCCGACGCGCCGCGGCAGACCTGCGCGACAGGCTCTCGGCCCGCCTGCGGGCGACGTCGGGGCGCCCGCTGGTGCAGACCGCGGCGGCGGCCGCGTTCTCCGTCCTGCGTGCGCGGGCCGCGCTGCTCGGCGAGCGGCCGCCCACGCTCGTGTCGGGCGCCGAGCAGGACCTGATGCTGGGCGAGCTGCTCGCGGGGCATGCCGCCGGCGACGGCGTCCCGCTCGCCTGGCCGCCGCAGGTCCGGCCCGACGTGCTGCGGCTGCGCCCGTTCCGCGATGAGCTGCGCGACCTGCTCATGCGGGCCGCCGAGCGGGGCGTGCGGCCCGCAGACCTGGCGGAGCTCGGCGACCGGCACGGTCGGCCCGCGTGGGTCAGTGCCGCGCGGCTGTACGAGGAGTACCTCGACATCGTCGAGCTGCGCACCGGCACCCCCGACCTCGGGGCGCGGCTCGACCCCGCGGTCGTCGTGGACGAGGCTGCGCAGGCGCTCCTGACCTGGGAGGACGAGGTCCCGGGCGCCGTCCGGCCGCGCTGGGGCCTGGTCGTCGTGGACGACCACCAGGAGAGCACGTCGGCGACGGCCCGGTTCGTGCAGGCGCTGGCCGACGACGACGCCCGCGTGGTGCTGCTGGCAGACCCCGACGCCGCCGTGCAGTCGTTCCGCGGTGCCGCGCCGTCGCTGGTCGGGCGTGCGGTGGTGACCGGGTCCGGCCCGGGCGAGCTCGGCGCCCGGACGATGACGCTGCGCACGGTCTGGCGGCACGACCCCCAGCTGCGACAGGTGGTCGAGCGGATCACCGAGCGCATCGGCAGCGTGGGGGTCGTCCGTCACCGGCAAGCGACCGCCGTCGGCCAGGAGGGCACCGGGGCCAAGGTGGCGCTGCTGCCGAGCACCGCGCAGGAGGCCGCGTACGTCGCGCACGCGTTGCGCACGGCGCACGTCGAGCGCGGCGTGGCGTGGGCGGACATGGCCGTTCTTGCGCCGACCGGTGCGCAGGTCACCGCGCTGCGGCGCGCGCTCGCGGGGGCGGCCGTCCCGGTGAGCGTGCTGGGCAGCGACGTGCCTTTGCGAGACGAGCCGGCGGTGGCGCCTCTGCTCGACGCCATGCGCGTGTGCGTCGGCGCGGCGCCGCTGGACGCGGCCGCGGCGGTCCGGCTCGCATGCTCCCCGCTCGGAGGGTTGGACGCGGTGGGGCTGCGACGGGTGCGCCGGGCCCTGCGTGCGCACGAGCTCGCGGCGGGCGGCGGGCGCGCCAGCGACCTGCTGCTGGTGGAGGCGTTAGGGGACGGCTTCGGGGAGCTGCCACTCGCGGCGCGACCGGTGGTACGTCTGGCGCGTGTGCTCGCGGCCGGTCGGTCGGCGGCCGCGCGCCCCGACGCGGACGCGCAGACCGTGCTGTGGGCGCTGTGGGCGGCGGCTGACCAGGCCGAGGGCTGGCGTCGGTCCGCGCTCGCGGGCGGCTCGGCGGGGGAGCGTGCCGACGGAGACCTCGACGCGGTGCTGGCGGTGTTCCGGGCCGCCGAGACGTTCGTGGACAGGATGCCGCGGTCGGCGCCGGCCGCGTTCGTCGACTGGCTGCAGGCGCAGGACCTGCCGTCCGACTCGCTCGCGGCACGGGCACGCCGGGCGGCGGTGCAGGTGCTCACGCCTGCCGGTGCGGCCGGTCGCGAGTGGGAGGTCGTCGTGGTCGCAGGTGTCCAGGACGGGACGTGGCCGGACCTGCGGCTGCGCGACTCCCTGCTCGGTGCGCAGACGCTCGTCGACGTCCTCGCGGGCCGCGGCGTCACGCACTCCGACCCCGGTCGGGAGGCCGCCGAGGCGCGGCAGGCGGTGCTCGCCGACGAGCTGCGCACGTTCGCCGTCGCCTGCTCCCGCGCGCGCACGTCGCTGCTGGTGACGGCGGTCGACGACGTCGACCACCAGCCGTCGTTGTTCGTCGAGCTGGTCGAACCCAACGACGAGGACCTCGATCCGCGGCGGACCAGCACACCCGCGCCGCTGGACCTGCGGGGGCTGGTCGCCCAGCTGCGCGCGCACCTCGAGCAGGCGGCCCTGGACGGCGTCGAACCCGACCCGGCGGCCGCACGGACCCTGGCCCGGCTGGCAGCGGACGGTGTGCCCGGAGCCGACCCCGGGGACTGGCTGGGCCTCGCCGCTCCGTCCAGCCGGGCTCCGCTCTGGGCGCCCGACGAGCGCGTCCCGGTCTCGCCGTCCAAGGTCGAGACCGCTCAGCGCTGCGCGCTTCGCTGGGCGCTCGAGTCCGCCGGGGGGACGGGTTCGTCGAGCAGCACGCAGAACCTGGGCACGCTGCTGCACGCGATCGCGCAGGAGCACCCGCAGGGCACCGAGGCGGAGCTGGCGGCCGCGCTGGACCAGCGGTGGGGCGAGCTCGGGCTCGGCACAGGCTGGCCGGCGATGGCCACGCGCCGGCGTGCAGACGCCATGGTGCACCGGCTCGCCGGCTACCTGCGGTCCGCGGGCGAGCCGCTGCTGACCGAGGGCGCCTTCTCGCTGGAGACGGACCGGGCCACCCTGCGCGGCAGCGTCGACCGCATCGAGCGGACGGACGACGGAGCCGTGCGCGTGGTCGACCTCAAGACCGGCGCAAGCCCGCCGACCGCAGCCAAGGCCGCCGAGAACCCCCAGCTCGGCGCCTACCAGCTCGCCGTCGACGCCGGCGCGTTCGCCGACCTGCCGGCCGGTGCCACCAGCGGTGGCGCGCAGCTGGTGTACCTGGGCACGGGCGTGTCGGCCGCCATCCGCGAGCAGCCGCCGCTCGGCCCGGAGGCCGAAGGGCCCAGCTGGGCGCGCGTGCTGGTGGACCAGGTGGCCGACAAGATGGCGGCCTCCACGTTCGAGGCGACCGCCAACGACCTGTGCGACCGGTGCCCGGTCCGCCGCTCATGCCCGGTGCGCGGCGAGGGTGGGCAGGTGGTCGCATGACGAGCGTGCTCCCGGACGGGTCGGTCTCGGCCCGCCTCTCGGCCGCCCAGATCGCGGAGCTGGTGGGTCAGCCGGCGCCGACGGACGAGCAGCGCAGGATCATCGAGGCGCCGCTGACCCCGTCCCTGGTGGTCGCCGGCGCCGGTTCGGGCAAGACCGAGACCATGGCGGCCCGCGTGGTCTGGCTGCTGGCCAACGGTGTGGTGCAGCCCGACCAGGTGCTGGGCCTGACGTTCACGCGCAAGGCGGCCGGCGAGCTGTCCGAGCGGGTGCGCAAGCGGCTGCGGACGCTGTCGCGCGCTGCTGCCGCGCAGGGCGTCCCCCTCGCGGACGCGGCGGACGACGATGCGCTCGCGGGCCTGGCCCGGCCGACGATCGCGACCTACAACTCCTATGCCGCCTCGCTCGTCGCGGACCACGCGCTGCGGCTCGGTCTCGACCCGTCGGCCCGCCTGCTCGGCGAGGCCGCCCAGTGGCAGCTGGCCAGTGACGTCGTCGAGGCGTGGGGCGACGACCTCGACACGGACGCGGCGACCTCCACGGTGACAGAGGCGGTGCTGACGCTGTCCGGCGCGCTCGACGAGCACCTGCTCGACCCGTCGGCCGCGCGGGTCGGCATCGAGGCCATCATCGAGGCCCTGCTGGCGACGCCCGCCGGGACGCCTGCGCGCGAGCCGTACGCCGAGGTCAAGAAGCTGATCCGGTCGCTGGACGAACGCGTCCGCGTGCTCGATCTCGTCGCCGAGTACCGGCGGCGCAAGCGCGCCGCGGACGCCATCGACTTCGGCGACCAGGTCGCGCTCGCCGCGCGGCTCGCGCTGGACGTGCCCGAGGTCGGCGCGGGCGAGCGGACACGGTTCCGGGTGGTGCTCCTCGACGAGTACCAGGACACGTCCTACGCGCAGCTGACCCTGCTCGGCGCGTTGTTCGGCGACGGGCACCCGGTGACCGCGGTCGGCGACCCGCACCAGTCGATCTACGGCTGGCGCGGTGCGAGCGCAGGCGGTCTGGAGGGCTTCCCGGCGCAGTTCCCCCAGCTCCACGACGACGGCTCACGAACCCGGGCCGACGTGCACCAGCTGTCGACGTCGTGGCGCAACGACGCACGGATCCTCGCGGCCGCCAACCACGTCGCGGGCCCGTTGCGCGCGGCGAGCACGCGCGTCGAGGTCCCGGTCCTGGCCGCGCGACCGGGGGCCGGCAGTGGCCACGTGCACGGCCACGTGGCCGCGACGATCGAGGACGAGGCGTCGGCGGTCGCGACGTTCGTCGCCGACCGGTGGCGCCCGTCGGTAGACGGAACGGGACGGGTGAGCGCCGCGGTGCTCTGCCGCAAGCGGTCGCAGTTCGAACCGCTGCGACGAGCGCTGCGAGCGCGCGGGCTCCCGGTCGAGGTGGTCGGGCTGGGGGGGCTGCTGTCCGCGCCCGAGGTCGTGGACCTGGTGGCCGTCCTGCAGGCGGCGCACGACCCGTCCCGTGGCGACGCCCTGATGCGCCTGATGACCGGTGCCCGGACCGCTCTGGGCGCGGCCGACCTGCACGCGCTCGCGGCGTGGGCAGGCGAGCTGGCTGCTCGACACAGCGGAACGTCGCGCCAGCGTGAGCACGGTGAGCGCCGCGAGGCGGCGCGCGCGCAGAGTCGGGCGGCGGCTCCCGCTTCCGGCGTCGAGGAGACCGTGGTCGTGGAGGCCGACGCCGTCGACGAGCGCAGCATCGTGGACGCGCTCGACGCGATCAGCGAGCTCCCCGCGGCGGGGTGGACCAGCCGGAGCGGACGGACGCTGAGCGCGACGGGGCGGGCGCGGCTGGTCGACCTCGCGGCGCTGCTGCGGGTGGTGCGGTCGCACACGTACCTGTCGGTGCCCGAACTGGTCGGCGAGGCCGAGCGGCTGCTGGGGCTCGACATCGAGGTCGCCGCGCGCGCCGGCACGACGCCGGGCCGTGCCCGGGCCCAGCTGGACGCGTTCCGGGACGTCGCCGCCGACTTCGCCCGGTCGGCGGACCACCCCAACCTCGGAGGGTTCCTCGCGTGGCTGGAAGCGGCCGAGGCGAAGGAGCACGGGCTCGACATGCCGGTGGCCGAGCCGGACCCGGACGCGGTCCAGCTCATCACGGTGCACGCGGCCAAGGGGCTCGAGTGGGACGTCGTCGCGGTCGCCGGGCTGGTGGACGGCGGTCTGCCGGCGACGGCGGCGCAGGGCAAGGACGGCCCGAAGGACTCCGCCTGGCTCACCGGTCTCGGCTCCCTGCCGTACCCGCTGCGCGGCGACCGGCACGACCTGCCCGAGCTCGATCACGCCGGAGCCGCCGACCCCAAGGACCTGGAGGAGCGGCGCAAGGACTTCGTGCTCCGCGCCGGTGACCACCAGGTCGCCGAGGAGCGTCGGCTGGCGTACGTGGCCCTGACCCGCGCCCGCACCGCCCTCTTCCTGACGGCGGCCTGGTGGGGCGAGGGGTCGCGCGCCCGCAAGGTGTCGACGTTCCTGGACGAGCTGGCGGAGGCCGGGCTCGTCGAGCTCGACGCATGGGACCCGGCACCCGTCGACGGCGAGGAGAACCCCCGGGGCGCCCGCGAGCTCACCGCGGTCTGGCCGGCGGACCCGTTCGCCACCGACGGTGCCTCGCCGCGCCGCGGCCTCGTCGAGGGCGCGGCGCAGCGCGTCCGCGCGGCGATGCGGGACGCGGGGGCGCTAGGAGCCGGCGACGACGAGCACCCGTGGGAGGTGCTGGCGACCCGTCTGCTGGCCGAGCGGGAGCGGGGCCGGACGCCGGTGGGCACGGTCGAGGCTGCCCGCGCACCTGTCGGCCTCGGCGGTCGTCCGGCTCGAGAGCGACCCGACCGAGTTCGCCCGGCACCTGCGGCGCCCCGTCCCGGCCGAGCCGTCACCGCAGGCCCGGCGCGGCACCCGGTTCCACGCCTGGGTGGAGAGCTGGTACGGCGCGGCTGCCCTGGTCGATGTGGACGCGTTGCCGGGTGCCGACGACGACACGGCCGAGAGCGACCAGGACGAACAGGCGCTGCAGGCCGCGTTCCAGTCCTCGGAGTGGGCGAACCGGTCGCCGATCGCGATCGAGGTGGACGTCGAGACGCCGGTCGACGGCTACGTCCTGCGCTCGCGGATCGACGCCGTCTTCGCCGACCCCGAGGCCGACGTCGATCGCGCCGGCGCTCGGTCCGATCGCGTGGTCGTCGTCGACTGGAAGACGGGCGTACCGCCCGAGGACCAGGCGACCCGGGCGGCACGTGAGGTGCAGCTCGCCGTGTACCGGCTGGCGTGGTCGCGCTGGACCGGGATCCCGCTCGACCGGGTTCGTGCGGCGTTCTGCTACGTCGGCTCGGGCGTGACCGTCTACCCGCAGCGGCTGCTCGACGAGGGCGAGATCACCGCCCTGCTGCGAGCGGCGACCACCCGCGAGGCCGCCCCCGAGCGACCGGTGCGCGCCGCGGCGCCGGGCGCGAACAGGGGCGGTCGTCGCGACAACGCCCCTGCGCACGCCCGGGAGGGCTGGGCCGGGCGCAAGGTGCGACAACCCGCGAACCAGCCGACGCTCGACCTCGAGGGGCTCGTCGACGACGCACCGGCTGGCCGCTGACCGCGACGACCGTCACCGGGCACGGGGTGTACCAGCGGCGCGCAGCGCGCAACGCCATGGTGCGACGGGCAGCCCGACTGAAGCGTGGCCCCGTCGACCCGACGGTCACGCCATCTGGTGCTCGGCCTCGATCTCGTCGAGGGCCCGCGTGTGGTCGTCGAGCTCGACCAGCATGGCGACGGCGTCGTCGATGATCTCGACGTCACCCGTCCGCACGCCGTAGAGCAGCCAACGCGCCAGCGCGAGCCCGGCGAGGTTCGCGCGGTCGACCAGGTGCGGGTCGATGAGCTCGGTGCGCCGCAGCTGGTACGCCTCCAGGATCGAGTCGACGGCATCGCTCGGCGCGGCGACGAGCAGCCACGCGAGGTCGTCGGCCGGGTCGGCGACGCAGGCGTCGCCCCAGTGCAGGATCCCGCTCACGGCGTCGCCGACGACGAGGACGCGGTCGGCGCTCAGGTCGCCGTGCACCACGGTCGGCCGGAACCGCCACAGGGCGACGTCCTCGAGGCGGGCCTCCCAGCGGCGTAGGAGGGCAGGGGGCACCTTGCCGGTGCGCGCGGCCTCGTCGACCTCGGCCTGGCGGCGCTGGCGGTACGCGCCCGCGTCGTACACGGGCAGACCGGCGGTCTCGACGAGGTTCGTCGGCAGCTCGTGCAGCGCGGCCAGCGCACGACCGAGCGACGCCGCCAGGCCGGGCCCGGGCTGCAGGTGCTCGAGATCCAGTGACTGCCCGGGGATCTCGGCGTGCACGCTCGCGCGGCCACCCTCGGGCAGGTGCGCGAACCCGGCGGGCACCGGGACGGCGAACGGCAGTCGACCGGTAGCGGCCTCCGGCCCGAGCAGACCGAGCAGGACCACCTCGGCCTCGAGCGCCGCGCCCGCCGCGGCGTGCTGGGGCGCGCGCACCACCCAGCGCTGCCGGGTGGAGTCGATGACCACGGCCGTGTCGTAGTCGGTGCCGGGTCGGGCTGGTCGACGTACGTCGAACGCGTCGAGGCCCGGCACGGCGACGGTAGCCAGTGCGGCCAGGGCGAGGGGTGAGCGAACCACGCGCCAAGGATAGGAGCGACCCGCCGTGCATCCCGGGGAGCCGCTCGGCGTGTCCGCGCCCGAATCGTCCCTTTGCCCCGTCGTTGCCTGAATCGACGGACCGGATCGCCCACGAGGTGCAGAGGGGCAGTCACGTCCTCGGGCCCGTGCCCGGCGCCGTAACGTGGCGCGGGTGATCGTTTCCGACGATCTGTCCACGAACTCGGGGCGGTCCCCGGCGCCGTAACGTGGCGCGGGTGATCGTTTCCGACGATCTGTCCACGAACTCGGGGCGGTCCCGGCCCCGTAACGTGGCGCGGGTGATCGTTTCCGACGACTTACCCCTCTCCCGAGCCGACATCGACCGCGCCGCCCACCGCCGTACCGAGACGGACGTCGTCGACACGGCGCTGCGCACCCCGTCGACCCGCATCGTGCTGGTGCGCGGGGGCTCGGTCGGCACGACGCCGGAGCGGGCACTGGCCTACCGCACGGCGGACGAGGTGGCGGGCCTGGCGCACGCCGACGACGCGGAGCCGGGCGCGGACTGGCTTCTGCTCGGTGAGGACACCGACGGCGTCCTGTACCTGGCGCGTCGGGTGCCGGAGCCGGACCCGCTGCCACTCGCGGGTGAGCCGTCGGACGTGCTCGTGCACCGACGAGTGGCGACCGCGCCGACGGGCTGGACCTCGCTGCGCGAGCTCGGTGCTGCGCTCGACGGTGCAGAGGCGGGGCTGGCGACGACGGCTGTCGCGCTCGACGCGTGGCACGACCGGCAT
This sequence comes from Cellulomonas sp. McL0606, assembly GCF_058248365.1. The sequence continues at coordinate 3,223,692 of NZ_CM177779.1, read as the reverse complement.
GTCCGCTGCCCGCGCTGCGGGTCCGCCACGCGCGTGGAGCAGGCGGGCTGGATCCGGGTGTGCGTGGCCGACGGCTCGGAGCACTACCCGCGCACCGACCCCGCGGTGATCATGTCGGTGGTGGATGACGAGGACCGGATCCTGCTGGGCCACGCGGCGCAGTGGGCGCCGGGCCGCTGGTCGACGCTCGCGGGGTTCGTGGAGTCGGGGGAGTCACTCGAGCACGCGGTCCGCCGCGAGGTGCTCGAGGAGACGGGCGTCGTCGTCGACCAGGTGTCCTACCGCGGCAGCCAGCCGTGGCCGTTCCCGGCCTCCCTGATGCTCGGCTTCCGGGCGTCGGCCGTGACCACGGACGTCGTCGTCGACGGGATCGAGCCGCTGACGCACGCTGGTTCACGCGGGACGAGCTGGCGACGGCGGTCGCGAGCGGGGACGTCATCCCTCCCGGCCGCGCCTCGATCGCGCGCGCGCTGGTCGAGGAGTGGTTCGGCGGGGCTCTCTAGGAGAGGCGCGCCTGGACCTGCACCAGCGACGGATTAGTCGCCGCGGTGCCGTCGGGGAAGACCACCGTCGGCACGGTCTGGTTCCCGCCGTTGAGCGACTCGACGAGCGCCGCGGCGTCCGGGTGGTCCTCGATGTCGATCTCCGTGTACCCGATGCCCGCGGAGTCCAGCTGGGTCTTCAGTCGACGGCAGTAGCCGCACCAGGTCGTGGAGTACATCGTCACGGTGCCGGCGTCGGGCATGGTCTGCGTGGTCATCGGTCCTCGGGCTGCTCGGTGGTTCAGTGCTGCAGGCAACAACGTGCGGGACGCCGATTCGATTCCACGGCTCGACACAGGCATCGGCCCGCGGAGGCCTGCGGTCGAGACCCGCGGTCGAACTGATCGGTCGAGCGACCGTCCACAACCCGTGCCGCAGTGTCGGTCCGGGCTGCGAGACTGGGCGCGATGTCCTCCGAACCCCTCCTCGACGCGCTCGACCCCGAGCAACGGATCGTCGCGACGACGCTGCGCGGCCCTGTCCGCGTGCTCGCCGGCGCGGGGACGGGCAAGACGCGGGCGATCACCCACCGGATCGCCTACGGCATCCACGTCGGCGCCTACCGCCCGGGCAACGTGCTCGCCGTGACGTTCACGGCGCGCGCCGCGGGCGAGATGCGGACGCGGCTGCGGCTGCTGGGTGCGGGGGGCGTCCAGGCGAGGACGTTCCACGCGGCCGCGCTGCGCCAGCTCGGCTTCTTCTGGCCCAAGGTGGTCGGCGGCGCGCCGCCTCGGATCCTGGAGAAGAAGCTGCAGGTCGTCGCGCACGCCGCGCAGCTCGTCGGCGTGGAGACGGACCGTGAGAGCATCCGCGACCTTGCCTCGGAGATCGAGTGGGCCAAGGTCTCCCTGGTCACGCCGGACGACTACGAGCGCGCCGCCGCCGCGACCGACCGCCCCGCGCCCGGCGGGGTCGATCCGCAGTCGGTGGCCCGGTTGATGACGGCGTACGAGACGGCGAAGGACCAGCAGGGCGTCATCGACTTCGAGGACGTGCTGCTCCTGCTCTCGGCGATGCTGGCCGAGCGACCCGACGTTGCCGACTCGGTCCGCGAGCAGTACCGCTACTTCGTCGTCGACGAGTACCAGGACGTCAGCCCGCTGCAGCAGTACCTGCTGGACCAGTGGCTCGGGGGTCGCGACGGGCTGTGCGTGGTCGGCGACCCCAGCCAGACCATCTACTCGTTCGCCGGCGCCACGGCGCACCACCTCACCGCGTTCACGGCCTCGTACCCCAGGGCCGCGACGATCGAGCTGGTCCGCGACTACCGCTCGACGCCGCAGGTCGTGGGGCTGGCCAACCACCTGATGCGGCGGGCGGACGGTCCGGCGGCCCTGGCGCTGCGCGCGCAGCGCCCCGACGGCCCGGACGTCTCCTTCGTCACCTACGCCGACGACGACGCAGAGGCGGTCGGGGTCACGACGCGGATCGCGGCCCTGATCCGCAGCGGCACGCCGGCCTCCGACATCGCCGTCCTGTTCCGGACCAACGTGCAGTCCGAGGCGTTCGAGGCCGCGCTCGCGGACCGGGGGATCGGCTACCAGGTGCGCGGCAACGCCCGGTTCTTCGACCGCGCCGACGTGCGCAAGGCGCTCGTCCTGCTGCGCGGCGGCGCGCGGGGCGCCGATCCCGAGGTGCCGATGCCGGAAGCCGTGCGGGACATCCTGCGCTCGGCCGGCTGGACGGAGAAGGCTCCGGAGGGCCGCGGCGCCAGCCGGGAGCGATGGGATGCGCTGCAGGCGCTGGTCTCGCTGGCGGACGCGATCGCCGAGGCACCGCCGACGAGCGCGCCGCCGACCGTGTCGGACCTGGTGGCCGAGCTGGACGAGCGCGCGGCAGCCCAGCACGCGCCCACCGTCGAGGGCGTCACGCTCGCGTCGTTGCACGCGGCGAAGGGCCTCGAGTGGGAGGCCGTGTTCCTGGTCGGCCTCTGCGAGGGCCTCCTGCCGACGGTGCAGGCGCAGACCCCCGCCGCGGTCGCGGAGGAGCGACGGCTGCTCTACGTCGGCATCACCCGGGCGCGCGAGCACCTCGAGCTGTCGTACTCGCGGGCTCGTCATCCGCGGGCTCGCGCGTCCCGCGCGGTGTCCCGGTTCCTCACGGACCTGTGGCCGGGCGAGCGGCGGTCCGTCAAGGTGCCGGCCGCGGAGCCCGACGAGCGGGTCGTCGCGGCGCTGACCCGGTGGCGCGACGCCCGCGCCGCCGAGCTGCGCCGGCAACCCGGCAGCGTGCTGACCACGGCGACCATCCGCGCGATCGCCGAGCGTCGCCCGGCGACGCTGCAGGGTCGGCCAGGTGCGCGGCGTCGGTCCGCGGATGCTGGCGGACGTCGGGGAACAGGTTCTCGAGGCCCTGCGGACGCCCGCGCGTTGAGCCGATCGGGCGATGGCGCAAACTCGTCGAAGAATTGTCGTTAATTCGGTTGTCCACCGTCCGAATGCCGCCCTAGGGTGACGATGTCCCTGTTGATGGACCGCACGGAGACGTGTGGGTCCGAGCGAGAAGGAGGTGGGTGCCCTGATGAACATCAAGACGATCGAGACGACGAACGCCGTGTGCGCGTTCCTTCCGCGATCTCTCGCACCCATCGGCCTCGGCTACCAGGGGAGCGCTCTGCCCATCGGCGGTGCCGCCCTCGAGCCGACCGGTTTTCGTGCGTCGAAGCGCACGTGGACCGATCCCCGCACGCACCGCATCCGGACTTCCCTGATCTAGGCCCTCGACGAGGGCACAGGCCGCGGAGTCCGAACTCGGACCCGCGGCCTTTCTGTTTCTCCCGATGACTCGGGTGAGCGAAGGCAGTCGGTCCGGCACCGAACGCAAGACGCTCACCAGCAAGGACATCAGGAGGCCATCGTGCGGCTCACGACGCTGCTCGACACGGTGAACCAGGGCGGATCCGGGCCCTGGCCCCTCGCCGACAGCACGACCGACGACCGTCAGCAGTTCGACCAGATGGTCGCCGACTTCATCCCTTGCCGGTCGAACGACCCCGAGCTCTGGTTCGCCGAGCGGACAGCCCAGGTGGAGCAGGCCAAGGCCCTCTGCCGCGAGTGCCCGCTCATGGAGGGCTGCCTGGCCGGCGCCCTCGAGCGTGCCGAGCCGTGGGGCGTGTGGGGCGGCGAGGTGTTCATCGGCGGTGTGGTGGTGGCGACCAAGCGCGGTCGCGGACGCCCCCGCAAGGACGCGGCCCCGGCAGCCTGACCGCTACCGGACGGCCGGGAGGGCGGTGCACCCGCAGTGGGGGTGCACCGCCCAGGTGCGCATGCGGGGGACCGCGTCGGGCGCCGCGACCTCGAACAGCGAGCCCGGCGGCGGTCGCTCGCCGCCGTCCAGGTGCGCGAGCACCGCGGCGGTCCCGAGCCCGGCGGCCACGCAGGCCGTGGCACCGGGCTCGTCCGCGGCGGCGTCGGACCGCAGCTGACCGAGCAGGGCGGGCCACGCCGGGTCGGCGTCGGTGCGGTGCAGGTCCAGGCAGCGCAGGCAGGGGCCGCGCCCGGGCACGACGAGCGGGCCGACGACGGTGTCCGCCTCCCGTACCACGACCGACAGGTGCACCGTTCCCGCCGCGACCAGCGAGGGTCCGCGGTCGGGGTCCGCGACGTCGGTCTCGACGAGGACGACGACGTCGGGTGGCCGGGCGGCCTCCGTGGACACGCGCGGTGCGACGTCCCGCAGCAGGCGCGCCGCGACGGCGGCACGCACCGACCCGACATCCGTCCAGCGGTATCCCGTGGGCCCGACGTCGACCGCACGGACCGGCCGGTCGTCGTCGACCAGCACGGTGCCCACCCCGGCCGCGGCCAGCCCGATCGCGATGCCGAGACCGGTGGGCCCGAGCCCCAGGACCGCGACCGCACGCCCGTCCCGCGCCTGGACGACCGCACTGCCGTCACCATCGGGCCGCAGCAACGACCAGACCCGCGCGTCGACGGCCGCCGGCCCGGACGCGACGGGTGCATCGAGGTCCGGTCGGGTGAGCCGGGCCTGGGTGAGCAGGTCGAGCAGCACCTCGTCGACGGCGAGGAGGTGGGCCGGCGGCCCCGACGACACCGCGGCCGGCACGTCGGTGAGCCGGACCGCCCATCGCGGGTCGGTACCGACCTGCACCTCGGTCTCGGTGCGCCGCACCACACGCAGGCCGTCACGAAGTCGCATCGCAGGACTCTCGCACCCGGGCGCGCCGGGTGCGGTCGGTCATCCACAGGTGCCCTCGACGCGGGCCGCACGACGACGGGCACGGGCACCGGGAGGGCACCCGGCGTGACCCTCAGCACGACGCCGTGCTGCTTCGTGCGTGCGACGTCCCGCGGCGCCCGGCCGGCCGGGTCAGACCTCCTGCGAGGGGTCGGCGGATGGCTCAGGTGCGGGTCGCCGATCCCAGCGGGCCAGGGCTGTCTGCCAGGTCAGGTCCAGGTCGGCGCCCGGCGGAAAACGGTCCGAGAGCTCCCAGATCGACCAGTCCGTGGGCGAGGCCCCACAACGCGCGGGCGGCATGCTCGTCGCCTCCGGCTGCGGCGACCAGCGGTGCGGCCGCGGCCTGCTCGACGCCGGGAGCGATGCGCTCCCGAGCCAGGGGACGCCGGGTTGCCACCTCGTAGAGCCGGGGGTGCGCTCGCGCCCACGACCTGTACGCGTGCGCCAGCGCTTCGAGCCCTTGCCCGGAGACCGCGGAGAGGTGCTCGGTCAGGTCGACCAGTGCCCGCTGTTGGATGCCCGCGACGATGTCGTCCTTGTCTCGCACGTGCTTGTACAGGGAGGGAGCGCGGATACCCATCCGGGCGGCCAGGGCGCGCATGGTCAGCGCGTCCGGCCCCTGGTCCTCGAGCATCGCAACCGCGACGTCGAGGACCTCGTCCCTGCGGGAGGTCATCGTTCGATCTCGGTAGCGGCCCTCTCGGCTCGAAGGCGCAGGGCCTCGTTCATCGCCTCGAACCCCGCCTGCGTCTTCTCGACGGTCCCGCCGGCGAGCGGCACGAGCACGCCGGTGAACACCTCGGCCTGGGTCAGGCGGGTGCGGCCGTCCCCCAGGTCCTCCAGGAGGAAGGAGTGCCGCCCGTCGAAGACGCCCGGCACGAGGAGCCGGCCGAGCCACTCGAGCCGCTTGCCCTCCTCGACCACCGTGATGGTGGGCTTGAAGGTCATGGCCTTGCCGCCGGCGGGAACGATGCGGACCTGCGCCCGCCGGCCGACGACCAGCTTCCCCTCGAACGAGGTGATGAACGGGTTCCAGTCGGCGAAGCTCGCGACCGCCGACAGCTCGGACCAGACAGTCTCGGGCGGGGCGGCGATCTCGGTCACTGCGTGGATGGTCTTCATGGCATCTCCTCGGTGGCTAACGGTGTTAGCCACTCTGGCTTACGCCGTTAGCCGTGTCAAGAGGGGCGCCGCTCCACGGGTGTCTCGATCGCGGTGACGGCTGCCGCGACCGTCACCGGACATGCCGAAGGGCACCGTCCGTCCGGACGATGCCCCGTGGCTCGGTGCTGGTTCTGCTGGGCGGATCAGGCCTTGCCGAGGATCCGGTTCAGCTTGGTGCCGCAGACCGGACAGACGGCCTTGGCCATGCGCCGACCCGATTCCGAGATGACGACGTCACCCTCGGCCTCGCGCTTCTCCTTGCACTTCACGCAGTAGAACTCGCCTGAATACGTCTCAGCCATGGTGGCCTCCCTCGGTGTCGTGCACCGGGCCGGGGATCCGCCGGCCGGCGGCCGGGCGTGGTGAAGCCACGACGCCCGCGCGACGATCACAGTAGTGGCCGCAGCACACCAGATCGGCAAGATCCCGCGGGACGCGCCGTGCGTGTGGGAGCGCCGCGCTAGCGTTCACCTGTGTCGTCCACCACCCAGGACCTGTCGCAGGTCGAGATCCGCCGGTCGCGCAAGCGCGTGCGGACGGTCTCGGCCTGGCGCGAGGGCGACCGCACGATCGTGGCCGTGCCCGCGCGGTTCACACGCGCGCAGGAGAACGAGTGGGTCGAGCGGATGCTCGCGCGGCTCGACACTCAGGAGCGGCGTCGCAAGCCCTCGGACGTGGAGCTGGCAGCACGGGCCCAGGACCTCTCGTCGAGGTACCTGGGTGGCCGTGCGACTCCCACCAGCGTGCGATGGTCCACCAACCAGGGCCGCCGCTGGGGGTCGTGCACGCCGTCGGACGGCACCATCCGGATCTCCGACCGCGTGCGCGGGATGCCGCGCTGGGTGCTCGACTACGTCCTGCTGCACGAGCTGGCGCACCTGCTGCACGCCGGCCACGGACCGGAGTTCTGGGCGGCTCGACGCCTACCCGCGCACCGTGCGGGCGCGGGGCTTCCTCGAGGGCTACGCCTACGGCGCGGACCGGCCGGAGGGCTCCGAGGGCGCGGACGACGAGAGCGACGAGGGCGCGGACGACGAGACCGACGAGCGCTCGGACGGCGAGACCGACGAGGGCGACGAGGGCTCGGACCGTCGCGCCGACGGCGCCGTGGACGAGGAGCTCAGCGAGACGCTGTTCGACGACGCGTAGCGCGGCGCAGCCTCCGGCAGACAGCCCGTCGGCCGGGGTGCGGACGTCGGCGTGCGCCGGCGCGGACGATCGCGGACGCGCGCCGCCGGCTCGGGGCTGCGGAACGCGTCAGTCCTGGGCGTCGGGGTCCTCGCCGAAGATCTCGGCCAGCGCCCGGTCCACCTCGGCGGCGTCGTCGACGGCCGTCGCGCGACGGGCCGCGTAACCGGACGGGTCGTCGAGGTCGGCGGTGCCGGGCAGCAGGTCGGGGTGGTCCCAGACCGCGTCGCGCCCGTCGGGGCCGATGTCGCGCGCGATCTGCGCCCACAGGGCGGCGGCGTCGCGCAACCGGCGCGGACGCAGCTCGAGGCCGACGAGGTTGGCGAACGTCTGCTCGGCGGGCCCGCCGGCGGCCCGACGCCGACGGATCATCTCGCGCAGCGCCATCGTGTGCGGCAGGTGCGGGAGAGCGGCGTTGGACGCGACCTCGTCGACCCAGCCTTCGACGAGGGCGAGCGCGGTCTCGAGCCGCTCCAGGGCGGCGGCCTGCTCGGGCGTCGTGTGCGGGGCGAACACCCCGCCGGACAGAGCCTGCTGGAGCGCGGCGGTGTCGGTGGGGTCGATCGCCGAGACCGCGTCCTCGAGCTGGTCGACGTCGATCGTGATGCCGCGTGCGTAGGCCTCGACGGTCGCCAGGAGGTGCGAGCGCAGCCACGGCACGTGCGTGAACAGCCGGGTGGCCGCGGCCTCGCGCAGAGCGAGGAACAGGCGGACCTCGTCGACGGGCGCGTCGAGGCCCTCGGCGAACGCGTCGACGTTGGCGGCCACCAACGCGGGCGCGGGGCGGTCGAGCAGGGGCAACCCGATGTCGGTGGTGCCGAACACGTCGTGCGCCAGCGTGCCGGCGGCCTGCCCGACCTGCATACCGAACACCGCGGACCCGAGCTGACGCAGCAGGTTCCCCGGGTCGAGGCCCGGCACGTCCTGTGCGTCCAGACCGGCCGGCAGCGAGCCGCCGAGCGCTCCCACCAGGGCGGTGGACAGCGACGAGGCGACCGGCTCGGTGAGCGTGCGCCACGTGGGCAGCGTCGCCTCGACCCACTCCGCGCGGCTCCAGGCGTGCGGGGTGCCGGTCGAGGGCGGCAGGTCGGTCGCGGCGTCGAGCCACAGCTCGGCGACGGCCAGCGCGTCGAGCACCTGCTTGCTCTGGTGGACCGTGAGCGACGGGTCGCCACCGGCGGCCGCCTGCTGGCGCGCGAGGTCGTGGGCCATCTTCCAGTTGACCGGCTCGTCGCCGGAGGCGGACAGGAGCGCCTGGACCTGCGCGACCACCTGCTGGAGGGCCGCCGGGTCGTCGGGGAGCCCGGACGCGGCCGCCATGGCGGCGGGGTCGAACCCACGGGCCTGGAGCTCGCGGATCGCCTCGTCGGCACCCTCGCCGAGCATGGCGCGCATCATCTGCTCCCAGGCGGGAACGCCGTCGCCTGGCACGGCCGAGTTGTCGGGGCTCACGTGATCCTCCTGGGACGCCTGTGCTGGTTCGACCTGCGACGATGGGGCTCGCTGCGATCCACGGTAACCACGCAGCGGGGAGAACGGGGCACGGTGGGGGAGCAGGTTCGCTCAGGGCGCAGCCTGGGGCGCAGGGGTGCGGTGGCGTCGACGGACGCCGCGGAGGTCGTCGTCGTGGTCGGTCACGGCCCGGTCGCCGGTTCGCTCGCAGCGTCGTGGACGGGCATGGGCGCGACGGTCCGCTCCGTCGACGCGCTGCCGCCGCAGGACGCCCAGAGTGGGCTCGCGGGGGCGTCGGTCGTGGTGCTCGTCGGCCACGCCGGGGAGATGGCCGCGGCGGGAACCCGCGGTGCGGCCGAACGGCACAAGGCGATCGTCGCGCACACGCAGCGCACGCTGGCCGCCGCACGGGCCGTCGGCGTCCGGCACCTCGTCGCGATCTCGTCGGCGGCGGTGCACGGCGCGTGGCCCGACCGCCCGCCGATCCACGACGACGACGCCGTGGCCGCGTTCGACGAGGCCTCGCGGGGAGGCCTGGTGGGCGACCTGCTCGCCATGGAGGCCGTGCTCGAGCGGGGCGCGAGGCGTGCGAGCCCTCGGATCACGATCCTGCGGCCGGCCGCGCTCGCGGGGGTCGGCATCGACACGTTCGTGACGCGGCACTTCGAGGCGCCGAGGTTGCTGATGGTGCGCGGCGCGACCCGGCAGTGGCAGTTCGTGCACGTCGAGGACCTCGCGGCGGCCACCCGGTTCGTCGTGCAGCACGGGCTCACCGGACCGCTGACGGTCGGCGCGGACGACCTCCTGGAGCCGGATGAGGTCGAGCGCGCGGCGGGGATGCGGCGCATCGAGCTGGCCGCGACGACCGCGTTCGGCACCGCCGAGCGGCTGCACCGCGTCGGCGTCCTGCCCTCGCCCGCGGCCGAGCTGGCGTTCGTCGTCTACCCGTGGTCGGTTGCCTCCGACGGGCTGCGCGCCGCGGGCTGGACGACGAGGTGGTCGAGCGCGCAGTGCCTCGACGTCCTGCTGGAGGGCGTCCAGGGCCGGGTGGCCGTGGCCGGCCGGCGGCTGGGCACCCGGGACGCTGCGATCGGTGCGGCGGGTGCGGCCGTCGCGTTCGTCGGCACCGCCGCGGTCTGGCGGCAGGCCCGTGCGCGGCGCCGGCGCTGAGGCACATCCGCGTGGGGGATGATCGGGACGTGCTCGAGCAGCCCCCGGTGCCACCAGTTCCTGACGACGTCCCGTCGTACGACGTCGACGAACCCGCGCCACGCACCAGCCCGCGGTCGATCGTGCTCTCGGTCGGGTTGCTCTCGTCGGCCCTGCTCCTGGCCGCGCTCATCGTGCTGCCCGTGCCGTTCGCCGTGAACTCCCCCGGACCCACGCGCAACGTCCTCGGCGAGCACGACGGCACCCCGCTCATCCAGATCAGCGGCGCCGACACCTACCCGACGACGGGCGACCTGCGCCTGGTGACGGTCTCCGGGACGGGTGGCCCGGGATTCCCGTCGACGATCCGCGACGTCGTGACGGGGTGGCTGTCGCCGTCGTCGGTGGTGCTGCCCGTCGAGCTGCTCTACCCGCCGGACGCCTCCCAGGACGAGATCGACCAGTCGAACAACGCAGAGATGGTCTCCTCGCAGGAGAACGCGACGGTCGCCGCCCTGACCGAGCTCGGGTACGAGGTCCCGGCCACGCTGGTCGTCGCCGGGACGGTCACGGGTACGGACGCGGAAGGCAAGGTGGACAAGGGCGACACGATCGTCGCGATCGACGGGATCACCGTGCCGGACTACACCACGCTGCTGGACCACCTCGCCCAGGTCGACCCGGGCTCGACGATCACGCTGACGGTGACCCGGGCCGGTCAGAACGTCGACGTGCCGGTGGTCACGGGCACCAAGCCCGACGGCACCGCGCAGATCGGCATCTACATCGACCCGACCTTCGACTTCCCGGTCGACGTCAAGATCAGCATCGACAACATCGGCGGTCCCAGCGCCGGCACCATGTTCGCGCTCGGCATCATCGACAAGATGACGTCGCAGGACGAGACCGGCGGCAAGAACATCGCGGGTACCGGCACCATCGACGTGAACGGTGACGTCGGCGCGATCGGCGGTATCCGCCAGAAGATGCCCGGGGCGCTCCGCGACGGGGCGACGTGGTTCCTGGCACCGGCGTCGAACTGTGACGAGGTGGTCGGGCACGTGCCCGCCGGGCTGCGGGTGGTCAAGATCTCGACGCTGCACGAGGCCCGCGCGGACGTCGAGGCGATCGGCGCCGGCAAGGCCGACGACCTGCCGACCTGCACGACGTCGTAGCTGTTCAGTCGAACGTCGAGCGCACCGCGGCCACGAGCCCCGGGACCAGGTCGGCGCCCTGCCCGACCTGGCCGGCGTCGTCGCTGCCGCGCATGCGCACCGCGCACCACGAAGGCCCGTCGCGGAGCGCGCCGACGGCGAGCCGCACGTCCTGCCGCTCGGGGTGCGCCAGCAGGTACTCCAGCGCCTCCGAGCCGTCCGCGGGCATGGCCTCCTCGGCATCGGGCGGTAGCACCACCCGCTCGACGGTGACCGCCATGCCCTCGACCGTCGGCGGCCACGAGAGCCCGGCGAGGAGCGTCTCCAGGTCCGGAGCCGCAGGCAGGTCCTCCTGCTCGATCGAGGTCAGGTGCCAGGGTTGCGCGGTGGCAGCCGCGAGGACCGTCGGGTCGAGCTGCGCGGCCAGCCCCGGCTCCGTCAGCAGCGCCTCCTGCGTGCGGACCAGCGCGAACACGCGGACAGGTCCGTCCCAGCCCCCCTCGGCGACATGTCGTTCGATCTCGAGCACGGACTCGGCGAGCGCGCTGCGGGCGGGGTCCGGGGCAGGTTCGGTCACGTCTCATGGTCGCACCCGCACCCGGCGGGACTCGAACCGGTAACGGCGGGAACCCCGGCCGGTACCGGTGCGTTCTGGGATCGAGCGGTTCGCCCGATGCGCCCGAACAGAGCCGTCCGGTACCGTGCCAGACCTGCCAGGCGAGCAATCAATTCGCCGACGACGACGACGAGGACCGCAGCACAGTGACATCTGCCAACCCACCCCGCCCCGCAGCTCGTCAGCGTCGTCGCGGAGCGCTCGTGCCCACGCTCATCGTGCTGGGCGTGCTGGTGATCGTCGTCCTGCTCCTGGCCCAGGTGTGGACCGAGGTCCTCTGGTACAGGCAGCTCGGGTTCGGCCAGGTGCTGGCGACCGAGTGGGGCACGCGGCTGCTGCTGTTCGTCGTCGGGTTCGCCGTGATGGCCGGCGCCGTCGGCTGGAGCCTGCGCTACGGCTACCGCTCCCGGCCCGTCTACGCACCCTCCACGCAGGAGCAGGCCAACCTCGACCAGTACCGCGAGGCCATCGAGCCGCTGCGCCGGCTGGTGATGATCATCGGGCCCGCCGTCCTCGGCCTGTTCGCGGGTGCGGCGGCCTCGCAGCAGTGGGAGACGGTGCAGCTGTGGATCCACGGCGGGGCCGTCGGCCAGGTGGATCCGCAGTACGGCATCGACCTCGGCTTCTACATGTTCACGCTGCCGGGTCTGCGGTTCGTCGCGTCGTTCCTCATGGCCGTCGCGGTCTTGGCGGGCATCGGCGCGCTCGCCACGCAGTACCTCTACGGGGGCCTGCGGATCGGCGGCCAGCGCGGCGGTGCCCCGCGCACCACCCGCGCGGCCCGCGTGCACCTGTCGGTGATCGCCGCGGTGATCATGCTGCTCATCGCGGCGAACTACTGGCTCGACCGCTACTCCATCCTCACCAAGAGCCAGAGCAACAAGTTCGCCGGCGCGTCGTTCACCGACGTGCACGCGGTCATCCCGTCCAAGGCGATCCTGGCGGGCGTCGCGATCTTCGTCGCGGTCCTGTTCATCCTCACGGCGATCCGGGGGAACTGGCGGCTGCCCGCCATCGGCGTCGGCCTGATGATCGTCGCGGCGATCGCCGTCGGCGGCATCTACCCCGCCGTCGTGCAGAAGTTCCAGGTGCAGCCGAACCAGCAGGACGCCGAGTCGGAGTACATCTCCCGCAACATCGACGCCACGCTGGACGCGTACGGGCTGAAGAACGTCGAGAAGACGGACTACACGGCCAAGGTGACCGCCGAGGCCGGGGCGCTGCGCCAGGACGCCGAGACCACCGCGTCGATCCGGCTCCTCGACCCGCAGGTGGTCAGCCCGTCGTTCAAGCAGCTGGAGCAGATCCGGGGATTCTACGACTTCCCCGACTCGCTGTCGGTCGACCGCTACGACGTCAACGGCGAGAGCCGCGACACCGTCATCGCCGTGCGCGAGCTGAACCTGTCCGGTCTGGACACGCAGCAGCGCAACTGGACCAACGACGCGACGGTCTACACCCACGGGTACGGCGTCGTCGCCGCGTTCGGCAACACCACCGCCGCGCGCGGAGCCCCCGACTTCTGGGAGGGCGGCATCCCGTCCACGGGCGACATGGGCCCGTACGAGCCGCGCATCTACTTCAGCCCGAAGTCGCCCGAGTACTCGATCGTCGGTGCCCCCGCCGGCTCGAAGGGCTGGGAGCTCGACTACCCGGACGACGGCGCCTCCGGTGCAGCCAACACGGCCTTCCCGACGCAGACCGTCAGTGCCGGTCCGAGCATCGGCAACCCGGTGAACAAGTTCCTGTACGCGCTGAAGTTCGGCCAGGGCAACATCCTGTTCTCGGACCGCGTGACCTCCGCGTCGCAGATCCTCTACGACCGCGACCCGCGTGAGCGCGTGCAGAAGGTGGCCCCGTACCTGACCCTCGACGGCCGCGTGTACCCGGCGGTGGTCGACGGTCGCGTCAAGTGGATCATCGACGGCTACACGACGACCGACCAGTACCCGTACTCGGCGTCCCGCTCGCTCGACGCTGCCACCACCGACTCGCTGACGGAGACGTCGGACACGATCCAGGCGCTCCAGCCGAAGAACGTGAACTACATCCGCAACTCCGTGAAGGCCACGGTCGACGCGTACGACGGCTCGGTCACGCTCTACGCCTGGGACCCGACGGACCCGATCCTCAAGGCGTGGTCCAAGACGTTCCCGACGTCGCTCAAGCCGATCTCGGACATCGACGGCGCCACCATGAGCCACCTGCGCTACCCCGAGGACCTGTTCAAGGTGCAGCGCAACCTGCTCACCCAGTACCACGTGACCGACTCGGTGCAGTTCTTCTCGGGGAACGACTTCTGGAACAACCCGGACGACCCGACGAGCGCCGTCTCGGTGCCGCAGCCGCCGTACTACCTGACGCTGAAGATGCCCGACCAGCCCGGGGCCAAGTTCTCCCTGATGTCGACGTTCATCCCGCGGGGCGACAACGCGCGCAACGTGATGACCGGCTATCTGGCCGTCGACGCCGACGCCGGCAGCGAGGCCGGCAAACCGTCGGCCGACTACGGCAGGCTCCGGCTGCTCGAGCTCCCACGCGACTCCACCGTGCCCGGACCCGGCCAGATGAACAACAACTTCACGTCCGACCCGGCGGTCTCCAACGAGCTGAACATCCTCGGACGCGGGGACTCCAAGGTCCGGCGCGGCAACCTGCTGACGCTGCCCGTGGGCGGGGGACTGCTGTACGTCCAGCCGGTCTACGTCCAGGCCGCGACCGGCACCACGTACCCGTCCCTGCAACGCGTGCTGGTCGGCTTCGGCGACAACATCGGATTCGCCGACACCCTCGACGGCGCCCTCGACCAGGTGTTCGGCGGCGACTCCGGAGCCGCGGCCGGCGACGCCGGGACGGATCCGGGTGCCCCGGTCCCGACCCCGACGCCGACGCCGACGACGCCACCACCGGCGACGGGCGACGGGACCGACGCGGCGTCGCAGGCGCAGGCGCGCGCGGACCTCACGGCGGCGCTGCAGCAGGCCAACAAGGCGATCCAGGACGGCCAGGCCGCGCTCGCCATCGGCGACTTCTCGGCCTACGGCGCCGCCCAGAAGAGCCTCGACTCGGCCATCGACGCGGCGCTCGCGGCGGAGGCCAAGCTCAATCCGACGCCCTGACGGCGACCCGGCCGGCGGTCGTGTGTGACGCACGCGACCGCCCGCCGGGGGCTATCGATTTGGGTGCCCCTGCCGCGTGGGGTAAGTTGTACTCACCGACGCGGGGTGGAGCAGCTCGGTCGCTCGCTGGGCTCATAACCCAGAGGTCGCAGGTTCAAATCCTGCCCCCGCTACAACGCGATCTTGCGATCGCAGCGTTTCGCGAAGGCCTTCCAGAGGAGTCTGGGAGGCCTTTGTCGTTCCCGTCCCGTTCTGTCCGATCAAGGTCGCGCCGTCGCGCGACCGGCCGTACCCATGCAATGCCAGGGCACGTGCCCACCCATCCTCGGTGTGCACCCCCGATGCCTTCCCCGTCAGGTCCGTCGGGAACCTGGCCTGTGGTGCTCCCGCAGGGACCGAGCACGACGTGGGCACGGTGCCACCCGAGGCGGTGCGCGTGCGGCTACTGCCGATTCGCGATCGTCGGACACGAGTCAGATCTACGCGAGGCCAACGGGGCCGAGGTAGACCGAGACGAGAAGCACGTGATCCGCCAGATCGACGACCGCATCAGCCGCAGCGACGCTGCCGTGCTGGCCGGCTGCAGCGACGACACCATCAAGCGCGACATCCGCGACAACGCGCTCGTGACCTCCGTCGGACCCGGCGGCAAGGTGCTCGTCCGGCTCGGCGACCTGATCGACATCGGGCGTATCCCGTCCGATGTCTTGGGCCCTGGGATGACCGGCGCCGACGCAGCGGCTCTGAAGACAGCGCGCTCAGAGGTTGAGCGACTCGCAGTGCACCGAGCCAAGCTCGAGGGCCGCGTCGAGGAGATCGCGGCCGTCGTGGCCGATCTGCGCGGTCAGCTCAAGATCAAGGACCAGCAGCTCGCGAACCTATTCGAGCACGTCGACCGGCTCACCAGCGCGCTGACGTCGGGCGGTGTGCGATGAGTGCCGCGTCGTCGCACCTGAGCCTCGTCGAGGGCTCCCGCGGTCAGGACCGCGACCCGCTGCTGGACCTCGCGGACGGGGTGCCGACGTACCTGCCCGAGCCGCAACTGTTCGAGCTGTTCAACCGTGACGGCTCATTCCTCGAGCGGGCCGCGGACCCCAACACCTACAGCCTCGGTCTGGTTGCGATCGACTGGCTGCACCACCACGTCGCTCGGGTCGGGGACGTGAAGGGCGACCGGACCGTCAGCCTGATCAGCGAGTTCCGGCGCTACATCCTGCCGTTCATCATCGAAACCGAGGCGAAGTTCGCCCAGGGCCAGCGCGGCACCGCAATGTGGCAGTTTCACGACGGCACCACATTCGCCCGGATGCTCGCCGGCCGACGCAGTGACAAGCTGCCGGCAGCCACTGTCGCAGGAGACCTGCTCGGCAGAACCGGGCTCGGGTCGATGTGGCTGACCATTCTGGACGCAGCGATTGTCAGCACGGGTGGCGTCCAGGCCGTCAAGGACGCGATCGCCAGTGGCCAGATCGCAGTCCATCGCACGTCCGCGGGTCAGCGGGTCGTGTTCGCCGCGGACCTACGCCTGGCCGGTCTGCTGATCGAACGCGGTGCGGATGGTCCTGCGTCCAGTGAGACGGACCCCGCCCATGATCAGCCGTGGGGGCTGGGTCGCGACACCTCCAAGCGCATCATCGGGGACCTCAAGCACGTCTTCCACCACGCGCAAGACAACGGCGCGCTCCTGCGCCTCGCACCCACGCGTATCAAGGCCATCAAGGCGCTGGAGAAGGACCGGATGCGTGAGGTCCGTTCCACGCGTTTCTACGAGCTGTCAGAGGTCGGCGAGCTGTGCCGGTTTCTCAGCCCCATCCATCAGCTCGCCCTGTGGCTGCAGTACCTCGCGGGCCTGCGCGTCGGTGAGGTCTTCGGCCTGCACGTAGGAGACGTCGAGGTTCGGGACGGGCACACGTGGCTGAAGGTCTCCACGCAAGGTGGAACGGTGTCCTACGTCCGCGACGCTGACGGCCGCTTCGTCACGAGCACCGAGAAGGACCACACCAAGACTGATGAGTCCACCCGTGACATTCCGGTCTGTGGGGCACTCGGCCGGCTCCTCCATGACTTCATCGACCTCTTCCACCCGCAAGGGCAGGCTGGTTCCGAGGATGTCGACGCTCGTCTGATCCCCGGTCTGCGCACGTCGGACGCCAGCGGGATGGGTGCGTACTTGGACGCACTGACTACGGCCGGGAATGCAGCCGGGCTCGATGTCGTGAGGGTCGAATCGCACGACTTTCGGCGGTCATTGGTCACCCTGCTGCGTAGCAGCCAGGTCCCGGACCGGGTCGGCGAACGGTACGTCGGCCACAAGATCGGGCACACTACCGGGATCACGGTGCACGACGGGTACGACTTGGGCCCAAGCGCTGGCGAACTCACGCTCGCGGCCGACGCAATCACTACGGTGCTCGCGAGCGAGCCCAGTCTTCTCGACCTCCGGATCCCGACGAGCAAGCGGTCGTCCTTCAGCCAGGGTAGCTTCGCGCCGGCGCGAGTTGCCACGCTGCGCAGCGCGCTTCGTGCCTGTGGCTGGGAAGTCACGCGAGGCTCGGCAATTCCTCGGCGCGCGACCGTGGCGATCGACGAGAGCGTGACGGACCGGGGCAGCCTCCTGGACGTGTCGCAGGTTGCCCAGAGTCTCGGGATCGCCGACGTGACGGCGCGACGCAAGATGAGGACCGGTGTCATCCCAGCGCACGAAGTGTCTTGGGGTACCCGGCCAGTGTGGGTCGCGTACGCCGATGACGTGGAGGCGTTCCGGTCCGAGGCGGAGTCTGGAAAGACGATCGAGGCGCTCGCGCGTGAACTCGGTTGGACGTACCACCAGGTCTGGTCGGAGGTCCGCGCTGACGTCGCCAGTGGAAAGACGGGCGCCGCAGTACGTCTCACTGATGCGCAGTGCGACGAGTTGCGCGCTCACGCCCGCGCCCAAGACGTCGCGAACTCGACCCAGATCACCCGGCGTCGAGCGGCGGAGCAGCTCGGCCTCCCGGTCACCAGCGTCCAGACACTCGAACGGCGCGCAACGCTCACTGGCTTGGCCGGACGCGGCGGAAGCCGCAACATCTACGTGCCGATCGAGCAGGTCGAGCGCTACGACCGGGTTCATCCGCCCCGCCCACACGCTGCCACTGCCGATAGGGCTGTCCCTGTGAAGCAAGCGCAGCTCGCTCTCGGCATCACCCGTTCGGAGATGACGGACTTGGTGACCGGCAGGCGGCTCTTCGCGGTCGAGATCGCGCGCCGGCAATACGTTTCCTTGGCGAGCCTCATGGAGTACGTGGCCCACCACCCCGAGCGCGCTCAAGGAACTTCCGCCCTCGTGAGCACCGAGTGGCCGGCGATGCCGTGAGGCCCGCTGACGGCCAAGTCGATAGCCAGACGCAATGGTGCCCCGTCCAGCCGCTGTCGAAGCGGCTGGACGGGGCTGGGTTTCACAGGAGACAGTCCGGTAGCTGGTAGCCGTCCTGCTCAAGCGCGGCGCGCACGAGCCTTCGCGTCTCCTCGATCTCCTCCGACGTCGAGGGACCCGAGTTGGCGCGCCACGTGGAGGAGCAAGGGCACGGCCCCCCCGTGCTCGTCGCGTCTCCGCAGAGCACGAGGCCCGCGGGGAAGGGATGCTCGATTACCGCGACGAGCACGTGCGGGTCGAGCGAGTGGCCGCAGTGGCAGATTCTCTCTGTGTTGGTTGGCATAGAGGGAACTGTCGGCGCGGCGAGCAGATCGCAAGAGCGCCGCGTCATTCGGTCGACGCCATCAGTTGGCCGATGCTGCCTTGAGGGTTCCGTTGCTGGCAGCGGATGCACTCCGGGTTTGTACGGCCCGCCGGGTGCGTCCCGGCTGATTGACGGATGGCCCAGACTGCTATCCAGTGGGCGAACGCGCGGGGATAGGAGTGCGCCATCGCGTCTTCGATCGAGGCGACGGCGAGCCAGAACTCTGTCGTCGGCTCGCTGTGGCTCGTCGCCGCCGCGATTCGAGTTTCGAGCTCTTCGTGTCGACGTACGAGCCAATGCAGGCCTGCTGGTCGGATCCGAGAATCCGTGTGGTGGTTGAGTTGCGGTGTCTGGGTGCTCATAGCGCTCCCTGGGTTGGACGCGTCCGGTCTCCGGGGCGGAGCGGCCACGCGGAGCCCCCGAAGGGTGCTCGGCCCTGACAGTTGCTGCCCGTACAGCGGCCACAAGAGCGCCCCGGGAGGGCGCAGGCAGTCGCTCACGGCTCCTGAGTCCTGTCTGAGCGGGCGGGACCGCGGCGTCGACCCGCTGCTGACCTGGTGGGTTGTGGGAACAGGCGCACGCGGCCCTCAGACTTGATCCGACACGCCGGCGACTGACCCGCCTCCTGTGCCGTGCGCGGCGGGATGACTGTGGCGTAGCGTCCGGCTCGTGACCCGATATGAGTACGACGAGGAGTCGAGCGCGGCCTGGCGCATGGACGTTGTGCAGGAGGTCGGCGAGCCAGCTACTCCGGCGCTCTGGGTGGAGTCCATGCGGCGTCTCAACGGGATAGACGACCCGCTCGCCCGCAAACTGGTGGCGCTACATCGCGACTGCGGTTCAGGGACTGGCGTCTGCGACGACGTCGACGACGACGAATCGACAGAACGGCGTCGAGACTGGGGCTGCGAGACAACCTCGCTGGTCGCGGACCACTACGGGATCGAGTACCCAACCTCGCCCGCGGGCAACGGCTGACTCACTGCGGGTTGCAAGAGTTGGAGGATGACTTCGGCGGCCGGAGTCATTGCACGGTGGCGGTTGTGTCAAGTCCTGTGCCGATCCTCTTTCCATGCCTACGCCTGAGGCGAGATCGGGGTCGGAGCACTCGACCGAGCCCTCGTTGTCAATGAACCTGCAGGTCAGAGCGACGAACTTTCCACTGTTCGCGTAACTGAGCGACATCGAAAAGACTGGGGATTCCCGCCTGAGCAATAACGCGGCGGCTGAAAAAGAAGTGCACGATGGGCCGTGGTCGAGTTGCCCTGTCCGGCACCAGGGCCGGCGCAAGCCTCGGAGGCAACGATGCAAGCCCACGTCCCTTTCCCCACCCAGGCACCGATTCTGGTGAGCTGGCGAAAGCGATCCCGCAAGCTCCTGATCGTCTTCGGTGAGCGGTCCGACGTTCGCCGTGGAGACATCTGGAATCACGAAGAGCGGGCGGTCAGGGGGCCTAGCCTCACCGGGCCGGACCTGTATCTCGGCCCGCTGGTCGCGTTCCGGGTGGACGAGCCGTCCGGTCTCGACGCAGCGCTGACGGATCTGTGCATCTGGCTGGCATCGGTCCAGGACGACTCGGTGGCGTGGTCGTCCCTCGATGGAACGTCTACGACGCCCCGACGAAGCAACTGATTCACGCGGCAACCCGGATGCGTCTGGTGATCGGTACCGATGGCTGGACGTTCGTCGAGCGCGACCATGCAGTGCCGCTCTACCGAACCTCATCGAGTTCGCTGCTCCCCGTGCAGCGCACCAGCCAGGTGTACTCCAACCCAAGCGTTCTCGAGCGTCTGAAGCATGCTCTTCCCGTGGAGTCCGCATCGTCGGCCGGTTCGGTCGGAATGCTGATCGCCGATCGGTGGGCCCCTGACCAGGCCAAGCGCGACCTTGCCGCAGCCCGGGATGTCGCAGTAACGCTCGACGGTGCGGGATGGCCGCGCCACCAGATCGCGCGGTATCTCGAGACCTTCGGCTTCGGCAATTCGAAGGCAGCAGTAGGACGGTGGCATCCCGCGCGCCTCGCGGAGATCCTGCCCGGTGGTGCGAAGTGAGCACTCGGGACCTGGGCGGGACGCTCGGATGGCGACTGCACCCTCATGCCCGCGCAGCTGCGGTCGAGCGGGGCGTGAGCGTCCACGATGTGCTGACCACGATCGCAGATCCGCAGATCCGCCGAACGGCCTATTCCTACGGCGCTGGTCGGTTCATCTACACGCGTGGCGACCTGTCTGTCGTTGCCGTCGAGGACGCCAAACTCGTACTCACCGTGCTGTGGCACACCTACGACGAGTGGACGTCGAAGCAGTTCAGGGAGCACCGAGAAGCCAGTCGGGTCCGGTGACGCTGAGGGATCCACCGGGCGTATGCCGGCCCGGGCACGGTGCACATCCTTCCAGCGGCACCTCACGGCACCACAGGTCAGGTGTCACCTATCCGTGCAGCAGACCCGGCCGTCGGGCTGGTCGGGGAGTGCGGCCGCCAAGAAGACGGGTCCGCGGTCGAGGACATTCAGGTTCTCGTCGTGACCGCACTGCGGCACAGTTGCCGATCTGAGTCGGCGCCGGACAGTCCCGGCGCATGTGGACCACCAGCGACGAATCACGCTTCGCCCAGACTGTGGCCGCCCGTCTCGACGTGCTACGAGTGGCTCGCGTCGAGGGCGGCCGAGTGCTCAACGTCTACGACGAGGTGGAGTGGGACCGCAGGCCGCCCGGCCGCCCGTTCGCGGTGTACTTGGCCGATCAGCGGGGGTACCGAACGCTTGGTCTGGACGTTGACGCGAGTGACGCGGTCAGCGCCCGCCAGCAGGTAGAGGCACTTGCCGCCCAACTCGATAGGGCGGGCGTTCGCTACGTGATAGGTGCGTCTGGGCCGACCGAGCGGCGCCATCTTCTGGCGACATTCGACGGCGCGGTAACTCCGCAAGACATGGCACTTGTCGCTCGCTGCCTGCGTCGTCTTGCTCCGGACCTGGACATCGCTCCGCTAACCAACCCCAGGACAGGTTGCATCAGGCCGCCCGGATCTCCGCATCGTGACGGCGGTCGAAGCGAGCCGATCGGCGACCTCGAAAATGCTCTCGAAATCCTTCGTACCGGCAACCCTGTCGAGGCCTTCGACCAGCCGGGACAACGTCGCTGTGCACGATCCCGGAGTGCCGAGACTCCAGCGCGAGGTGGACATGACGAACCTGCCTCATGTCGGCGCGATGCCCTATCTCGGCCGCCGCAAGACTCCCACTCTCGAAGCACATCGGCTCGCTGCTCGTCGCCGGAGACCCTGCGGAGAGCGACACCTCGCGAACCGCCGCACGGATCATCCTGGCGATGGTCAATGCCGGGCACACGTTCAACGACCTCTGGGAAGCTCGTCACCAATCGCGCCCCCGGACTCGCCCACATCTACTCCACACCAACGGCGACTGGCCGCGTGATCCTCGAACGACGGGAGATCCGAGGCCGAGCCGAGCGACTCTGGCTCGCAAAGATCCAATTCGCGGTCGCGAACCCCGCGAGCGCTCTTCGAGATGCTGCGGTCGACGCAACGATCGCAACCGTGACCGAGGCGATCGAGCTGGCGTCCGGGCTCGGAACCTGGGCCGGGCAGAGCGGCCCCGGAGACCGTGCCGTCCTCGAGGGCCTCCTGCATCTTGCGGCCACAGTCGGTCGCGACACGGTCGCCACCAGTGCACGCGCTCTGGCCGTTCAGGTCGGGTTGGGAAAGTCGGCAGTCGCCGGAGCCTTCAAGCGACTGCAGAGCAGCGGATGGCTGCGCGTGGAGGCCGTCGCATCAGGGACGCGCGGCAATACCTACTTCCTGCAGATCCCCGACCACCTAGGCGCGATCCGGGCGGACATGCTGATCGCGCAAAGCCCGGACACTAGCCCTGCGCCCCTAGGGGTGGGTCCCACCGCGCGACCCCTGGCACTCGGGGTCAGATCGCATGATCTGGCCACCTACGACGGCCTTGGTCGACACGGTGCGCTGATCGCCGAACTCCTCGCCCAGCGAGACATGACTTCGCCTGAGCTCGTCGAGTACACCGGGATGGACCCGCGCACCGTCCGCCGGAACATCGAGGCGGCCCGCGCCGCCGGTCTTCTGAAGACCTACGGTGCAGCCCATCGCATTGTCGCCGAACCCGGCACGCTCGACAGTGCAGCGGCTGACCTCAACGTCAAGCATGCCGTCGCCCGCCGCCGGGATCAGTACGACCTCGACGCCGAAACCCGACAGTGGCACCTCGCGGACTTCGAAGCCGAGCGCGGCTTCACAAGCCAGCGCATCGGCCGCGAACCCGGCCAACGCAATCTCCGCAACGGCGCCCCCGCCCCCGCCGTCATCTACCCACGCGACCACGCGGGGCGCCGAGACAACCGCGCCGCACTCAGCCTGGCCGCAGCGGGACTGGGACTCCAACCTGACGAACTGGCAAGAGTCAGAACAACGATCCGCCCCGCGTCGCGCGCCGATCCGTGACCACCACCTACCCCCGATGATCTGTCCTGCCACGATCAGAGACTTCCTGCGTGAGAGCCGTACGCGCTCTCGACGGGGAGGTCCGCATGACGAGGTCAGTTGCTGGAGCGAAGGTCGTCCGGCTGCCGGGCAAGGTCACAGCACGCGTGGTGCCTTTCACTGGGAGCGGCACCCAACTGGCTGGCGCCGTGACGGCCGGCGAGCTCTACATCATCGTCGGTGAGGTTGACACGACCGGCCTGGCCACACAGCTCGCGCCGGGGCAGGCACGGCACCGACACGGTCGACCTCTAGGCGGATACGTCGGCCAGAGCGCCGCGTTCGACGTCGGTGGGTCACGAGTCGGCGCAAGCTACGTCCACTGGGTCGAGCGCACCGGACGGATCCAGCCGAAGGCCGTCATCTTGATCTCACGGCGAGCGGACCGAGGACCGTTGAGCGAGCCGATGCGACTCTCCCTGGAGGCCGCGCTCATCTCCCGCCTCGACGACCGATACCTGATGTTGAACGTCAGACAGAGCGCACCTTCCGCTGTCGAGCTTCTAGCGCGTGGGGAACTTCGGTGGGTGCACACCATCGCTGACTTGATCACGGCCGTCGTCGTCCGCCACGCATTGGACGGTGCCACCAGCCCGCTCCTCGCCGGCAACCAGCGCGCTCGGCTCGTACGACTCGTCCGTGAGGTCGGCCTGACCCGCGGTCTCGACGCCCGCCAGATCGTTGAGATCGGGCACCAGACCGGTCAGGTGCAGCTGACCGGGGCGTCGCCGTACCAGACCGTCCGTCGCGACCTTTCCGATCGAGCACGGTACGACCGTGACACCCCGAAGGTGTTCGCGACCTGGTGCCGGGGTCGAAGGATCTTCTTCCATCCGGCGCTCGGCCGACGCCGAGCGGTGGAGGCCTACCTCCAGTCACTGTCCTCGGAGGTAGGCGCCCCCCGCTGACCCGGCATGCGGAGGTCAACCCGCGGGCCTCGACCAGCGTTATCGCAGGTCAGACCATACGTGGACGAGCAGAAAGCGCGACTGGAGTTCTTCGCGGGAATGACGAAGTCAACCTCATTGCGCCCCGGGCCGGCGCCGGCACTGTCGAAGGCCCGTACCCACGCACCAAGGAGGATGTGAACATGCCAGACACCATCGGCGCACACCCGCGCATCGCCATCTACCTGCGGTCTGCCCGCGGCGAGAGCGAGGTCCGGTTCGACGCGCAAGAGGCGGAGCTGCGTGAGATCGCAGCACGGCACGGCTGCCCGGAACCCACGGTGATACGTGAGGTCCGACCAACGGGCGTGAGCGAGCACGCTCTGGCCTGCCTGGCCGCGCAGGACATCGTGCTCATCGACTCGATCGGCCGACTCAGCCGCCGAACGACGACGCTGCTGCTCGTGCTCGAGAAGCTTGCTGGCGGACGACTGATCACCCCGAGCGGTGAGGTCCATGCCGCGATGTGGCACCTGATCCAGACCGTTCAAAAGACGGAGAGCGCAGATGCGTCGCGCAGGCGCAGGCGTGCCGCCACGATTGCCGTCCCGACGGAGGTGCAGAAGTGAATCGAACACTCTCTCGCTACGTCTCGCCCTACGAGTTGGCGGCGCACCTCGGTCGCCCCATCCGCGTCGGCATCCTGAAGCGCAGAAGCAAGGACGACCCGGACACGAAGTCGCTGCAGGTGCAAGACGAGACCATCATGCGGTACCTGAATTCGCTGCCCGAAGGCAGCTGGACCTGCGACTTGCGGCCCGAGTCCGAGGGGGGCGACGTCTACTCCCAGATCGTCTCCGCGTGGAAGGGCGACGGACACCACAAGCTGCTGAAGAAGATCATGGCGCGGCTCGGCGAGTACGACGTCGTGGTCGTCTACAAGATGGACCGGTTCGGGCGAAAGGCTGTCGCCGTCCTGCAGACCATCGAGGAGATGCGCGAGGCCGGCGTCCGCCTCTACAGCGTCGTCGAAGGGTACGACTCCGCTGACCCGAGCAAGCATTTCACTGGCGGCCTCCTCGCTCTCGTGGCCCAACTGGGCTCCGATGAGTCGTCCATCAGGATCAAGGACAACAAGGCACTCGCCAAGCAAGCCGGTGGCTGGCGGGGCGGCGCCGTGAACTACGGGTTCCGTCAAGCAATGACCCAGGCAGCCGACGGCGAGGTCATTCCCGTGCGGGACGCGCACGGCTACAAGACACTCGAGCACGACCCCGTCGAGGTGAAGGTTCTCCACCAGATCGTGGACAACATCGTCGACCAGGGATGGTCGATGGCCGCAGCCGTCCGGCACCTCAACGAGGAAGGAGTTGCCACCCCCAGGGGAGAGCGCCGACTCATCGACGGAACGGTCGAACGCATCGACTGGTCCACCAGTTCGCTGGCCGCCATCCTTCGCAACCCAGTGCTCAAGGGGTACGACGTGGTCATGGGGGAGTCGGACGGCAAGAAGTCGCGATTTCGCATCCACAACGTCAACAGGCGCCCGCACCGCCCGCACCTGCCCGTCCTGACCGACGAGCAGTGGCTCCGCCTCCAGCAGTGCATCGGAACACCGGGCACTCGACGGCGAAGCGCCGACGAGTCCCTCCTCGGCGGGCTGGTCACGTGCGGCGCCAACCGCGTCGGCGAGCACGTCTGTGGAGGGCGCATGTACGGGCCGGCGACGATCACCAGCAACACCGCGTCCTACATGTGCCGGGCAGGGAACAACCTCGGCCCCAACGACGTACGACGTTGCGCCGGTAATGCTGTCAGCGCCAAGCACCTCGAGCGCCTGGTCAGAGCTCGTCGTGACGACCATCGCCGAGGAACCCTCGTTCCGAGACGCACTCAACAGCTCCTACGCGCGAGCCCTCGCGGAGGCTCGGAGCGGCTCAACCGACGTCACATCGGCTCTCGAGGAGTTCAACCGTGAGATGTTCGACTTGCGAGCCGAGCTGAAGACCGCCAGGTCAGAGAGCCGCAAGAAGCAGATCAAGATGGAGATTGACGAACTCGACGGCCGGATCGCCGATCTTGAGTCGGCACGCGCTGTCCCGATCGCGCTCAGCAGTCGGAGGATCGAATTCGACCAGCATTGGGACAACCTGACGCGTCAGCAGCGTCGAACCATGATCTGCGACCTGATCGAGAGCGTCGAGGTGAGCCCGGCATCCACCCAGCACACTGCCGGTCGCCGATTCGACCCCTCACGGGTCAAGATCGTCATCCGCAACGTCGGCACGTTCCATCTGACTGAGCCCGTCGACACCACCGAGCCCTCTCAGTGCCCCGAATGTGCCGAAATGTTTGCGTCGCCCGCAGCGCTCGGCGTCCACCGCCGACACAAGCACGGCGTCATCGGGGCAACATCAAGGCGTCCCGCCGGGCAACGCATCACCTACACCTGCACCGAGACGGCGTGTGACCGTACTACCACCAGTGCGGGGGGGCTCAAGCGGCACGTCGCATCTGCACACGGCTCGAGGGAGATCCACCTTTGCCGATTCGGCTGCCCCAAGGTTTTCGGATCTACCACTGACCTCGCTTCACACGTGCGCCGTACGCACGTCGAGCGCGGCGATGACGCGGCTGCGGTCTGCACCTTTTGCGCCAAGGTGTTCCGCAACGCTCATGGGCTGGGCATCCACAGGGGCCGGGCGCACCGCGTCGCCGCGTAGAACGAGCACAAGCCTCCACCAGTGGTGGAGGCTTGTGCTCGTTGTGAGTGCGCCAACGGTCATCGACCCAGACAAGAAGGGTCATGACATGAACGAAACGACGTTGGCGGCAGCTGTTCGGCGACAACTCGAGAGCTCTTCGGTATCAAGGTCTCACACCCTCAGGACTGAGACGGGCGTCGGGCAACTCCGGCAGCACCACGCGTACCCTCCGGGCGATCGAGTCGCCGGGTCTTCAGCAGTACCGCCAGTCTGGCGCCGGCGATCTCGCCGGCTCCGTTGACCGACAGCTTCGAGATCTCAAACTTCACGGCCTGGCGAAGAGTCATTGTTGGCTTCGAGTCCACATTCATCACCTCCACGAACAGAGTGCCGTCGGCGCGGACTGCTGCATTGGATTCCTGCCCGAGCCCGGGTCGCTGGGCGCACGGATCGACGGGAGCACCTTCCGACTTCCGAGCACCCGTCGATTCCCAACTGCACATTGTCAGCGCCGAGTGACGGCCGACGCCCACACCCAGGTAAACCCTTCACGCCCGCCGGGGTCGAGGTATCGCACCCGTACCTGCATGCCGGTCCACGCGATTGCATGCGCCTGAGCCTGGAACGACTTGCCTCGACCGCTCGTCACCCATACGGAGACAGGCACGGGTGTCTCGGGCTGCACCATCCGATCACCGGAGCGGGCCTCGGCCGGGGCATCGAGCGGCAGTTCGTGCAGTGGCACGCTCTCAAGACGATGACTCGAACGCACGTACGAACGATACCCGCCAGATCGTGCGCGGTTTTCGCGAGGGTGCGGCCTGACTCACGCGTCGAGTTCGCCCACTTGAACCAGACCAACAAGGGGACACCTCAGAGGGCGCCGTGCGCGTCGATCGTTGCGGTTGCTACGCGGGGACCCCGAGGATGCAGGACGCCACGCGTTGTGCGAGCGGTTCCACGACGCGCAGCCGGCTCAGTGCTCGCTCGACCGTGCCTAGGTCGACCGGGCGCTCGAGGAGCAGCGGCTCGATGTCGGCGAGCCGGCTGTAGGGATGGCGACGGCGCTGGGCGCGGGCCTCCAGAACGTACGGGTGCACGAGCTCGAGCCAGATCTCGGCGGAGCTGGTGCGCGTCGATGCTCCCACCGTCGAACTCTCCCCGAGCAAGCGCTCCGAGTGTTTCCCACCGGTCTGCGTCGTCGAATCGCGATTCGCCTCGGGCGCGCTGCGCCCAAGCGCGACTGGTTCGCCGCATCTGGTCGAGGGCACGCTGGTGGCGGCGCGGCAGCATCTCGAGCTCGGCCGCCTGCGCCCGGGCCAGGAACGTCTCTAGCCAACGTTCACAGCGGTCGTCGAATGGCGCCCCCGGCGGGTCACCGGCGAGCAGTACACGCAGGCGCGTCGTGACGTCGTGAAGGCCCACGACCGGCTCGGACCGCTCGTCCTCCAGAAGGAGCCAGCGGGGTGCGCCTGTCGCCGAGCCTCGCACAGCGAAGAATGCCCACGGCGTACTCGTCCGCACCGGGCTGATCCTGGCGAGCACCCTCTGACGCGTTCCGCGGTGTGCGGCATACGTCTTCGCGGGAATGAGCGACGTCGGTCCGGTCACGAGCGTTCGCACAGGTTCGAGAGCGTCCTGAAGTCCGTCCCACTGGGTCTGCGTGTGCTCGGCCAGATCGGCAAGTTCCTTCGCGGTCACGACAGCGTCGGGCCTCGCTGGGATCGGCAGGTTGGAGCCGAGGAGGGCGGCGCTCTCCTCGTTCCGGGCCGCCAGGAGGTCGTCGGCTCGCGTCGCGAACGAGGCTGAGTCCGCGGGCCACCAGACTTCGATCCGGTCGTGGGGACTGTCCATACGATCGACGCGACCGACTCGTTGTTCGGCTACACGCAGGGTCGTCGGCATGTCGAACTGCACCACGGCTGACGCACCTTGCAGGTTGATTCCCTCGTTCATGGCATCGGAGCACAACGCGATACCACGACCGGTCGCGTCCGGCGCGAAGGCCAACCGCACGGCTCGCCGCTCGCTCGTGGCGGCACCGGAGGCGACGACGACCGGCACATCAGTCCGGTGGATGAGCAGCTTGAGGACCGCGAGTGTGATCGGGTGATGGTCGAAGGCGAGCACGCGTTCGTGACGATCGGCGAGGCCAGCAACGAACTCCGCCTTCGTCCGCTCGCGACGGTCGCCGAGCCGTACGGCCAGCAATCGGGAGCTGCTCGTAGCGCGCGATTTCTGATTCGCACGCGTCCCGCCAGGAGTGCTGGTCGACGAGCCATTCCGGAATGTCGCAGGCGAGATCGACTCGAGGCGGCCCGCCGTCGCGTAGCCCGCGGAGTCTGCCAATCATGTCCCCGGACGCCTGCGGCTTCACCAGCCCCGTGATGCCGAGTTGTCGCAGAGCCTCGTCGGTACCGACGACGTGCTCAAGCAGTGCCGCCTGCGACGAGCGCATACCGGCGCGCACTTGATATCCGACGAGGCCCTTGGCAGCACCGAGCCGACCCTCGAGCCACCGCTCGTCGGTGTACTCACGCCGAAGCCATGCTGGCAGGCTGATCTGGCGACCAAGTCCTGAGATCCCAGACTAGCTGCGCGGCGATTTCACGGATCTCATCGGCAACCGCGCGCTCGGGCGCCAGTTCGCCTGTCTCGTACGTCGCGGTGACGTGCTCCGGATACCGGCAAATCCGTCCCGTCGTCGGATGCCGGTAGCTGTCCGGGTCGCTGGCTACCAGCTCGTTCAGCATCGACTTGGTCCGCCGAACCGTGAAGCGTTGGATCGCGTTGCGCAGCTGGACCTTCTCGTCGTCCGTCAGGCGCCAATCGGCATGGCGGCGGTGTAGGCGATCGAGGATCGCGAGCGTCTCGTCGTCGAAGTTGTCGGCGCCGAGTTGATCGACGAGGGAGAGCAGGTCCTCAGCGCCCCGGTTGATTGGTGTCGCCGTGAACATCAGCACATGATCGGCAGCAGTAGCGCGGATGTGGCTGCTGCGGTTGGAGTCACGGGCCAGGAAGTTGTGGGCCTCGTCGATCGCGAGAATCTGTGCGGCCGCCACGGCCTCTTCCTCGACGCGAGGTCCGGACTTCGATGCCCGACTGAGGAGTCCTTGCGAGATCGTGTTCAACGTCAGCCCGCAGGAGATGGCCTCGCGGCTCCATTGCTCCTGGACCGAAGGCGGGCACACGAGCACAGTCAGGTCGCTCCGCACGCGCCCCGTGCTCCAGAGCCGATCACGAACCGCGCGGGTCAGGTGCGCACCCATGCGCGTCTTGCCCGAGCCAGTCGCGTCGGCGACCAGAACGCTACCGACGTTCTCCACGACCCAGAGGGCCTCTGCGATCCCCGCGACCTGCGACGGCCACAACCTGCTGATGCCCACGGTCGAGCCGAGGTAGCCCGCGGCCCACTGACCTTCGAGCAGGTCCGCGCACGCCCGCGCGAGAGCTTCCTGCCAGGAGACGAACCGAAGCATCTCGTGCAGCAGCGCGCGCAGCTCGTCGGTCCACGGCTGGCCGATGGACCAGTAGTTCTCGCCAGCTCGCTTCGCTTGCGCGTACCGTTCCGGGTCCGCGATACGGTCGGCGCGAACGTTGGCCTCGAACTGATTGACGAGACCGGCTTCGGTGAAGTTGCTCGAACCGATGGTCGCGGCTCGATCGCCGACGTAGATCTTCGCGTGCAGCCGCGTGTGCCCGGGAACGAAGCGGACTTCGAACCAGCCGGCATCCAGTGCCTCGATCGTCTGGACGATCTTGGCGGACAGCAGCAGCGAGACCCCGTGCTGCTCAATCCAGTACTCACGAACCTCCTCGGTGAAGGTCGCGGACGGCGATCCGAAACTGACGCGATCGGAAGCGAACGGCTCGGTGCCGAGCAGCACTCGGACTCGCCCCTGGTTGGCCTTGTGAGAAGCCTGTGCGACCAGCTCGACGATCTTGGCGATCGAGGCGAAGCCGGCCAGCACCAGCGGGTCGCGTGACGTGACGAGGTCGTCCCACACGACGTCGCGGACGCGAGCAGCCCCATGGTTGACCGGCAGGTCCTCGTTCGATGGCCAGCCCATCTGCGCGAGCCGAAGGCGCAGATGCGGCTCAGGAGCCGAAGCAAAGAGATCCTGCTGGTCGTTGCCAGGTTGAGCACGAGACCTCTTGCTCATCACAACTCCGTTGCATTGCGCCGATGGTGCTCGAACGCTAGGAGCAACCACCCACAAGGACTCTTGCGTCGGCGCCGGGCGACACCACGCACGCAAAGTCGACTTCCGCATCGTCCACTCGCGGGAAGACTCGTTCCACCCCGGCGCGATGCTGCGTTGGAGTGCTCAGGCCCGACGGAATCGGAGCAAACGGCGCCCTCCGGGTGTGGTGACCTCCCATTGCATCGCGCTCGTCGCGCGATTTTGCTTCGCCCTGACTGGCTTCGCACGGGCTGCTTGATCCGATTCGACGGATCCGCCTGACCCGCGTCCGCCAAACCGCTTCTGAGTTGCTTGACGCGAAATCTCGAGTGGCTGGCCGATCTGCTCCCAGGTGCACCCTGACGCCCGAGCCTGGTTCGCGGCGTCTGCGATGCCACGCTTCGTTGCCTCATCCAGCGCACGAAGCGCCGCGAGTCTGACCAAGGGTTCGCTCGAGCCGTCAACCATCGTTGCCAGGTCTGTCAAGGAATGTTGCTCGGTGCTCGTCTCGTTGCTCACGTGTCGCACGATGCTGGCTTTCAGCCGCTGGGCAGTGGGAGCACAGCGGAGCTCCCGATGTGGCATTTTGAACCGCACCGGGTCGAGTGCAGGCTCATCCTCGGTCGCGACCTTGTCGCGCCGGTCGGACGGGTTGCGGCCGTGTGCTTCCTCGGGGGGCTGCCGTCGCGGCCCAGGCCTCACGAGCGCGGTTGCGTCTGACCATCGAACGCTCCGTCTGTGGCTGGTGGGCGCTGGCATCCGGCAGAGGACTGACATCCCATTTCCGCCGCGCGTAGGTTCGCCGCATCACTGGGCGGTGACGTGCTCCCGCGCGACGATCTCGGTTGCCAGTACGCGGACCTGGGCGAGCAGATCGCTCGGCTCGACGTCGAGGTCGAGGGCGTGCTGGTAGATGTCGACTCCGGCTCCAGCGACGCGGTGATGGGCTTGCGGCTCGTTGCCCTTCGCGTAGACGAGATGCCCCCGGGCAAGTCCGCTGACCGTGCAGTAGGCGAGCATCTGATACAGGTCCGCATTCGGATACCCACTTGGCTTTTCGGCCTTGTACTTGGCGTCCACGACGGCCGTCGGCGCGACCGACCCCGGCCCGTACCAGACGAGGTCGGGCCGCATGGGCACCACGCCTGCCTCGTCCAGCCGCCACCGGTCCTGCGAACGACAACGACCGCCATGTGCCGTCAGGGCCGACCCGAGTGACTCAGCGAGGAAGTCCTCGAACACCTTTGCCATGTCGAGCATGAAGCCGTCGATGCGTACCGCACCATCTCCTTGTTCGACCGACCCTCCACGCAGGATCAGCTCGCCGAGGCCAAGCGCGACGTGGTAACGCGTGTTGAGGCGGTTCGGTACCCAGGCCGGAATCGGTGCGCCCCGCAACGACGGCGTGACGTCGGCGAGCGAGCGGCGTAGGCGCAGCAGCACACGGCGAACGCGCGCGTGAGTGGGCATCAACGCGAGCAGTCGTTCAGTGGCCGCTCGGAGTACCTGGTTCTCTGCGATGTCGGTGTCGAAGTCGTCGAATCGCACCTCGAGCGGCAGCGGCAGGCCGTGGTGCAGGGTCAGCTGGTCGGTGGTCCGTAGCCGGCCCCGCAGGACGGGGGACGCGACCTCCTCCACTCGGTAACCCTGCAGCAGGCCCTGAGCAGTGGCGCGCTCGGCCTGTCGCGCGAACGCTTCAGCGATCGCGGTGAGCAGGTCGGGTGCCTCCGAGAGCGAGACATCCTCGTCTCGCCACATCGCCCGGTCGCGGGAGTACCCGAGCAGGAAGAACAGCCGGCGGATGTCGACCTTCGGGCGAACCGTCAGTTCGACCCCCGCCACCCGCGCGACTCCGACTTTCGTCGTGGGGCCGATCGACCACCAACCGTGTGCGATCGCGGGTGTCGCGGTTACCAGTCCGCTCGCGCGCAGGGCCAGACCCGTCCGGTCGTCCATTGGTACCTCGACGGGAGGACCACCTTCGACGAGCCGGATCGCGATCACGATTGCTGGTCGTCCACAGAATCGTCCGAGTCGACGGGGACCGGCTCCTGAGTGGCGGTGCGATCGACGCGGGCGAGGATCTTCGGCAGCGAGTACTGCGCGGCGACGTCCACACCCTCGCCGAAATGGTGCTCCTCGAGCAGCGGCAGGATCGACGTCTCCCACACTGTCTCGAGTCCTCCTTCTCGATACACCTCGTCGCGCATGAAGTACGACGGCCCGATGCGGAAGTCCTCGTCCTGGATGAGGTCGTTCAGATGCGAGAGGACCAGCGCCGTCGTCGGTGGTAGGCCGCGGCGCTCGAGCCAGCGTCGAAGCATGCCGCGGGTGGGCTCGACGCCGGGGTGCAATGCTTTGAAGGCGAACCGGCGTCGCATTGCTGAGTCAACGAGAGCGATCGACCGGTCGGCCGTGTTCATCGTGCCGATGATGAACACGTTGGCCGGCATGGTGAAGCCGGCCTCATCGCCGGTGCTGTAGAGCAGGTCAATCGCCTTGTCGCGGTACTCGAGCAGGAAGTACAGCTCACCGAACACCTTGGCCAGGTTCGCTCGGTTGATCTCGTCGACCACGAGCACGTACGGCGTCGACGGGTTCTCCCTCGCCGCGTCGACGAGGCGACGGAACGGTCCCGGTGTCAGCGCAAAGCCGATCGTCCCGGAGCCGTCTGTCGGCGCGACCGGCCGGTAGCCCTCGAAGAAGTCTTCGTATGAGTACGCCGGATGAAACTGGACGAGCTTCACGGCTGACTCGTCGGTGAGGTGTTGGGCGATCGCCTGTGCGAGGTATGTCTTTCCGGTGCCGGGAGGGCCGTAGAAGATGATCTGTCGGCGATCGCGCAGCAGGTCGATGCAGGATTGCAGCCACGCCCGGTCGACGAGAAGCGCTTCGGCGAGTTCGTCGGTGGCCGAGAGTAGGACCAGCTCGGCTGGGGCAGTCTTGGCTGCTTTTTTGACCTCTGCCGCGTCCGCAGCGACGAGCCCCGCGAGGGCCGCGAGCTCGCTGGTCAGGTCGACGACCGTGTGCTGGCTGGAGAAGCTTCGGCTTGAGCCCGGCAGGTAGGTCGGTCAGGTCGATCGGCTGCTCGACGTTGCGCCATTCCACCGAGCGGCGCAGGTTCGAGCGGTCATCCGACGAGTGCACCGACGTGACCTCGCCAGTCACGTCGCCTACGAAGAAGCTGCCGCCGTCGTTCGCGATCACGAGGTCGCCAACCTGGACCCGATTGACGAAGAGGTCTAGTTCGGTAACCTTCTCGTTTCGGGTGTTGTAGGACTTCTGTGCGTAGTCCTCCTCCACGATCGCGACGATCTCCGCGCGGCTCACCGGCAGGCTCAGAGCACGAATCTGGCTGGCGGCGAGCGACACCGAGCCCCTCGTCAACCAGACGGGGACAAGGTTCTTGCCGTTGACGTTGTTGCCCCGAATGAGCCAGGCGCGACGAGTGAACTGCGCGCCCGTCTCGGCCAGCAGTTCGCGCAGGTCGTAAGACGTCAGCCGGGACGACTGGTGCGCCCGGCCGTTGGGGTCGAACTCGAGTCCTTCTGCGCGAAGGACGTCACGCGGGTCGTCGGTGCGCACGGGATCGTTCCACCGAAAACCGTCTGCGATTGAACCGTCCGCGGTCAGCACGCGGTGCGCAGAGGGCACGTCCGACTCCGCGACATAGGAGCCGACGGTTTGGGCGGCGAGGCCGGTGAGTTGGGCGAGGTCTCCATAGGAGGTCCACATGCCGGGTTCGAGCAGGTCAAGAGCATCTCGGAGGGTGACGAATTTGTCGTCGACCTCGGGGCCGCCGGCTGCGCCTTTGCGTCGCCGCAGCACGCCGTTGTACGTCCGGCTGAGCGTGGAGTAGAGCTCGTCGTCCGAGGCCGCACTCGCCAAGGCCGACCGTCCTGCGTCTGTTATCGACCAGCCGCCGTCCTTGGTGATCCAGCCGATCACGCGAGCCCATCCGGATGAGAAGCCGAGGAATGTCTCCGCCCGCTGCACCCCGCTCGGATTCCGGCTGAGGCTCGACGTCGGTCAGCGGCACCCGCTCGACAACGAGCCGCGACACCTCGCTCGGCGCGAGCGGCACGGGGCTGTCTGACAGGACGCGGAGCACCGTGCCGAACAGCAACGAGCGTCGGACGGAGCCGTCCGGGGCGCGATCGACTGGCATGGCGGTGACTCCTTCGATCGAGTTCATGACGCGTGGCGGGGGCCATGCCCGGCGGGCGGGTCAAGCGGGCTGGTGTAGACCGTGCCGGCGGTCGCAGCAGCGGTCATCGCGTCGTATGTCTCCAGGATGAGACGCTTGGTGCGGAACTCGCCGTGGTCGCGCTCGTCGTACTTGCGTACGACGAAGAACGAATCCATGACGTGCTCGACATCGGCGCGGTCAAGGCCGAAGAGCAAAAACATCGCGGCGTTGAGCTCAGCGAGAACTAGTTCGCGACGATCTTCTATCCATGAAAACGGCATTCCGGTCTCGTGGATATCCAGGTGTTCCGACACGTCCGATGCGGAGCCGCCGATCCGTGTAGACGTATAGGTAAGTTCGAGGACTCGCGGGAGCACGAACTGGCGCAGGCTCCCGCCGAGGCCGCGTCCTGCTTCGAGGAAAGCTTGCCGGTGTCGGTGCGGGCAATTGTTTGGTAATGAAGTGCGGCACGGCTGCGCCGCTCACTTTTTGCCGGGCGCAGAAGTCGAAAACAAACGAGGACCAGACCGCTTGTAAGAGAGGCAGTTCGTCGGCGAGCCCCATCGCAAGAGAAAAGCGCGCGCCGACCGCGGACCTTGGAATAACGCTTGGGATGAAGGTGCGCTCATTGCTTGGATTGCTGATATCGCGCCAGCCGAGGAACCAATCGCGGTCCCAGCGGTCAGCTATGGCGGTCTCGACGTCCTTCTCGACGACCCAGTAGCGGGCGAGCGGTTCGAGGCCGGGGTCGTCGTGTTGCGCATCGGTGAGGCGGGGAAGAGTGCCCTTATTTAGCTGCGCTTCGGTGGCGTTGGCGTAGGTCGAGTAGCGATGGTCGTAGTGCGAGACCATCTTCCCCTCGTAGAGCGGCAGCCAACGCTGCGCGCCCAGTGTCCACGCCCAACCGTCGAACTCGGCGCCGCGCTCGCGCAGGTCGTTCGCCGTCTCGAACAGGCCGGAGTCGCTGGCCATGTTGAACAGGCCCTGTCGGAACGTCAGTCCCCACGGGTTCGCTCCGCTGGCCTCGTGCACGAGCACGGGGAATCGTCTGTAGATGTTCAGTGTGATCTCGGCGTCGCGGCGAGTGCGGAAGATCGGCAGGGTTCCGGTGTTGGGGTTCAAGATGAGGATTTCGTCCGGTGTGATCTCGAACCGGCGCGCGACGGCTTCGGCGATGTAGCGCGTGTAGAACGCGAGGTTGACCGTTGCAGCTCGCCGACCGCCAGTGATGACGGTGACAGCGAACCGGAACTGATTGTGGACCCCTTCGAAAATCTTCGCCTCGTTCTCGAAGTCGTAGAACGCGGCGAGCCTGCCGGACGCGACTGTGTCGGAGAAGAAGGCAGCCGTTGTCGCGTCGGTCGCGAGTCCAGTCGGTGTGACGATCCCCATGCGGCCGTGGTGCGCGATCGAGGACCGGAAATGCTCGGCGAAGATGCTGTAAGTGTTGATCTTGCCGCGAGCGCACAAGGGGTAGCGACCGGTGGTGCGTATTAGGTGTGTCTCGCCGGCGCTCCGTCGCGACGCCTCGTCGAACTCGCGCTTGAGCTCGGGCCTATCGGTGGCGAGCCGCTCGATCGCCCGCTTTCGGGCTGCCGCGTTCGGCGCGGCCGCGATCTCGGGGCTCGACGCGAAGTACTCCTTCTCCGACATCTGGACTGTCTCCCACGGCGGGTTGCCGACCATGGCCGTGAAGCCGCCGGTCCAGCCGTGGTCGCTGATAGGTGCGCTGGTGTTGAAGACGTCGGGGAACTCGAGGTGCCAGTGGAAGAACTGGTACTGCGCGGCGATGTGCTGGACGGTGCGAACGAGGGCCTCGGGTGCGGTGCCGTCATGTAGGGATTCCAGGACGCCGGTTGTGATCGTCGTGGCGCCGGGGGTCTTGGTCTGGACGAAGGCGGCGCACCACGCGTCGGCGTGGAGGCGTTCGCGGACGAGCTCGGGGGAGGACCGGTACTCGGCGTAGGCGCGCTGGGCGGCGTGTACCTCGCGCACGCGAGAGGCTCCCGTTGCCGGGGCGACAGCCTGGGAGAGTCGGCCGCGCAAGTCGATCGTGGAGGTGCCGACGTCAACGAGGTCGAACAGTGAACCGCTGTCAGTAGCGGTCTCGCGTTCGGTCTTGTTGCGCTTCTTCAGCGCGGTGGAGAACGGCTTGTCGTCGCCGGTCAGAGCGGTGAACGCGTCGTCGGGGATCCCGTTCGCGAGTAGCGCCGGGGTGGTGCCGAGCAGCGCATTGCCGACCTTGATGTGAGCGTCGAGGAATGACAAAGGTCGACCGGGCTGCATGGACTCCAGCCACAAGGAGACCTTGGCGAGCTCGGCGGCCAGCGGATTGAGGTCGACCCCGTAGATGCACGTGGACACGACGTCATAGAGCGCGTTCTGCAGGTCGGACGGCGTCGAGTCGATCTCGCCGGTACGGACTACCGCCAGCCGCTCGGCGATGCGTCGGGCTGCGGCGACGATCACGTGTCCGGAACCGCACGCCGGATCGCACACACGAATCCTGAGCAATGCAGCGGCAGGGTCGGGCTGGCGTTCGGCTTCGTCGAGCAGCGGGGTCAGCGTCTCGTCGAGGAGCAGGTCGATCAGCGATGACGGCGTGTAGTACGAGCCGGTGGTCTTGCGATCGTTCCCGGCTAGGTTCTCAAGCGTGAACATCTGCTCGGTGCGGTCGTAGCGCGGAACAAGCTCGAGCAGCGATTCGTAGATCGAACCGAGTTCCTCGGCACCGAGGTTTCGGTAATCCACGGTGCGTCGCGGCTGTCCTGTCGGGCGCACGGTGGACAGGTGCCGCACGGCTGACAGGAGCGCCTCGTTGGGCAGGTCGGCGTTCGCGAACAGCTCGGCGCCGTCGTCGTCAAACAACCCACCCAAGCCCGGCAGTGCGCTCTGGGCAGCCCTCGTCCTGACCCAGACGGGCCAAGACCAGTCGCTGGGCCTGCCACAGGTCGTCGTGGCGGGTCCCGCGCCGCTTTAGTGCCAGGCGTCGCAACCGAGCCGTGGAGAAGTAGTCGCGATAGCGCGATCGGGCCACAGGCTCGGCATCGACCGGATGCAGCGCCTGGCGGTCCTCGGCGACGAACAAGAAGAGCAGCCGGTAGACGAGGCGCAACAATGCCTGGTGGTAGTCGGCAAGGTGCAGCGACTCGTCCTCGAGGCGCGCGCGTAGTGAGGTGTTCGCCGGGGCGCGCAGGAAGCCAGTGCCGAGGTCTGCAATCGCCTGCTGCACGCCGTCCGAGAGCAGCGACAGCGCTCGTGCGCCCGAGGTAATAGCGCTCGAGCGCCACTTCTCAAGCCAGCAGTCGCTCGGACCACCTTCGGGGGAGAGGACTTCTACGCGCGACTGATGCAGGAGCAGGAAGAGCACCACAAAGTCGGCGAACAGCTCCCCGGAGAAGATTGCCTCCAGGTCGAACTCCACGAACGACTGCGACGACAGCGACGTCGAGTCCCGCAACAGACGCAGGACTCGACCGTTCGACACCACCGCCCACAGGTGCTCGTCGGAGCGGTTCAGCAGTTCTTGGACCATCGCGTGGGGCGCACGCTCGGCTGCGCCGGGCACACCCTTCGACCGGCGGTCCAGCTCGACACCCCAGCCGAGCAGGTGTATCGGAACGGCACCCCACTCGTGCGAGATGGGGTACGCCTTCTCCGCGACGGTGAGCCCCCCAGCGGGGGTTGTCTGC
This sequence comes from Cellulomonas sp. McL0606, assembly GCF_058248365.1. The sequence continues at coordinate 3,185,217 of NZ_CM177779.1, read as the reverse complement.
AGTCGCCCGTAGCCGAGCTCGCGGAACAGCACCTGAAGCCAGCGCTCACGGGTCAACCCGACGGCACGTTCACCCTCCGGAAGCTTCGCCAGTGCGTCCTGGAACGATGGCCACACCCCGATGAGGTATGCCCACGCTCGGTTCGCCGCCTCGCGGGGCGACTCTCCGGCCGCGAGATGAAAGTCTGCCGAGCCGAGTCCGCCGAGGTCGCGATCACCGGCCGATACCCGTGCCAGGAGGTCGGCGGGCAGCAGTGCGCCCACTGACCGAACGGCGGTCAGGTCCCCGCTCACGAATTGCTCCCCACGACGGGCAGGTAGAGGTAGACGCCGAGGACGTCGACCGGGGTCTGAGCCCGGACGCGCAGACCTTGTCGGGGGGTGCCCGCACCGGCTCGGACTCGACGATGGCTTTCGAACAACCGCTCGGCGTGGGCGTGGGCGCGGTCGTCCAGGATTCCTGTCAGTGCCTCGACGCGTGTCAGTGCCGTGGCGATGAGGTCGCGTGCCTGGTCGGGCGGCACGTTCGCATCGGCGGTTGCAATGAGCAGGGCGTCGACCTCCTCGGGTGTGAGGAACTCGGGCGCGTCAGGAGCGCCGCGGAATGCCACGACCTCACAGTCCTCGGCGATCAGGGTGCGCGGCCCGTCGGTCGACGGTAGATCGAGGTGGAACCGGTACCGCAGCAGCAGAGCGGTGGTCCGGGCGGGGACGTGGCTGGTGCGGACCACGCCGGCGCGGCGCGCCGGGCGTGCACCTGCGACCGTTTGCGAGTCGAGCGCCGCGTCGAGCACGTAGCGGGCGACGGCCTCCACGCTTGGATCCGTTCGAACCAGCAACGCGTGCCGTCGCGGAAGCGGCATCTCTCGGTGGAAGGGCAGCGGCTCGACATGGCCCGCGGGCAGCGTGTCGCGCACTCCGGGTGCGAGTGTCGTCGTCACGGCCTCGAATCCGTAGCCGGTTGGTGTGACGGACGCGCCGAGTGCACGCAGTGACTCCTCGACGAAAGGCACGACCTGGCCGTGGCCGCCGAGCGCCGCGCGCACCTCGGCGACCTCCTGCGCTACGGCGTCCGGGTGGATCGAACCCTGTGCGTACTTGGTCCGTGAAGTGCGCTCGTTCTCGGCGGCAGACCGCCACTCTTCTTCGAGCCGACGGTCGGCGGCTGCGAGACCGAGGTCAAGCTCGAGTTGCTCGTGGTCGACGCCGCGTAGGAGCAGGCCCTCCAGGAGTGCCTCGAGCACGGAGTCGGACCCGCTGGGCACAGGGACCGAGACCCCGGTCGCCTTGCTGATCGCTTGGTGCCGACGGATGAGCACGTCGAGCACGAGCCCGTCGATGCTGTTGTCCTTGCCGTAGATCGTCACCGCGCGCACCGTGGGCGCCGTCTGACCAAACCGGTCGACGCGCCCTTCGCGCTGCTCGTGCCGGGTGGGGGACCATGCGAGGTCGTAGTGCACGACGGCCTGGAACGCGTCCTGCAGATTCACGCCCTCCGATAGGCAATCAGTTGCGACGAGCACGTGCCGGGCACTGGTGGCGGTGAGGTCGCGGATACGCTGCTGGCGCTCGGCAGGTGGAAGCGTCCCGGTGACGACTCCGACCTCGGCTGTGCTCTTCAGAGCGGTTGCGAGGTGCTCGCCGACGTACTCCGCGGTGTCGATGAACCGACAGAACACGATCGGGTCGAACCCGTCGGCGAGCAGTGCCTTGACCTGTTTGATGAGTGTGCCGAGCTTGGCGTCCTTGCTCGGGCCGAGCAGCGACTCGGCGGTCTGCGCAAGCGAACGCAACCGGCTGCGCTCTGACGTCGTGGTGTTCTCGGTGTCCTCGGTCAGCGCGCCTGGCGTCACGTCGACGCCTTCGATTGCTTCGTCGTCGGCCGCGTCGAGCACACTCGCGCGACCCAACGCATCGGCTTCGTGGACGTCAGTCGCCTGTGCGGATGCAGCGCGCATCCGCAGGGTTGCTGCGGCGGCGGCGGGGGAGGACGCGAGTGTGCGCAGGAGGGCCAGAACGGACCACCAGCGGACGCGCTGATGGACCGACCCATCGTCTGCGTTGCGTACCTGCTCGCGTGCGTAATCGAGCACTCTCGTGAAGAGCGCCCGGTACTCCGGCGTCAGTGAGTAGGCGACCTCGCGCGACTCCCGGTCAGAGGGGAACTGCGTGTCCTCGTCGAGGTAGCGCCGAATGTCGGCCCGGCGACGCTGGATGTAGTGCCGGGCGAGTCGTTCGCGGCCTCGCTGCTGGTCGAGGTCGACGGTGGCGAGCTCGGGGTCGAGGAGCTCGAGCAGGTTGCGGAAGCCTTCGTCCTTGCCCGAGTGCGGTGTGGCGGTGACGAGGATCAGGTGGCGTCCGCGGTCGCGGGCGAGGTCGCTCAGGCTCATGCCTGCGGTGTCGTGACCGTCCGCCACCGGCGCTCTCGTCGGACACCGCCGTGTGCGCCTCATCGACGATGACGAGATCCGGGCAGTGGTTGAGGAACTCGGCGCGGTGCCGGTCGGACTTGATGAAGTCTGTCGAGACGACGACATGGGGGTACCGGTCGAACAAGGACTCGTCCATCATCAGATCGCGCTCGAGCCGGTGAACCGTGGAGGTGAGGACGAGCGGCCTGGATCGAAAACTTCGTAGCGAGCTCGGCCTGCCACTGCTCGGCGAGAGCGGGGCTGCAAAGCACCGCGAGCCGTTTCGCGTCACCCTGCGCCAGCAATTCGGCCGCGATCAGCCCTGCCTCGACGGTCTTGCCGATGCCGACGTCGTCGGCGATGAGGAGCCTCACGGTCTGCTGACGTAGGGCCATGAGCAGCGGGACGAGCTGGTACGCACGGGGCTCCACGGCGATGCCGGCGATAGACCGGAACGGTCCGGCCGACGAGCGAAACCCCAGCTGGAGGGCTGTGCGCAGCAGGCCGGCGCTCGTGGCGTCGCCCAGGTCGTCGGGGCTCGGCAGTGGGTACGTGGCGTCCTCGACCGCCTCGAGCGCAGTGTGCAGGCCGGCGACGTCGTCGTTGCCTCCACCCAAAGGGCGCAGGAGCAGGAACTCGGCGTCGCTGTCGGGCAGCACGACCCACTCCCGGCCGCGTGCACGCACGAGGGATCCGGCTGCATACGTCGTCGTCATCGTGTGCTCTCCAACGTCACGTGCGGGGTGTGCCGAATACGGATGGGTAGCGGCCGACGACGGCCTCCCAGGCGTCGTCGTGGCGAATGCGGACAACCATCCAGCCGAGGTCCTCGAGACGTTCCTGCGCGGCGGCGTCGCGCTCCTGCTGCGTCACGCCGTCGTGCACGGGGCCGTCCACGAAGACGGCGACCGGCCCTGTGGCCAGGTCGAACACCAGGTCAGGTCTGGCCCGTGCATCATCGACGGGCACCTGCGCACGGTCGGGGAGCCGGTAGGCGTGCGCGTCGAGCCAGTCGACGAACGAGCGTTCCAGGCTCGAGTCGGCCAGCGCCGCCAGCGAGTCGCGCTGATCGGCCCGTGAGCGTCCGCCCGCGCCTGCGCGGACCTCTGTGCTGGCGAGCTCGAGCAGCAAATCGCGTACCAGGTGCCGGTCGATGAACGAGTGCTCGTGCTGGTTGCTGTACGCGAGGAGGCACTCGTAGCACGCCAGTTCGCATCGCTCGGTACCGGGGGCGGCGTCGGGTGCGTGGCCGAGATCCTGGCCTGTCTGTGGGTCGAAGTGGGTGATCTCGAGTGCCTTGCGGGCCACCCGAGCGAGTGTCCCGCGTTCGCTGATGAGCCGCCGCAGGGCGCCTGCACCACCCTCGGCGGCCTCCGTGAAGAGCATTCGCGCACGTCCGTCGAGGTCGGGCAGGCGCTGAGTTTCAGCTCGGAGTCCTCGAGCTGGAACATGGCTTCGGCGCCGCGCTCGAGCGCGAACCGCAAGGTAATGGCCGTGGCGTCGTCGACGGGGCGTGCCAGTCGTAGTAGCAGGATGTTGCGGCGGTCCTCGACGTACGGGATGACCTTGAGCACCTTCTGCACGTCCTCGAGAGACGGCATCCCTTCGGTGTCGACGGTCGCGTCGGTCGCGTCCTTCTTCTGCGCCCACCGCCCTGTTGTCGCGTCGAGGAAGAAGCCGCGGTCTGCCGCGTCCTTGCGGCGTCGTCTGCCGACATTGGCAACCCGAATTGTCGCGCTGTCGCCGTAGGTGAGGACGGCTGACGGTGTGCCGGAGCGATCGGTGGCGGCCGCGTCGACCCGGCCAGGTCGGTCGCCATGATCATGGAACCGGTAGGACACCTCGAGCTCGAACCCGGCGCGGCGTCGTTCTTCCTCGTCGCTGCTGATTCGTTCGCGCCGGCGCGTGAAGACCGTCTGGAGCCGCAGCAGGCCATAGGTCTTGAGGCCGAGCTGCTTGCCGCACGAGTCGCACACGTCGGTGCCTACTGACACGGGATGGTGGTAGCCGCACGCTTCGCAGCGGCGGGCTTCCTCGGTCTCGGCGATGCCTGCCTGCTCAGTCGACCGAGGCAGCTGGACGCGTTCGACCTCGTAGCGGGCGCCCTCGTGGTAGATCAGCGAGCCGGGTCCGAACTCGCTGATCGCGAGGAACCGTGGGCGCTGCAGGTAGTCGCCGTCCCGTTTTCCGCGTCCCCCCGGGATGTAGGCCGCCAGCGGTAGACGTGGGAACGAGTAGCCGGGCAGGAACCCCTCGGATGCGAAGTAGCGGTAGGAGTAGAAGTCGGTCTGGCCGTTCTCCGAGTCCTCGTTGCGCAGGAGTGCGAGCTGGTTCTTGGACTCCCACGCCCGCCGAGAGGCCGCGTCCTTCTCGGTGCGTGGTGCTCGGGGATCGACCGCGGTTGTTCTGGGCGTGGTACTCGACCAGTGCGGTCCGGTAGAGCAGGCGCCACCGGTCGAGGGCCGTGTCGAAGGCCGTCGGGGCGTTCTTGACCTGGTCGGCCACCCAGCCGTCGTACCACCACATGACTTGGTCGTTGCCGCCGTCCCATGAGGTGCGCAACCCGTCGATAACCGCCTCGGCCCGCCGCGTGGCTCGCCGTTGCGCGTCCTGCTCGGTCAGGGCCTTCCACACTTCGGGGATGACGTCGAGGGTGGGCAGTTCCCCGGATGCGTCGACGATGTCAGTGATCCGTGACTTCAGGGACTGCCCGGTTTCGGCGAGCCAGATCGCGTGGACGTGCGACCGCACGAGATCCTCGTTCGCTAGGTCGAGGCGAGGGGCTGCGACCGACCCAGCCACCATCTCCCGGGAGTTCCGGAAGTAGTACGTGTCGTGCGCGTTGCCTGTGGCGCAGTAGGTGACGACAAGGGCCGGCTGACCGCTGCGACCGGCCCGCCCGGACCGCTGCGCGTAGTTGGCGGGCGTTGGGGGCACGTTCCGCAGCCCGACGGCGTTGAGGCTTGCGATGTCGACGCCGAGGCTCCATCGTCGGCGAACAGAAGAGCAGGGGGAGACTGCCGTCGCGGAAGTCGTGCTCGCGTTCCTCGCGCTGTCGCGCGGTGACCTGAGCGGTGTGTTCCATCGCGTGCATCCCGCGAAGCCCTTCGGCGACCTCGCGGTACAAGCGGGCGAAGAACGGGTTGACCCGGATGACCGCCTCGCTGTCGGTGCTCTTGCGCAAAGGATCTTCGGTGCCCTTGGCGCCGTCGCCGGCACGCCAGCGGATCGCGGACGCTTTGAGCCGGTAGCCGGGTACGCCCTCGACGGGGTCCGCCTGGGTGAGGAGTCCGCCGTCATCGCACAGGACGCGGAACATGTCCCGGATGATGAGTTCGGCGTCATCGGTGCTGAGGTCGCGCCCGAGTGCGGCATCCCGTCGCAGGTAGCGGCCGAAAGCAGATCGGCCGGAAACGAATAGGTCGTTCCAGCCCTTCTTCTTGGTCGTCGATCGCGGGTAGACGACACCGGCGGCGACGACCTTTTCGTCCTCCGGGAGCGCCCACTGCCCGCTCAGGTGCTGGCGCGAGTCGCGCTGAATCTGCTCGAACCCGAGCTGTGTCAAGCAGTCCACGTCGACCGCCAGCACACGGCGCATCTCGTGCAGGAGGATCGCGCACAGCTCTTCGCGGAGCGCCGCCGGGGCATCGCGGAGCTTTTGGATGGGTGGTGTCCCAGACGTCGTCGGTTGCCGCGATCTCGGGTAGGTCGACGTAGCTGACGCGCAGCAGCCCGGTCTGCTCGAGGTTGGGCATCGTGATGCGCCAGCCGCGCTGGAGGTCGGCGTAGATGCGGTACTCGACGACTGATCGGAGAGCGCGAAGGGCGGATTCCTTGGCCGAGAACCGGGCGTCGGGGTTCGCGGCGAAGTCGCTCATCTCCAGGTGTAGCGCTTCGGCGACGCGTTGTGCGACGACTTCGTGTGTCAGGCCGTCGGGGTGCTCATCGAGCGCTCTGAACAGGGCGCCGCGGGCTGTGAGACCTGGACGAAGTCGTTGAAGTGCCCGGCCTGCAGCGAGGCATCTTGCCGGTTGTCGACGAACGTCAGCAGCTTGCGGGCGTCGGCCGCGAGCTCGCTCGGCCCGAGCTGCTCGAGGGAGCGCACGATGCTGGCGCTGACAACGGTGACGGCCGATGATCGGCCCTCGCGGTCGAGGGTCGCGAGTTTGGCGTAGTCGTTGCCGCGGATCTGCTCGTACGAGACGCGGCACCGCATGCAGAACGCGAAGGGGGTCGAGATGAACCACGCGCGCAGACCGGCACCCGGGGTCGTGACGGACCCGTCTGCAGCGACCCAGACTTCCGTCGGCAGGTACTTCTCCTTCGTCGCGAGAACCTCGGTGGCGCCAGCTGCGTCGGTTGTGAGCCAGTGGTCGGGCAGTCGGTTCTCGAGCACCGGGTCGGCCGGCCACGGGAGGTCCGCAGACACGTACAGGTAGCCGGTGACCGCGTCTCCGCCCGAGGCGTCGGCGTCCTGCCGGGGGACGAACGCCTCGCGCGACCCAGCCGTCTTGGCGACGACCAGGTAGTCCTGGCCGCACTCGCGGCAGAACCCGAGCGGGAGGAGGGCCTTGCTGGCCTCGCCGGGGACGCGCTGGTACGTGCTGGTGATGTAGCGGGTGTCTTCGGGCTCGAGCGAGACATAGACGGTGTCGCCCTTGGACAGGAATTGGTGCAGACGGAACGCGAACAGGGGTCGGTTCGTTGCGGGATCTCGCTTGCTCGATCCGACTAGCAGCGTGGACCGGATTGCTTCGGCCGCCTCGTCTTCGTCCACGTCCGCCGCCTCGGCGAGCAGCTTTGCCGCGGCTGTGACAGTCGTTGGCTTTCGCCGGACGAGCCGCCCGCTCTGCGGTTCGGTGTCGAGGCCGAACGTCGACTCGATCCATCGTGCGAGAGGGTTGTCGGCGACCCGTCCGTACGGCTCATCGGAGAGCCGAGCGGCCTCACGTACGGCGACCTTGAGGCTCTCGTCGGTTACGGGGTCGTGGGAGGTGGCGCGCGTCAGCGTCTCGCCGATCACGCGCTCAGGGGTCACCTCCGCGCCGAAGAGCCGTGTCGCGACGTCGGCGACGGTCGACTTCTGCTCCTGAACCGAGCCGCCCGACGCCATCGTCGCCGAGGTCCCGATGACCTGGAGGCTCTCCGACGAGCATGCGTCACGCAGTCGTCGGACGAGCAGCGCGACGTCCGCACCCTGGCGTCCGCGGTAGGTGTGCAGCTCATCGAGGACAAGGAATCGCAGGTCGTGAGCCGCGCGAATCAGGTGAAGTCGCTCGTCGGGGCGGGTGAGCACCAGCTCGAGCATGACGTAGTTGGTGAGGAGGATGTCGGGCGGGTTGGCCAAGATCTCGCGGCGGCGTTCGTCCTTCTCCTGCCCGGTGTACCTGGCGAACGTCACCGGCTCCTGGCCGGCCGGGTAGCCGAACTGGAGGAACTTCTCGAGCTCGAGCGTCTGGGAGTTCGCGAGGGCGTTCATCGGGTACACGACGATCGCCTTGACGCCGGGAACGCGTACGCCGCCGGCCGCGTCTCGCTCACGCAAGACGCTGTCGACGATGGGCACGATGTAGGCGAGGGACTTGCCGGACCCGGTGCCGGTCGTGAGCGTGTAGGACTGGCCTGATCGCGCGGTTTCGATCGCCTCACGCTGGTGGCGGTGCAGAGTCAGCGTCGCTGTGCCGGGATCTTCACGGTGCTGCTTCACGCGGAAGATTCGCTCGGTCTCCGAGTGGAGCAGTCCTTCGGCGACAAGGTCGGTCACCGTGCCGCCGGTCGCGAACGTCGGGTTCAGGCTCAGCCACGGGTCGGGCCACTGGGAGCCGCCGTCGAGCAGCCGCGTGACGTGCTCGGCGATGCGCCGGTCGCGGACCTCAACCGATCCGGACGTGAAGCCGCGGTAGTCGCTGATGAGGCGATCGCGGATCCGGAAGACGTCCACAGCGCTGTGACCCCCTCGTTGGCGAATGCGGCGAGATTGAGTCTGCCACCCAGGACCGACGTCCTGGTGCAACGCTGCACGTCGCGGGCGGATTTGGCGTACAAGTCCGGTTCGCGGCGAGCGCGGCTCCCGCGCGGAACGGCACCGCACGTGCGGGTTCAGGAGGTGAAGTCGGGGTTCTATGACGAAGTCCATGTGCGCGTCGGTGCGCCCTGGCAGGATCCGCAATGTGACCAAGGACGAACAGGCAGCGGGCAAGAACGACGCAACTCCGGGTGCGCATTGGATTCGCGCGGCGCTCCAGGTCAACCCGTACTCCTACAAGGGCAAGAACCAGCCGTCGACGTCCTTTGCCGACGAGGACGACTACAACCGCGCGCTACTTGACGAGTGCGAGGCGCTAGGCATCGGCCTGATCGCGATCACCGACCACTGGTGTGTCGACAGTGCCAAGGGCCTCATTGAAGAGGCCACGGCACGCGGAATCGTCGCCCTACCGGGCTTCGAGGCCAACTCGGCCGAGGGTGTCCACATCCTCGTCATTTTCGAGGTCGGCACCGATCTGTCCTCTGTAAACGCCGCGATCGGTGCTTGCGGCGTCCAGCCGATGTGCGAGAACGGGACCACCGGCAGCTCCTCTCAAGGAGATCTTGGAGGTGATGACCGCCAGGGGTGCGCTGGTCGTCCCCGCCCACATCAACGTCCCGAAAAGCGGGATGCTGACCAGTCGCTCGGGGCCGCCGCTAGTTGCGATGGTGAAGGACACGAATCTTCATGCTGTCGCCGTGAGCCCGGACGAGGCGGACGCTGCTGACCAGGCCCTGATCGTCGCGGGAACGAAGCCCTACGACCGGATGCATCCCTTGGCAGTCATCCACGCCGACGACATCGTTCACCCAAGTCAGCTGAAGGATCTAGGCGCGACATCCTGGTTCAAGGTCAGCAGTTCCCGAGCGGCGAGTCTCAAGCTCGCGGTTCGGACTCCCGAGACGCGAATCTCGCTACATGATCCGTCTGGCGCGCCACGCACACTCATCACGCAGATCAGTTGGACGGGAGGATTCCTTGACGGGGTTGTGATTCCAATCTCGAGCGATCTCACCGCCCTAATCGGGGGTCGCGGTACGGGCAAGTCGACGGTGATTGAGAGCCTTCGCTACGCCTTGGGACTTGAGCCGATCGGAGCGGAGGCAAAGGCCGACCACAAGTCCGTTGTCGAGAAGGTCCTGCGGTCCGGCACAGTTGTGAAGGTCGAGGTCGAGGCCGTATCACCAGCACCCCGCCGGTTCACGATTGAGCGCGTCGTGCCCGGCCTGCCAGTCGTCCGCGACGCCGCCGGTACGGCGACGAAGCAGCAACCGCTCGATGTGACCGGACTGGTCGAAGTGTTTGGACAGCACGAACTTGCTGAGCCGCGAGCAGCCCCGCGAGCGTCGCCGAGATGCTTCACCGCTTCGCCGGCACTGGCCGGATCGGCGATGCTCATGCCGACACCCGCGCGAAGTTGTCCGAGAACCGCGCGAGCCTCGCGCAGGCCGAGCAGGCACGCGCGAAGCTTCCAAGAGGAGCTCGCTGACATCCCCCGACTTGAGGAACAAGTCCAGCAGTTCACTGAGACGGACGTCGCCAACCGCCTGAAAGACCTCCAGCGCATCAGTCGCGACGAGTCCGTGTTTTCGGAGGCCATCCAGCGAATCGATGTCACAGCAGAGGCCGCGGCAGAGTTCGCCAGACCGCAGCTACACGCTGCACTCGTCGCAGAATACGAGAGTCTTGATGATTCCCCACAGGATGCGCGCCTGCAGCGCGCAGCGGCCGCAACCACTGCGCTCGCTGTCGCTCTGTCCGCACTCGCAGATCAGGCCGCCGCGGCGATCGCGGAGGCGCGATCCCAGATCACGATTGCGAAGACGGACTGGGAGGCTGCCGTCAGGGCGCAACGAGACGGTCACGCGGAAGTCCTCCGCAAGCTCCATGACGAGGGACTCGAACCAGACAAGTACCTGGACTGCGCGAAGGCGCTCGGTGACCTGAAAGCGAAGGAGCCCCGGCTCGCCAGCCACGATGAGGCTCTCCGAAATCTGCAGAAGATACGTGACGGCCTGCTCGGTGAGCTCGCCGCAAGTGAGCTCCGCGAGGTCGATCGACTCCACGATGCGGTCCGGGCCGCCAACCTCGCGACCGGAGGCGTTGTTGTTGTTCGCCCGATTGCCGGACCCGATCGAGGGCAGTTCACCGAACTCATAGGCCACCACATCTCTGGTGCCCGCACCCAGATCACCGCCGCCGTCAGCGCTGACGACTTCGCTCCAAGAGCGTTTGTAGCGGCGGCCCGTGGAGGCGCGACCGGGCTGGAAAAGCTTGGCATCCGGGGCGCTCAGGCGAGCAACCTGATCAGCGCCGGCGAGCCCCTGTTCCGGCGCCTCGAGGAGATGTCGGTCGGCTACGCCGTTGAGGTGCGCCTAGACGTCTCGTCCAACGGTGGGTCGCGCGAGTACAGGACGATTGACTCTCTATCAAAGGGCCAGCGAGCCACCGCGTTGCTGTTGCTGCTCCTCGGGGTCTCTACCGCTCCGCTCTTGATCGACCAGCCTGAAGACGACCTCGACAACCGGTTCGTCTACGAGGGAGTTGTCGCCCACCTGCGCAAGCTGAAGGGCGTCCGCCAAATCATTGCCAGCACGCACAACGCCAACGTGCCCGTCTTAGGCGATGCCGAGCTGATCGTTGCCCTCGAGGGCGATGGGCAGCGTGGCAAGCCGGCAGCCGACGGCATCGGGTCGCTCGACGACGCGCCAATCCGGGCCCTCGCCGAGAACATCCTTGAAGGTGGGCCGGCGGCGTTCAATGCAAGGCAGCATCTGTACGGCTTCTAGCGCTGCGCGAGTCCAGGCACGCATGCGGGTCTGGGACGCTCTGAGTGGTAGCCCTGGCGGACGATCGACGCGGTGGGGCCCGAGGTAAGACCTGAGGTGGAGTAGATGCCCGGCAGTTACGAGAAACCGATCACGATCGAGAGCGCGATCAGGAGCATCGTTGAGCGCCGATACCTGTTGCCGTCGATCCAGCGCAACTTCACATGGAAGGCGGACCAGATCTGCCGGTTGTTCGACTCGGTGATGCGGCACTACCCGGTCAACAGCCTGATGCTCTGGCGCGTCGACTCGTCCGCGGTGCGCGACGGCTTTCGCTTCTACACATTCCTCGAGAGGTACGTCGAGAGGTTCGCCGAGAACAACCCCATCTTCGATACGAAGGGGCATGGCGAGTTCTACGCCGTCATGGACGGCCAACAGAGGCTGACCTCGCTCTACATCGGGCTGAAGGGCACCTACGCGGTGAAGAAGCACCGCCTGTGGTGGCCGAAGGCATACGATCCGGCCGTCCTGCCGCCGCGGAAGCTCTATCTCAATCTGGCTGCGCCAATCGACCCGGAGTCAAACGAGGGTCAGATGCTGCACGACTTCCAGTTCCTCACGGCGGACGGGTTCGCGAAGAAGCCAAACGACGCGGAGAACGTCTGGTTCGAGGTCGGCCGGATCCTGAACCTTCCGGCAGTCGAGACCGACGACGAGATCCTCGACCACGTCCTCGCCTACCTCGACGGCACCGGCCATGCCGGCAACGCACACGCGAGGAGGACGCTTCTGCGCCTCTACCACGCGGTCCGCCGGGAGCAGAGCCTGACGTACTACGTCGAAGAGAGCCAAGACATCGATCGGGTGCTCGACATCTTCATCCGGACCAACCAGGGTGGGACGCCCCTCTCGTTCTCCGACCTGCTGATGTCGATCACTTCCGCGCACTGGGAGGACGCGCGAGAGCGCGTCGACGGAGCCGTGAACCTGGTGCGAGCCCAGTTCCTCTTCTCCGTGGACCGGGACTTCGTGATGAAGACCGCGGTCATGGTCACGGAGGCAGAAGTCCGGTTCCAGGTGAAGAACTTCGACGCCACGAACGTCGAACGGATCAGAGAGTCATGGGACGACATCCGCGACGCAATCGTCGAGTCGTTCCGACTGGTGAGTTCGTTCGGGCTGAACGACGCCTCCCTGCGCGCGAAGAACGCCGTGATCCCGATCGTCTACTACCTGTACCACCAGGGCCGGGACCTCGACGCAGGCCGCCGCGGCTTGTTCACCACGATCAACACGCCGATCCGCCACGGCAACGACCGCACTGAGATCCGGCAGTGGCTCCTGATGTCACTCCTGCAGGGCGTGTTCGGCCGTGCCGGCGACGCCCTGCTCAACGCCCTGCGAGCGATCATCAGGACCAACCTCGGTGGCGGCACTTTCCCACTGACGCCGATCATGACCACGTTCCGCGGGACCGCGCGCGATCTCACCTTCGACACTGAGTTCATCGATCGGCTGCTGCGGACCCAAAAGGACGATCCGGCGTGCTACGCAATCCTCGCGCTGCTACAGCCGGACGTGGACATCCATCAGACCCTGCACATCGACCATCTCCACCCCGCAGCCTCGTTCAGCAGCGCCATGCTCGACGCGACGCAGTTCATCTCCGCGGACGCCGAGTTGCGGGCGTTCTATCGGGACCGTGAGAACTGGAACGCGGTCGTCAACCTGCACCTGCTCACCGAGGCGGAGAACACCTCCAAACAAGCCAAGCCCCTCAAGGACTGGCTCGAACCGCTCCAAGGAAAGACGACCCTCGACCCGATGATCCCGCCAGGAACTGACCTATCGTTCGAAGCCTTTCCAGGATTCATCGAGGCACGCAGTCGAGTAATTCGTGAGCGTCTAGAAGGCTCGTCGGGACGTAGACAACGGACCACAGGACAGCTTGAATCATCAGTTCTCGCTGAGGAGGACGAGTAGTTCCGAGTCGGGACTACCGATCAGTACAGCTTGCCGCGATCCACAGAGCCCAGCCCAGCGCGCGCCGATCTCTCGTCCACGCGGGCATTGCCATAGGCGCGCGCGGATGACCGGATTGCCGCATCCGCGGAGTGCGCGCCGGTCTCGGAGACGCCGAGGCCAGCATCGCCGCAGCCGTACCCGGCGTCCGCACGGGCCCTGCGCCGAGCAGGGGCGCCCTGATCTTCGGCCTAGCCCCTGCCGCTCCTCGGCGTCAACGACGTCCTGCAGGTCCAACTGCCCGACCTATACGCCGGGGACGCCCGAGCCACTGCGAACGACGACCCCTCCGCAGAAGCCGTCGAAGGCTCCGAACGCATTGCACAAGTCCTGGCAAGCGCGCTACGGCAACGCACCCGATGATTCCGAACTCGCCGTAGGCGCCGATCGCGTGCGGCCAACGTCCGCTGAAGGCGCAGCTCTGCTTGAAGACGTCCGCGACAAGTCCCTGTTGTATAACGACGCCCGCTCAGTCCTGCGCCAGACGATCGGTCAGGCACTCCACGACGCCTACGTGGGCGAACAGCGACGCCGCGGCCGACCGCCGATCGCGGTTGGTTCCACCACTCGACGCCTGTCTGCCTTTGCCAACGCGCTCGACCGCCTGTGGCCGACATTCAGCCCAGAAGAGTTCCTGCGGAGGTCGACGCCGGGTGGTGGCGATCTCCGGTACGAGCCGCCTTGTGGCGCTCGCTTTCGAGGATGTCTGCGAGCTCCAGGAGCACCCACTGCTCGTACTCGGTCAACTCCTGCGGGACCGTGACGGTCAGCCAGTCATCCAAGACGAAACTGAACTGCGCCCCGCGGAACTTCTCGTGCTCCGTTCGTGCCTTGCTCATCAGATCCTCCTCATTCAGGCGCCACACCACGTGACGCGACGGATACGGTCCGAAGGGGACCTCCGGACGGCAATGAGGCACACGGTCGGGCACTTCGGCAGTGGTCGACGGACTCACGGGACATGAGAAGCCGCCTACCCCAACCCCCATCGTGCGATTCGCACGTCCACGCCGGGGAACCATGGCGAGGGGTCTGCGGATGCGTAGGCGCGAGGCACTTCGACCGCCCTGGGGAAGGGCGCCGCGAGCCACGGCTCACCTCTGCGATCGATAGATTCCGTCCGTACCGCGGTCGAGCCGTCCCTCCATGACGGCGAGTGTCAGCGCGGAGGCAAGCCGGGCGCGGATGGAATCAGTTCGACGTCGGCCACCGAACATCTGGAGCGCGGCGAGCATGGTCTCCTCGTCGGTCATCCCGCCGGACTCCTCCGCGCAGATGCGCATGGCGTTGGCGATCTCGTTCAGGGAGATCTCCTCGAGCGGCCGGATTTCCCCGGATGCCGGTGTGCGGGCGAATGCCCACGCGGTCGGGTCCGCGCCGCTGGGCCAGTAGAAGCCGTCCCCGTGTGCAGGGAGGTGTTCGCTTGGCACTGCGCGCAGGATGGCGCGTTTGCGGTCCTCGTTCACGCGGCTCAGTTCGAATGCGCTCGCGACCAGCTTGGCCAATCGATCGGGCTGGATGGGCCCTTCCGCTTCGATCGCCGCCTGTGCGGCACGCGCCACTCGAGCCGCGGCGTTGCTGTACGGAAGGTCGTCGAGGACAGCTCGGTCACCAAGTCGGCCGGGGCTCCACTCGTGGAAGTCACGGACCAGCGGGTGGCGGGCGCGTGGGCGTGAGGCTGTGGCGGGCTGCGTTCTCAGGAGCGACGGTGTGCTGTTGGGTTCAGTGTCGACCGCAGTCAGTGGACTTGTCGGGGTCGGTGATGCCGACGCCGGTTCGTGCGCCTCAGCTTGTGTCTCGCGTGCGGTGGTGACGGACTTCTTCAGCCTGTCGAGGGTTCCTTGGCGATCTTGAATCCATTCGGGGAGCCAGACGCGTTCGACGCCCGGCCATCGCATCATGGCTTTCAGCACGTCGACGGGCAGCCCATCTCGGTCGGCCACGGTCCGTCGCGAGCGCCAGTTCGGGCCGTCCAGGAGGATCGCCAGCAATGGCTGTTCTGGATGCTCGGCGTCGGCGACGGAGATGTCGACGCGGAAGTCGGATAGGCCGACGTCGGTGCGCACGGCGAAACCGGCGAGCCTGAGCTCTTCGCCGATGTCGTCTCTGTGTCGGTCGATGACGGGTTGGCGGTGGCTTCCGTCCTGCACGGCGTCGACGCCCCGGGCCGCTAGTTCGAGGTAGGACTTCAGGTGCTTGGTGCCCACCTGCGTCGTCTCCTCGGCCCGGAGCTGGCTGGGGTCGAAGCTCGCGTACAGGACGACCTGTCGACGGGCGCGCGTCACGGCGACATTGAGACGGCGCTCTCCGCCTGGCTTGGAGAGTGGGCCGAAGTTGAGCGGGACGACGCCCTTGTCGTTGGCGCTGAAAGCGACGGAGAACAGGATGCAGTCGCGCTCGTCGCCCTGGACGTTCTCGAGGTTCTTCACGAATAGGCCGTCGGGTTGGTCGAGGGCGTGGACGATCCTGTCGTCGCCGCTGTCGCGGAGGAGGTTCTCGATGAGGTCGCGCTGCTGGGCGTTGAATGTGATGATCCCGACTGACGGGACGGTGTCGGGCGACGCCCAGAACCGCTGCCGCACGTCTTCGACGATTGCTTCGGCCTCGACGCGGTTGGTCCTCAGTGAGCGGCCGCGGCCGCCCCGTTCGAAGGTGCCGTTGACGCGGACGAGTGAGACGCCGTAGCCGTCGGGGTGGTCGCGGGTGTCGCGCGGTAGCGGGGCGGGGAACGAGGAGAGTCGGTTCTCGTAGTAGCGCTGGTTGCTGAACGCGATGAGCGACTCATCCTGGCTGCGGTAGTGCCAGGAGAGCCATTTGCTGGGAACACGGGCTTGGACGCACTCGGTGAGGATTGACTCTTCGTCGACGACGTTTTCCGGCAGGTACTCCTCGTCGTCGTCCGCGCTGGCGCTCGCCTCGGCGAACTGCGTGGGTGGCATCTGCTTGCTGTCGCCGACCACGACGACGGATCGTGCGCGGCCCATCGCGCCGACGGCGTCTGCGACCCTGATCTGCGACGCCTCGTCGAATACGACGATGTCGAAGAGGTCGGCGCGCGCGGGGAAGAAGCGTGCGACGGACTCGGGGCTCATCAGTGTGCACGGCATGACTTGGGTGATCAGCTCGCCGAAGTTGTCGAGCAGTGCTCGCACGCTCATGCCGCCTCGCTGTCGGTCCAGCTGGCGGCGTAGGCCACCCATCTGCCCGGACGCGGCACCGGTGCTGAACCGGCGAGATTCGAGGATCGCCTGTGGGAGGGACCGCGGTAGCTCGTTGCGTACGGCGCGCGATGCGGTGGTGAACCGGTCGATGGTTCGGTTGTGGCTGGAGATGTCGAAGTCGCCTAGTGCGGTTGCCTCGGTGCGCTCCTCGACGGATGCGAGTGCGAGGCCGCGGTCGAACGCGATGACGGCTTCGTCGGGTGCGAGGGTGCCGTTCAGCAGGGCGTCGCGTGCTGCGGTGAGGCCGTTCGTCCGCAGCGGTTCGGCTGCGCGGAGGAGGTCGAGCCAACGTTGCATAGTGGTCGTAGTTGCCGCGTTGCGTTCGGCTTGGGTTTGCCACCAGGTGGGAAGGAAGCCCGAGGCGCCGGCCCAGTCTCGGGCTAGCTGATCGTCGACTGCGCCGGTGTGGGTCAGTGCGGACCATGCTGCGGCGACGGCGCTGAGCTCGGCTCTCAGGGCGCCCTGCTGTGAGTTCGTGTAGTACGTGCGGAGCGTGTCGCGCAGTGGCGTTCCGTCAGCGGCCAGTACGTCGCCTGTGGACATCAGCCACGTGATGTCGTCGCGGAGACGCGCTGCCTGGTCGGGGATTGCCGGGTTCCACGAGGCGTCGATGAGGGGGATCGGAATCTTGTGTGTGGCTTCTCGGGTGGCCGAGACGCGGGTGGCGGTGTTCGCCATGTTGGCGGTGAGACTGGAGAGGGTCTTCAGGTCGACGGTGGCTGGCGGGACCGTTAGCAGGTCGCTGAATTGTGCGAGCACGGCGCGGCGGCGCTTCTTGCGTCCGAACAATCCAGAGGTGTCGGCGGCGAGGGCCGCCTGGTGGATCGAGGCAAGGTCGCGGTTCATGACCTCTGGGTGGACCGACTGTCGCCAGATGCTTGTGTCTGAGGTCAGGGTGTCGAGCTCGTGGCGAAGGCTGTCGAGGTGGGCGCGCCACGCGGGTGTGTGCAGGGCGTCGACTGCGTCAATGGGGTGGCGTGGAGCTGCGGCCAGTCGTGCCCATTGCTCGGCTTCGGTCGGCGACGTGAGGCTTCCCAGCAGATGGACTACCGAAGCGCCCGCGGCCTCGAAGGCTGCGAGCGAAGCGTCCAGCTGCCGCCCTGCTGCCGAGACCTTCTCGGCGTCAACTTGTGCTGTGCGTTCGTCGATGAATCGCCAGGGGTGTTGAGGTCGTGGGCGGGCGAGGTCGGCGAACTCCGGGACGCGTCGTAGTGCGGCACGGATTTGGACGACCTGTGCGAGCGTTCCCGACGTGATGAGCGCCCGAGGCACGTCCATCGGGGGGACAGAGTTGTCGGAAGCGAGATCGAAGGCTCGGGCAGAGTAGAGAGAGTGTCCGACGCCGTTGTTCTCGTGGAGGCGGTCGGCATAGATGCTGAGTCGGCGTCGGGAGGCGTCCACGGTCTCGATGTCGGCCTTCATGGCGTCCTCGTCGGCGCGTATGTGCATGTCGAGTGCCGTACGGATTTGGGCTCGTACGGTCGCCGGTCGGGCTCCCTTGTCGTGCAGGTCGAGCGACAGTTCCGCCAAGCCGACGTCCGATAGGCGTCGCTTGACGACGTCGAGCGCGGCGCGCTTCTCGGCGACGAATAGGACGCGCCGGCCGGACGCGAGTGCGCGTGCCAAGAGGTTGGTGATTGTCTGCGATTTGCCGGTTCCGGGTGGGCCTTCAAGGACGAAGGTCTGACCTTGGACGGCGTCATGCACGGCTTCGAGGGGCTGTCGGCCGGCACGGGGACGAGCGTTCCGAGTGCGTCGAGGTCGACTGATGTGCCCGACTCGACGGTGTCGACGAACGGCTCGAGAGGCGAGTGGATCAGGTGCTGTACGAGTGGGTTCGTGGCGAGTGTGGGCCAGTGCTCGTCGAGGTCTTTCCAGAGTGGGAACTTGGCGAACTGGAGGATGGCCAGGTCTACGGTCTCTTCAACGCGGAAGGGCAGGCCGGCGCGAACGAGTGTCTCGCGCAGCGCCCCAAATGCGGCTGCGAGGTCGATTCCGGATGCGTCTTCGGCGGGGTTCTCGAGTGCTGGCACTTCAAGCTTGAAGCTCACTCGGAAGCTTCTCAAGCAGGCAGTAGTTGGGTGTTGACGCGCCCGACTCGTCGATCGTGAGGCGGTACGCCTCGCCGCGGCTCGTGGTTGTCAGCGTGACGGGGATGAGGATGAGCGGCGAGCGCAGCTCTCGTTCGGCGAACCGCCACCGGAGCATCCCGAAGGCGAGGTAGAGGTTGTTCGATCCGGTCTCTTCGACGATCGTCTTGGCCTTGTAGGCGAGGTAGCGCAGCTTCGTCTTGTAGCTCGCTGAGGTGATGTCGATGAAGGCGGCTTTTTTGTCCGCGAGCATGACCTCGCGGTCGCGTTCGGGCAGGTCGCGACCGAAGCGGACGCCGCGTGCGGCATCTACGGAACTGACCGCGTCCGAGGCAACGAGGGTGATCGGGGTGTTGGCGCTGACTTGGTCCTCGAGACGGTGGATCGCCGTCGCAGGAATCTCGAGGTGAAACCCCGAGCGGTCGGTGTAGTTGATGAGTTTGTTGCGCAGGCTCAGGTCGAGAAGTGCGTTCTTCCACCGGGAGACGCGCGGGGGCTCGGTGTCGCGCTCTCCGGGTGCGCGTTCCGGTGACGTGCTGCCGTAGTAGGGCGCGATCACTGGCCCAGCGCCCGCTTCGTAAACGGAGACCACGACTTGCCCGTCGGGGCCGGTCGAGCGGCTGGGCAGCGGGAAGATTCTGGCTAGTCGTGCCTGCCGGATGTCGGTCACGCCCAGAACGTCGGCGAGGGTGGCGTCGAGGCGCCGTCTCGGGGGGCGTGTCGCGTCGGCGAAGGGCGCGGCGTCGGTGCCCCCGGTCAGCATCGTGGTTTCGACCAGTCCGATGTGCCCGAGGTCGACGAGATTCACGATCTCGTCGGCGTCGATCGACGTCACTGCGGGCAGGCTCGAGTCGGTCCGCCAGTAGCCGAGGAAGATGTGTCCTTTGAGCAGCCAGAGCGTCGAGTTGATGCCTGCTTGCTCCAGTGCGGCTGCAAGGGTGACGGTGGTGTCGAGGCATGTTCCGAGGCGTCCGTCGAGTACCTCGTGCGGAGTGCGGACCTTCTGGCCGGTGTCGCCCAGCTTGCCGGCGGCTCGGCGTAGCGGATGTCGCGGGCGGCCATGGCCTCGTAGATGGATTGCACGATTGCGTCGACTCGTTCAGTGCTCTCGCTCTGGTAGCCGTTCAGCGCCGAGTTGCCGGTGAGCGCCCGGACGCGGTCGGATGCCTCGAGAAGGAGCGGGGCGACGGCGGCGGAGTTGGGTTGGACGTGCGCGGCGAGCATCTCCATTGCGAGCTGCACTGGTTCGGCCATCCACTGGGAGGCCGCGAGCACCTGGACGTCGGACGAGACCGATGCGAGCGTCGTTCCGGCAGCGTCACGCAGCGTGGCGACGACGCGCCCTGGTTGCTGCTCCTCGACAGCGAGCATGCGTGCGGGGTCGAGCACGAGATCGATCGTGCGCAGCGTGGTCGTCTGGCCGTCAGCCAGGTCAAGGAGCAGCACCTTCGGGCCGCCTAGCGAGCCGCTGGCGCACACGACGTCGATCTCGAGCGTCGCACCGCGGACGTCCGGTCCTGCGTGCGCAACGGCGACCTCGTCGATCACGAGTACCCGGCAGTGCGCCATCGCGTAGCTCAGGACTGGGAGGGCGCCGACTGTGATCTGCGGACCGTTGGCGCTCCTGGTCGCCGTCACCTCTGGTGTGATGGCGCTCGGTGCGTCCTCAAGCGCCGGCTCGACGGTCGGAGCGTCGGCCTTTGGCGTTGGAGGCGGAGTTGGAAGAAGCCCGGACTTCAGCCGCGC
Organism: Cellulomonas sp. McL0606; assembly: GCF_058248365.1. The sequence goes on along the minus strand of NZ_CM177779.1, from coordinate 3,164,929 downwards.
GACCTGGGCGGCTTGCGATTCGGCGCCAATCTCGCGAAGTAGGAGTTCGGCAGAGTCCAGGGCGCGGAACGCGCTCGCGGCGCTGAAGTGTTCGTTGTGAGCCCACTGGTTGCGGACCTGGCGCAACTCGCTCGCGTAGTTCTGTCCTTGACGGGACACAGTCCTGCTGAAGGGGTAGCCGAGCTGCACCGAGGCGTTCGGTCATTGCACGCAGCAGCAGTGAGAGGTCCCGCGGGGAGTAGACGCCGGTCCGCTTGCCGGCGAGCGCGTCCTTGCGTCGTAGTACCTCCGTCCACGTCGAACCGGCGGGCAGGACGTCTGCGAAGGTTCGGTCGACGAAGGGCGCAAGACCGTCGATCAGCAGCGCGAGCGCGTCACCGACCTCGGAGTGGTGGTCGACGTCGTCCAACTCTCGTACCTCGTCTCGTCCTGATGCCGTTCGGGGCGGGTCCCATGATGATGCCTACCACTGACGGCATGACGCGGGACGCCATCCCTTGTCGGTTCATGGCCTTGATCGCGTGAGCAGTTCGGTCTCCGGTGGACGCTCCGCTGCTCCGAACGCGACCAGGACGTTTTGGTGTTCGCGGTCGTTGCCTCAGACGGTGCATGCGTCCCCTTCTGGGTGACGTGTCGGAGCCGCTCAGTACGGTGCGCTCACGAGCTGGCGGCGACCTGCCGACATGTCAGGTGACGATGCGCGAGGAGAGCCAGTGACTACGACCGTTCCGCAGATCGATGCCGATCTGGAGATCGAGCAGGAGTGGTTCGACGTCGTGCGTGCCGAACGCGAGGCGAAGCGGGAAGACCGCGCTGGCGCGTTCGGCGCGGCGGCCAATCCAAAGGATCGCGCCGCGATCAACCGAGCTCACCAGCGGGACGAGACGTTGGGCCGACCGGAGGACGAGGTCGCGTTCCTGCGAATCGATCACGAGGACGGTGACGCCTTCTACGTCGGCAAGAACTCGATCGTGAGTTCGGCGGGCGACGCGATGGTCTACAACTGGCTGGCACCGGCGATCATGGCGATGCGTGGAGCGACTCACGAGGACGCCCGCGGAGTGTCGCGTCATCGCCAGTACCGGACGCGGCCCGTCAATGACATCGAGAGCATCGCTGATGTCATCTTCGCCGAGCTCGCGCTGAAGGTCGCCGAGCTGACGGGCGGTGAGGCAGCTCTGCTCGCCTCCGACGCGTTCCTCCAGGAGGTCCTCGAACGTCGGCGCAGTCCTCAAATGGAAGACATCGTCCGAACCATTCAGGCTGCGCAGGCTGACATCATCGCCGCACCTGGGGAGCAGTTGCTCGTGGTGCAGGGCGGCCCGGGCACCGGAAAGACCGCGGTTGCACTCCACCGAGTCGCCGCGTTGCTGTTCAACGAGCTCAAGGACGTCGAGCGCGACGACGTGCTCGTCGTCGGCCCCAATGCGACTTTCCTGAAGTACATCGCGCGGGTGCTGCCGGAGCTGGGGGAGGACCGCGTCGTCCATCAGGATCTGCAGCGCCTGATGGATGCGAACGTGACGGTCTCCGTCAAGGAGCGTCCCGATGCGGCACGGCTCAAGGGCGATGACCGCATGTGCGAGGTTCTTTCCCGGGGCTTGCAGGAGCGTGTTCGCGTCCCCCAAGACGAGGTCCAGTTCGCATTCGACGAGGTCTCGTGGCGGGTCTCGTTGCAGCCGGGGGTGGTTCAGGAGCTCGTCGACGAGGTTGGTGTGTCGCCGTACGCGGCGGCGCGCGCTCGGATGCGGACCGGGCTTGAGGCACTCGTCTTGCGCGAGGCTCGTCGGACGGACCGCGCAGGTGCTCGCACGGCCAACCTCCGGCCACGAGCTCCCGAAATCGACGCCTACCTCGAGCGCATCTGGCCGCAGCTGACACCACAGGCATTCCTCCGTGACCTCTTTGGATCGCTCGAGCGCCTCGTGGCTGCGTCGAGCGGGACGCTTGACGTCGAGGATCTGCAGCTCCTACGCCGTCAGTCGGCGCAGCGGTTGTCCGACCAGATGTGGTCCAAGGAGGATCTGGCGCTGCTCGACTTCCTGGCGTTCGAGATGAGCGGTGAGGGGCGCACGTATGCGCACATCGTCGTGGACGAGGCGCAGGACCTGTCGCCGATGCAGCTCTCGCGGTCCGGCGCCGATCGCGAGCTGGGGCGATGACAATCGTCGGAGACATCGCTCAGTCGACTGGCCACTGGGCCCGCGAGTCCTGGGACGACGTGATTGCCGAGCTTCGGTCACCGCTGCCCCACACGCTCGAGCATCTGCGGTATGGCTACCGGGTGCCGCGGGCGGTGATGGATCTCGCTTCGCGGCTGTTGCCCGACGCTGCGCCCGGCGTCGAGGCGCCGACGGTCGTCACCGACGTGGACCGTGCTCCTGTGTGGCACACGGCTCCGAACAGATCGCTACTCGTGGCCGCCGCCGTTGAGGCCATCCAGAAGCACAGCGCCAAGGGACTCTTTGTCGGGGTCGTACGTCCTGATACCTACCGAGCCGAACTCGCCGGGGCGCTGGACGCCGCAGAGATCAACTGGTCGGATGCAGACGACGGCGAGCTGACCAAGGCGATCAACGTCGTCAGTCCTACAGCCGCGAAGGGCCTCGAGTTCGACGCCGTGGTGGTGCTCGACCCGAAGGCGATCGTCGATGCCGGGCCGCATGGCTTGCGGATGCTGTACGTCGCGCTGACGCGAACGACAGGCCACCTCGACATCGTGCATCTTCCGGGCCAGGTGCCTCCGCAACTAAATGACGGTTCTGATGGCGATGGGCGGATCGAAGTCGCAGCGGTCGAGGCAATCGCGAGCGACACCGAGGCAGTGCCGACGATGGAACCGGGCCAGCAGGCCACATCCAGCCCCGCGGGCGAACCACTAGCACCGGCTGCGGAGGTCGCCAGCGACCCGTCGCCGGTGGCGGGGGGTCGGCGCGAGCGCGCAACGGCGCGTGGGGCAGCGCCGTCGTCCATCCGCCGCTCGGTCGTCGACTCCAATGCCCAGCACGTCCTGGACATGCTTGCCGAGGTCGCACCGGAGCACCTGTGGGCAGAGATCCTCGAACGGGCGCGGGAGCTCACCGTCGAAGAAGGCGAATAGGAAAGGTGCCAACGATTCGTCCGGCCCGCCAGTGCCGCTGGTCAGGGTTCGCCTGATGCTGGGCATTGTGTCGGCACAGCGGGCGCAATCCGCGCGTGGCTGGCAGGGGAGGACAGGGTGCTGCTTACGCCGCCGAGAAGCAGGACGAGAGCGAATCCGTGCCTCAGTCGTTCCCTTGCGCCGCGGCCGGGTACTCGACATCGAAGTGGTCGGCGATCAGCGAAGTGGTCTCGCAGCCCCATCCGAGGCCACGCTCGAGCGGCGCTGGGTCGTCGTCGACGTCATCGCAGACGCCTGTTCCGGCGCCGCAGTCGCGGTGCAACGCCAGGAGTTTGCGGGCGAGCGGCTCGTCGATCCCGTTGAGGCGCCGCATCGCTTCGACCCAGACTGCTATCGGGTCTGCGGGGGCTTCGTCGACCTCGTGTACGACGTCCATGTGCCAGGCGGCGCTCGCCACTACGTCGTACTCGTACTGGGTCACGCGCAGGAGGCTACGCCACGGACAACCTGACGTGCAGCGCGCGGAACCGGCATCGGAACTCATGAAGAGCGCAGCTCGGCAAGGGACGCCTGCTCGCTGGTGTTCTCGGGAATCGAGATGATGGAGGCGATGAGGCCGTTCACCGATCGCGCGCCCGTTGTTCCTCGGATTCCGTGGCAACCCGCCTTCACCTCATGTACGGCCCGGAGCGCCCGGCAGTCGAACCATGGCGAGACCTGCGTTCAGCCGTCGCCTGGTTCGATGGCGAGGCGAAGGGTCCATCGACGCAGTCACGAAGGCAGGGATCTGGTGGTCCCAACGTTCGTCGTCCGCGGGATCTCGCCGTCGTCGTCGCGGCAGGATCGCTCGACCAGCGAAACGATCCGTGCCTGTGCCAGGCGCGGGTCGCCGCCCGATAGCATCGCCGGAAGGCGGGAACAACGGCTCACCGAAGAGGCTGGTTCACGAGGGTGACGACGACTGTCCAAGCAGACCGGACCACGACCGGTGGCGGCCCGGGTGCGTCGACACTGACGTGGTCCGCACGGAAGTGCTCGATCCGTCCGCCGCGTGCCAAGGGTGATGGTCCTCGGCCAGCCGGTGGGCGCCGGACGGACCGATAGATGGCGCGCCGATCCACTTCGAGCCGGTGGTCTCGTCCGGCGACGGGCAAGCAGATCGCCGCCCTGAAAGCACATGGGAACTACGACGGTCAGTACTACTCGATGGGCAGGGCCAGCCAGGCGATCGGCGGCTCGTCGGCCGGTGGGCGCCGTTCGGCTGGCAGTGCGTCCACCGTGCCGACGTCCTCCTCGCTCGCCTTGTCAGGCCTCGGACGGTCCGGCCTGCTGTCGCGCCTGCTCGGCGCGGTCGGCGATCTCGACTCGGTGCTGCAGCCTGCGCTTGACCGGGTCCGCACCAACGAGTCGAGGTCGTTGGGTACGCCGAGTAGCTGCGACAAGACGTCCGTCGCCCCCGCGCCCGACCAGCCGGCAAGCGGACTCGTCTGGATGGCCATGGGTGAGTCCGATCCCGACGGCTCGGTTTCGCCTCGCGGCGGCGACCCCGTCGAGTCCGTGTCGTTCACGGTTCGTTCGGACGAGTCCGACTCCTCCGTGCCGCGTGTCGTCGTCGTGGAGGCGGAGGTGTTTCGCGACTCAGCTTTTCGACGGCAAGCCGTCCCTCCAGGTCCGGTTCGTCGCAAGTGCCGAGTCTGGCGACCTGCAGGCGGCGAATCGTCCGCTCCGACCCACGGGGGCGCGATCGGCGCTCGGGTATCGGCCGACCTGGACGCCGGTGCTCGTTCGAACGCCGGAGGACCTCGCCGAGCAGATGCGAGTCCACTGGCGCGACGCCGTGGCGGAGCTGGACGGGGTCGTCGACCCCCGAATGGCGACGTTCCTCACCGGGGTTGGAGAGATGGAGGCCGCGCTGGCGGTGCTCAGTTCCCGTCAGTCGTCAACGTCAAAGCATGTGCTTCTCCAGCGTCTCATGGACCCCAACGGTCCGATTCAGTTCCAGGGACTCGACCTTGACGCAGCCACGTTCGCCGAACAGATCCGGGTCGCTGGCGAGGGCGACGAAGGGGCGCTCGAGTGGCTTGAGTCCGTGCAGCGCGAACATGTCCTGACGTCGTTCGCCGAGGTCACTGGGACGAGTCTTGCCGCGGCGGCCGACTTCAGGCTGGCGCGGTGGAAGCAGCAGGGCGAGGCCTTCATCGACACCGTCACGATGAACGCCGACGATGCCAAGTTCGACTTCAACTTTCCGCTCGTCCGGTCGCTTCTAGCAATGAGGGCGAAGAACCGAGCGCAAGCTTGCAGAGTCCCGGGCTGCGCTTCAAGAGGCCGGGGCCTCGAACCCGGAGCTCGCGACCGCTCTGCAAAGCCTGTACGAGACGCTGGAGCAGTCCGACGAGAGCGTGACCGGAGGTCAAGCTGACTACGGGCTTCTCGAGGACTGGTTCTTCGAGGAGACCAAGGCCTACCTGACGGCAAGTTTCCGTCTGTCTCTGCCGGGGCAGTTCGCTGTCGCCCTCACGCCCGCGTCGAGCGAGGGCGGCTCTCATTCCGCCGTCGCCGAGGAGACACGGCGTTTGGCCAGGGAATCCTCGGTCGACCTGGACGACTATTCGGCCCTTCCGGCGCCAGTCAGCGAGCCCGGGCGTCGATTGAGCACTGCGTGGTTTCGGGAGGCGCCGAGCGACAACCGGGACCTCCGCCGTCGCGAGCGGATAGTCCAAGCGGTAGGTCGGGCAATCGCGCATGCCGAAACGGCAGACGACGACGATCTGGGGACGCTAATCGTTGCTCAGGAGGTGCTCAGATACGCGCTGTGGAAGAGGGAAGGATTGCGAGCCGGGAAGCAGTCGCTGGAGGCTGATCGGCAGAGTCAGGCTGCTGCGGAACGGTCGAACGAGGCGCGGAAACGCGCATCCGCCGCACAGCTAAGAGACCAGTGGGCGCGCCAGCACGCCGACGCGGCTCGCAGCGTGGAGCAGTTCGTCCGGGGGCGTGTCGACGCGCTCACTCTGGGCTCCGGCTCCATTCCCCTGGACGACCCTCTTCCGGAATCCGTGGAGTCTGCGGCGCGCGCCCGCATCGACGACGCGAGTGCGCGGGAACGTGCGGCAGGCGACTGGCTCGAGGCGGCCGACGGACGGGAGCGGTGGGCGGAAGCGGAAGAAGCGGTTGCGGCGACGCTGACCGTCCGCGAGCGACTTCGAGCTGAGCACGACGCAGCTGCTGCCGAGCAGGCAGACGCCGCGGCGGAGCGGCAGGCAGCACGGAAGGAGGCCCAAGCAGCGCGCAGCAATCTCCAGCTCATCGCCGAGGCGCGCGCCAAGCTCGCGAACCTGATGCGGCCCGTCCGCAAGGAGAACGACAGCCGCTTGCAGGCGGAGGCCGAGCGCCAGCGTCAGGAGATGGCTCGACAGGCCGAGGAGCGTCGCCGACGAGCTGAGGAACAACGCCTGGAGCAGGCAGCTGAGCGGGAGCGGCAAGAGGCCGCGAATCAGCGTCAGGAGGAGATCAACCAGCGGCAGCAGGACCGCGCACACGCGGCGAAGGATGCGCTCGCTCCCCAGCTAGAACGACTTCTCGGGCTTTCAGAGCCCACGCCAATCTGGCGCCGGAAGGGTCGGAGATCGCTGGAGCAGTCGATCTTGACGCTGCAGACCGAGATCGTCGCCCCCATGGTTCCTCCGCGTACCAGATCGACGACGTGGCCCAGCATGCTGTCTCGAACCGAGCGGTACCTGGGAACCGTGAAGAAGCTCACCGACTACGGAGCCTTCGTCTCCTTGCCGGCCGGTGTGGACGGCCTGCTGCGCGGATCCGAGGTGAGCACATCACTCTTCACCGGGCAGTTGGTCGTCGTCGAGATCACGGATATTCCCTACGGGAAGCCAATCGTTCTCAAGCTGATCTCTCGTTGAGTGGTGCCCATACGGGTCTGCGGCAGTGGTAGATGACACCTGACCAGTGGTGCCAGCGGGTGCCGTGCGCGCTACACGCTTCCGGCTCCTCCGTCGGGACCGTTCTTGGCGAGGGCTGCGACTCCGGCAGCAAGGACAGTTCCGGCAGCAACGACAGTCGTCACCGCGGCGGCCTTGGCGGTATGCATGCCCACCTCTTTTCCGGCGACCTTCAGTTGTTGCGGTGACCGGGCAGCGTCGAGCAGGCGTGTCGATTCCACTGGAGCGCGATCGGACTCGATGCCGAGCACCTTGAGGAAGGTGTCTACGGCGTCACCGACGAGGTTGGTGGACCTCACGACGGTGCGAAGAGAGGGGCGGTGCAGCAGCGCCTCGGAGTTGGCTGTTTCGGCGGCCGCGAGCATGCGTGCGATGAGCTTGTCATGAGTGGCTCGGATGTGCTCGTGGCGCCTAGCGTGCTGCGCCTTCAGATTGGCGCGTTGCCCGGCGATGAGCTCCGGCGTCTCCTGCTCCACGTTGCTCAGGCGGAGCACGTCGAAGGCGTCCTGCAGTTCGAGGGTGTGCGCGAGGACGACGTGCAGCTTGCGAACCTCGGGCTCAATGCTCTCGGTTGACTTCGCGAGGGTCCTCATCTTGGTTGGGCTCTCCAGCTTGTCCGCGAGGTCACCGAGTTCCAGTAGTGCCCACCGCTGGGTGCTCGAGATCGTCGCCTGCACGCCTTGCACCGTGTCCCAGGTGGTCCGGTCGATGTAACCCTGGGCCTCCAGCATCTTCAGGGCGTCCTCGGTGTCGTCAATGGCACCGAGCAGGTTCGACACCTCAGCGTTCCGCAGGCTCTTGCGCACGTCGTCGAGTTTCATGTCGATCGTGGCGAGATGGTTCCGGATCTCGATCATCTCGCTCTGCGCGGCGAGTTGCGCCATCACTCCAGCGGCGCCCGCAAGGAGGGCCGGGTTCGTCAGCAACGCCTTGGGCCTGGTGTCAATCTTGAGCCAGCCCGCGATGTCGCCGCGCTTGCCCAGCACGGCGTACTTGATGCCGGGTGTGTTGGTGTCGACCAGGCCGATGTCCCTCAAATCCTGGGCGGACTCCGGGGTCAACTTCAAGTAGAGAGCGGACTTCTCCACGGCATTGGAAGCTGTCTTGGCGATCGCTTCGCCTCTGCGTAGGAAGGCGCTGACCCGGCCAAACGAGATCTGCTGCGACTGAGCAGTCAGGCCACGGGCCGTGAGGAACCCTTCGATCGCCGACTGCTCGCCGTAGACCATCATGCCGTCGTCATCTGCCAGCACCTCGACTGTGTCGCCTGATTCGCTCATGGCGGCGAGGGTAGCTGTGGCGGCCGACATTGCGACCGGAGCCACCCGTACGTTCACCCTTCTCACCGAACCGCAACAGGCGCGGGCGACGCCCCGGCAAATCGGCTGAGTTCGAGAGATGGCGAGGGTCTAGGCATGCCTCGGCTCACTGCCGCAGGGTGCACCGCCCAACTGGCGTCGAAGGCCGCGTAGGTGGGGTCACCGCCTACTTCAGTCGGCAGGAGCGAGTCGCCGCGACGCGGACACGGTTTGATGACGCCAGACGCGAGCTACCGAGGGACATCGCGCGGCTGGTGCACCTGAAGCCGGCTACGTCCCCTTGACGTCTCTCTCGTCCGGGAGCGCTGGCGAAGGGGCGTGCGGGTGACGACCGTCGATGGGATCCGCATCCGCGGCCGTGCCCAGGGCCCGGACACTTTCGACGAAGGCTGCGTTCTGTTCAGGGGCGGCAATGACATCGGCGTAATGCTCGCCGGCGTCCGAGTTGCCGTATGTGTCGGCACCGTCTGCGGCTTCGGCCTCAACCTGGAGCGACCACTCGTAGTGGGCCTCGGCGGTGTCAGCAAACATTGCCGCCCGTGCGCGCATCCCGGACTGTTCGTCGACCTCTGCGTCCGCGGACTCGTCCGAGGAAGCGTGGTGTCGCGACGAGCGAACGCGGGCGACGGCGGGTGCCTTGTCGTTTGTCCACTCCGTCACGTGCAGCAGCCGCCAGCGGATCTCGGGGTGAAGGGCGTCGAGCTGGGCGTCCAGGTGCCGGCTCGACGTGGGATCACCCCCACCGGTACCGCCGACGCAGTAGGCGATCTCGATCGGTACGTCGTCCTTGCAGTCAAGACGCGCCGCGAGCCGCTCCTTGTTCGCTCGAGCCCAGATCCAGTAGTCCAGACCCTGAAGCACGAGCAGGTCATCTGCACCGAGCTTGGTCTCGACCAGCACCAGCGTTCCCAGCGCGTCAAGTCCTGCGAGGTCGACGAACCCGCGACTCCGAGCGAGCCTGTGCCGCTCGGAGCCACCCGAAGCCGATCCGCGGGGCCGCCAGGCGGCCACCTCTCGCAAGACCGGCTGTTCCAGCCCGAGCGCCCGCGGATGGCGTCGCAGCGCGGCCTGTAGCCAATGCTCGTCGTACCGGAGGGCAGGGCCAGTCCGGCGCTGGTGACAGCCAAGCTCGACGCCTGCCTGGACCTCGCGAAGCTGGTCAGGAGTCATCGGGCCGGTGAGGTAGAGGGGTTCGGGTGTGGCGTTGGGCGAAGTCCGTCCCCAGTCGATGCCGGCGACGATCTCCACACCTGCCCTGGCCCGCCTGATGACCAGGACTCGCTGTCCGAGGCACTGCCAGGCACGAAAACTCGAGCGGTGCGCAGGGTCGAGGTCGGGGTGCTGACCGGCCCAACGCATCAGGTCCGCGACCCACGAGGTTCTGTCACCCAAATGCATCTGGGGCTTCTCGACAGCCGTCACGAGCTCGGCACTGTCGCCGCCAGATGGCCGGACAAGCTCCTGTGGCCTGGTGACCATCGTGAGTCCAAACACGCAGCGGAAGGTCGTCGCGCAGCCACGCCCACCGGTGCATGGTCGGCTGGTGCAAACCGGCTGGCAGGACCAGATTCAGCTCTCTGCTCCCACGTTCGGCCAGTCCTATCGCAAGAGCACGGTCCGTTTCGTCGCCCTCCTGAGCCCCGACGAACCAAGGACAGGCTTCGCTCGGTCTGGTACCAGACGAACCGCGGAGTGCGCCCCCCGCCCGGCGGCAGGCGGGTCTCCGGGTTTGTGTCGACCTGGGCCACCAACTGGTCGGCTCGGCTGCCGGCGAACTCACTGCGGCTGTCACGCACGGACATCACAGGCTCCCAGCGCTCGAAGCAGGCGTCCTTACGGCGAAGCACCCGCCGGCGACGTCAGAACCGACGTGGACTCGAGCCAACCGCTGGCATGAGCTGCAATCGCCCCTGTTCGAACCTAGACCGCGACCCCGCGAGCCGCGACGTCGTCAGCGCGTCGGGGCCGCCTCTCCCGCGTCCGTGTGGGTGGCGGGTGCAACCCTCCGCGGCATGACGAATGAACTCAAGGTCCGGGTGCACCGGGGCACTCAGGAAGTCGGAGGCTCGTGCATCGAGCTCCAGAGCGGCGACGCACGCCTCGTGCTTGACGTCGGCAGACCGCTGTCAGTGGGACGCGGCGACGCGGTTGAACTGCCTGCCGTCCCCGGCCTGTCCTCGGGCGACGACCCGAACCTGCTTGGGGTCGTCATCTCACACGGACACCTCGACCACTACGGCCTGCTCGACCAGGTCAGCCCGAACGTCCCGGTGATCGCTGGCGAGGCCGCCGCTGCCATCGTCGAAGCCGCCCGGTTCTTCTCGCCGGGGCCGGCAGTGCGGCCGACGATCCACCTCCGCGACCGCGTGCCGCTGCAACTCGGCCCGTTCACGATCACGCCCTTCCTCGTCGACCACTCGGCGTTCGACGCCTACGCGGTCCAGATCGACGCCCGCGGTCGCCGCGTGTTCTACACCGGCGACCTGCGCGGCCACGGCCGCAAGGCAGCCCTGTTCGAGCGGCTGGTCAAAGACCCGCCCGCCGACGTGGACGTCCTGATCATGGAAGGCACGCACGTCGAGGCGTCCGCCGGTGACGAGCCCAAGCACGCCACGGGCTCAGAGTCGGACGTCGAGCCGCGATGGCCGCCACGATGCAGACGACCCGCGGTCTCGTCGTCACCGCCGGCTCCGCGCAGAACGTCGACAGAGTGGTCTCGTGCTACCGCGCAGCCCGCCGTGCCGGGCGCACCCTGCTCATCGACCTCTACGGTGTCGCCGTCGCACGGGCCACAGGTCGAGCCACGATCCCGCAGCCCGGGTTCCCCGGGCTCGGCGTGTGGGTCCCGAGACGTCAGAAACTTCGCGTCATGCAGTCGGGGGAGTTCCATCGGACCGAGCAGGTCCGCGGGCTGCGGGTGTTCCCCGAGCAGATCGCCGCACACCCGGAGCGCTACGCGCTCTACACCGCGTCGTCGTCGATCGCCGAGCTTGTCTCGACTGGTGCGCTGGACGCCTCGGGAGCAGTGATCTGGTCCATGTGGTCGGGGTACCTGAAAGAGCCGTCCGGCCAGCGCCTTCGTACCCTGTGCGCGACGAGCGGGATCGCGTTCGTGGAGCACCACACCTCAGGTCACGCCACCGTCGCCGACCTGAGGCGGCTCGCTGACGCGGTACATGCCCGAGCGCTGGTGCCGATCCACACAGAAGGCGGCTCCCGATATGGAGGGCTCTTCGCAAACACCACCGCACGCCACGACGGGGAATGGTGGGCAGCATGAGGAACCCATCTCGGACCGCGGAGACACTGCCCGCAGCGTGACCGCTCACAAACCTCACAACGCAGGGTCGGGTGACGATCTCTCGTACGAGAGACGACCAAATCAGGAGACACCGATGGCGCTGGAGCGCGATGACACCGGCGCGGCGACGGCAACCGAGCGGCAGCCGCTGTTCCACTCCGCGACCGGTACCCGGCTGCACCTGCAATTCTGCCCACACTTCTTCGACACCGACCGCGACGGCATCTTCGAGGCGGCCATCGACGACCCGCGGCCAGTGTGTGCGTGGTCGGCAGACGAGATCGCGGGCGTCGGCCAGCGCCGCTTCGACACCTTCGACGACGCGCTCAAGACATACGGCGCTCCCTCTGAGAACCGAGCACGGATGCGCGAGGTCGCTACTTCGCTGACCTACGACAAGATCTGGATGCCCCGCTCCGGCTCGTACATCGGGATTGCGCTCGAGGGTGAGAAGGCCCTCGCGTACTTCGGCATGACCTTCCTCTGGACCGCCGACCTCGGCACGGAGACGCTCAAGGGATACGCCGCCGGAACCGGGACAGGTGCCCGAAGCCCGCGGGAAGCTGACCCCGAGTTGTGCCCGACCTGCCGTCTGGCGCTGCCCGGGACGAAGGTCTGTGACGAGTGCGGATGAGGCATAGATCGATTGAGGCGCAGCCGACCACTCCCGCCGTCGATTCGAGATGCCGACAGGGGAATCAGACCGCGTCGGCGCCTGACGAAGAGGACTCGGTCAATCCGTGCGGCGTTTCATGAACTGCTCACCCTGCGCGCCGAACACGCGGTAGCCGCGGTGGCGTAAGCGATTCCCCGTCCGGCGCTCGAAACGGAGCGCCTCGGCACGAGTCTCGAACGGGCCTTCCGGCGGATACAGATCCGGCCGCAGCGACAGTCCGCGCATGGCCACAACCTTGGCCGCCTTCAGACCGCCGGCCTTGTGCTTGGCGTAGCGGACCTCGGGCGTCGTCGCGGTCTCCCCGACGTACACGGCGCCCGCACCGACCTCGCCCAGCCCGTCCGGGTCGAGCTCGATGACGTAGACCCAGAACCGCTTGGGACTCCGCGCCTCAGGCGCCGGCGATCCCTCGACCAAAACGTCGGCCCGCCTCCGACTACGCGAGGTCACCATGAGACATTTCCCGCAGTTCCCAGGTCGGCGTCGCTCGGCTCGAGCCGCTCGACCGCAGCCTCGAAGAGCGACGACTCAGTCCCGAAGTCGATCCACCCCTGCCCGAAATCGCCGCCCGTACGCACCTTCTCGAGTTCCACGAGGCCGCAGATGCCACGAAACTGGGAGTAGACCAGCAGCCAGCGAACCTCGTCAGCCGGGAGCTCAGCGGATGCGCGCAGCAACACGTGAAGCCGCGAGTACGAAGCGTTGATCGCCACGAGGTCCTGCACTGGGTCGCCGTAACCGCCGCCATACCCGTGCTGCACGTACGCAGCGACAGCTCCGGCACTCGTCACCAGGTTCAGCCCGTAGCTGTTCACGCCATGGCCGGCATGAGCAAGGGAGAACGTCGGACCTCGCTCTAGCAAACGCCGCGCGACCAGCCCACCTCGAACATGTAAAGCACGAACGGCGGGATGTACGCGCTGCCCCACGACCACCCTCCGTAGACGTGCACGTCAGACAAGCCCATTGAGCCAAGCGGTGGGACAGCCACACCAGCCGCACCCAACGTGGACACCAGATCGGCGCCCGCCGTGCCCTGACCGATCCACGCAGCTCGAAGCGCGCGAGCAGTCTGTGCGGCAACGTGAAGCCCACCCGCATCATCGAACGGCAGTTCGGTGAGCAGACGAATGAAGCCGCCGTCGTCGCCCTGTCCGAACTGGACCTCACCGCCTGGCACGTCATCATGGGCAGCGACAAACTCGCTCGCCACCCCAGCTGAAGGGTCGAGCGCGATGACGAACGAGACGCGGCACTTACCCCGCTGCTCGCGTGCGAAGCCGTCGATCCCGTCGAAACTGAAGTCGACTTCGTCGCCGCCGTTCACGCGCCGGACCCTTGCCCCGAGAACCGTGATCGTCTTCTCAACCCTGCCGGTGCCCTGCCTCGCGCCAGTCATCGTTCCTCCATCGCTGTCGAACGGCCTCATGGCAGGACTCTCGCTGACGGCGCTGCCCGACGCGGGGTAGTCGACTACTCCCCGGCAACGGGGACGTCTTCGGGGCCGATCACTCCGGCGACCTTTACGAGGTGGTAGCCAAGGTCTTCGATGTGCTCGATCGGGACATCGCGGTGTTGGTTTACGCGATCCCTGACCTTCACCCAGGTCCCGTTGATCTGGGAGATCGAGGCGCCACTCAGCTTGGCGGCGCTCTGAATCAACTGGTCAGGCTTGGGCTGGTCCTCGACGAGGTACGCAAACAGAGCGCCCAACCGCCGGCGTTGCAGGGAGGTCAAGGTCAGCTTGTGCGCTGCCACGAGAGTCCCGCCGCCTTGGCGAGCCGCCCGCTGCTCGGGCACCGCCACGGGTACGCCATCACGAGCGGTGGGCAGCGGCTCTCCGTAGCCGGCGGGGCGGTATCGGATGACCGCCTCCACAACGGTGTCGAGGTCCCACGAAAAGCTTCCAGTCCGCGGGCTGAAGGAACACGCGCGCATCTGGCGCGAACGACGCCGCCAGCACGAACGGGCTCTCGACGCGGATGCGCGTTCGTCTTCCGTTCATCACGAACCAGCCGTCCGGCGCGGGACTGAACGTCGCAAGCAGGTCGGAGACAGCCGGGTGCTTCAACCGCAGTCCGCGATGCTTGCTCCGACCGAGCGTCACGGACACGTCAGTGGGGAGCATGACCGGACCCACCGAGACTTGCCCCGCCGTCGCAGTGACCTCTGCACGCCACCCCTCAACAGCGCCAGGGACCGTCGTTGACTCCACTGCACCATCCTGCCGCACAGCACCAGCTCTGGGTCAGCAAGGGGGTAGTCGGGTACCCCTTCCCGGCTCTTGCTTTCGAGCAATCTCTCCTTCAACCGCACACATTGAAGGAGAGACACATGCTTCAGCACACGCCGTTCCACTGGGCCAACGCCAGCCAGGTCACCGACCAGCTCTGGGTCGGAGGCGACCTCGAGGTCACCGACGACGAGCTCGCCAGCCGCCAGCTCGACGAGCTCGACGACGCCGGGATCACCGGCATCGTCGACCTACGACTCGAGTGGGACGACGCCGAACTGGTGACCGTCGCGAAGCCCCACATCCACTACCGGTGGCTCGGCGTCGACGATGCCGGTCAGAAGATGCCTGACGAATGGTTCAACGTCGGCACCACCCACGTCCTCACCCAGCTCAAGAGCGGGGGACGGGTCCTCGTGCACTGCCACATGGGCATCAACCGCGGCCCGTCCATGGGCTTCGCCACCATGCTCGCCCTCGGCTGGGACCCGATCGAGGCACTCGACCTCATCCGCGAGCGACGCCCGATCGCCTACGTCGCGTACGCCGAGGACGCACTCGACTGGTGGCTTCGCAAGCAGGGCGCCACCCGCGCTGACCGCAAGGTCGGTCGCCGACGTATCGCGCAGTGGCGCCGGGACAACCACCTCGACGTCACGGCAATCATCCGGCGGATCCGTCTGAAGGAGTCCGCAGCCGAGAGCGCTGCGTGACCGCTTCCGTCGAGGCCGACGGCCGAGACCGCCGAGCTGGCGGTCCCATCGAAGTCCTCAACGACCCCGGCCCGGGCGTCGACAAGAACACCAGGACCCGACAGAAAAGCTGCACCGACATGGATGTGCTCGAAGACGTTGACACCGAGGAGTACCGGTTCGCCGACCGGCACACGGCCGCCCGAGCGTGGACCATCGCCGCGGCTCTGTGCGAACAGGACCCGCGCCTGCGCATTGTCGGCGTGATCAACGAGGACCGCGTCCCGCTGCTCATCGTCCACGACCCCGACACCGATTCACGCATCCAGTTCGACATGGTCGCGTGGATCCTGTTCGCGGCCCCCGACGGACAGCTCCACACGCTGTACTGGGACCAGGTCTTCGAAATGAACCAAGACGAAGTCGTGAAACACATCAACGACGTCACCGGGTTTCGCCCCTACAACCTGACGGCATGTCCAGTGTCGTTCATGCGGACGTACCAAGTCATCGCCTCGCTGCTGCGCGCCGGCGTCCACGACCCGGAAGGCTGGCAGATCCGACCTCTGACCGCCTCACCGCACGACCCCGACACCACCGAGGACGAGCTGCTCGACCTCTTCCCCGGCAGGGACCACCTCTGGTCGGAACTCGTCGACGACCTGCACCACCAGATCGACCGCGGGGCCACGAGGTACATCGAACCGGTCTGGTGCCTGTACCGCGGCCTCGAACCAGTCGCGTTGGTCAACTCCATCGACGGCACCTGTTACACCCGCCATCGCACCGTCCACCCGACCGCGGGGACCACGATCGTCCAGCAGGCCGCCGCGATCTTGGCCGCGATGCAGGAGCCCCCATCTGACCAACCACCACCTGCCCGCCCGCTGGGAAGCCGACGGCGGAAAAGCATGACCTTCGAGTGCAGCCACGGCTTTGACGAGGAGACCCGATGAACGACCCCGTCCTGCAAGACGTCGAACTCGAACACCCCGCGCGCCCCCACCTGCTCGCCGCCTCGTGGGCAATCGCGGCGACAGTCACCGAGCACTGGGCAGGCGTGCACCTCGAAGCGCACGCCGGCGAACACTTCCTCACGATGGCGACCGCGCCCGGACATCGCCCGTTCGTCACCCTGACGGACGCGGCCATCACCATGGTGCGGGACACAGACGTCGAAAGCCTCGACTGGTTCGACGTCTTCGCCCAGCCGTTCCCCACCACCACCGGTGACGTCATTATCGACGCGTTCGCGCCCACCAACCCACGCACCGACCCCCCGCACGACGCGATCGCCGCCCGACTGATCGCCCACCTTCTCGCTCACGCCGTCGACGACGGCGCCTGGGACATCGCAGGGGACTCCGTCAGCGGCTGGGACGTGACATGCGGCGACGAGCCCGTGTTTGCCCTCGACTCAACGACAATCACGGTGCACGGTGACCCTCCTCGTCGTTTGGACCTCGCCAGCGAACTCCTGGGTGCCGGCGGCGACTACACCCTGCTCGCCTACCGCATGCTTGGGCTCGCAGAGAGGCATTCGCAGTGATCTGCAAGAAGAGCACGACGAGGATGGAAGCCGACGACGTGGTGAGGATGATGGGCCTGTGACGAAGTTCGAAATGGTCAACGCCACCGACGCGACTCGGTCCGACGGGATTGTGACCGTCGAGCGCGACGTGATTGCCTCCCAGGACAGGCAGCCCGCGCTCCGTGCCCGCCACGACACGCTCGCCGCGGAGATCACGGGCGACCGCCGCATGTCCGTCACACTGCGCAGTTCCGGGCGACGAGCGTTCCTCCTCACGTACAACCCTGATCAGGAACGACTCGAACCGGAAGTGATCGAGGACTGGATCGAAGCGACCGCCGCCGGCCACCCGGTCGAAGGCCGCTGGGCGACCGGGTCCCGCGTACATGGCATCGAGCCAGGGGACCGGGCGTTTCTGCTTCGCCAAGGTCCAGAGCCCCGCGGGATCATCGCGTCTGGAGTGTTCCTCTCCGGCGTGTTCCAGCGACCTCACTGGCGCCAGGACGCGTCCGGCGAAGCGAACTACGCAGACGTCGACTGGGACACAGTCATCGACATCGAAGATCCGCTGCCCTTCCAAGAGCTGGAGCGTCGGTGGCCCGAACAACACTGGACGCCGCAGAACAGCGGCACCCAGGTCAAGCAGGGTGTGGTCGACGCTTTGGAACAGTTCTGGGACGAGCACGTCGCCAGCCTGCGCCGGTCGACTGTGCCCAGTGCTCGTGCCGGGAGCGTCAGATCAAGTCAAGGCTGGATGCAAGACCCCGCCAAGCGGAAGAAAGTGGAAGACGCCGCGCAAGACAGGCTGATGCAGCACTATCGGTCGCTCGGCTGGGACGTCAAAGACACCAGGTTCGGCAACTCCTTCGATGCGCGCGCGACGCGCGGGGACGAGCACTTGTACCTGGAAGCGAAGGGAACGGTCACCGCCGGGGACTCGGTCATCGTGTCCCGGCGCGAAGTTGCGTGGGCCTTGGACCACCCTGGCGAGTGCGTCCTCGGTGTTCTGTCGGACATTACCTTCACGCCGGATGGTGACGTCGACCCCGGATCCGGGACGTTCAAGATCTTTCGGTGGGAGCCGGACGAGGACGAACTCGACGCCCGCGCCTTCGACTGGTGGCCGTTGGACGACAAGGCAATCGACTGAGGATGCAGCGGGGTTCGGCTGTCACCCATCCGTGAAGCAGCACCTTCGGCCCCGAAGAGAAGCGTTGCTGCGAGACTCGGGGTGTGGCAAGCAAGGGGATCGTGTGCGGCGTATGCGGGCATAGACGTTTGGCGAATGCTGACGGTTGGGTCGTCCCGCATCTCAGCAAGAGGACCGGTGCGCCATGCCCGGGTGGAGTCGGCGGGGAGCCCCCGAAAGCGCCGCCGGCGACCCTGCCGACCGCAAATCCAGCGCCCCGCAGCAGAACACGCCCCTCAGAGCAGAAGTCGGCGAAGAAGAAGCGACCGGAGGTCAAGACCACTCAGGACTACTGCCCGAAGTGCCATGCCTTCGTGGTCATCACGCTATCCGACGGGTCGACGACCGTTTCGGAGCACAGGACCAAGCGGAACACGCGATGCGTGATGAGCGGGCAGTCGTTCACGCCGGATCCGCCGCTCAGGCGTGACGCGATGGAGTATCGGGTCGCTGGCAGTTTCGGCGCCGGCAAGCGACGCTGACCATGCCCGCCGCCGGGCTGGACGAGTCGCTGCGACGACCCGAATCAGGACGGGGCGCAGATGGCAGCGCAACTGTCAGAGATCGCTCGTCGAGCGGCGGTGATCAGGGGTGGCTTTGGGACCCGGTGATCGTGTCTCGCGGCTGTGGTTCGATCGACGAGTGAAGACGAAGTTGCCCACGCACTTGCCCTGGCATACCCCTCTGACCTGCACCAACGCTCCACCTCCAACAGTGAGACCGCAGGGCAGGGAGGTCCCCCCGCTACACAGTGACGAAGGCCCGGACCTGATGGTCCGGGCCTTCGTCGTTGACTCGATCAGCCCGAGCGCCGGATCTGCCCAACTGAGCACCCGGACGTGATCGTCAAGGAGCGGCGGTGCTGGGCGGAGCAGGCTCCCACGTGTGTGGGGTGGGTGAGCGAGGACCGCCCTACGAATTCGTGTCGTCGCTCGTGGGCGTGCGATTCCGAGGCTTGAACACGTACTTTGGTCGTGCCGATATCTCCGAGTCCGATGGGAGAGGCGTCGCGGTCGCTGGCTTGTCGCGACTGACGCGGTCCACCTTCACGAGCTTGATGGGTTTGCCGCGCCAATGCGCCGCTCTGCCCGTGCCGCCGGGCTTCACGAAGTGCTCAGCCTCCGCGCGCCCGAAGACGACGAACTTCGGCGCGAGGACACCTGCCGGGACGAGCGCGCGCATCCAGTCCGTCAGTTCACGCTTGCCGCCGTATTGCGACTCGAAGCCGCTCTGTGCTGCCTGGAGCGTCAGGTTCGTCGGACGCGCTCCCGACTTCTCGGTGAACGCGTCCGCCAGCTTCTCGACCTGGGCGGCCAAGCCGTCGGGCTTTTCGGCCAACGGATCGGTGATCACGATGTGCGTCATGTAGGCGGCGTGGTCGTTGGACAGCACCCATGCCATGCACGTGATGAGGCCCGAGGTGTGCAACCTGGTGCCCGACTCCACGTTCGTGACGCCCCAGCCGGTCTCCCCGATCGACGTGTACTCGGTGCGCAGCTGCGGTTCGATCCCGCTCACGTCGGCCCGTTTCATCGCGATGAGATCGACCGGGCTGAACTCGCCGGCCCCGACCTCGAGGACGTATTCGAGCTCATCGGTCCACCTCAGGACGTGTCTCTTGAGGTCGCCGTCGTTCAGCACTTCGAATCGTTGGATGCTCTCCGCATGTCCTGTCTCGAACAGACGAGCGAGCCTCAGGTGCGGGAAGGCGGTGTCGGTGTAGGTCACTGCCCCGTCGACGGGTTTCTCCAGCTTGATCGGCTCGCGGCGCGCGGGCGCCACACCGGTATCCGTCCTGTCTGCCGGATCAAGGACGTGGGCGATCTCGTGGGCGAGGACCCGCTCCCCCGCCGGCACGGTCGGATCGAGCCCGGAACCGCCGAAGAAGATGTCGTCGCCCGAGGTGAAGGCCTGCGCGGACAGCTCGGCGTTCAGGCGCGCGGACTCCTGCCCTTCGTGCAGGCGGACGTGGTTCAGGGGGACGCCGAAGGCGTGCTCCATCCTCTGACGGACGGGGTCTGCCAGAGGAGCGCCCGAGCTGCGCAGCGCATCGATCCGGGCGCTCGTCGGGACGTCGAGCACCCCACCGGACCGCCCGATGCGGGCCGCGGGGGCGGGCACCGGAGCGCGGCGCAGGCGGTCGAGCGGATCTGGCGCCAGAGCGCGGTGCGGGGCTGCGTCGGCACCCTCGGGATGTCTGCGTAGGCGGTCGAGTGCCACCTCGGCGCGGGCGTCCGCGTTCTGCTCCGCCGGGTCATCGACATGTCCGACGGTCAGCCCGGAGACCGCTGCGGGCGAGGCGGGCACCGGTGTCGGCCCTGCCACGGACCGTGACGTCCCCGCCGTCTGCGGCCGGTGTGCTCGCGCATGGTCGGTGCTCATCGGGTCCCCCGTGTGCGGAGGCTGTTGATCCCCCGATGACGACCGTCCCACCACCGCTCCGTCTTCGCCAGGGGGCTCAGAACGAGGACCTTTGGCCCGTGCGCCAGGGCAGGTGCGGGTGTGGACTGAATGAAACGATTCACTACCTCCGAGGATGATGATGCGTGACACCGCTGTGCACCCCGAGCTCGACGAGCTGCTCGCATCGATGGGCGCAGGAGGGGCGCGCGTCTGCGAGATCGACGCTTCCGAGGCCGGCGCGGGCAACATCTCGGTCTACGCAGGCTGGGACATCGAGGTGCGCCGACGCTTCTCGAACGCCGAAGAGATCACGCTGCCCGTCCCAGCGCCGGCTCTCGCCGGGCACACCATCCTCGCCACCGGGTCCGGGCGCCGCCTCCGGCAGATCCAGCAGGACCCCGAGGCGAACGTCGGTGCGGTCGTCGTCGACGAGGGCGGCCGGACGGGCACCCTCTACACGTCGCCGCGCCGGCTGTTCGAACGTCTGACCAGCGAGTTCAACTCACACCTGGCCGTCCACCAGGACCAGGTGGCGCGCCGCGGGGTGACCTTCCAGGCCGTGGTGCACGCCCAACCGATGAACCTGACGTACCTCTCGCACATCCCCGCGTACCGGGACACCGCCGCGATGAACGCACGCATCCTGCGCTGGGAGCCCGAGTCGATCGTGTCCCTGTCGGCGGGTGTCGGCGTGCTCGACTTCATGATCCCGGGCTCGGCCGAGCTGATGGCCGCGAACGTCGAAGGCCTGCGGGAGTTCGAGATCGTGCTCTGGTCCAAGCACGGTGTGATGGCTCGCTCGGACGTGTCCGTGACGCGTGCCGTCGATCGGATCGAGTACGCCGAGACCGGAGCCAGGTACGAGTACATGGACCTCGTTGCCGGTGGTCGGGCCGACGGTCTGACCCTGCACGAGATCGCTTCGGTTGCCGAAGAGTTCGGCATCGCTTCCCGATGGGTCCGGTGACGCGCCGCCCCCGAGTCGCAGAGCGAGTCCTCGCACCACTCACCGACGTCGGTGAGCCCCGCGGCTAGTGCGACTCGCGCGAGACCTTGTCGCCGCTCGATCCGACGAGGAAGTCCAGGTCGGCGCCCGTGTCGGCGCCTAGCACGTGGTCGACGTACAGACGCTCCCAGCCGCGCCTCGGCGTGGCGTAGCCGTCGAGGGTGGCCCGGTTGGGGCGGCGCTGGTTCAGCTCGCCTCGCGGGACATCGAGCGTGAGGAGCCGCTGGGCGACGTCGAGGACGATCCAGTCGCCGTCCTGGACGAGGGCGAGCGTGCCCCCGGCGGCGGCCTCCGGCGTCACGTGCAGGACGACGGTGCCGTACGCGGTGCCGCTCATGCGGCCGTCGCAGATGCGCACGACGTCGCGCACGCCCTTCTCGAGCAGCTTCTTGGGCAGGGGCATGTTGGCGACCTCGGGCATCCCCGGGTACCCCTTCGGCCCGCAGCCGCGCAGCACCAGCACCGAGCTCTCGTCGACGTCCAGGTCGGGGTCGTCGATGCGGGCGTGCATGTGCTCGATCGAGTCGAAGACGACCGCGCGGCCGCGGTGCCTGAGCAGGTGGGGGGATGCGGCGGCCGGCTTGATGATGGCGCCGCCGGGTGCGAGGTTCCCGCGCAGCACGGCGATGCCGGCGTCCGGGATGAGCGGCTTCTCGCGCGCAGAGATGACCTCGTGGTCCCAGATCCGGGCGTCGTCGAGGTGATCGACCAGCGGTCGGCCGGTGACCGTGAGCGCCGTCGGGTCGAGCAGGTCCTTGACCTCCCGCAGCACGGCGAGCAAGCCGCCCGCGCGCTGGAAGTCGTCCATGAGGAAGCGGCCGGCGGGCTGGAGGTTCACCAGCAGCGGTACGCCCGAGCCGATCGCGTCGAAGTCGTCGAGCGTGACGTCGATGCCTAGCCGGCCCGCGATCGCGAGCAGGTGGACGACCGCGTTCGTCGAGCCGCCGATCGCCGCGAGCGCCACGATCGCGTTCTGGAACGAGCCCTTCGTAAGAAACGCGCTGGGTCGGCGGTCGCGTTCGACGAGGTCGACGATGAGCCGGCCGGTCTCGTGCGAGCTCTCGAGCAGGCGGCTGTCCACTGCCGGCGTGCCCGCGAGGCCGGGGATGACGGTGCCGAGCGCCTCGGCGACGAGCGCCATGGTGGACGCCGTGCCCATCGTGTTGCAGTGCCCCTTGCTCGAGATCATCGACGACTCGCTCGTCAGGAACTCCTCCTCGCTGAGGGTCCCAGCACGCACCTCTTCGCTGAGTCGCCAGACGTCGGTGCCGCAGCCGAGCGCCTGGCCGCGGAAGGTGCCCGTCTTCATCGGCCCGCCCGGGACCACGATCGCAGGCAGGTCGACCGAAGCGGCTGCCATGAGCAGCGAGGGGATCGTCTTGTCGCACCCCCCGAGCAGCACCACACCGTCGATCGGGTTGGCGCGCAGCATCTCCTCCGTCGCCATCGCGGCCATGTTGCGCCAGAGCATCGCCGTCGGTCGGACCTGCGTCTCGCCGAGGGACACCACGGGCAGGTTGAGCGGGATGCCGCCGGCCTCGTAGATGCCGGCCTTGACGCTCTCCATGACCTCGTTCAGGTGCGAGTTGCACGGCGTCAGGTCGGAGGCGGAATTCGCGATCGCGATGTGCGGTCGACCGTCGAACGCGTCGTGCGGGAGCCCGCGCCGCATCCACGCGCGGTGGATGTACGCGTTGCGGTCGGTGCCGGCGTACCACTCGGCGCTGCGGCGCTCGGCCATGGGTCCTCTTCCGTTTGTTGAAATCCATGTCTAACATCTGGAACACGATGACCGCTACTACCTCCGACCTCGGCACCGCGTCGACCGCCGACGACCGGCTCGTCGGGGCCGACCGGGTGCTCGCCGTGCTCGTCGAGCTCGCGAAGTACCCCGACGGCGTGACCCTGGACGAGATCGCCCGTGCGGTGAGCAGCCCGAAGCCGACGGTGCACCGGGCGCTCGCCTCGCTGGTCCGCGCCGGCCTCGCGGGCAAGGACGGGCGCGGTCGCTACCTGCTCGGTGACGAGTTCCTGCGGATGGCCTTCGCCAACCACGAGCTGCGGCCCGACCACCTGCGCGTCCAGCCGATCCTCGACACCCTGGCGGAGCGGTTCGGCGAGACCGCGCACTATGCCGTTCTCGACGGGTTCGACATCGTCTACCGAGCCAAGGTCGACCCGGCCGTCGGTGCGATGCGCCTCACCTCGACCGTGGGTGGACGCAACCCCGCCCACGCCACGGCCGTCGGGAAGCTTCCTGCTCTCGCTGAAGCTTCCCGACCTCGTCTCGGTCCAGGCGTGGGTCGGCGCACGCGAGCTCGTGCGGCCGACCGCGCGCGCGGCGGGCACGGCCCTCGAGGTGGCACGATCGGCTCGAGCTGGTGCGCGCGCGCGGCTACAGCGTCGACGACCAGGAGAACGAGCTGGGCGTCAACTGCCTCGCGCTGCCGATCTACCTCGCCTCGCCGACCGAGCCGAGCGGAGCGATCAGCATCAGCGCCCTGGCCCACCGCATGTCGCTCGACCGAATCCTGGTCGACCTGCCGGTCATCCGGGCGATCGTCGGCGGCGACCTCGACGCGGGGCAGCGATGACCGAGCACCTCGCGGCGCGGGCGTCCGCGCGCCGGCACGTGCTGGCCGAGGGGCCGGTCTGGGTGGCGGACAGGTCGCGCGTCCTGTGGATCGACGTCGAGCGGGGCTCGGTGTTCGTCGGGCACCTGGTCGACCGGTGGGTCGAGCCGGTCCACCAGCTCGACTTCGACGGCCGCATCGGGGCGGCGGTGCCGGGCGACGACGGCAGCATCCTCGTCGCGACGCACGACCGGCTGGTCGTCGTCGAACCCGACGGACAGCGCACTGACGGCCCGACGATCACCGGCGCCGGGAGCGGCAGTCGGTCCAACGACGGCGCCTGTGACCCGCGTGGACGGTTCGTCGTGGGGACTCTGCCGCTCGACGAGGGCGCCGGGCGGCAGCAGGAGAGGTTGTACCGCTGGGAGCTCGACGGCTCGCTCACGGTGATCGACTCCGACCTGATGCTCTCCAACGGCATCGCGTGGTCGCCCGACGGCTCCGTGATGTACAGCACCGACACCATGCGCGGAGTGGTCTGGGCCCGCGAGTACGACGTCGAGACGGGCCGGCTCGGTCCGCGACGCGAGCACCTGCACCTCGTCGACGGACACCCCGACGGCATCTGCGTCGATGCCCGCGGCCACCTGTGGGTGGCGGTCTGGGGCGGTGGCGAGGTGCGGTCCTTCTCGCCGTCGGGGGAGCCCGGCGACACCGTGCGTGTCGACGCGCCGCACGTCTCCAGCGTGGCGTTCGTCGGGGAGCACCTCGAGACCCTGCTCCTCACCACCGCCTCCCGCGACCTCTCGCCCGCCGACCTCGACCGGTACCCGGGTGCGGGCTGTCTCTTCGTCGCCGACGTCGGGGTCGTCGGTGCGCCCACCACGCCCTGGGCGTCCGCGACCTTCGTCCACCGATCCGACTCGACAAGGAACTGACCCATGTACCTCATGCGCATCGGTGCCGTCGGCGACGAGAAGCCCGTCGCCCGGCTCGACGACCGGACCTACGTCGACCTCTCGGACGTCGTCGCCGACTTCGACGAGGCCTTCTTCGCGTCGGGCGACCTCGCCACTCTCCCGGCCGTCGTCGCCGAGCGGGTCGAGCGTGGTGCCGTCTCCCGCTTCGCCGGCGAGCGGGTCGGGGCGCCCTTCGCGCGGCCGCACCAGATCCTCTGCATCGGGCTCAACTACAGGGACCACGCGGCCGAGACGGGCCAGGAGGTCCCGGCCGAGCCCATCCTGTTCACCAAGTCGCCGAACACGCTCGTCGGACCCCACGACGACGTGCGCATCCCGCGCGGCTCGACCAAGCCCGACTGGGAGGTCGAGCTCGGCATCGTCATCGGCACGCGCACGAGCTACCTCGACTCGGTCGAGGACGCGCGTCACGTCATCGCCGGCTACACGGTGGTGAACGACGTCAGCGAGCGGGCGTTCCAGATGGAACGCAACGGGCAGTGGTCGAAGGGGAAGTCGGCCGAGACGTTCAACCCGGCCGGCCCGTGGCTCGTGACTCCCGACGAGATCGACGACGTCCTCGACCTGGGCATGTGGCTCGACGTCAACGGCGACCGCAAGCAGACCGGCTCGACCTCGACGATGATCTTCGACCCGTACGTCGTCGTGCACTACCTGAGCCAGTTCCTGGTCCTCGAGCCCGGCGACCTGATCAACACCGGCACCCCGCCCGGCGTCGGCATGGGCTTCAAGCCCCCGATCTGGCTCCAGCCCGGCGACGTGATGGGCTCGGCATCGACGGCCTCGGCGCCCAGCGACAGACCGTCCTCGCACCGCGATGAGGGCCTTCGTGCTCACCGCCCCCCGCGAGTTCGAGGTGCAGGACGTCGCCCCGCCGACCGCAGGGCCCGGGGGAGCGGTCATCGACGTCCAACGAGTCGGCGTCTGCGGAACCGACGTCGAGTTCTTCACCGGCGAGATGGCGTACCTGCACGAGGGCCACGCCCGGTTCCCGCTGCGGCTCGGCCACGAGTGGATGGGCACGGTCGCGTCGGTCGGCGACGGCGTCGACCCGTCGTGGGTCGGGCGTCGCGTCACGGGCGACACGATGCTCGGCTGCGGCGTGTGCCGACGGTGCCTGCAGGGCAACCAGCACGTCTGCGAGCTTCCGTGACGAGGTCGGCATCCGCAACGGCTTCTCGGGCGCCCTCGCCGAGCAGCTCGCGATGCCCGTCTCGGCGCTGCACGCACTCCCGGACACGATCGACGACGCCCTCGGCGCGCTCGTGGAGCCCGGCGGCAACGCCATCCGCTCCGTCTGGGCGGCGAACCTCGCCCCCGGCGACCGGCTGCTCGTGCTCGGCGCCGGCACGATCGGCCTCCTGGTCGCCCTCGTCGCGCGCGCGCAGGGAGCCGAGGTGCACCTCATGGGGCGCTCGGCACGCTCTCTGGAGTTCGCCCGCGGCCTCGGCTTCGAGGGTGTGTGGACCGAGGCCGAGCTTCCCCGGCTTCCCCTGGGACGCGGTGGTCGAGGCGTCGAACGCTCCGAGCCTCCCTGCGAAGGCGCTCGCGCTCGTGGAGCCGGCGAAGCGGGTCGTCTACATCGGCCTCGCGGGCAGCCCGAGCCTGCTCGACACGCGCACGATCGCTCTCAAGGACGTCACTGCCGTCGGGATCCTCAGTGCCTCGCCGGGGCTCGCCGGGACCATCGACCTCTACGCGAGCGGAACGGTCGACCCACGTCCGCTGGTCGCCGCCACGGTCGGGCTCGACGACGTCGGAGCGATCCTCGCCGGCGAGACGTTCGACGGGGCCGGCGACGGGCCCAAGATGCACGTCGACCCGCGGATCTGAGGAGCCCGCCGCGTCCGCGTTCGACAACGTCGGTCGCTGCGTCGGTGCGGCCGGCTCCCGCATCGCTTCGGGGTTCGGGTCACGCCAGTGCGTGCGCCTCGACCAGGCGCCCGTCGGCGAGGCGCAGCACGCGGTCGGCCAGCGACATCATCAGCGGGTCGTGGGTGGAGACGATCGCGGTCATCCCCTCGGCCTCGACGACCGCGCGGAGCAGCGCCATCACGGCCGTCCCGGTCTCGGCGTCCAGCTGGCCGGTCGGTTCGTCGGCGATCAGCAGCCGCGGCGAGTTGGCCAGGGCCCGCGCGATGGCGACGCGCTGCTGCTGGCCGCCCGACAGCTCGGCCGGCCGCTGCTGCGCGTGCGCGCCGAGGCCCACCAGGTCGAGCAGCAGCTCGACGCGGGCCTCGCGGTCCGCGACGGGCACGCGCCGCAGCCGCAGGGGGACGCCGACGTTCTCGGCGGCCGAGAGCACGGGCACCAGCCCGAACGTCTGGAAGACGAACGAGACGACGTCGCGACGCAGCTCGACAAGCCCGGCCTCGTCGAGCGAGGACACCTCGCGGTCGTCGACGAGCACGCGTCCCGCGTCGGGACGGTCCAGGCCGCCGACGCAGTTGAGCAGCGTGGTCTTGCCGGACCCCGAACGGCCGACGAGGGCCACCAGCTCGCCGGGCGCCACGGAGAACGAGACGTCGTCGACCGCCCGGACGGCGGTGGGTCCGCTGCCGTAGGTCCGGCTGACGCCCTCGACGAGGACGACGGGGGAGGCGGTCATGACTGCTCCTTCGGGGCGGTGCGACCCGGCCAGACCGACACGTGCGACTCCTCGAGCGTCAGCCGCACGCGGCCGACCAGGTCGAGCGCCTCTCGGTACTCGCGGGGGAAGCCAGCCGTCCGGCCCGGTCGAGGACGGCGAACTCCTCGGCGACCACGTGCTCGCTGCCGTCCTCGTGCGTGTCGGTGCGGCGCACCACCTCGGACGACGTGCGGCCGTCCCGGATGGCGACGGTGCGCTGCACGTGCTCGGACACCCCGAGGTCGTGCGTGACGATGACGACCGTCGTGCCGAGCTCCCGGTTCGAGGTGCGCAGGCACTCCAGCACGTCGTCCGACGTCGCGCTGTCGAGCTCGCCCGTGGGCTCGTCGGCGAACAGGACCTGCGGGTCGTTGGCCAGCCCGACGGCGATCGCGACGCGCTGCTGCTCGCCCCCGGACATCTCGCCGGGGCGCCGGTCGGCGCAGTAGCCCACCCCGAGCATGTCGAGCAGCTCGGCGGAGCGATGCGTCCGGTCGCGACGCGGGCGCCCGGCGAGGGCCAGCGGCAGCATCACGTTCTCCACGGACGTCAGGTAGGGCACGAGGTTGCGCGCGGTCTGCTGCCACACGAACCCGACCATCGTGCGGCGGTACTCGATCCTCTGCCGGGACGTCATCGACATGAGGTCCCACGGCCCGACGCGCACGCGGCCCGCCGTCGGGACGTCGAGGCCAGACAGGACGGACAGGAGCGTCGACTTGCCGGAGCCGGACGCGCCGACCACCGCGACGAGGTCGCCGCGCTCGATGAGCAGGTCGAGGCCCTGCAGTGCCTGAACCTCGACGCCGTCCGACTGGTAGATGCGCACCAGCGAGTCGCAGACGATCAGCGCGTCCGCGCCGAAGTCCTTGCCGTGCGCGCGGGCCCGTTCCTCGAGGCTCTCGAGCGTGGTCGTCATCGTCGGTCCCTTCGTTCGTCGCTCATCGCTCGCCCACCCGCAGCACGTCGCCCAACCGGTCGCGACGACGCACCGCGCTCTCCACCAGCACCGCCACCACCAGCGCCCCGCCCACCGTCAGGACGGCGGTGAGCACCGGCCACCAGGCCACGGTCGGCGGCGGGGCGTGCGAACCGCCGGTCGCGACATCGAGCCCGAGGGTGCCGGCCAGCAGCCACGGCACACCGAGGCCGATGGCGATGCCGGCGAGCAGGGCCGCGCCCGCGAGCGGCGCCAGCTCCGCCAGCGTGATCGCCCGGCCGGTGCGCCCGTCGAGACCCAGCGTGCGCAACGCGGAGAGCGTCCTCCCGCGTTCGCGGGACGTGGCCACGACGAGCAGGACCAGCGCGAGCGCCGCGTAGGCGGCCAGCACCGCCGCGGCACCGCTCAGCAGCGCGACCAGCCCGTGGTTGAGGGGCGCCGCGGCCCAGGCGGCCAACCAGCCGTCGCGCGTCGTGACGCTCACGCCCGCGCGGTCGTCGAGGTGCAGGGCCTCGACCGCCCGACCGGCGCCCGGTCCGTCGACGAGGACCGTGGTCAGCTCGGCCGGTTCGTGCTGGGTGCCGTCGAAGGTCGCGCGGTCGACGACGACGCGCGGGCGCGGGACCGTACCCGACGTGTAGGACCCGACGCGCGTGCTGTCGTCGAGGGTCCCGGCGACGGCGAGGCTCACGTCGCCCGAGTCCCCGAGCACCCGCGGCGGCACCAGCCGGACCGTCTCGGCCAGCGCCGGGTCGACGAGCGCGGGAACGGTGGCCGAGCCCGTGACCAGCCGGGCGAACCCGCCGTCGCGCCCGTGCGCGTGGTCGATGGTGACTAGCGCGTCGGCATCCACGAGCACGAGGTCGACCGTCGCGCCGGCGCCCGACCCGAGGCTGCGCGAGCGCTGCACGGCGATCCCTGCGACCGCCGTGACGTCGGGGGAGGCCCGCAGGGCGTCGACCTCCTGCTGCGTGAGCTCGCCGTCCACCCGGAGGTCCGCACCCACCCGGTCGTCCGCCGCGGCGGCCTGTCCCGAGCGCACGATCGCGGTCGTCGTCCCGCAGAACACGACCATCCCGACGGCCATGGTGAGGGCGGTCAGCGGCACGACGGCGCCGGCGACGGACCCGGCGCGCGCGGTGGCGACGACCGGCACGAGCCCCCGACCGCGCTGCGCGACGCGCCCGGCGGTCCGCAGCAGCGGCGGGACCGCGTGCACGACGAGCACGGTGACGGCCGCGGCGGCCAGCAGGGGGGCCGCCGCGAGCAGGAGGTCGACGTCACCGCCTCCCGCCGGCAGCAGGCCGCGCCCGCGCGCGGAAACGAACGCCCCGACGGCGAGCACCACGAGGGCCGCCTCGGCCACGAGCCGGCGGGTCGAGCGCCGTCGCCGCAGCCGGTCACGGTCGGCCCGGTTCGCGGGCTGTCGACGCCCCGACCACGCGGTCCGGGCCCGGTTCACGGCGATGACCGGGGGTGCCAGTGCCCCGACCAGCACCAGGCCGGCCGCGATCCCCCACGAGGAGGTGCGACCGGGCACCGCCGCCGTCGCGACGAGCGCGCCGACGAGTCCCGCCGCGAGCGCGACCGGCGCCGACTCGACGAGCGCCCGCGTCGTCACGGCGCCCAGCGACGCGCCCCGCGCGCGCTCGCCCAGCACCTGGGTCTCGCGCCGGCCGACCAGCAGACGTGCCGCCAGCACGAGGACAAGGGCGGCCACGCCCGCGAGCCCGACCACGACGACCGACTCCTGCGCGCGGGCCGCGGCGAGCCGAGTGCCGGCCCCGCCCAGCACGGAGCCGAGGTCGGTGTCGATCGTCGGGGAGCGGCCGTCGGTCTGGCGCAGCACGGCGGGATCGGCCTGCACGCGGGTGAGGTCGGCACCCACCTGCGGGGCCGTCGCGGCGTCGAACGCGTCGGCGTGCGTCGCGTACCGGTAGGTGGTGACCAGCGACCGTGCCAGGACCACGAGCTGGAGGTCCGGCAGCGAGTCGTCGGTGACGAGCAGGGCCGCGCGTCCCTGCTGCGCGGAACCGGCGAGCGGGTCCTGCGCCGAGAGCAGGTCGCCGAACCCCGTCCACGCCGCGTCGTCCGCGTCGGTCGCGCGGTACAGCCCCGTGACGACGATGTCGACGGGGCCTCGCGTGGGCAGCGAACCGTGCACCGTGTCGCCGACGTGCACGCCCAGGGACGCCGCCGTGTCGGCCTGCAGGCCGACCTGGAGCTGTCGACGGGGGAGCGCCGGGTCGGTCGGGTCGTTCGCGGGCAGCTCGGCGAGCGCCGGCGCGGCACCGTCGACCCAGCGCACGAGCGGGCCGGCGGCCGTTCCGACGTACACGAGCCTCGTCGAGATCGGGGTGTCCCCGGCGACCGCCACCCGCACGCTCGTCGCCACCGAGACCGAACCGGAACCCGCGATCGACCGCAACGCGGAGGGCATCGCGTTCCGGACGTCGGCGGCCGAGGCCCGCAGCTCGGCGGCGATGTTCGGGTCGCGGTCCGCGGTCCGCGTCGTCGATCCGGGCGGTGCACCGATCCGGGCGACGAGGTCCGCGGACGTGCCGGCGTCCCGGACCGCGACCCGCACGGCGTCGTCGGCCGCGTGCGCCACGAGGCGCGGGACTGCCAGCGACAGGGCCACGCTGATCGCAAGGACGACCGCCCCGAACGCGAGCAGGCCGGAATCCGCGCGGGCGCGCCGACGGCCGACGCGCACCGCCTCGGCCGTCGCGGCCCGTGCCCCGACGCGCAGGGTGGTGAGCGCCGTCATCGGTCGTCCCCCAGCCGCAGCAGCTCGCCGGACGCGTGCTTGAGCAGCCCGTTGGTGACGACGGCGACGACGACGGCCGTGAGTGCCAGGAGCGTGCCGACCAGCACGACCTGGCCGGGCCAGCCGGCCAGCACGACCACCCCGGGCACCGGCGTGCCGCCGGTCGGTGAGACCGTGACCAGCGGCGCGACCGCCCGAGCGAGGAACGTGCCGACCGCGACGCCCGCCACCAGGCCGAGCGCCGCGACCGCGACGTGCTCGAGCAGCAGTGAGCGCACGAGTGCGCCCCGCGCGGCGCCGAGCGCCTGCAGCCGCGCGAGCTCGAGCTGCCGGGTGCGCACCGAGACCGTCGCGCTCATCGCGATGCCGGCAACCGCGAGCAGCAGCGCCGCGGCGACGACCACCCACAGAGCGGCCTGGACGCCGATCCGCAGCGGCCCGTCGGTGGCGTCCGTGCGAGCGTCCACCCGCGTGCGCGCCAGCCCGTCGCCGGCTCGCTCGATCGTCCGGGCGACATCGCCCGCCTGTGCGTCCGGCACGGCCAGCCACCACTCGTCCGCCGTCGGCGGCGCGAACGCGCCGGTCATCGCCTGGCGCCCGAGCAGGTCGGAGTCCACCAGGACGCCGCTGCCCCTCGGCTGACCCGGCAGGTAGGGCACGGTGCCGACGATCGCGAGGTCGACGTCGGCCCCGGCGACGCTCAGGTGCAGGGTTCTGCCCACCTTCGTGCCGAGCGAGTCGAGCAGGTCGGGTGTGACCAGGGCGCCGACCCGCGCGCGGCCGGCGCCCGGGTCGGCGAACGTCGTCGCGGCGACCGCGACGGGTGTGCCGTACGAGACGCCGGAGCGGATCGTGGTCTCCAGCCGGACGGCGTCGTCGGCGGCGTGGGTCGACCCGTCGGCCGTGCCCCAGTGCCCGCCGGTGAACGGGACCGGCGTGACATCCTCGAGCTCGTCGGCGGACGGCAGCGGTGCTCCGGGCGCGACCGCCGGGCCGGTGGCGGTGCGCAGGTGCGCCAGCTGGACGTCCATGGTCACGTCGGCGGACGGCGGCGTGCCGGTCGCGGCCGGCGTCCCCCGGACGAGCACGGCCACCAGGCTGGTGCCCGGGGTCGACGCCGGCACCGCCAGGACGATGTCGGGGCGGTTGCCGTCGAGCGTCGTCGTCGGCAGGGCGACCGTCGTCCGCTCGCCGGTCGGGTCCTGGAGCACCATCCAGGCCTGCAGGCTCCCGGGCACGGGTGCGGTCAGGTCGGACACCAGGTCGACGACGAGGTAGCGCGGGGTCCCGGGCAGCGAGACGCCGTCGACGGTCGTGGTCGGTCGCAGGTCCCGCGTGCGCTCGGCCCAACCGCCCGGCAGCCGGCCGCGCAGCAGCTCGCCCGCATGCGTGGTGTCGACGGCCAGCAGGGTGGCGGAGAGCGTGGTCGAGCCGTCGCGGCCGCGCGCGGACGTGCTGGGCGTCCCGACCGTCGCGTCGCGCAACGTCACGGGTGCCACAAGCTCGACGCCGGGCACGCCGACGATCCCTGCGGCTGGGATGGTGTCGTCGGTCGGCGTCACCCGGACATCCGTGCCGATCGCGAGGTCGGCCTGGTCCTGCTGGGAGGTGCGCCAGGTGGACAGGAACGACAGCGAGAAGGTGCCGACGCCGATCGCCAGCGTGAGGAGCACGACGGCCGCCGAGGCCCGCCCGGGCCGGCGCCCCAGCTCCCAGGCGGCGAGCGGCGAGGTCAACGAGCGGCTGCGCGCCGCGACGCGCTCGCCCGCGCGGGTCACCAGCGGCAGGAGGCGCAGCGTCAGGACGGACACAGCGAGCAGCACCAGCGCCGGGGCGACGACCAGGACCGGGTCGATCGAGCCACCGGGCCCGACCGGCGAGCGGTACGTGCGCAGCTGCCGGAACGCGACCACGGCCAGCAGCAGGAGCGCGACGTCGGCCCCCGACCGGGCGAGCGCGCCGTACCGGTCGGCCCGACCCTCGGCCGTGCCCTGGGGACGCAGCGCGGGGACGAGCAGCACACCGGCGAGCACCAGCGCGCACAGGGCGCAGACCACCCAGAGCGCAGCGGGTCGGCCCGGGTCGACGTGCAGGCCGCTGTCGCGCATCGGTCCCGCGGTGGTGAGCGCTCGGTACAGGACGTCGGCGAGCCAGGGCGCCAGCGCGGCGGTGAGCAGCGCGACGCAGAGCGCCTCCAACCCCGCCAGGCGCAGGAGCTGGCGGCCCGAGCCCCCGCGCGACGAGAGCAGCCGCTGCTCGGGGGCCCGTCGTTCGGCGAGCAGCCGCGCCGCGTTCAGCAGCACGGTCACCGCGAGCACGACGAGCAGCAGCGCGACCACGACGACGGTCACCTGCGTGACACGCAGGCCCGAGACCGCCGTGTCGATCGTCGCGGTCAGCCGGGTGTCCACCCGCGTGTCCGCGTCGTCGGCCTCGGTCAGCGACGTGAGCCGCTGGTCGGCGTGGTCGAGCCGGGACCGCAGCGCCGACAGCTGGTCCGCGCTCGCGCCACCCAGCTCGGGGTGGGCCACGAGGTGGGCGGTGCCCAGCCGCACGGTGCCGTCGGTGAGCACGCCCGGGCCCGCGGTGACGAACGGACCCCACGCGCGCGTGCTCAGCATCCCGGCCGACCCCAGCACCGGGTAGGCCGCGTTCTCCTCGGCACCACCCAGCGGGTCCCGCACCCACGCGGTCGCCGGTCCCGTCAGCCGGAACGTCCCGGTCACGACGAACGTCGCATCGTCGCGCCGGCCCGCCACGACCGTGTCCACGACGGTGCCGACCGACCAGCCGTACGCGTCCGCCGTCACCTGCGGAACGGCCACGAGCACCCGACCGGCGTCGTCGACGTCCTGCGTGGGGAACGCGCCGCTGAGCAGCGTGCTGCTGCGCTCGACCTGCGGCTGGGACGCCAGGTACACGTACGGCTGGACGCGGTCCGCCGTGCCGCGCACGGAGTACATGGCCGAGCTCACCCACGTCTCGCGCGACGCGGGGACGTCGCCGAGGAGCTCGTCGACGAACGGCTCGGCCCGGGTCAGGACCGCCGGGTCTCCCTCGCCCGGGCTGACGACGACGTCGATCTCCCGGTCCTGCGCCCGTGTCCGGTCGAGCGCGACCGCCACCATCCGCCCCTGGCTGGTGGTGAGCAGGAGCGCGAACGTGCCGAGCAGGGTGGTGGCCAGGAGCGCGACCGCCGTGACGACGGCGAGCAGCGACGTCTGGGCGCGGGCGCGGTGCAGCACGAGCCGCGCGTTCCAGCCCACGCGCCCTCCCCTGTCGTCGTCGACGGTGCGCGTCGAGACGGCCGCGCGAGCCGATCATAGGAATCGAACCGGGCATGGTGGGAGCGATTCCACGTATCGATACGGTCACGGGTCTCGTGCGCCGAGCGGGAGCCCCGCGGCTCACGTCCCGGGTGCCTCCGGCTGGTCGCGGGCGAGCAGGGTCTCGAGGCGGTCGAAGCGACGCTCGGCCACGGTGCGCCGGTCCGACAGCCACCGCTCGACCTCGGTGAAGCCTGCGGGCGCGAGGACGCAGGTGCGCACTCGTCCGGTCTTCTCCGTGCGGATCAGGCCGCACTGCTCGAGGACCTGCACGTGCTGGACCACCGCCGCGAGCGACAGCGGGAGGGGTCGGGCGAGCTCGCTGACCGAGAGCGGTCCGGCGCCGAGCCGCTCGATCAGCGCCCGACGCGTGGGGTCCGCGAGCGCCTGGAACACCAGCTCGATGCTCATCCGGCTCCAATACTTAAGTGGGCACTTGACAGTCCGGCCGCTCGCGGCCAACACTCAAGTGTTCACTTGAGTATGTCAGACGACGCAGGGAGACGTCATGGATACCGGTCAGCCCACCGCCTCGCGGGTGTTCTTCGCGGTCAGCACGTCGCTCGACGGGTACGTCGCACCGTCCGGCATGGATCTCGAGCACGCCGCCGACCCGACCTACCTCGACTGGGCGCAGCGCTGGGGCGCGCTGCAGGACTGGATCCTGCCGCAGCGCTTCTTCCGGGAGAACCTCGGCCTGGGGGAGGGCGGCGAGACGGGGCCCGACGACGACCTGGCGCGCGCGGTCCACGCGCGCACCGGGGTGACCGTCATGGGCAAGCGCATGTTCGACGGTGGGGAGATGTTCTGGCCGGAGGACGCACCGTTCCACACGCCGGTGTTCGTCGTGACGCACACCGAGCGCTCGCCCTGGGAGCGCCCGGGAGGCACCACGTTCCACTTCGTCAACGACGGCATCGAGAGCGCGCTGGCGCAGGCCTCCGCCGTGGCGGGCGGCAGGGACGTCCGCATCGGCGGCGGCGCGGACCTCATCCAGCAGTACCTGGCCGCCGGGTTGGTCGACGAGTGCGTCCTGTCGCTCGCGCCGGTGGTCCTCGGCGGCGGCACGCCCCTGTTCGACCGCATCGGCTTCGGGACGATCGGCCTCGAACCAGTCGAGACCATCTCCACCCCGAGGGCCACCCACCTGCGCTTCGCCGTCACCCGCGGCTGAGGCGCGAGAACGGCCCCGCACCGCCGGGATGGCGGTGCGGGGCCGTTCGGTCAGGCTCAGGACGAGGCGGTCGCCAGCTCGGCGTCGTCGATGTCGTCGAGCTCGGCGTCCAGCTCGGCCGCATCCAGCGCGTCGTCGGCGTGCAGCGCCACGTGCGTGGTGCCGTCGACGTCGAGGGACTCGACCACGGCCTCGGACTCGATCTTGGTGGCCAGCGGCTTGTGCTTGATGAACACGAGCACGATGGCGGCGGCGATCGCGAGCGGGACCATGTACAGGAACACCGGCGTCAGGGCGTCGTTGTACGCGCCGACGATGATCTCGCGCACCTGGTCCGGCAGGCTGTGCACGAGGTCGGGCGTGAAGCTGCCCGTGTCGCCCGCCCCGGAGGCCGGCAGACGCTGGGTCAGCAGGTGGGCGAGGTTCGTCGCGAACAGCGACCCGACGACGGCCGAACCGACCGACGCGCCGATCTGGCGGAAGTAGTTGTTCGACGACGTCGCGGTGCCGACGACCTTCAGCGAGAAGGAGTTCTGCACGACGAGCACCAGGTTCTGCATGGTCATGCCGAGCCCGACACCCATGATCGCGGTGTACCCGCAGATGACCCAGACGGCCAGGCCGGGCGTCATCGTGGAGAGCAGGAACAGGGCGACGGCGACGAGCACCATGCCGATCGGCGGGTACCACTTGTACGTGCCGGTACGCGAGATCGCGATGCCGGTGATGACCGACGTCAGCAGCAGGCCGAGCATCATCGGGACCATGAGCAGGCCGGCCTCGGTGGCGCTGGAGCCGGTGACCATCTGCAGGTAGGTGGGCAGGTAGGCCAGGGCGCCGAACATCGAGATCCCGGTGAGCAGGCCGCCCAGGGTGGCGACGTTGAAGTTCCGGTTGCGGAACAGGGCCAGCGGCATGATCGGCTCGGCGGCGCGGCGCTCGACCAGCACGAAGGCGATCCCGGCCACGACGGCGCCGGCGATCATCCCGATGATCTGGGGCGAGCCCCAGGCGTAGGTCGAACCGGCCCAGGTGGTGATGAGCACGATGCACGTGGTCGCGATGGCGATCAGGGCCATGCCGGCGTAGTCCAGGCGAGGCTTCGCCAGCTCGCGCTTGGGCAGGTGGATGAACTTCACGGCGGAGGCGATCGCAAGGATGCCGAGCGGCACGTTCATCCAGAACGCCCAGCGCCAGCCGGGGCCCTCGGTGAAGAACCCGCCGAGCAGGGGACCGGCCACGGAGGACACGGCGAACACGGCGCCCATGATCCCGTTGTAACGGCCACGCTCACGGGCGGGCACGACGTCGGCGATGATCGCCAGCGCCAGGATCATCAGGCCACCGCCGCCGAGGCCCTGGACGGCACGGCCGGCGATGAGGGTGGTCATGGAGTGCGCCAGGCCGCCGATGACGGAGCCGACGAGGAAGATGCCGATCGCGCTGACGAACAGCCACTTGCGCCCGACGAGGTCGCCGAGCTTGCCGTAGACGGGCATGACGATCGTCGAGGCCAGGATGTAGGCGGTGGTCACCCACACCATGTGCTCGACGCCGTGCAGCTCGCCGACGATGGTCGGCAGGGCGGTCGAGAAGATCATCTGGTCGAGCGACGCCAGCAGCATCGCGATGAGCAGGCCGGCGAACACCAGCAGGACGCCCCGGTGGGACGTCGCGCCGGCCGGCTGCGAGAGGCTCTGCGGCGCCTGTTCGGCGTCCGCGGTGGTGGTGGTCACGTCAGGTTCTCCCATGTTGTCCTCAGGAGCGCGTTCGCGCGTTCCTCGATCTGGTCTGTGGTGGCGAGCCCGGGCATCGCCGCGGCTTCCTTCATGGCGCCGCGAGCGGCGAAGGCTGCCGCGATGACGGCGACCTCGGCCCAAGCCGTGTCCTGCTCGGTCCCGACCCCGCGGGCGGCGGCGATCCGGGCCAGGGCCTCGGCGAACGCGTCCTGCGTGTCGCCGAGCTGGCGGAACGCGGCGGCCAGCAGGTGCGGGTGGCGCTGGAACATCTCGCGGCGCTGGTCGCGACGGGCTCCGGCCTGCATGGTGGTGCGGATCTTCTCGACGAAGAACCGGACGGCCACCTCGCGCAGGCTCAGGGTGTCGCTGGCCGCGACGACGTCGGCGACCATCGCGTCGATCTCGTGCGCGTCGGGCGCGTTGAGCAGCGCGTCGTCCTTCGACTCGAAGTAGTTGAAGAACGTGCGGGGCGAGACGCCGGCCGCGGCGCTGATCGCCTCGACGGTCGCGCCGTCCAGGCCGTGCTCGAGCGCCAGGTCGAGGGCGGCGTCCGCGATGCGGTGCCGCGTCTCGACCCGCTTGCGCTCCCGCAGCCCGGTCTCGATTGATTGCATAACTGCATTATTGCATGACTGCAAAGAGTGGGACCTGTGACGTCGGTCACGTGCGAAGGCCCCCGCGCTCGGCTGAGCGAGAGGGCCTCCGGTCGAGTCGTGTCAGGCGATGAGCTTCCAGGCCGTCCACGGGGTGCCGGGGGCGGTGCCGGTGGTCCACCACTGCGCCAGGTAGGTGTGGCCGAGGTAGGTCACCGTCTCGCCGCCGACGTACACGGTGGCCGCGCTCCAGGCCGGGAACGACCCGGCCGGGACCGGCGCCGGGATCTCGGTCCAGGGCCCACCGACCGCGCCGGGGACCTGGTTGCGCGTCCACCACTGGGCCCTGTACTTCTTCCCGTTGTCGACCACGACGTCGCCCGCGGTGAAGACCCGCGAGGGCGTCCAGACCGCGGTGCCGTCGGCGGCCGTCGCCAGCTCCTCCCAGGAGCCGGTGGCGGTGGAGCCGGGCACCTCGCCGGAGGTCCACCACTGCGCCCGGAACACCTTGCCCGCGTAGGTCACCTTGTCGCCCGTGTTGTAGACCTTGTGCGCGTCCCACGCGGGCGGTCCGGGAACGCCCTGCGCGCCGAGGCCGAGGTCGCAGCTCACGCGCCCGCTGTACAGCGCGTGACCCTCGCCGGGCGTGCCCGGGCCGGTGCCGAAGACGCCGTCGTCGGACCAGACGACCTCCTTGGTCCCGCCGACGCAGGTCGAGCTCGGCGCGATGGCGAAGCCCTCCAGGTTGTCCACGGGCAGGCCGGCCGGCTTGCTGTAGGCGACCTCGGGGACGATCGCGCCGGTCGAGCTGACCTTGAGCACGGTCGAGGCGACGCCGCAGGTGTTGTCGCACAGTGCCCAGATCCGTTGCGCGTCGGCGTCGTACTGCACGTCCATGACGTGTCCCATGCCGGTGTTGACGACCGCCACGCGGTGGAACGTGTGGTCGCTGTTGAGGGCGTAGGCGTAGAGCTTGCCGTCGTTCTCGAGCGCCGCGAAGTAGAGGCCGGTGCCGTGCAGCGGGTAGCTGCCGGGCTTGTACGTCAGGCCGGTGGAGGCGTCGACGAACCCGTTGGCCACGAGGTAGCTGTCCGGCACGAAGGTGGCGCCCTCGAACCCGAGGTTGGCCTCGGTCTTGTTGCCGGCGTGCAGCTCGGGGAACTCGGCGGTCAGGTCCCACTGGTCGGTGGCGACGAGCTGCGTGCCGGACTGGGCCGGGTCGAACCGCAGGATCGAGTTCAGCGGGTTGGTGTTGGCGGCGTTGTTGCGCTCGGTGGTCACGTAGAGGGCGCCGTCCTGGCCCACGGTCAGGCCCTCGGAGTCGGGCTGGTTGGTCGTCACGTCGGTGCTGCCGGGGAAGAAGATCTCCTTGCCCGCGGCCCAGCCGTTGCTCGTGTCGGAGACCCAGAGGCCGCCCTGCTTGACCAGGCGGAACACCCAGCTTCTTGTTCTTCACGGAGTAGAGGACGTTCGCGTTGCTCGGGTCGAACACCAGGCCGCTGACGTCCCGACCCTCGGGGCCGGTGGTCGTCGTCCACGCGCACTGGGCGTCCGCGACGGTGACGGCGGCCGAGCCGGGCCAGGCGGTCGGGGTGAGCGCCGTGGCCGGCAGCGAACCCGTCCCGGAAGGGGCCTCGGGCTGGCAGGGCAGGGTCGGACCGGTGCCGCCGCCTCCCGTCCCGCCGCCCACGGGCGTCTGGCACGCGGCGGCGTTCGACGCGCCGAAGCTTCTTGGTGGTCACCGAGACGAAGTCGCCGGACCCGTCGGGGCAGCGGGCGTAGGAGCCGGACCCGATGGGGTTCGTCTCGTCCGTGCCCGCCTGCCCGGCGGTGTAGGTCACCGAGTCGACCAGGGTGCCGGCGGTGCCGTTGGGGCCGTCGGGCAGGTAGAGCTTCACACCGTCACCGCCGCTGCCCAGACCCTTGGTGGAGGCCAGGTAGACGAAGCCGCGCGCCGGGACGACGGTGGTCGCGGTGCCGTCGAGGAGCTTCGCCGAGAACGCGGTGGCCGCGCCGGCCGCGCCGCTGTCGATCTGCAACCAGCCGGCGATGCTCACGTCGGCGCTGCCGCTGTTGTACAGCTCGACCGCGTCACCGACCGGGGTGCTCCCGTTGTCCGACGACACCTCGTTGATGCGGATGTGCGTCCAGTCGGGCTGGGCAGGCGCGAACCGGCTGGTGCCCGGCGACCCGATGTCGCCCGTGCTGGACGCCCACGACGCCTCGACGTCGCCCACGGCGGACAGCTGCCACTGCGACGGGTCGTCGGCGCCGAGCGCGGCGGCGCTCGTCGGGATGCCGGCGACGCCCTGCGTGCGCGGGCCCTTGACGGTGCCGGTGCCCTGGTCGTTGTAGGTGAGGCGGTCGACGAGGTTCGCGACGGCGTCGGGACCGTCGAAGAGGTTGATCTCGTCGGCACGCCCGAGGTTGGTGGTGTTGCCGGCGAGGATCTTGACGCCGGCGCCCAGGGCCCACTCGCTGCGGAAGCTCGCGTCCGCGGACTCGGTGACGAGGGCGGACTCGCCGGCGGCGAGCGTGCCCAGGCTGTCCAGCGGCACCGTCCCCGGCGTCTCGCTGTCGTCGTCGAACGACCAGCCTGCCAGGCTCACGGGCGCCGCGCCGAGGTTGGTGAGCTCGATGTACTCGCCCGAGGAGTGGACCGGGTTGTACATCCACTCGGTGATGCGCACCTGCGGTGCGGCGTCGGCCTGCGCCGCTGCGGGCAAGGCGATCGCCAGGGCGCTCAGGGTGGTCAGGACGGCAAGGGGCGCGACGGCGCGCGGGAGGCCACGTTTCACGGTCCGAGTCTGTCGACGTCGCGCGTACAGATCGGGACGTCACGGACAACGGCGGGCAAACAGCAGGGGTGCGGAGGACGTGTTCTGTTCTTCCCGGTGGGCCACACTGGGCGGAGCCCCCGGGAGGTGCCATGGACGCAACCAGCAGCCCACGCCACATCGCGCTCGTCGCGCACGACAACAAGAAGGTCGAGCTCCTGCGGTGGGCCGAGTACAACCGCGGGACGCTCGCGCACCACGTGCTCTACGCGACCGGCACCACCGGGACCATGCTCGAGTACGAGCTGGGGCTCCCCGTGCACCGGTTCCTGTCGGGGCCGGTGGGTGGCGACCAGCAGATCGGCGCGCGGATCGCCGAGGGCACCATCTCGATGCTCATCTTCTTCTGGGACCCGCTCGAGCCGCAGCCCCACGACCCGGACGTGAAGGCGCTCCTGCGCATCGCGACCGTGTGGAACGTGCCCATGGCCTGCAACGTCTCCACGGCGGACATGATCATCTCCTCCCCGCTGCTGGCCGGGGACTACGAGGGCACGCGACCCGACCTCAGCCCCCGCGCCTGGGAGGGTCCCCCCGACGAGGCGCCCTAGACTCCGGCTGTGACGGGCGGTGAGGTCGAGCTGGGCCCGCTCCTGGCGACCAAGCTGTACGTCCCGGGGGCGCACGGCGCGCTGGTCGACCGGCCGCGGCTGACCGAGCGGCTGGATCGCGGCGCGGAGTCCGCGCTCCTGCTCGTCTCCGCGCCGGCCGGGTTCGGCAAGTCGACGCTGCTGGCGCAGTGGGCGTCGTCCCGGGACGTCGCGTGGCTCTCGCTCGACCGCGACGACAACGACCCGACGAGGTTCTGGACGTATGTCGTCGCCGCCCTGCGCACGGCGGTCCCCGGCGTGGGCGAGACCGCCGGGTCGATGCTCGCCCAGGGCGCCCCGACGCAGGCGGTGCTGGCCGTGCTGCTCAACGACCTCGTCGCGACGCCGCACGACGTCCTGCTCGTGCTCGACGACTACCACCTGGTCGAGACGCCCGCCGTGCACGAGGCCGTCGCCTTCCTTCTCGACCACCTGCCGGAGCGGCTGCACCTCGTCATCTCCGGCCGCACGGACCCGCCGCTGCCGATGGCGCGGTTGCGGGCGGCCGGCCGGCTGGTCGAGGTCCGCGCGTCGGACCTCCGCTTCACGTCCGACGAGGTCGACGCCTACCTCAACCGGTCGATGGGGCTGCGGCTGACCGCGCCCGACACCGCTGCGCTCGAGGCGCGCACCGAGGGGTGGATCGCCGCGCTGCAGCTGGCGGCCCTGTCCCTGCAGGGCCGCGACGACGCGGGCGGATTCATCGCGGGCTTCGCGGGCGACGACCGGTACGTCGTCGACTACCTGGTCGAGGAGGTGCTCGTCCGCCAGCCGGAGCAGGTGCAGTCGTTCCTCCTGCAGACCTCGATCCTCGACCGGCTCACCGGACCGCTGTGCGACGCGGTCACCGGGCAACCGACCGGCAGGTCGATGCTCGAGGCCCTGGACCGCGCCAACCTGTTCCTGGTCCCGCTGGACGACCGCCGGCAGTGGTACCGCTATCACCGGCTGTTCGCGGACGTGCTCGGCGCGCGCCTGCTCGAGGCGCACCCGGACCGGCTGCCCGAGCTGCACCGCCGGGCGAGCGCCTGGTACGCGCACGAGGGTGCGGTCGCCGAGGCCGTCGGCCACGCCCTGGCGGCGGGCGATGTCGACCGCGCCGCGGACCTGGTCGAGCTCGCCGTGCCCACCATGCGCCGGCAGCGGCAGGAGGCGACGGTGCTCGGCTGGCTGCGTGCGCTGCCCGAGCCGGTCCTGCGCATGCGGCCCGTGCTGAGCGTCCACTACGCCGGAGCGTTGCTGTCGACCGGCCACCTCGACGACGTCGACGAACGACTGCGGGACGCCGAGCGCTGGCTCGACCCGGGTGCGGACCGATCGGTGATGACCGTCCTGGACCACGTCGAGTTCGCCAGGATGCCCGCTCTGCTCGCTCTCTACCGCGCCGCGCACTGGCTCGCGCTCGGCGACGTGACCTCGGCGATCGCGTCGGCCGAGAGCGCACTCGAGAACGCCGGTGACGCGGACCTGGTGCGCGGTGCCGCGGCCGGCCTGCTCGGGCTGGCGTACTGGGCGACGGGCGAGCTCGAGGCCGGGCACCGGAAGCGGGCCGAGTCGGCGACGAGCCTCGAACGCGCCGGGCACCTCGCCGACACGTTCGGCTGCGCGGTCGCGATGGCCGACATCCGGCTCGCGCAGGGACGGCTCCGCGACGCGCAGCGGACGTACGAGCGTGCCCTGGCGCTCGCCGGCCCCGCGCTGCGCGGTGCGGCCGACATGTTCGTCGGCCTGGCCGGTGTGCACCGCGAGCGCGGGGACCTGGCGGCCGCGGAGGACGACCTGGCCCGCAGCGACGCCCTCGGCGACCACCTGGGGCTCCCGCAGAACCCGTACCGGTCGCGGGTGGCGATGGCCCGGATCCGCGAGAGCGCGGGCGACCTCGACGGCGCGCTGACCCTGCTGGACGACGCCGAGCGCGTGTACGTCCCCGACTTCTTCCCCGACGTCCACCCGATCGCTGCCGTACGGGCGCGGGTGCAGATCCGGCAGGGCGACCTCGCCGGCGCCCGCAGCTGGGCGGACGGGCGCGGGCTGTCCGCCGACGACGACCTGGTCTACCTGCGCGAGTTCGAGCACCTGACGCTGGCGCGGCTGCTGGCCGCCTCGCCGGGGGACCGCGACCAGGCCGTGCGGCTGCTCGAACGCCTGCTGGCGGCCGCGGACTGCGGCGGCCGGACCGGCAGCGCGCTCGAGATCCTGGTCCAGCTCTCCCTCGCCCAGCAGGCTCGCGGCGACGGCCGGGCCGCGACGGAGGCCGTCGAGCGCGCCGTCGCGCTGGCGGCGCCGGAGGGCTACGTCCGCATGTTCGCCGACGAGGGCCGCCCGCTGGCCGCCCTGCTCGCGAAGGGCACCCCGGCGGCTCGTCGGCTCCTGGCCGCGTTCGGCGAACGCCCCGTGCGACAGCCGCTCGTCGACCCGCTCAGCGAGCGCGAGCTCGACGTCCTGCGGCTGCTGCGGTCGGACCTGGACGGCCCGGAGATCGCCCGTGCAGCTCGTCGTCTCCCTGCACACCGTGCGCAGCCACACCAAGAGCATCTACGCCAAGCTCGGCGTGAACAGCCGTCGCGCGGCCGTGCGCCGGGCCGAGGAGCTCGACCTGCTGGGGACCACCGGCACCTGAGCAGAGATCACCACATGTGGTGATCCGCGCTCACCACCTCGGCTCCTACTTTCCCGTCATGAGCCAGCCCCGAACCAGCGAACCGCACGACGGCCAGCGGTACGAG
Source organism: Cellulomonas sp. McL0606 (assembly GCF_058248365.1). The sequence goes on along the minus strand of NZ_CM177779.1, from coordinate 3,120,646 downwards.
ATCCGCCTCGAAGGGCACCTCGAACCTCGATGGTCGGCCTGGTTCGACGGGCTGACGCTCACCCAGGACGTCGACGGGACGACGGTCGTCCGCGGTCCGGTCCTCGACCAGGCAGCCCTGCACGGGCTGCTCCAGAAGGTGCGCGACGTGGGGCTGCCCCTCGTCTCGGTGTCGCGCATCGACGCCTCGCCCGAACCTCTGAACCCGAACCTCTGACAGGAGCACGCCATGACCACCATCGAACGCACGCAGACCCCGACCTCCGCCAAGGCCTCGACACTGCGCCGGACCGCGCGCATCGCGGGCTGGCTCTACCTGGCCACCTTCGTCACCTCGATCCCCGCCCGGGCCCTGTACGGCCCCGCGCTGGAGCACGGCTGGATCCTCGGTTCCGGCAGCGTCGCGGGCGTCCAGCTGGGTCTGGTCCTCGACGTCCTGTGCGCCCTGGCCGGCATCGGCACCGCGGTCGCGCTCTTCCCGGTCGTCCGGCGGCAGAGCGAGGGCGTCGCGCTCGCCTTCGTCGGCAGCAGGACGCTGGAGGCCGCCGGCCTCGTCCTCGGCGTGGTCAGCCTGTTCGCCGTGGTGACGCTGCGGCAGGCCGGCGGCGAGGCGGCGACTCTGAGCACCACCGGCGACGCGCTCGTGGCCCTGCACACCTGGGCCTATCTCGTCGGCCCGGGCGTCCTGTCCGGCGTCAACGCCCTGCTGCTGGGATCGCTCATGTACCGGTCGCACCTGGTGCCCCGCGTGATCCCGCTGGTCGGTCTGATCGGCGCCCCGCTGCTGCTCGCCTCCGACGTCGCGACGATGTTCGGCGCCTTCGGTCAGTTCTCGTCGCCGGCCGCCGTCGCGGCCTTCCCGGTCGCGCTGTGGGAGCTGTCGGTCGGCCTGTGGATGGCGTTCAAGGGCTTCCGTCCGTCGCCGATCACGGCCGATCTCGTCTGATCGTCCGACCCGGTCCGGCCCCTCGAGCGAGGGGCCGGACCTGCGGCGTCCCCCGACTGCCGACACATCGGTCGTGACCCGGGTCAGCGTCGTTGAGCCGCCCGCGTGGTCGCCGCACCCCAACGGCTGAATGAGCGGCTGAGACTGAACCGACGGCCTGGCTGGCCCGTCATGGGGTGCGCGATCCTTGTGACATGGACCTGCGCGTCGAAGTGTCGGATGCGGACATCGCCATCGCCCGGCGGCTCTGGAGCCGCGCCGCGAACGGTGGTGCCGAGCCGGCGCGGGTCGAGCGGCTGCTGTCGGACTACGTCCAGCTGATCAGCGCCCAGGCCCAGCAGATCGCCGACGACTTCCGGCGCCGGCAGCTCGACGGCGCGGCCTGAACGGCCTCAGTCGACGTCGGTCAGTCGAAGAAGGTCAGTCGAAGAAGGTCAGTCGAAGAAGGGCGGGAGGAGGTCGTCGTCGGCCTCGTCGGCCGCCGACTGCACCCCCTGCGTCGGCTGCTGGTCGTTCTTCGGCCTCCACCACGGTGCGTTCATGATCTCGATCGTCCCGCCGTGCGGACGCCCAGGTCAGGGCCGAAAGACCCGATCGGACCGCGCCGGCGCCGAGCGCCGTGTCGTCGCCGGTTGTTCCGATCCCGTCCGCGTCCCGTTCGTCACCGGCGTCGAGACTGGAGGTCGTGACCACCACCGCGTCGCCCGCGCTGCACCACCGCCTCCCCGTCCCCGGGTCCACGGTCTGGGCCGTCGTGCACCCGATCGGCCCGCTCCCGACCGATGGCGCCGCCGACGAGCGGTTCGTCTCGGTGATGGGCGAGGTCAACGGAGCGCGCCTGGACGCGCCCGGCTGGGGCTATGCGCAGGTGTGGTCCTCCGAGGAGCTGTGCCGCCGGCACGCCTGGTCCCTGCAATGCGTGGGCCGACGCTTCTACGAAGGGCTGGAGGTGCGCCGGGTGCTCGTCGTCGGCCCGGCGCTGTTCCGCCTCGCGCCCTAGGGTGAGTTCCGGACGTTGTGCGTCCGGAAGGCGAGGAGCGTGGCCGGTGACCCGAACCCGACGGCGCGAGCGCTGACGGCGCTCGAGCCATCTCGGCGAGCCCGGGGATCTCCGCGGAGCGGATCGCCGCGCGGCTGGGCGTCTCCGAGCGTGCCGCCCGGCGCTACGTCGCGACCCTGCGCGAGGCCGACATCCCGATCGTGTCGGTCCGCGGGCCGTACGGCGGCTACCGCGTCGGCCGGGGCCTGCGTCCGCCCCCTCTCGTGTTCACGGCCGCCGAGGCGCTGGCGCTCGTGATGGCGGTGCTGGACGGGCACCACGACGCCGACGACCCGGACCAGCCTGTCGGCGCCGCGCTCGGCAAGATCGTGCGGTCGCTGCCCGAGTCCGTCGCCGCGCCCGTCCGTGCGGTGCGCGACGTCGCGGCGCCCGCACCCGACCGGGCGGCGGCCCGACCCGACCCGTCCATCGCCACCGTGCTGGTGCAGGCCTGCTCGGCGCGCACCCGGGTGCGGCTGACGTACCGGTCGCAGAACGGCAACACCTGGCAGCCGGAGGTCGAGCCGTGGGCGGTCGTCGTCCGGCACGGTCGCTGGTACCTGCTGTGCCACTCGCCGTCGGCCGACGCCACGCGTGCCTACCGCGTCGATCGGGTCGCCCGGGTCGAGCTGCTCCCGGAGACGTTCGAGCCACCGCCGGACCTCGATGCGGTCGCGGAGTCGAGGCGCACCTCGCGGTGGGCTGGGAGCATGCCGTCGACGTGGTGGTCCGGGCGCCCGCGCACCGCGCGGCCGAGTGGTTGCCGCGAGAGCTCGGGCGCCTGGAACCGATCGACGGCTCGTCGTGCCGGCTGGTCGGCAGCACCAGCGACCCGCCCTGGTACGCAGGACGACTGGCGACGGTCCCCGTGCCCTTCGAGGTGCTCGGCGGACCGGAGCTGCGCGCCGTCGTGCGGTCGCTCGGTCGGCGTCTGCTCGATGCGAGCACGGCTGCTCCTTGAGCGCTGGGGTGGGCGCGAGGAACATGAGCGCATGCGATCGGTCGGCACGGCCACGGTGGGTCTGGTCGAGCGCACCGGCGAGACTCGAGACCCTCGTCGCGCTGAGTTCGACGGTCACCGGTGGCAGCGGTGCCGGCCGCGTCGTCGCCGTATCCGGTGAGGCTGGGGCAGGCAAGACGTCCCTCGTCCGCGCCGCCTACGCGCAGGGGTCGGTGCTCTGGGGCGCGTGCGACCCGCTCTTCACGCCGCGGCCGCTCGGACCCCTGCTCGACGTGGCCCGGCAGCTCGATGACGACGCCGTGCTCCGCGCCACGGCCGGCGGGCCGCCGCACGAGGTGGTCGACGCGTTGGTGCACGCGTTGGTCCGGCGGCCGGGAACCGTCCTCGTCCTGGAGGACCTGCACTGGGCCGACGAGGCCACGCTCGACGTCGTCCGGCTGCTCGCCCGCGGGATCGCGTCGGTGCCGGCCCTGGTGGTCCTGACCTACCGGGACGACGAGCTTCGAGCGCGCGCACCCCCTGCGGATCGTCCTGGGCGAGCTGGCGACCAGCGGGATCGTGCACCGGCTGCGGGTCGAGCCGCTCACCCTGGCGGGGGTCGCCGAGATGGCGGCCGCCGACGACCTCGACCCCGACGAGCTGCACCGCAAGACCGGGGGCAACCCGTTCTTCGTGCACGAGGTGCTGGCGGCGGGAGCCGTCCGCAGCGACATCCCGGACACCGTGCGTGACGCCGTCCTGGCGCGCACGTCGCGGCTGAGCCCCGGCGCGCGAGCGGTGCTCGAGGCGGTCGCAGTCTCGCCGCGCGGCTGCGAGCTGTGGCTGCTCGAGCAGCTCGTCGAGGAGTCGGACGATGACGTCGACACCTGTGTCGAGGCGGGCGTCCTCACTCCGTCGCCGGGCGCGGTCGCCTTCCGGCACGACTCGCGCGACTCGCGGTCGCCGCGACGACATCCCCGGCGCGTGCTCGCGGGCTGCACCGGCGAGCGCTGCACGCGCTGTCGGCACCCCCCGACGGTGTGCCGGACCACGGGCGCCTCGCCTACCACGCGGATGCCGCCGACGAAGCGGCTCAGGTGCTCGCGCACGCACCACAGGCGGCCGCCGACGCCGCGGCCGTCGGCGCCCACCGTGAGGCCGCGGCACTGTACCGGCTCGCGCTCGCACGCGGTGCACGGTTGCCGCCGCGTGAGCGGGCCCGGTTGCTCTCGCGGCTCGCGGAGTCCTGCTACGTGACCGACCAGTACGACGCAGGCATCGCCGCGCTCGAGGAGGTCGTCCCGCTCTATCGCGGGCTGGGGGACGCGCGCGGCGAGGGTGACGCCTTGCGGCACCTGTCCACGTTCTTGTGGTGCCCCGGTCGGACCGAGCAGTGCTCCGCGGCCGCCGTCCAGGCGGTCGACCTGCTGGCGGGGATCCCGGGCCTCGAGCTCGCGCGGGCCTATGCGAACCTTGCGCACGTGTGCGCGGCGGACTGCCGGGCTGACGAGGCGCTGGTCTGGGGTCGGCAGGCGGTCGAGGTGGCCGACGCCGCCGGGGCCGACGAGGTTGCCCTGGACGCCCAGGTCACGCTCGGGGTGTGCGCCTTCGGGGAGCAGGGGCCGGGACCTCTGCAACAGGCCGTCGAGCGTGCGGACCGCGCCGGCTGCCTCGCGCCCGCGATCCGCGGCCGCATGCTGCTGGGAGACATGGGGGTCGAGCACGGCCAGCTGGACCTGGCCCGGCTCAACCTCGATGCGGGCCTCGAGCTCGCCAGCGAGCTGGGTCGCGAGACTCGACCGGTTGTACCTTCTCGCGCACCGGTCTCGGCTCGCGCTCGCGGAGGGCAGGTGGTCCGACGCGGTCGACGACGCCGAGGCCGTTCTGCGGGTGCCGCGAACCTCGACGACCCCCCGGATCCATGCGCTCGTCGTGCTCGGGCTGGCCCGGGCCCGCCGTGGAGACCCGGGTGTCGACGGGGTCCTCGCCGAGGCGTGGCGGCTGGCCGAGCCCACCGGGGAGCTGCCCCGCATCGCGCCGGTGGCGATCGCCCGCGCCGAGGTCGGCTGGCTCACCGGGCGGCGGGCCGCGACCGTCTCGGCCGTCGACGACGCTCTGCCGCTCGCGCTGGACCGCGGGGCGGACACCGTCGTGGACGCGCTGCTGCGGTGGGCTGACCGCGTCGGGTACGACACCGGGGCGTCACGGCCCGCGGGGCTGAGGCCGGCCGGCCCGTACGCGCTCGCCCTGGCGCTGGCGGACAGTCCCGTTCCGGAAGACCTGCGGCGAGCGGTCTCGGACCTGCAGCGGATGGGCGCCGTGCGGGCGAGCGCCGCGGTCGGCCGGCGGCTGCGTGAGCTGGGCGAAGGCGGCATCCCGCGAGGGCCACGGTCCGCCACCCGCGAGAACCCGGCGCAGCTGACCGCCCGGGAAGCGAAGTGGTCGGTCTGCTCGCGCAGGGCCTGCGCAACGCCGACATCGCCGAGGTTCTCGTCCTGTCCACGCGCACCGTCGACCACCACGTCGCAGCGGTCCTGCGCAAGCTGGGCGTGAGCACCCGGGCGCAGGCCGTGCTGGCCGCCTCGGCCCTCGGGCTCGGCCCGGAACCTGGGTAGTCGCACTGCCCAACCTGGGCAGTCGTGCCGATGTGGGGCGCGGCGGCCCGCTCCTACGTTCGAGAGCACCAACGAACGAACAGGAGCACGACATGCCGCGCTATGTGGTCGAGCGAACCTTCCCCGACGGACTCCTCATCCCGATGACAGAGCAGGGCGCCGCGATCTGCCGCTCCGTCGTCGACACCAATGCCGACGTCGCCGTCACGTGGGTCCACTCCTACGTGAGCCAGGACAAGTCCAAGACCTTCTGCGTCTACGACGGGCCCGACCCCGAGTCGATCCGTCGCGCGGCAGTGCGCAACGGACTGCCGGTCGACGTCATCACGCAGGTCGCCGTCCTCGACCCTTACTTCTACGTCTGACGGGGGCACGGACATGTGGAAGACAGCAGCAGCGGTGGGCGCGGGCCTGCTCGCGCTCGGTGGGGTCGTCGCGCTCGCGCAGGGCGGGTCCCCGGTGGGTGCGCACGAGAGCACGCACAGCGGCATGGGTGACATGACCGAGATGCGCACCCTGCACGGTCCCGGCCACCAGATCGACCTGCGGGCGGTCGGCCGTGCCGGGGCCGCGACGGCGAAGTACTTCTCCCTGCCGACGGCGCGGGCGGACGGCTACGCCCCGCTCGCGGACGCGGCGGGGATCCAGTGCATCGACAAGCCCGGCGTGGGGGCGATGGGAGTGCACTACGTGCGCGGCGACCTCGTCGCCGACCCGACGGAGAACCCGCTCATGCCCGAGGCCCTCGTGTACGAGCCCACCCGGCAGGGCGGCCTGCGGCTCGTGGCGCTCGAGTACGTCGTGCTGCAGGCCGACTGGAACGCCAAGCACGCGTCGCCGCCGCGGCTCTTCGGGCAGGAGTTCATGGCCGTCGACGGCAGCAACCGGTACGGGCTCCCACCGTTCTACGCGCTGCACGTGTGGCTGTGGCAGCGCAACCCGAGCGGCCTGTTCGCGGACTACAACCCCGCCGTGAGCTGTGCGCTGTCGACCGAGAAGCTATGACTGAACGGTTGGTCGCCGGGCGAGAGTACTTCGCCTGGCGATCCGGCGCGCTCGCCCTCATGCCTGCGCGAACTGGTGTGACAGGAGTCGCACGACGTCATCCGCGATCGGACTGGGCGATACCACCGGAGAAGGGGCGCCGCGGCGCGGCTCTGGTGGGGAGCCTCGGCACGACGCGGGACGTCGTCCGGCACGAGATCGCGCACCTCTACCAGGTCCGGCTCGCCGCGGCGTACGGACTGTCGTGGAGCGAGCTGGGCGGGGTGTTCGGCGCCTCGTGGACGCACCACACGTCGGACCGCGGCGGCACCGCCAAGCAGGCCTGGGGGGACGGGATGTTCGGCGGCTACCTGCCCTGAGGGTGTAGAGACGTCCCCGTGAACTCCTTCCGGGACGGCGAGCTCCTCTGGCGCGAGCGGATGTCGCTCACCACGGTCGTGCTCGGCTCGCTCGGGGTGGCGCTCGGGCTGGTCGTGCTGGCGGCCGGGATCTCCCGCACCGTGCACCCGGTCGTCGGCTCGCTGAACGGTCCACTGTTCTGCGTCGTCGGGCTCGCGCTCGCCTGGTTCAGCCTCGCGGGGTCGGTGCTGCCCGTCGTCGAGTCGCGGTCCACCGGCATCTACGTGCGCAACGTCCTGCGCGAGACGTGGGTGCCGTGGGCCGCGGTCCAGGCGATCGTGCCCAACGAGCGCGTCAATGTGATCCTCGACGCGGGCCGGTTCGTGGGCGCCTGGGCCGTCCAGCCCGGGCGGGGACGCGTGGCCGTCGTCGCCGAGCGCCTGAGCGACGACTGGCGAGCCGTCCGGCGAGCCGAGGGCGGTGCCCACGCCGTCCGCCGCCGGGCGTGGCCGCCACGCCTGGCGCTCGTCGTCCTCGCCGGCTACATCCTCGTCGTCCTCGGCGCGACACTCGCCCTCGGCTGAGACCACGGTCCAGCCACCCTTCCGCCCGTCGTCGCGCCCCTCGTCGAGAACGGCAGTCCGGCGCGAGAACGGCAGCTCTAACTGCCGTTCTCGTGCCGAACTGCCGTTCTCGAGCTCCAGAGGGGGTGGCGGAGGAGGGGGCCGGTCAGTCCAGGGCCAGCTCCAGGTCGCGCTCCAGCCGGGTCTCGACGGGCTGTGCCTTCGGCGTCCGCACCATGACGGCCAGCAGGACCATCGTGGCCGCGATGAACATGGCCGCGACGAAGAAGGCCCGGTCGGCACCGACGACGAACGCGTGCTGCGCGATCTCCGTCGGGGTGCTCCCCGTCGGGGTCGCCCGGCGCGCGGCCGACGACGCCACGGTCACCAGGATCGCCAGCCCGAGCGAGCCGCCCACCTGCTGGCTCACGTTGACCAGGCCGGAGGCCGCACCGGCGTCCTGGGGGGCGACGCCGGCCAGGCCGAGCGACGTGAGCGGGACGAACGCGAGGCCGTTGCCGGCGCCGAACAGGACGAGCGGCACCAGGACGCCCCAGTAGCTGCTGTCGGCGGAGATCTGCGACAGGACCAGCAGGCCCGTGGTCGACAGCGCCAGGCCGCCGACCATCAGCGGCTTGACCCCGACCCGGGACACGAGCGAGGCGCTCAGGCGGGAGGAGCCGAAGAGCACGAGCGTCAGGGGCAGGAATGCGAAGCCCGTGGCCAGCGGCGTGTACCCGAGGATCTCCTGCAGGAACTGGGTGAGGAAGAAGAACATCCCCATCATCCCGGCGACGAGCAGGAGCCGGGCCACGTACGACGACGAGCGCGTGCGGTCGGCGAACAGGCGCAGCGGCGTGATCGGCGACGGCGCCCTGAGCTCGACCAGGATGAACGCCGCCAGCAGCAGCGCACCGGCGGCGAAGGCGAAGATCGTGCCGAGGTCGCTCCAGCCGTCGCTGGCGGCACGGACGAAGCCGTAGACCAGCGAGGTCATCCCGAGGGTCGAGGTGGTGGCGCCGAGCAGGTCGAAGCGGCCGGGGTGCCGGGGCGTCTCGGGCAGGACGGCCCGCGCGAGCAGGATCAGGGCGATGCCGATCGGGACGTTGACGAAGAACACCCAGCGCCACGAGAGCCACTGCGTGAGCATGCCGCCGGCGATCAGGCCGAGCGCCGAGCCGCCGATGGAGACGGCGGAGTAGTAGCCGATGGCGCGGGTGCGCTCGCGGCCCTCCGGGAACCGGGCCATGAGCAGGGCGAGGCCGGAGGGTGCGGCGAACGCGGCGCCGGCACCCTGGACGGCGCGGGCGAGGAGCAGCTCGGTGGGGGACTGGGCGAACCCGCCGACGAAGGACGCGAGCGTGAACAGCGCGACGCCGCCGATGAGGACGCGCCGACGGCCGAGGATGTCGCCGGCACGGGCGCCGAGCAGCAGGAGGCCGCCGAACGCGAGCGTGTAGGCGTTCATGACCCAGGACAGCGTGGTCGGGCTGAAGCCGAGCGACGTCCGGATGTCGGGCAGGGCGACGTTCACGATCGTGGCGTCCAGGACGAGCATGACCTGGGTGGTGAGGATGGCGGTGAGCACGAGTCGCGACGAGGCGACACGGGCAACGGGGGATTGGGCAGACACGCGGGCCTCCGCGACGTACGATCGGGATAAGTGGAGGGAGCCTCCGCTGAGAACTATACGGAGGCTGCCTCCGCTTAGGCAACAGGTAATCGTCGACGATCGTGGGAACAGGACGGTGAAGGACGTGGGGCAGGCCGCTGCGGCAACGGAGCCGACGCCGATGACGGACGCCCGTCCCTTGCGCGCCGACGCCGCACGCAACCGCGACAAGATCCTCGAGACCGCGGCGGAGGTCTTCGGCGACGAGGGCACGGACGCCTCGCTCGAGGAGATCGCGCGACGAGCGGGCGTCGGCGTCGGAACGCTGTACCGGCACTTCCCCAGCCGGACGGTCCTGGTCGAGCAGGTGTACCGGCACAGCGTCGCGGAGCTCTGCGACGAGGTACCCCACCTGGCCGCCACGCTCCCGCCCGGCGACGCGCTCGAGACGTGGCTCATGGGCTTCGTCACCTACGTCGGCCGCAAGAGGGGCCTGGCGACGGCCCTGCGCGGCGCGCTCGGCGACGACGCGTCGGCGGTGTTCGCCGACGTGCACGCTCAGCTGAAGTCCGCGGGCGACGTGCTCCTGGTCGCAGCGCAGGACGCGGGGGTGGTCCGCACCGACGTCGAGACCATGGACGTTCTGCGCGCCGTCAGCGGGGTGTGCAGCGCGACAGCCGACGCCGCCGACCCCGAGAAGACGCGGCGCGTCCTGCGCCTGCTCCTCGACGGCCTCCGGTACGGCTCCGCAGCGGGCTGACGGCTGCGCACGTCCGCGAACGGGAGCGGGTGGTCAACCGGGCGGCAGACGCAGCTGGATCCCGCGCACGTCGACCACGGTGGGCCATCGATCGAGCACCTTCAGCGTCTCGGGGTCGAAGTAGTTGCCGCGGGTGCGCGCCAGGACCATCGCGTCGCCGGACATCAGGTAGGTCCGGGCGCCGAGTTGCCAGGGCCTGTTGTCGATCCGCTCGACCCAGGCGCCGCTCGGATCCGTGTGCCCCACGTCGTACGTCTGGCCGGAGAGGTCGACGGCGACCTCGCAGCCCTGGTCCAGGTCGCGCGAGAGCACGTCGAGGAGCGCGAGCGCGGCCGGGGCGTCGGCCTGGACGCAGCCTGCGGGCAGCCGTGCGGCCATCTGCGCGGCGGGGAAGTCGACCAGCGGCGACGGACGGAAGGCGCCCATGGCCAGCCCGAGCGACACACCGGCCAGCACGGCTATCGGGACGCGGGTGCGGTCGGGCAGCCCGGCCACGCCGGCGGCGACGACGAGCACGAGGGCGGGTGCGGTGAACGCGGCGTAGTGCGGCAGATAGGACGGCGAGAGCAGCACGACCCCGCCCTGCGCCGCGAGCATCACCACCCAGAGGCGTCCCCGGCGTGCCCGCCAGGCCAGGACGGCCGCGGCGAGGATCAGCGCCCCCACGGCGAGCAGCAGCAGGTGCCGGCGTGCCACGTGGTCGGTCAGGGTGGTGACGTCCAGCCCGGTCAGGCTGAGAAGCCGGTCGGTCGTCGGCGCACCGTCGCGCGCGCGCCCCACCTGGTCGAGCACGACGTAGCGGAACATCGTCGACCCGGCCGCCACGGCGAACGGCGCGACGACGGCCAGCGCGGCCGCACCGGCCGCGAGCGTCGCCCGCAGCGCCGGCCGCCAGCCGCGTACGACGAGCTGCCAGGCGAGCACGACGAGGACGGGGACGACGTCCCAGATCTTCACGACGACGCCGAGGCCGAGCACGGCCCCGCCCGCCCAGGTCCACCACCCGCGGGCTCCGGGATCGGCCGCGCGCAGCAGCAGCAGGACGCCGGCGAGCAGGGTGACGGTGCCTACGGGCTCCAGGAGGGTGAGCCGGTCCGCGTAGACCGCCGGGGCCGCCACGGCGTACAGCAGGCCCCCGACGACCGCCGCCGCCGTTCCCCACCGCCAGGCGATCCGCGTGACCAGCGCGGCGCTGGCCGCACCGACGAGCATGAAGCCGACGCGCGCCGCGACGAGGGCGTCCGAGTCGCTCACCACATGGGTCAGGGCGGCGAAAGGGCTGAGCGCGAGCGTGATCCCGGGCGGGTGCAGGAACAGGAAGTCGCGGTACGGCAGCCGGCCGTGCACGAGCGCGACCGCCGAGGCGAAGTACACCCCGTCGTCGTACCCGTGGTAGCCGCGCACCCCGGCGGCGCCGCCGCAGACGATCCACCGCATGACGAACGCGACGACCGCCGACCCAGCGGTGATCAGCCACCCGAGCGTGCGCGCCGAGACCGTGGGCAGCGCGAGGCGCGCGACGTGTGCCGCGGGGCGGGTGCTCAGGTCGACGGCCAACGCGGGGCTCCAGACGAAGGGACGAGGGGGCGCGTCGTTGCGGCCCAATTCTCGCACCCCCCGCGGCGGACGCCGCCGTAGGGTGACGTCGTGACGGAGCGCCCTCTCGCGGACAGGCCCTGGCTGGATCCCTCCCGCTCACCCGCCGAGCGTGCCGAGCTGCTGCTCGCACGGCTCACCCCGGCCGAGAAGGTCGGCCAGCTCCATCAGCCGGTGAACGTGGACGCAGCGCGCGACGCCGACGACCTACGTGCCGGCCGGATCGGGACGTCCCTGTCGGCGAGCGGGGCGACGGCCGGCAACGTGCGCGACGCGGGCGTCGAGGTGCGCGCCGTCAACGCGGTGCAGCGGGTCGCGGTCGAGGAGTCGCGCGTCGGCATCCCGCTGCTGTTCGCCCGCGACGTCATCCACGGCCACCGCACCGTCTTCCCGATCCCGCTCGGCCAGGCCGCCACCTGGGACGCCGAGCTGGTGCGGCGGGGAGCCCGGCTGGCCGCGGTCGAGGCGGCAGCCGTCGGCATCGGCTGGACGTTCACGCCGATGATGGACATCACCGGTGACCACCGCTGGGGCCGCGTCGCGGAGAGCCTGGGGGAGGACCCGGTGCTCGCCGGACGGCTCGCGGCCGCGACCGTCCACGGCCTGCAGACCGACGACCTGTCGGCGCCGGACGCGATCGCGGCGTGCGCCAAGCACTACGTCGGCTACGGGCTGGCCGAGGGCGGACGTGACTACGGCTCGGTGACGGCGGGCGAGAACAGCCTGCGCAACCTGCAGCTGCGCCCGTTCCAGGACTGCGTCCGGGCCGGCGTCGCCACCGTCATGTCCAGCTTCAACGACATCGACGGCGTCCCTGTGCACGCGAACCGGCGGTACCTGCGCGAGATCCTCAAGGACGAGTGGGGGTTCGACGGCGCGGTCGTCAGCGACTGGGAGGGCGTCGGGGAGATCGTGCAGCACCGCGTCGCGGTCGACCGGTCCGACGCCGCGCGCCGCGCGCTCGAGGCCGGCGTCGACATGGACATGGTCTCCGGGGCGTACCTCGCGCACCTCGAGGACTGGTCTCCTCGGGGGCGGTAGCGGTCGAGCTGCTCGACGACGCAGTGCGCCGCGTGCTCACGCTGAAGTTCCGGTGCGGACTGTTCGAGCACCCATACACCGACGAGGGTCTCGAGGCGCAGGTCGCGGGTTCCGACGAGCACCGCGCGGCAGCGCGTGAGTCGGCTGCGGCGTCGTTGGTCCTGCTGACGAACGGCGGCATCCTGCCGCTGGACCCGGGGTCCGACGAGCCGATCCTGTTCACCGGCCCCCTGCTGGACGCCACCGACGCCCTGTTCGGCACCTGGACGCTCGACGGCCGCGGCGAGGAGGTCGTCTCGATCGCCTCCGCGCTGTCGCGGTTCGACCTGCCGGGTGCGCGGTCGGTCCCATGGGTGCACACGGACCAGGTGCTGGCCGCGGCGCGTGAGGTCTCGACGGTGGTCGCGTTCGTCGGCGAGCACCCGGTGCGCTCCGGCGAGGCCAGCTCGATCACCACGCTCGACCTGCCGGTCGGGCAGCTGGAGACGCTGCAGGCGATCAAGGCGGTCGGCGTGCGGCTCGTCGTCGTCGTGCTCGCCGGCCGGGCGTTGTCGGTGCCGTGGCTCGCCGAGCACGCGGACGCCGTTCTCTACGCCTGGCACCCGGGGTCGGAGGGCGGCAACGCGATCGCCGACGTGCTCCTCGGTGCCGTCGGTCCGCGCGGTCGGCTGCCGATCACGCTGCCGCGGTCGGCCGGGCAGCAGCCGCTCGTCTACAACCACCGCTCGACGGGTCGCCCGATCTCGCCGGAGGAGGACGGGACCTGGGGTCGCTACCAGGACAGCCTGACCGCTCCGCTCCATCCGTTCGGGTTCGGCCTCACCTACGGCTCCGTCGAGTACGGGGACGCGACCGTGTCCGTCGAGGCGACCGGGCCTGCGGCGGCCGTCTCGGCGTCTGTCGTCGTGACCAACACCGGGATTCGCGCGTGCACCGAGGTCGTGCAGGTCTACGTCCGCGACGAGGTCGCCGAGGTCACCCGGCCCGTGAAGGAACTCCTCGACTGGGCCGTCGTGCCCTTGGCTCCGGGCGAGTCGCGGACCGTGGCGTTCCGCATCGGGTCCGAGCGCCTCGGGTACCACGGCCCGGACGGTCGGCACCGCGTGGACCCGGGCGCGTTCGCGCTGTGGATCGCCCCGGACTCGGCCGCCGGCCAGCCGGTACCGTTCGTGCTGGCGTGAGGGTCAGCGGGCGCCCGTGAGGTGCCGCGCCCGGCGCTGCGACGGCAACGCGGGGTCCCGCCTGGCCGGCTGACGACGCTCGAGTTCGTCGGCCACCGCGCGCCAGCACCGCTCGGCCTGCCGGAGCTGGGCGGTGACGTCCTCGGGACCGACGTGACCGACGCTCCCGAGACCGTCGGCGGCGTCGAGGGCGTCGAGCCCGCGCTCGACGGCCTGCTTCGAGGCCCAGTAGTTCGTCGTCTCGCGCGCGGTGGCCGGTGTCATGACCTCGAGCGCGGCAGCGGCGTCGTCGAACAGCGACCGCACCAGGGCGATCGCGTGCGGCCGCTCGCCCAGCGACATCTGTCCGACGGCGACGGCGACCGCGCTCACGATGGTCGTCTGGGCCAGGTGCTCGACGGTCTCCCGCAGGGCTTCCGGCCGCACCTGGATGAGCAGCAGCAGGGCGACCGTCCGGCCCAGCAGCGTCTCGTTGCGGGCGCGGCCGATCCGCTGCCGCTCGGCGGCCTCGCGCGCCTCGCTCTCGGCGCGCAGTGCGTCGGCGAGGGCCTCGCGCTCACGTCGTTCCGCGTCCAGGCGTGCCGCCGTGGCGTGCCGCGAGACGATCTCGGTGGCCGTGCGGACCGCCCGGGCGCTCTCCGCCTGCCCCTTGAGCACCAGGTCGACGGCGCACTGGTTCATCGGGGTCGCGTACCCGGAGTCGGTGTAGCCGAACAGTGCGACGCGGTGCTCCTCGGCGTACAGGACCGCGATCTTGGCGAACCCGGAGCGCGAGTAGAAGACGGCGACCGTCGCCCCGGCCGCGGCCCGCAGGCGTTCGACGTCGGCGCGCTCGACCGGGCTGCGCTGGTGCTCCACGCGTCCGGAGAAGTCGTACCCGACGAGGTCGAGGGCGTTGTCCGGCTGGGTCTGGGCGTCGAGGTTGACCCGGACGTCGACGTACGCGAGGACCGTGCGTGCATGACGTTCGGCGAAGTGCTCGGCGTCTCTCCACTGCGGGTTCTTGGCCACCTGGTTCACGCTCCACCTCCTCCGGTCGTCGTCGGTTCCAGACTCTCCTCGACGCTAGGCGCTGGGACGACACCAGCGCTCGGCCCGTTGGGGTGACCCACCGCAGGACAATTCGACGGCAGTCCGGGACGCACCGGGGCGAATGCCTCGATCGCGTCAGCCGTTCGTGGTGGCAGGGTGGAGCCATGACGGCACGGTGGCCGCAGTTCGAGCCGGCGCTCGGGCGAGCGACGGAGCACACCCGCGAGTGGCTGGAAGCGCTGCACGACCGACCCGTGCACCCGAAGTCCCGGGAGCTCGCGTTCGGCGGTCCGCTGCCGGACGGTCCGACGGATCCGGCGCTGGTGGTGGACGAGCTGGCGGCCGGGATCGAGCCGGGCCTGATGAGCATGCCGTCCGGACGGTTCTTCGGGTGGGTGATCGGCGGTTCGCACCCGGCCGCGCTCGCGGCGGACTGGCTCACGGCGGCGTGGGACCAGAACTCGGCCATGCGGTACGCGACGCCGGGCACGGTGGCCGTCGAGGATGCCGCCGGCGCCTGGCTGCTCGACCTCCTCGGTCTGCCGACGACCGCCGACGTCGGCTTCGTGACCGGCGCGACCATGGCGAACTTCACCGGGCTGGCCGCCGCCCGACAGCAGGTGCTGGCCGATGCCGGCTGGGACGTGAACCGGGACGGGCTGTCCGGCGCGCCGCGCGTCCGGGTGCTCGTCGGCGAGGAGCGGCACGGCACGCTCGACCTGGCGCTGCGCTACCTCGGGCTCGGTGTCCCGCAGGCGGTCGCGGCGGATGCGCAGGGCCGGCTCGTGGTGGACGACCTCGCGCGGGCGCTGGGCGACGGCTCCGGTCCGACGATCGTGTGCCTGCAGGCCGGGAACCTGCACTCGGGCGCGTTCGACCCGATCGCCGACGCCGTCGAGGTCGCGCACGCGCACGGCGCCTGGGTGCACGTGGACGGTGCGTTCGGGCTCTGGGCGGCCGCCTCACCCCGGCTGCGGGCCCTCGTCCGGGGCCTGGAGGGCGCCGACTCGTGGGCCACCGACGCGCACAAGACCCTGAACGTGCCCTACGACTGCGGCGTCGCGATCGTCGCCCGACCCGAGTCCCTTCGGCGCGCGTTCGGCATGCAGGCGGAGTACTTCGCCGCCTTCGCGGACGAGGGCGACCCGCAGGAGAAGGTGCCCGAGCTGTCGCGACGAGCCCGCGGGGTGCCGGTGTGGGCGGCCCTGCGCTCGCTCGGGCGGTCCGGCGTCGCGGACCTGGTCGACCGGCTCGCGCTGCGTGCCCGGCAGATCGCCGACGGCCTGGCCGGCATCGAGGGTGCAGAGATCCTGAACGACGTGGTGTTCACGCAGGTCAGTGTCGCGTTCGGCTCGGACGAGCGGACGCGGCGGGTGGGCGAGGCGTTGATCGCCGACGGCGGCACGTGGATGTCCGGGTCGCACTGGCAGGGTCGCGACATCCTGCGGGTGTCGGTGAGCAACTGGTCGACCGACGAGGAGGATGTCGCCCGCTCGATCGAGGCGGTGCGCCGCGCGGTGTCCGCGGCGGGCTGAGCGCCGAACGCGCTCAGCCCGCCGGTAGGTCTACCGCAGGTACGGGTCGTTCACCGGTGGAGCGGTCGGCGGCTGGCCGGGCCCGCTCGGAGCACCGACGCCGACCGGGATCCGCTCCAGGAAGGGCGGCTCCTCCACGCGTCGCGGGTGGGTCCGCTGGTACCGCCGGTTCAGGAGGACGAGTCCCCACGTGATGAGCCCGCCGGCAGCGAGCCACGGGAGCAGGACCCCGAACTCGGTCGCGACGCCCCCCATGAAACCCGCGAACGAGCTCCAGCCGTCCGCCAGGCCGTCGATGAACGAGTCGGGTCCGGGGGTGGCGACGACGACCTTCTCCGGCGGCGGCACGACCGCAGGGCCGTGCAGGTTGATCGTCAGGGTCGACAGGGAAACCTGCTCCGCCAGTCGTGCGCGTTGGCTCGTCAGCTGCTCCAGGTCCGTCTGCCGCTGCGTCAGGGCGGCCTCCGCCTGGGTGATGTCGTCGCTGGTGGTGGCCTTGCTGAGCAGGTCGGACATGCGTGCGACGGACAGCTGCATCCCGGCGATGCGCGCGTCCAGGTCCTCGGCCGCGCTGGTGACGTCGTCGGTGCCGAGCTCGATCGTGTCGACGGTGCCGAGCGACCGCAGCGCCAGGATCGTGCTGTTCACCGCCGAGGAGGGGATCCGGACGGTCAGGTCCGCAGTGGCGACGGCGTCGCCCGATGCGGCGTGCTCGATGCGCTTGTCGATCCGGCCACCCGCGTTGTCGGTGAGCTTGATGATGGCGTCGGCGGCGTCCTGCGGCTTGTCGACGGTCATGGTGATGTCGCCGCTCTGGATGACCTGCCGGTCGTCGGTGGTCGGCGCGGAGGCGCCGATGCCGTCGCCGGTGGAGTCGCTGGTGCCGACTCCGGAGCCGCCGTCCGCGGGTGCCTCGGCGCCGCTGTCGCCGGCGCCTGCGAGAGCGTCACCTCCGGTGCCGTCCTGCGCGGATCCGTCGGAGGTGGTGCCCCCGGTGTCGGAGCTGGCGCCCGAGTCGCCGGCGGTGCAGCCGGCGAGCAGGACGCTCAGGGACAGGACGGCGGCCGCTGCGAGCGCGGTGCCGCGATGGGTGGTGGATCGGCCGTGGCGGCTCGTCGTCTGCGTCATGCGGCGAACGTAGGGGTGCCGCGACCTCCGTGGTCGCGTGGTGTGTCAATCGTGACCGGCGGTGCTCGGAAGTATCGCAATCGTGACCGTGCCGTGGCGGTTCAGATGCCGGCCGAGCCTCCTACCTGCACGAACGGCGTACGCCGTCGGGGTTCACACCGCGTACGCACTGGCGGTCCACAGGTGCACCGCGGCGTACGCGCGCCAGGGCCGCCAGGTCTCCGCAGCGGCAGCGACGGCCCGCGCGTCCGCGGCCCCGAGGGCCCGCCGCAGCACGAGGTCGCCGACGGGCATCGCGTCCCGGTCGCCGAGCACCCGCAGGGCGAGGTAGTCCACGGTCCAGGGCCCGATCCCCGGGACGGCCAGCAGCTGAGGTCGGGCGTCAGCGTCCCAGGCGAGCCCCTGCGCGCAGGCCGTCGCGAGCGCGTGGATCGTCCGGGCGCGGGCGTGCGTGATCCGCACGACGCGCTGGAGCTCGACCGGGTCGACGGCGGCGAGCCTGTCCGGCGACGGGTACGCGAGCAGGCCGTCCGGCCCGGGCGAGCCGTAGGCGGCAGCCAGGCGGCCGCCGAACGTGCGTGCCGCACCGAGGGACACCTGCTGCCCGAGCACGGTGGTGACGGCCGCCTCGAAGCCGTTCGGGTGACCCAGGATCCGCAGCGACGGCCGGGCCGCCACGAGCGGGCCGAGCACGGCGTCGTCGGCGAACGCCGCCGCCACGACGCCCAGGTCGTCGGCGAGGCCGAACCAGCGCTCGGCCAGAGCCTCCAGGGCCGCGGGGGATCCCGTCGTGGCGCTCAAGGTGACGCGGTCGCGCGCCGGCCGGGCCTCGACCAACGCCTGGAACCCGTCCAGGGTGACCAGTCGCCGGACGGTCCCGTCGGCGGTGACCTCCTCGACCCCGGGGACCGCGTGCGCGACCAGGGAGGCGAGCGCGGGGGCGGGGTCGAACGGGCGTCGGACGGTCACGGTCGTGCTCACGGTCCGCAACGCTAGCGGCCGAAGTCTCGACAGGTTCGATGGCGTCGCACGGCTCTGTTGCGGTCGATCTGTGGGAGGGTGAGAATCGATGCAGCCGACTTCCTCGAGCACACCGGGGGCCGGCTGGAGGTAGGTCTGAACTGTGTTGCCGAGGGTCGCGGCGAGAGCCGGACCGCCCGTGAGGGTTCAGGGAGCGCGCCAAGCCTCGTGCCGGCGAGACGCCTCTCCGACGGGCCCCGTCTCTGATGGTGGAGACGGGGCCTCTCTACGTCAGCGCCCCCGAAGGACCCTCCGAAAAGGGTGAGGTCTGCGCCGCACCTGCCTACGCTGAGGCGCGTGCCCCTGCTCACCACGTCCTCCACCGCCGACACCGGCGTCGCCCACGACGTCCAGGGATTCGTCGTCCCCCTGCTCTCGATCCTCGCCGCGATCGTCGTCGCCTACGTCCTGGCGACGCTCATCGCGGCCCTCGCCGGCCGGGTCGCCCGCCGGTCGTCGGTCGCCGCCGACCTGAGCCGCCGGTCGCGACGACCGCTGCGCGCCGTGCTGCTCGTCATCGCGATCTGGGTCGCCCTGCGGCTCAGCACCGACCCGGCGGACTGGACCGTGCAGACCGAGCACGTCCTGCTGATCGCCCTCATCATCACGGTGACCTGGCTGATCGGGAGCCTGGCGTTCGTGCTGGAGGACACCGCCGTCCAGCGGTACCGCATCGACGTGGTCGACAACCGGCACGCCCGGCGCGTCCGGACGCAGGTGCAGGTGCTCCGCAGGATCACGGTCGCCATCCTCGTGGTGTGCGCGGTCGCGGGCATCCTGCTGACGTTCCCGCAGGCCCGCGCGCTCGGCGCCAGCCTGCTCGCGTCGGCCGGCCTCATCTCGATCGTCGCCGGCCTGGCCGCCCAGAGACCCTGGCCAACGTCTTCGCCGGGCTCCAGCTCGCGTTCACGGACGCGATCCGGGTGGACGACGTGGTCGTCGTCGACACCCAGTGGGGCCGGATCGAGGAGATCACGCTCACCTACGTCGTGGTGCACATCTGGGACGACCGGCGGCTGATCCTGCCGTCCACGTACTTCACGACGACGCCCTTCGAGAACTGGACCCGACGCGCGGCCGACCTGCTGGGCACCGTCGAGCTGGACCTCGACTGGGAGGTCCCGGTCGAGCAGATGCGTGCCGAGCTGGTGCGGCTGCTCGAGCACACCGACCTCTGGGACCACCGGGTCGGCGTCCTCCAGGTGACCGACGCGATCGGCGGGCACGTCCGCGTCCGCGCGCTGGCCAGCGCGGTCGACGCGCCGACCCTGTTCGACCTGCGCTGCTACGTCCGCGAGGGTCTGGTCGCCTGGCTGCAGGACGTCGCGCCGCAGGGGATGCCCCGGACGCGGTGGGAGGGAACGTCGCCGGTGCAGGCGGAACGACGGACCCGCCGGCAGGACACCCCGGCACCGGTCCTGCCCCCGCCGGGGGCGTGGTCCGGCACCGACGCCGACAACGGCACCGCAGACGACACCATGACGATCACCACCGCCGGCAACGACGCGCGGCTGTTCACGGGCAGCATCCAGGGGCTCGAGCGGTCTCGGCAGTTCTCGGGGCCCGGGCAGGACGTGATCGACGAGCGGGAGCAGGCGGCGCAGGAGCACGGCGAGGGCCGACCGCCCGCGTGAGCATCGAACCCGTCACCGTCGGCGTCCTGGTCGAGCGGGTGGTCGCGACCGTGCTCGCGGCGGGACCGGGCAGGGTCCGGGTGATCGTCGACGGAGCCCCTCCGACGCTGCCGGGCGCGCTCGCGGACGCCCTCGTCGCACCCCTGCGTGCGGCCGGCCGGGCGGTCACCCGCGTGCACGCGGAGGACTTCCTGCGGCCGGCCTCCCTGCGCTGGGAAGCTCGGCCGCCACGAGCCGGACGCCTACCTGGAGGACCGGCTGGACCTGAACGCGCTCGGTCGGGAGGTGCTCGACCGGTTCGTCGACGAAGGCCGTTACCTGCCGACGCTCTGGGACGCGGCCCGGGACCGCGCGACCCGCGACCCGTACGCGGAGGCGCCCGAGGGAGCGGTGCTGGTGCTCGACGGGAGCCTGCTGCTGGGCCGGTGGCTCGAGCACGAGGTCGCGGTCCATCTCACGGCGCGGCCGTCGTCCTTGGAGCGCCGGACGTCCGCCGCGGACCGCTGGGCGCTGCCTGCGTTCGCGCGCTACGACGCGGAGATGCTGCCGACCGCCGTCGCGGACCTGGTCGTGCACGCGGACGACCCGCGGCACCCCGCGCTGGAGGTCACGCGACCGCCGCGCTGACCCGTTCGGCCAGTCGCCTCGTGGCGTCGACCAGCTCGGGCGGGCCGACGATCTGCAGCGGCGCACCGAACATCGCCATCTGCGCGGCGAGCCCGTCCCACGACCACGACGACAGGACCACGCGGCTGCGTCCGTCCGGCAGGGCCTCGACCAGCCCGTCCCGACCCGCCCAGCGCACGATCTGCTCGGCCGGTCGCTCGACCAGCGCCTCGCCGCGGATCGACGTCTCCCACGGCGAGATCGAGCGGAACCGCTCCGCGACGAACGACGCGACGTCGGCCGCGGGCAGGTCGCGAGGCGCGTAGCGCGGCCCGGACGGCGTCTTGGGGGTCATCCGGTCCACGCGGAACGTGCGCCAGTCGGCGCGCTCGAGGTCGTAGCCGACCAGGTACCAGCGGCCGCCCCAGGTCACCAGGTGGTGCGCCTCGGCCCGGCGGGGGATGCCGAGCGCGTTCGCGGTGCCGCCCGCGTAGTCGAACCGCAGGACTTCCCGTGCGCGGACGGCGCCGCCGACGACCATCAGCGTCTCGGCGTCGACCGACGGACGCGGGCGGGTCGATGCGCGGGTGACCGCCGTGACCTGCAGCGCCTCCGCCGCAGAACGCAGCCGGGCCGGCATCACCTGGCGCAGCGTGGCGAGGGCCCGAACGGCGGCCTCGTCGACGCCGTCGACCCCCGTGGACGCGGTCTGGAGCGCGACGACGAGCGCGACGGCCTGCTCGTCGTCGAGCAGCAGCGGCGGCATGTGCGTGCCGGGCTCGAGCCGGTAGCCACCGTCGGGGCCCTTGGCGGCGTGCACGGGGTAGCCCAGCTCGCGCAGCCGGTCGACGTCGCGGCGCACCGTGCGCGGGCTGACGCCGAGGCGCTCGGCGAGCACGTCGCCCGACCAGTCGCGGCGCGTCTGGAGCAGCGACAAGAGCGAGAGGAGCCGGGAGGACGGGGTGGACATGTCTCCATGATGCCCTCGAGTAGCGGACAGAACCTGGCCGCTACTCCCGAGAGACTCGTGTCGTACCCCTCCCGAGAGGAAGAGCCCCATGATCGAGACCCGAGGACTGACCAAGGACTTCGAAGCTGAGCAAGTCGCAGACCGTGCACGCCGTGCGCGGGATCGACCTCGACGTCGCGCCCGGCGAGCTCGTCGCGGTGCTCGGCCCCAACGGTGCCGGCAAGACGACGACGATGCGCATGCTCACCACCCTGGTGCGGCCCACGTCCGGCACGGCGAGCGTGGCGGGCATCGACGTGCTCCAGGACCCGGCCGGCGTCCGCCGGCACATCGGCTACGTCGGCCAGGGCAACGGCGCGGGCCACACCCAGCGCGGCGTCGACGAGCTGTACTCGCAGGGACTGATCTACGGCCTCGACCGGGTGTCCGCCCGGCGGCGCGCGCACGAGCTGGTCGAGGCGTTGGACCTGTCGGCGCACGCGACCCGCAAGGTCAGCGAGCTGTCCGGCGGGCAGCGCCGTCGCCTCGACGTGGCGCTCGGCCTGGTCCACGCGCCCCAGCTGCTGTTCCTCGACGAGCCGAGCACGGGCCTCGACCCGCAGAACCGCGCGAACCTCTGGGAGCACATCCTGCGGCTGCGTGCCGAGCACCAGATGACGATCATGCTCACCACGCACTACCTCGACGAGGCCGACACGATGGCCGAGCGCGTGGTCGTCGTGGACAACGGGCAGGTCATCGCCGACGACACGGCCGACGGTCTCAAGCGCACGCTGGCCGGCGACCGCGTCGTCCTGACGACGACGGGATCTGCGCAGGTCGTCGCGGGGCTCGTCGCCCACGTCGCGGGTGCCCGCGACGTGTCCGTCCACGGCTCGGTCGTCGAGGCGCGCGTGGCCGACGCCGGCACCGCGGTGCCGGAAGCCGTGATCGCCGCGTCGCGGGCCGGCGCACCTCTGCTCGAGGCGCTCGCCGTGCGCCCGACGCTCGACGACGTCTTCCTGGCCCTCACCGGCCGCTCCCTGCGCGACGAAGGTTCCCCGACGTCCGACGACACCGAAGGGCAGGACGCAGCATGAGCACCCTCGCACTCGACACCCCCGTGATCGCCCCGACGCAGGCGCGTCGGCCCTGGTTCTCGGACGTGTGGCTCGTCATGACCCGTGAGCTGCGGCCCGTGGTCCGCGAGCCGTTCTCGGTGGTCTTCGGGCTGGTCCAGCCCCTGGTCTTCCTCTCCCTGTTCGGTCCGCTGCTCGCCGGGTCCACCGACCTGCCGTCGGCCGACGTCTGGCAGTGGTTCGTCCCGGCGATCCTCGTCATGACCACGCTGTTCGGCACGTCGATCACGGGGTCCAACCTGCAGGTCGACATGCAGACCGGCGCCCACGAGCGGCTGCTGGTGACGCCCCTGTCGCGTTCGTCGCAGCTGGTCGGGCGCTCGCTCAAGGAGATGGTGCCGCTGGTCGCGCAGGCCCTCATCGTCATCCTGGTCATGCTGCCGTTCGGGTTCCGCGCCGACCCCGTCGGTGCCGTCGTGGGCCTGGCCCTGCTCGCCGTGCTCGGCATCGGGCTCGGCTCGTTCAGCTACGCGCTGGCGATCGCGGTGCGCAAGCAGGAGTGGATGTTCTGGGCCGTCCAGCAGACCGTCCTTTTTCCGCTCCTGATCCTCTCCGGGATGCTGCTGCCCATCGAGTCCGGTCCGCAGTGGATGAAGGTGGCCTCCGCGTTCGACCCGCTGCGGTGGGTGGTCGAGGCCGAGCGCGCGCTGTTCGCCGGCGACCTGACCGTGTCCGCGGTCGGCTGGGGCTGGGTCGCGGCGGTGCTGACCGCGGTCGTGGGGCTCGTCGTCGGGGTGCGGACCCTGCTGCGCTCCACCGACTGACCTCACGTCCGGCACCCGTCGCGCGTCTTCCTCGTGAGGGCGCGCGACGGGCGTGTCAGAGGGAGGGTCCAGGATGAGCACCATGCTTGTCGACGAGGAACGGGCGGTCGCCACGGACGCACGCATCA
Source organism: Cellulomonas sp. McL0606 (assembly GCF_058248365.1). Next base: position 3,097,075 of record NZ_CM177779.1, on the reverse strand, counting down.
CGCACACCGTGGTGCCGACGCCGCTCGGCCCGACCACGCTGGTCGCGCACGACGGTCGCCTCAGTGCCCTGCTCATGCCCAGCTCCAAGCACGCCGAGGTCCAGGGTCCGTTCGGGGAGAGGGACGACGACGGCTTCGACGAGGTCCGCACCCAGCTCGAGGAGTACTTCGCCGGGACGCGGACCGCGTTCGACCTGCCGTTGGCGCTCGTCGGCACCACGTTCCAGGTGCGCGTCTGGCAGGGGCTGCTGACCATCCCGTACGGGCAGACGTGGTCCTACGGCGAGACTCGCCGAGTCGGTCGGCCTCGACCCGCGCACATCGTCGCGCGCGGTCGGTGCCGCGAACGGCCGCAACCGGATCGCGATCGTCGTCCCGTGCCACCGCGTGATCGGTGCCGACGGCACGCTCACCGGCTTCGCGGCGGGCCTCGACCGCAAGCGGTTCCTCCTCGACCTCGAGCAGGGGACGCCGGACCTGCTGTTCTGACGCTGCGCGCGCGCGCCCGACCTGGGAGGGTCGTCCCATGCGCGTCGTCGTCGTGGGAGCGAGCGGGAACGTCGGCACGGCTCTGCTCCGCCGGTTCGCGGCCGACGAGACCGTGACGTCGGTGGTCGCCATCGCTCGCCGGCCGCCGTCGCCACCCTCGCCGCCCTACGACTCGGCGCGGTGGGTGGCCTGCGACACGAGCGCACCGGACGGGGTCGACCGGCTTGCGGGCGTGTTCGCCGGCGCCGACTCGGTGGTCCACCTGGCGTGGGCGACCGAGCCCCGGCACAACCGGTCGCGGCTGCGCGCCGAGAACGTCGGCAGCACCCGCAACGTGCTCGCCGCGGTCCGTCGCTCAGGCGTCGCACACCTCGTGGTCGCCTCGTCGGTGGGCGCCTACTCGCCGGCCCCGGACGATGTGCCGCGCGGCGAGGGCTGGGCGACCGAAGGCATCCGCACCTCGCCGTACAGCGCGGACAAGGCCGAGGTCGAGCGTCTCCTGGACGACGTCCCCGACGTTGCGATCGCCCGGCTGCGCACGGCCCTGGTGCTCCAGCACTCCGCAGGCCAGCAGCTCGCGCGGTCCGTGCTCGGCCCGTGGGTGCCCAAGCGGGCGCTCGACGGACACCTGGCGACACTGTCGTGGCCGGTCGGGCTGCGGTTCCAGACGGTGCACGCGACCGACGTCGCGGCTGCCTTCCGCGAGGCCGTGGTCCGCCACGTCGAGGGCCCGTTCAACGTCGCGGGACCCGGCGTGCTGCGCGGTCAGGACGTCGCCGACGTCGTCGCACGAGGCCGCCTGCGTGCAGCTCCCGTGCCGCGCGCGCGGCTCCAGCTGGCCGCCGCCTGGGCCGTCCGCGCGGTGCCGGTCGGCCCCGGCTGGCTCGACCTGGCGCTCGCCGCACCGCTGCTGGCCACCAGCCGCGCCGCGCGCGAGCTCGACTTCCGCCCGCAGTGGTCGGCCCTCGCGAGCCTGCGCGACGCGGTCACCGGCATCGCCGCAGGTGCGGGCACCGACAGCCCGGCACTGCGGCCGCGCCGATCAGCCAGGTAGGGCATCCTCGACCCATGGCTGACGAGTTCCCCGCCGAGCGGCACGTGTACGGCAACGTCGACGCCCCGGTCACGATCCTGGAGTTCGGCGACCTCGAGTGCCCCTACTGCCGGGCGGCCGCCGCCCCGCTCAAGGACTTGGTGGACACCTCCGACGGTCGCGTGCGGCTGGTGTGGCGGCACTTCCCGCTGTTCGAGGTGCACCCGTACGCGCTGTCGGCGGCGCTCGCGGCAGAGGCGGCCGGGCGGCACGGCAGGTTCTGGGAGATGCACGACGCGCTGCTGGTCGACCAGTCGCGGCTCAGCGAGCCGGACCTGCGGCGCGCCGCGGCGGCCCTCGGCGTCGACCCGGCGGAGGTCGTCGGCGAGCGGGCCCAGGCGCTCGCCCCGGCCGTCCAGGGCGACTACGCGGCCGGTGTGGCGCTGGGCGTGCGGGGAACGCCGGCCATCTACGTCAACGGTGAGTACTTCCGCGGCAAGGTCACGCTGGAGCGGCTGCGGGAGGCGGTGGACGCGGCGTGAGCGTGCTGCGGACCGCGATGGTCACGGGTGCGGGGCGGGGGATCGGCCGCGGGATCGCGATCGGTCTCGCCGCCGCGGGCTACCGGCTCGCGCTGGTCGGGCGGACGCGGTCGAACCTGGACGCCGTGGCCGAGGAGCTCGGCGGGTCCGTCTTCGTCGCGACCGCCGACCTGATCGACCCGACCGAGGTCGACGACGCGGTCGCCCGGGCCGAGGACGAGCTGGGCGGCCTGGGGCTGCTGGTCAACAACGCGGGCGTCATCGAGCGCGAGGCCACCGACTTCGTCGGCGACGACGTCGAGGACACCTGGCGCGTGATCGAGGCGAACGTCCGCGGTCCGCTGCTCGTCACCCATGCCGTGCTGCCGGGGATGCTCGCCCGGGGGAGCGGCCGGGTGGTCAACCTCAACTCCGGTGCCGGGCACCGCGCGATGACCGAGTACACCGGGTATGCGATCAGCAAGGGCGCGCTCGCGCGGTTCACCACGCAGCTCGACGCGCAGTACCGCGATCGCGGCCTGCGCGTGCTCGACCTGGCACCCGGGCACGTCCAGACGCAGATGACGACGTCCATGCCGATGCATGCGGGGCGCACCAGCTGGACGCCGATCGAGGCCGTGGCGGAGCTGGTGCGCGCCTTCGGCGACGGAGAAGCTCGACGCCCTGTCGGGCCGGTTCGTGCGCGCCGGCACGGACACCGTCGAGTCCCTGCGGGCCGCGACCGCGCAGATCCTCGCCACGGACGCGCGCACGCTGAGCCTGGGCAGCTACGGCGCCGACGACCGGGTCGGCTAGGCCGCTGCGCGCTGGACCGACCGGCCGGCACCCGGCACGATCGAGCGATGGACACCTCGCCCATCCGCCACGAGCTCGTCCTGCCGGTCACCCCCCGAGAGGCGTTCGACGCCTACGTCCAGGACATCGCCCAGTGGTGGGACCCCGCCTACTCACCGAGTGCCGACGACTATCGCGGCATGACGATCGAGCCGCGCGTCGGTGGGCGCGTGTTCATCGACGACGCCGCGCGGGGTGAGGTCGTCTGGGGTCACGTGCTCGCCATCGCCGCGGGCGCGATCGTCGTGCACACCCTCGCGATCGGCCCGGACGTCGACCACCCGAGCCGGATCAGCGCACAGTTCGTGCCGCTCGACGAGGGCGGCACCCGGTTCGAGTTCGAGCACGGCGGTTGGACGCCGGAGAACGCCGCCGAGCGAGCCCGCTTCCGCGACTGGCCGCGGATCCTCGACCGCTACGCGTCCTTCGTCGCGTCCCGCCCGAAGCCGTAGCCCGCCGGTGCCTACGTCGCCGGAGCCGTCCACGGGAGCGGCGGGAGGGCGGGCGGGGGACCGTCGCCCGCGGGGGAGCACAGGGGCAGCTTCTCGCCCAGCCAGCGCAGCAGGATCGAGCCGAGCACCGCGGCGGTCAGCGATCCGGCGAGGATGCCGATCTTGGCGGTGTCGAGCATCTCGGGCTGGTCGGAGAACGCCAGCTCGGCGATGAACAACGAGATCGTGAACCCGATGCCCGCCAGCACGGCGCCGCCGAGCAGGTGGCCCCAGCGCACGCGCCCGGGCAGCTCGCCGAGGCCGAACCGCAGAGCGATCGTCGAGGCACCGGTGATGCCGACCGCGTTGCCGAGCACGAGCGCGACCGCGATGCCGATGGCCAGGCGGGAGTGGGCCGCGGCGGTCAGGGAGTCGGTGGTCAGCACGATGCCCGCGTTGGCCAGCCCGAACAGCGGCACGACGACGAACGCGCTCCACGGGTGCAGGATGCGCTGCAGCCGGTCGTTCGTCGGCACCGCGGCACGGGCAGCCAGCTCGGCCAGGTGCTCGCGCTCGGCGGTGGTGTCCTCGATCAGGTCGCGGCCGTAACCGGCGACGGCCTCGACGTCCTCGCGCCCCGGGGGTCGCGCCGGTACGAGCAGCCCGACGATCACGCCGGCCAGGGTGGCGTGCACGCCCGACGCCTGCACGGCGAACCACAGGGCCAGCCCGGCGATCACGTAGGGCGCCAGCTGCCAGACCTTGAGCCAGCGCATGACGAGCACGCCCAGCACGATCGCCGCGGCCAGGGCCAGCGCCTTCCCGTCGATGTCGCGCGTGTAGAAGATCGACATCACGGTGATCGCACCGATGTCGTCGACGATCGCGAGCGTGAGCAGGAACAGGCGCAGGCGGTCGGGGCACTTGGGCCCGAACAGAGCGAGGATGCCGACGAGGAACGCAGTGTCGGTCGACATCACGACGCCCCAGCCGTGGGCCGCGTCGGTGCCGCCGTTGAACGCCAGGTAGATCAGGACGGGGACGAGCAGGCCGCCGAGCGCGCCGAGCGCCGGCACCGCGACGGTCCGCTTGTCACGCAGGTCGCCGGTGGTTGCCTCCCGGCTGATCTCGAGCCCGACGACCGCGAAGAAGATCGCCATCGCGGCGTCGTTGACCCACCCGTGCAGGTCGAGGTCCACGCCCCAGGTCCCGACATGGAACCCGGCCGTCGTCGACCAGAAGGACGCGTAGGAGTCGGACCACGGGGAGTTCGCCCAGATCAGCGCGACGATCGTGGCCGCGAGCAGGTAGACGGCACTGCCGGCCTCGTTGGTGAGGAAGTCCTTGACGGTCGGCTGCAGCCCGGGCAGCGAGACCCGCAGGGCGGGCCCGGGGGACGTGGAGGTCGCCGACATGCGCACCAAACTCGCAGGTCGGCGGCCCGTGCGCAACGCGGCTCAGAAGTGCTTCTCGGGGTCGCCCCGCAGCTCCGCCACGTGGTCGGGGACGTAGGTGGACATCTCGCGCGGTGGCCGCACGTAGCCCGTCGACGCGGGCGGCCGGTCCGGGAGGACGACCTTCTCGTGGGCGACCTCGGTGTACGGGATGGTCGACAGCAGGTGGTTGATCATGTTGATCCGCGCGTGCTTCTTGATGTCCGACTCGACCACGAACCACGGGCTCGCGGGCACGTCGGTGTGCACGAGCATCTCGTCCTTGGCGCGCGAGTATCCCTCCCACCGAGTGATGGACTCCAGGTCCATCGGGCTCAGCTTCCACTGCCGCACCGGGTCGTCCATGCGCGACCGGAACCGGCGCAGCTGCTCCGTGTCGGACACCGAGAACCAGTACTTGCGCAGCAGGATGCCGTCCTCGATGAGCATCTCCTCGAAGATCGGCGTCTGGCGCATGAACCGGCTGTACTCCCGGGGCGTGCAGAAGCCCATGACCTTCTCGACGCCCGCGCGGTTGTACCAGGACCGGTCGAAGAGCACGATCTCGCCGGCCGCGGGCAGGTGTGCCACGTAGCGCTGGTAGTACCACTGGGTCTTGTCGCGCTCCGTGGGGGTCGGCAGCGCGGCGATGCGTGCGACGCGGGGGGAGAGGTACTCCGTGATCCGCTTGATCGTGCCGCCCTTGCCGGCGGCGTCGCGTCCCTCGAAGATCACGACGATCCGCGCCCCGGTCGCCCTGGTCCACTGCTGCACCTTCACCAGCTCGGCCTGGAGGCGGAAGATCTCGGCCTCGTAGACCTTGTTGGGGATCTTGTCCTTGTGCTTCTTGCCCGATTTCTTCGCCATGACCAGACGGTAGCGGCCCCGCGGATCGCGCGGATGACAATGTGGCAACGATCCTCATCTGCGGATTCGTCACATCTCGACCGCCGCAGACGCGGCACTAGAGTCACCCTGTGACCACCTATCGCATCAGTGAAGCAGCCGAGCTGCTGGGGGTGAGCGACGACACCGTCCGGCGGTGGGTCGACGCGGGCTCCCTGACCGTGTCCGACGACGACGCAGGGCGGAGCGTGATCGACGGCGTGAACCTCGCAGCGCTGGCCGTCGAGCGGGCTCACACCCCGGACGACCCGGCGGCGGGCACCAGCTCGCCCGCAACCGGTTCCCCGGGCTCGTCACCGCGATCCTGACCGACACGGTCATGGCGCAGGTCGAGCTGCAGGCCGGCCCGTTCCGGCTGGTCTCGCTGATGTCGAGCGAGGCCGTCCGCGAGCTCGGCCTGGAGGTCGGCTCCCGGGCGACGGCCGTCGTCAAGGCCACCACCGTCCTCGTCGAGACCCCGCGGGCCCAGCGATGAGGGCCGGGATGAAGGTGCGCGCGCTGGTCGTCGCGTCCGGCCTGCTGCTCGGTCTGGCGGCGTGCGCGAGCGACAACACGCCGGCCTCGACCCCGACCCCGACCCCGACCGTCTCTGCCACCCCCGCGCTGACCGGCGAGCTGACGGTCTTCGCGGCCGCGTCGCTGCAGGGCACGTTCGACGCCATCCTCAAGGAGTTCGCCGCCGAGAACCCGGGCGTCACGGTCAACCCGGCTACCTACGACGGCTCGTCCACCCTGGCCACCCAGTTCGTCGGCGGCGCGTCCGCCGACGTGTTCGCCTCGGCCGACGAGAAGAACATGCAGACCGTGACCGCCGCTGGCCTCGTGGACGGCACGCCGACGATCTTCACGACGAACACGCTCGAGATCGTCGTGCCGGCGGGCAACCCCAAGAACATCACGAGCCTGCAGGACCTCGGGACGCTCTCGGACGCCGGGGGCAAGGTCGTCATCTGCGCCGCCGAGGTGCCGTGCGGGTCGGCGGCCCACAAGGTGCTCGACACGGCGGGTGTCGGCGTGACGCCGGCCAGCAACGAGCAGAACGTCAAGGCGGTGCTGGCCAAGGTGCAGGCCGGCGAGGCGGACGCGGGTCTCGTCTACAAGACCGACGTGCAGGCTGCCGGTGACACGGTCGAGGGCGTCGAGTTCCCGGAGTCGTCCGCAGCCGTGAACACGTACCCGATCGCCGTGCTGACCGAGCCGCTGCCGCGCAAGAACAGCGCCGAGGTCGCCCAGGCGTTCGTCGACCTCGTGCTCGGACCCAAGGGCCAGGCGATCCTCAAGGACGCGGGGTTCGTCGCGCCGTGAGTGCACCGGCCGTGTCCCGTGACGCGGCTCCCGGTGTGCCCGGGTTCCTCTGGCTCCCCGCGGCCCTCGCCGTCGGTCTGCTGGTGCTCCCGGTCGTCGCGCTGTTCGTGCGCGCCGACTGGGGCACGCTGCCGTCCGACGTGACGTCCCCGGAGGCGCTCCAGGCCCTGTGGCTGTCGCTGGTGACGTCGGTGGCCGCGACGGTCTTCTGCGTGCTGCTCGGCGTGCCTCTCGCGGTGGTGCTCTCGCGGGCGCGCGGCTGGACCGCCGACGTGCTGCGCGCCCTGGTGACGCTGCCGCTCGTGCTCCCGCCCACCGTCGGCGGCATCGCGCTGCTCTTCCTGCTCGGCAGGCGCGGGCTGATCGGGCAGTCGTTGGACACGTGGTTCGGCCTCACGATCCCGTTCACGACGACGGCCGTGGTGATCGCGCAGACGTTCGTGGCGATGCCGTTCCTCGTGCTGGGCGTCGAGGGGTCGCTGCGGACATCGGGCACCCGCTACGAGACGGTCGCCGCAAGCCTGGGCGCCGGCCGGTGGACGGTCATGCGCCGGATCACGCTCCCGCTCGTCCGGCCCGGGCTGGTCAGCGGGGTGGTGCTCTGCTTCGCCCGTGCGCTCGGCGAGTTCGGCGCGACCGCCCTGTTCGCGGGCAACTCCCCGGGCACCACGCAGACCATGCCGCTGGCCATCTACTCGGCGTTCAACGGCGCCGGCGTGTCCGAGGGGACAGCCGTGGCGCTCTCGCTGCTGCTGGTGGTGGCCGCCGTCGCCGTCCTGCTCGCGGCGCGTGCCTGGCGGCCGGGGCGGGCGGCGTGACGACGGGTCTGTCGGCCGAGGTGCACCTCGTGCGCGGCGCCTTCGAGCTTCTCCGTCGCCCTGGAGGCAGCCCCCGGTGAGGTGGTCGCGGTGCTCGGCCCCAACGGTGCCGGCAAGTCGACCTTGCTCGCCGTCCTCGCGGGCCACCTGAGGCCGGCGTCGGGGACGGTGCGCATCGGCGATCGCACCCTCACGGGGACCGGCGTCGCCGTGCGCCCCGAGCGGCGGTCCGTGGGGCTGCTCGGGCAGGATCCGTTGGTGTTCCCGCACCTGTCCGCGCGCGAGAACGTCGCGTTCGGGCCGCGGTCCGCCGGTGCGTCCGCCCGGGCCTCGCGCGCGACCGCCGACGAGTGGCTCGCGTCCGTCGGCCTCGCCGGGCTCGAGGACCGCCGCCCCGCCGAGCTGTCGGGCGGACAGCGGCAGCGCGTCGCCCTGGCCCGAGCGCTCGCGGCGCGCCCGTCGGTGCTCCTGCTCGACGAGCCGTTCGCGCAGCTCGACGTCCGCACCGCGGCCGAGCTGCGCGACCTCGTCCGCGACCAGGTCCGCCGCACCCGCACCGCGACCGTCCTGGTCACCCACGACGTCCTCGACGCCGTCGCGCTGGCCGATCGCGTCGTGATCCTGCACGACGGTTCCGTGGTCGAGCAGGGTCCCCCGCTCGACGTGCTGACCGACCCCGTCCACTCGTTCACGGCCGCGCTGGCGGGCGTGAACCTCGTCGTCGGCACGATCGTCGTGCGACCCGACGGGTCCGCCGTGCTGGTGGGGCCGGACGGCGTCGAGGTGCCGTGCGTCGGCGCGCCCGGACCCGCGCAGGTGACGTTCGGGCCGTCGGCCGTCGTGCTGGGGGGACCCGACGGGTGGCCTGCGCACGTGATCGACCTCGAACCAGGCGTCACGGGCGTGCGCGTGCGGACCACCGGCGACGTCGTCGTCGACCTCCCGCCCGCCGAGGTCGCCCGCCTGGACCTGCGCGTCGGTGCGGCTGTCCGGCTGAGCGTCCCGGCACCGCTGGTGCGGGTCCGTCGGCTCCCCTGACAGAGGCGTCGAGAGGTCGGGCTTCGACGACCGCGCACGTGGGCTACCGTTCGCGACGTGGACGTCTTCCGTTGCCCTCGGTGCGCAACCATCGCCTTCATCGAGACCACCGCCTGCGGCGCGTGCGGGATGGAGATGGGGGTCCACCCGCCGTCGCTGACCATGCGGGCGGCGCCCGAGCAGGGCACGGACGTCGCGGGCACGTGGTGGTTCCCGTGCACCAACCGCGACTGGGGGTGCAACTGGCTCGCGGCGGCCGACTCGGGCTCCGGCCGGTGCCTGGCGTGCCGGCTCATCCGGACGCGACCCGACAGCGACGACACGCTGGCGCTCGAGAAGCTCGCCTCCGCGTCGGCGGACGAGCGTCGGCTGCTCGTCCACCTGGCCGATCTCGGGCTGCCGGTGACGCGTTGGTTCGAGGAGGACGGCGGTCTCGGCTTCGACCTGCTCTCCTCGCGCTCGTCCGGCGCCCGAGTCGGGATCGGTCACGCGAACGGCATCATCACGATCGACCTGGCCGAGTCGCTCGACGAGCACCGCGAGGCGCTGCGCATCAGCCTCGACGAGCCGTACCGCACCATGCTCGGCCACTTCCGCCACGAGGTCGGCCACTACTACGAGCTGATCCTCGTCGAGCGGACGGACTGGATCGACGAGTGCCGCACCATCTTCGGCGACGAGCGGGCCTCCTACCGGGACGCCATCGCCCGCCACTACCGGGAGGGCGCGCCCCGGGACTGGGCCGAGAGCTACATCTCGCAGTACGCCACGATGCATCCGTGGGAGGACTTCGCCGAGTGCTTCGCGCACTACCTGCACATCACCCGCACGCTGGTCACCGCCGCAGCGGGGAACCTGTCGGTCCGGATGGAGGGCGTGGCGGCCGTGCCTGACGGCGTGATCACCCCGCGCACCGGCTACGCGGACGCGACCATGGACGAGATCCTGCGTGACTGGCTGCCGCTGGCGACGTTCTTCAACCGCGTCAACCGCGCGATGGGCAAGCACGACCTGTACCCGTTCTCGATCCCCGAGCCGGTGGCCCGCAAGCTCGACTTCGTGCACCGCGTCGTGATGGCCTCGCGGGTGGAGCGCCCGCTGGGCTGATGAGCGGGGCGCCCGCGCTCGCTGACCGTCACGTGGACGGAGTCGTAGCCGGTCGCGCCGTCGGGCACCTCGCCCTGGACGGCGCCCGTCTGCGGTCCCTGCGGGTCGAAGGCGCGCACGTACAGCTTGTGGTCGCCCGGCGACGCGTCCCAGCTCCAGGTCCACTGCCGCCACGAGTCGATGCCACCGTCGGCGGCGAGGGTGGCGTCGTTCCAGGCGCCGTCGTCCACCCGCACCTGGACGCCCTTCACGCCGCGGTGCTGCGCCCATGACGTCCCGGCGACGACGACCGAACCTGCCGGCACGGTCGTGCTGGACCGGGGCACGTCGATGCGGGACTGCGTCTTGACCGGGCCCTGCGGCGACCAGCCCCGCTTGGTCCAGTACGACTGCGCGTCGGCGAAGCGCGTGACCTCCAGGTCGGTCACCCACTTGGTCGCGGACACGTACCCGTAGAGCCCGGGGACCACCATGCGCACCGGGAAGCCGTGCTCGAACGGCAGCGGCTGGCCGTCCATCGCGATCGCGAGCAGGGCGTCGCGCCCGTCCATGAGCACGGTCAGCGGGGTGCCCGCCGTGAAGCCGTCGACGCTGGTGGACAGGACCATGTCGGCATCGCCGGTCGGCTTCGCCCTCTCCAGCAGCCCCTTGATCGGCAGGCCCAGCCACTTCTGGTTGCTGATGAGGTCCCCGCCGACGGGGTTGGACACGCACGCCAGCGTCACGTAGGCCTCGACGAGGTCGGAGGCCAGCAGCTCGTCCCAGCTGAGCGTCACCTCCTTCTCGACCATCCCGTGCAGGCGCAGGCTCCACGACGACGGGTCGACGTGCGGGATGGTCAGCGCGGTGTCGATCCGGTAGAAGTCGCCCGCGGGCGTCAGCCAGGGCTCGACACCCTGGACGCCCACGTCGACGCCGGTCGGGACGGGGGCCGCCGGCGTGGTGGCCTTCGGGATGACGAGGTGGTCGCGGGCGCTCTGGGCACCGCGGGCGGCGGCCCCGAGCGACCGGCCGACGAACAGGGCCACGGCGCCGAGCGCCCCGGCGATCAGCGAGGCGCGCAGGAAGTCGCGCCGTTCCAGGGCGGCCTTGCGCTTCGAGGAGGTCGGCAGTGGGATGCGTCGGACCAGCAACCGCAGGGTGAACAGGCCCGCGACCGTGCCCAGGACGCTCGGCAGCCCGGCGAACGACCCCGCGTCGGGCCGGCCGATCGCGGCGAGGGCGGAGGCGGCGCCGAGGAGGACGACGAGCGTCGCGCCCCACGCCCACCGGCGCGCGGCCAGCACACCGGCGAGGGCGGCCAGCGCCAGCAGGATCACCACCTCCGTGATCCCGAGCACGAGCTTGTCGTTGGTGCCGAAGTTCGTCGTCGCGAACTGCTTGAGCCACTGCGGCGTCGCGTCGACGAACGCCGAACCGACCGCGACGAGCGGGTCGGACGTCGGCCCGGTCAGGAACGCGACCAGCGCGCCCACGCCGATGGTCACCACCCCGGCGACGAGCCCCGCGGCAGCCGCCAGACCGGTCTCCCGACGTCCCGCCATCCCTACCGCCTCCTCGCCGACTGAATCCTCAGGCGACTCTGCCTCGTGGACGGTCGAATGTCGTCACCCGAGGCCGTTTCGTCAGGCAAGGATCACAAAACTCACAGGTTCCACCCGTCTGACGCCTGCTCGAGGAACGTGCGCAGCTGGGCGACGATCGATTCGGTCAGATCCCGCAAGCTTGCCGTGGTGACGTAACCGTCCCAGTCGCCGACGACGATCACCCGCTGGTTCAGGAGGAAGATCCACGCCTCCTCGATCTCAGCCATGTTGTCTTGGGCGTTGCGGGAACTCATTGCGACAGCCGCGGTGCCAGCCCGCTCCAGACGACCACGACCGTCTCGTCATCGGTCGAGTGCGCTCGCAGCGCCTGGACGAGCGGCCGCGATCTCGAGGCTCGTGTCGAACGGCCCGGTACGGCTCAGGAACGGGTACGTGTCCCAGTCGATCTCGTTCGACGTCCACGACCTCGACGGGACCCCCTGCAGCGCGTACCGCAGGAAGTCGAGCTTCCTGGTCGTCGGTGAGCACGACGACGTCGCCCTTCGACAGGCCCGGGCCGTCGAGCACGAACGACGGTAGCCCGGCCCATCGACCAGACTCGTGCCTTGGCATCTGTGCCATGTCAGAGGGCGGGCGAGCCGAGCGCGGCGGGTACATGGTCGCCGTGGCCCAGCTCGACGAGGGCCGAGCGGACGCGCTCCGCGGCCTCGTCCAAGGCAGCGGCCGGCAGGTCCGGGCGGGCGTTGCGGAACGTCAGGCTCGCCTCGTCCCAGGCGGGCAGCACGTGCACGTGCAGGTGCGGGACCTCGAACCCGGCGACGAGCAGGGCGGCACGCGGTGCGTCCCAGGCGCGCTGCTGGGCCTGCCCGATCGTCCGCGCGACGAGCACCAGGTGGGCCAGCACGTCGTCGGGGGCCTCGGTGAGCTGCAGGATCTCGGCGCGCGGGACCACGAGCACGTGCCCGTCGGTGATGGGCGCGATGGTGCCGAACGCGACGACGACCTCGTCGGCCCACACGAACCGACCAGGGATGTCGCCGTCGATGATCTTGGTGAACAGGGTGGCCATGGGGCCACGCTAGACGCGTTCGTCGGCGAGCCTGCCCAGCGCCAGCACGGTGTTCCAGTTGCGGGCGGTGCCCACCCGGCCGGCGGCCCTCGACAGGACGTCGATGGTCAGCTTGGAGCGGCCCTGGCCGTCCGGGTAGTAGGCGTAGGTCTCGCGTGCGGCCCAGGCCACGGTCTCCCGGCCGTACCGCGTGGGGTCGAAGTCCTGGGCGGTCGCGGTCACGGGTCCGTCCCAGAAGACGGCCACGAGGTGGGCGGGGTCGTCGGCCGCGTGCTTCGTGAACGGCAATGCGGAGACGACTGCGGACCAGTCCTCGAGCGAGCGTGCGATCACCGGGACGTCGAAGCCGAGCCGGTCGGCGAGCGCCGCGGACAGCTCGGCCGCCACGTCCGAGACGCCGAGGGCGGGGACGAGCACCAGGTTCCCGCTGTTCGCGTAGGTGGCCACGGCGCTGTGCCCGAGCGACGACGCCACGTCCTTCAGCTGGGCGGACGTGACCGTGCGTCCGCCGACGTTCACGGCGCGCAGCAGCGCGATCACCGGGCTCATGGCCACAGCAAACCTCACAGCCGCCCTCGGCAACCAGTGCGTGAAAGGTTCCGCACGCGCAACCGGGGGCACAGGTCGACGGAAACACGGCCTCCCTAGCGTCGGGGCCGTACCCGCCACCCACTCCCGGAGGTCCTCATGGCGACAACGCTCGCGACCGCCGACGCCGTCGACACGAGTACGGCGTCCGTCCCGTCCGCTAGCGCGGCACCGCTCACCGTCCGACCCGGCCGCTGGATCGACGGCTGGAACCCGCAGGACGCCGCCCAGTGGGCGTCCGTCGGCAAGACCGTCGCCCGACGGAACCTGAGCCTGTCGATCGTCGCGGAGTTCCTCGGGTTCGCCGTCTGGGCCCTCTGGAGCATCGTCGTGCCGCAGCTGGCCGGCGCCGGGTTCGTGCTGAGCGTCGACCAGACCTTCTGGCTGATCGCCGTGCCGAGCCTCGTCGGTGCCACACTGCGGATCCCGTACACGTTCGCGGTGCCCCTGTTCGGAGGACGCAACTGGACGATCGTCTCGGCCCTCCTCCTCCTGATCCCGACGATCGGGCTCGGCATCGTCGTGCAGCACCCGTCCTGGGGCTTCGGGGCGTTGCTCGCGGTCGCCGCTCTGGCCGGCGTCGGTGGTGGCAACTTCGCGTCGTCGATGGCCAACATCTCGTTCTTCTACCCGGAGGCGGAGAAGGGCCGCGCTCTCGGCCTGAACGCCGCGGGCGGCAACCTCGGCACCGCAGCGGTGCAGTTCGCCGTGCCGCTGGTGATCGTGGGCACCGCGGGGATGCAGCTGCAGCGCGCCGGGTTCATGTTCGTGCCGCTGGTCCTGGTGGCCGCGGTCCTGGCCTGGCGCCGCATGGACAACCTGTCGAACGCCCGGTCGGACCCGCGCTCGTACGGCGTCGCGGCCCGCTCGCGGAACACCTGGATCATCGCGTTCCTCTACATCGGCACGTTCGGCTCGTTCATCGGGTTCTCCGGCGCCTTCCCGACGCTGCTCAAGGGGCAGTTCCCCGACGTGACCATCTCCATCGCGTTCGCCGGGGCGCTCGTCGGCTCGCTGGCCCGTCCGCTCGGCGGCATCCTGGCCGACCGGCTCGGCGGCGCTCGGGTGACCATCGCGGCGTTCGCGATCATGGGGATCGGCGTGGTCTGCGCGATCTTCTCGCTGCGGGCCCACTCGTTCGGCGCGTTCCTCGCCTCGTTCCTCGTGCTCTTCACCGCGACCGGCGCCGGCAACGGCTCGGTCTACCGGATGATCCCCGCCGTGTTCCGGTTCGGCGCGACCGACGACGAGGACCGCGCCCGCCGCGTCAAGGCGGCCGCCGGGTGCCTCGGCATCGCCGGGGCGATCGGAGCCTTCGGCGGGTTCCTGGTGCCGCGCGGCTTCGCGGTCTCGACCTCGCTGACCGGCAACATCCAGGCGGCGCTCTGGGCGGTCGTCGGGTTCTACCTGGTCATGGGCCTGACCACCTGGGCCGTCTACCAGCGCCGCACCGGCCGGTACGGCACGACGGTCATCTGAGTGTCCGTCGTCGATCAGCTGCCGGCACCGGCCGCGGGGGCTCCCGCGGCCGGTGCCCGCACGCACTGTCCCTACTGCGCGCTGCAGTGCGCCCAGACCCTGAGCACCGGCGACGACGGGACGGTGACCGCCACGGCACGGCAGTTCCCGACCAACAAGGGCGGCATGTGCCAGAAGGGCTGGACCAGCCCGACCCTGCTGCGCTCGACGGAGCGGCTGACCACGCCCCTCGTCCGCGACGCCGCCGGGGTGCTGCAGCCCGCGTCCTGGGGCGAGGCCCTGGAGCTCGTCGCGACGACCCTCGCGCGGCTGCGGCACGAGCACGGCCCGCAGTCGGTCGCCGTGTTCGGTGGTGGCGGCCTGACCAACGAGAAGGCCTACGCGCTGGGCAAGTTCGCCCGGACCGTGCTGGCCACGCCGAACATCGACTACAACGGCCGGTTCTGCATGGCCTCGGCGGCCGCGGGGGCCAACCGGACCCTGGGTCTGGACCGGGGGCTGCCGTTCCCCCTCGAGGACCTCGGCGGCGCCCAGGCCATCATGCTGCTGGGCTCCAACCTCGCCGAGACCATGCCGCCGTCGGTGCAGCACCTCGCACGCACGCGGGCGGCGGGCGGCGTGATCGTCGTCGACCCCCGGCGCTCGGCCACCGCCGAGCTCGCCGCCGACGGGCAGGGCGTTCACGTGCAGCCCGTGCCCGGGACCGACCTCGCGTTCCTGCTGGGCGTCGCGCACATCGTCCTGGCGGAGGACCTGGTCGACACGGACTACCTCGAGTCGCGGACCAGCGGTCTCGACGACGTGCGTCGGTCGCTGGCCCTCTGGTGGCCCGAGCGGACGGAACAGGTGACCGGGGTGTCCGTCGCCACCCTGCGCCGCGTCGCCTTCCTGCTCGCCGGCGCCTCGCCGTCGCGCGGTGGGACCGGCGCCTACATCCTGACCGGGCGCGGGGTGGAGCAGAGCACCCAGGGCACCGATACCGTCACCGCCGCGATCACCCTCGCGCTGCTGCTCGGGCTCCCGGGGCGCGTCGGCTCCGGGTACGGCGCGATCACCGGGCAGGGGAACGGGCAGGGCGGTCGCGAGCACGGGCAGAAGGCCGACCAGCTGCCGGGCTACCGCTCGATCGAGGACGACGCGGCCCGCGCCCACGTCGCGGGCGTGTGGGGCGTCGATCCCGCGGAGCTGCCGCGCACCGGGATGCCCGCGATCCGGCTCCTGCAGTCGCTGGGCACCCCGGACGGACCCCGCGCACTGCTCGTGCACGGGTCGAACGTGCTGGTCAGTGCGCCGGACGCGGACTCGGTGCGGCGACGGCTGCGGGACCTGGAGCTGCTCGTCGTCTGCGACTTCCTGCCCTCGGAGACAGCCCTGGCCGCGGACGTCGTCCTCCCGGTCACCCAGTGGGCCGAGGAGGAGGGCACGATGACCTCGTTGGAGGGTCGGGTGATCCGCCGGCGCCGGGTGGTGCACCCGCCGCCCGGCGTGCGCAGCGAGCTCGACATCCTCGCGGACCTCGCGCAGCGGCTGGGCTCGCCGGTGCACTTCGACACCGATCCGGCCCTGGTGTTCGACGAGCTCGCGCGGGCGTCGGCGGGCGGCCGTGCCGACTACGCGGGGCTCTCGCACGCGCGCCTCGACACCGAGGAGCCGCTCTTCTGGCCCGTGCCGTCGGCTGACCACCCCGGCACGCCGCGGATGTTCCTCGACCGCTTCCCGATGCCGCAGGGGCGCGCCCGGCTGATCCCCGTCGACCACCGCGGCCCCAGCGACGACCTGCGTGCCGACGCCCCGGTGTTCCTGATCACCGGCCGGCTGCTCGCGCACTACCAGTCCGGAGCGCAGACGCGACGGGTGCCCGAGCTCGTCCGGACCGCCCCGAACCCGTACGTCGAGATCCACCCGCTCCTGGCCGAGCGGTACGGGATCACCGACGACGACCTCGTGCAGCTGGAGACCGGGCGCGGCCGCGGGGTGGTCCGCGCGCGGCTCACCGAGTCGATCCGCACCGACACCGTGTTCCTGCCGTTCCACTGGAGCGGCACCAGCAGCGCCAACCGCCTCACCACGGACGCGGTCGATCCCATCTCCGGGATGCCCGAGTTCAAGGTCTGCGCCGTGGCGGTCAGCCGTTGGGCCGGCTCGCCCGACGTGCTGCTGGACCAGAACCTGCTGGGCTCGTCATGACGCGCGTGGTGGTGGTCGGGCACGGGATGGTGGGCGCGCGCTTCGTCGACGACCTGCACGCACGCGACGCCCGCAAGGCGTTCTCGACCGTGGTCCTCGGCGCCGAGGAGTACGAGCCGTACAATCGGGTCCTGCTGTCCGAGGTCGTCGCCGGGAAGCTTCGAGGTCGCGGCGATCACCCTGCCGCGCGCCCAGCACAAGGCCGAGGTCCTGCTGGGCACGGTCGCGGTGTGCATCGACCGGACCGCGCGGACGGTCACCGACCAGGCCGGTGAGCAGCACCCGTACGACCTGCTCGTGCTGGCCACGGGCGCGCGCGCCCGAGTGCCGGACCTGTTCGGGCGCCGCGGTGCGGACGACCTGCCCGCCGGCGCGCACGCCCTGCGGACCCTGGACGACGCCCGCGAGATCGTCGCGGCCACGGTCAACGCGCGGCGCGCGGTGGTGGTCGGCGGGGGTGTGCTCGGCCTGGAGGTCGCCTGCGGGCTCGCCGGCCGCGGCGTGCACGTGACGGTCGTGCACGGTGGTCCGCACCTGATGGACCGCCAGCTCGACGCGACCGCCGCGGCCGTCGCCACCGGGCGGCTCACCGGTCTCGGCGTCTCGGTGCGCGTGTCGGCGCGCACCGAGGAGGCCATCGTGCGCGGCGGCCGGGTCACCGGGGTCCGGCTCGAGGCGGGGGAGACCCTGCCCGCCGACCTGCTGGTGCTCACCGCCGGCACGGTCGCGGAGGTCGACCTGGCGCAGCGGGCGGGTCTGGACGTGGCCCGGGGGATCGTCGTCGGGGACGACCTGGCCACGCTCGCGGACCCGCGCGTGTGCGCGATCGGCGACTGCGCCCAGCCGCCCGAGGGTGGGACCGGCCTCATCGCGCAGGGCTGGGACCAGGCCCGCCGCCTGGCGACCAGGCTCACGGACTCGGGGCAGCACGAGTCGCTGCCGACGATCGGGACCGACGTGATCAAGGTCAAGGGTGCCGGGCTCGACGTCGTGACGATGGGCGTCTGCGGGACGCCGCGGGGGGAGGCTGCGCCCGGCCGGCGGGTCAGCCTGAGCGACCCGGACGGGGGTCGGCACGTCGAGGTCGTCGTCCGCGACGGCCGCGTGGTCGGTGCCACGTGCGTCGGAGCCGGACCGGTCGCGGCCGACCTGGTCGCCGCCTACACGCGGGGCACGCCCGCGCCGCTCGACCCCGCTCAGCTGCTCCTGCGGCCCGTCGCCGGGTCCGCCGCACCCGCGGCCACACCGGTCAAGATGCCCGACCGTGCGGTGGTGTGCCGGTGCAACGGCGTCACCAAGGGCGACATCGTCGGCTGCTGGCGGCACGGTTCGCGGTCGGTCGAGGAGGTCGCCGCCGCGACCCGCGCGACGACCGGGTGCGGCGGCTGCAAGGACGCCGTCTGCGGCATCGTCGACTGGCTCCAGCAGACCGACCCCGACCAGCCGGCGCCGGTGCGCGAGCGGGTGTCGACGCCGTAGCCGCCACCTCACACCGGGCGCCCGCGCGGTGTGCGGGAAAGGTTCCGCCGGGGTAACGGCGCCGCACCCACGGCGCAACACCGGCTCCCTAGCGTGGGAGATGCCCCAGCCCCCCGACCGACGGAGCGTCCCATGACCCAGCACCTCGTCGTCGTCGGCGGCGGAATGGTCGCCCAACGCCTGGTCGAGGCGCTGCGCGACCGGGACGCCGCCGGGACCTGGCGCATCACCGTGCTGGCCGAGGAGCCGCGCCGCCCCTACGACCGGGTCGCGCTGACCAGCTACTTCTCGGGCCGCGACGCCGACGATCTCGCCCTCGGCGACCCGGCGCTGTGGGACGACCCCCTGGTCACGCTGGTCCGCGACGACGCCGTGGTCGCCGTCGACCGCGCGGCGAGCACCGTCACCACGGCCCGAGGCCGCACCGAGCACTACGACCACCTCGTCCTGGCCACGGGCTCGGCGGCCTGGGTGCCGCCGATCGAGGGCGCCGACCTGCCCGGGGTCTTCGTCTACCGCACGGTCGACGACGTGGCGGCGCTGCGCGGCTACGTCGAACGGATCGACCGCCCGGTCCGGGGAGCCGTCCTGGGCGGCGGCCTGCTCGGGCTCGAGGCGGCGGGCGCTCTGCAGGCGCTCGGCGCGACGACGACCGTGCTGCAGGTGGGCACGCACCTGATGTCCGCGCAGGTCGACCTCGGGGGTGGCGAGGCGCTGCGCCGGCTCATCAACCAGCTCGGTGTGGGCGTCCGGCTCAACGCGACGACCACCCGCATCCGCCCGCACCGCCGCGGTGGTGTCGGTCGGCTCGACCTGGCCGACGGCGGCCGCCTCGACGCGGACGTCGTCGTGATCGCCGCGGGCGTGCGGCCGCGCGACGAGCTCGGGCGTGCGGCCGACCTGGCCATCGGGGCGCGCGGCGGGGTCGTCGTCGACGACACCTGCCTGACCAGCGACCCGTCGATCTCCGCGATCGGCGAGGTGGCCTGCATCCAGGGCGCCTGCATCGGGCTCGTCGCGCCCGGGTACGCGATGGCCGAGATCACGGCCGACCGGCTGCTCGGCGGGGTCTCGGCCTTCCCGGGCGCGGACACGGCCACCGAGCTCAAGCTCGCGGGCGTCGACGTCGCGTCGTTCGGTGACGCGTTCGCCACGACGCCCGGTGCGCTGGAGATCGTCTGGGCGGACCCGGTGGGCGGTGTCTACAAGAAGCTCGTCATGTCCGACGATGCGCGCACCCTCCTGGGCGGCGTCCTTGTCGGCGACGCCTCCGCCTACGCCGGGCTGCGCCCGATGCTGGGCCGCGAGCTGCCCGGCGACCCGGCCGCCTTCCTGCTGCCCGAGGGTGGTGGAGGCGCGCCCGAGCTGGACCTCCCCGACGACGCGGGCGTCTGCTCGTGCAACAACGTCTCCGCGGGGACGATCCGCGGGGCGGTCACCGAGCACGCGTGCACCGACCTCGGCGCCGTCAAGGCGTGCACCCGCGCCGGCACGAGCTCGGCTCCTGCCTCCCGCTGGTGAAGAAGCTGATGACCACGGAGCTGACGAAGCAGGGGATCACGGTCAGCTCGTCCCTGTGCGAGCACTTCGCCCTGTCCCGCGCGCAGCTCTACGACGCCGTCCGGGTCTCGGGCGTCTCGTCGTTCACCCAGGTCATCGAGAGGTTCGGCACGGGCCGGGGCTGCGACATCTGCCGGCCGACGGTGGCGTCGATCTTGTCGACGACCGCCCCGGCGCACGTGCTCGAGGGTGAGCGGGCGGCGCTGCAGGACACCAACGACCACGTGATGGCCAACCTGCAGAAGGACGGCTCCTACTCGGTGGTGCCGCGCATCCCGGGCGGGGAGGTGACGCCCGAGGGGCTCATGGCGATCGGGTCGGTGGCGCAGGAGTTCGGGCTGTACACCAAGATCACCGGCGGTCAGCGCATCGACCTGTTCGGCGCGCGCATCGACCAGCTCCCGGTCATCTGGCAGCGGCTGGTCGACGCCGGGTTCGAGTCCGGGCACGCGTACGGCAAGTCGCTGCGGACGGTGAAGTCGTGCGTCGGGTCCACCTGGTGCCGGTTCGGCGTTCAGGACTCCGTGGCGCTCGCGGTCATGCTCGAGCTGCGCTACCGCGGCCTGCGCTCGCCGCACAAGATCAAGCTCGGGGTCTCGGGCTGCGCGCGCGAGTGCGCGGAGGCCCGCGGCAAGGACGTCGGGGTCATCGCGACCGACAAGGGCTGGAACGTCTACGTCGGCGGCAACGGAGGGTTCACGCCGCGGCACGCGCAGCCCTCGCGGAGGACCTGTCCACCGAAGCGCTGGTGCGGACGATCGACCGGTTCCTCCTGTACTACGTGCGCACGGCCGACCGGCTGCAGCGCACGGCGCCCTGGATCGACGACGTCGACGGCGGTCTCGCCGGGGTTCGGGCCGTGGTGATGGACGACGCGCTCGGGATCTGCGCCGACCTCGACGCGCAGATGGCGCGCCACGTCGACGAGTACGAGGACGAGTGGCGCGCGACCCTCGAGGATCCCGAGAAGCTGCGCCGGTTCGCGTCGTTCGTCAACGCCCCGCAGACCCCCGACCCGTCGCTCGCGTACGTCCCGGAGCGCGGCCAGTCCCGTCCGGCGAACGCGGTCGAGCGTGCCGCCGCCCTGCGGGGCGACCCCGTCCTGGTCGCCGGCACCACCTTGGAGGTCCGCTCATGACCGCGCTGCTGGGCACGTGGACCACGGTGTGCCTCCTGTCCGACCTCGCCCCCGAGCGGGGGGCCGCGGCACTGCTCGCCGACGACGAGCAGGTCGCCCTGTTCCGGCTCCTCGACGACCGCGTGTACGCCGTCCAGCAGCACGACCCGTTCAGCGACGCGTACGTGATCTCCCGAGGGATCGTGGGGTCGCGACGCGTCGACGGCGTCGACGTACCGACCGTGGCGTCGCCGATGTACAAGCAGGTCTTCGCCCTCGAGAGCGGGTCGTGCCTGGACGTCGCGGGAAAGGTTCCGGCGCGCGACCTGCCACCCGACCTGCGCACCTGGCCCGTCCGGGTCCGGGACGGGTTCGTCGAGGTCGCGTCGTGACGACGATGCTCGCGCTCGAGCTCACCGGCCGACGGGTGCTCGTGGTCGGCGGTGGGCCGGTGGCAGCTCGGCGGGTCCAGGCGCTGCTCGCCGACGCGGCGACCGTCGTCGTCGTCGCGCCGCAGCTGTGCGAGGCGCTGCGCGACCTGCACACGTGGGGACTGCTGGAGTGGCGCGCACGCGAGGTCGTCGAGGGGGATCTCGACGGCGCCTGGCTCGTGCACACGGCCACCGGCGACCGCGGCACCGATGCCGCGGTGGTCGGCTGGGCGCAGAAGCGGCAGACGTTCTGCGTCGACGCCGGCGCCTCCCAGGGCACCGCTCGGACGCCGGCGACGACGCAGCAGGGCGACGTGCTGGTCGGGGTGGTGAGCACGGGCCGGCCGGACCCGAGCCGCAGCCAGGTGGTCCGCGACGCGATCGCCACCCACCTGCGCGAGGGTCGCGTGGACCTCCGGAGGCGGCGCGCGGGCGTCGGCCGCGTCGTCCTGGTCGGCGGCGGACCGGGCGACGTCGGGCTGCTGACGCTCGCGGGCCGGCGAGCGCTCGCGGAGGCGGACGTCGTGGTGACCGACCGGCTCGGACCCGTGGACGTGCTCGACGAGCTGCCCGCCGACGTCGAGATCATCGACGTGGGCAAGACGCCTGGCCACCACCCCGTCCCGCAGCACGAGATCAGCCGGATCCTGGTCGAGCAGGCGCAACGCGGTCGCACCGTCGTGCGGCTCAAGGGCGGCGACCCGTTCGTGTACGGCCGCGGCGGCGAGGAGGTGCTCGCGTGCCGGGAGGCGGGCGTGGCGGTCGAGGTGATCCCAGGCGTGAGCAGCGCGTTCGGCGCGCCCGCGGCCGCCGGCATCCCGCTCACCCACCGCGGCACGGTCGGCGCGGTGCACGTGATGAACGGGCACGACGGCTGGTCCTCGGCCGCCCTGCTCGGGCTGCGCGAGGGGTCCTGCACCGTGGTGGTGCTCATGGGCGTCGGCGCGCTCCCGTCGCTGGTCGCGGCGGCGCTGGACGCGCGCGTCGACCCTCGGACGCCCGTCGCGCTGGTCGAGGACGGCACCCTGCCCGGTCAACGCGTCACGCGGGCGGCGCTGGTCGACGTCGTCGACGCCGCCGTGTCCGCCGGCGTCCGGGCACCGGCGGTCATCGTGCTCGGTGCGGTCGCGGCCGACGACCTCCTGACGAAACATCCAGCCGTCACAATGGCGTCGTGACCGAACCCATCGACCAGACGCTCGCCGGGTGCGTCGTGCTGGTCACCGCCGACCGGCGGTCGGCGGAGCTGGCCGCTGCGCTCGGTCGACGGGGTGCCGCCATCCGGCACGCGCCGGCGCTGAGCATGGTGCCGCACACCGACGACGCTGCCCTGCTCGAGGGCACCCGGTCCCTGCTGGCCGACCCTCCGGACACCGTCGTGGTCACCACGGGCATCGGTTTTCGCGGCTGGATCGAGGCCGCCGACGCGTACGGTCTGGCCGAGCCGCTGGTCGACATGCTGCGCGGCACCCGGATCGTCGCCCGCGGACCCAAGGCGCGCGGGGCGATCCAGGCCGCCGGGCTGACCGCCGACTGGGTGGCCGAGTCCGAGACGAGCGCCGAGATCGCGGAGGTGCTCCTGGACGAGGGGGTGGCGGGCCGGGACATCGCGGTGCAGCACCACGGAGCCGGCGCCGACGGGCTCGACGACGCGTTCGCCGCCGCCGGTGCCCGCGTCCGCAGCCTCGTGGTGTACCGCTGGGGGCCGCCCCCGGACTCGGCGGTGGTCGAGGCCTCCGTCCGGTCGGTCGCGGCCGGCGAGGTCGACGCGGTCGTGTTCACGTCTGCTCCCGGGGCCGCCGCCTGGCTCGCGGCCGCCGACGACGCAGGGGTCGCCGACCAGGTCGTGCGGCTCAGCAGGCGGGGGAGCGTCGTGATGGCGGCCGTGGGCCCGATCACGGCCCGGCCGCTGCAGGAGCGCGGGATCGAGCCGCTGGTGCCCGAACGCGGCCGGCTCGGTTCGCTCGTCCGCGCGGTGGTCGGCCACTACGGCGGCCTGGCGGCGCTGCAGACGGTCGCCGGACCGCTGCAGGTGCACCGCGGCGCGGCGGTGCTCGACGGTCGGGTGCTCGCCCTGACGCCGACGGGTCTCGAGGTGCTGCGCCTGCTGGTCAAGGCCGGCGGGTCGGTGGTGCCGCGCGAGCACGTGCTGGCCGTCCTGCCCGGTGAGTCCACCGATCCCCACGCCGCCGAGGTCGCCATCGCTCGCCTGCGTGACGCGACCGGCAGCCGGGCGCTCATCAAGACCGTCGTCAAGAGGGGTTACCGTCTCCAGCTGGAGGAGGTTCGATGACCAACGCACTGCACGCCCGCGGACCTGTGCCCGACCACCCGTCGCAGGCCCACCCTGTGCTCGTCGGCTGCTCGCACGGGACCGACGACGTCGTCGGTCGTGCCGCCGTGCGGTCGATCCTCACGGGCGCCGCCGCGGCGCGCCCCGAGCTGGACGTGCGTGAGGCCTTCGTCGACGTGCAGCAGCCGGAGGTGGCCAACGTCGTCGCGGACGCCCTCGACGGGGACGCCGCGGGTGCGGTCGTCGTGCCGCTGCTGCTGTCGGGCGGCTTCCACGTGAAGGTGGACATCGCCGCCGCCGTCGACCAACCGGGCGCGACCGCAGCGTCGCCGCTGGGTCCGGATCCTCGCCTGGTGGACATCCTGGTCGACCGCCTCCGGGCCGTCGAGCTCGCCCCCGGGGACCTCGTCGTGCTCGCCGCCGCCGGCTCGACCGACCCGGCCGCCGCGCTGGCCGTGGAGCAGGTCGCGGCGGGACTCGCCGACCGGATCCCGCAGCCCGTGACCATCGGCTACGGCGCCGGCGCCGAACCGCGCGTGCCGGCTGCCGTCGCCGCCGCCCGGGCGGACCTGCCTCCGGGCGGTCGCGTCGTCGTGGCGTCGTACCTGCTGGCGCCGGGGTACTTCCACGACCGCGTGCTGGAGGCGGGGGCCGACGTGGTCACCGAGCCGCTCGCACCCGACGACCGGCTGGTCGAGATCGTCCTGGACCGGTACGACGCAGCGACGTGACGGACCGGGGACGCCCGTGTCCCCGGCCCGCCCCGAGGGTCAGCCGATGCGTCGCCGGACCAGGCTAGCGACGCCGATCCCCGCCGCGAACAGCACGATCGCGACCACGAGCCGGGCGAGCGCGTAGACGCCCGACCCGTCGGCGCCCGCGATGTCGATCGAGTACGCCGTGGCCCCCGTCGCACCCGCCGGCGCCCCGTAGGCCATCGACTCGTCCGCGGCGCGCTGCGCACCTGCCGCGAGCACCGCGTACTTCACGCCGAAGTCCGCGGCGGTCTGCTCGCCGTTCGCGACGACCTGCGACGTCCCCTCGTCCGAGAGCTGCTGCGTCCCGTCGACCAGCGCGGGGGCACCCGCCGCTGCGTCGCCGAGCCCGTCGGCCAGCTGGGTCGACCCCGCGGCGGCGTCGCGCAGGCCGTCGGACAGCTGGCCCGCACCCGCGCTGAGCTGGTGCGCACCGGTGCCGAGGCGGCCGAGCCCGTCGGCGAGCGCGTCACCGCCGTCGCTGAGCTGGTCGGTGCCGGCCTGCAGCGAGTGCACCCCGCCGCGCAGCGTGCCGTCCGCCCGGGTGTCGTCGCCGTCGCCGACGCCCTTCTGCACCGCGGACACGACGCCCGCGACGAGCGCGGTGACCCCGGCGTCGACCTGGGCGACACCTTCGAGCAGCCCGTCCTGCGGGCAGCCGCCGAGCGAGGTGCGGCTGAGTCCGCACTCGACCGCACCGAGCCCGGCGGTCAGCCCGGTCGGTCCGCTGCCCAGCCCCGTCGAGACGGCGGTCGCCGTGCCCGCCAGCGTGGCGAGCGCAGTCCCGGCGGTGGCGCCGAGGCCGGACAGCGAGTCGAGGTAGGCCTGCTGGTCGGCGACGTTCGGCATCGAGGCCGCGTAACCGCCGAGCGTGGTCAGTGCCCCGGCCAGCTGGGTGCTCAGCGCCTTGGCGCCGTCGGCCATCTGCGCGTTCACCGCGGACGCATGGGCGGCACCCTGGCGCGCCTGGTCGACCCCGAACAGCAGCGTGCCGGCGGTGGTCGTCGACCCGATCGCACCGCGCACACGGGCGATCCCGTCGTGCAGGGGCTTCGCCTGGGCGGGCAGCGTGCCGACGTCGCCGTACATCTTGGTCAGTCCGGCGTCGACCTGGGCGAGGCCGTGGTCGACCTGGCCGAGGCCGGCGATGAGCTGGGGTGCCTTCGAGCGCGCCTCGCTGAGGCCGGCGTCGAGCGTGCGGGCGCCGACGGCGAGCGCGGCGGCCCCGGGTGCGGCGTCGTCGTTGAGCCCGCTCGACAGCTGGGTGGCGCCGTCGTGCAGCTGCAGCAGGCCGGCCAGCAGCTGGGCGGAGCCGTCGTGCAGCTTCAGCACGCTGTCGTCGATCTGCAGGGCGCCCGCGGTCAGGTCGACGCCCTTCTGTGCACCGGCCTGGTAGCTGGCCGACCCGTCCTTGAACGACGGGTAGTCGAGCGGCGAGACCGCCATCGACGTGAGGTTGGCGGGGGGCACCAGGCCGTGCGCGACGTGTGCGGTGTAGCCGAACTCGGCGGTGTCCGAGCCGATGGGCGGGAACAAGGTCATCTGGAACGTCAGGCGCGTCCCGCCGTGGCCGTCGCCGGCCGCTCCGGCCTCGTCGGACGACACGTCCGTGAAGCTCGCCGGCAGGGTGGTGACCAGCTGGCCGATCATCGGGACGACCGTCTGGGCGGACGCGGTCGTGCGCGTGCCGGTGCCGTCGTCGTAGGTCACGTCCTGGGTGCGTCCGGTGGTGTTGGTGACCACGTAGTGCACGCCGAGCGTGCCGGTACGGCCCACGACGTTGCCCGGATCGACCGGCTTGCCGTCCAGGGTGTAGCTGACCTTGACCGTGAGCGGCAGGTCCTTGTCGTAGTCGCTGACGGAGCGCTGCCGCCGCTCGCCGTCGACGGTGACGTGGCTGACCAGGGAACCGTCGACCACCTGGAAGCCGGTGAACCCGTCGAGGTTGCGCAGCCCCTTCGTCGAGACCGGGTTCCGGATGGTGGCCGTGCCGTGGCCGGAGAGGGCGGAGCTGGTCGTACACGCGCGCCTCGACGAGCGTGCCTGTCGCGTCGAGCTTGGCCTGGACGGTCTCGGTGTTGGTGACGGCGACGTCGCCGGAGTCGGCCGCGGCGGCGGGGGCGCTCGCGGCGCCCAGGGTCAGGGGGAGCAGGACCGCGGCGACGCCGGCGATGGCCAGGGAGCGGCGCACGTCAGGCCTCCGGCTGGTTGTCGAAGGGGAGGGCGGAGACGACTCGCGGGCGTCGTCGGCCCGCTCGCGCTCGCGCTCCTGGACGATCTGCGGCCCCAGCAGCGCGGTCGCGAGGAAGCCGGCGCCGGCCGCGAGCAGGATCGACGTCGCCGTCGTCGCCGACGAACCGACGAAGGCCGTCGGGTCGGCCGAGTAGGTCGCCTCGTACGCGCCGGTCAGCGCGGCGGCACCGAGCAGGGTGGACCACAGGGGCAGGCGACCGCGGGTCCCGGCGGCGACCGCGAGGCAGGCGAGCAGGACGAGCAGGACCGCCACGGCGCGACCCGACGTGGCGTCCGGCAGCACGGCGGCGCGAAGCGCGTACCCGAGCCAGGCGGCGACGAACCCGACGGCGAACCCGCCGACGCGGTGGGCCGGGGACCGGTCCGGGACGAGTCCGAGGGTGCCGCCGAGCGCCGCACCGAGCAGCGCGACGCCTTGCAGCTCGGGGGAGGCGAACAGGACGACCGCCGTCGTGACGAGGGCGAGGACGAGCCCCGCCAGGATGTACCGCTTCATGACCACCCCGTCGTGGTTGTGCCGGCGAGCAGGGGCGTGCCCCGCTCGACCAGGTGCTGGGAGTGGGTCCGCCGGAAGGAGCGGTCCGCGCTCGCGATCGCCGTTGAGCGCGTTGCGAACCGGACCCTCGGGCGGAACCCGGGCACTGTCTAGCACCCGGCGCGACACCTGAGCCATGCGGTACTAGGTAACTGGTGGCCGGTACTACATACATTGTTACCGGTCCGTAACCTGAGACCCCGCTGTGGGCCTCCGGTCACCCGTCAGAGGTAACGCAGCGGGTCGAACTCCTCGAGCGGGATGATCCGCAGGCGCGGCAGCTGGACGTTGAACGCCGCGACGTCGCCCTCGAGGTCGAAGGTCGAGAGCCCCTTCGCGGTGAGGGCGGCCAGCTGGGTGCTGGTGAACTCCCGGAACGCGAGGAGGCCCACCCGACGCTGCTCGTCGTCCACCAGGACCTCGAGCTCGGGCGCGAAGTCGCCGTCGTGGCTGGCCAGGAGCACGTCGCCGGGGCGGGTCGCGATGGCCTCGAGCGTCCGCTTGATGCCGATGTCGACGACCTTCTCCCACGACTCGCCCGACAGCGGGATCGGTTGGAAGCCGATGGCCAGGAGCGCCTGGACGAACGACATCGGGAGCGAGCCGCTCGACGCGTTGAGGAAGAAGAGGGCCTTGACCGGCTGGTCCCACGTCTGCTGCGCGAAGGTGAGCACGCGCTCCCAGCGCGGCCGCTGCTCCGGGGTCGGCCTGCCGCCGAGGATCGACGAGCCGAGGGTGGCGTCGATGTTCTCGCCGTCGACCAGCAGGTACGTCGTTCCACCACTCGTGCGCGGGGCGGCCTCGGTGCTCATCGCCCGAGCGTATCGGCAGGTGGATCGCGGGGTGCGGTCCGGAACAGGGTCGGCCCGCGACCTGTTGAGGATGCATACGTACGCATGGACACGAAGGGGAGCGCGGTGAGCGAGAGCACGGACCTGCCGGGGACGCGCGAGGCGGCGCAGGCGTGGGAGTCGCTGTTCCGCGCCCAGGTGGCGTTGATGCGCCGCTTCCAGCGCGACGACGTGTGGGGACCCCTGACGATCCGCGAGTACGACGTGCTGTTCACGCTCTCGGGCTGCCCGGGCGGCGCGGCGCGGCTGCGGGAACTGGGCGAGGGCAGCCTCCTCACCCAGCCGAGCCTGTCCCGGATGGTCGAGCGGCTGGAGCACGACGGGCTGGTCACGCGCGGGCCGGTCGAGGGCGATGCCCGGGGCGTGCTGGTCACCCTGACGCCCGAGGGTGGGCGGATGCAGCGCGAGATCGGCCGACGACACGTGCGCAGCATCCGGCACCTCGTCGGCGGGGCCCTGGACTCCGAGGAGCTGGCCACCCTGCGCGCGCTCACCGACAAGCCCCGGTCGGCGCAGGCCGACATCCCCGATCCGACGCCCGGGACCCCGTGACACACTGCTGTGCTGCACTTGCAACTCCCTGCAAGCGGTTTGCGTCACGGCGCGTACGATGACGCACATGTCACGGCGACTCGCAGAGGTAGCGCGCAAGGTTGGTGTCTCCGAGGCAACCGTGAGCAGAGTGCTCAACGGCAAGCCCGGAGTGTCCGAGTCCACCCGCGAGGCGGTCCTGACCGCGCTCGACGTCCTTGGCTACGAACGGCCCACCAAGCTGCGCGGCGAGCGGGCCCGACTGGTCGGGCTCGTCCTGCCCGAGCTGCAGAACCCGATCTTCCCCGCGTTCGCCGAGGTGGTCGGCGGAGCGCTCGCGCAGCAGGGGTTCACGCCCGTGCTGTGCACGCAGACGGCCGGCGGCGTGTCCGAGGCCGACTACGTCGAGCTGCTCCTGGGGCAGCAGGTCTCGGGCATCGTGTTCGCGGGCGGCCACTACGCCCAGCGCGACGCCACGCACGAGCACTACGAGCGTCTGACGGGTCGGAACCTGCCCGTCGTGCTCATCAACGCGTCCATCGAAGAGCTGCCGTTCCCGCGCGTGTCGTGCGACGACGAGGTGGCGATCGAGCAGGCGATCGGGCACCTGGCGTCGCTCGGGCACGCGACGATCGGCCTGGTCCTGGGGCCGATCGACCACGTCCCCTCGGAGCGAAGCTGCGCGCGGCGCAGGTGATCATGCGGCGGCTGGGCCTGGAGCTCAACGAGTCGCACGTGGTCCGCAGCGCCTACTCGCTCGAGAGCGGGCAGGCCGCGGGCAACCGGCTGCTCCGCGAGGGCGTCACCGGGATCGTGTGCGCGAGCGACCCGTTGGCGCTCGGCGTGATCCGGGCCGCGCGCCGCGCGGGTCTGAACGTCCCGGACGACGTCTCAGTGGTCGGGTACGACGACTCCGCCTTCATGAGCTGCACCGAGCCACCGCTCACCACGGTGCGCCAGCCGATCGAGCCGATGGGCCGGGCCGCGATCGACCTGCTGGTCAGCCAGATCCACGGCGCCGCGGTCCCGCACGACGACTTCCTGTTCGAGCCCGAGCTCGTGGTGCGCGGCTCGACCGGTCCGGCGCGCGTGCGGCACGTCGCGGCGGTGTAGGCGCACGGTCGTCTCGCGATCGTCACCTCGCGGTGCGAGGCAGGCCGTGGGGCGCTCCACGAGATCGTGGCAGCCCCGGCGCGCCCGTCGCGGACCCGGCTGCCGACGCGCCCGAACCCCTCGACGCCGTCCGGCGGCGGGGCCCGGGTCTCGACCTGCCGCTGGCTGGCGCGAACTCATCGAGTTACGGCCTCCGTTTGGTCACACTTCGATAACTAGACTGTCAGGTTCTTGCGTACTTTCAGTCGAGTCCTTTAGTGTCCATCTCGCGACGATGACGTTGGCGATGGCACATGAGAGACGAGACCGCAGTGACGCAGCCTCAACCCGAGACCGACCCCCAGTGGTGGCGCGGTGCGGTGATCTACCAGGTCTACCCGCGCAGCTTCGCGGACGGGAACGGTGACGGCACCGGCGACCTGGAGGGCCTGCGTCAGCGCCTGCCGTACCTGCGGGACCTCGGCGTGGACGCGATCTGGGTCACCCCCTGGTATGTCTCCCCGCTGGCCGACGGCGGCTACGACGTGGCCGACTACCGGGCCATCGACCCCGCGTTCGGCACGATCGCACAGGCCGAGCGGCTGATCGACGAGGCCCTCACGCTGGGGATCCGCACGATCATCGACGTCGTCCCCGACCACGTCTCCGACCAGCACGCGTGGTTCCAGGCGGCCCTCGCCGCGGGTCCCGGCTCGCCGGAGCGTGCCCGGTTCTGGTTCCACCCGGGCAAGGGTGAGAACGGCGACGAGATCCCCACCCACTGGGTCTCCGACTTCCAGGGCAGCACCTGGACGCGCACGACGAACCCCGACGGCACCCCCGGCGAGTGGTACCTGCACCTGTTCGCGCCGGCCCAACCGGACGTCAACTGGAGCCACCCGGAGGTCGTCGCGGAGTTCGAGGACGTCCTGCGCTTCTGGTTCGACCGCGGCGTGGCCGGCATCCGGATCGACTCGGCCGCCCTGCTCATCAAGGACCCGGAACTGCCCGAGGTGCCCGAGCACCCCGGTCCCGGCGAGCACCCGCACGTGGACCGCGACGAGCTGCACGACGTCTACCGCAGCTGGCGCGCCGTCGCCGACTCCTACGCGGGCACGCGCGTCCTCGTCGGCGAGGTCTGGCTCCGCGACACCGACCGGTTCGCGCTGTACCTGCGCCCCGACGAGATGCACACGGCCTTCAACTTCGACTTCATGGCCCGTCCGTGGGACGCCAAGGAGCTGCGCGAGTCGATCGAGCTGACCCTGGCCGCGCACGGCCCGGTCGGTGCGCCGGCCACGTGGGTCCTGTCCAACCACGACGTCACGCGGCCGGTCACCCGGTACGGCCGCGAGGACAGCTCGTTCGCGTTCACCGCCAAGCGGTTCGGCACGACGACGGACCTCACGGTCGGCCTGCGCCGCGCCAGGGCCGCTGCGATGCTCACCGCGGCGCTGCCCGGCTCCCTGTACATCTACCAGGGCGACGAGCTGGGTCTGCCCGAGGTGGAGGACCTGCCGCTGGAGCTGCTGCAGGACCCCATGCACTTCCGATCCGAGGGCGTCGACCCCGGCCGGGACGGCTGCCGCGTGCCGCTGCCCTGGTCCGGGACGTCCGCCCCGTTCGGGTTCAGTCCTGCCGGCGCGACCGCGAAGCCTTGGCTTCCGCAGCCCGCCGGCTGGAGCGCGCTCACCGTCGAGGGACAGGAGTCGGACCACGCGTCGACGCTCCACCTGTACCGCGACGTGCTCGCGCTGCGTCGCTCCGAGCCCACCCTGGGCGACGGCCCGTTGAGCTGGCTCGACCAGCTCGACACCACCGACGACGTGCTCGCCTTCGCCCGCGGCGATCTCGTGTGCGTCGTCAACCTGGGCGATGCGCCCGCACCTCTGCCCGCCCACACCGACATCCTGCTCACGAGCGCGCCGCTCGAAGCAGGGCTGCTCCCGCGCGACACCGCCGCGTGGTTGCGAACAGCACGACCCTGAACACCCGCCCCCGCACGAACCAGACCGACGGAACGCCCGTACGACCCCGACCCGGCACCCTGCCAGGTTCGGACTATCTCCCGAAGGAGTGACGATGAGGTCCTCACGCACCACCGCGCTCGCCATGGCCGGTGCGCTGTCCCTCGGCCTGCTGGCCGCGTGCAGCTCGAACGACAGCTCCAGCGGCGACTCGTCCGCATCCGCGTCCGGCGACGCCAAGGTGACCATCACGGTCGCCGGGCTCCAGCCGGGCGCCGAGCAGACGGCCGTCGACGCACTGAACGAGCGCGTCACGCAGTTCGAGGCCAAGTACCCGAACATCACGATCAAGACGCAGGAGTACAACTGGCTCGCGTCGACCTTCGCGGCCGACCTCGCCGGTGGCACGCTGCCCACGGTGTTCGAGGTCCCGGCCACGGACACCAAGACCCTGATCCAGAACGGCCAGCTGGCCGACATCGACTCCCAGGTCAAGCAGCTCTCGTACGCGAACGACTTCAACAAGGAGGTCCTGGCGGCCGGCCTGAGCGACGACGGCAAGATCTACGCGGTGCCGGCCAAGTCGATCTACGCCGTGGCCCTGCACTACAACCGGAAGCTCTTCACGGACGCCGGTCTGGACCCGAACAAGCCGCCGACGACGTGGGACGAGATCCGGGCCGACGCCAAGACCATCCACGACAAGACCGGCACGCCCGGTTACGCGATGATGGCGCTGGACAACGCGGGCGGCTGGGCTCACCGCTGCGGCCTACTCCCGCGGCGGCCGCACCCAGACGCTGAAGGACGGCAAGTACACGGCCACGCTCACGGACCCGGCGGTCAAGCAGTCGCTCGAGTTCCTGGCTGACCTCAAGAAGGACGGCTCGCTGTTCGACAACACCCAGCTCGGCTGGGGCGACATCAACGGCGACTTCGCCGCCGGCCAGTTCGCCATGTACACGTCCGGCTCCGACATCTACACCGCCCTGGTGCAGAACAACGGCGTCACCAAGGACAGCCTGGACTACGGGCTGACGGCGCTGCCCACCACGTCCGACAAGAGCTCGGGCACGCTCGGCGGCGGCACGTACGCGGCCGTCGACCCGAAGGCGACCGACGCGGAGAAGGACGCCGCGGTCAAGTGGATCGACTTCTGGTACCTGTCCAAGCTGGTCGACCAGACCCAGGCCGTGGCCGACGCCAAGATCCTCGCGGAGCAGTCCCCGCCGCAGGCCGTCGGGACCCCCACGCTCCCGATCTTCAGCAAGGAGCAGTACACGACCTCGCTGGGCTGGATCAAGGACTACGTCAACGTCCCGCTCGACAACATGAAGGGCTACACGGACGTCATGTTCACGCAGCCCGTCATCCCTGAGGCGGCGCGTGCCACCCAGGAGACCTACGGCCTGCTCTTCCCGATCGTCCAGGCCGTCATGACGGACCCGAACTCCGACATCGACAAGCTGCTGGCTGCAGCGAACACGCAGTCGCAGGCCCTGATCGACCAGGCGGGCTGATCCACCTCGACGGTGCCCGACCGGGTTCATCCCCGGTCGGGCACCGTCGGACCGCCGCCTGGCCGCCGAACGACCGAACGTCACGTACCGAGAGAAGGACCCGATGACCACCACCGACGCCGTCGTCGAAGAGCGACGATCTGCGAGACGCTCCCCGGTCACCTGGGTCAAGGGCGGCGGGCTGACCACGCTCCTGTTCGCCCTGCCGATGCTGATCATCTTCGGGGTCTTCTCCTGGGCGCCGATCGTCAAGGCCGTCGTGATGAGCTTCCAGAAGACGAACCTCATCACCACCTCCTGGGTAGGCCTGCAGAACTTCCAGCGGGTCTTCGACGACCCGGTGCTCCCCATCGCCGTACGCAACACCGCCTACTTCGCGCTGCTGGCGCTCATCTTCGGCTACCCGGTCCCGCTGATCGCGGCCGTGCTGATGAGCGAGGCCCGACGCATGAAGGGCCTCTTCTCGGCCCTCGCCTACCTGCCCGTCGTGGTCCCGCCGGTGGTCGCGGTGCTGCTGTGGAAGTTCTTCTACGACCCGCGGCCCGAGGGCGTGTTCAACACGATCATCGGCTACGTCGGGATACCACCCCAACCCTGGTTGCAGAGCGCGACGTCGGCCATGCCCTCGCTCGTGCTCGAGGCCACGTGGGCCGCGGCCGGCGGCACCGTGATCATCTACCTGGCCGCCCTGACCAGCGTGCCCACCGAGCTCTACGACGCGGCCGAGGTCGACGGCGCCTCCATCTGGGGGAAGATCTGGCACGTCACGATGCCGCAGCTGCGCGGCGTCCTGCTCATCACCTTCATCCTGCAGATCATCGGGACCGCCCAGGTGTTCCTCGAGCCCTACCTGTTCACGGGCGGTGGTCCGGCCAACGCG
Source organism: Cellulomonas sp. McL0606 (assembly GCF_058248365.1). Next base: position 3,063,005 of record NZ_CM177779.1, on the reverse strand, counting down.
ACCGTGACGGTGCTGCTCCTGGTGTACCGGTACGCGTTCCAGAACAGCCTCGGCGGGAACTACGGCATGGCCACGGCGCTGAGCCTCATGCTCGCCGTGTTCCTGGCCGTGATGTCCCTCATCTACTTCCGGATCACCCGTAGCTGGAGCACCTCGTGACCACCACCACGCCGACCCCCGGCAACGTCCCGCTCCCCGAGGCGTCCGAGACGCCGTTCGACGAGGGCGGCGCGCTGGCCCCCGACGCGGAGCAGGTCCTGCGGACGGACGCCGTCCGCGAGGACGTCGACCGCACCGTGCTGTCCGTCGCCGACTGGCGTCGCCCGCGCGTGCGGCGCACGTGGAACGCCATCCACGTGGTGCTGCTGATCCTGCTGGTCGTCGTGTGCGTCGGTCCGCTGCTGCTGCTGGCCAAGTTCGCGGTCACCCCGACGATCGACATCCTGCGCTCGCCGCTCGCGTTCTTCCCCAACGGCGTCAAGTGGTCCAACCTGCACGACGCCTGGTACGGCATCGACATCAGCAAGTACTTCGTCAACACGGTCGTGCTGGCGATCGGGTCGTGGGCCTCGCAGCTGATCGTCGCGACCACCGGCGGGTTCGTCCTGTCGGTGCTGCGGCCGCGGTGGGCGCGCTATGCGCAGGCGCTCGTGCTGGCCACCCTGTTCGTGCCGGCCGTCGTGCTGCTGGTGCCGCTCTACCTGATCATCCTGCACCCGCCGCTGATCGATCACTCCCTGGTCAACTCCTACTGGGCGGTCTGGCTGCCTGCCGGCGCGAGCGCGTTCAACGTCGTGCTCGTCGCCCGGTTCTTCGACAACCTCCCGCGCGAGGTGTTCGAGGCCGCCCGGATGGACGGCGCCGGCCCGTTCCGGCTGTTCTGGTCGATCGTGCTGCCCATGAGCAAGCCGATCCTCGGCGTGGTGTCCGTGTTCGCGGTCATCGCGTCGTGGAAGGACTTCCTGTGGCCGCTGCTGGTGCTGCGCAACCCCGACCTGCAGCCGCTCTCGGTGCGCCTGCCGTCCCTCGAGGCCACCACCGACAAGGGCACCCTGATGGCGGCCTACGCGATCGCGACCGTCATCCCGATCGTGATGTTCCTGATCTTCCAGCGCATGTTCCTGCGCGGCGCCGGCCTCGGTGGCGCGGTCAAGGGCTGACGCCCGGCGATTCTGACAACGCGTCCCGACAATCTCACGCGCCCGGTGGTCCCCCGACCGCCGGGCGCGTCCGTGCCCGGGTGGGATGATCGCTCCCGTGGTTCCCGACACCTCCCCGTACGACGCCCTCCTGCTCTTCTCGTTCGGCGGCCCCGACGGCCCGGACGACGTCCTGCCGTTCCTGCGCAACGTCACGGCGGGCAAGAACATCCCCGACGAACGCCTGGCGGTCGTCGCGGAGCACTATCACCACTTCGGGGGGGCCAGCCCGATCAACGGGCAGAACCTGGCGCTCAAGAAGGCGCTGGAGGGCGAGCTCGCGGCCCGCGGTCTCGATCTGCCGGTCGTGTGGGGCAACCGCAACTGGACGCCGTACACCCGCGACGCCCTCGCCGCCGCGCACGCCGACGGCGCGCGGCGCCTCCTCGCGATCGTGACCAGCGCGTACTCGTCCTACTCCGGCTGCCGGCAGTACCGCGAGGACCTCTGGGCGTCGCTGGACATGCTGGCCGACGACCTCGGGCTCCCGGACGGTGAGCACCCCCTCGTCGTCGACAAGGTCCACTCGTACTTCAACCACCCGGGCTTCGTCGAGGCGAACATCGACGCGGTGGTCGAGGCGTACGGAGGCGTCCCGTCCGACGCGCGGCTGGTGTTCGTCACGCACTCGATCCCGGACACCATGGAGGAGGCCTCCGCCGTCTCGGGCGCGGCGTACAGCGCGCAGCACCTCGACGTCGCGGCACTCGTCGCGGCGGGTGCCTCGGAGCGCCTCGGGCACCCGGTCGCCTGGGACCTGGCCTACTGCTCGCGGTCTGGTCCGCCCAGCCAGCCGTGGCTCGAGCCCGACGTGAACGACCACCTCACCGCGCTCGCCGCCGACGGGGTCACCTCGGTGGTCCTGTCGCCGGTCGGGTTCGTCTCCGACCACATGGAGGTCGCGTTCGACCTGGACACCGAGGCGCTCGCGACCGCCGCCTCGCTCGGCCTGACCGCGGTCCGTGCGGACTCGGTGGGGACGCGCGAGCCGTTCGTGCGCGGGCTCGTCGACCTCGTCGTCGAGCGTGCCGCCTCGGCCCGTGCCCTCGATGCCGGCCTGGAACCGTCGCCCGACGTGTCCGTCGGCACCCTTCCCGCGTTCCGGGACGTCTGCCGCCCGGGCTGCTGCCTGATGCGCGCCGGCCGGCCGAGCGGCATCCCCGCCGCCTGCTCCACCGAACCGCTGTCCTGACCCTCCTTCTTCGACGACCTGGAGATCCTGCGATGACGCACGACAGTGCTGATGCCGAAGCCCTCAACGCGACCGTCCGTTACACCATGTGGACCGTCTTCGCGCTCGAGGAGGTGCTGCCGCAGAGCGACCGCGACCGCGGCGACCTCATCGACGACGCGCTGAGCGCGGTGGCCGACGACGGCCTGGTGATCCGCGGCTGGTACGACGTGGGCGGGCTGCGGGCCGACGCCGACCTCATGGTCTGGTGGCACGCCGAGACCGTCGAGGAGGTGCAGGGCGCCTACCAGCGGTTCCGGGCCACCGACCTCGGCCGCCACCTGCTGCCCGTGTGGTCCGTGGTCGGGCTGCACCGCCCCGCCGAGTTCAACCGGTCCCACGTCCCGGCGTTCCTGGCGGGCGAGCCGGCCGGCGACTACCTGTGCGTCTACCCGTTCGTGCGGTCCTACGACTGGTACGTGCTGCCCGAGGACGACCGGCGACGCATGCTCGTCGAGCACGGCCAGGCCGCCCGCGGCTACGCGGACGTCCGCGCCAACACCGTGTCCGCGTTCGCGCTGGGCGACTACGAGTGGATCCTCGCGTTCGAGGCGCCGGAGCTGCACCGGATCGTCGACCTCATGCGCGACCTGCGTGCCACCGACGCCCGCCGGCACGTGCGCGAGGAGGTCCCGTTCTACACGGGCCCGCGTGTCACGCTCCAGGCCTGGGCGGACCGGCAGCCGCGCGGCTGAGCCGGTCCTCGCGCGGGGGCGCCCACGCCCTGCGGCGGTGCCATGATCGGGTCATGGTCGAGCTCGCGGGGACATGGCGGTTCACGGCGGTGCAGGGTGCGGACGTCACGGCGGGGCTGCGCTCGGCGCCCTTCCTGACGTTCGACGGCGACGGGCAGGTGTACGGCGACGCCGGGGTCAACCGCGTGCGAGGCACGTGGGCTGGCCGGTAGGCGCCTCGTCTTCGGGCCGATGGTCTCGACGATGATGGCCGGCCCGCCCGAGGCGACGACCTGCGAGCAGCGGATCCTGCGCCTGCTCGCCGACCCGGTCGAGGTCATCGCCCCCGACGGCGACACCATCGAGCTGGACGGCTCGGGCGGCGCGGCGACCCTGGTCCGCGAGGCGACGATGGGCCGGGATCCCGTCTAGCGCCGCGGCGCGACGAGGTGCACGAGGCACCACCCGACGAACAGACCGATGAGCACCGCGAACGTCCAGGTCGGCCCGTTGCCGAGCATGGGTTCCGTCGTGCAGGTCGCCGTCTGGTCGGGACCGTCCGCAGCGGCAGCGCAGTGCCGGTACGCACGACGAACAGCAGCGCGATCACGAGGCCGGCGACGACCGCCGCCCCGAGCCAACCCCAGCGTCCGGACATCCCCGAACGCTAGAGCACGGGCGCGCCAGCGGGGCAGCACCCGTTCGGGGTGCGGCTAGGGGCGTGCGGTCGTCTGAGCGCCGACCGGCGCCACGGCGGCCGGCCAGCGGGCGGCGATGGCCTCGATCGTGTGCTGGCGGGTGGCGAGGTCGAAGGCGGTGCCGGTGAGCATCAGCTCGTCGGCCTGCGTGCGGTCCACCAGTGCGGCCAGCTCGTCGACGGCGCGGTCGGCCGTCGTCGCGATCTGCGTGCCGGGGAACTTCTCGAAGAACTCCGCCGCCTGGACGGGGTCGATCTCGCCCAGCACCGCGGCGGCGTCCTCGGGGGAGACGATCGGGCCGAGCGGGCGGCCGGACCGCAGGGAGAGCGCCATCACGCGGCTGGGGCCGGCGAGGTAGAGCGCCTCCTCGTCGGACCCGGCCACGAGGACCGACGCCGAGACCATGAGGTGCGGGCTGTCGAGGACGGCCGACGGCCGGAACGAGGTGCGGTAGGCGTCGGCGGCCTGGAGCGTGAGCCCGGTGTTGAAGTGGTTCGCGTACGAGAACGGCAGGCCGAGCTGGCCGGCCAGCTGGGCGCTGAACAGCGACGACCCGAGCAGCCAGACCTCGGGGGCCGAGGTCGCGGCGGGCGTCGCGGAGAGACGGGAAGCCCGGAGCGAACCAGCGTGACCGGTCACCGGGACGCCGAGCAGGACGAGCACGTCGATGAGCTCGGCGGGGAAGTCGTCGGCACCCAGTCCGTCCACCGTGCGACGCAGAGCGGCGGCCGTCATCGGGTCGGCGCCGGGCGCACGGCCGATGCCGAGGTCGACGCGGCCGGGGTGCAGCGCCTCGAGCATCGCGAACTGCTCCGCCACCACCAACGACGGGTGGTTGGGCAGCATGACCCCGCCGGACCCGACGCGGATGCGGTCGGTGGAGGCCGCCAGGTGCGCGAGCAGCACGCCCGGCGAGGTGGACGCGACGGCCGCCATGGAGTGGTGCTCGGCCACCCAGAACCGCAGGTAGCCGGCCTCCTCGGCCGTGCGGGCCAGGGCCGTCGACGCGGCGAGGGCGTCGCCGGAGGACTGGCCGACCGAGACGGGGGCGGTGTCGAGGACGGAGAGAGGCACGGGAGTCACGTCGAGTCGTAACGCTCGGCGCGCCCCGGGTACTCCCTCAGGGGTAGAGGCCCCGGATCTGGTGCGCCTCCGCGACCCGTCGGACCCCGATCGTCAGCGCCGCGTCGCGCAGCGAGATCGACTCAGCCTGCGCGAGCGCGGCGACGGCCCGGTGGGCCGTGATCATCCGGTGCTCCAGACGGTCCTCGATCTCGCGCTCCGTCCACCAGTACGCCTGGTTGGCCTGCACCCACTCGAAGTAGGACACGACGACGCCGCCGGCGTTGGCGAGGATGTCGGGCACGACGACGACGCCGCGCTCGCCGAGGATGCGATCGCCCTCGCTGGTGGTCGGCCCGTTGGCGCCCTCGACCACCCAGCGCGCCTTGACGTTGACCGCGGTCTCGGCGTCCAGGACGCCCTCGACCGCCGCCGGGACGAGCACGTCGACGTCGAGGGCCAGGAGCTCGGTGTTGTCGATGGGGTCGCCGCCGTCGAAGCCGACGACGTGGCCGGTCAGCTCGACGTGCCGGAACAGCTTCGCGATGTCGAGGCCGTCGCTGCGGAACACCCCGCCGGTCTCGTCGGACACGGCGACCACCCGCGTCCCGGCGTCGTGCAGGAACCGGGCCGCGTGCGACCCGACCTTGCCGAAGCCCTGGACGGCCGCGCTGACCTCGCTGAGCTGGACCCCAGCGTCCCCGAGCGCCGCGGCCGCGGCGTGCACCACGCCGCGGGAGGTGGCCGTGGCCCGACCGAGCGAGCCGCCGACGGCCACGGGCTTGCCGGTGGTGACGCCCGGGATCGTGTAGCCCTGGCTCACCGAGTAGGTGTCCATCACCCACGCCATGGTCTGCTCGTTGGTCCCGATGTCCGGCGCCATGATGTCGCGCTCCGGACCGATGATCGGCATGATCTCGCTGGTGTAGCGGCGCGTCACGCGTTCGAGCTTCCTGCATCGAGTGCTGCCGCGGATCGATGGTCACGCCGCCCTTGGCGCCGCCGTACGGCACGTCCACCACCGCGCACTTCCACGTCATCCACATGGCCAGCGCGCGGACCTCGTCGATGTCGACCGAGGAGGAGTACCGCAGCCCGCCCTTGCCCGGCCCCCGGGAGATGTTGTGCTGGACGCGGTACCCCATGAACAGCTCGACCTCACCGTCGTCGCGCCGCAGCGGCACCGCCACGTTCATCTCGCGGCGCGGCGTGGCCAGCATCTGGTGCAGGCCCTCGCCGTAGCCGAGGATCTCGACCGCGGACGCGAGCTGCGCCTTGGCGGTGTCGAGCGGGCTGGCGGGTGCTGGGGTGTCTGTGAGGTCCGTCACGTGGGACACCTTGTCATCTCACGCGGCGCGCGCACGGGACGCCCGAGGGGCGAGCCGCCGGCGTCCACGCTACGGGCTCACTGATCTGGCCCTCCGGCTGCCGAGGGCAGAGACTGGGCGGATTCCCGACGAAGGAGCGGCATGTCGCAGGACGTCACGCACGATGCGGTCCGGCTCGCCCGCGAGTGGCTCAGGGCGACCGCGCAGGGGCAGTCGGCCCACGAGCGCAGGACGACCGAGCGGCTCGCGGCGCTCGTCGCCGATCCGCAGGGGCTCGAAGTCTCGCCGTGCGGTTCGTCGACCGGGTGGCCCGGCCGCAGGACGTCCGCGTGGCGGCGCGCGAGCTGGCCGAGCTCTCGGCCTCCTCTGCCGGGTTCCTGGGCCGCGCCGACAAGGCGTTGCTGGGGATCGGGTCACGCATCGGGCCGAGGATGCCGTCCGTCGTCGTCCCCGCGGCGCGCGAGCGGCTGCGGTCGCTGGTGGGCCATCTGGTCGCCGACGACGGTCCGGGGCTGGCCAAGCACCTCGCCCGGACGCGTGCCGACGGCTTCCGGCTCAACCTGAACCTGTTGGGGGAGGCGGTGCTCGGCGAGCGCGAGGCGGTCGCCCGGCTCGCCCGGGTGACGGCGCTCGTCGAGCGACCGGGCGTCGACTACGTGTCGGTGAAGGTCTCCGCGGTAGCCAGCCAGCTCTCGACCTGGGACACCGAGGGGTCCGTGGCGCGGGTGGTCGAGCGGCTGCGACCGTTGTACCTCTCGGCCGCCCGTAGCGGGACGTTCCTCAACCTCGACATGGAGGAGTACCGAGACCTCGCGCTGACGGTCCGGGTGTTCGAGCGGCTCGCGTCCGACCCCGAGCTCGCGGACGCGCCGATGGGGATCGTGCTGCAGGCCTACCTGCCCGACGCGTCCGACGCGCTCGACGAGCTCACGTCCGTCGCAGGGGGCCGGTCCGGGGACGCCCGCCTCAAGGTGCGGCTGGTCAAGGGTGCCAACCTCGCGATGGAGCAGGTGGAGTCCGAGCTGCACGGCTGGCCGCAGGCGCCGTACACGACGAAGGCCGAGGTCGACGCCGCCTACCTCCGGCTGGTCGACCGGGCCCTGTCGCCGGAGCGGACCCGGCACCTGCGGGTGGGCGTCGCCAGCCACAACCTGTTCCACGTCGCCGCCGCGCACCTGATCGCGCAGGAGCGCGGGATCGGCGAGGCGCTCGACGTCGAGATGCTGCAGGGCATGGCCCCCGCGCAGGCCAGGGCCGTGCGCGACACGGTCGGCTCGGTCCTGCTCTACACGCCCGTGGTCGCGCGGGGCGACTTCGACGTCGCCATCGCCTACCTGGTGCGTCGGCTCGAGGAGAACGCCGCCAGCCAGAACTTCCTGCACGCGTTGTTCGCCGACGAGGCCGCGATGGACGCCCAGGAGGCCGCCTTCGTCGTCGCGTACCGGGACCGGCTCCTTCCGTCGATCGAGCCGCGCCGGGTGGCCCGACCGCCGCTGGACTTCTCCGACGCCTTCGCGAACACGTCGGACACCGACCCCGCGGCCGCCCTGGCGCGGGCGTGGGCGCGGGGCATCGTCGAGCGCGAGATCGAGCCGCCGCCGGGGGCGGTGGTCGTCTCGACCGTCGAGGAGGTCGACGCGCTCGTCGCACGCGCGGTCGCGACGGCTCCGGCGTGGGCGTCGGTGTCTCCCGCCGACCGCGCGAAGGCGCTGCTCCGGGTCGCCGAGTCGCTGGAGGAGGCCCGCGCCGACCTCGTCGCGGCGATGGTCCACGAGGCGGGCAAGACCGTGGCCGAGGCCGACCCGGAGGTCAGCGAGGCGGTCGACTTCGCGCGCTACTACGCGGACTCCGCGGCCGCTCTCGCCCAGGTCCGCGGGGCGGTGCACACGCCGGTCGGCATCTCCGTCGTGACCCCGCCCTGGAACTTCCCGGTGGCGATCCCGGTCGGCTCCGTCCTCGCCTCGCTGGCCGCGGGAAGCCCGGTGCTGGTCAAGCCCGCGCCGCAGACGCCGCTGTGCGGGCAGGTGGCGATGGCCGCGATCCAGCGCGGGCTGGACGCGCCCGGCGCGCTGACCGTGGTGCTCAGCCCGGAGGGGGAGGTCGGCCGGCACCTGGTCACCCACCCCTCGGTGGCCCGCGTCCTGCTGACGGGCTCGATCGAGACCGCCCGCCTGTTCGCCGGATGGCGCCCGTCGCTCGACGTGCTCGCCGAGACCTCGGGCAAGAACGCGTTGGTCATCACGCCGTCCGCGGACGTCGACCTGGCCGTGGCCGACCTCGTGCGGTCCGCGTTCGGGCACGCCGGTCAGAAGTGCTCGGCCGCGTCGCTGGCGATCCTCGTCGGCACCGCCGGCCGCTCGGACCGCCTGCGCCGTCAGCTCGCGGACGCGGTCTCGTCGTTGCGCGTCGGCCCGTCGACCGACCTGGGGAACCTGGTGGGCCCCCTGACCGAACCGGCGAGCGGCAGCTTGCTGCGCGCGCTGACGACGCTGGACGAGGGGGAGTCCTGGCTCATCAAGCCCCGCCGCCTGGACGACGAGGGCCGGCTCTGGTCGCCGGGCGTGAAGTTCGGCGTCCGGAGCGGTTCCTGGTTCCACACCACCGAGTGCTTCGGGCCGGTGCTCGGGATCATGTTCGTCGAGACCCTGGACGCCGCCATCGATGCCCAGAACGCCGTCCCGTTCGGCCTCACGGGCGGGCTGCACTCGCTCGAGGAGGCCGAGATCACGCGCTGGCTGGACCGCGTCCAGGTGGGCAACGCGTACATCAACCGGCACATCACGGGCGCGGTCGTGCGCCGCCAGCCCTTCGGCGGCTGGAAGGCCTCGACCGTCGGGCCCGGCGCCAAGGCGGGTGGGCCGGCGTACGTCGCGCAGATCGGAGCATGGTCCGACGGGCCCGACGTCCCCACGCCCGAGGACGCGTGGCTCGCCTGGGCGGCGGCCGACGACGACCGGGTCTGGGCGTCCGACTTCTCGCTCGAGCACGACCCGTCCGCCCTGCGCGTCGAGGCGAACATCCTGCGCTACCGACCCGTCCCGCTGCTGACCGTCCGGGTCGGCGACGGCGCGCGGGCGTCGCACGTCGCGAGGGTCCGGCACGCGGCCGCGACCGCGGGCGTGCGCGTCACCGTCAGCACGATCCAGACCGAGCCGCACGAGCGGTTCGCCGCTCGCGTCCGCGACGGGTGGGTCACGGGCCGCGTCCGCGTGGTCGGTGACGCACCGGGCCTGCGGGAGGCGGCCGTGACGCGTCTGGGGGAGGTGACGGTGCTGGACGCCCCGGTCGTGGCCAGCGCCGCCCGCGAGCTCCTGACGGTCGTCCGTGAACAGTCCGTCAGCCGCACCCTGCACCGCTTCGGCCACGTTCCGCCGTCGACCGAGAGCGCCTGAGCGAGTCCGCCCCAGGTCCACGACGTGTGCGTTGCGCGCGTGAACGACCCGCGCAACGGCGCGCTCGGGCCTACGCCGAGGCGCGGATGACCAGCTCGGGGGCGAAGATCAGTGGCTCGGTCGGGGGTGCGCCGTTCAGCTGGGCGAGCAGGCGGGCGCCTGCGGCGCGGGCCATGGCGACGACAGGCTGGATCACGCTGGTCAGCGGCGGGACGGTCGACGCGGCGACGCCGAGGTTGTCGTAGCCGACGACGGCGACGTCCCCGGGCACCTCCTTGCCCTGCTCCGCCAGCACGCCGAGCGCGCCGGCGGCCATGAGGTCGGAGGCGATGAACAGGGCGTCGATGTCGGGGAACCGGGCGAGGATCTCGCGTGCGGCGGCCGTGCCGGATGCCAGCGTGAAGTCGCCGTACGCGATCGCGTCGTCGGCCATCCCGGCCGCCGCCATGGCGCTGCGCCAGCCGGCCAGACGGTCGATCCCGCCTGACATGTCCTGGGGGCCGGCGATGGTGCCGATGCGCTTGTAGCCGCGCTCGATGAGGTGCTGCGTGGCGATCCGGCCACCCTCGACGTTGTCCGTGTCGACGTACTGGACGCCACGGTCGTCGGCGGACAGCGGCCGGCCGACGAACACGTTGGGCACGCGGGACGCCTGCAGCGCGCGATCGAGCTCGTCGTTGCGGTGGTGCGACACCACGATCGCGCCGTCGACGTGCCCGTTGCGCAGGTACCGCACGGTGCGCTCGGACTCGCCGGGTCGGGCGATGACCAGGACCACCTGGACGTCGGAGTCGGCCAGCGACGTGCTCAGGCCGTTCAGGGTGCCGGCGAAGAACGGGTCCGACAGGACGCGCTCGTCGGGCTCGGGCACCACCAGGGCGATCGAGTCGGTGCGTCGGGTGACCAGCGACCGGGCTGCACGGTTGGGCGTGTAGCCGAGGTCGGCGACGGCCAGCTCGACCGAGGCCTGCGCCTCGGGGGACACCCGCAGGCCCCCGTTGATGGCGCGCGACGCCGTCGAGCGAGACACCCCTGCGCGCTCCGCCACCTGCTCGAGCGTGGGCGCCGGAGGGCGCCCGTCCTCGATCTGTTGCGTCACGTTCTCGACCACCGTTGGTCTTCCCTCCTTTGGCTGCGTGAGCAGCGACGGCGTTGCCCGGCCAACGCGCGGGACCAGTGTTCCGGTCGTCGCGTCAGCCTGTCACGGATGCTCAGCCCGTGACCGTCAACCCTTGACGGCGCCCTGCATGATTCCGGCGACGAGCTGACGGCCGGCCACGACGAACAGGATCAGGAGCGGGATCACCGACAGGACGACGCCGGCCATGATCAACGACATGTCCTTGAAGTAGGTCGCCTGCAGCTGTTGCAGGGCGATCGGCAAGGTCGGGTTGGTACCGCCCAGGATGATGAACGGCCAGAAGTAGTTGGTCCAGGACGCCACGAACGTGAAGAGCGCGAGCATCGTGGCCGCGGGCCGCGCAGCAGGCAGGGCGATGCTCCAGAACGTCCGGATCATGGAGGCGCCGTCCACGCGGGAGGCCTCGATGAGCTCGTACGGCAGCGCCTGCTCGAGGTACTGGGTCATCCAGAACACCCCGAACGCGGTGACCAGGCCCGGCACGATGACCGCCTGGATCTGGCCGATCCAGTGCAGCTGCTTCATGACGAGGAACAGCGGCACGACGCCGAGCTGCGTGGGGACGGCCGTGGTCGCGATGACGAACACCAGCAGCGGCCCGCGACCGCGGAACCGGAGCTTGGCGAACGAGAACCCGGCGAGCGTCGAGAACAGGACCACCGACAGCGACGTGACGACGGCGATGATCACCGAGTTGGTGACGGCCTTCCAGAACGCGACGCCCGAGTTGAGCACCCGGTTGACGTTCTCGAAGAAGTGCCCACCCGGGATGAGCGACGGGATCGGGTGCCGCGCGATGTCCGGTGCCGTCGACGACGCCAGCAGGAACGCGTAGTACAGCGGGTAGAACGCGATGAGCACCACGATGGTGAGCAGCACGTACGTGACCCATCGCGGCCGGCGTTGCGTGCCGCCCGGTTCCGGCGTGCGGCCGCGCTTGCGGGCCGCGCTGCGTGCGGCGCCCTTGCCGGCGAACTGCTCGATCGAGGCGACCGACGGCGTACCGCCCATCTCGCCACCCTGTCCGGCGCTCAGGATGCTCATGCCCGGACCTTCTTCCGCTTCTTGCCGCCCTGCTGCTCCGAGGAGATCCGGCGGGTGATGAGGTAGTTGACGATGCCGATGGCGACGATGATCAGGAACAGCAACCAGGCCACCGCGGCGGCGCGACCGAAGTTCTTCTGCGCCCAGCCCAGCTGGTAGATGTAGTTGGTCAGCGTCAGGTACTGCTGGTCGGAGCCGCCGCGCCCGAACTGGTCGAACATGCGGGGCTCGTCGAAGATCTGCAGGCCGCCGATGGTCGACGTGATGATCACGAAGATGATCGCGGGGCGCAGCATCGGGATGGTGACCGAGAAGAACTGCCGCACGCGGTTCGCGCCGTCGATCAGCGCGGCCTCGTAGATGTCCCGCGGGATGGCCTGCATGGCCGCGAGCAGGATGAGGGTGTTGTAGCCGGTCCACCGGAAGTTGACCATGGTCGCGATCGCGATGTGGCTGGCCAGCACCTGCGAGTGCCAGCGCACGGTGGGGATGCCGAGGTCACGCAGGATCTGGTTGATGACGCCCGACTGGTCGGCGAACATCTGCCCGAAGATCAGGGCGACGGCGACCGGTGCGACCACGTAGGGGACCAGGACGCCCATGCGCCAGAAGGTCTTGGCCCGCAGGTTCGCATCGAGGAGCGCGGCGATGACGAGGGCCATCGCGATCTGCGGGATCGAGCTCAGCAGGAAGATCGACAGGGTGTTGCGGACGGCCTTCCAGAAGATCTGCTGCTGCAGGACCGTCGTGAAGTTCTGGAGCCCGACGTAGTCGCCCTGGCCCTTGATGAGGCCCCACTCGTGCACCGAGACGAACCCGGTGTACAGGAGCGGGAACAGGCCGGTGACGATGAAGAGCAGGAAGAACGGAGAGATGTACAGGTAGGGCGAGACCTTGACGTCCCAGCGCCCGATCCTCTGCGAGAAGCCGGCGCGGCGCGGTGTCCGGAGCTTCGCATCTCCGGCCGGGGACCCCTGCAGCTGCGGGGTTCGGGTGCTGGTCATGGCGGGTCCTTCAGGTGCTGGGGTGTGTCGAGCAGGACGACGGTGGCACACCGGGGCCGGGCGGGGTAGGCCCACGCCCGGCCCAGGTGCTCACGAGTCGTCAGCCGAGGTCGTTGACCGCGGTCTCGAACTTGGCCCAGGACGAGGCGGCGTCATCGGTCTTGTCGACGTCGACCCGGGTGTAGGCGTCACTGAGAGCGGCGCTGATCGGGAAGTAGTTCTCGCCGCGGAACGGCTGCTTCGAGATCGGGGCGAACCGGTTGGAGAAGATCTTCCCGGTCGGAGCGCCACCGAAGTAGGCGTCCGTCTTGCCGGTCACGGAAGCGTCCGTGGTGGCCTTGGTCTGGCTCGGGAAGTTACCGAACTGGACGAACACCTTCGCGGCCTGCGCCGGGTCGGTCAGCCATGCGGCCAGGTCGGTCGCGGCCTGGACGTTCTTGCCACCCTTGGGAACCAGGAGGAAGGAGCCGCCCCAGTTGCTGGCGCCACCGGGCATGACGTCCGCGACGTCCCAGTTGGTCTGGTCGGGCGCGTTGCCGGCGATGATCTGCGTCATCCACGGCGGGCAGAGCTGCGTGGCCCAGCCGTCGGTCTTGAACGCGTCGGTCCAGTCCTGCGACCACTGGCCGAGGTGTGCCGACTCGGCGAGGACCTCGGGGCTGGTGAGCTGGTCGTAGACGGCCTTGGCCTTGGAGTCGTCGTTGAGCACGGTGATGTCACCGGTCTTCGGGTCCTCGTACGGGGCCGCGAGCTGGTTGATCATGCCCTGCGACAGCGCGCCGATGGAGTCGAACCAGGCAGCGCCCGTGTTCTTCGCCATGAACTGCTGGCCGACCTTGAAGTAGTTGTCCCAGTCGCCGGTCAGCAGCTTGGCGACGGACTCGCGGTCGCTCGGCAGGCCGGCCTTGTCGAACAGGTCCTTGCGGTAGCAGATGGCCTCGGGACCGGAGTCGGTGCCGTAGCCGATCAGCTTGCCGTCGCCGTCCGTGGCCATGTCCGTCTTCCACGTGGGCCAGCGGTCCTTGACGGAGTCGGAACCGAGGTCCGCGAAGAAGCTGGAGGACGAGATGCTCGGGCATCCAGTCGCCGTCGGCGGCCACGATGTCGTCGGTCACCGTGTCGGTGGCGATCGAGTTCTCGACGGCGGCACGGGCGTTGTCCGACGTGTCAGCCTTGTCGCTGACGATCTTCACGTTCGGGTGCAGCTTCATGTACTCCGTGTACAGGTCGGCGTACCCGAACTCGTTGAACGTCGCCACCTTGAGGGTGACGGGCGCGTCCGACGATGCGGACGACGACGAGTTGTCGCTGCTGCCGCCGCCGGAGGAACACGCCGAGGCGAGCAGGGTGATGCTGGCGACACCCGCAGCTGCCGCCCACATCTTGCTAGAGGTCTTGCGCACAATGACTCCCTTGTCAGTCGGACGGCGTCCTCGCCGTAACCCGAGGGCTCCCGTGGTCGCGCCACGCCGCGGTGCGTGGTCGGACCCCGGGTGGGCCTGGTGGACCCGGCGTGGTCACGCTCCCATCCGCAGAGTGCGGGAGCGTTCCCACGCGTTGCGGAGAACTGTCGTCGGAGGCCCACCGGGTGTCAAGCAGCCGGACGTGTCGTGATGCCGTGGTAGCGATCCCACGCCTGTAGACGTGCAGGTCAGAGGATCTTTACCGCGAAGGACGCGTTACCGAATCGTTACGGGCCTGACGGGCCGTTTGTGACCTGGTGAACCCGATCGTGGGAGCGTGGTCACGCCCGCCTCACGCGTGGTCGGCGATCCATCGGCGCGCCACGTCCTGCTCCACCTCGAGCGCGGCCCGCACAGCACCGGCCGTCGCGTTCTCGATCGCGGCGCCGAACAGCGGGACGGTCGAGCGAAGCTCGCCGTCGTAGCTGACGATGCTCGCGTCGGGCCCGGCGGGCACCAGCCGGGTGCGTCCGCTGAGCCGGACCGGAGCCCCCACGATGTCCAGCGCCACGGTGCCGATCCGCGAGCCGTCCGACTCCGGCGCCTCCCAGGCCTCCACCTGTCGGACGTCGATGCTGCTGCCGACGAAGCTGCGCAGGTGCGAGGGGATCGTGTCGGTCGGCAGCGACCGTCGGGTGGTGACCGTGAACGCCGCCTCGGGCGACCCGGTGATGTCGACGTGCTGCTCGAGCGCGCCGCTCGCCCGGACCTTCGCGTGCACGTACTCCGGATCGCTCAGCAGGCGGGCCACGTGATGGGCTCCGGTCGGCAGGTCCAGGGTCACGTTCAGTCGCACGGGAGATCCTTCTGATGCGTGGTGGTCGTTCGAGGGTAGCCGAGTCCGTCCGGCGTCCGGGTCCGGGGCGGACCTCGCGCCACCTACCCTTGTCCCGTGTCCACACTGAGCACCCTCGTCGCTCGTCACGCGGCGCTCGACGGCCCTGACCTCGAGTGGCTGCACCTCCTGGTGGGCGACTGGCAGGTGCTCTCGGACCTCGCGTTCGCGGACCTCGTGCTCTGGCTGCCCACCGCCGACGGCGACTTCATCGCCGTCGCCCAGTGCCGTCCCTCCACCGGCGCCACCGTGCACTACGACGACGTCGTCGGGTCCTCGGCGCCCGAGGGTCAGCGCCCGCAGCTGCAGCGGTCTCTCGACGAGCGCGCCGCGCAGCGCTCGCGCGAGCCCCGCTGGTTCGGCTCGTACGCGGTGCGCGAGGAGGCCGTCCCGGTGGTGCGCAACGGCCGGCCGATCGCCGTCCTCGCCCGCCAGACCAACCTCGGTGGCGCGCGCACCCCCAGCCGCCTCGAGCTCAACTACGTCGAGGCCGCCGACGACATCTTCGCGATGGTCGGCCGCGGGGAGTTTCCCGCGCCGGACGCGCCCACCGGCCCGCGCCGCGGCGCACCGCGCGTCGGCGACGGGCTCGTGCGGCTCAACTCCGAGGGCGAGGTGCTCTACGCCAGCCCGAACGCGCTGTCCTGCTTCCACCGGCTCGGCGTCGTGGGGGACCTGGTCGGCCGCTCGCTGGTGGAGGTGACCGCGGACCTCATCTCCCAGGAGGACACGGTCGACGAGTCGATGCCGCTGGTCCTCATGGGCCGCGCGCCGTGGCGGGTCGACGTCGAGTCGCGGGGCGTCGCCCTGTCGCTGCGCTCCGTCCCGCTGACCGAGCACGCCCAGCGCGTCGGCGCCGTGCTCCTGTGCCGTGACGTGTCCGAGCTGCGGCGGCGCGAGCGCGAGCTCATCACCAAGGACGCCACGATCCGCGAGATCCACCACCGCGTGAAGAACAACCTGCAGACCGTGGCGGCGCTCCTGCGGCTGCAGTCGCGGCGGATGAGCAGCCCCGAGGCGCGCGAGGCGCTGGGCGAGGCCATGCGCCGCGTCGCGACGATCGCCCTCGTGCACGAGACCCTGTCGCAGACGCTCGACGAGTCGGTGCCGTTCGACGATCTGGTCGGCCGCAGCCTGCGCCTCGCCGCCGACGTCGCCACCGAGGGTGCCCACGTCCGGACCACCGTGCGGGGCTCGTTCGGGTCGATCCCGGCGGAGGACGCCACGGCCCTCGCGCTCATCCTCACCGAGCTGGTCACCAACGCCGTCGAGCACGGGTTCGAGGGCCGCGAGTCGGGGACCGTCGAGGTGATCGTGGACCGGCAGGACGACGTCATCCGCGTCGAGGTGGCCGACGACGGCTCCGGCCTGCCCCCTGACCGCGCGGACGGCGCCGGCTCCGGGCTGGGCACGCAGATCGTCTCGACCCTGGTCACCAACGAGATGCGCGGCACCATCGCGTGGTCGAGCCGCGAGGGCGGCGGGACGTCGGTCGTCATCGAGGCGCGGTTGCGGGCCCCCCGCGACGCGGGCTCGCTCATCTAGTCGTTGCCGCCCGCGACGCGGGCACGCTCATCCAGTCGTCGCGTCCCGCCAGGCGCGCGCTGACGTGGGCTCGTTCACCAGTCGTCGCGTCCCGAGGCGCGCGCAGACGGCCCGGTCGGGCAGGTGCGGTGGGCGGCGGGTCGCAGCGGCGAGCCGGGTCGGGCCGGTACGTGCAGGTTGCGGACGCACGAACGCCGCGCACCCGTGGGGTACGCGGCGTTCGGAGTCGCTCGAGGTCAGCCGGCGCGGCGCTGGCGCGCGGTGCGGCGCTTGAGCGCACGGCGCTCGTCCTCGGACAGGCCGCCCCAGACGCCCGCGTCCTGGCCGGTCTCGATCGCCCACTTCAGGCAGGTGTCGACGACGGGGCAACGGCGGCAGACGCCCTTGGCCTCCTCGATCTGCAGCAGGGCGGGTCCGGTGTTCCCGATCGGGAAGAACAGCTCGGGGTCCTCGTCGAGACACGCCGCGCGGTGGCGCCAATCCATGAGTTCTCTCCTAGGCACGCGTCGGTCCGGCGCCCGGGGTCTGGGCGCGCGGGACACAACACGAAATCGGGGGGTGGTTGCCGGGGGGCTTGTGGTGCTCTCACAAGGGTCACATCCGTCCGGCGTCCGCACAAGGGGTTACGGGAAGGTTTCATGTCGGTAACGACTGAGGCGTTCGTCACACCTGTCCCGAGACCGTGGGTGAGCGACGTCACGGCGTCGTCGCAGGTCGGAGGCTATGTAGGACGTATGTCCAGGTCAGAAGCCCGGTCTGACCTCCCCGTTCGCAACACCTGGTGTTCTGAGACGCCTCGGCGACGTGGTATCGCGGAGCGGGAAACCGGCGCCCCGATACGCGGTGGCATGTCCGACCGTCCGCCGCGACGAGTGCTGCCCGGCAGTCTCTAGGCTCGTCGCGTGACCGGAACCCGACCGCCCGTGCTGCTCGTCGTCTGCTGCCTGATCGTCCTGGAGGCTGCGGCGTTCGCCGGGCTGGGGCTCGCGCTGGCGGCGGCGCTCCTGCGCGGGCGGGCGTCGATGCCGGGTGCGACGGCATTCCTCACCGTGTGCGCGCTCGGTGTCGCCGGGCTCCTCGGCCTGTGCGCGCGTGGGCTGTGGAACCGGCGCCGCTGGGCCCGCTCCCCGGTCATCATGTGGCAGATCCTGCTCGTGTGCCTCGCGGTGTTCGAGTTCGGCGCGCAGCCTGCGGCCGCGTCGGTCGTCATCGTGATCGCCGGTGCGATCGGGTGCGGGCTGCTGCTGCCGCCGGTCGTCCGCGCGACCACGCCCCCGCCGGAGCCTCAGTCGAGGTCGTAGACCTGCACGGGGATCACGTCGCGGCCGGTCACGAGCGCGCCGCGTCCGACCGTGCTTCGGCCCGGTTCCGCCAGCCAGCGGGCCCTGGGGCCGACGAGCTCGAGGGACGCCGCGTCGTGGAGATCGAGGACGAGGACGCGTCGGCCCCGCAGGAGCCCGGGCAGCGCGCCGCGGTAGGCGCCCGCCGCGGCCTGGGAGGTGCTGGTCGCGACGAGCCGCACCCCCGGGGCCGCGACGACGAGGTCCGGGTGCTCCCGCTCGAGCTCGTCGAGGTCGTCGACGAGCAACGTCACGGCACCGCCCACCTCGCCGACGCGGGTCGCCTCGATCCTTGGGAAGCCGCTCAGGACCGGCGCCGCCGAGCCGCTCGTCAGGCAGAGCACGGGGTGCCCCGCACGGACCAGGCCGTGCCCGATGACGGCGAGCGCCGTGCTGCGACCCGAGCCCGGCGGACCCGCGACGAGCAGACCCCGAGACACCTCGACGCCGACCGGCGACGCGTCGTCGCCACCCGGCCCGAGCGGCACCTGCCACGAGCCCGGAGCGCCTAGCTCGCGGGTGCCCGGCGAGCCGTCCGGGGCAGCCGACGCACGCGGACGACCGACGGGTCGGGCGCTGCCGGCGGGTCCACCGGTTCGGGCGGCAGCGCGACCTGGACGAGCTGCGGGCCGGCGGGGCCCAGATGAATGGCGCGTCCGGGCGTCGCGCGCGCGCCGGCGAAGGCCGGCGGCACACCGGCGAGCGAGTCGAGCAGGGGGTCGGCGACGGGGAGGACCAACCGGTCCCGGAACGCACCCGCGTGCTGCGCGGCCACGGCGCCGACGTCGGCCGTCGCCGCGAGCGCCACGCCGCCGGCCGACCGACCACCCCGCCACAGCGCCGTCAGCCGGTCGGCGCCCGCACCACGCGCGACCTCACCGAGGGCAGCGAGCACCAGGTCGACGCGGTCCAGCAGGAGCAGGCCGCCGGCGCCGTCCAGGAACTCGAGCAGGCGCGCCGTCTCCACGGCGTCGTCGACCGCCAGCGTGCTGCCGAGCATGCCGTGCGAGTCGCAGGCCCGCAGCCCGGCGATCGCCTCGTCAGACAGACCGACCGCGTGCACCCCGCGGCCCTGCGCGAGGGCACCCGACCCGACCGCGACCAGCGTCGTCGACCGGCCCGAGCGTGGTCCGCCGAGCACCAGCAGGTGCCCGGCCGCGGGATCCCAGCGGACGGACCCACGGCGCTGCTCGTCGGGCAGGTCCGCGACCGCGAGCGCCAGACCGGGACCGGCCCCGACCTCGTGCGAGGCGACGACGGCCGGCAAGGCGGGCAGCCACGGTCGACGCCGGACCGGCCGGCCTGCCGCGGCGCCGACCGCCGCGGCCACCCACGCGGGGACGGCGTCGGGGTCGCGGGCCGTGGTCGGCGGCGTCCACCGTGCCTCCGTCGAGCCCCATGGCGGCGCGAGCCGGACGGGCGGAACCGCCCGTTCGGTCGTGGCACGGGCCACCTGCACGGCCTCGAGCGCGCGCGAGCCTCGGCGCACCAGGGCGCGACCCGGGGTGCGCGGGTCGATCGCCGCGGCGTCTGGGGCGTCGAGGACGTCCGCCGAGTCCGCGGCGTCCGCGACCCGCAGGGCGACGCGCAGGCTGACGTTCGCGCGCAGGTCGGCGCCGATCGCGCCCGCCGGCCGCTGGGTGGCCAGCACGAGGTGCACACCGAGCGCCCGCCCCTGGGCCGCGAGCCGGGCCAGCGCGGCGGCGGCCTCGGGGACGTCCTCGGTGAGCGCCCGCAGCTCGTCCACCACGACGAGCAGCCGCGGGGGCGTGTCCGGTTCAGCCGGGTCGAGCTCGTCGAGGTCGCGCGCCCGGGCGGCCACGAGCACTCGTTCGCGGCGGCGGAAGCTCGGCCCTCAGCCCGCTGAGCACCCGGGTGGCGTGCGCCGCGTCGAGGTCGGTGACGTGCTCGAGCACGTGCGGCAGGCCGGCGACCGCGCCGAGCCCGGTGCCGCCCTTGAAGTCGACCAGCAGGATCGAGAGACGGTCCGGCGGGTGCGTCAGGGCGAGCGCCAGCACGATCGTGGTCAGGAGCTCGGACTTGCCCGCGCCCGTGGTGCCCGCGATCAGCGCGTGCGGTCCGTCGGCCACCAGGTCCACCGCCACCGGCCGGCCGGCGGAACCGGTGCCCAGCGCGACGACCAACCCGGGCCGCGGCAGGTCCCAGACCGCGGCGAGCGCGGCGGGCGCCGGAACCGGGATGCCCGGCTGAGCGCCGAGCGTGGCTCGCGCCGGCACGTCGGCGCCGCCCTCGAGCGCCGCCCGCAACCCCGCGGCCCGTCGCACCTGGGACTCGGCCGTGGGGACGCTGACGGCCCGCCGTGGCACGGGGGAGACCCGGCCGTCCGGGTCGTGCACCCGCACGGAGCCGCGCGACACCTCGATCCTGGACCGGCACCACGCCGGCACGTCGGCGGCGCTGGCCGCCAGGAGCACCACCCGCTGGCGGGCAGGTGCGGTCGACCTCCAGCGCGCCACGGCCGCGGGATCGGAGGGATCGTCGACGACGACGACCGACGGGAGGTCGTCGTCACCCGGGAGCTCGCCCGGCGACCGACCGGCCCAGACGCACCACGACCAGTCGTCCGGACGGCCGCTCCGCACGACCAGCGACCCGCGCAGGTGCGTGCCCAGCGCGGCGAGCACGACGCCCCTGGCCACGGGCAGCGCGAGTGCGCGCGGTCCGACGACCGCGACCGTGCCGCCGGGGTCCCAGGGGACCGACGCCTCGACCGGCTCGTCGTCCGGCCGCGCCCGGACGGTCGCAGCGACGAGGCCCGCGGGGTCCGTGATCGGGAGGACGGCCGGGCGCGGTCGCCGCCGACGCAGGCGCACGGCGCCCAGCGGACCGACCAGGCCGACGAGCGCGAGCAGCGGCTGGTGGACCGCGACGGCGAGCGCGGCCGACCCGATCAGCGGCGTCAGCCACGTCGCGACCGCCGGGCGCGCGGCCGCGGGCGTCGGAGCGTCGACCGCCGCAGGGGTGCGAGGACGCAGGGCATAGGTGACCGCGCCGACGGTTCGCTCGGCGCAGGCGCGCCAGCGACGCGAGCGGCGGCCGGTGCAGGCCCGGACCCGGTCGCCGCGACGCCGCACCGTGAACCCCGGCCCGATCGCCACGCGGACGCGGTCGGGCAGCCCGACCAGGGCGCCGCTGTCGGGTCCGGCGACCACCGCGACGTGCCAGTCGAGGCGGAGCGCCTCCTCGGCCGACGGACGCGCGACCGGCCCGAGGCTCAGGACGCACCCGTGCACGAGGGGCGGCTGGCCCGCCACGTGGGCCTCGTCGAGAACCTGGTCCGCGACGGCGAGCCGGTGCCCGGTACCGGCCCACGCCGGGTGCCCGCTGACGCGGGCGAGCCCGGGCCGCAGGTCGGCCAGCGCGGTGCCCGGCACGACGTCGACATCGGTGGTGACGGTTCCGGCGCCGCGTTCGGGGTCGGGGTGGAGGAGGGTGACGCGCACCCGGCGACGATGCCCCGAACGCCGTGACGGTGGGCGCCCCTGTGCACGACGCGGGCCGGCGGCGGGGCCGTGGTCGCGTCAGTCGACGCCCAGCGCCGCGACGGGCGAGGTGCGCGCGGCGGCGCGCCCGGGCAGCACCGACGCGAGCAGCCCGGCCACGACGGAGACGAGCAGGACGAGCCCGAGGTCGCGCCAGGGCACGGTGAGCAGCACGTTGCCGATGCTGCCGAACACCACCTCGGCACCGGCCCACCCGTACAGCAGCCCGAGGCCCACCCCGAGCAGCGCGCCGACCCCCGCGATGAGCATCCCCTCGACCGCGAGCATCCACCGCAGCTGGCGTCGGGACAGCCCGATCGCCCGCAGGGTCGCCGACTCGCGGCGCCGTTCCAGGACCGACAGCGACAGGGTGTTGGCGACGCCGATCAGCGCGATGAGGACGGCGACCGCGAGCAGCCCGAGCACGATGCCCAGCACGGAGTCGACCACCCGGTCGTTGCTGACGCGCTGCGCGGCGGCGCTGGTGATGTCGAGCGCGTTGCCGGGCAGCGCATTGCGGACGTCCTGCAGCACCGTGCCGGGATCGGCACCCGGGTCGAGGGAGAGCCACATCGCGGACACCGGCGCGTCGGGGGCGATCCGGTCGAGGGTCGCGGTCGTGACGAGCGCCGAGGTCCCGCCCAGGTCGGTCGGCACCGCACGCACCGTCACCGGTGACCCGCTCGTCGTCGCCGTGCCGTCGCTGTCGTAGGTGACGAGCGAGACGGTGACGTCACCGGTCGGCACGCCGTCGTCCTTCGCCCACGCCGGCAGGAGCAGGGTGCCGTCGGTCAGACCGTCCACCAGCGACCGGTCGCGGACCACTGTGGCGGCGTCGCCATCGACGGCGGCGGCCAGGATCCCGGTGTCGCCCAGCTGGACCTCGGCCGTGCGCACGGCCACCATCGTCCGGATCCCGTCGACGCCGCCGAGCGCGCGTCGCACGTCGTCCTCGTTCATCCGCACGGAGCCGTCCCCGAGCCGGCCGTCGACGACGAGGTCCACGGGGTAGCGCGCGTCGAGCTCGCGGTTCATCGTCGTGCGCGCGCTGGCCGCACCGGTGCTCATCATCACGACGAGCGTGACGCCGATGAGCAGGGCCGTGCTGGTCGCGGCGGTCCGCCGTGGGTTGCGCACGGTGTTCGCCGCAGCGATCCGAGCGCTCGTCCCCGTCGAGGCCAGGCCGCGACCGAGCAGGGCCACGATCTTGGGCACCCAGAACACCGCGCCGAGCAGCACACCGACGAACGACGTGGCGCCCGCGAGCATCCCGAGCCCGAGCAGGGGACCCGAGGCCGACCCGTTCCGCCCGGACACCACGACCACGAGCAGGAGGAGTCCGGCGCCCCCGACGGCGAGCAGCAGCGAGACCGCCAGCCGGATGCGCCCGGTGCGGGCACCGACCACGGGAGCGTCCACCGGCCGCAGCGCGGCGACAGGTGCGACGCGGGTGGCCTCGCGCGCCGGCACGAGCGACGCGAGCACCGTCAGCAGCGTGCCGACCAGGAGCGGCGCCAGGACGACGGCGGCCGTGATGCTGATCGTCGCCGGGAGTGCGACGCCGAGGTCGACGCGGTTCAGGACGGTGAGCGCTGCCTGCGCGAGCACCGACCCTGCGATCACCCCCGCGACGGCGGACCCCACGCCGAGGATGGTGGCCTCGAGCAGCACGGAGTCCCGCAGCTGCCGCTTGCTGGCCCCGACGCAGCGCAGCATGGCCAGGGTCCGCGTGCGCTGCGCGACGAGCACCTGGAACGTGTTGGCGATGACCAGGGCCGCGACGAGCATGGCGACCGCGGCGAACCCGAGCACCGCCGTGACCAGGACGTTCCCGCCGGTGCGTCGCTCGACGGCCTCCGCGGCTGCCTGGTCGCGGGTGAGTGCCCGGGCATCGTCACCGACCAGCGGGGCGAGCGCCACCTGCAGCTCGGCGGCGGAGACGCCGTCGGCCGCCGCGACCAGCGTCGTCGGGCTGGTGGACAGGTCCTGGAACCTCGAGAGGTCCGCGACGGTGATCAGGCCGGCGCCCCCCGACTGCGACCAGGCGTGCCGTGGGTCGTCGGTGATGCCGACGACGCGAGCGGAGAACGACCCACGCCCGCCCGAGCCGAGCGGCGCGACGTCGAGGGTGTCGCCGACGTCGACCTGCAGCGCGGCCGCGGTGTCCGCGGGCAGGGCGATCTCGCCGGCGTCGACGGGGGCGGCGCCGTGGGCGATGGTCAGCGAGGCGAGCCGCGGGTCCGAGGGTGCGGTGAGGAGGTTCTGGGCCCGCACCCGGCCGGCGTGGCGGAGCTCGAGGGTGACGGGGTCGAGGATGTCCACGGCGGCGACGTGGGGGTCGCTGGCCACCGTGCTGCGTTCGAGCGGCGTCAGGGCGCCGCGCAGGACGACGTCGGCGTGAGCGTAGGTGGCGGTCAGGGCGTCGTACCCCGTGCGCGTGATGACGCCGCCGGCGATCAGCGTGGCGGCGAGGAACGCCGAGCCGATCGCGACGGCGACCGCGGCGGCGGACAGCCGGCCCAGGCTGCGGCGCATCTGGGCGA
Source organism: Cellulomonas sp. McL0606 (assembly GCF_058248365.1). The sequence goes on along the minus strand of NZ_CM177779.1, from coordinate 3,039,003 downwards.
GCGTCAGGCGCAGCATCAGCGGACCGCCGCCTGGTCGAGCGTGCGCAGCGCCTCGAGGCCCATGAGCACGGACTCCGGCGTCGGGTTCTCGATGTCCCCGGCGATCCGGCCGTCGGCCAGCAGGACCACACGGTCCGCGTAGGCGGCTGCGGTCGGGTCGTGCGTGACCATGATGACCGTGCGGCCCAGCTCGCGCACCGACCGGCGCAGGAAGCTGAGCACCTCGGCGCCGGAGCGTGAGTCGAGGTTGCCCGTGGGCTCGTCGGCGAACACCACCTCCGGCCGGGCGATGAGCGCCCGGGCGATCGCGACCCGCTGCTGCTGGCCGCCCGACAGCTCGCTCGGCCGGTGCGTCAGCCGCTGCCCGAGCCCGAGGGTCTCGACGAGCGTGTCGAACCACTCGCGGTCCACGGCCGTCCCGGCGAGCTTCCAGCGGCAGCAGGATGTTCTGCTCGGCCGTGAACATGGGCAGCAGGTTGAACGACTGGAACACGAAGCCGACCCGGTCGCGTCGCAGGCGGGTGAGGGCGTCGTCGCCGAGCGCGGTGATCTCCGTCTCGCCCAACCAGGCCGTGCCCGACGTGGACTGGTCGAGACCGGCCAGCACGTGCATCAGCGTCGACTTGCCGGAGCCCGACGGACCCATGATCGCGGTGAAGGCCCCGGCGGCGAATTCGACGTCGACCCCGTCGAGCGCGCGCACCTGCGCGGCGCCGCGGCCGTACACCTTGGTCAGGCTGCGGGCGCTCGACGCGGGCGCAGCGGGCGGCTGCTCGATCGGGCGGTAGACGGTCGTGTCCACGGACGGGCTCCTTCGGTCGGGTACGTGCTCGACGCTAGGGAGCAGGCGGTGCCCAGCACATCAGGCCACGGTGTCGTCGCGCGTCATCCCGTGGTCGCACGTTCACGAGCACGTTCACGTTCACGAGCACGTACACGTTCACGAGCCCGGTCGCACCAGCCCGGTCTCGTAGGCGACGACGACGGCCTGCACCCGGTCGCGCGCGTGCAGCTTGGCCAGGATCCGCCCGACGTGCGTCTTGACCGTGGCCTCGGCGACGAAGAGGTCCTGGCCGATCTCGGTGTTGGACCGGCCGCGGGCCATGAGGACGAGCACCTCGCGCTCGCGGTCCGTGAGGTCGGCGACGGCGAGCCGCGCGGGGTCGGCGGGTTCGCCCGGCTGCTCGGGCGGCAGGACGGTGACCAGGTGCTCGAGCAGCCGCCGGGTGCTGGACGGGGCGATCACGGCGTCCCCGTGGTGCACCGTGCGGATGGCCGCGAGCATCTCCTCGGGTGGCGCGTCCTTGAGCAGGAACCCGCTGGCGCCGGCGCGGATCGCGGACAGGACGTACTCGTCGAGGTCGAAGGTGGTGAGCACGATGACCTTGGGCGCGGGCGCGGCATCGGTGCCGCGGGCCACGATCTCGGCCGTCGCTGCCAGACCGTCCATCGTCGGCATCCGGACGTCCATGAGGACGACGTCGACGACGCCGGCGTGGGTCTGCGGGTCCAGGGCGCGCACGGCCTGCGACCCGTCGCCGGCCTCGACCACCACGGTCAGGTCCGGCTGGCTGTCGATCACCATGCGGAAGCCCGCGCGGACGAGCTGCTGGTCGTCGACCAGCCCGACTCGGATGGTGTGCTCGGTCATCGGGTCTCCTGTCCGGGCGGGGTGGGCAGCTGGCGCGGACCCGGAAGCCGCCCCCGGGTCGCGGGCCGGCGCTGACCGTGCCCGCGAACATCGTTGCGCGTTCGCGCATGCCGAGCAGCCCCTGACCGAGCCCGTCCGAGTCGGCCGAGGCACCGCGGCCGTCGTCGCTGACCTCGAGCACGATCGCGTCCGGCAGCCACTGCACGAGCACGTTGACCAGCGGGTCCGGACCGGCGTGCTTGAGCACGTTGGTCAGCGCCTCCTGGGCGATCCGGTAGACGGTCAGTCCCGTACCGGGCGGCAGGGTGCGGGGCGATCCCATCCGGACGAGCGAGGCCCGCATGCCGCTGGCCCGCATCTGCTCGACCAGGGCGCCCACGTCGGTCTCGGCAGGCTGGGGCTGGAACTCCGGCGCCGGGCCGTCGCTGTCGCGCAGCACCCCGAGGAGCCGGCGCATGTCGGTGAGCGCGGCACGTCCGGTCTCGCCGATCGTGCGCAGGGCCCGGGTGGGCGCCGACGGGTCGGCCTCGGCCGCGTACCGCCCGCCGTCGGCCTGGGCGATCATGACCGTCAGGGAGTGCGCCACGATGTCGTGCATCTCGCGCGCGATGCGGGCACGCTCCGCGGCGGTGGCGATCTTGGACTGCTGGTCGCGCTCGGTCTCCAGGCGCCGGGCTCGGTCCTCGAGCGCCTCGATCCGCTCGCGACGCGTGCGCCGGAGCAGCCCGAACGCCCACACGGCGAGCGCCGCGACGGCCGTGAAGAGCGACACCGCCCGGGCGCCCGAGGAGTCGGTCCAGCTGCCGATCGAGAACGCGAGCAGCACCGAGCCGAGCAGGGCGCCGGCGATGGCGACCCGGTGCGCCCAGCGCGGACCGTGCACGGTGACCGAGTACAGCGCCACCAGCACGGCGGCGTCCGCGGGGAACACGATGGGCGCCCCGGCGAGCACCTGCAGGAGGGCGACGAAGTAGACGGCCGCCGTCGAGGCGGTCGGTGCCGTGCGGCGCCAGGCGAGCGGGGCGACGAGCCCGACCGTGACGACGGCGGCCAGGCGCGTGCTGACGTTGCCGGTCGCGGCGCTGAACGCGATCGACGACGGGAGCAGGACGACCAGCAGCAGCGCAGCCAGCGTGGCGTCGACGACGAAGCGGTGGTCCTCCTCCCAGCGCAGGAGCCGCTCCCAACTCGTCACCGTCCGAGGGTAGAGGCGCGGTCCGCCACCGTCGTGCCCCCCGGGGCGGACGCGCCGTCCACCCGAGGGGGCACGGAATTGGTCACACCCTGCAGTGGCCGACAACACCGTCTCGTGACCTAACATGGGCGAATGACCCAGGTGTTGCTGGCAGAGGACGATCCCGCGATTGCCGAGCCTTTGGCCCGCGCCCTCGGGCGTGAAGGTTATGACGTGCGCGTGCAAGGAACGGGTCAAGGTGCGATCGACGGTGCGGCAGCTGCCGACCTCGTCGTGCTGGACCTCGGCCTGCCGGACATGGACGGGCTCGACGTCGCGCGGGCCATCCGCAACCTCGGGCTGACCACGCCGCTGCTGGTCCTGACCGCACGCGCCGACGAGGTCGACCTGGTGGTCGGCCTGGACGCCGGCGCCGACGACTACGTGACCAAGCCGTTCCGCCTGGCCGAGCTCCTGGCGCGCGTCCGTGCCCTGCTGCGGCGCAGCGTCGGGGACCCCGGCGACGAGGACGAGGTGCACGCGCAGAACGTCCGCGTCGACGTCGCGGCGCACCGTGCCTTCCAGGGCGAGCGCGAGCTGCACCTCACGGCCAAGGAGTTCGACCTGCTGCGCGTGCTCGTCGGCGCGGCCGGAACGGTCGTGGCCCGCGAGACGCTCATGCGCGAGGTCTGGGGCTCGGACCCGACCGGCTCGACCAAGACGCTCGACATGCACGTGTCGTGGCTGCGTCGCAAGCTCGGCGACGACGCCAACGCGCCGCGGTACGTGACCACCGTCCGCGGCATGGGTTTCCGCTTCGAGACCGGTGGCGCGAGCAGCAGCACGGGCGGCTGAGCGTTGCGTCGTCGCGTCCTGCAGGCGACGATCGCGGCGGTCACCGTCGCGGTCGTCCTGCTGGGCTTTCCTCTGGCGTTCCTGGGTGCGCAGCTCGTGCGCGAGAACGAGATGCAGGCCCTCAAGGCCCGCGCCGACAGCGTCGCGCGCTCCGTCGACTTCCGCATGCAGCAGAACATCGACCTCACCGACCGCATGCTCGAGAACGCGACCGGTGGGCCGGGGGACATCCCGGCCTCGGTGACCGTCCAGGCGCCCGACGGTGAGATCTACCTGGCAGGCAACCACGTGCAGGGCCGCACCCTGTCGGTCCAGGTCACGTCCAGCGCGGGCGCCGTGGTCAACCTCTACGTGTCCTGGTGGGACGTCTTCTGGCTCAGCGCCCGGGTGATCGCGCTCGTGGTCGCGGCGGCCGTCGTCGCCTTCGCCGCCGGGATCGCGATGGCGATCTGGCAGGCCAACCGGCTCACCGCCCCGCTCGTCTACCTCGCCGCGTCCGCGGAGCAGCTCGGCGCGGGCCAGGTGCGGCCACGGCTCGAGCCGTCGGGGGTCGAGGAGATCGACCTGGTGGCCGCCGAGCTCGCCCGCAGCGCCGACCGGATGGCCGCGCGGCTGGCCGCCGAGCGTCAGTTCGCCTCGGACGCGTCCCACCAGCTGCGCACGCCCCTGACCGCGCTGACCATGCGGCTCGAGGAGATCATGCTCGCCACCGACGACCCGGGCGTCAGCGAGGAGGCGCGGATCTCGCTGGAGCAGGTGGAGCGTCTGGTCCGGGTGGTCGACGACCTGCTGGCCAGCCACGGCGCGCGCAGGGCGGCACGACCGAGGCCCTGATGCTCCTGGACGTCGTGCGCCAGCAGGAGGAGGAGTGGCAGCCGACGTTCGACGTGGCAGGCCGGCACCTCGTCGTCGAGGTCGACCCGACGACGCAGGTGCTCGCGACGCCCGGTGCGCTCGCGCAGGTCCTCGCGACCCTGATCGAGAACTCGCTCAAGCACGGCGCCGGCACGACGACCGTCCGCGCGCGCACGGGTGGACCGTCCGCCGCGGTCGTGGTGGAGGTTGCCGACGAGGGCGCGGGCGTGCCCGACGACCTCGCGCCACGGATCTTCGAACGGGAGGTGACGTCGGGGCGGGGGACAGGCCTGGGCCTGGCACTGGCCCGCGACCTGGCCTCGGCGGACGGCGGCCGGCTCGAGCTCGCTCAGCGCCGGCCGGCGGTGTTCGCCCTGTTCCTGTCCGGGGTGCCGGTGTCGCTGCGTCCGGACGCCGTCGTGCCGATGGGCACGGTGGTGACGCGCCCCGACTCGCGCCGTCGCTAGACCCTCTGCTGCTGTCCTGCCGCGGCAGGGTGGCCCGTGAAGACCCAGCGCTTGTAGCCGACGTAGCGCAGGACCGTGCCGATCGCGATCCCGATGACGGTGGCCACGTTGTCGGCCAAGGCGTTGGTCAGGCCGAGCGTGTAGTGCGAGAAGGCCAGGGTCAGCACCGGGATGCCGGCGCACACGATGTTGATGGTGGCGAAGACGACCAGCTCGCGCGCCTGCCGGTTGGTCCGCTCCTGGGAGAACGTCCAGTGCCGGTTCCCGATCCACGAGACCAGGGTGGCCGCGACCAGGGAGATGACCTTGGCCGTCACCGGCTTGTGCTCGAGCAGGTGCCCCGGGCCGAACCGCAGCAGGTTGAACAGGCCGAGGTCCACGACGAAGGCGAGCCCGCCGACCGACAGGAAGCGCAGGATCTCGTAGGCGCGGGCCCTCGAGGCCGAGACGGCGAGCGCGGGCTCGGGCGCGACGGTCGCCGCGGTCGATCCGCGGGGCACGGTGAACCCGTCGGTCAGCTCGTCGCTCATGCTCACAGCTTCTCCCACCGCTCGGCTCGTGCTCCCGCCCCCCATCAGCCGGTGCGGTCGCGAGGATATCCCGACTGGCTGGACGCTGCCTGTGCGCACGCGTCTCGACGCCCTCGACTAGTGTCGTCGCCCGTGACGGCTCCTGTGGTGGCGGTGGTGGGTGGCGGCCAGCTGGCCCGGATGATGGCGCCCGCGGCGACGGCCCTCGGCCTGCACCTGCGGGTGCTGGTAGAGAACCCGACGTCGTCGGCGGCCCAGGTGGTGGTTGACGCGCCCGTGGGCGCCGCGTCCGACGAGGTGGCGGTCGAGCGGTTGGCCGTCGGCGCCGACGCGCTGACGTTCGAGCACGAGCACGTCCCCAACGCGCTCCTGGACCGGCTGGAGGCGGCCGGCACGTCGGTGCAGCCGCGGGCCGTCGCGCTGGTGCACGCGCAGGACAAGATCGTGATGCGTACGCGGCTGACCGAGCTGGGCGTGCCGTGCCCCCGATGGGCTGCGCTGACCTCCTCGACAGACCTCGACGCGTTCCTGGCGGGCGGCGAGGCCGTCGTCAAGACGTCCCGCGGCGGCTACGACGGCAAGGGCGTCCGTGTCGTGCGGTCCAGCGAGGACGTCGCCGACTGGTTGGCCGCCGCCCGGGCCGGCACCGGCGCCGCGCTGCTCGCCGAGGAGAAGGTCGCGTTCACGCGCGAGCTCGCGGTCCTGGTCGCGCGCAGCCCGAGCGGCGAGGTCCGCACGTGGCCGGTCGTCGAGTCGGTGCAGCGGGACGGGGTGTGCGCGGAGGTCGTCGCGCCGGCGCCCCACCTCGACCCGGCGACCCGGGACCAGGCCGTCGACGTGGCGACCCGGATCGCCGAGGGGCTGGGCGTGACCGGGGTGCTCGCGGTCGAAGCTCTTCGAGGTCCCTGGCGCGGACGGCACGCCGACGGTCCTGGTGAACGAGCTGGCGATGCGGCCGCACAACTCGGGGCACTGGACGATCGACGGCGCGGTCACCAGCCAGTTCGAGCAGCACCTGCGCGCGGTCCTGGACCTCCCGCTGGGCGACACGACGCCGACCGCGACCTGGACCGTGATGGCCAACGTGCTCGGCAGCGCCCTGGCCGACCCGACGGACGCGCTGGCCGACGTCGGTCGTCGAGACCCGGCGGCGAAGGTGCACCTGTACGGCAAGGAGGTCCGCGCCGGACGCAAGTCGGGCACGTGAACGTGAGCGGGGACGACCTGGCCGACGTCCGGGCGCGTGCGGTCGCCGCCGCGGCCCTGCTGCGCGGCGATCCCGCCTGACTGTCTGCCCCTCGCGAACACGGGCGGTCGCCCGCGCCGGCTGGGACATGATGGACCCCGTCGCAGGTCAGGTCGCAGGTGAACGAGCAGACGGAGAAACGTGATGGCAGCGCAGGCCCTGGTCGGGATCGTCATGGGATCGGACTCGGACTGGGCGGTCATGCAGGCCGCGTCCGACGTCCTCGCCGATTTCGGTGTGCCGGTCGAGGTGGACGTGGTCTCCGCGCACCGGCAGCCCGAGAAGATGATCGAGTACGGCCGCACGGCGGCGGACCGTGGCCTGAAGGTGATCATCGCCGGAGCCGGCGGTGCGGCCCACCTGCCGGGGATGCTCGCGTCCGTCACCACACTGCCGGTGGTCGGTGTCCCGGTCCCGCTGGCGCTGCTCGACGGTCTCGACTCGCTGCTGTCCATCGTGCAGATGCCCGCCGGGGTCCCCGTGGCCACCGTGTCGATCGGCGGCGCCAAGAACGCGGGTCTGCTCGCTGCCCGCATCCTCGCGTCCGGCGAGGGCGCCCAGGCGACCCGGATCCGGACCGCCCTGGCCGCTTTCCAGGTCGAGCTGCAGGGTCAGGCCGAGTCCAAGGGTGCGCGGCTCCGCTCGCACAGCGCCGCGAGCCGGCCGACCATCGGGTTCAGCCTGTAGGGCGTCGTCGGCGGCCGGAGCCTCAGGCGCCGGGCATCCCGCCGACCTTGCCCGGCGGCAGGGTGCCGTCCCGGACGGCCACCCAGAACGCCGGCGTGAGGGCGGGATCCAGCTCGACGGTCGAGCCGACGCCCCCCGGGCGGTAGTCGAGGCTCTTGATCGGCGGCGTGCCCGTCACGCCGCCGGGCCCGTTCGCCGCGCGGAACGCGAGCGCGAGCTTGCCCAGGTCGACGATCCCGGTCCCGTCGCTCACCGTCAGCGCGGCCGTGCCGGCGTCGATGAGCGCGACCTGCTGGTTCGGGTGGAGGACCAGCGACTGCGGCTTGACCTTGCCCATGACCGCGCTGATCAGCTGGCGCTGCCGCTCGGCACGGCCGACGTCGCCCGTCGGGTCCGACTTGCGCATGCGCGCGAACGAGAGCGCCTGCGAGCCGACGACGTCGTGGCAGCCGGGCGTCCACACCATCCCCGAGTCGACGTCGTTCACGGCGGCGTCGTAGCAGAGGTTCACCCCGCCGACGGCGTCGACCACCTGCTCGACGCCGGCCATCCCGATCTCCGCGTAGTGGTCCACGGTCAGACCGGTCAGGCCCTCGACGGTCTTGACCAGCAACGGTGCCTGCCCCCAGGAGAAGGCGGCATTGCTTGGCCGAACCGTGCCCCGGGATCGCGACGTAGGTGTCGCGGGGGAGCGAGATCAGCGACGTGGGCCCGCTCGCGGGGACCTGCAGCAGCAGGATCGTGTCGGTCCGTGCACCCTCGGTGCCGTCGTTGCCGACCGAGCCGTCGGCGCGGGAGTCCGAGCCGGTGAGCAGGTACGTGGTGCCCGGCGTGTTCGGTGCGCCGCTGAGTGCCGACGTGTGCTGGACCTTGCCGTTGGCCCACATCGTCAGGCCGATCGGCCACGCGAGCAGGGCAGCGACGAGGACGACCGCGAGGAACGCGACCAGCGGCCACCGGCGCCTGCGACGCTCGGCCTGCTCCACGGGCCCGCTCGGGCTGCCCGAGCCCGCCGGCGTCGGTCGGACCGGCGGACGTTGGCCCGAGGGGCGCGACGAGGTGCTGCGCGAGGCGGTCGACGGCGAGAAGGAGGCGGGTGCACCGGCGGCGGCCGGCGCGGACGCGGACGCCGCCGCACCCGGTGGCCGGCGGGGCGGCACCGGGCGGCTGGGCGGCCGTGCGCCCGGCACCTCGATCGGGGCGGCTGCGGGCCGTGGCGCGGCGGCGGTGGAGCCCTCGGGGGACCGTGACGCCCCAGGGGGCGCGATCGACGCCGGCATCGCGGGTCGCGACGGGAGCCGCTGGGCCGGAGGCGCCGCGGGCGGCGACACGTTGGCCTGCGCCGCCTCAGCCGGCGGCGCGTCTGCCGGTCGTCGTGCCGCGGGCTGACGGGTTGCCGAGGGCGCGGGTCGCTGCGGTGGGCGGCCGACGACGATCGGCTCGGCAGGCGTGGGGTCGGAGGGTCGCGCGCTGCCGGCCGGCGCGAAGCTCGGCGGCGGGGTGCGGACGGTGCGGTCGTCCGACGTCATCAGCAGACGGCGGTGGTGTCGGCGACCGAGAACTCTTCCTTGCCCGCCTTCTTGGTCTGGGTGGGCGTCGGGGTGACCGGGGCGGTGGTGGCACCCGGCACGGGCGCGGTGGTGGCGGTCGGGGCCGGGACCGTGGCGCCGCTCGGCGCCGCGTCGTTCGCGATGTCCGCCCAGACCTGGGTCGCGGCGGAGGTCCACTCGACGCGGTTCTTGTCGGACTTGGCCGGTGCCCACGGGACTGTCATGAACGTGATGTTGTCACGGTCGATGTTCCGCAGGTTGTAGGCGAGGCCGGTCATGTCCGTGATCGACATCTGCTTGTCGGTCGTGAGCGAGCTCGTCGCCGCGCTGAGGAACGACACCAGCTTGCCCGGGTTGGTGAGCACGTCACGGGACAGGACCTCACGGACCATCGCGGCGACCAGCTGCTGCTGGTTGCCGATGCGGTTGATGTCCGAACCGTCGCCCACGTTGTGCCGGGCCCGCGCGAACGCGAGCGCCGTCTGTCCGTCGAGGACCTGGTTGCCGGGGTTGAGGAACAGGCCGGAGTCCTTGTCCGAGATCTTGCTCTGGATGCACATGGGCACCCCGCCGATGGACTGGACCATCTGCTGGAAGCCGGAGAAGTCGACGACGACGAAGTGGTTGATCGTGACGCCGGTGTCGTGCTGCACGGTGTTGATCGTGCAGGCCGCGGCGGAGGCCATGTCGCCGCCGTTGTCCCAACCGGTCGCGAACGCGGAGTTGAACATGCCCGTCGTGGCGCGGGTGGTCTTCCCGTTCGTCATGGTGCACGACGGGATGCTGACCAGCGAGTCGCGGGGGATCGAGACGACGGAGATCCGGGACCGGTCCGCCGAGATGTGCACGACCATCGCCGTGTCCGAACGCATCCCCTCCGCCTTGCCACCGATCTGGGCGTTGACCCCGGCGCGCGAGTCCGAGCCCAGGACCAGGATGTTGACCGGGTTGCCCTTGTTCGGGTCGTTCGGGTCCGGTGCCGCCGTCGGTGTCGCCAAGGGCGCGACGAGCGCGGAGACGTCGACCTGGTCGAGGTTGCCCTGCAGCTTGGCGGCGACGGCGGCCCCCCCAGCGACGGCGAACACGAGGACGGCGACACCCGTCAGGGCGACGCCGCGCAGCACGCCGTGGGTCCGGACACGTCGAGCGTGCCGGGCGGCACGGGGGCGCGAGGGGGAGGCGTGGCGAACAGTCACCGGATGATCGTAGGAGGTGGATGTTTCGACCACGGGGAGCACACGGTCCGGCGTCGTGGAGGATCTGTGCAGATCAGCGACCTGGTCGCGCGTCGAGTCTCGCCGGCGGCGTCCGGGACGGTGTCGACGAGATCCACGCGATCGCCGTGCCCGACGCAGCGCTCACCGGTCGCCCGTCCGGACACCGGAGCCAGCATCATCGCCCGCGTCGTCGGCCCGATCGAACGCGCCGGTCCCGTCGCACCGTGTCCGATCCCGGCTCCGGTAGCCTTTCGTGCGGCCCGCGGCCGGTGCGCGAAACATCGGCGGCCCCCGCCACGAACCCGTCCGGCAGTGTCGCGCACGGCGTGCGCTCGAGTGAAGTGAAGTCGTATGACGTCAGCACAGGGGACCTTGTCCATCATCATCCCGGCCTACAACGAGCACGAGGGTGCGGCCGAGATCGTCTCGTTCTATCGCGAGATCCGCGCGTCGGTGCCGGACCTCGAGTTCGAGCTCGTCGTCGTCGACGACGGATCGACCGACGGCACGTCCGACGCGCTCGTCGAGCTCCTGCGCCCCGAGGACCGGGCGAAGGTGGTCGTCTTCTCCCGCAACTTCGGCGCGCACGCGGCGATCTCGGCAGGCTTCGCGCACTGCTCGGGCGACGCTGCCCTGACGCTGAGCGCGGACCGGCAGGAACCGCTCAGCGCGGTGCACAGCTTCATCGAGGAGTGGCGGTCCGGGGCCGACCTCGTCTGGGGTCTGCGGGCGGTCCGGTCGTCGAAGGGCGGCTCGAACGAGTTCTTCGCCCGAAGCTTCTCGACCACGTTCAACGCGATCTCGACGGTCCCGACCTACCCCAGGGAGGGGCCGTCGCACATCCTGGTCTCGCGGCGCGTGATGGACGTGCTCAACGCGATGCCCGAACAGAACCGCAACGTGCTCGCGATGGCCGCGTGGACCGGCTTCGACCAGCGACGCGTCTACTTCGAGCAGCTGCCGCGCCCGTACGGCGAGAGCCGATGGACCTCGGCGAAGAAGGTCAAGCTGGTTCTCGACTCGATCGTCGAGTTCTCCGCGGTCCCGCTGACCTGGGTGCTGCTCGCCGGCTTCGCCATGGCCGGTCTCGGTCTCGTCGCCCTGGTGGCCGCGCTCGTGATGGCCCTCGTGGGCGCACAGGGCACCGGTCTCATGCTCGTCGGCGTCGTCCTCGGTGCCGTGGGCGTGCAGGTGGTGGCGCTCGGGGTGCTCGGGCAATACGTCTCGCGCGCCGGCGACGACGCGCGGCGGCGCCCCGTCTACATCGTCCAGGACGTCCGTTAGCTGCACCTGTCGGTGCTCGACCCGGTGCGAGGTCGCTCGGAGAACCGCTGATAGCCTGTCGCCGACGTTGGGAGTAGATCGCATGGATGTCGCGCTGGGGCAACCCACCGTGGGCGAGCCCGAGCTTCCGCGCTATCGCCGAGGTGTTCGCATCGGGGTGGCTGTCGGGAGCAGGGCCCGCGTGCAAGACCTTCGAGAACGACTTCGCTGCGGTGGCCGGGACGGAGCACGTCCTCGCCACCTCCAACTGCGGTTCAGCCCTCCACCTGGGCCTCACCGTCCTCGGTGCGGGCCCCGGCGACGAGGTGATCGTCGGGGACTACACGTTCCCCGCCACCGGACACTCGGTGATGTGGACCGGTGCGCGACCGGTCTTCGTCGACGTACGACCCGATATCTGGAGCATGGATCCGGCGGCGGTCGAGGCCGCGATCACGCCGCGCACGGTGGGCATCCTGGCGGTCGACGTGTTCGGCCAGCCCGCCGACTACGACGAGCTCCGTCGGATCGCGGACAAGCACGGGCTGTGGCTCATGGAGGACGCTGCCTGCTCGGCGGGCGCCACCTACCACGGCCGCCCGGCAGGGTCGCTCGCGGACCTCGCGACGTTCAGCTTCCACGGCCGCAAGGGCATCACGGCCGGCGAGGGTGGCGCGCTGACGACCGATCGGGCCGACCTCGCCGACCACGCGCGCAAGCTGCACACGTACGGGATCGAGCCGGCGCTGTCGCGGGCCGGGTCGCAGGACCTGCCGATCCCCTCGTTCGACGAGGCCGGCTGGAACTATCGGCTGTCGGACGTGGCGGCGGCGATCATGTCCGTCCAGGTCACCCGCCTGCCCGAGCTGCTCTCGGCGCGGCGACGGGTGGCCGGCGCGTACGAGCAGCTTCTCGGCGACGTCGAGGAGCTCACGCTGCCGGTCGCGCTCGAGGACCGGGAGCACCCCTGGCAGTCGTACGTGCTGACGTTGGGCACCGAGGTCAACCGCGGCTCCGTCGCGCACGCGCTGCGGGCCGAGGGCATCCAGTGCAACTTCGGCACGTACGCCTCGCACGTCCAGCCGGTGTACGGCGCCGACGTGCACCTGCCGGTCTCCCGCGACCTGTTCGCCCGCCACCTCGCCATCCCGATGCACGCCAACCTCACCGACGACGAGGTCGAGCGTGTCGCCGCCGGCGTACGCCGCATCGTCACCTCGGCCGACCATCGCCGCTGAGCGGCCCCCCACCAAGAGCAGGAGCAACGCCCGCATGTCCAAGAAGACCGTCTTCTTCACCGGTGGTGCCGGCTTCATCGGCCTCCACGTCGTCCCGATGCTGCTCGAGCGCGGCTACGGGGTGCGCATCTTCGACAACATGTTCCGGGGGGACCGGGACGCGATCGCGAAGCTCGCCGCGACCGGCGACGTCGAGCTGATCGACCAGGACGTGCGCTACGGCGGCGCCGTTCACCAGGCCATGAAGGGCTGCAGCCACGTCATCCACTTCGCGGCCGTATCGATCAACAAGAGCCAGTCGGACCCGTACGAGTCCATGGACATCAACATGATCGGCAACCACAACGTGTTCGCGGCTGCTGCCGACCACGGCGTGGAGCGGCTCGTCTTCGCCTCGAGCGCGTCGGTGTACGGCGACCCCGAGCACCTGCCGATGCACGAGGACGACAAGCTGTCGCCGCTGACCCCGTACTGCATCTCGAAGCGTGCCGGTGAGGACCTGCTCGGCTTCTACCAGCGACGCGCCAACCTCTCGTGGATCGCGCTTCGGTTCTTCAACGTGTACGGCCCGGGTCAGAAGACCACGGCGTACTACACCTCGGTCATCAACCACTTCGTCAACCGCCTCCGCAACGGCGAGGCGCCCGTCATCGACGGCTCGGGCGAGCAGTCGATGGACTTCATCCACGTCCACGACATCGCGCGCTCGGCCGTCCTCGCGCTCGAGTCCGAGCAGGCGAACCTGCCGATCAACATCGGGACGGGCATCGACACGTCGATCGCCGAGTCGCGCGCATCCTGATCGCCGCTGTCGGCGCGGACGTCGAGCCGATCTTCAACCCTCGCGACGTGCTGGTCAGCCGGCGGGCCGCCGACGTCCGTCGTGCCCAGGAGATCCTCGGCTTCGAGCCGACGATCGACGTGGTCACCGGGATGACGGACCTGATCCGGACCGGCGGATGACTGAAGCCGGGCGGGCTCCGTCGGCCGGGTCGCTGCCCGAGAACCCGTACAACGACTCGCCTGGATCGTCGGGACGCCGCAGATCGGCGCCGGCACATGGATCGGAGCGTTCACGGTCGTGGACGGTTCCGGCGGCCTGACGATCGGCGCCGGCTGCGACATCGGCCCGGCGTGCACATCTACACGCACTCGAGCGTGCGGCGGTGCGTGTCTGGGCGCCGGTTCACGGAGGTGGAGCGCAAGCCCGTCTCGATCGGCGACCGGGTGTTCATCGGCGCCAACGCGGTGGTGATGATGGGCGTCACGATCGGCGACGAGGCCGTCGTCGGCGCCGGCGCCGTGGTGACCGCCGACGTCGCCACCCGGACGGTCGTCGCGGGCGTGCCGGCGCGGGTGGTCGCCGACGTCGCCTTCGATGACGACGGCCGGCCGGCCTTCCCGGCGGTGCAGCCCTAGCGTCCGGCGCCGCCGGTCACCCGTCAGACCCGTCAGACTGTGGTCGCACGCGAGGCCACGAGCGCCCGCTCGACGATCCGGTGGGCGGGCAGCGCCGACGCACGCTCCTCGTCGGCGTCGATCGTGCCCTCGATCAGGTCGACGAACCGGTCGAACTGGGTGATCAGCGGCTCCTTGCCGATGACCTCGGGGATCTCGATCTCCGTCGCCTGGCGATAGGTCGAGCCCTCTTCGTCCGACTGCACGCGGGTGTGCCGGTACGCGGTCACCCCCCGGCGGAGCATGTCGACCTCGATCGTGCGATCGAGCTTCGTGGATGACGAGCTTGCGCACCTTCTGCTGGCTGATCCGGGAGGCCGAGGCCGAGGCGATGCCGCCGTCGGCGAACCTCAGGCTCGTCTCGATCACGTCCTCCGCGCCCGGGCTGGACAGCGGGTGGTACTGCCCGACCTCGACAGCGAGGCTGTCCGGGTCGGCCCCGCCGAAGAGCTGCGCGATCAGGTCGACGTCGTGCACGAGCAGGTCCCACGCCACGCCGGTCTTGATGCGCGGCGCGTAGGGCGAGTGGCGCTCGGCGCGGACGTAGCGTGGCTCGGACAGCATGCCGCGGGCGACCAGGAAGGCAGGGTTGTACCGCTCGAGGAAGCCGCACATGAGCGGCGCCCCGACGCGCTCGCTGAGCCGGATGATCTCCTCGGTGTCCTCGAGCGAGGGGCACATCGGCTTCTCGACCAGCAGGGGGAGCCCCCGCTCGAGCGCATCGGTCGCGAGCTGGTGGTGCCACTCCGTCGCCGCCGCGATCACGACCGCGTGGGTGCCGACCGTGCTCTCCAGGTCCGGCGCCCAGCGTGCGCCGAACCGCTCGGCGAGCGGCTCGCCCGCTTCCCGTCGGGGATCGACGACCCAGGCGAGGTCGGCGCGGTCGGAGCCCGCGATCACGCGTGCGTGGTTCGTGCCCATCGACCCCGCGCCGACGAGCGCGACGTTCGGGCGCGTCATCGTGCGAGCACGGCGCGCAGGACCGTCGCGACCGTGGCGACGTCGTCCTCGGACAGGCCGGGGTGGACGGGGAGCGACAAGCAGCGGGCGGCGACGTCCTCGGCCACAGGGGCCTCCGGCAGGACGACCAACGGGTGCTCGCGGTAGCAGGCGTAGTCGTACACCGGTCGCGGGTAGTAGATGCCCGAGCCGACGCCACGCTGGGCAAGCTCCTCGACGATCGACTCCCGGTCGGCGGCGCTCTCGCTGGGCAGGAGCACCGTGTACTGGTGCCAGACGTGCTCGCGGCCCGGTAGGGCGGCGGGGGGCTCGAGCCCCGGGATGTCACGGAGCAGGTCCGTGAGCAGCGCCGCGTTGACGACACGCGCCTTGACCTGCTCCGGGTAGGTGGTCAGCTGCGGGACGGCGACAGCGGCCTGCAGGTCGGTCATCCGGTAGTTGTGACCGGGCATCTCGTACTGGTAGCGCTGACGCATCCCCTGGTTGCGCAGCACGCGCAGCCTGTCCGCCGTGGCCGCGTCGTTCGTCGTGATCATGCCGCCCTCACCGCTGGTGAGGTTCTTGGTCGCGTAGAGCGAGAAGCAGCCCGTCCCGAACGAACCGGCGCCCTTGCCGTCGAACGACGCGCCGAGGGCCTGGGCGGCGTCCTCGACCAGTGCGAGGTCGTGGCTCGCGGTCAGCTCGGCGAACGCGGCCATGTCCGCCGTCTGCCCGTAGAGGTGGACGGGCAGCACCGCCCGCGTCCGCGGGCCCACCAGCTGCGCCACCGACGCCGCGTCGAGGTTGTAGTCCGCCGTCGAGATGTCACCGAAGCGCACGACCGCGCCGGCCTCGATGATCGCGTTCAGGGTGGCGACGAACGTGAACGGGCTGGTGATGACCTCGTCGCCGGGCTGCAGGTCAAGCACCTCGAGGGCCGCGACGAGTGCCGTCGTGCCGTTGTTCACGGCGATCGCGTGCTCGGCGCCGACGATGTCCGCGAACCCGCGCTCGAGCTCGGCGACGACCGGTCCCTGCGCGATCATGCCCGAGCGGACGACCTGCAGGACCTTGTCCTCGACCGCCGTGCCAAGTCGAAGCTGGGAGATCGGGATCATGCACGGGCCTCGGTTCTCTGGATGCGTCACGGCACGCTGTTGCACGCGCCTTCGGGTGAGGGGTGGCGTTCCGTCTACTACGATGTTGGGCGGCGTCAATCATATCGGCCTCACCGGAGGTCCCTGTCACCCTCGGATCCTGGGGCAGCTCGGTTGATGGCGGGCGCCGGACGGAAGGGCACATGGACGACAGCAGGCTGCAGCCAGACCTCGACGCCGAGACCGGAAATTCGGGCACCGGAGCCCTCGTCGTCGACCCACCTGTCGCCGCCGCCAAGCCTCGGGTCAGTGCACGCGTCGTCACGATCGCCCGGATCGTCCTGCTCACCGTGGTCATCGCGGCCGCGAGCTGGACCCTCTTGCACAACTGGTCCGAGGTCGAGCGAGCGATCTCGCACATGTCGTGGACGACGGTGGTCGGTGCCACGGTGCTGGTCGCCGTCGGGATCGGGTGCGGGACGTTGAGCTGGCAGGTTCTCGTCGACGATCTGGGCACCCCGATCGGCATCCGCCGCGGCGGTCAGATCTTCCTCGTCGGTCAGCTCGGCAAGTATCTGCCGGGATCCGTGTGGGCGTACGTCCTCCAGCTCGAGCTCGGCCGACGGGCCGGGCTGGCCCGGACCCGGGTGTTCACCGCGACGGTCTTCTCGCTCATGGTCGCCGTGGTCGGCGCGCTGATCGTCGGCGCGCTGGCCCTGCCCCAGCTGATCAGCGAGGACCCGAGCCTGGCGTGGGTCCGCTGGCTGTACGTGCTGCTGCCGTTCGGCCTGATCTGCCTGCACCCGAAGGTCCTGACGGCCGTCGCCAACTTCGGCTTCAAGCTCCTGCGTCGCCCGCGTCCGACCCACCCGGTCCGCAGGCGGACGGTCCTCCACTCGCTCGCGTGGGCGCTCGGCTCCTACTGCTGCTACGGCCTCCAGCTCTGGCTGCTCGTCGGGAGCGACGCCAAGCTCGGTGGCCGGCAGCTGCTCCTCTTCGTCGGCAGCATGGGTATCGCCATGGTCGCCGGTCTGTTCGCGATCCTGCTCCCGTCCGGTGCCGGGGTGCGTCGGCTGGTCATCGTGACCGTCCTCGCCCCGCTGGTGGGGACCGGCTCCGCCATCGCGTACGCGGCCGTCTCCCGCGTCCTGTTCACGCTGGCCGACCTGCTGATGGCAGGCGGTGCCGCCGCGCTCGCGGCGATCGCGCGACGGCGCGAGGGCCCCTATGTCGGAGACCCCGGCATCGGGATCTGAGTCGCAGGGAGCGGCGCTCCGGGTGGAGAGCACCGGGATCGTCGGCTACCCGGGGGTCTGCGACGCGCTCGCGGCGGACATCCTGGCCGCGGGCGGTGAGCTGCGGCTCGGGGAGTCCTTCGGCTCCGCGCGGTCGAGCAGGGCGCGATGGTCGTCGAGACCTCGTCGGGACCGCTGCGTGTCGACGCCCTGGGCAACTGCGCCGGGCTGTACGCCGATCGCATCGCATCGGCGTGCGGCGTCGACCCGGGAGCACGCATCGTCCCGTTCCGTCGCGAGTACCTCGAGCTGGTGCCCGAGCGGCGCCCCCTCGTGAGGGGCCTGATCGACCCCGTGCCGGACCCGCGGTTCCCGTCCACCTCACCCGGTCGGTCACGGGCGACGTCCATGCGGGGCCCTACACCTGGGCGACGTCCGGGCGGCCGACCTCGTGGACGCCCTGTCCTGGCCGGGCACCTAGCGGCTCGGCGTCCGCAACGTCGTGCCCGGGGCCCGTGACGTCATCCGGTCCCTCTCGCGCACGGCGTTCGCGCACAGCCTCGCGCGGCTCGTCCCGGGCATCAGGGCGAAGGATCTCGTCCCCGCGCCCGCAGGAGTCCGGGCCCAGGCCCTGCGCGCGGACGGTCAGCTCGTCGACGACTTCCTGGTGCGGTCCGCCGCGCACCAGGTGCACGTCATCGACGCGCCCTCGCCCGCGGCGACGTCCGCCCTCGAGATCGCCGACCACGTGCTGCGTCAGCTGGACGAGGTCGTCGCCGCCTGACGGCGTCCGGCATTCCTGCCGGACGCCGTCAGGACGTGGCCGGCGCCGCGCGTGATGCCAGGCACGCCTCGGCGGCCGCCCCCGTCCCGACCTGGGCGGAGAAGCCGTACATGCGGTACGGGGTCGCGCTGCCGTCGAGGCGCTCGATGCCGACGACCGTCTCCGTACGCGGGAGAGCGCCCGACCACTGGACCTGCTGGGTGCCTGCGGCGAGCTCGACCTGGGTCCCGTCCGGCCACGTCACGCGCAGCCCCGACGGCGGGACCTCGATGGTGAACTCGGTGTCGACGTGCCCCCACCCGCTCGGCCGCAGCGTCAGGATGCGCAGCGTGCCGGGACCGGGCTGGTCGTTGATCAGCACGTTGCCCGTCGGGTGGGTCCCGGCTCCCGGGTACAGGATCGGGGGCGCGAGGGCGACGTCCGCGAGGTCGTCGGTGCCGGCGACGCAGGAGGGATCCGAGCCGTCGAGCCGGTAGAACTCCCACCGACCGCTGCTGCTCGTCACGTCGGGTGACCCCAGCGCCTGGTGGGCCGCGTCGAGCGCCGTCGGGTTGCTCGTGAGCGCGGTCGTGTCGATCACGAGGCCCTTGAACCCGGCCGCCTGCAGCAGAGCGGCCTGCTGGGCCATGGGCCGCAGCCCCATGCTCGTCTGCCAGTCGGCCTTCGGATCGCCCTGCAGCCCGCCGTAGGACCAGCGCAGACCGTCGGAGTAGAGGTAGGGCAGGAAGCCGTCGTACGCCGATGCCGGAGTCGTGTCCGTCAACGACAGGGGGAACGAGACGTCCGGGTACTGGTAGATCAGCGACTGGGACGGTACCTCGCCCTGGATCTGCGACGTGAAGTCCGACACGTCCTTCTGCGTCGCGACGGCGACGCCCGGGTCGGGCCGGTACCACGGGCTCGTCTGGTCGACGACGGCGACGAGGACGAGCGCCCCGACGGTCGCCCACAGCACCCATCGCCGGCGGATCTTGTCCAGCGTCACGCCGGCCGCGAGCAGGGCGAGCAGCGCGATGTACACGTGCATCCGGCTCCACGCCCGCAGCCCGCCACCGTTGAGCACGAACGCCCAGAGCTCGCCGATGCCCCCGACCGTGTAGCAGATGATCGCGACCCACGTCAGGGCGGCGAGGGTCGCGAGGATCGGCGACTTCTCGGCGGCGCGCGGACGCCAGTAGACGAGCACGGCCCAGATCATGAGAGCCAGGAACGCCACGGTCGCCACGGTGCCCAGGGCGGGCTGCTCCGCGGGGTTCGGGAACGTCGAGTCGTAGCTGTTGCGGATGTTGCGGAACAGCTCGCTGCGGTGCTGCGCCGCGGGCAGCAGGAACGCCAGGAGCTTGCCCGAGTACACGTCGGCGTCCGCCGCGGACCGGGACAGCGCGATGGACGGGTAGCCGAGGGGTGAGGGCAGGTACAGCTTGTCCATCCACATCGCGACGGCGAGCGGGACACCCAGCGCCGCCGCACGCAGCGCCGTCGGCGTGACGGCGTGCCGGAACCCGAACTTGCGCCACGCCCCGAGGGCCGCCCCCGCGATGAGGAGGCCCGCGAACACGGCGTAGTAGGCGTTCACGAGCGAGATGCAGACGCACCCGAACAGGACGACGCCCTCGATCACGTACCGCCGACGTCGCTTGCCCTCGAACGGGTGGACCAGCGACGTGGCGGCGATGACGCCGATGGGCACGACCCAGGACTGGGCCAGCGAGAAGTGTCCGGTCGCGCGGATGAAATGGTCGGGCAGCAGGGCGAACGCGACGCCGACGAGCACGCTCGCCACCCGGCTCACGCGCAGGGTGCGGGCGGCGACGACCGCGAGGACAGCCGCGGCGGGGAAGGACAGGATCACCGCCCACGTGACGGCGGCGCCGGCGCTGCCGGTCAGGGGGGCGAGGATCTTGCCGACGAAGCCGAACAGCAGCTCGTCGGTCACGCTGTAGGAGTGGCTGTTCTGCCCGAATGGCGCCGCCAGACGGGTGCCGTGCTCGTACCAGCCGGACTCGATGATGTTCTGCACCCAGGCGTGGAAGGCCAGGGAGTCGCCGCTCGGGGTCGCGACGGCCGAGCCGAACGCCCAGGGCCGGTACGTCCACAGGGCCGCCGCGAAGGCGATCGCTCCCGCGAGCGCGTGCGGCCAGGCCGCCCGAACAGCGGCGACGGCAGCGATCGCGACCTGCCGTCCAAGGGTGGGCGCGGGTGCGGGCCGACCGGGGTCGGGCTGGATGCCGTCGTGCGGCTGCTGGTCGGCGGGCCGCGTCTCCTCGGGGGCAGGGGGCGGGTCGCCCTCGGCATGCTGCCGATCCGTCGCGGCGGCCTCGGGGGCAGGGGTCTCCTGGGTCACGTCAGCGTCCGAGCCCCTCGTAGCGGGCCTCGGTCTCGTCCTTCTGCGGACGCCACCATGCCTCGTTGTCGCGGTACCAGCCCACGGTGGCCGCGAGGCCGTCCCGGAAGCTTGCCGTACCGCGGTTCCCAGCCGAGCTCGTCCGCAGCTTGGAGGCGTCGATCGCGTAGCGCAGGTCGTGTCCCGGGCGGTCGCTCACGAGGTCGTAGTCGTCCCGAGCGTGCCCGGACACGTCGAGGATCGCCTCGACGACCTCCTTGTTCGTGTGCTCGCCGTCGGCGCCGATGAGGTACGTCTCGCCCGCCCGACCCCGGTCGATGACCGCCCACACCGCGGAGTTGTGGTCCTCGACGTGGATCCAGTCGCGCACGTTCTGGCCGCTCCCGTAGAGCTTGGGCCGGACGCCGTCGATGAGGTTGGTGATCTGCCGCGGGATGAACTTCTCGACGTGCTGGTACGGGCCGTAGTTGTTCGAGCAGTTCGAGATCGTCGCGTGGATGCCGAGCTTCCTCGTCCAGGCACGGACGAGCAGGTCGGACGACGCCTTCGTCGAGGAGTACGGGCTCGAGGGGTTGTACCGGGTGTCCGGCGTGAACTTCGCCGGGTCGTGCAGCTCGAGGTCGCCGTACACCTCGTCGGTCGAGATGTGGTGGAAGCGGGTCCCGTGCCGACGAACCGCCTCGAGCAGCGTGTACGTGCCGATGATGTTGGACTGCACGAACGGCCACGGGTCACGCAGCGAGTTGTCGTTGTGCGACTCGGCGGCGAAGTGCACGACGACGTCCACCTGCGCGACCAGCTCGTCGACGAGGTCGACGTCGGTGATGTCGCCCTTGCGGAAGTCCACGGCGTCGTGCACCGGCGCGAGGCTCGCCTCGCTGCCCGCGTACGTGAGGGCGTCGAGCACGATGATCTGCACGTCCGGACGCTCGCGGACCGTCTGGTGGACGAAGTTGGAGCCGATGAATCCGGCGCCGCCGGTGACGAGCAGTCGCACGAGAGAGAACCTCCAGGGGCGGGTCGAGAAGCCGCCACAGCCTACCCGGCCCGCGCCCCCGTCTATGCTCGATGCCTTCGAGGCCGATCCGCCGAGGAACCTTCACATCGGTTGGGCGTGGCGGTGCTTGATCCACCGGCGGCATCGACCAAGACTCGGGTACCGCAGTGTCGTCGATGTCAGGACATCCCTATGCTCACCCAGCTTGCTCTCGCCGCGCTGCTCGTCGGAGGCCTTCCCGCCGCGCTCCCAGCCACTGAGTCCGTCGACGGACCGCCGGTGGCGGCCGCGGTCGCCACAGACCAGCCGACGGACGCACCGGGCACCGGGGACGCGTTCGACGAGATCCCGCTGGTCGTCCCCGCGGTCTCCGACGCCGGCGTGGTGAAGGCGCCGCGGTCCGTTCCGCAGGACGCAGTCACGGCGGACACGGTGATGAACGGCGACCGGGTGGTCACCAAGACGATCGAGGCCGCCGACTACCAGACGGTCGGCATCACGTGGGCGCCGGGCGCGGACGCCGCGGTAGACAACCTCGACCCGTCGGTCCGCTGGCGCGACGACAGCGGCGCCTGGAGTGCGTGGCAGCCGATGGATGCCGAGGACTCGACGCCCGACGCCGGGACGCCCGACGCGGGCAGGGCGGCGAGCCGCGGTGGGACGGATCCGCTGTGGTTCGGGGACGCGGCCGCGCTCCAGCTGTCCTTCGCGACAGACCCGGCGTCATCGGCGTCGGCGGACCTGAACCTGGTGCTCGTCGGCTCTCCCGACACCACCGCTGCCGACAGGACCGCGCAGACGGCGGGGACGTCGGGCGCCATCGTGCAGCCCGCCGTCTTCTCGACCTCTGTGGTGCGGGCCGCGGCGTCGACCGACTCCGAGTCCCCGGCGGCGGTCGTGATGGCGGGCCCGGCGCCGACCATGATCACCCGCGCACAGTGGGGGGCGGCCGCCCCCGTGTGCGAGCCGGACGTCGCCTCGCAGCTGGTGGGCGCTGCGGTGCACCACACGGCCGGATCGAACGACTACAGCACGGTCGCCGAGGCCGAGCAGCAGATCCGCAACGACCAGCGCTATCACATCGACGGGCGCGGCTGGTGCGACATCGGCTACAACTTCATCGTCGACAAGTGGGGCAACCTCTACGAGGGCCGCGCGCACAGCCTCGACTCGCCGGTGATCGGCGTGCACGCCGGGGGGTTCAACACGGGGACCGTGGGTGTCGCGATGCTCGGCACCTACGACGCGGTGCCACCGGCCGCGACGATCAACACCGTCGCGCAGATCATCGGCTGGCGGCTCGCCGCATACGACGTCGATCCCCGCGGGACGATGCAGTACGCGACTGGCGTGGGGGAGAACTCCCGGTTCCAGAACCAGACCGTGACCCTGCCGCGCGTCTTCGGCCATCGCGACGTCGCCTTCACGGCGTGTCCCGGGAACGGCGGGTACGCGGCGCTCCCGCAGATCCGGGTCTCGGCGGCGACCTACTACGACGCCCGCCAGTACGCGGAGTCGCAGTCGGTGGTGAAGGCCCTGTACACGGACCTGCTGGGCCGCGGCCCGGACGCGACCGGTCTGACGGGCTGGACGGCCGCGCTGCTCTCGGGCACGAGCCAGTCGGCGCTCGTGACGGCGTTGACGCACAGCGACGAGTACATCGCGCTGCGGGTCACCAAGGCCTACAACGAGGTGCTCGGTCGCGGACCCGACCCCGTCGGTGCGCAGGCGTGGTTGACGCAGATCCGCGCGGGGCTGGGCACGGTCGACGACGTCCAGCGGCGGTTCTACGACTCGGACGAGTACTTCGCGACCTCGGGGGGCACGTGGCCGGGGTACGTCCAGCGGCTCTACACGACGATGCTGCACCGCGGCGCCTCGGACGCCGAGGTCTCGACGTGGGTCTCGTTGGTCGCGACCCAGGGTCGCGCGTGGGTGGTGGACTCGATCTGGTGGTCACGGGAGGCCGCGTCGATCCGCGCCGGGAGCTACTACCAGACGTTCCTGGGCCGCGGACCGGACCCGACGGGACTGGCGAGCTGGACGACCGTGCTGCTCACCTCGGGCGAGGGTGCGGTGCGAGCGGGCATCGCCGGGAGCCAGGAGTACCGGGCCCGCGCGATCGCCCGGTTCCCGTGACGGGTGTCAGCGGGCCGCGAAGCTCGCGGTAGCGGACAGGTACCCGACGGTGCGGCCGTCGCCCTTCACCTCGAGGTGCGCGGCTTCGCGCAGGCGGTGCAGCTCCGTGCCGGAGACCGACGCGACCGCGCCGTGCAGCGTGTAGGAGCCCTCGCCGAGCGTGAGGTCGCCGAGCTGGAACCGGTAGGTGGCTGTGCCCCGGACGGTCGGCAGACCGACCCCGAGCAGCTTGGTGTTGGTGCCGAACACCGAGACGCCGAGGCTGGACTCGATGCCGATGCCGAGCACGCCGTCGGTGAAGGGCTCGGCGGCCCGGACCGTCACCTCGACGGTGAGCGGGTCGCCGGGCGAGACGCTCTCGACGGGGAGGCCGCTCGGCCCGAGGACGACGACGGACTCCACGACGACCATCTCGGGTCGGGCGTCCTCCTCCTGCACCTTGACCCGGCGCCGATCCAGGTCGTCCTGACGCGTCAGCTCGAACTCCGAGCGCAGCGTGCGCAGCGAGTCCCGGGGCTCGCCGTCGGCGATCACTCGCCCGCTCTCCAGGACGATCGCGCGGTCGCACAGGTCGGCGACGGTGTCGAGGGAGTGGGTCACGATGACGATGGTCCGTCCGTCGTGCTGGAAGCCGCGGATGCGGTCCATGCACTTGCGCTGGAACGGTTCGTCGCCCACCGCGAGGACCTCGTCGACCAGGAGGATGTCCGGGTCGACGTGCACGGCGACGGCGAACGCCAGCCGGACGTACATGCCGGACGAGTAGAACTTGACCTGGGTGTCGATGAACCGCTCGATGCCGGAGAAGTCGACGATCGCGTCGAAGTGCTGGTCGGTCTGCGCCCGGGAGAGCCCGAGGATCGAGGCGTTGAGGTAGACGTTCTCCCGACCGGTCAGATCGGGATGGAAGCCGGCGCCGAGCTCGAGCAGCGCCGCGAGCCGACCCCGGAGGAGGACCTCGCCCGAGGTCGGCTGGAAGATCCCACCGATCATCTTCAGCAGGGTGCTCTTGCCCGACCCGTTCGGTCCGATGAGGCCGACCGTGCTGCCCGAGCCGATCGTCAGGTCGACGTCGCGCAGGGCCCAGAAGTCGTCCTTGTACTGGTTCGAGCGCCCGAAGTTGACCAGGCGCTCCTTGAGCGACTTCTCCTTGCGGATGACGAATCGCTTCGAGAGGTCGCGGATCTCGATGACTGGCGTGGACATCACAGCTCCTGGGCGAAGTTGCTCTGCAGGCGCGAGAAGACGCGCTGGCTGAACCAGAGCAGGACGAACGAGACAGCGAGCGTGATCCAGAGGCGGCCGATCAGGTGCTCGGGGAACGCCTGACCGTCACCGGCGACCCAGAACGTCTTCTGGAAGCCCAGCACGACCTGCGTCATCGGGTTCGCCAGGTACAGCTGCTCCCAGAACGTCCCGGCGAGCGCGTTCTGCACCAGGGCCCACGAATAGACGATCGGTGACGCCCAGAACAGGATCATGATCAGGATCTCGATCAGGTACTGCACGTCCCGCAGATAGACGTTGGCGGCGGCGAGGAAGAGGCCCAGGGCTGTCCCGAAGACGACCAGGACGGCGAGGGACAGCGGGAAGTACGCCCACCGGGAACCCGTGGGGAACTGCTGGGTGACGAGCGTGGCGCCCAGCAGGATCAGGAGCTGGATCAAGAAGTTGAAGAGGGCGGCGCCGACGCTGCTGAGGGGGAAGACCTCGCGCGGGACGTAGACCTTCTTGATGAGGCCGGAGTTGTTGACGATCGACGACGTCGAGCCCGTCACGATGTCCGAGAAGAGCTGCCAGGCGGTCAGGCCGGTGAAGACGAAGATCGCGAACGACGGGATGCTGCGCGAGGCCCCGAGAAACTGGCCCAGGGCGATGAAGTACACCAGCAGCAGGGCGAGGGGACGGGCGAGGCTCCAGAAGAAGCCGAGCACGCTGTCCTTGTAGCGGGCCTTGAGCTCGCGTCGGATGAGGAGGTCGAGCAGCTCGGAGTGGTGGAAGACGTCCCGCAGGGAGTGCCAGGTGCCGGATACGAAGCCCGAGCGAGGCCCGGCCGACCGCATCGGCTCCGCGGCGAGGCGCGCTTCGCGCACGGCGTTGTCGTTCGTCATCTGCTCCCTTGTCCCGGCGGCGCCGTCTCGGGCGCCGACCGGCCTCGTATCTTACCGGGTGGGTCCGCGACCCCGGTTCGACAGCGTCGAGACCCCGTCGACCCGTGCCCGCTGTACGGGTGAAGCGTCGAGCAGCTCGACCGCGGAGGTGCACCGCGCGACCACCTTGTCGTGGTGGAATGGCGCGGATCATCACAGCGGAGCAGGGAGCAGTCATGTCGAGTCGTCGACCGAGTCGAGTGCGCGTGCGCGGCTGGGCCGGTGTGCTCGCGTTGCTGCTCGTCGGCGGGCTCGCCGCCCCGTCCGCCGCGGCGCCGGTGCCGGCGGTCGGCCCGGTCCTCGCAGTGGCGGGTGACTCCATCACGTTCTCCGGCCACGGCTGGGGCCACGGCCGCGGCATGGGTCAGTACGGCGCGCTCGGATACGCCGTGACGTACAAGTGGGGCTACACGCAGATCCTCGACCACTACTACGGCGGCACCACGCTCGCCGGCATCGGCAACCCGTACATGAACGTCGAGCTCACCGCGGAGACCGGGACGACCCTGACGGCCGTGGGCACGAACGTCCAGGTGAACGGCGCTGCGGTGGGCACGGGTGACGTCGCGATCCGTGCGCAGCTGCAGCCGGGCGGCGCCGTCGCGCTCTGGAGCGGCGCGTCGTGCGGGGCGACCACGTGGACGCCGATCGCGGGCGCCTGGACGGCGGGCAACGTGACGATCGGCACGGCAGACCCCTCCACCGTCGACGGGATGATCCGCGTGTGCGAGGCCTCCGGAGAGCGCACGTACCGGGGTCAGCTGACGGTGCAGAACGTGAGCGGTACCCAGATGACCTTCAACCGGCTCGGCGCCGAGGACTACCTGCGCGGCGTCGTCCCGCGCGAGTCCCCGGCGTCCTGGGGCAATCTCGCGAACGGCATGGAGGCGCTCAAGGCTCAGGCCGTCGCCGCGCGGAGCTACGCGCTGTCGTCGACCCGCGCGTCGGGTGCGAACACCTGCGACACGACGGCCTGCCAGGTGTACTCGGGCGCTGCGTTCCGCCCGACCGGCGGGGCGAGGACCCTCCTCGAGGCCGCGCAGTCGGACCTGGCGGTCTTGCAGACCGCCGGGCAGGTCCGCAAGGTCACCGGCACGTCGACGATCGCCCGCACCGAGTTCAGCTCGTCGACCGGCGGCTGGACCGCCGGCGGGACGTTCCCCGCGGTCGTCGACGACGGTGACGCCGTCGCGCAGAACCCGTACCACGACTGGGTGAGCACCATCCCGGTGGCGACGGTGGCCTCCGGGCTCGGCGTCAGCCCGTCCGGTCGATCTCGGTGACCCAGCGCAACGGTCTGGGCGCTGACGGCGGGCGCGTGCTGAGCGTCAACGTGGTCGACAACAACGGCGCGGCCAAGACGCTGACCGGCAACCAGGTCCGGATCGCGCTCGGCCTGCGCAGCGACTGGTTCAGCATCAGCTGGGTCTCGCCGGCCGAGGCGCAGTCGGTGGTGAAGGCGCTGTACACGGACCTGCTGGGCCGCGGCCCGGACGCGACGGGGCTGCAGGGCTGGTCGGCGGCGCTGCTCGCGGGCACGAGCCAGTCCGAGCTGGTGGCAGCGTTGACCCGCAGCGACGAGTACATCGCGCTGCGGGTCGCCAAGGCGTACAACGAGGTGCTCGGTCGCGGACCCGACCCCGTCGGTGCGCAGGCGTGGTTGACGCAGATCCGCGCGGGGCTGGGTACGGTCGACGACGTCCAGCGGCGGTTCTACGACTCGGACGAGTACTTCGCGGCGTCGGGGGGCACGTGGCCGGGGTACGTCCAGCGGCTCTACACGACGATGCTGCACCGCGGCGCCTCGGACGCCGAGGTCTCGACGTGGGTCTCGTTGGTCGCGACCCAGGGTCGCGCGTGGGTGGTGGACTCGATTTGGTGGTCACGGGAGGCCGCGTCGATCCGCGCCGGAAGCTACTACCAGACGTTCCTGGGCCGCGGACCGGACCCGACGGGACTGGCGAGCTGGACGACCGTGCTGCTGACCTCGGGCGAGGGTGCGGTGCGAGCGGGCATCGCCGGGAGCCAGGAGTACCGGGCCCGCGCGATCGCCCGGTTCCCCTGACGGGTCAGCCGGCCCCGCCGCCAGGCCTGTCGGCGGCGGCGTCGGCGAGGAACGCCCAAGCCTCGTCCGCGTACTGGTCCCACGTCCGCGTGGGACGCTGTGCGGCCTCCTCGCGCAGGCGCTCGAGCGTGCGGTCGTTGGTGAGGAGCTCGCGCATCGCGTCGGCGATGGCGACGTCGTCTCGCGGGTCCACGACGAGCGCGCCGCCCTCCTTCGCGATCTCGAGCATGCTGCCGAACGACGAGGTGATGACCGGCGTACCCACAGCGAGCGACTCGGCGACCGGCAGGCCGAACCCCTCGTTCAGCGACGGGAAGACCGTGAACCGCGCCAGGGCGTAGGCCGCCCAGAGCCGCGCGTCCGACAGTCGGCTCTCGGTGTCGACCGGCCGGCCCGCCCGCTGGGCGACCGCCAGCTGGTTCACGAAGGCGTCACTTCCCCAGGCGTTGCCGCCGACGAAGCTCAGGCTGAACTCGCGGCCCTCGCGCCACAGGAGGTCCGCGGCGTGCAGGACCGCGAGGTGGTTCTTGCGCGGCTCGTGGCTGCCGACCACCAGCACGAGCGGGAGCGTCCCGACCTGGAACCGGCCCACGGCGGCCTCGACGTCCCAGGTCGACTCGTCGTCGACCTCGACCGGGAGCACGACGGCCCCGACCTCCGGCCCGTCCACGCCGATGGCCGAGAGCGTCGCCCGCCATCCGTCGTACTCCGTCTTGGCGGCACTGGAGATCGCGGCGACCCGGTCGAAGTACCGGACGGCCGAGAGGTTCCCCGCGAACACGGCCGACAGGCCCAGCTGCGTGGTCTCGGCGGAGGTGATCGGGACGCAGTCGAAGCCGATGACCCCGGTGCGGTTCGTCGCGAACCGCGCCAGCGCGCGCAGGCGCGTGCTCCGTTCCGGCTCGGCGGCTGGCTCGGGGAGGACGTAGGTCGTGTGCCAGGGCACGACCACGGTGGTGACCACCGTTGCGCTCGTGTCGACGGGCGCCCGGACGTCGAGGAGGCGGTCCCGCTCGAGGGCGGTGAGCTCGCGCATCGCCTGGAAGCCGGTGGTCCAGGCCACCGGCGTCGCCGGACGGGTCGCGAGCCAGCGCCGTGTCGTCTCCCGCGCGACGCGCTGGATCCCGGTCGCGAAGTCGGTCGACGCCGTGTGCGCGACGTCGACGACGGCACCCCCGGTGACGACGCGGACCAGCCACGCGGCGCTCTCGGCCGTCGTCTGGCGCTCGATCGCGGAGACGAGCGACGCGCCACCGTCGAACTCGTCGCCGCGCGCGACCTCGATGACCGTGTCCTCGTCGGGCAGCCGACCCGACAGGACAGCCAGCGCGAGCCAGACCTGCGAGCGGTCGCACACGTCGACGACCTCGGCGAGCGCCCGACGCAAGGACTCGGGGTCCGCCGAGCTGGTCGACGGCGCCTGGGCGCGGCCGACTGCGTTCGCGAGCAGGGTCAGGCGGCTCGCCCAGGCGGTCCATCGGGCGTCGTCGATCAGCTGGCGCCCGCGTGCGGCAGCCCGCCGGTTCCTCATGGTGTCTCCCCGGCGGGAACCAGCGCCCGCCACAGCTCGTCGGCGTACTCGTCCCAGGTGCGTCGTGGCCGGGCCAGCGCCTGCGCCCGCAGCTCCTCGAGCAACGCGGCGTCCGTGAGCAGTCGGCGCATGCCGTCCGTCACGGACTCGTCGTCCCGCGGATCCACGGTGAGGCACCCACCGCCCTCGGCGATCTCCTGCTGGCTCCCGAAGTTCGACGTGAGGACGGGCGTCCCGCAGGCGAGGGAGTCCGCGACGGGCAGCCCGTATCCCTCGTGCAGGGAGACGAAGACCGTGAACGTCGCCGACCGGAGCGCGTTCCACAGGTAGGCGTCGTCGACGCGCCCCGTGTCGAGGACCGGGAAGCCCAGCGACGTCGCCCGCGCGAGAGCGGGCGCGAGGACGTCAGCGTTCCACCCGTTCCCGCCGATGAGCTCGAGGTCGAAGTCGAGTCCCTCGCGCCACAGGCGTTCGGCGCAGTGCAGGACGGTCCGCTGGTTCTTGTGCGGCTCGCGGCTGCCGACGCAGACGATGCGCGGGCGCTCGGTGCTGCGCACCACGTCGTCCTGGTGGGCGGGCGCCTCCTCGGTCAGCACGACCTCCCGGACGGTCGGGCCCGCCAGCCCCTGCGCGGCCAGGGCGCTCGCGAAGCCGCTGAACTCCATCGTCGCCGACCGGCTGATCGCGGCGATGTGGCGCGTGTGCTTCACGACGGTGAGGTACTGGGCGAACGCCAGCGCGTCCCCGAACGGGCGCGTCTCGGCGCTCGTGATCGGGATCATGTCGTACCCGACGAGCGAGAGGTCGTTCCCGGACAACGAACCGATCGTGGCCAGCCGGTCGCTCGCGGCCCCGTTGGGGACGTCCGGCAGGATGAGGGTGCTCTGCCACGGCACGACGAGGCGAGGCAGCGCGGCCGGCGTGCTGGCGATCGTCGCGACGGCCTGCCCGTGGTCGAACACCCGGGCGTGCTCCTGCGGTTCGAGACCCCGCAGGGCCGTGCGGGAGCTGTCCAGGCGGCGGCCGTGATCGCATGGGCGTCCGACCACCGCGGCAGCACCTCACGGACGACACGATGGATCCCGGTGTGCGTGTCGTTGCGCGCGGTGAAGTCGACGTCGATGACGACACCGCGGTGCACGATGTCCATCTCCATGTCGAGGTTCTCGGGCGACGGCGAATGGAGCAGCTCCTCGAACACGACCGACTCCGCGTGGCGGCGCGACGCGAGCGCCACGTACCGGCCGAACCCGACCAGCTCGCTCGCCGTGGGGTAGGCCGCCCTGATCGCGGTCAGGGTGATCCACCGGACGTCGGCACGCTTCGGGTCGGCGCACCGCTCGAGGAGGAGCGGAAGCACCTGCGCCGCGAGCCGTCCGTCGGGCTCGTCGTCGGCGGGGACCGGCGCGTCGGAGCCCAGGACGACCGCGGCCGTCGCGCTCAGACGCTGGTCGAGGGCGCGCAGCACGATGTCGGCCCACCGCCCGTCCGTCTCCGTGACGCCGTCGGCGGGAGATCGCCCCGTCACCGCGCGGGCCGCAGGTGCTTGGCCACCCGACGCACGCCGCGCAAGGGCCGCGTCACCCGCCACGAGACCGTGCCCTGGAGCGCTGCCATCTGCGCGCGCAGGTGCTCGGTCTGCTCCTCCAGTCGTGCGTCCGGCCTCGGGTCCGACGCCGCGACGGCGTCCGCCCAGGCGGTCAGCGCGAGGGTGCGCCAGTGCACGGCGTCGGCGAGGGCGGACGCGCGGTCGCCGGCGAGCCGGTCGACGGTCCGGGTGAGGTACCCGTCGAGGACGCATGCGGGGTAGGACAGCGCGGCCCGGAAGCTCGGTGGCCCGTTCGGCGGCGACGTAGAAGCGCGAGACCCCGTCGAAGAGGCAGAACTCGTACCCGGCGGCGAGCACCCCGTCCTGCCACGCCTCGTGGGTCTGCTCGGTCGAGTTCGGCGCCGTCGACTCGACGATCATGACCCAGGGGCGCCAGACCGAGAGGTCGATGCTGGCGATGACGTCGGCCTCGGCGCCCTCGACGTCGATGAGCAGGAAGTGGATGTCCTTGCCGGCCAGGCCGGCGTCGTCGAGCAGGGCGTCGAGCCGCATGGCGGGCACGACGACGTCCTCGTGGGCGATGCCGCGGCGCTCGTGCTCTGCGCTCACCGTGTCGACGAGCGTCGACAGCCCGCTCTCGGGGATCACGTGCAGCGTCACGCTGCCCCCGGTGGTCGAGACGGCGGCCTCGACCAGCGCGTCGCGGGGCCTGTCACGGCGGTGCAGCGCGGCGAACTCCGGCACGGGCTCCACGGTCACGCCGCTCCACCCGCGGTCGTAGAACGCCCGCGTGGCCGAGTCGTCGGTCGGGTGATTCGCTCCCACCTCGACGTAGGTGCCGACTCCGACGTTTCCGAGGGCTCTCCACAGGACGACGTCCTCGCCGTTCTGGGCATACGAGATGAACGGGGGCGATTGCACGAGAGCATCATAGTCGGGCACGCGTGGGCCCCCGGTCCGCCGTCGACGTGCGAGAGGTCAGCTGCGGCCCGCCCCGGCGGCCGTCCCTCGACCGGGCCAGGGTTCGTCCGTCAGGTACGACCACACCTCGCCCGCGTAGTCGTCCCAGGTGCGTGGCGGTCGCGCGCAGGCCTGCTCGTGCAGCTCGGCGAGCAGCTCGTCGTCGTTCAGGAGCCGCCCGAGTGCCGTGGCGATGGCGTGGTCGTCGCGGGGATCGACGAGGACGGCTCCACCGAGCTGGGCGATCTCGCGCATGCTGCCGTAGGCCGACGTCACGACGGGCGTGCCCGCGGCCAGCGACTCGGCGACCGGCAGGCCGAAGCCCTCGTTGAGCGAGGGGAACACCGTCAGGCGCGCCAGCCGGTAGGCCGCCCACAGGAGCCTGTCGGGCACGCGGCTCGCCGTCTCCACCGGCCGGCCGGCCCGCTGTGCGTCGGCGAGCGCCGCCGTGAAGTCCTGGCTCGCCCAGGAGTTGCCGCCCACGAACGTGAGGCTGAACCGGTCGCCCGCCCGCCAGCGCAGCTCGGCGGCGTGCAGCACGGCGAGGTGGTTCTTGCGGGGTTCGTGGCTCCCGACGACGAGGACGAGCGGGAGGTCGCCGACGACGAACCTCTCGCGCGCGTCGGCCAGGTCGGCCGCCTCGGGGGTGGGGGCCTCGGAGGCGAGCAGGATCTCGTGCACGTCCGGACCGTGCGCGCCGACGGCGCCGAGCATCCGACGCCAGCCCTCGTACTCGGTCGCGGCCGCGCCCGAGATCGCCGCGAGCCGGTCGAAGTGCCGCACGGCGGCGAGGTTGCCGAAGAAGACCGAGGCGAACCCCTCGGCGCTGGTCTCCGCCGAGGTCAGGGGGACGCAGTCGAACCCGATGACGCCCGTCCGGTTGCCCGACCAGCGGGCCAGGGCGAGCAGCCGTCCGCTGCGGCCGTGCTCGGCGGCCAGCTCGGGCACGAGGACCGTCGATCGCCACGGCACGACGACCGTCTCCTGGCGGTCCGAGACCGGCAGGCCAGGCAGCAGCCGTCCGGACTCGACCACGGTCAGCTCGCGCAGCGCCCGGAAGCCCTCGGTCCAGGCCAACGGGCGGCACGTCGTGCTCACGACCCAGCGCTGCACGGTCTCCCGCGCGACGCGCTGGATTCCGGTCGCCAGGTCCGTCGCGACGGTGTGGTTGACGTCGGCGACGACCTCACCCACCGCCACCCGGACCGCGTGGGCACGGGACTGCCGCGTGGCGGACGACACGACGTGCCGCCACAGTGCGCCAGGACCCTGCAGCGCGCACGCGCGGGTCAGCTCGACGACGTCCCGGTCCTCGGGGAGCTCCGCCGTCAGGGTGGCGAGCGCGAGCCACACCTGTGCGCGGTCGCCCAGGTCGACGACCGCAGCGAGCCCCGTCGCCAGGTCGGGTGCGGACGGGCGGCCGATGCCGACGAGGGGATCCGGAGCGCCGACCGCGCGCGCCAGCTCGGTCAGGCGCGCGACCCACAGCTCCGCGTCGTCGACGGGCCGGGATCCGCGGGTCACGACCGGCCCCCGACGGTCGCCAGCACGTCCCACAGGTCGGCGGCGTAGTCGTCCCAGGTGCGCGCGGGGCGCCGGGTCGCCTCCTGGTGCAGCCGCTCCAGCTCGGCGTCGTCGAGGAGCAGACGACGCATCGCGTCGGTCACCGCGTCGTCGTCCAGCGGGTCGACAGCGAGGCAGCCGCCTCCGTCGGCGATCTCACGCATCGATCCGTGGTCGGTGGTCACGACGGGCGTGCCGCACGCGAGCGACTCCACGACGGGGAGGCCGAACCCCTCGTGCACGGACAGGAACACGCTGAACCGGGCGTCGCGGTACGCCTGCCAGAGCTCGTCGTCGCTGACGCGCCCGCGATCGCGCACGGGCCGTCCGCTCGCGGTGACCTCTGCGAGGTGCCGCACGAACGAGTCGCTCTGCCAGCCCGGCCCACCGATGAGCACGAACTCGAAGTCGAGCCCCTCGCGCCAGAGCCGCTCGGCCGCGTACAGCACCGTGCGGTGGTTCTTGTGCGGCTCGTGGCTGCCGACGCACAGGACCTGCGGGCGGGTCGGCGGGTGCTCGTCGGCGGGCGCCGGCGGCGGGACGTCGGCGGGCAGGACCACCTCGTGCACCTGGGGCCCGGGCAGTCCCTGGGCCGTCACGGCGTGGGCGAAACCTGCGAACTCGGTCGTCGCCGAGACGCTGATCCCGGCGACGCGGGCCGCGTGCTTGACCACGGTCAGGTAGCGCCCGAACCGCACGGCGTCGACGTGCGGACGCAGGTCGGCGCTCACCACGGGGATCATGTCGTACCCGATGAGGGTCACGGCGTTGCCGGAGAGCTTCGCCAGTGCGGCCAGCGCCGGGCTGAACTGTGGGTCGGGGATCTCCGGGATGACGAGCACGGCGCGCCACGGCACCACGAGCCGAGCCCGGTACGCGCGCTCGGCGGTGCGGTCCACCTCGTCGCCGCCGGAGTAGTCGAACACCCGCTGGACCTCCCGCGGGGCGAGCGTCCGCAGCGCCCCGTAGGAGTCGACGTTCGCCGTCGCGACCTGCTCATGGTCCCGCGCCCAGCGGGGGAGGGTCTCGCGGACCACCCGGTGGATCCCGGTGTGGATGTCGTGCCGGGCGCAGAAGTCGACGTTCACGACGACGCCGCCGACGACGACCTCCATCTCGAGCGCTCGCCCCGCCACGGACGCCGGACCACGTCGCCGAGCAGCGCGGCCGTCGCCTCGTCGTCGGACCGCGTCTCGAGGCTGCGACGGAACGCCTGCACCTCGCCCGCCAGGGGGAACGTGCCGGCCACCGCGGTCAGGACCAGCCAGGCGACGTCGCTCTGCGTGCTCTCGCGCGCGAGGGTCACCAGCGTGCGCAGCGTGTCCGCGGTGTCGCTGCCGGCGAGCCGTCCGAGCGCTCGCGCGGCTGCGACGACACGCTGGTCGAGGGCCGCGAGCAGGCCGGCGACGGGGTCGGGAGCCGTCACGATCGGCGCAGGCGGGACAGGACGCGCCGGCCGCCGCGCAACGGTCGCGTGACGCGCCACGAGATCGTGCGCTGCAGCGCGGCCAGCTCGGTCCGGGCGCGGGCGGCCTCGTCGCGGTTCAGCGCGCCGTCCTCGTCGTAGCGGGCCGCGGCCACCGCCTCGCCCCACGACGACACGGCGAGCGTCCGCCAGCGGACGACCTGCTCGAGCAGGTCGGCGTCCGAGCGGGCCTCGGTGCCGAGGAAGACGACGTCCGGCGACGAGAGCGCGTCGACGAGCGCCTCGGCGACGGAGGACTGCGCCGTCACGACGAGCAGTCGCAGCGGCTCCCGCACCGCCGACCGGACGGCCTCGAGGATCGCGTCGTCGCCGTCGGCGGTGGTGACGGTGCCCTGCCACCCGGCGTCCCGGAGCGAGGCGACCCACGCGGGCGTCGGCGCCGACGCCGGCTGCACGAGCGCGAACCGCGCGTCCGGGAGCCGACCCAGCGCGCGCAGGAGGACGACGTCCTCGCCGTCGGGTGAGCGCGAGATCAGGTTCGAGGCGGGCACCCGTGAAGCATAGGTGAGGGTCCGCGCCCGTTTTCGGGCTGTCGGACGCCGACCGGTAGGCTTCTGGCGTCCCAACGCCTGCTGACCCCGAGGAATCATGCCCCGCGCTCTCATCACCGGTATCACCGGTCAGGACGGTCTCTACCTCGCCGAGCTGCTGCTCGCGAAGGGCTACGACGTCTACGGCCTGATCCGCGGCCAGAACAACCCGAAGTACGGCTCGCGCGCGAGCTGGTCCCGGACGTCACGCTGCTCACGGGAGACCTGACCGACTTCTCGAGCCTCATCAGGGCGCTCGAGGTGGCCAAGCCGGACGAGGTCTACAACCTCGGCGCGATCTCGTTCGTGGCGTACTCCTGGGAGAACGCGCTCGTCACGAGCGACGTCACGGGCAAGGGCGTCCTCAACATGATCGAGGCCGTCCGGCTGTACGCGGGCAACGACCTGGGCAAGGTCCGCTTCTACCAGGCGTCGTCGTCGGAGATGTTCGGCAAGGTGCAGGAGGTCCCGCAGCGCGAGACCACCCTGCTGTGGCCGCGCTCGCCCTACGGCGTCGCCAAGGTGTTCGGGCACTACATGACGATCAACTACCGCGAGTCGTACGGCATGCACGCCTCGTCGGGGATCCTGTTCAACCACGAGTCGCCGCGCCGCGGTCCCGAGTTCGTGACGCGCAAGGTCTCGCAGGCCGTCGCGCGCATCTCCCTGGGGCTGCAGGAGGACATCACGCTCGGCAACCTGGACGCCAAGCGCGACTGGGGCTTCGCCGGCGACTACGTCGACGCCATGTGGCGGATGCTGCAGCAGCCCGAGGGGGACGACTACGTCGTCGCGACGGGCGAGACGCACTCCATCCGTGAGCTGCTCGACATCGCGTTCGCGCACGTCGGCATCGACGAGTGGGCGCACCTGGTCAAGCAGGACCCGCGCTTCATGCGCCCGGCGGAGGTCGACCTGCTGATCGGCGACCCGACCAAGGCGCAGGAGAAGCTCGGGTGGACCCGTCAGGTCGACTTCCCGAGCCTGGTCACCATGATGGTCGAGAACGACCTGGAGGAGCAGCGCGCTCTGAACGGCCGGTGACGGTGTGACGACCGCGTTCGTCACGGGGATCAGCGGCCAGGACGGCACGATCCTGGCCGCCGCGCTCGCCGCCGACGGGATCGAGGTGCACGGCCTCGTCCGGTCGGCCGACGAGGAGGCGCAGCAGCGCACGGTGCTGCCGGCCGGTGTCGTCCTGCACCTGGGCGAGCTCACCGACCGTGCTCGCGTCGGCGAGCTTCGTCGACTCCGTGCGGCCCGACGAGATCTACAACCTCGCCGGGATCAGCTCGGTCGCTTACTCGTGGGAGCACCCCACCGTCACCGGTGAGGTCAGCGGGTTGGCGGCGGTCGGCGTCTTCGAGGCAGCCTGGTCCCTGCAGGAGCGCACGGGCCGGGCGGTCCGGGTGCTCCAAGCCTCGAGCGCGGAGATCTTCGGGCGACCTGACCGCACGCCGCAGGACGAGGGCACGACCGTCCGGCCGATCTCGC
This sequence comes from Cellulomonas sp. McL0606, assembly GCF_058248365.1. The sequence continues at coordinate 3,001,949 of NZ_CM177779.1, read as the reverse complement.
CCTACGGCGCCGCCAAGGCGTACGCGCACCAGATGGCCGGGATCTTCCGTGGGCGGGGTCTGCACGTCGCGACGACGATCCTGTACAACCACGAGTCGCCGCTGCGTCCGACGACGTTCGTCACGCGCAAGATCACGGCCGCGGCCGCGCGGATCGCGCACGAGGGTGGTGGGACGCTGTCGCTCGGCAGCACGGCGGTCCGCCGCGACTGGGGCTGGGCCCCGGACTACGTCGATGCCATGACGCGGGCGCTGCGGCACACCACCGCCGACGACTTCGTCGTCGCGACGGGCGTCACGCACACCGTCGCGGAGTTCGTCGAGACCGCGATGCGGCACGCCGGGGTGGCCGACTGGGAGGCGCACGTGGAGACCGACGAGGGGTTGGTCCGGCCGGCAGACGCCGCCGAGCAGATCGGTGACGCCACGAAGGCCCACGAGGTGCTCGGCTGGCGCCCGACCGTGACGTTCGACGAGCTGGTCGGGCGCATGGTCGACCACGACCTCGCGATCGTCCGGGGTGTCGCATGACCGAGACCCGCCCCGGGGTGGTCACGGTCGTCCTGGTCAACTACAAGGGCGCCGACGACACGATCACGGCCCTGCAGGCGTTCGCCGACATCGACTGGCCGACGGACCGGCTCGAGCTCGTCGTCATCGACAACGACTCGGGCGACGGCAGCGTCGAGCGGATCCGCACGGCGGTGCCGACGGCGACGGTGATCGACTCGGGCTCCAACACGGGATTCGCGGGCGGGTGCAACCTCGGCGTCGCGCACGCGAGCGGCGAGTACGTCGCGTTCCTGAACAACGACGCGCGCCCGGACAAGGGCTGGATCCGCTCGGCCGTCGAGGTGCTGGAGGGCGACCGCACGATCGGCTCCGTCGCCTCGAAGGTGCTCGACTGGGACGGACGGCTCATCGACTACGTCGACGGCTCCCTGACGTGGTTCGGCATGGGCTACAAGCGCGAGGTCGAGAAGCCCGAGACGGGTGCCTACGACACCGCGAAGGACGTGCTGTTCGGCACGGGCGCCGCGATGTTCGTCCGTACCGAGCTCTACCGCGAGGTCGGCGGGTTCGACGAGCGGTTCTTCATGTTCTACGAGGACGTCGACCTGGGCTGGCGGCTCAACCTGCTCGGCCACCGGGTGCGCTACGTGCCGGGCTCGGTCGCGTACCACAAGCACCACGTGACCATGAAGAAGTTCGGCAACTTCCGCGAGAGCTACCTGCTCGAGCGCAACGCGCTGCTCGCGATGTACAAGAACTACGACGACGAGTCGCTCGCCCGTGCGCTGCCCGCGGCGATGGCGCTCGCGGTGCGCCGGTCGGTCGCGCGCACGGGGGTCGACGCCACGGCGCTGGACCTTCAGCGCTCGCCGGGTGGCGACGACGTGGGCACCATCGAGATCCCGAAGATGGCGCTGACCGGCCCGTACGCGATCGACTACTTCGTCGAGCAGCTGCCGAGCCTCCTGGAGTCCCGCCGCGAGCTGCAGGGCAAGCGCCGGCGCAGCGACCGCGAGCTGTTCCCGCTGTTCCGCGAGGCCATCGAGCCCGCGTACGGCCAGCCGTCCTACCTCGCGGCGCACGAGGTGCTGCTCGAGGCGTTCGGCATCGTCGAGCACTTCACGGCCCGCCACCGCATCCTCGTCGTGACCGGCGAGCCGCTGCTCGAACGCATGGCCGGGCCGGCGATCCGGGCGTGGGAGATCGCCAAGGCGCTCGCCCCCGACCACGAGGTCCGCCTCGTCTCGACGGCCGGCGCCAAGCGCACGAGCGCGGACTTCTCCGTCGGGTACGCCGCCGGCACGGGGCTCAAGGAGCCGACAGGCTGGGCCGACGTCATCATCTTCCAGGGCTTCCTGCTGGAGACGGCGCCCTGGCTCAAGGGCAGCGACAAGATCATCGTCGCGGACATCTACGACCCGATGCACCTGGAGCAGCTCGAGCAGGCGCGTGACCTGGGCGTCGAGGGCCGGCAGAACGCGATCGACGTGACCACGCACGCGCTGAACGAGCAGCTGCGCCGCGCCGACTTCCTGCTCTGCGCCTCCGACAAGCAGCGCGACTTCTGGCTCGGTCAGCTGGCCGGTCAAGGTCGGATCAACCCCGCGGTCTACGACGAGGACGCCTCGCTGGACAACCTGCTCGCGGTGGTCCCGTTCGGCATCGAGGACTCGCCGCCCGTGCAGAAGAAGCACGGCATCAAGGGCGCGGTCCCGGGCATCGGCCCGGACGACAAGGTGATCTTGTGGGGCGGCGGGATCTACAACTGGTTCGACCCGCTGACCCTGCTGCGTGCGGTCGACCGGCTCAAGGACCGCCATCCCGAGGTCCGGCTCTTCTTCCTCGGCCTGAAGCACCCGAACCCGGGCGTCCCGACGATGGCGATGGCGTGGCGGACGCGCGAGCTGGCCGACGAGCTCGGCCTGACCGGGACGCACGTGTTCTTCAACGAGGGCTGGGTGCCGTACGAGGAACGGGCGAACTTCCTGCTCGACGCCGACGTGGGCGTCTCGACGCACTTCCAGCACGTCGAGACCGCGTTCAGCTTCCGCACCCGCATCCTCGACTACCTGTGGGCAGCGCTCCCGATCGTGGCGACGGGGGGCGACACGTTCGGCGCCCTCATCGCCGAGCACGGCCTCGGCCGGGTGGTCCCCGAGCAGGACGTCGCCGCGCTCGAGGCGGCCCTCGAGGAGATGCTCTACGACGCCGAGGCCGGTGCTGCAGCGCGTGAGGCGTCCGCCGCCTTCGCGCAGGGGTTCACGTGGTCGACCGTCCTGACCCCGCTCGTCGAGTTCGCCCGCCACCCGCGCCGGGCAGCCGACCTCGCGGTTCCGGGCTCGGTCGGCGACGCCCCGCGGCCGCGTCGTCGGGGGCCGCGTCGCTCCGTGCGCTCCGACCTGACGCTCGCGCGCGACTACCTGCGGGCCGGGGGCGTGCAGGAGGTCAGCCGTCGGGCCTGGGGTCGGGTGACCCGCGGGGTCGGCCAGGGCTGACCGTCTGCTTCGGTCAACGGTTCCGGCGCCCACGCAGCGACCAGGGCAGCCGTGGCCAGCCCGACGATCGTCGGCGGCGCTCGCGCTGGACCTGGCTCAACCGCGCGCCCAGCGGTCCGCCGGCGGCGACGACGGAGTGCAGCTCTCGGATGTCGCGGGCTGCCCGCTCGCCGACGGCCGCCGCGGCCGCCGGGTCATCCACGAGCCGGCGCATGAGCCGCGCCGCTGCGTCCAGGTCAGGCTCCGCCCATCGGCCGCCGGCCGGGTACGGGGCCGCGGAGCCGGGGATCGTCGCGGCAGCCCACGGGACGAGGTAGCTGTTGTCGTCGTTCATGAACTGCAGGTTGCCGCTGTAGCCGGTCGCGACGACCGGCTTGCCCCACGCCATCGCCTCGGCCATCGTCAGCCCCAGGCCTTCGCTGCGGTGCAGCGAGACGTAGGCGTCGCTGTGGGCCACGAGCGCGTCCCGCTCCGCGGCCTTCAGGTACTCCTCGCGGAGGTGGACGTGCGGGTGGCCGGCCGCGTGCAGGCGTAGTCGCTCCGCGTCGCTGGGGCGGCGGTGCGCGTTGAGCGACTTCAGCACGAGCACGGCACCGTCGCGCGGCCCGAAGGCGGACGTGAACGCGTCGATGAGCCCGAGGGGGTTCTTCCGGTCGAGCGTGCTCAGGTGGTCGAACACGAAGAGGAACAGGAAACCGTCCGGCAGTCCGAGGTCGGCGCGCGTCAGCGCGGGCTCGTCGCCGCGCTGGGGCAGCGGCGGCATGAGCGTGCGCACGGGAACGGGGGAGTGCGGCTCGATGGCGGCCCGGACGAAGTCGGTGGCGACCCACACCTCGTCGACGAACGCGAAGGCGCCATGGAGCGTCGCCGGGAACTCCTCGACCTCCCAGTACCACATGCCGATCCGGTAGCTGCGATCCAGGAGCTGGCCGACGGCCGGTGCGACGACGGGCGTGAGGTCGGCGTTGACGCACAGCACGGTGGCGTCGAACGGGCCCGCGGTGTCGGTCGACGCGACCGCGTCGCGGGTGGGTCCGAGCGCGTGCTCGTCGACGCTGACGGTGTGCACCGGGACGTGTGCTGCGCGGGCCGCCGCGACGACGAGGCGCGCCGACTCGCCGATGCCGAGCTCGCCGCGCAGGAAGCCGACGACGTTCAGCCCGGCCGACGGTCGCCCGCGCCGGGGCCCACGGGGGCGACGCGGACGGGCCGGTGGTCTCGACGGGCTCGCGACAGGGGTGCCGACGAGCTGCGCCGGGTAGCCCTCGGCCACCGCGTTCGCCCGGGCCCAGGCGAGTAAGTTCGTGGTGTCCGGCCCGGGTACCCGCGGGAACGCCTCCAGGAGGTCGGGCCGCAGTCGCCGCACCGCCGAGAGGTAACGCCCGGGCGCTCCGTCCGGGGCGGGTGCGGTCAGCCAGGCGAGCAGTGCGTCCCGCTCCGCGTCGGCGAACGGGTCCGGGGCGTCCGACGGTGGGTCGGCATACAGTGCGCGCAGGACGTCGTCGACGGGTGTATCGAGGCTCGTGCGCGTCGGGTCCCACCCGCCCGTCGCCTCCGGGAGCTGGTCGGCGGTCAGGCGAGCGGCAGCCGCGGCGACGAAGGACGCGAGTGCCGGGTGGTCGCTCAGGCGGGCCCGCGGATCGGACGACTCGCGTGCGTCGAGGAGCCAGGGACGAGCGGGATCGAGCCCGGACAGGTCGACGGCATCGACCTGTCGACCGTCCAGGAGCAGCCCGCCGTCCGCGCTCGCCGACACCTGGGAGCCGCGGTCGAGCGACCACCACGACACCAGCGTCGACGGCTCCTCGACGTCGCCCGCACCTCCTCCGGGCCGGATCCCCAGCAGGCAGGTCGCAAACTCCCCGGCGGCATCGATGTCCGCCTGGTCGGGGTGGAGGCCGTCGGCGAGCAGGGGTCCCGGGGTCCTGCGCACCAGCCGTCGAGCGGCGTCGCCGGGGCCCGTCAGGTTGTCCGGCTGCTGCAGGACGACGACCCCCGGCAGCAGGCAGAGCACGGCGTCGGAGCGCGGCTCGAACGTCTCGGCGACGAGTGGCAGCAGGTCGGAGAGCAGGCGTGACGCGGCCCCGCGGGCGGCGCGCAGATGCAGCGCGCGCTCCTCGAGCCCGACCTCCGCCGGTGTCACGGTCCGCTCCGTGCCGATCGGGACGTAGCTGCCATCGAGGTCGAGCACGCGCAGCTCGGTCGTCGGCTCCACCCTCAGGATCGCCTCGGCCGACAGGCGCGCGTGTGCGCGGCTGGTGCGGTCGCTGACCAGGGCGGCGCGCAGCGGACGGCTCACGCGCGACCCACGTACGTCGCGACGTCGGCCCGAGACACAGCGGACCCGTCCCAGACCCTGCGCCGCTCGGCGAGCGTGCGGGGGAGGCGCAGCACGTGCGCACCGATCCCCCGTGCCCTGGCCCGTGTGGTCGGGGCGGTCGGTGCGCTCAGTGCAGCACGGAGCAGGCCGAGACCCTGACGGGCCAACGAACGGGCCGCGACCGACTTCGGGGCGTGCCGAGTCAGGACGACGAGCGAGTTGCGGGTGTTGTAGTACCGGAACACCGGGCTGTCGGTGCCCGAGCTCGCCGCATGCTGGTGCTCGGCCACCGCGGCCGGCACGTACCGGACCGACCAGCCGGCTGCCCGCATGCGCCACGAGAGGTCGGTGTCCTCGTAGTACAGGAACAGCGACGGGTCGAAGCCGCCCACAGCGTCGAGCATCTCCCGGCGCAGCAGCGCCGCGCCCCCGCAGAAGCCGAAGACGTCCGGGTCGGCGGACTCCGTGCCGAGCAGCCGGCGGAAGTCCCGGTCGGTGCCCCGCCCGTCGGCCGTGACGATGTTGCCGGTGGAGTTCACGAGCACCGGATCCGTGCCGGCGAGCAGGATCTTCGCCGTCGCCGCTCCGACCGAGGGCTCGTCGAACGCGTGCACGAGCCGTTCGACGGCGTCGGGAGCGAAGGTCGCGTCGTTGTTCAGGAGCACGACGTGGCCGGTGGCGCCCCGCATCCCGAGGGCCGCACCGCCGGCGAACCCCAGGTTCCGCCCGGCACGCACGACGCGGACGTCGCGCGCCGCCAGCAGGTCGGCCGTCCCGTCCGTGGACGCGTTGTCGACCACCACGACCTCCACCGGGAGTGTCTGCGCCGCCAGGGAGTCGAGGCACGCAGGCAGCAGGTGGGCGCCGTTCCAGGAGACCACCACGGCGCGCACGGTCCCGTGTGAAAGCACGGCGCGAGTCTAGGTGTCTATACGCTCGGCGGCGTGGACCCGCTGCGCATCGCCCTGACCGTCGAGCAGTGCTGGCAGCCCGTCCCCGGCGGTTCGGGCTCGTACATCGCGGAGCTGACGCGGGCGCTCGCCCTCGAACCGTCCGTCCGGACCGTCGGGTTGGCGGCGCGCCACGGGGCCGACGAGCTCCGCTGCCGGCGCCCACGGGCCGCGTCCTGCAGGCCCGGTTGCCTCGGGTCGCGCTGTACGAGTCGTGGAGCAGGCTCCGTCGGCCCCGAGCGGAGTCGACCGTGCCCGGGCTCGACGTGCTCCACGCGACCACCTGGGCCGTCCCGGGGCGCCGCGTGCCGCTCGTCGTCACGGTGCACGACCTGGCGTTCCTGCGCGAGAAGGACCACTTCACGGCGCGCGGCAACGCCTTCTTCCGGCGAGCCCTCGACATCGTGCGCGACGAGGCCGCGCACGTGGTCGTCCCGTCTCGGGCGACGCTCGACGACTGCGTGACGCACGGCATCGAGGCCGGGCGGATCTCGGTCGTCCCGCACGGTGTCCGGGCGCAGGAGGTGTCCGCGCGCGCCGCGCTCGCCTGGCGTTCCGGGGTGCACCTCGAGCGTCCGTACGTCCTGTGGTGCGGCACGCTCGAGCCCCGCAAGAACGTGCCGCGGCTCGTCGAGGCGTATGCGCGGGCGGCCGGGCAGCTGGACCACGACCTCGTGCTCGTCGGACCCTCGGGGTGGGGGGAGGCGACCGCGGACGTCGAGCGCGCGCTGTCGCAGCTTCCCCGCGGACGGGTGCACCTGCTCGGACGGCTCGACGACGCCGACCTCCAGGCCGCGTACGCGGGCGCGGCCGCCTTCGCGTTCCCGTCGCTCTGGGAGGGCTTCGGCATGCCGGTCCTGGAGGCGATGGCGCACGGCGTGCCGGTCGTGACGTCCGCGGGGAGCTCGATGGCCGAGTTCGCGGTGGGGGAGCTGGTCGACCCGCTCGACGTGGACTCGATCGCGGCGGGACTGGTCGCGGCGGTGGAGCACGGTCCCGGGCACGCCGCCGTCCGGGCAGCCGCACAACCGTTCACGTGGTCCCGGTCGGCGCGGGCGCACGCCGAGGTCTACCGGGCGGCGTCAGGCCTCGGCTGAGCCCAGCGACGCGACGTAGGCGTCGACCTCGTCGGCACGCGGCAGCGCGCCCGCGGCGAGCGCCTCTGCGAGTGACGGCGCCGCGAGGTCCTTGGCCGACAGCTGCGGCTCGAGGGGCGACCCGTCGCGCGCGGTCGTGGGCCACACGATGCCCACCTCCGGGTCGAGCGGGTGCACGCCGTGCTCGCGCTCGGGAGTGAACGGCGAGGAGCACATGTAGAGCACGGTCGAGTCGTCCTCGAGCGACAGGAACGCGTGCCCCAGCCCCTCGGACAGGTAGATCGCCCGACGGTCGACGTCGTCGAGCAGCACCGTGTCCCAGGTCGCGAACGTCGGCGAGCCGACGCGCAGGTCCACGACCACGTCGAGGACCGCTCCCTTGGCACAGGTGACGTACTTGGCCTGCCCGACCGGGACGTCGGCGTAGTGGATGCCGCGCAGCACGCCCGCGGCGGAGACCGACAGGTTCGCCTGCCGCAGGTCGAACCGGTGACCGATGCTCTCGAGGAACGGGACGCCCTGGAAGTACTCGAGGAACACCCCCCGCGGGTCGCCGTGCTGGACGGGCGTGATCTCCCACGCCCCGGGGACCGCAAGCTCGCGGTACGTCATCGTCGTCCTTCCGGAGGCGGGGGCAGGGCTGGTGGCGTCAGGGACGAGTCAATCTACCGGGCCCGATACCCTGACGAGTCGTGAGGGCGACCGAGGGAGAAGACGTGCGCTGGTTGGTGGTCGGGGCGGCCGGGATGCTCGGGCGCGAGCTCGTCGACCTGCTGGAGGCGCGGGACGCGGACGTCCGCGGGCTGACGAGGGCCGACGTCGACGTCGCGGACGCCGCCGCCGTCGACTCCGTCGTGCGCGGGTACGACGTGGTGGTGAACTGCACCGCCTACACGGCCGTCGACGCGGCTGAGACCGACGAGCCCGCCGCGTTTGCGGTCAATGCCGTGGGTGCCGCGAACCTCGCCCGCGCGACCTGGCGCATCGGCGGCCGGTTCGTGCAGGTCTCCACCGACTACGTGTTCGACGGCGCGGCGAGCGAGCCGTACGGACCGGACGCCCCGCTGGCGCCCCGTTCGGCGTACGGGCGGACCAAGGCCGCCGGTGAGTGGGCGGTCCGGGCGGAGTGCCCCGACCACCTGCTGGTGCGCACCGCCTGGCTCTACGGCGCCCACGGCGCGTGCTTCCCCAAGACGATCGCCCGCGTCGCGCGCGAGCGCGGCGGTCTCGACGTCGTCGACGACCAGCTGGGCCAGCCGACGTGGACGTTCGACGTCGCCGACCTCGTGCACCGGCTGGTCACCGCGGGCGTCCCCGCCGGCACGTACCACGGCACGGCCTCCGGCTCGACGTCCTGGCACGGCTTCGCGCGGGCGGTCGTCGGCGCCGCGGGGCTGGACCCGCAGATCGTCCGGCCGACCACCAGCGCGGCGTTCGAACGGCCGGCGCCACGGCCCGCGTACTCCGTCCTCGACCACACCAGCCTGACCGAGGCCGGCGTCGCACCGATCGGCGCCTGGGACGCGCGGTGGGCGACGGCCGCTGCGAGCGTCCTCGCCTCCTAGCGCGCCTGGTCCAGCAGGCCCAGCAGATAGGTGCCGTAGCCCGACTTGACCAGCTTCTCTGCGCGTTGGCGCAGCTCGTCGTCGGACAGGAAGCCGCGCCGCCAGGCGACCTCCTCGGGTGCGCCGACCTTGAGTCCCTGCCGGTGCTCGATGGTCCGGACGTAGTCCGACGCCTCGAGCAGCGAGTCGAACGTGCCCGTGTCGAGCCATGCGGTGCCCCGGGGCAGCACCTCGACCTGCAGACGGCCCTGCTCGAGGTAGGTCCGGTTCACGTCCGTGATCTCGTACTCGCCGCGGGCGGACGGTCGCAGGTCCCTCGCGATCGCGATGACGTCGTTGTCGTAGAAGTAGAGGCCGGGGACCGCGTAGCTGCTCCGCGGTGCGGTCGGCTTCTCCTCCAGGGAGAGGGCACGTCCGTCGGCGTCGAACTCCACGACGCCGTACGACGTCGGGTCGGCGACGCGGTACGCGAAGACCGCGCCGCCGTCGATGTGCTCGAACCGCTGCAGCCGCGAGCCGAGCCCGGGCCCGTAGAAGATGTTGTCGCCGAGCACCAGGGCCGCGGGCTCGGTGCCGACGAAACCGGCGCCGAGCACGAACGCCTGCGCCAGCCCGTTGGGCTCCGCCTGCACCGTGTAGGTGATCGAGATGCCGAACTGCGAGCCGTCGCCCAGGAGCCGGACGAACTGCTCCGCGTCGTGCGGCGTCGTGATGACGAGCACGTCCTTGATCCCCGCCAGGATCAGCGTGGACAGCGGGTAGTAGATCATCGGCTTGTCGTACACGGGGACGAGCTGCTTGCTCACGCCGAGCGTGATCGGGTGCAGGCGGGTGCCGGAGCCGCCCGCGAGGATGATGCCGCGCATGTGCCCATCCTGGCGCATCCGCTCGACCCGTGACCGACACCTCACCTGCACCGACACCGTCGCGCGGGTCCTTCGGTATGATCGTGCATCCTCGTCGGCGACCGGATCGGACCTCTGTGCTCAGGCTCACTCACTCGACCCAGCGATACGCGTGGGGTTCGACGACGGCGATCCCGGACCTGCTGGGGACCGAGCAGGACGGGTCGCCGGTGGCCGAGGCCTGGTTCGGAGCGCACTCGTCGGCGCCGGCGATGGCCGAGACGTCGCACGGGGCGCGGCGGCTCGACGAGCTGATCGCGACGTCGCACGTCGAGGTGCTGGGTGAGGGGGTCATCGGTCGGTTCGGGTCGACGCTCCCGTACCTGCTCAAGGTCATCGCGGCCGAGCGGCCGCTGTCCCTGCAGGTCCACCCGCGCGTCGAGCGGGCGCGTGCCGGGTACGCCGCGGAGGACGCCGCGGGCGTCCCGCTCACCGCGCCCGACCGCAACTACCGCGACCCCAACCACAAGCCCGAGCTGGTCTACGCGTTGACCCAGTTCGAGGCCCTCTGCGGGTTCCGTGCGCCGCGTCGGGCGGCCGAGCTGTTCGCCGGTCTCGACGTCCCGCTCGCCAAGGAGCTGCACGGGATCCTGGCCGACGAGCCCTCCGCGGACGGCATCCGCGCCGTCTTCGAGCAGCTCCTGCACCCGTCGACCCGCCCGAGCGCCGAGGAGGTCGCCGAGATCGCGGCGGCCTGTGCCGAGCGGCTGGCCGCCGGCTCGCCGTCGCCGCGGTCCGACCGGACCGTCGTGCTCCTGCAGCGCGCCTACCCGGGCGACCTCGGAGTCGTGACGTCCCTGCTGCTCAACCCGGTGACCCTCAAGCCGGGCGAGGCCCTGTTCGTCCCGGCCGGCGGCGTGCACGCCTACCTGAGCGGGGTCGCCGTCGAGATCATGGCGAGCTCCGACAACGTGCTCCGCGCGGGGCTGACGCCGAAGCACGTGGACGTCCCGGAAGCTTGGACAACGTCGACTACGTAGCCGCGCCGCCGATCCGCATCGCGCCGGAGACGTTCCACGACGCGACGAAGGTGTTCTACGCCCCGGTCGACGACTTCGAGTTCTCTCGGTCACGGAGGTCCGCGACGGCGCCGAGCACCCGCTGCCAGGGCGCGGACCACGCATCGTGCTCTGCCTCTCGGGCGGCGTGACCCTGCGCAGCGGCTCCGCGGGCGACCTCGACCTCGTCCAGGGCCAGTCGGCGTTCGTGCCCGCGAGCGACGGGGCCTTGTGCGTCGCCGGCTCCGGCACCATCGTGCAGGCCGACGTCCCCTGACCGGGACGACGCCCCCGATGCGCCTCCTCGTCGACGCCACGGCCATCCCTGCCGACCGCGGGGGTGTCGGACGCTACGTCGACGAGCTGCTGCCCGCGCTCGCCCGGCAGGGTGTCGACCTCGTCGTGGTCTGCCAGGCACGCGACGCCGCGACCGTCGCCCGGCTGGTCCCCTCCGCCGAGGTCGTCGCGGCGCCCGCCCGGATCGAGCGTCGGGCCGGCCGGCTCGTCTGGGAGCAGACCCACCTGATGCGGCTGGCCAGGTCGAGCCGCGCCGACGTGCTCCTGAGCCCGCACTACACGGTCCCCCGCGGGCGTGGCGTGCCCGTCGTCGTCACCCTGCACGACGCGACGTTCTTCTCCCTGCCGCACCTGCACTCCGGCCTGAAGCGGCGGTTCTTCAGGCGTGCCATCCGTCGCGCCGTGCGTCGCGCCGCGGCCGTGGTCGTGCCGTCGCAGGCGACCGGCGCCGAGGTTCGTCGGTACGTCGGCGGTGACCCGCGGCGGTTCCATGTCGCTTACCACGGGGTCGACCCGAGCGTCTTCCACCCGTCCGCCCCCGCCGACGTCGCACGTGTGCGCGCGGGGCTCGGGCTGGGCGACACCCCTTACGTGGCGTTCCTCGGGACGCTGGAGCCGCGCAAGAACGTCCCTGCCCTCGTCCGAGGCTGGGTCGGGTCCGTCCGGCAGCTCGGGGCCCGGGCGCCCGCTCTGGTGCTGGCCGGGGGTCGCGGCTGGGACGAGGAAGTGGACCCGGCGGTCGCGGCGGTGCCCGACGGTCTCCGGGTCTTCCGCCCCGGCTACCTGCCGCTCGAGGACCTGGCGCCCTACCTGTCCGGCGCGGCCGTCGTCGCCTACCCGAGTCTCGGTGAAGGCTTCGGGCTGCCGGTGCTCGAGGCCATGGCGTGCGGGGCTGCGGTGCTGACCACGCGCGAGCTGTCGCTGCCGGAGGTCGGGGGCGACGCGGTCGCGTACTGCGGGACCGACGAGGCCGGCATCGCGGCCGCTCTGACCGACCTGCTGGCCGACCCCTCCCGTCGTGCCCGACTGGGGGAGGCGGCCGTCGCGCGGGCTGCCGGCTTCACCTGGGACGCCGCCGCACGCGTGCACGTCGAGGCGTTCGAGCAGGCGCTGCGCGGTTCCTAGTCCGTCGCTGCGGGGGAGGTCTCGGCCGTCGTCGGCCGGTAGTACCGCCACAGCAGCCACGCCAGCGGGGTGGCGACGACCGCGTACAGGGCGACGCCCGGCAGGTAGCCGATGGGTGACTCCCAATCGGGGTGCAGCGTGACGATCTCGCCGTCGAGACCCACCGCGTACCGGCGCGCCGCCCAGAAGAACGCCGCCACCTGCGCGACCAGCACCACGGGGACGCTGGCGCGCGCGACCCGACGGTGCGCGTCCCCGCCCTCGCTGCCGTCGACGGCCAGGACCAGGGCGGCGAGGACGGGCAGCCCGATCGCGAGCGGGAGCACGTACCGGCCCTGCCAGATCAGCCCGGCGTCGGCGGCCGTGGGCAGCTGGAGGATGACCGGTGCCGCCGCTGCTCCGACCACGCCGATCGCCAGAGCGAGCCGCGCCTTGACCTGGCGGGCGGCCGAGAAGGCGGGGATCGCGATCGCGCCGAGCAGGACGTACCAGGCGACGAAGGTCACTGCGGGTGCGGGTGCGTCGAGCCAGCCGAAGTTGCCGATCATGTTCTGCAGGCTGAAGCCGAAGCCCAGGATCCCGAACAGCGCGGTCTTCAGGTTCGCGTACTGCGGGTAGAGGCCGTGGGTCGTGACGACGGACCCGTGGGTGACGGTCCAGGCCAGCGCCGCGAGCACGGCGAGCACGGCGACCGCGCCCAGCCAGCGGGCCGACGGCAGACGGACGATCTCGCGCACGCGGCCGCGGGGCGCCGCGACCAGGGCGACCACGAGGATGCCGAGCAGCCACACCGGTCCGGTCGCTCGGACGTTCAGCAGGACAGCGCCGCTGGCGACCGCCTGCACCAGGGCCGCGGTGCTCACCGGCCCGTCCCGGGACACGAGCACCAGGCAGGCCGCCCAGAAGCTGAACGCCGCCGCGATCTCGAAGCCCGACGGGTTGACCGTGCCCGCCAGGAACAGGCACATCGGGGTGAGCGCGACGGACATGCCCCAGAGCCCGGAGCGGTTCCCGCGGAGGCGGGAGAGCCGGTAGCCGCCCCAGGCGAGGAACGTCGCCGAGAGGGCGGCGCTGACCAGCCTCATCGCGATGATGCTCGGGCCGGCGGAGAGGAAGAGCGACGGCCAGCCGACGAGCGCGTAGTACAGGGGCGGGTACTGGCCGGCGAACGTCTCGACGAGGACGGTGCCGTCGGCCGGGGGCAGGTGGGCGTCCTGGCAGTCGGCCGGCTGGTGGGAGTCGAACGCGAAGCAGTTGGGCAGCGCCAGGGCCGCGGCGAAGTCCGAGGGCAGCCGCACCAAGGTCCCGGCGCCCGGGCGGTCCGCGCTCTCGGCGACCTTGTTCGGCGTGCCGAAGAGCTGTCCGCGGGCCACGGCGGCCGCCTTGACCACGTGGCTCGGTTCGTCGGGAGAAGCCATCGGCGGGATGGCCAGCGCCCAGAGCGCCGCGAGCCCGAACAGGAGCGCGCCGACGACGAGCCAGGGGAGTGCCGGGCGACGGGGCCGCGTCGTCGCGGGGGCGCTCGAGCCATGCGTTGGTCGTCCTTGATCTGCGACGATGCCGCGGACGATCGTCCCGGGCGGGCGCAAGTCTAGGGGTGCACGGACCGATCCTGTGCGCCTGTACCCTGTGCGCATGTCCACCCCGTCCGTCCAGCGTGTGCTGGTCGTGCTTCCCGCGTGGAACGAGGATCAGTCGCTGCCGGCCGTGCTCGACGAGATCCGCGAGCACCTGCCCGACGTGGGTGTCCTCGTCGTGAACGACGGCTCGGCGGACGCCACGAGCGCCGTCGCCCGTCGCCACGGCGTGCCGGTGCTGGACCTGCCGTTCAACCTCGGGGTCGGTGGTGCCATGCGCGCCGGGTTCCGGTACGCGATCGAGCAGCGCTACGACGTCGTCGTGCAGGTGGACGCCGACGGCCAGCACGACCCGCGTGACGTGCCCCGGATCGTCGAGCGGCTCGCCGACGCGGACGTCGTGATCGGCGCGCGCTTCGCAGGGACGGGCGACTACGACGTGCGGGGTCCGCGTCGGTGGGCCATGCAGGTGATGGCCGGCACGATCAGTCGGATGGCCGGCACGACGCTGACCGACACGACGTCGGGCTTCCGGGGGGCCGGTCCGCGGGCCGTGCGCCTGTTTGCCGTGCACTACCCGGCCGAGTACCTGGGCGACACGATCGAGTCGCTCATCATCGCGCTCCGCAGCGGTCTCACGGTCGAACAGATCGGCGTCTCCATGCGCGACCGCACCGCGGGCAGACCGTCACAGAGCCCCGTCAAGGCGGCGGTCTACCTGCTGCGCGCGTGCCTCGCCCTGGTCATCTCGCTGACCCGTCGCCGGACGCCGATCCGGCCCGAGTCCTCGGTGGTCGTGTGAGCCGGGGATACGCGTTCGCGCTGCTCGGCGGCCTGGTGACGCTGGTCTTCATGGTCGAGCTGCTGCGTCGGCGTCGCCTGCGCGAGAAGTACGCCGCCCTCTGGATCGCGGTCGCGGTGGTCGTCGCGCTCGGCGCCTGCTTCCCGCAGCTGACCAACTGGCTGGCCGAGCTGGTCGGTGTCACGACGCCGGTGAACCTGGTGTTCTTCCTCGGCCTGCTCGTCCTGCTGGTGGTCTGCGTCCAGCTGAGCGCCGAGGTCAGCGGTCTCGAGCACGAGAACCAGACGCTCGCGGAGGAGTCCGCGCTGCTGCGCAACCGGCTGGAGCGTGTCGAACGGCAGGTCGGCGAGCAGACGCCCGAGCCGCCCGTCGCGGATCCTGGACCGGCTGGCGGCACCACCGGATGACCGACGCAGTCGACGAGTTCGCCCCCGCGGTCGCGGCCGACCGCGGCAGGGGTGGGTTCATCCCTGTCGCGCTCGGTCTCGGGGTCTTCGGCCTCACCACGTACGGCTTCCTGGGCCGCGCGGGCCAGGCGCTCGGTCCCGAGCTGTTCGCCCCGCTGTCCGTGCTCTGGACGATCGTGAACGCGGTGGGCATCGGCCTGTTCCTGCCCTTCGAGCAGGAGCTCGGCCGCACGACGGCGGCTCGCCGCGCGCAGCGTCAGGGCAACGGGCCCGTCGTCGCGATCGTGCTGCGCGTCGCGGCGCTGGTGGCCGCGGCGGTGGTCGTGCTCGCGCTCCTCGGTGCGCAGGTGCTCGCATCGGACCTGCTCGGGCACCGGGGCAACCTGGTGCTCCTGCTGGTCCTGGCGCTGCTCGGCATGGGGCTGTCGTACATCGTGCGCGGCCTGCTCTCGGGCAACGGTCACTTCGGCCGCTACGGCGCGCAGCTCGCGGTGGACGGTCTCCTGCGGTTCGGCACGGCGGCGGTCCTCGCCGCCGTGGGGGTCCGGGACCCTGCGGCCTACGGGGTCGTCCTCGTCGTCGCGCCCGTGCTCGCGGTGGTCCTGACGACGCCGCGCCGGCGCGGTGCCCTCGTGGCACCGGGGCCCACGGTCGCGCGGGCCGAGGTGGTCCGGGCCATGACCGTGCTGCTGGTGGCGTCCGTCAGCTCGCAGCTGCTGGCCAACGCCGGACCTCTGATCGTGCAGGTGCTCGCGCGGCCCTCGGAGCAGGCGCTCGCGGGCAAGTTCCTGGCCGCGCTCGTCATCGCCCGGGTGCCCCTGTTCCTGTTCGCCGCGGTCCAGGCCGTGCTCCTGCCGGGGCTTGCCGCGCTCGTGGCCGCGGGTGCCGTGCGGGCGTTCGTCCGGCGGCTCGGGCTGGTCACCGGTGTCACCGCCGTGATCGCCGCGTTCGGGGTGCTCGTCATGTGGCTCTGGGGGAACGACCTGGTCGGGCTCCTCTTCGGCTCCGACTTCGGCGTCGGGCAGGACACGATCCTGCTCATCGCGGTCTCCGGGGCCCTGTTCATGCTCGCCCAGCTCGCCGCCCAGGCGCTGCTCGCCCTCGGTGCCGAGGCCTGGGTGGTGGTCGGCTGGTGCGCCGGGCTCGCGGCGCTCGTGGGAGCGTGCTTCGCGGGTGGGCCTGTCGTGCATGTGGCTGCTGTCGCGCTGGTCGTCGGTTCCGGCGTCGCGCTGCTGGTGCTCGGTGTCGCGGCGGTCGTGCGGGGAGCCCGTTGGCGGGCGCGGGTGCGACATGGCTGAGTTACCCGCGGTCGACGTGGTGGTGCTCGCCTTCGGCGACGAGCCGTTCCTCGAGGACGCGCTCGACGCCGTCCTGGCCTCGACCGGGATCGCGGTCCGACTGGTTCTCGTCGACAACGGGTGCACGCGTGGCGACGTGGACACGCTGGCGGCGACCCGCGGGGTGCCGGTCCTGCGCCCCGCACGCAACCTGGGGTTCACCGGTGGGGTCAACCTCGGCGCGGCGCGCGGGGACGCACCCTTCCTCGCCCTCGTGAACAGCGATGCGATCGTCGAGCCTGACGCGCTGGCGCTCCTCGTCGAGGTGGCCACCGATCCGGGGACCGGGATCGCGAGCGGTGACATCCGCCTGGCCGACGACCCGGACACCATGAACACGGCGGGCAACCCGTTGCACGTGCTCGGGCTGAGCTGGGCCGGCGGCCTGGGAGATCCCGCTGCCAAGCACCGGGTCCGGCGCGACGTCGCGTCCGCGACGGGGGCGACGCTCGTGCTGCGCCGGGAGACGTGGGCGGCGCTCGGCGGCTTCCCGGAGGCGTTCTTCGCCTACCAGGAGGATCTCGGGCGCTGGCGCTGCTGGCAGCGGGGTCTGCGCGTGCAGTACGTGCCCGGCGCGGTCGTCGTCCACCACTACGAGTTCAGCCGCAACCCGCTGAAGATGTACCTGCTGGAGCGCAACCGGCTGTTGTTCGTCCTGACCACCTACGGCACGCGCACCCTCCTGCTCCTTGCGCCCGCCCTGCTCGGGTTCGAGCTGGCGATGCTCGTCGTGGCGTCGGTGCAGGGATGGGGCCGGCAGAAGGTTCGCGGCTGGGGCTGGGTGCTCAGGCATGTGCCCTGGATCCGCGCCCGACGACGGACCGTCCAGGGCGACCGGACGGTCCCGGACCGCGACCTGGTCCCGCTGTGGGTGTCGCGGTTCTCCCCGGTCGCGATGGCGCTGCCGGCGGGGGCCGACGTGCTCCAGGGCCTGCTCGCGGGCTATTGGGCGCTGGTCCGACGGTTCGTCTGACCGGTCCTCACCAGCTCAGCACACGGTCCGCGACGCCGGCCAGCGAGGGATCGCTGCGGAGCACGCCGGCGTCCTGCGGGGCGGCGACCACCACGACGCCTGGCGTGGCGAGCACACGAACCGCCGAGTCGGCGGCCGAGCGCGGTTGGCCGCCGGGTCCGAGCAGGTCGCCGGCGTCGTCGTTGGCCTCCGTGGTCCAGGTCCCGGACAACGCCAGAACCCACTGCTGGGCATTGACCGGGTTGATGCCGTCGATCGCGAGGAACGTACCGGGCCGGTCGGCGAGGAGCGTCGCAGCGTGCAGGAGATCGTCGGCCTCGGCCGTCTGCATCGTCCCGGCAGGCACGACACCGCGACCGAACCCGGTGAAGCCGAACAGCTGCGTGCTCGCCGCGGCCGCGAGCGTCAGGCTCGCCGTGAGGCGTACGAAGCCCGACCGCGTCGTCGGCCGAGGCGCCCCGGGCCAACGTGCGACCGATGTCGCGATCACGGCGATGCACACCAGTGCCACCCCCGTGAAGAGCTTCCAGAAGTAGTACGAGAGCCCGCCGCCCTCCCGGTGCTGGATGAAGGCCACCCCCAGGACGGCGAACGCACCCGCGAGCGGGACGAGCACCAGCCACCTGGTCCGGGTCTGCTGCGTCCCTCGCGGCCAGACCGTCACGGCCAGGGCGGTGAGCACGATCACCCCGAGGAGCCCCGGGTCCGCCGTCGTGATGCCGCCCGGGATCGCCAGGACCTTTCCGGGCTCCAGACCCGAGAGCGTCCGGTACGTCCCGAACAGCCCGAGCCCCAGCAGGACGGCCGCGGGCGCGACGGCTCCGACCGTGCGGCGGTCCGGCCACCGCAGCCGCCCGAGCGGAAGGACGACCATGAGGGCCGCGGGCAGGGCGACGACGAGCAGGAGCGCCCAGGTCTGGGCGACGCCCACCACCAGCCCGGCGAGCGCGACGAGGGGGAGGACGGTGCGTCCGGAGTGCCGGGACGGCAGCGACGACGCGAGCGTGATCGCGCCGACGGTCAGGACGCCGGCCACCGTGAAGTTGGCGAAGCCCTCCCGCACGGCGCTCCCGCCGGGCCCGAGGACGAACGCCGAGACGACGAGAGCGCTGAGCAGGAGGGCGCGGCTCGGACGGCGACGGGTCGCCGGCAGGGCGCACACCGCGGCGGCAAGCAGCACCGCGCACGCGACGATCACGAGACCTTGGACGTGCGCGTAGGCCAGGACCTCGTCGGCGGGCGACCCGGCCACGGGGCCGTTGGTCAGCTCGATGGCCGTCGCGACGAGCGAGTGATATCCCTGCGGGTAGTCGACGAACTTCCAGTGCTGACCCGAGGGCGCCGCCGCCCCGGCGCTGCCGATGGTCGAGCCGAAGCGGCGGAGCATCAGGACCATGTTCACGTGCGCGGAGCTGTCCCAGGCGGGCAGGAGCGCCGACACGGCCTCGGCGCCGGTGGACAACCGCAGCCAACCGGCGGCCACCCATGCCGCACCGGCTGCGGAGACGGCGAGGACGGCGTCCACCGGCCGCCAGGCCGGGTTGGCGCGCGCGGCTCGTCGTCGCACGTCACCGGGTCCGCCCCACAGGACGGCGACGGTGAGCGCGCCTGCCAGCACGGCCAGCAGCACGGTCGCGCGACCGAGGCCACCGAGGGGCAGGTGCGACCACCAGAGGACGGGCACAACACCCGCGACGAGCCCGGCGAGCAGCACGATGCGGCGCGAGATCAGCGCCGACGTCGGCACCGCGAGGGCGAGCACGACCGCCACAACGAGTGCCAGGTCACCCTCCAGGACGCGTGTCGTCCGCAGCACGGTGACCAGGAGCGCGACCAGCGCGCCCGCCGCGACGGCGGCAGCGCGCCAGGTGCGAGGGGCGGGCGGGCGCACGACCGCCGGTTCGAGCAGCAGCGGTGGCGCGGTCCGGGTGTCGGCCACGAGGGGGTCCGTTCGGGTGTTCCCCGAGCGGCGCTCCGGGTGCGTCGGGCGTGACGCGTCGTGCCCGAGTCGACGAGCGCACGAACTTTACCTGGACAAGCGACCAGTTGTGGTCGCCCGAACGGGTGACATCAGCGTGGACGCCGGCCCAGCAGCACGAACTCGTTGTACGCGAACGCCTTACCGGCCCACCGGGGCAGGGGGAACGAGGAGGTGCGGGCGATCTCGATGCCCAGGTCGTCGGCGAGCGAGCGCAGTGCCGCCGTGTCCGTGAAGGTGATGTGCGTGTGGTCCGTGGCGTAGCCGCGTTCCTGCGGCGTGATGAACGCGACCCGCCCGCCGGGGCGGACCAGGGGGAGATACATGCCCAGGATCTGTCGGGCATCCCCCGGGTCAGGTGCTCGATGACGTGCGCGACGAGCATCCCGTCGTAGCTGTCAGGACGGCACAGCTCGGGGGTCGCGAAGAACTCGTCGTCGGTGAACGCGGCCAGGCCCGAGCGTCGGGCCACCTCGATGGAGAAGGGGTTGTGGTCGACGCCCACCGAGCCGGTCGCCAGGGCGGGCAGGTTCCGTCCGATACCGCACCCGACGTCGATGGCCCGACCCAGGCCGAACCGCCGGATGTTGCGCTGGTAGGGCGCCTGGACGTGCAACGCCCGCTTCCACCACACGTCGCTGAGGTCCGCGAGGCGCTCGGCGTAGTCGAGGCCGGCGGTGGGCTCGGTGTCTGGTTCGTCCGGGTCGGCCACCATGACGGCGACCCTAGCCCGCTTCCTGTCGTCGCGCGCCGCCCAGGTAACATCGTCGAGCCCTCTCGGCTGCCTGCCGATGCGTCGGGCGACTTTTCCCGACAGGACGGTCATGAAGGTCTTCATCCAGATTCCATGTCTCAACGAGGAGCTGACGCTCCCGGCCGTCCTCGCCTCGATCCCGCACGTCATCGACGACGTGGACGAGGTCGAGATCCTCGTCGTCGACGACGGCTCGACCGACCGCACCGTCGAGGTCGCCCAGGCCCTGGGTGTCACGCACTTCGTGCGCCACTCGCGCAACATGGGGCTGGCGCGGTCTTTCCGCGACGGGATCGATTACGCCCTGGCGCACGGCGCGGACATCGTCGTCAACACCGACGGGGACAACCAGTATCCGCAGGACCGCATCCCCGACCTCGTCCGCCCGATCGTCGACGGGTGGGCCGAGATCGTCATCGCCGACAGGCAGACCGCGACCATCGAGCACTTCTCGCCGTTCAAGAAGCTGATGCAGCGCGTAGGCAGCAGGGTGGTGAGCGGTGCCGCAGACACGGACATGCCTGACGCGGCGAGTGGCTTCCGTGCGTACTCTCGCTCGTCACTGCTGCGTCTGAACATCGTGACCGACTTCAGCTACACCATGGAGACGATCATCCAGGCGGGGCACAAGCGGCTGCGCATCGAGAGCGTCCCCGTGGTGACGAATGCCAAGACACGCGAGTCGCGGCTCTTCAAGAACATCTTCCACCACATGTTCAAGTCAGCTTCGGCCATCACGCGCAGCTACCTCATGTACAAGCCGTACGTCATCTTCGCCACCCTCACGGTCGTCTTCGGGGTGCTCGCGCTGATCCCGTTCGTTCGCTTCGTCGTGCTCTGGGCCGGCAGCGGGGTGCAAGGTGGCCACGTCCAGTCGCTGGTCTTCGGCTCGATCATGGCGGTGGCCGCACTGCTCTCGCTGGCGCTCGGCGTCTTGTCCGATCTCCAACGGGTCAACCGCGTGCTGCTCGAGGACCAGCTGGAACGGATCAAGGAGCTTGCAGTACCGCCGCTGAGGGTCGCCGGGTCGACCGGGACGAGCACGCCGTCGGGGCCGATCGTGGCCACCCACAGCCGAGAGGTCGTCTCGTCGGCGCGGTACGGGATCTTCTGCAGCCGTTCGCGCCACGTCGTGATGGTGCTGACCCGTAGCGGTGACGGCATCACGCCGTCGGGCCACGGCACGGTGTAGGGACCGAACGTGACGAGCTTGACGTCCTGATCCCCCCACGCCGCGCGGATGGCCTGGAGGTCGGACGTCTCCAGTGGCCGCATCGCCCGGACGACCTCGACACCGCACACCGTGCGCAGGCTGGCCAGGTACGACGTCGCCTCCGTGCCCGTCTCCATGACGACGACCGGGTCGTCCCCGATCGCCGCGCACGCCGTGTGCAGCTGCGCGAGACGTCCGTCCTGCTCGATGGAGAGCATCGTCGGCCCCCAGGTGAGGGCCGGGAAGACGGCGACGACCGTGGCGCCGACGACGGCGACCATCCGCGCCACCTGCTCCTTGCGCGACCAGAGCGCGTCGAGGGTGATGGCGGCTGCGAGCAGGAAGCCCGGGATCGTGACGGGCAGGAAGCGCCGCATGGCCCAGATCTGGTCGGGCGTGATGTTCACCACCCACAGGTAGAGCAGCGACGGTGCGACGACGACGCCGAAGACGACCGCCAGCCGGGGGTCGCGACGGGCCACGGTGCGGTGCAGCATGATCGCGAGCCCGACGACGGCCAGGACCACCATCGGCCAGCCGTAGTACCACGCGTGCCACGACAGGGAGGACTCGTCGTAGCTGCGCGTCGGGCTGATCGGCATGCCGGCGGCCTCCTGGAGCACGGCGACGTGCTCGGAGTACCCGGTGTGGGCCGGGACGTGGTGGTTCACCATCCAGAGCGGCCGGCTTGCCAGGAAGAGCGCGACGACGACCACGGCCGCTGCGGCGTAGGACGCGAGCCTGCGCTTGTTCGCCAGCACCCAGCGGCGTGCGGGGTCGAGCCGGGCGAGCGTGCCCAGGAGGACGACACCGAGCGCGGCGAGGACGAGCGCGCCGATGAGCGACGAGAACTGCTTGACGTGCTCGTGGAGGTAGGCCTTGCTGTTGAGACGCAGGTCCAGGTAGCCGAGCAGCACCATCACCACCGCGGCCGAGGCGACCAGGCCCAGGGCGATGAGCTGACGCCGCCGCGTCCGTGGCGGGACGGCCGCCGCCGCGGTCAGGCCGATGCCGGCCACGAGGCCGACCACAGAGGCCGCGCCGTCGATGCGCACGAGGGCGGTCGCGCCGATCATCAGGCCGGCGATCACGTAGCGGGCCGACGAACGGGTCTCGATGGCCGACCACGTCATGGTCAGGCCGCCGAAGAGGAGCGCCAGCACGAGGGGCTCGGTGTAGGGCGCGCGTGAGAAGACGACCATCGGCATCGAGAGCGCGAGGGCGACCACAGGGACCAGGGCGAACGTCGGCCGGACGATCCGCCGCGCGAGCGTGAAGACGGCCAGGAGGGCGACCGCGCCGATGACCAGGTTCGCCCGCAGCAGGGCCGGCTCACCCCCGACCCAACCGGCCAGTCCCAGCATCCCCGGCAGCAGCTTGGCGCCCTGGACCTGCAGCGATCCGCCCACCAGGTCGTAGGCGCCCGTGGCTGCAGAGAGTCCGGGGACCGCGTTCTGGACGGTTACGGCTGCGCCGACGGGGATGCTCGGTGAGGGGTGCCCGGAGAGCCACATGCCCTCCAGCGTGAGGAAGCCTGGGTCGCGCGACACGATGATGAACGTCGATGCGAACGGGATGTTGACACCGAGCCACACCACGACCGCACCGAGCGCGGCGAAGGACGACACCAGGTGACTACGGGTCGCAGGCAGGACCGCCGGGGTGAACCGCCAGGTCGAGAAGACGACCACCGCGAGCAGTGGAAGCACGACGACGGGGCGGAACTGCGAGCACAGCACGCACACCGCGACCACCAGCGAGGTCCAGAAGAGCAGCATGACGATGCGGTCCGGCAGACCCACGACGACCCTGGCCCACCGGGTCGGCTCGCTCTGGCCGGGCGCGGGCGGGCTCGCGAGCCGTCGCGGCTCGGCGGTGCTCGTACGCGAAGGGTTCACGTGCCGTGTCTCGTCTCTCGTCGGCTGCTCGTCACTCGCGACCCTATCCGCGCGATCTGTCGGCCCCGACGGCTCACCGATCATCGCCGAGGACTGCGCCGGGTGCCCGCCGAGCCGTCGTCGCGCGGTGCCGCTTGTCCGCCAGCACCGCGACGCCGGCGCACAGGAAGTCGCCGACGATCATCAGCGCACGGCTGACGAGGGCCAGGGCGAGCGCCGTCGACCTGTCCATCACGGGCGCCATGGCCAGTACCAACGCCGCCTCGCGCGCTCCGGCCCCGGCGGGCAGGAAGACGATGACGAATCCCACGACCCAGGCCAGCGCGTATGCCCCCGTGGTGAGCAGGCCGAGGTTCGCGGACGAGACGCCGGAACCCGCCGCGAGGCACCACAGGTGCGCGCCGAACGTGACCCACATCACGAGTGCCCAGGCCGCCGACCGCAGCAGGGTCCGGCCCGATATCTCGTCGCCACCCGGCCGGCGCAGCACCCGGCGCGCCAGGACCATGACGCGGTTGAACACTGCGGGGACGAGCATGACGATGCCGGCGACCGCCACGAACAGGAGCCACCAGTACGCGCGCAGGGCATCAGCTGAGGCGACCGACAGGGTCGCGCCCGCGACCGCGATCCCGACGACGAGCCCGACCACCAGCTGCGTGAGCGCGGCTGACCCGGCCCGGACTCGCGGGACGCCGTACTCCGTCGACAGCTCTGTCTGCGCGAGCACCGGCCAGATGCTTCCCGGGATGTACTTGCCCAGCTGACTGAGGAAGTACACGCGAGCGGCGGCCGTCACCGGCAGCGGTGACCCCATCCCCGCCAGCACCGATCTCCAGGAGAGTGCCGCCGCGAACAGCCCGACCAGCACGAACGCGAACGCCCCCACGATGCTCGCGGCATCCAGCCGGTGCACGGCGTCGAGGATGTCTGACCATTCACCGGCGACGAAGACCACCACGAAGCCGACGACGATCAAGGTCCCGAGCAGCTTGACCCACCGTGCACGGATGCGTCGAGGGGTCGGCTGATCAGGGGCGGGCGGCACCCGACGATCGTAGGTGAGCGCAACGGGAGCCCTGGCCACGGTCGTCGGTCCCACTGCCGACGCCTGTACTGTCCGCACCATGCCCCGCGTGCTCTTCGTGACGAGGAAGTTCCCGCCGTCGGTCGGCGGGATGGAGACCCTCGCCGTTGACGTGTGGCACGCGCTCGACGGTGGGGACGCCCGCCTGATCGCCCACCGCGGGTCCAACCGGGGGCTGCCGTGGTTCCTGGTCCGGGCCGCCGTCTCGGCCCGACGGGCTGCGCGTCGTCGCGAGGTCGACCTCGTGCTGACGGGCGATGTGCTGACGTTCCTGACGCTGCGGGCGTTCGCTCGGACCGGGCGCGCACGACTGGCGACGATGGCGATGGGCAAGGACGTGGTCTGGCCACCACGCCCGTACCAGTGGTTGGTGCGGCGTTGGCTGCCCTCCGCGGACCTGGTCGTCGCCATCAGCCAGGCCACCGCCGGCACGGCCATCGCGGTCGGTGTACCCGACAACCGGGTCCAGGTCGTACGGCTGGGTGTCGAGGAACCCCCGGAGGCCGACCGCGAAGAGGCGCGCCGCGAGCTGCGCAAGCGTCTCGGTATCGACGACGAGACCGTCGTGATCGCCACGCTGGGCCGGCTCGTGCGCCGCAAGGGCGTGGCGTGGTTCGTCCGCGAGGTCCTTCCTGGGCTGCCGGAGCGGTGCGTGTACGTCGTGGCCGGGGACGGGGACGACCGGGCACAGGTGGTCGACGCGAGGGCGGCGCTCGCGGACCCGCGCCGCGTCCGGCTGCTCGGCGCAGTTGACGACGCCGACCGCGAGTTCCTGCTGCGTGGGTGTGACATCTTCGCCCAGCCCAACATCCCCGTCGCGGGGGACATGGAGGGCTTCGGCCTGGTCGCCATCGAGGCTTCGATGCGCGGGGCCCTGGTCGTCGCAGCAGACCTCGAGGGTCTGCGCGACGCGGTGGTCGACGGGGAGACGGGCATCGTCGTGGCCGCACAGGACGCCGGCGCATGGGTGCGTCGGATCGGTGGGCTCTTCGAGGGCGACCGGCTGGCCTCGTTGGCCGCGCAGTACGCCGACGGGTGCAGACGCCTCTATGGCCGCGACCGCATGGGCGCCGAGCTGCGTCAGGTCCTCGGTGTCAGGTCGCCGAGCGTTTAGCAGCCGTCGTCGGGATCAGCCTTCGACCGGGGTCAAGGTGCCGTCCGGGCCGATCCTGCCTACCCATAGCCGCGAGGTCGACTCGACGTCACGCTGAGGGATCCGTTGCAGAGGGTTCTCCCACCAGCTGATCGTCGTCGTCCGCAGCGGTACAGGCGCGGTGCCGCCGGCCCACGGCACGGAGTCGGGCGTGAAGGTGACGACCTTGACGTCGTTGTCGCCCCACGCTGCCTTGATGGCCGCGAGGTCGGACGCCGTCAGTGGCACGTTCGCCTGAACGACGTCCACGTCACATCCGCTGCGGAGCGTGGTGAGGTACGGCGGCGACCCCGCGCCGACAGCCATGTAGACGACGGGGCCATCCCCCACGGCTGCGCACACGGTGTTCATCTCGCCGAGCCGTCCCCCCTGCTCGACCGTTGTGAGCACCGGGCTCCAGGTCAGGATCGGGAAAGCCGCGACGACGACGCCTCCGGCGACCGCGAGCGCACGCAGGACCCGCGAGCGCTGCGCCCAGAGCGTGTCGACGACGACCGCCGACGCGATGAGCAGTCCGGGAATGGTGACGGGAAGGAACCGTCGCATGGCCCAGGTCTGGTCCGGTGTGATGGCGATGTCCCAGAGATAGAGCAGTGACGGGGCGACCACGACGCCGAGCACGAGCGCGAGCCGCGGATCGCGCCGCGCCACGAGGCGGTAAGTGATCAGCGACAGCCCCACCACCGCGAGGACCACCATGGGCCAGCCGTAGTACATGCCGTGCCACGAGAGCGAGTACTCGTCGTAGCTGCGCGTGGGATCGAGCGGCAGATGGTCCATCTCCTGGAGGGCGCCCACCACCGAGGCGTACGGCGAACCCGCGGGGATGCGTCGGTTGACGAGCCACAGCGGCCGGCTCGCGAAGAAGGCTGCCACGACCCCGACGCCAACGACGGCGGCCGCGGCGAGCCCGCGTCGGCGGGTGAGCACCCAGCGGCGCAGAGGGTCGAGCGAGCGGAGGGTGCCCAGCACGATCACGAGGATCACCGTGCCGGCGAGGGCGGCCATGAGCGCCGTGAACTGGTGGGAGAGGGAGACGAGATACGACGGGCTGTGGAGACGGAGGTCCAGGTAGCCGATCGCCACCATCGCCAGAGCAGCGCCGATGACGATCCCCGTGGCCCCGACCTGTCTGCGACGCACCCGTGGGCCGAGGGCTGCGGCCGCCGTCAGTCCCAGGCCACCGATCAGACCGATCACAGAGGCCGCGCCGTCGATCCGCACGAGGGCGGTGCCCCCGATCATCGCGCCGGCGAGCAGGTATCGCCACCACGTGCGCGTCTCGATCGCCGACCACGCCATGGTGACGCCGCCGATCACCAAGACAAGCGTGAGCGGCTCGGTGTACGCCGCGCGCGAGAACACCATCATCGGGATCGACACGGCCAACGCTGCGAGCGGGACGAGCGCCACCGCGGGCCGGACCAGCCGGCGGGCGAGCGCGAACACGGCCAGGAGTGCGACTGCTCCGATGACCAGGTTGGCTGCCAGCACGGCCTGGTCGCCGCCGACCCAACCAGCAAGTCCGAGCATCCCGGGCACAAGCTTGGCGCCCTGCACCTGCAACGGGCCCGACAGCGGGTCGCCGGTCGACGCAGAGAGCCCGGGTACTACGTGCTGGACGTCGATCGCGGAACCGACCGAGATGTCCGGTGCAGGGTGAGCGCTGAGCCACAACCCCTCGAGCGTGAGGACGCCGGGGTCGCGTGTCGCTGTCACGTACCGGGAGGCGAACGGGAGGTTCGCAACGAGCCAGAGGGCGGACCCCGCGACGGCGACCGACGACGAGACGACGGACGCGCGGGTGGTGGGCAGAGCGGCGGGCATGAACCGCCACGTCGATGCGACCACCACCGCCAGGAGAGGGAGGACGACGACCGGACGGAACTGGGAGGCCAGCACGGTCGGCGCGACGACCACCGAGCACCAGAACATGAGCATGACGAGCCGGTCGGGAAGGGCGACAGCTGCCGTGCGGGCCCGATCGCCTGGCGAAGGACGGCGTTGCCGGGACGATCGGGACGGCGGAACAACGACGGCCGAACGCGCGCCTACCGGGCTCACAACTGCAGCTTCGTCGTCGGTCCGTTCACGGTAGGCGACCTTACCTGCCGAATCTCGTGTCACCGTCGAGCGTGACGGGCGGCCGGGCATCGCTCAGCCGGCGACGAGGACGTACAGCGGGCGCCTGCCATCGTGCAGCCTCGAGACGGGCGCGCCAGCAGCACCGGCGACGCACCGACAAGGGAAGGATGGTCATCAAGGCCTTCATGCAGCACCGACGGCGACCCATAGGGGTCGGGCCAGGCGTCCCGGGTAGCATCGGTGAGCCTCCCGGCGGCCACGCCGATGCAGCAGGCGACGTGGCGAGGACGGACATGACGAAGTGCACGCAGGCTCCCGACCTCGGGGTGGAGGTCTGATGGACGGCCCAGGTGGTCGCGGCACGATCGTCGCGACCGGCACCTACGACGCGGGCGTCCATCCCCGCATCGGGGTCATCGTCGAAGGCCTGCGTGAGCGAGGCTGGGACGTCGACGAGATCGTCGAGCCGCTGCGGCTGGACACCGCCCAGCGCGTCGAGATGCTGCGGAGGCCGCAGCTGCTGCCGCGGCTCGTCGTGGCACTCGCTTCCGCGTGGTGGCGGCTCGCCCCGTCGCTGCGTGCCCGCCGGCGTCATGGACCCCGGCCGACAGCGGTGCTCGTCGGCCATCTCGGGCACTTCGACATCGCTGCGGTGCGCCGGCTGATGCGCCCGGCGCCCGTGGTTCTGGACTTCCTGATCTCCGGTGCGACGACGGCCGACGACCGGGGGGTTGGCGGCCGTCTCAAGCGTCGGCTGCTCGTCGGGCTCGACGCCTTCGCCTTGCGACGGGCCGACCTGGTCGTCGTCGACACGCAAGAGCACCTGGCGGCGCTGCCCGAGGCTGTCCAGGAGCGCGCTCTCGTCGTCCCGGTCGGCGCAGACGCGAGGTGGTTCGATGCGGCGCACGTGCCGCGGGTGACCGCGGACTCTCCGATGTCGGTGGTCTTCTACGGGCTGTTCACGCCGCTGCAGGGCACTCCCGTGATCGCCGAGGCCCTGCGCCTGCTCGACGGGCTGGTCGAGGCGACGGTCGTGGGCACGGGTCAGGACGAGTCCGAGGTGGACGAGGTCCTCGTGGGAGTACCAGGCGTGACGCGAGTGTCGTGGGTGGCCCCCGACGAGCTGCCCGCCCTGGTCGCTGCCCACGACGTGTGCCTAGGGATCTTCGGCACAAGTCGTAAGGCGTTGTCGGTCGTGCCGAACAAGGCGTTCCAGGGCGCGGCCGCCGGGTGCGTCGTCGTGACCGGTGACACCGCCCCGCAGCGACGGACCCTCGGCGACACCGCGGTCTTCGTGCCGCCAGGCGATGCCGTGGCGCTGGCGGCGGCGCTGCGGGCGCTCGCGCTCGACCCCGCTCGGCGGCGTGACATGGCCGCGCGGTCGGTCGCGCACGCTCGGTCGACCATGTCGGCGGCCTCCTGCGTCGGTCCCCTCGACGCGGTCCTGGTCGGTGGCTTGTGAATCACGTGATCGCCCTGCTGCGCTCGCGATGGCTACGGGTCGGATTCGTCGTCGTCGCGCTCGGGGCTGCCACCTTCGCGGTGGTGCATGAGTGGGCTGACGTCCAGAGCGCGCTGACCTCCATCTCGGCGTCCCTGCTGGTCGGCTGCGTCGCGCTCGCCGTCGTCAACGGACTGCTCACCCTGTTCTCGTGGCGCGCGGTCCTCGCCGACCTCGGCTCCGACGTCCCGATACGGCCGGCATCGACCATCTACTTCATCAGCCAGCTCGGCAAGTACGTGCCGGGCGGCATCTGGAACATCGTCGCAGCCACCGAGCTCGGTGCCGACCAGCGGATCCCGCGGAGGCGTTCCCTGAGCGCCATGGTGGTCTCGGTCCTCGTCGCGATCGTGTCCGGCCTGGCGGTGGCGGTTCCCGCCCTGCTGCTCGCGGGGCCGACCGGGATCGACGAGCGCTGGGTGTGGGCAGCACTGGCGGTCTCGCTGCTGGTTCTGTCGCCACCCGTGCTGAACCGGATCCTGACGGTCGCGCTCAGGCTGGCGCGCCGCGAACCGCTCGAGCACCCGCTGACGGTGCGCGGGACGCTCAGAGCGACCATGTGGTCCGTCGCGGGCTGGCTCGTGGTCGGCCTGCAGGTCTGGCTGCTCGCACGTGCCGTCGGCCTGCCGCCGGGCATCGACACCTATCTGCTGGCGACCGGCGCGTACGCCCTGGCGTGGACCGTGGGGTTCGTCATCATCTTCGTCCCGGCGGGAGTCGGCGCACGAGAGCTCGTGCTCGCGTTGCTGCTGTCCGGGCACGTCGACCGTGACGCCATCCTCGTGGTGGTGCTCGTGAGCCGGGTCGCCCTGACCGCTTCTGACCTGATGCTGGGCGGAACGGCGCTGGTGCTCGGTCGCCGGCGGGGATCAGCTCACGGAACTATTGCCCAGCCGACGAGCCCGGGTCCACGCGTCGGGTAGTGCGTCTGCCACGCGCGGAACGGTGCCGTCGCATGCCAGCGCAGGTCACCGACGCGGAGCGACGCCGGCTGACGCAACCGACCCGAACCCTCGGTGCGGTCCGCCATGGCGACCGCCCCCGTGTCCACCGGACGACGTCGCGCGATCGTGTTGCGCGCCGCTTCGAGCGCGTAACCGAACGGGTAGCCGTAGTGGTGGGCGCGCGCCTGGACGAGGCCCGCAGACCGGAGCGTGTCGGTGAGGTCACCCACCGAGTAGCGCCGGTAGTGCCCGACGTTCTCGTCCCACGGCCCGAAGCGCTCGGGCTCGGCGGGGACCGAGACGACGACGTGCGCGCCGGGCCGCGCCGCGCGCAGCCACGACCGCAGGATCTCAGCGTCGTGCTGGAGGTGCTCCAGGACCTCGAACGCCACGAGGAGGTCGGCTGTGTGATCGGCGTGCGGGTTACGAGGGTCGTCCCATGCGGGCACCACCACCCCGCCGGTGTCCGCGACCCGCGCGGCGGCGATCTTCGCGGACGACTCGGACGGCTCGACCGCTACGTAGGCGGAGTACATCCCGGAGAGGCGTGCGCCGAACGACCCCTGACCGCAGCCGAACTCGGCGACGACGGTTGACGGGCTGCTGGGCAGGAGGGGCTGGACTGCTCCCCAGCGCATGGCACCCCACCAGGTGAGCGGGGGCACGGGCAAGAGCACGATCGGAGCGGGCACGGCTACAGAGTCTGCACCACGTCGGCGGCGGTCCGCCTCCAGCGCGCCCGCGGACGGTCAGCCGAGCAGGTCGGCTGTGACCAGCTCGGACTGCACGAGCCGCGCCCGTCGTGACGGGTCGGCACGTAGTGCGGCGGCCGTCGGAACGTCGACGAGCACCAGCGATCCGTCGCCGGCAAGGACTCTCAGGCTCTGCGCCATGCTGACGATGGTCAGCGCCGGCACGGCCGCGAGCAGCGTGCGGCCGGAGTCAGCGAGGGCGGGCATCAGGTCGATGTGACGGATCTGCGCGGTGCCGTCGTCGAGAGCATCGGCAAGCGGGTCCAGAGGTGGCGACCAGCCGAGCACGTCGCCGTAGGTCATCACGGCAGATGCGGCATCGATCGCGCCTGCGGGAAGCTCGTCGTCGAACCGGCGTGCGAGGCCGGCGAGTGCAACGGCGACCGTCGGCACGGTCATGCGTCTCGGGGGCTGGTTCGTCACCAGCGCATCGAGGGCCGTTCGCGAGTCGAGCACGACGCATGCACCGAGTCGCCATGCCGCGAGCGCCCACACGAGGCTGCGCCAGTGCATCGGCAGGTGCAGACCGATCCGAGCACCGGGTCCGGCGTCGAACTCCTCGACGAGCAGGTTCGCCGTCTTGTTGACCCAGTTCACGAGCACGGCACCCGACAGCTCGACGCGCTCGCCGCCGTCGCCGTACCAGGTGATCCGGGGCCGACCGGGCTCCGCTGTGAGCAGGGCGAGGAGGTCGGCGATGGTCGTCGGAGGCACGCCGCAACCCTACGGCGACACGCCCGGGGAGCCGGGATCGCCCAAGTTCACCCGACAGAACCGGGCAAATACCATTTCCCCGCTTGACCAACGCGAACGACACGCGTGTAATTCCATAGAACGGATTCACCTGCAGCACATCTTGCTCACAGCAGAGAACGTCGTCACGGCCTCACCCATCCACAGCAGCACCCAGCACCAGAAGACCCGCACGGAGGCACGCATGTGGAATCTGCTCGACAACGACGAGATCTTCCCGACGGACGCACGCAGGGCTGCACAGACGCAGGCCTCCAACGTGCTGCCGATCTTCGGTGCCCTCGAGGACGAGGGGCCGATGGGATGGCAGGAGCGCGCGCTGTGCGCCCAGACCGACCCGGAGGCCTTCTTCCCTGAGAAGGGCGGCTCCACCCGCGAGGCCAAGAAGGTGTGCACGGGCTGCGACGTGCGCTCCGAGTGCCTCGAGTACGCCCTGCAGAACGACGAGCGCTTCGGCATCTGGGGCGGCCTGTCGGAGCGCGAGCGGCGCAAGCTCAAGCGGCGTGTCGTCTGACGTTCACAGGTTCTCGGGGCGTGTCGCTCCCGGGCTCGCGCGGGCGCTGCCGCACCATGTTCCGAGCATGACTGACACGCTCCAGCCCGTGGACGTTCCCACGGCCACCTCCGCCACACCGGTGACGACGCCGGTGTCCGCGGTCGTCGTCACCCACGGCAGCACCCGGTATCTCGAGACGACCCTCGCCGCGCTCGCGGCGCAGACGCGTCGGCCGCTGCGGGTCTTCCTCGTCGACGTCTCACGGGTGCCCGACGAGACCGTCGCCCCCGCGTTCCACCGCGCGTTCGAAACCGAGACTGCGGGCGGTCCGACTCCCTCCCTCCACCTCGTCCACGTGCCCGACGCCCGCACGTTCGGGCATGCCGTGCGACGCGCGCTCGCGAGCGAGGTCGGACCCACCACCAGCTGGCTGTGGCTCCTGCACGACGACAGCGCGCCGGCGGAGACTGCCCTGGCCGAGCGTCCGAGCCGTGGGTCGCGCGCCGTCCGTGGCGGTCGCCGGCGTCAAGCAGCGCACGTGGACGGATCCCGAGCGGCTGCTCGAGGTCGGCCTGCGCACGTCCCGCTCCGGTCGCCGCATGACCGACGTCGAGCCGGGCGAGCTCGACCAGGGGCAGCACGACGGTCGCGACGACGTCCTCGGGGTCGGTCTGGCCGGCGCCCTGGTCCGGCGCGACGTCTGGGACGACCTGCGCGGCACGGACCCGCTGCTCGGGCCGTTCGGCGACGGCTTCGACCTGTCGCGGCGCGCGCGCCTGGCCGGCCACCGCGTCATCGTCGTGCCCTCGGCCGTGGTGCGGCACGCGCAGGCGGGCTACCTCGGTCTGCGGGACGACCCGTCGACCCCGCCGACCGATCTCGACGGGGACGGCGAGGACGACGCCGCCGACCCGCGCCGCTCGTTCGACGCCCGCCGACGCGCGCTCGTGCACAGCCGGCTCGTCGCCGCGCCCATGCTGCTCGTGCCCGTCGTCGCGGTCCTCGCGCTGGCCGGCGCGCTCGTGCGCTCGCTGTGGCAGCTGGCGGCCAAGCAGCCGGGACTCGCGGTCGACGAGCTGCGGTCCGCCGTCGTCGCGGTCCTGCGTCCGGCCGGCGTGGTCCGTGCCCGGGCCCGCGCCACGCGCACCCGCCGGCTGCCCCGGCGTGCGCTGCGCCCGCTGCAGGCCGGCTTTCGCGACGTGTGGGCCCAGTCGCGCGACCGACGCCTGGCGCGGGCCGAGGTCCGGCGCGTCGTCCAGGCGCCCAGCGGCTCGAAGCCGGGGGCTCGCAGCCCTGGCCACCAAGCGCCGCACGACCCTGGCCGTCCTGGTCGGCGGGCTCGCGATCGTCTCGGCCGTGGCCCTCGGCTCGCTGGTCGCCCCGGTGGCCGGCGGCGCGCGGCTCGTCGGCGCTGCGCTCCTGCCGACCTCCGCCCGGCTCGGCGAGCTTCTGGAGCGCCGCGACGTCCGGCTGGGTGTCCGGCGGCCTCGGCACGCCCGGCCCGGCCGACGCGCTGCTGACCGTCGTGGTGGCACCGACGGCGGCCACCGGCGGGTCTTCGGCGGCCGCCGTGGGTCTGCTGCTGCTCGGTTCCGTCCTGCTCGCCGGCGTCGGCGCCTGGGCCGCAGCGGGCGCGGTCACCCGCTCCGTCGGCGTGCGCGCGTGGGCGGCGGTGGTCTGGGCGGCCGCTCCGGCGCTGCTGCTCGGTCTCGGGTCGGGCCGGCTCGGTGCCGTGGTCGCGCACGTGATGCTGCCGTGGGTGGGCCTCGGCCTCGCCCGTGCGGTCGGGGTGCAGCGGGTCGACCAGGTGCTGTCGGGGATCGCGACGGCACGACGTGCGGACGACGAGGACCTCGATCCGGACGGTCCCGCGCTCGCCGCCGAGGTCCCTGCCCCCCGTGAGGCGACCGACTCCGGGCAGACCCCGGTGGCTCCCCCTCGACGCCCGGGTAGGTGCCCCCGACCCGACGGGCTCGATCGCCGCCGCTGCCGGTGCGGCGCTCGCGTTCGCCGTCGTCGTCGCGGGTGCGCCCGTGCTGCTGGTCCCCGGCGTCCTGGCGCTCTGTGTCGTCGCGCTGTGCGCCCCTCGGCGCCGCGGTCGCGTCCTGCTCGCAGCCGTCCCGGCGGTCGTCCTGCTCGCCCCCGCGCTGCTCGAGGCGGCCCGACGCGGCCTGCCCGGCTGGCGCCTCCTCGTCGCCGACCCCGGGCTGCCCGCGGCGTCGCAGGCGGCGGACCCGCTCAGCCGCCTGCTGGGCGTCCCCGCCGACCCCGCCTCGCTCGTCGGCACCGGGCTTCCCGCAGGGGTCGCCACCGTCCTGCCGCTCGCGCTCGGTGCGGTGGTGCTGGCCCTCGCCGTGCTTGCGCTCCTGCGCGGCGCACCGGTGGCGCGCGCGGTCCGCGGCGCGTGGATGGTCGCCGTCCTCGGGCTCGCCACCGCGACCGTCGTCGTGGCGGTCCCCGTCGCGGTGTCCGACGGGTCCCTCGTCCGGGGCTGGGCCGGCCCGGCCCTCTCGCTCGCGGGTGCCGGTCTGCTCACCGCGGCGCTCATCGGCACGGACCGGCTGCGCGAGCGCCTCGGGCACTACTCCTTCGGCGTCCGCCAGCTGCTCGCGGCCCTGCTCACGGCCGTCGCCGTCGTGGTGCCGGTGCTCTGGCTGGGCACGTGGACCTGGCAGGCCCGGACCGGGGACGCGGTCGCCCTGCACACGCAGGACGGGGTCGTCGTGCCGGCCGTCGGTCAGCAGGCGCAGCAGTCCCCGGCCGCGTCGCGCGTTCTCGCCGTCAGCGCGGTGCCCGGCGACGGCGGCGAGCCCACCGCGACCTGGCAGCTCATGCGCGGCGACGGACCGGCGCTGGTCGACCAGGCGGCCGCGGTCTGGACCCGCACGGTCGACGGCGACCTGACAGATCCCACCGCGAGCCCGGCGGACGCCGCGACGCACGAGGTCGACGCGCTCGTCGCGCGGCTCGCGACGGCGGCGAGCGGCGACGTGGCCGCCGACCTCGGCTCGCTCGGCGTCTCCGACGTCCTGGTCCCCGTGCTGCCCGACGACGCCGCCGACAACCCGACGGCGCAGACGGCACGCGACGAGCTGGTCAGCCGGCTGGACGCGACGGCCGGCCTCCAACGCGTCACCGCCAACACCGCGGGCACGCTCTGGCGTGTCCAGGCATCGGCCCCCGGCGCGGGCATCGCGGCTCCGGACGTGGTGACCTCCTGGGCCCGGGTGCTACCCGCGGACCCTGCGGCCGCGGCCGTCGCGGTGCCCTCGGCCGACCGCGCGATCGACACGACCGTCGCCGCCGGTGACACCGGTCGTCGGATCGTTCTGGCCGAGCGGGCCGACCCGCACTGGCACGCCTCGCTGGACGGCGAGCCGTTGCGGGCCGTGCAGGACGGCTGGCGGCAGAGCTTCGACCTCGGTGCCGGGGGCGGCCACCTCGTCGTCGGCTACGTCAGCCCGGACCGCACCCCGGTGCTCGTCCTGCAGTCGCTCGTCCTGCTCGTGACCCTGCTGCTCGCGGTGCCGGTCCGTCGGCGTCGCGGCGGCCGCACCTGGAGCGGACGCTCATGACGGAGACCTCGCGTTCGCGCGTCTGGCTCGATCGGACGGCCCGCGCGGCCTCCGGCCTCGTGGCGCTGGGCCTCACCGTCGTGGTGGTCGCCGCGGGTACCCGGGCCCCGGCTGCGGACGACTCGACCGTCGCTGCGACACGGGTTCCCGTCCCGCCCTCGGCAACCACGCTCGTGTGCCCGGGACCGCTGATCCTGCCCGACGACACGGGTCGTGGGGACTCCGCGTTCGACCCGACGCCGGTCGCCCCGATCAGCACCCTCGCGGCGCTGACGGCGTCGCCGAGCGGTGCCGGTACGGTCGGGCCGCTGGACGGGTCGACCACGTGGACGGCCTTGAAGGCCGGCGGTGACGCGATCAAGGTCCCCTCCGTGGCGGGTCCGTCCGTCGTGCGCGTCCAGCCCACCGAGGTCCCCGCGCGGGTCGCGGCCACGGGCAGCGGGCTCGTGACCGCCGGCGACCTGCGGGGTCTGGCCGCGGCTTCCTGCCAGCTGCCGGCGGGCGACGCGTGGCTGCTCGGCGGCGCGACGGACCTGGCCAGCACGGCCCGGCTCGTGCTGGACAACCCCGGGACGACACCGGCCGAGGTCGCGCTCGAGGTGTGGGGACCGAACGGCGTGGTCGACCTGACCGGTGAGCGGTACCTCGTGGCTCCAGGCGCCGAGAGGGTGGTGTCGCTCGGGGGCATCGCCGCGGAGCAGCGCCGGATCGGCGTCCACGTCGTCGCGACGGGCGGCCGGATCGGCGCGCACGTCCAGGACTCGGCGCTGGACGGCTTCACGCCCGGCGGCACCGAGCCGTCGTGCCGGGCGTCGCACCGGCGACGCGCCAGGTGGTGCCCGGCATCTCGGTGGTCGCCTCGACCGTCGACGACCCGGACGCGCCGCTGCTCCGGCTCCTCGCGCCCGGCGGCACGGCGACGACCGCCAAGGTCACGCTGCTCGGTCCCGCCGGCGTCTACGAGCTGCCCGGCGCCGACTCGGTCGCGCTGGGCGCGGGGGAGGTCACGGACGTCCCGCTCGGCGGTCTCCCGGCGGGCTCCTACACCGCCGTCGTCGACGCGGGTCAGCCGGTCCTCGCGTCGTCCGTGATGACCCGACCGGGCTCGATCGGTGAGCTCGACGACCACCCGAGCGTCGAGCGTGCGTGGGCCGCGACGGCGCAGCCGGGTGGGGGCGCGGCCGCGCTGCCCCCGGGCACGCAGGGCACGCTCGTGCTCGGTGCCGTGTCCAGCGCCGCGGACGCGTCGGACGGCGGGTCGGCCACCGGCCACCTGCGGCTCATCGGCGCCGGCGGGGCGGTGCTCGCCGAACGGACGATCCACATCCCGGCCGGCACCACCAGCTCCTGGACGCTCGACGAGCTCGCGGCGGGCACGGGCGACGTCGTGCCCACCGACCCGGCCGCGGTGCCGGTGCCGCGGGCCGGCGTGCTCGGCGTCGACCTGGCCGTCGACGGGGGTGCCGTCACGCTCGCCTGGGCGCTCGTCGCCGAGGTACCGAGGGCGGACGGGATGCTCTTCTCGGTGCTCGACCCGGTGCCCGCGGGGCACACGGCGCCCGACGTGCCGGTCCGCGAGGACGCGCGCCTCGGGACCCGCTAGGCGCCCCACGCGAGGGACGCCGCCCTACGCGGCTGCGCGCAGCTCCGACCGTTCGCGCAGGCGCAGCCCGAGCACGGTGGCCTGGCGCACGGGCCACTGGTACCAGCGCGGGTACCGGCGTGCGACGTACCGTGCGGCGCTCGTGTGGTGCGCGGAGATCATCCGTGCGGGCTTCGCACGCCAGGACGTCCCGCCCACGTGCGTGACGCGCGCCTGCGGAACGTAGAGGTTGGTCCAGCCCGCGCGGCCCAGGCGCTCGCCGAGGTCGACGTCCTCGAAGAACATGAAGTAGCCGTCGTCGAACCCGCCGACGGCCTCGAACGCGGTCCGGCGCACGAGGAGGCAGGCGCCTGAGAGCCACCCCGCGGCGCGCTGACGGCCGGCGCTCTCCTGCTCGGCCCGGTACTGCCGCGTCCACGGGTTGCCGGGCCAGATCCGCACGAACAGCGCGTGCCCGGCGCCCTGGGCCAGCGACGGCAGGGCCCGCGCCGACGGGTACACCGTGCCGTCGGGGTTCAGCAGCGCCGGTCCCGCCGACCCCGTGCGGGCGTCGGCATCCGCGCTGGCCACGAGGACGTCCAGCGCACCGGGCTCCCACTCGAGATCGGAGTTGGCGACGAGGATCCACGGCACCTCGCACCCGTCGGCCCCGGCGTTCGCACCGCCGCCGTAGCCCAGGTTCGCGCCGGTGACCAGCAGCCGTGCGCCGTGCTCGTCGGCGACGGCCCGCGAGACGCTCTGGTCGGTGCCGTTGTCGACGATGACCAGCTCGACCGGTTCGGCGGACGCGGTGGCCAGGGTGCGGGCGAAGGTCGCGAGGTCGTCGCCGGGGTGGAAGACGACGCAGACGACACGGACGGTAGGCGGGCTCATCGTCCGGACAGGCTAGTGCCCGTCGCGATAGTCCGGGTCCACGTCGTCCGGGGACCGGCCGAGCAGGTGCGCGACCTGCTCGACGACGACGTCGCGCACGAGGTCCGCCATGTCGAACGGGTCTCCCGCCCGCGACTCGACCGGGCGACGGTAGATGACGATGCGGGCGGGCAGCCCCGCGTCCGAGGGGAAGTAGCGACCGAGCGGGACCCCGCCGCGCTCCCAGGGAGCCGGGTTGGACGGCGGGACGTCCTCCACGGCGAACTCGGTGCCGGACAGCTGCTTGGCCCAGTGCCGCTCGATCCGCTCGACGGCGTCGAGCACGAGGTCGTCGAACCGCTCGGCCCGGGTGCGGTAGGCGGGCATGGAGCTCGGCAGGAGCGGTCCGCGCGGTCCGCGGCCCCGCCGGTCGCGGCGGCGCACCGGCTGCACGGCGACCGACGGCTGCGCCATCGTGCGCCGACCCGTGCCGGCTGTCCGGCGCGCGGGGGGCAGGGGTGCGGGGCTCACCCCTGAACTCTAGATCGACCGTCGACGTCGGCGTGGGGGAGCGCGGCGTGTCGGGACCCAGGGGTACCGTCAGCCCGTGAGATCTGTGAGGCAGTGCACGCGCACGGCGTGCGGCCGTCCGGCGGTTGCGACGCTGACCTACGTGTACGCCGACTCGACCGCCGTCCTCGGGCCGCTGGCCCAGCAGGCGGAGCCCCACTCGTACGACCTGTGCCTCGAGCACGCGGAGCGACTGACGGCCCCCCGGGGCTGGGAGGTCGTCCGCCTCACCCCCGAGTTCACGCCCGCGGCCCCGAGCCGGGACGACCTCCTTGCCCTGGCGGACGCGGTGCGCGAGGCGGGCCGGCCGCCGCAGGAGGAACCGCTGCCCGAGGCCGTCGGTGCCGTCCTGGCCGAGGCCCCGCGCCGCGGTCATCTGCGCGTGCTGCGCGGTGAGGGCTGACGTGGCTCGTCGCAAGGGGGACGCGGCTCGCGCGCGGGCACAGCAGGCGTCGGAGCCGCTCGGATCGATCAGTCAGCCGAATGGTCCCGCGGTACCGGGAACCGAGGCGTGCCTGCGCTGCGGCGAGACACAGCTCACGCGGATCCGTATGGCACTGACGTCGGGCAAGCAGGTGCTCTTCGTCTCCTGCCCGGCCTGCGAGCAGCGCAACTGGTTCCCGCTCGAAGGCAACGGCACGCCGCTGTCGCGGGACGAGGTCATGGGCGGCGACGGCGAGCAGTAGCAGGCCGCCGGGTAGCATGACGCCCGTGACCTCCCCTGCAGCTGACCGTGTCGATCTGTCTGCCCTGATCAAGGCGTATGACGTCCGGGGCGTCGTCCCCGAGGCCGAACCCGACGGTCGCGCGCGCGATCGGCGCCGCGTTCGCCGACGTCGTCGTGATCCCCGAGCACCCTGCGGAGACAGTCGGCCGGCCGCAGGTCGTCATCGGGAACGACATGCGCCCCTCCGGTCCCGAGCTCGTCGCGGCCTTCGCCGAGGGCCTCGCGCTGCGTGGCGTCGACGTGATCCGGATCGGTCTGGCGTCGACCGACGGGCTGTACTACGCGTCGGGTGCGCTGGACATCCCCGGCGCCATGTTCACCGCGAGCCACAACCCCGCGCAGTACAACGGGATCAAGCTCTGCCGCGCCGGCGCGCGCCCCGTCGGCCAGGACAGCGGCCTGTCCCGGGTCCGCGAGCTGGCCGGGGACTACCTGGCGAGCGGCGAGATCCCACTGGCCGGGCCCGAGGAGGTCGGCGACGTCACCGAGCAGGACATGCTCGCGGACTACTCGGCGTTCCTGCGCTCACTGGTCGACCTGTCCGCCATCCGGCCGCTCAAGGTCGTCGTCGACGCCGGCAACGGCATGGGCGGCTTCACGGCGCCGGCCGTGCTCGGCACCGGTGCCGGGCTGCCGCAGCTGCCGCTCGACGTCGTGCCCCTCTACTTCGAGCTCGACGGCACCTTCCCCAACCACGAGGCCAACCCGCTCGACCCGGAGAACCTGCGTGACCTGCAGGCCGCCGTCGTCGAGCACGACGCCGACCTCGGCCTCGCCTTCGACGGCGACGCCGACCGCTGCTTCGTCATCGACGAGCACGGCGACCCGGTCAGCCCGTCCGCGATCACGGCCCTGGTGGGGCTGCGGGAGGTCGCCCGCGAGCGCGCGGCCGGCCGCACGCCGACGGTGATCCACAACCTCATCACGTCGCAGGTGGTTCCGGACCTGCTCGGCGCGGCGGGTGCGACGACCGTCCGCACGCGCGTCGGGCACTCGTTCATCAAGGCCGAGATGGCGAGCAACGACGCCGTGTTCGGCGGCGAGCACAGCGCGCACTACTACTTCCGCGACTTCTTCTTCGCGGACACCGGGATGCTCGCCGCGCTGCACGTGCTGGCGGCGCTCGGCGGCCAGCCGCACCCGCTGTCGGCGCTGGCCGAGCAGTACCAGCCGTACTCGGCCAGCGGCGAGATCAACTCGACCGTGACCAGCGTGGCCGAGGCTCGCGGACGGGTGGTCGAGGCCTACGTCACGCAGCAGGGCGCCGGCCCCGTGGTCGTCGACGAGCTGGACGGGCTGACGGTGTCGCACTGGGACGGACAGCCGCAGTGGTGGTTCAACCTGCGCGCCTCGAACACCGAGCCGCTGCTGCGCCTGAACGTCGAGGCTGCCGACGAGGACATCATGGAGAAGGTGCGCGACGACGTGCTCGCCCTGGTCCGCCAGGACGCGTCGTGAGCGACGCCCCGCGCGTGCTCGAGCCCTGGGCCCGTGACCTGCTGCGCTGCCCGGTGACCGGCGCGACGCTCGTGGACGGCGTCGGCCCCGACGGCGAGCCCACGCTCGTCTCGACGGACCCGGAGAACCCGCTCGCCTACCCCGTGCGCGACGGCATCCCGGTGCTGCTCGTCGACGAGGGCGTCCCGGTCGCTCGCGACTGATGGCACACGAAGGCGGCGGGACCCGGGCGATCCTGGCCGCGCTCGCGGCCAACCTCGGGATCGCGATCACCAAGTTCATCGCGTACCTGCTGACGCTCTCCAGCTCGATGCTGGCCGAGTCCGTGCACTCCCTGGCGGACTCCGGCAACCAGCTCCTCCTCCTGCTCGGGGGCAAGCGGGCCCGGCGCGAGGCGGACGTCGAGCACCCGTTCGGCTACGGCCGCGAGCGGTACGTCTACGCGTTCATCGTCTCGATCATCCTGTTCTCGCTCGGTGGCCTGTTCGCCCTGTACGAGGCGTGGCACAAGTGGCAGGAGCCGCACCCGATCACGGGTCGGTGGTGGTGGGTGCCGCTCGTCGTGCTGGGTGCGTCGATGCTGCTCGAGGGCTTCTCGTTCCGCACGGCGATCAAGGAGTCCAACCACACGCGCGGGACGCAGTCGTGGGTGTCCTTCGTGCGGACGGCCAAGGCGCCCGAGCTGCCGGTCGTCCTGCTCGAGGACTTCGGGGCCCTGATCGGCCTGGTGCTCGCGTTCCTCGGCGTCGGGCTCACCCTGCTCACCGACGACGGCCGGTTCGACGCGCTCGGCACGGCCGGCATCGGGACCCTGCTCGTGCTCATCGCGATCGTGCTCGCGATGGAGACCAAGTCGCTGCTCCTGGGTGAGTCGGCCACCGCCAAGGACGTGGATGCGATCACGGCCGCCCTCGTCGGACCGGGCGTCGCGTCGGTGATCCACCTGCGCA
Source organism: Cellulomonas sp. McL0606 (assembly GCF_058248365.1). The sequence continues at coordinate 2,960,240 of NZ_CM177779.1, read as the reverse complement.
CCATGCACCTGGGCCCGGAGGAGCTGCTCGTCGCGGCCAAGATCGAGGTCGACGGCGCCAGCAGCGCAGCCGACGTCGCGGCGGCGATCGACGCCGCCGAGCAGCGGGTGCGGGCCGCGGTCCCCATCGCCCACGTCATCTACCTCGAGCCGGACCTGCGTCGAGCCGTGGAGTCTCCCGCCTGACCTCCCCCCTGACGTGCGTGCGCGGCTAGCATGGCCGCGACGGCGTGGGTGATGCCCGCAGACCCAGAGGGGTCGCGCCGGCGTGAAGCACCCCCCAGTGGGGTCCTTCCGCCCTGCCCATCGCTGCGCACCCGTCAGGAGTGAGATGTCCACGTTCTCCGAGGCCCCGGGCCGGTACAAGGTCCGCGACCTGTCGCTCGCCGAGGCCGGCCGCCACCAGATCCGGCTCGCCGAGCACGAGATGCCCGGGCTCATGGCCCTGCGCGCCGAGTTCGGCCCCACCCAGCCGCTCGCGGGCGCCCGCATCGCCGGGTCGCTGCACATGACCGTCCAGACCGCCGTGCTCATCGAGACGCTCGTGGCGCTCGGCGCCGAGGTCCGGTGGGCGTCGTGCAACATCTTCTCGACGCAGGACGAGGCCGCCGCGGCCATCGTCGTCGGCCCGGCGGGCACCGTCCAGGCGCCCGACGGTGTGCCGGTGTTCGCCTGGAAGGGCGAGTCGCTGCAGGAGTACTGGGAGTGCACCGAGCAGATCCTCGTCTGGCCGGGCGGTGACGGCCCGAACATGATCCTCGACGACGGTGGCGACGCCACGCTGCTGGTGCACAAGGGCGTCGAGTACGAAGCGGCCGGGGCGGTCCCCGGCAACCCGCAGCCCGGCGACGCGGACTACTCGGAGGAGCTGCACGGTCATCCTCGACACCCTGCGCGCCTCGCTGGCCGCCGACCCGCGGCGCTGGACCACGATCGCCGCCGAGATCAAGGGCGTGACCGAGGAGACCACCACGGGCGTGCACCGGCTGTACCAGCTGGCCGAGGCCGGCGGACTGCTGTTCCCCGCGATCAACGTCAACGACTCGGTCACCAAGTCGAAGTTCGACAACAAGTACGGCATCCGGCACTCGCTGCCCGACGGCATCAACCGCGCGACCGACGTCCTCATGGGCGGCAAGGTCGCGTTCGTCGCCGGCTACGGCGACGTCGGCAAGGGCGCCGCGGAGGCGTTCCGCGGCCAGGGTGCGCGCGTCATCGTCTCCGAGGTCGACCCGATCTGCGCGCTGCAGGCAGCGATGGACGGGTTCCAGGTCGCCCTCCTCGACGACGTCCTGGGGCAGGCCGACTTCTTCATCACGACGACGGGCAACAAGGACGTCATCTCGGCGGCCCAGATGTCCGTGATGAAGAACAAGGCCGTCGTCGGCAACATCGGGCACTTCGACAACGAGATCGACATGGCCGGCCTGGCCGCCGTGCCCGGCATCACGCGCACCGAGATCAAGCCGCAGGTGCACGAGTGGACGTTCCCGGCCGACGACCGACGCCCGGAGCGGTCGATCATCGTGCTCTCGGAGGGCCGGCTGCTCAACCTCGGCAACGCGACCGGCCACCCGTCGTTCGTCATGAGCAACTCGTTCTCCAACCAGGTGATCGGGCAGATCGAGCTGTTCACCAAGCCGGGCGAGTACGCGCGCGAGGTCTACCGGCTGCCCAAGGTGCTGGACGAGAAGGTGGCGCGCCTGCACCTGGACGCCCTCGGCGTGCGCCTCACCGAGCTCACCAAGTCCCAGGCCGAGTATCTCGGGGTGGACGCGGCCGGCCCGTACAAGCCGGAGCACTACCGGTACTGAGGACGACGGGTCGACCTAGTCCACCGGGTCCGGGATGCCGTGCGGGAGCCGGTGCAGCTGCGTCGCCTCGACGGCATCCCGGTGCCTGGCGCGTTGGAGCGCCACGAGGCTCTCGGTCGCGGCGCTCGGTGAGCACGGCGGCGAGGAAGGCCTCCGGGTGCGTGCCGGGCGGCGGGAGCGGGTTGACGTACTGCTGCATCTCGCCGCTCAGCCGGGTGCCCAGCTGCACGCGCGAGGTGGGGTGCAGGTTCCCCGACCGGCCGAGGAACTGGCGGGCGGACAGCGCCAGCCCGTCGGGCAGCCGCGCGATGTCCGCGGAGTGCGCCCAGCCCGCGAGCATCGGCGGCATCATCAGCGGTGCACGACGAGGAGCCGAGCCGCGGACGCGCACGGCGTACGTGCCGGCCAGGATGTCGCCCACCCGCTTGCCCTGCGGGTGCACCGTCGCCGTGATCAGGGCGACCGACCCGAGCGTCAGCCAGAAGCTCGACGATGCCGACCAGCGCCCGCACGAGGGACTGCCGGAACACGATCGGCCCGCCGTCGTCGCGCACGATCCGGATGCCGAGCGCGAGCTTGCCCAGCGACCGACCGCGCGTCAGGGTGTCCACGGTCGTCGGGAGGATCACGGTGATCGTGGCCGCGACGACGACGGCCGTGATGCGGGCCGTGTGCTCGGTCGTCGACAGCACACCCGTCAGCGGAACGAGGATCGCGAGCACGACGACGGCCAGCAGAGCCAGGTCGATGAGGGCGGCGAGGAGCCGGACGGGTGAGGACGTGGAGCGCGCGTCGAGGACGACACCCTCGCCGATGACGATGCCGTCCATGCAGCCCCCATCCGTTCGGCGCGCCCGGCGTGCACGCCACGTCCGGTCCTGCCGCAGAGTAGCCGCTGCGCGGGCGCCCCAGATGGCAGGCTGTGCGCATGGACCTTGACGCGTACGAGTGGGTGCGGGCCGGCGCGTGGGCGCGGCTCGACGAGCTCGCACGCCGACGGCGGTTGACCGGCGCCGAGGCCGACGAGCTCGTGCGGCTGTACCAGGCCGCAGCCACCGACCTGTCGGTCATCCGCACCAGCGCACCGGACCCGGTCACGGTCGCCCGGCTCTCGCAGCTCGTCGCCCGTGGTCGCGCGGCGATCGCCGGGTCGCACCAGGCGGGCTGGCGTGACGTCGCCCGGTTCGTCGTGGTCTCGCTGCCTGCCGCGCTGTACCGCATCCGCTGGTGGACGGTGGCCGTCGCGTTCGCCTTCGTCCTGCTGTCGACGGTGTCGGGGTGGTGGGTGGCCACCCAGCCCGACGCGCTCGCGCTCATGGGGACACCCGCCGAGCAGCAGCAGTACGTGGACGGCATGTTCTCGCAGTACTACGACCCGGGCGCCGGCTTCGCGGCGATGGTGTGGACCAACAACGCGTTCCTCACCGCGGTCTGCATCGCGACCGGCATCACGGGGGTCGGGCCCGTGTACTTCGTCGTCAGCAACGCCATCGGTGTCGGCTCGACGGGCGGCATGATGGCCGCGCACGGAGCGCTCGGCGTGTTCCTCCAGTCGATCGCCCCGCACGGGCTGCTCGAGCTGACCTCCGTCTTCGTCGCTGCGGCGGCCGGTCTGCGGATCTTCTGGACGTGGCTCGTGCCCGGGCCGCGCACCCGGTCGCGGGCGCTCGCCGAGGAGGGACGCTCCCTGATCACGGTCGCGATCGGGCTCGTCGGGACGCTGGCGGTCTCCGGGATGATCGAGGGTTTCGTGACCGGGTCGACGCTGCCGTGGGCCGTGAAGATCGCGATCGGCACGGTCGCCGTGACGTTGTTCTGGGTCTACACGATCGTGCTCGGCCGGCGGGCCGTGCGCGACGGCGAGACGGGCGACCTCGAGGCCGACCGCGCCGGCTACGTCCTGGCCATGGCCGGCTGACGCGCTACTCGACGACCACCCGGTGGCCGGCGGCGTCGTCGGCCATGAACCGGACCAGCTCCTGCGCCTCCGCCTCCAGCGGGCCGCGGTCCCGCGCCGCGACGGGCGCGAACGGTCGCACGACGAGGATCGCGGGCCCGCTGCGCTCACGGGTGACGGCCCAGGTGCCCGCCACGCGCCCGTCCAGCAGGAAGGTGGCGGGGATGACGCCGTTGGGTGACGCCAGCAGGCGGCGATGGGCGTCCGAGACGATCCTCGTCCGGTCGGCGTGGCCCAGCAGGACGTTGTCGTAGTCCGGCAGGAAGCGCACCGGTGCGGGGGTCGACGGGTCCGGCAGCGGGCCCTCGGGGACGTCGACCAGCTCGCGGAGGCGGACGCCGCCCGGTGCCGGGTCCGCCCGGTACCGCACCAGCCGGTCACCGAGGCGGTCGACGACGGCGCGCAGACCGGCGAGCCCCGACCAGCTCTGGACGTCCGCCACCGATGCGGGGCCGAAGGCGTGCAGGTACCGCAGGACGAGCCCGTCGAGCGCGAGCGCGCGCTCCTCCGGGTCGGCCAGGTCCGCGGACGGGGCGCCGAACCACGCGTCCGCGGTGGTCCACGTGGTCGCCCCCGACCGGCCCCAGACGCCCCGCGGCGGGACCTGGACGAGGGGCAGCGTGCCCCGGGCGGCGTACGCGAGCGTGCTGGGCGGGATGGCCGGCCAGCGCTCGGCGAGCAGGCGGCCCAGGTCCGTGGTCACCCGTGGCTCGGCCTCCACGAGCGCGCGCGCCTCGGCCGTCACCTCGGCGACGTCCACCGTCCGCAGGGCCGCCGCGTGCTGGACGTTGACCAGCAGGTCGCGGGCGTACAGGGGCTCGATGAGGGCGGGAAGGAGGAGCGCGTCCTGCGGCGTGACCAGGTGGATGGTGCCGCGCATGACGGCGATCCGGGTGACCGTCCGGGTCCAGAACGCGTCGCCCAGCTCGGCGTGCCGGAACCCAGCGACACGGCTCCACAGCCCGACGTACGGCGACCACGCGTTCTGTGCCTGCTGGCCCACGAGGTGCTCGACCACGTCGAGGGCCGGCCCGGCCCGGCGTTCCAGGAGGTGCTGGCGGGCGAGGAGCGCCCGGTTGAGCTGCGCGGAGGAGAGCAGGTCCCCGGGTACGGCCACCCGCAGAACCTATCGGCTGCCGCCGACAGCCCTTCAGAGCCGGCCGGCCGCCTTGAGCGCCAGGTACGTGTCGGCGAGCTTCGGCGCGAGGTGGTCGGGCAGGGCGTCGAGGACCTCGACGCCGCGCTGGCGCAGCCGCACGGCCACGGCGGCGCGCTCCAGGCCCACGCGTTCTGCGGCGGCGGCGTCGAACATCGCCGCGGCGTCCTGGCGGCCCCGGCGCAGCTCGTCGACCTCGGGGTCGGCCACCGACGCCAGGACGACCTGGTGCCGCTCGGTGAGCTGGCCGACGACACCGAGCAGCCCGTGCTCGACCGCGGCCGGGTCGAGCGCGCTGAGCAGGACGACGAGGGCGCGCTGGCTCAGCCGCTGCCGCACCTGCCCGACGACCCCGGGCCAGTCGGCCTCCACGAGCTGGGGTTCGGCCAGGGCGAGCGCGTCGGCGAACGCCGGCATGACCCGCGGACCTGTCTGGCCGGCCACCCGTCCCCGCACGGCACGGTCGTAGACGATCAGCTCGACCCGGTCGCCGGCGCGGGTCGCCAGCGCCGCGAGCAGGAGGGCGGCCTCGATCGAGGCGTCGATCCGCGGGGCGTCCAGGACCCGGACGGCCGAGGTCCGGGACGTGTCGAGGACGATCAGCACGCGGCGGTCGCGCTCCGGCCGCCACGTGCGCACGACCACGTCGGCGCGTCGGGCCGTCGCTCGCCAGTCGATCGAGCGCACGTCGTCGCCGATGACGTACTCGCGCAGCGAGTCGAACTCGGTGCCCGGGCCGCGGACCTGGACCGCGGCACGGCCGTCCAGCTCGCGCAGGCGGGCCAGCCGGCTGGGCAGGTGCTTGCGCGAGGCGAACTCCGGCAGGACCCGGAGCCGCCCCGGCACCGTCAACGACGCCTGGCGACCCGCGAGGCCGAGCGGCCCGGCCGTGCGGATCGTCACGAGGTCCGCGTGCGCGTCCCCGCGGCGGGTGGGCGTCAGCGTCGTCGAGACCCGTCGGCCGTCGCCCGGCGGGATCGTGATCCGGTGCCGGTTGTCGACCGCGCCGCTCGACGGCGGCCACGCGTCGCGCACCAGCGCTCGGAGCCGCCGCCGCCCGAGGTTGGTCAGGGTCAGCGTGGAGCGGGCGGGCTCGGTCAACCGGACCGAGGCGGGCACCTCGCGGCTGACGGCCACCTGCCGCGGCGACGCGGCGAGCACGACGTCCAGCGTGATCGCGGCGATCACCAGCAGGGTCCAGAGCAGAACGGTGCCCGTGGCGGGGAACAGGACGACCGCCACGATGCCCGCCGCTGCGAGCGCGACCGCCCGCCAGGTGACCGCCATCAGCTGTGCCCCGGCGCGCTCATCGAGGTACGGGCACCGACGCGAGGACGGTGTCGAGCACGCTCTCGGTGCTGACGCCCTCGAGCTCGGCCTCGGCCCGGCAGCTGGACCCGGTGCCGGAGCGTCGGGTGGGCCAGAGCCTTGACGTCGTCGGGCGTCACGAAGCCACGACCCGAGAGCCACGCCCAGGCCCGCGACGTGGCCAGCAGCGCGGTGGCACCGCGGGGCGAGACGCCCAGCGAGAGCGACGGCGACCGCCGCGTGGCCCGGCAGACGTCGACGGTGTACCCGAGCACCTCGGGGGAGATCTGCACCCGGGCGACCTCGGCGCGCGCGGCCGCGAGCATCGCGGCCGTCGCGACCGGCCGCACGCCCGCAGCCCGCAGGTCGCGCGGGTCGAAGCCGGCGGCGTGCCGGCGCAGCACCTCGATCTCCTCGTTGCGCTCGGGCAGGTCGAGCACGAGCTTGAGCAGGAAGCGGTCGAGCTGTGCCTCGGGCAGTGTGTACGTCCCCTCGTACTCGACGGGGTTCTGCGTCGCGATCACGAGGAACGGGTCCGGCAGCGGGCGCGGCGTGCCGTCGACCGACACCTGCCGCTCCTCCATCGCCTCCAGCAGCGACGCCTGGGTCTTGGGGGGCGTCCGGTTGATCTCGTCGGCGAGCAGCAGGTTGGTGAACACCGGACCCGCACGGAACGAGAACTCGGCGGTGCGGGCGTCGTAGACCAGCGACCCGGTGACGTCACCGGGCATGAGGTCCGGCGTGAACTGCACACGCTTGGTGTCCAGGCTCAGCGCCGCCGAGAGCGTGCGCACGAGCAGCGTCTTGGCCACGCCGGGGACGCCCTCGAGCAGCACGTGCCCGCGGCACAGGAGCGCGATGACGAGCCCGCTGACGGCCGCGTCCTGGCCGACGACCGCCTTGGACACCTCGGCGCGGACCGACGCCAGGGCCGCGCGCAGCTCCTGGGAGGGGCCCGCGGGACGCGCGGCGGCGGGTGCCGCGTGCACGGCAGGGGTCGGTGCGGCGGCGGGCTGCGCCGTCGGCGCCGGCGGTGCCCCGTACCGGGACGGGGCAGGCGGCGCCGTCGGCGGCCACTGCAGGCTGTCGTCGCTCACGATCGGTGAACCTCGCTCTCGAGATGGTCCAGGTCCCGCGCCAGCTGCGCGAGGCCGTGGTCGTCCGTGGGGGGCGGCCCGTACAGGAGGGCCTCGATGTGCTGGGGCGGTCGCCCGGATGCGCGAGCGAGCGCGTCGATGACGACCTGGGGTGCGGCGGAGCGCGGGAGTCCGAGGCGGGCGCAGGAGCGTGCGGTCGCGCCCGCGCGCAGGGCTGCGGCGGCGTGCCCGAACGAGCGGGAGCGCCGGTACAGCCGTCCCCGCCCCCGGGTGGTCTCCCCGGCCCGGACGACCACGGGCAGCTGCTCGGTGACGATGCGGCCGAGGCGGCGTCCGCGCCACAGGGCGCCGACCGCGGCGACGAGCAGGAGCTGCAGGGCCAGGACGTTGACGATCGGCGGGACGACGTCGGTGGCCTTCGGGCGGGACGAGCCGCCCGGGTCGACGTCGGCGGGCGACGGGATGTACCAGACGAGCCGCTCGTTGTGGCCGAGCATCCGCAGCACGAGGGCGGCGTTGCCCTCGTCGGCGAGCCGCGCGTTGGTCAGGGGCGCCCGGTCGGTGAGCACCGAGATGCGCTGCCCGTCCGTCGTGGTCACCCCGTACGCGCCGGCGCTCCCGGCCGACCCGTCGGAGGGCGGGAAGCAGACGACGGCGCTCGGGTCGAGGGCCTGCAGGCGCCCCGAGGCGGTGATGGTGCCCGCGGCCACCGCGTCGGGGTCGTCGCAGTCCGCGGTGCGTGTCTGCGGCTGCCCGGCCGAGGACGCGCCGTACCCGAGCGAGTCCGTCAGCTCACCGACCGCCCAGCTCGCGTCGACGAGCACGAGGTCGGCGCCCGTGGCCCGCAACGCGTCGGTGTGGGGTGTGTCGATCAGCTCGTCGCCGACGACCAGGACGGTCGAACCCGGACCGGCCAGCCGCACGACGTCGCTGACCCGCCGCACGTAGCGGACGTCGACCCCGCGGTCGCCGAGGATCTGCGCGGCCGCGCGCGCGCCTCCCGGCAGGGGGTTGTCGGGCGCGAGCGACTGGGTCGAGGTGACGGGCTGGGGGAGCGCCGCGAGGAGGCCGACGAGGCACGCGAGCGCGAGCAGGCCGAGCGGGAACCGCCACCTGCGCCAGCGCGAGGCGGCGCGCGACCGCCCCGTGGTCCCGTCTCCGACGACGGACGCGGCGTGCGTCGTGACGACCGTGGCGCTCATCGGGGCATGCTCAGCGGCGGGTCGGCGGCCGACGAGGGTGCCGAGGGTCGCGCCGCGCGCACCCGCTGGTCGACCTCGCGCAACCGGGCGTCGTCGTCCGGTCCGGCCTGCTGGTGGCCGTAGGCGACCGCGTCGAAGAGCCGTCCGGCATCGACCAGGTCCGCGCCGATCGCGGGCAGCCGGCCCGCTGCGGCGTCGGCCGCCTCGTGCGCCGTGCGGGCCGCGCGCTCGTCGAGCACCGCCCGTTCCTCGAGGCCACGCACGATCGCGCGGAACCGCTCGACGACCGCGAGGTCCCAGTCTCCGGCGGCGGCCGCGGCGTCGGCGGCCCTGCGGATCTGGTCCGCGGTGCGGGCGTCGTCGACGTCCAGGACGTTGCGCTGCGCCGCGACCCGGCCCGCGCGTCGCACCGGCCCGTAGAGCAGGAATGCGAGGGCGACGACGACCGCGACGACGAGGACGACCACCGTCAGGACGAGCGGGCTCGGCAGGCTCGCCCCCTTGACGCCGGAGAGCTGGTCCGAGAGCCAGCCGAGCAGCCGGCTCAGCAGCGAGGGCTGCCGGTGGTAGACGGGGTCGGCCAGCTCCTGGGTGGCCCAGCGGCGTGCGGTGTCCGCGTCGGGGTCGACCGGGACGTCGGCGGTCAGCCGTGCTGCACCGCCCACCGCCCAGGCCGACAGGGTCACGCCGTCTGCTCCGCCGCTCGGGCGAGCTCGACGTCGAGCCCCTCGCGCCGCATCCGGACGTCGATGTACAGCAGTGCGGTGACCGCGGCCACGAACGTCGTCGACAGCGTGAGCGCGATGATGCTCGCGATCCCGTTGATGACGATCGAGCCGAACGACCGGCCGGAGGTGTCGTCGAGGAGCAGCTGGGAGACCAGTGACGCAGGGACCGTGAAGATCGCGCTGATGATGTTGGCCAGGATCGCCGTCAGCAGCCAGATCCCGAGGAGCCGCCAGAACGAGCCGCGTGTGAGTCGCCACGACCGGGCGATCGTCGGCCAGAAGCCCTTGCCCTCGAGCATCAGCGCCGGCGTGGTGAGCAGGGTCCGGACGTTCACCCAGAACGCGCCGACGAAGTAGGCGAACAGCGCGAGGATGCCGATCAGGACCGCGAGACCGACATACCCGCCGACGGCCAGGAGAGCCACGGCGCCGACCCCGACCCCGACGGCCACGCTGACGGCGACCGCGAGGAGCAGCGAGAACGCGACGACGAGCCACACGCGGCCGGAGCGCAGGACGTCGCGGACGGTCACCACCTGGCCGAGGACGGACCGGCTCACCGAGACGATGAGCAGGCCGGTGAGGATCGTCGTCGCCAGGGCTGTGATCGGCAGCGAGGTCAGCTGCGCGACGCTGCTGCCGAGCGATGCGCTCAGATCAGCGGTCCCGTGCGGGTCCAGCTCGTCAGCGACGTCGGTGAACTGTGTCGCGAGGACTCCCGCGACGTACCACGCGACGAGCGACTGCACGGCGACGGCGATGGTCACGACGAGCGCGGACATGCCGAACATGACCTTCGGGTTCGCACGGATCGCCCGGAACGCGCCGTCGTAGATCTCCCCGAGCCCGATCGGTCGCAGCGGGATGATCCCCGGCTGCAGCGCGGGGGGTCGCCACGATGCACCCGGTGGCGGTGCCATCGGCTGGCCCCAGCCCAGCGGGACCGGTGGTGCGGCGGGCGGGCCGCCCCAGCCGGGCGGGGGCTGCTGGCCGTAGAGCGGCGGGGGAGCCGGCTGGCCGTACACGGGCGGCGGCACCGGCTGCCCGTACGGCGGTGGGGGTGCCGGCTGCCCGTAAGGCGGTGGGGGTGCCGGCTGCCCGTACGGCGGCGGGGGAGCTGCGGGTGCGGGTGCAGGTGCGGGCGCCGGGGGAGCCGGCGGGGCGGCGTCGCCAGCCGGGCCGGCCGGCGAGGCCCAGCCCGGTTCCTGCGGCACTTCGTCGTGCGGGCTCGTCATGCGAGCACTGCTCCCTCGGCTCGGTGTGCGTTCGCGCGGGAGTCGTGTTCCGGGCCCCCGCGGAGGAATCATCGTGCCACGGCGGCCGGTGCGCGGGAGGCGCGACCGGGTGATCTGTGCGGGGCGCGGCGCATCGCGGACGGGCTCCGACCTGGAACTGGCCGTCTCGAGGTCTCCCGGGTGCGAGAATGCGCGCATGAAGGGACGCGTGCTGGTGGTCGACGACGACACCGCGCTGGCCGAGATGATCGGCATCGTGCTGCGGTCAGAGGGTTTCGACCCGGTGTTCTGCGAGGACGGTGACGAGGCGCTGGGAGTGTTCCGGGCGACCCAGCCGGACCTCGTCCTGCTCGATCTCATGCTGCCCGGCAAGGACGGCAACGAGGTCTGCCGGCTGATCCGCGCCGAGTCGGGCGTGCCGATCGTGATGCTGACGGCCAAGAGTGACACCGTCGACCTGGTGCTCGGCCTCGAGTCCGGCGCCGACGACTACATCTCCAAGCCGTTCAAGCCCAAGGAGCTTGTGGCACGCGTGCGCGCCCGCCTGCGCCGCAGCGACGAGCCGGCACCGGAGCACCTCTCCATCGGCGACGTCTCCATCGACGTGCCCGGCCACCGCGTGTCGCGCGCAGGCAAGCCCGTCTCGCTGACGCCGCTCGAGTTCGACCTGCTCGTTGCCCTCGCCCGCAAGCCGTGGCAGGTGTTCACGCGCGAGGTTCTGCTGGAGAAGGTCTGGGGCTATCGGCACGCGGCCGACACCCGGCTGGTCAACGTCCACGTGCAGCGGCTGCGCTCGAAGATCGAGAACGACCCCGAGCAGCCCGAGATCGTGGTGACCGTGCGCGGCGTGGGCTACAAGGCGGGCGTGGCTTCGACGTGATCCCGGCGGGGGCGGCGCCGTCGTGCGCGTGAACAGCACCTGGCGGCTCGTCCGGGCGCGCACGATGCGGCGGGTCCGCTCGGGCGCGCGCAAGTGGCGCGGGTCGCTGCAGGTCCGCGTCATCACGACGACCATGGCGATCGGCCTGGTCGCGCTCGCGGTGATCGGCGTCTACGTGAGCGAGCGCATGCGCGACGGCCTGTTCACGGCCCGCGTCGACCAGGTGCTCGAGGAGAGCGCGCGCTCCACGAAGGCGGCGCAGGCGACGTTCGACGCCTCGACGGCCACCTCCGGCACCGACGTGCTGAACCTGCTGCACGACGTCGCGCTCGCGCAGCGCGCGGGCGGGTCGGGCGCGCGTGAGGTGTTCCTGCTGCGGGCGCCCGGGCAGAAGGGCGGCGGCGTCGCGGTCACGGGAGCCGCCTCTGCCCCGGTCCTCGTCCCGCTCGTCAGCCCGGAGCTCAAGGCCGTGACCGCCACGGGCGGCCAGCACTGGCAGTCCGTGGCGTGGCCCGTGACCACCGGCGACGAACCGGCCGTGATGGTCGGCCAGAACGTGAACGTGCGCGGCGTCGGCACCTACCAGCTGTTCTTCCTGTACAGCCTGCAGTCGGAGCAGGACCGGCTGGAGTTCCTGCAGCGCACCCTCCTGCTCGCGGCCGTCGCCCTGGTCGCCCTGCTCGGCAGCATGACCTGGCTGGTGACCCGCCAGGCTGTCCGCCCCGTGCGCCGCGCTGCCGAGGTGGCCGAGCGGCTCGCCGACGGTCACCTGTCCGAGCGGATGCCCGAGCGCGGCGAGGACGAGATGGCGACGCTGGCACGCTCGTTCAACGAGATGGCGGCGAGCCTGCAGGACCAGATCCACCGCATGGAGGAGCTGTCGACGCTCCAGCGCCGGTTCGTCTCGGACGTGTCGCACGAGCTGCGGACCCCGCTGACCACGGTGCGCATGGCCGGCGAGGTCATCTACATGTCGCGCGGCAGCTTCGACCCAGCCGTGAAGCGCTCGGCGGAGGCCTCCTGCAGACGCAGCTCGACCGGTTCGAGGAGCTGCTCGCGGACCTGCTCGAGATCAGCCGGTTCGACGCCGGAGCCGCGGTGCTCGAGGCGGGAGGCCGGGACGTGCGCGACGTCGTGGTCGCGGCCGTCGACCACGCCGCGCCGCTCGCGGAACGCCGCAGCACGTGGCTGCGCGTCACCGTGCCCGAGAAGGCCTGTCTCGCGGACATCGACCCGCGCCGCGTCGAGCGGATCCTGCGCAACCTGCTGGTCAACGCGATCGAGCACGCCGAGGGCACGGCCGTCGAGGTGACCGTCGGCGCGGACTCGCACGCGGTCGCGGTGACCGTCCGCGACCGGGGCGTCGGTATGACCCCGGACGAGGCCCAGCACGTCTTCGACCGCTTCTGGCGCGCCGACCCGGCCCGGGCCCGCACCACGGGCGGCACCGGTCTCGGCCTGGCCATCTCGCTCGAGGACGCCCACCTGCACGGCGGTTGGCTGGAGGCGTGGGGCCGACCCGGTCGCGGGGCGAGCTTCCGGCTGACGCTGCCGCGCCGCGCGGGCATCCGGCTCACCGACTCCCCCCTGCCGCTGGTTCCCGACGAGACGCCGACGGTCGACGCCGTGCGGGTGCCGCTCGTGCGGCCCAACACCGATCCCGCGGCGTTGCCCGACCTCGCCGACGCGCGCGAGCCCGACCCCAGCGACGAGCCTCAGGAGGTGCGATGAGGTCCTCCCGGCACCCTCGTCAGGCGGTCCTCGCCGCCGCACTCCTGCTCCTGCTGTCCGCCTGCGCCTCGATCCCCATGTCGGGCCCGGTGCAGAAGGGTGACCCCCGGGTCGAGACCCAGGCCGACGTCGACGTGTTCGCCCCCGGACCGGAACGCGGTGACACGCCCCAGCAGATCGTCGACGGCTTCCTCACCGCGAGCGCGGCCGGCTTCTCCGACGGCTTCGCTGCCGCTCGTGAGTTCCTGGCGGGGGAGGCCAAGGCGAAGTGGGACCCGTTGTCGGGCCAGGTCGTCGCCGGCCCCGTCGTGTGGGGGTCGAGCACGAACGAGGCGCAGATCGTCGGCGACATCCCGGTGGCGGCACGGGTGGACGGCGACGGGCGCTACGTCGAGGCACCCCCCAACGCGGCCGAGTCGGTCACGTTCGACCTCGTGCAGGACGACGCCAAGCAGTGGCGCATCTCCGGTGTGCCGGACGGCCTCATCCTGCAGGAGCAGGACTTCACACGGACGTTCCAGCCGGCGTCCTTGTACTTCCTCTCGCCGGACAAGACCTACCTGGTGCCCGAGACCCGGTGGCTGCCGAACAAGAACCTGCAGACCGCGGTGGTCAAGGAGCTGCTCGCCGGCCCGTCGACGTGGCTGCGAGACGCCGTCGTCACGGCCATCCCCGAGGGTGTGGCGCTGAACCCCGAGGCCGTGCTCGTCGACTCGAAGGGTGTCGCCCTCGTAGGGCTGAGCCCCCAGTCGACCGTCACCAAGGCCGACCGCTCGCTCATGCTGGCGCAGATCGAGGCGTCGCTGCGACCGGTGCCTGGCGTCGGTTCGGTCCAGGTCGTCGCCGTCCCGGCGGGCGGGAACCCCGTCACCGACGGTCTGCCGCTCGACGGTGCGGCCGTGCTGCAGCGCGGGAACGCGCCGACCGGCAACGTCGAGTTCCTGCAGGCCGACCGGCTGGTCGCCCTGTCCCAGGACCAGGTGGCGCCAGTCGAGGCGGTCAGCTCGCTCGCCGGCCTCGACGCCCGGAGCCCGGCCAGCAACGCCGACGGCAGCCTCCGCGTGCTGCTCTCGGGTCCCGACAGGCTGATCACCGCGCCGACCGCCACCACGCCTGCGACCACCCTCTACACCGGTGCCTCCCTCGCCGCGCCGTCGATCGACCGGTTCGGCTGGACGTGGACGGCGTCGACCACCGACGGGATCGTCGCGGTCAAGGCGGGCGCGGCGACGGTTCCGGTCCAGGCGGACTGGCTGGCGAGCCGCACCGTGCGCGCGCTTCGGGTCGCGGCCGACGGCACGCGGATCGCTGTCGTGTCGTCCGGCGCGGACGGCGTCACGATCGACGTCGCCGGGATCATCCGCGACGAGTCGGGCGCACCGCAGCAGCTCGGGCCGCCGATCCGGGCGGGCGCGTCGATGGTCGACGCCACGGCCGTCGACTGGATCGACGAGTCGACGCTCGGCGTGCTCGGGACGAGCACCGGGAACGTCGCGGTGCACAGCGTCCCGGTCTCGGGACCCACCACGTCGAAGCCCGAGGTGGCCGACCCGACCGCCTTGGCCGGCGGGGCCGTCATCTACGTGACCACGCTCGACGGCGGCCTGCGACGGTTCGCCGGGGAGACGTGGGCCACGGTCACCGGGGTCACCGGGGCGTCCGACCCGTCCTACCCCGGCTGAGCCGACCTCAGCCCCGCCGGGGCCGGACCGGCCCGGCGGCGGCCGGGCCGGTGTGGCCGGAGGACCGACGCTTGGTCGCGTGACCTCGATGCTGCGCGACCTCGTCGGCCTCGTCCTGCCGGTGGAGTGCGCCGGCTGCGGGCGCGACGACGTCGCCTGGTGCGTCCGCTGCGCCGCGCTGGTGGGCGGCGTGCCGTGGCGGTGCGAGAACCGGGCACCTCGCCTCGACCGGTTGGACGGGCGCGGACCGCTGCCGGTGTGGACGCTCGCCGACTGCACGGGCGACGTGCGGCGGGCGATCATCGCGTGGAAGGACCGTGGACGTGCCGACCTGACGGCCCCGTTGGCGCGGGCGATGGCCGACCAGGCGCAGAGGGTCGCGCCGGCCCTCACGCGAGGCGTCCCGCTCCTCGTCGTGCCCGCGCCGTCCACCGCCGCCTCCCGCCGGCGCCGCGGGGGCAACCTCGTCGATGCCCTCGCCGCGGCGGTCGCCAGCGGGCTCGTCGCAGGCGGCGTCCCCGCCGAGTTCGCGGCTGTGCTGCACCGTGCGCGTGGCGGCGACCAGGTCGGGCTGGGCGCACGCGAGCGGGCGGCCAACCTCGCCGGACAGGTCTGGGTGCGGGGCCGCCGACGCGAGACGGTCGCCGGCCGTCCGGTGGTGCTGGTGGACGACGTCCTGACCACAGGGGCGACGTTCGCGGTCAGCCGTCGCGCGGTCGAACAGGCCGGTGGCCGCGTCGTCGCGGGCCTGACGCTCGCCTCGACCCCGGGCCCGGCGCGACCGCCGGCACTGCCGGGCACGGCGGTCAGAACGTTCGGGTGATCCCCGGCGTGGGAGTGGTCACGGAAGGGTCACGGGGTTAGCGTGGGACGCCAGAGCCGGCGCCGAGCCGGGGCGGACCCGACGGGTCGTCCGGATCGGCTGCGGGAGGAGGTGACGCCGCCCGACTGCCCTCAGGGCAGCCCAACGCATGTCACCTACGGGCGGGCACGACCCGCCCCCGACCCTCGCAGGAGGCTCACATGGAGATCGTGGTTGCCGGCCGGCACACCGAGGTGCTCCCGAAGTATCGGGCGCACGTCGAGCAGAAGCTCGCGAAAGTCGAGCAGCTGGCCCCCCGCGCCCAGCGGATCGATGTCGTCGTGTCGCACGAGACGAACCCCCGCCAGTCCGGAAGCTCCGAACGCGTCGAGCTCACCGTGGTGGACCGAGGTCCCGTGATCCGCGCTGAGGCGTGCGCAGACGACCGGTACGCGGCCCTCGACCTGGCGCTCAACAAGCTGCTCGAGCGGCTGCGCCGGACCCGGGACCGGCGCAAGGACCATCGCAACCACACTCCGATCACGCCGCTCGACGTCCGCCCGCCCGAGCCGGAGCCGGCGGCTCCCGCACCGGTCGACCCGGAGGCCGCGGTGGAGACGACGCTCGGCGACTCGCCGGTGATCATCCGGGAGAAGGTCCACGCGGCCCAGCCCATGACCGTCGACGACGCGCTGTACGAGATGGAGCTGGTCGGGCACGACTTCTTCCTGTTCATCGACGCCGAGACCGCGCAGCCGTCCGTGGCCTACCGCCGCCGCGGCTGGAGCTACGGCGTGATCAAGCTGGACACCGCGGTGTCCGCCGGGCACCTGCCGCAGGTGGTCGGCGTCTGAGACGCCCTGAACGACGCACGGCGCCCGGTCGGGTCCTTTCCGGCCGGGCGTCGGCGTAGGTGTCGGTGGCGGACGGCAGGATGACGACGTGACCGCCGAGCGCCTCAGCCTGTCGCAGGCCCGACGTATCGCCCTGCGTGCGCAGGGCCTGGACACGGCGCGCCCGGCCCGGGGTGCGCCGCCGACGATGCGGCAGTTCCAGCAGGTGGTGGACCGGCTCGGCGTCCTGCAGATCGACTCGGTCAACGTGCTGGCGCGTGCCCACCTGATGCCGACGTACTCGCGCATCGGCGCGTACGACCAGGCGCTGCTGGACACGGCGTCGGGCCGGACGCCCCGGCGGTTGGTCGAGACGTGGGGGCACATGGCCTCGTTCGTCCCGCCCGAGACGTACCGCCTGCTGGGCTGGCGCCAGCGCGCCTACCAGAGCGAGGCGTGGGGCACGATCGCTGATGTCCCGCTGAGGCACACGCCGATCGTGCACGAGATCCGGGCGATCATCGCCGCCCGCGGACCCATCACCGCCCGGGAGGTCCAGGAGAAGCTTCGAGGCCGAGCACCCGACCACGCGTGGCGAGTGGGGCTGGAACTGGACCGTGGCCAAGCGGGTGCTCGAGTTCCTGTTCTTCACGGGCGAGGTGACGTCGGCGGGCCGCAACGGGGCGTTCGAGCGGCGGTACGACCTGACCTCGCGCGTGCTGCCCGCGGCCGTCCTCGCCGCGCCCGAGCCGGCCGAGGCCGACAGCGTGCGCGCACTGGTCGAGATCGGTGCCCGCGCCCACGGCGTCGGCACCCTTGCAGCTTCGCCGACTACTTCCGCATCAAGCAGACGCCCGCCGCGCGCGCGGTCGCGGAGCTGGTGGAGGAGGGCGTGCTGGTCGAGGTCACGGTCGACGGCTGGGACGAGGGCGCGGTCTGGCGGCACCGCGACGCGACGCTGCCCCGTCGAGCGACCGGGCGGGCGCTCCTCAACCCCTTCGACCCGCTCGTCTTCGAGCGCCGCCGGGTCGAGGCGCTCTTCGGCCTGCGGTACCGGATCGAGATCTACGTCCCGGAGCCCAAGCGCGTGTGGGGCTACTACGTGCTGCCGTTCCTGCTCGGCGAGCAGCTCCCGGCGCTCGTCGACCTCAAGGCCGACCGGCAGGCGGGCGTCCTGCGGGTCCAGGCCGCGCACCGGACGCCGGGCGTGGACGCCGACGTGGCGGGGCCGCTGGCCGAGGAGCTGCACGAGCTGGCCGGCTGGCTCGGGCTCGGCGAGGTGGTCGTCGCCTGCCGTGGTGACCTCTCGGCGGACCTGGCCGCAGCGGTCGGTTGACCGTTTTCACGCACGGCGGAAACCGCTGGGAGCACAGGGTCGGACCGGGGGCCTGCCGGTCGCCTACGATGGACGGGCCCGGCCGTGCGGTCGGTGCCCAAGCCGCTCCGACGCCGCGCGCGCCCGGAGTGCGAACACGTCGGGAGTAGTGCGTGCCAGCGATCCTCGAGAAGGTCCTGCGCCTCGGTGAAGGCCGGATCGTCAAGAAGCTGTCGGGCATCGCCCAGCAGGTCAACACGTTGGAGGACAGCTTCGTCGCGCTGTCCGACGCCGAGCTGCGCGAGGAGACCGACCGGTTCCGCGCCCGCCTGGCCGACGGGGAGTCGCTGGACGACCTGCTCGCCGAGGCGTTCGCCGCCGTCCGGGAGGCCGCCCGCCGCACCCTCGGCCAGCGTCACTTCGACGTCCAGCTCATGGGCGGCGCGGCGCTGCACCTGGGCAACATCGCCGAGATGAAGACCGGTGAGGGCAAGACGCTCGTCGCCACGGCGCCGGCCTACCTCAACGCGCTCGCCGGCAAGGGTGTCCACGTCGTCACCGTCAACGACTACCTCGCCAGCTACCAGTCCGAGCTGATGGGGCGCGTCTACCGCTTCCTGGGCCTGACCAGCGGCGTCATCCTGTCGGCGCAGCAGCCGAGCGAGCGGCGCGAGCAGTACGCGGCGGACATCACCTACGGCACCAACAACGAGTTCGGCTTCGACTACCTGCGCGACAACATGGCGTGGAACACCGACGAGCTCGTGCAGCGCGGCCACAACTTCGCCATCGTCGACGAGGTCGACTCCATCCTCATCGACGAGGCCCGCACGCCCCTGATCATCTCCGGCCCGGCCTCGGGCGACGCGAACCGCTGGTACGCCGAGTTCGCCAAGGTCGTCCGTCGTCTGCAGGCCGAGCGCGACTACGAGGTGGACGAGAAGAAGCGCACGGTCGGCGTCCTGGAGCCCGGCATCGAGCGCGTCGAGGACTACCTCGGCATCGACAACCTCTACGAGTCGCTCAACACGCCGCTCATCGGGTTCCTCAACAACGCCATCAAGGCCGAGGAGCTGTTCAAGCGCGACAAGGACTACGTCGTGATGAACGGCGAGGTGCTCATCGTCGACGAGCACACGGGCCGCATCCTGCCCGGCCGCCGCTACAACGAGGGCATGCACCAGGCCATCGAGGCGAAGGAGGGCGTGAACATCAAGGCGGAGAACCAGACGCTCGCCACGATCACGCTGCAGAACTACTTCCGCCTGTACGGCAAGCTTCTCGGGCATGACCGGAACGGCCGAGACCGAGGCCGCCGAGTTCCAGGGCACGTACAGCCTCGGCGTCGTGCCCATCCCGACCAACCGCGAGATGCAGCGCATCGACCAGCGGGACTTCGTCTACAAGAGCGAGAACGGCAAGTACGACGCCGTCGTCGACGACATCGTCGAGCGCCACGCCAAGGGTCAGCCGGTCCTGGTGGGCACCACGAGCGTCGAGAAGAGCGAGCTTGCTCTCGAGCAAGCTGAAGAAGCAGGGCGTGCCGCACGAGGTGCTGAACGCCAAGGCGCACGCGCGCGAGGCGTCGATCGTCGCGCAGGCCGGCCGCAAGGGCGCGGTCACAGTGGCGACGAACATGGCCGGCCGTGGCACGGACATCATGCTCGGCGGCAACGCCGAGTTCATGGCCGTCGCCGACCTGGCCGCCCGCGGCCTCGACCCGGCCGAGAACGCCGACGAGTACGAGGCCGCCTGGCCGGCCGCCCTGACCAAGGCCAAGGAGTCGGTCGCCTCCGAGCACGACGAGGTCGCCGAGCTGGGTGGTCTGTACGTGCTGGGCACCGAGCGGCACGAGTCGCGCCGCATCGACAACCAGCTGCGTGGTCGTTCCGGCCGCCAGGGCGACCCGGGCGAGTCCCGGTTCTACCTGTCGATGCAGGACGACCTCATGCGTCTGTTCAACTCGGGTCTCGCGGAGTCGATGATGACGCGGGCCGGGTTCCCCGAGGACATGCCGCTCGAGTCCAAGATCGTCACGCGCGGCATCATGTCGGCGCAGTCGCAGGTCGAGGCGCGCAACTTCGAGATCCGCAAGAACGTCCTGAAGTACGACGACGTCATGTCCCGCCAGCGCGAGGTCATCTACGCACAGCGCCGCCGGGTGCTCGAGGGCGAGGACCTGCACGTGCAGA
This sequence comes from Cellulomonas sp. McL0606, assembly GCF_058248365.1. The sequence continues at coordinate 2,940,309 of NZ_CM177779.1, read as the reverse complement.
TCACGCACTTCCGGGAGGACGTGCTGACGGACTACGTCGGGGCCGCGACCGCCGAGGGACGCCCCGAGGACTGGGATCTCGAGGCCCTCTGGACGGCGATCAAGGCCGTGTACCCCGTGACGATCACCCCCGAGGAGGTGGTGGAGGAGGCCGGCGGTGAGATCCGGCTCAGCGCCGACCTGCTCACGCGGGAGATCCTCTCCGACGCCGAGGTCGCCTACGCGGAGCGCGAGGAGTCGATCGGGTCGGACAACATGCGCCAGCTGGAGCGGCGCGTGACGCTGTCGGTCCTTGACCGCAAGTGGCGTGAGCACCTCTACGAGATGGACTACCTCAAGGAGGGCATCGGCCTGCGGGCGATGGCCCAGCGCGACCCGTTGGTGGAGTACCAGCGCGAGGGGTTCCAGCTCTTCAACGCGATGAACGACGCGATCAAGGAGGAGACGGTCGGCTACCTGTTCAACCTGGAGGTCCAGGTCCAGGAGGCGGCCGCGCCGTCGTCGCCCATCACGCTCGACTCCATCGCGGCGGCGCAGCAGACCCCCGGCGCGGCGGCTGGTGCTGAGCGCCCGGCGGCCCGGCTCGTCGCCAAGGGGATCGACGGTCCTGAGGAGCAGGCGCCGCTGCAGTACTCGGCGCCGTCCGTCGACGGTGACGCCGGTGTGGTCACCCGCGCGACGGGTCCGGCGGGCAAGAACGGCGGCGCTCCCGCGTCGTCGGGTGGCCAGGCGACCGGCGGGACGGCCAACCGCGAGGAGCGCCGGAAGGCGGCCAAGAACCAGCGCAAGCGCTGATCGTCACGTCGAAGGCCCGCTCCCCACGCCGGTGAGTGAGCGGGCCTTTCGGCGTCATTAGCCGATCTCAAGGGCGGTCGCGCGCCACGCGCCGCGGTGGGCCTCGAGCCGGAGCGCGACAGCCCGGACGCGGCCCGCGTCGTCCGTCACGACGCTGACCTCGTGCGCCGTCGTGAGGACGGGCGTTGCCCGGAACCGCCGGACCACCGGGCGACGGACGCCCTGTGGGGCGCTCAGCACGCGCGCGGTCAGTGCGCTGCGCACCTGCAGCGCCTCGTAGACGCCTGGCGCGAGCCAGCGCGCGAGCTGCGCGGCGGGCCGCCGACCTGCGAGGACCTCGAGCGACGCGAGCGCGATGGCGCAGCCGACGGCGGCGGGGTCGGCAGACGGCACGGCACCGGGCGCGTCCTGGTCGTCCGGGGCTGCTCCCGGCTCGTCCCTCGCCCGCAGCACCGAGATCCGACTCGTGATCGTCGGAGGGACCGGCTGGGCCGGACCGGTGGCACGCGGGACGAGCGCCCTGGGGGGAGCGGCGACCAGCCGGACCCGTGGCTCAGGCCCACGCACCCGGGCGAACGCGTCCTCCGTGCCTGAGAGCGCCGGCTCGACGGCGACGGAAGTCACGAGGTCGCCCCGTCCTGCGGGGCCGCGAGCACCTGGCCCGGGATGATCACGCCCGGGTCGGGTCCGATGGTGGCCGCGTTGGCGTGGTACCAGGCAGGCCAGGCCGCCGCGATCTGGGCGTCGGTCGCGTGCGGGTCCAGATGGCGGGCCGCGATGGCCCACAGGCTGTCGCCGGCGACGACGACCACGCTCTGGTCGGCCGCCGCGGCGCGCGTCGCCGCTGGCTCCGCGGGCGCGGCCATCGCCTCCGCGACGGGTGTCACCGCCGCCGGCGTGCTCGGTGGCGTGCGCAAGACGGGCGACGGGTCGGCCGTCTCGACGGGCGCTGCGGTCGGGGAGGCTGTCTCCTTCACGAGCGGCGTCGTGGCCACCCAGCCGAGGTCGTCGTCGGCGACCGTGACGGCCGCCACCGACGGCGTGGGTGCCGGGTGGACGGCTGCCGAGGCACCCGTCGCGGCGCCGAGCCCGACGGTCGCCCCCACGACGAGCACGAGTGTCCGACGGACGACCGCGGGAGCGCACCGGTGGACCATCCGTTCGCCGAGGCGCCAGCTGGAACCGACGAGCCGCGCGCCAAGGCATCCGAGTGCGAGGAGTGCCGACGCTGCCAGCCAGGTGGCCACGAGGGCCCCGACCCCGCAGACGGCGATCTCGACCAGCGCGTCGACGCCGAGCACGGACGACGCGGTGACGAGCGAGAACCCGCGGGATGCGAGCCCGACAGCGAGTGCTCCTCCGGAAAGCGATGCGACCAGCAGGTCGAGCCCCGCGGAGGTGAGCGATGGTCGTCGCGACGGTCGGGCAGGAGCCTGCTTGCGTTGGTGCGCGGCGTCGATCGCCATGTTTGATCCTCAATCGTGTCGTTTGATGCAATTTGACCATGCTTGAGGGTCATAGATGTACCTGAATGTCCGAACCTTGTCCAGGGGTGATCTGGTCCAGGGGTGATCTGTCTGCCGAGTTGCAGGACCGTCCGCGCCTGCAGCGAAGCTCGGCATGATCGCCGGCTGGCAGCCGGCCGGCTCGTCGGCGGTTGCGTCGAGACGATGGTCGCCGACACGCCGGACGGCGACGTCGCAGCGTCAGAGCACGCCACGGACCGGCACATCGTCTACCTCGAGGCCGCTGAGGACGACGCGGCGACGATCGCCCGCAACCCTCATGGCCTGTGGCCTGCGGGTTCGTTCGAGAACGCCCGTTCTGTCAGGTCGGAACGGCAACCTGGTGTGTCGGCCGTCCTGCCCGTCCTGAGCGTGTCCCGGGCCGACATGGAGGCAGAAGGTCGGCGCCACGGAGAATTCTCCGAGATTTGGGTGTGACCCTGCCGTCATGACGACCGTGGAAGGCCCGCCGGCGCAGCGCCGTACGACCTACCGAGCCTCTGGACAGCCGAAGCGCGGGCGGTTCCCCGTGCGAACCTCGCTGGTCATCGGTTGCGTGGCGCTGCTCGGCTGGTGGTGGCTGGGTACGCCAGCTGGTGCGGTGACGACGCCGGGTGGTGCTGTGCTGGCGTTCGGGGAAGCTCGCCGGACTGCTCGGGTCGTTCCTGGTGGTGGCACAGCTGCTGCTGGTTGCCCGGGTGCCCTGGTTCGAACGGTCAGTCGGCTTCGACCGACTCGTCTCGTGGCACCGGTCGCTCGGCACGTCCGTCGTGCTGCTGGTAGTGAGTCATGCCTTGGCCATGGTGGTCGGCGGGATGTTCGTCGACAACGCCACCCCCTGGGACGAGGTGATGGTGATGCTCCGCACCTACCCGGACATGCTCACCGCGCTGGCGGGCACGACGGTGTTCGTCGTCGTCGGCATGTCCGGCGCGCGGGTGTTCCGCCGGCGACTGTCCTACGAGTGGTGGTTCCTCATCCATCTCACGGTGTACGGCGGGGTGTTCCTCGCGTTCTTCCACCAGGTCTCCGCTGGTGCCCACCTGGCGCGCAGCCCGATGGCCCGTGCGGCCTGGATCGCCTTGTATGCGGCCACCGCGGCTGCCGTCATCTGGTACCGGGCACTGGTGCCGGCCGTGCGGTTCGCGTTCTCTGGCATGCGCGTCGAGCAGGTGGTGCGGGAGGCCGCCGGGACGACCTCGGTCTGGCTTCACGGACGCAACGTGGACGTGCTCGGCGGGACGGCGGGTCAGTTCTTCCTGGTCCGCTTCCTGGCGCGCGGCCACCTGCTGACCGCGCATCCTTACTCGTTGTCCGTCGTGCCTGCGGATCGACGGGTCCGCTTCACCATCGGGGCGCTAGGGGACCACTCCCGTGCGGTCCGGCGCCTGCGCCCCGGGACCTGGGTGTTCCTCGAAGGCCCGTTCGGCCGGTTCACCGCCGAGCGCGCGCGCTCCTCGCGCGTGCTCCTGGTCGCGGGCGGCGCAGGCATCGGTCCCGTCCGGGCGCTCGCGGAGCACCTCTACAGCGGAGGTCGTGACGTGGTCGTCGTGCACCGCGCGCACTCTGCGGACCACCTCGCACTTTCCGGCGAGTTCACGGAGGTCGACCGTCTGCGCTACGTGCCGCTGCCGGGCCGGCGCGTGGAGCTGGGCTACGACCCACTGAGCCCGCACCGGCTGGGTCTGCTCGTCCCCGATGTCAAGCGGCGAGACGTGTTCATATGCGGGCCCGAAGGGATGACGACGACCGTCGTCCGAGCACTGCGGGCGCTCGGCGTGCCGCGGTCCGCCATCCACACCGAGGAGCTGAGCCTGGCATGAGCACGCGACGCGGGCGCGGAACCGCCTTGTACGGACTCGCTGTCCTTGCTATCGCGCTGACTCTCACCGGCAAGATCGCCCGGGCTGATGACGCGTCAGCCAACGCCGTCGCGCAGGCTGTGGCATCGACCCGAGCACCTGTTGCCGCTGCTCCCGTCCCCGCGGCCACGGCGGCGCCGGCCATGACGAGCGTGGCACCAACAGCCTCCGCTCCCGTCCAGACGACTCCCGCGGCGACGAGCACGACGCCGGCGGCTCCCGTGGCCCCGGCTCCCGTCCCGTCCACTCCGGCGGCCAAGGGCCAGGCGGGCAGCGGCACGACGTCCACCCAGGTCACGGCACCGCCCGCAGTCCCGACGATCGCAGCCCCGCCGGAAGGGCCGGTAACGGTCACCGGCGAGCAGGTCAACACGCCGTACGGGCCACTGCAGGTCGCGGTCACGTTCACCGGGACCTCGATCAGCTCCGTCAAGGTGCTGCAGTCGCCGAGCTCTCCGTGCTCTGAGCGTGCAGATCAACGCTCACGCGCTGCCGATCCTCATCCAGGAGGCCGTCACGGCCGGCTCGGCGAACATCGACGCTGTCTCTGGGGCTACGTACACATCGGCGGGCTACAAGAAGTCGCTGCAGTTCGCGATCGATCACCGTGGCTGACTCGCACCGCAGACTCGGGCACGGCCTGCGGCGGGGAGGGTTGCAGGCCCGCTCGGACGCGAACGCCTTGCCAGACTGAGTCGGGGGATGTTGCGGCAACTCAACACGATCAAGATCGGGCCGCCAGCTGAGGTGTCTGCGCGGGCTGTCCCCTACGGTGCTCGGATGCGGTGGGAGCAGCTGTTCGCGGACATGGAGGCCCAGCTGGCTGCGAGCCGGCTCGCCGACGTACGCGCGGAGGTCGCCGAGCTCGCCCGTGCCGAACGGGCATCGGTGACGCTGGCCGCCCGGGTGCGCGCCTCGGTGGGGCAGACCGTGCGCGTGCGGCTGGGCGTCCACGAGGCGATCACGGGGACCGTCGTAGAAGGCGCGCCGGAGTGGCTGCTCCTGGCGACGTCGTCGACCCGGCGCAGCCTCGTGCCGCTGTCGGCGATCGCGGCCGTGGACGGGCTGGCGCCGGACGCCGCCCCGGCGCCGGGTCTCGTCGAGTCGCGGCTGGGGCTCGGTCAGGTGCTACGGGCGCTTGCCCGCGACCGGGTGGGCGTGCGGGTCAGTGCGCGCGGGGTCGAGGTGGTCGGTCGGATCGACCGGGTCGGCGCCGACCATCTGGACGTCGCGGAGCTGGGCGCGGCGGGACGACCGGCGACGTGGGCCGTGCCGTTCGACGGGCTGCGCGCGGTGCACGAGGCCTGACCGTCGGCCACAGCCGGTCGCCGTCCGGTCAGCCGGCGTCGGCGGAGTTGCGGGCGCGGGTCTCCTCGTACATGCGCTGGATGTACTTCTCCAGCTCCGCGGACTCGATGCGCCACTGCAGGCGGCCGCCGATCTGGATGGCGGGCAGCTCGCCGGAGCGCACGAGGGCGTAGGCCTGCGGGGCCGAGATGTTGAGGACCTCGGTGACGTCCGCGAGGGTCAGGAACCGCGAGGGCATGACCGCAGTCTGGCACGCACCGGCGCCCGAACCGGTTTGTCCACAATGCACCGTTCTCGCCCGCAGGGGGTGCTCGGCGCGGCAGGATGCAGAGGTCTGCCGACGATCAGGGGGAGTCATGGACAGCAGCGTCATCGATCTGCCCGCGCCGGTCGCGGCGCGGCTGCGTCGGCCGGGCTGGCGCGACCCGAGGCTGCTCGCGGGCGTCGCCATGGTGGCGGCGTCGGTGCTGCTGGGGTCGTGGGTGGTGCGGACGGCGCAGGCGACCGTGCCGGTGTACGTGTCCCGGGGCGCCCTGGTACCGGGGGACCGGCTCGAGGCCGGCGAGCTTCTCGGTGGTCGAGGTCCGCCTGGGCACCGTCAACCTGAACCACTACCTGCGTGCGGACCGGCCCCTGACCGACGCCGTCGTGGTGCGGGTGGTCGGTAGGGGTGAGCTGTCCCGGCGTCGGCGATCGGGGACGCCGGCGACCTGGACCTGCGACCGGTCTCCGTGACGCTGGAGCACACGCCGTCCCAGGACGTCACCGAGGGCGCCCAGGTGGACGTGTGGTTCACGCCCACCCCACCGACCGGCAACGAGGTGGACGCGGTCCCGACGACGCCGCATCAGCTGGCGACCAACCTGGTCGTGGCGCAGGTGACCACGCAGGACGGTGCGTTCAGCGTGGGCGGCGGGACCCAGGTGCAGGTCCTGGTGCCCAGTGCGCAGCTGCCGGAGATCCTTGCGGCGCTCGCTGCCGACGGCACCCTCGACGTCGTGCCCGTCCCCGGCACGGGAGGCTGACGTGACGGTCGGGGTGCTCTGCGCGGTGCACGGCTCCGCGGAGTCGATCATCGTGCAGGCCGTCGAGCGCACGGGCGGTCGGCTGAGCGTCACACGCCGGTGCGCGGACCTCACCGAGCTGCTCGCCGCCGCCGAGGCGGGGCTGGGGCGGCTGGCGGTCGTCTCGGGCGACCTGGACCTGCTCGACCGGGAGGCTGTCGAGCTCCTGCACCGGGCCGGCGTGCGAGTGGTCGGCGTCGGCGACGTCACGCGGCCGTGGTTGGGCGAGCGGTTGTCGGCCCTCGGCGCGGACCTCGTCGTGATGGAGCCGCAGGACGAGGACGCCGGTGGCTCGGTGGTCCGGGAGGCGCTGGCCATCCTGGACGCGGTGGGCACCCCGGCCGTGCAGGAACCCAACGACGTGCCGGTCCGTCGGCCGGCGGCCGGGCTCGTCGTCGCCGTCTGGGGTCCCACCGGTGCGCCCGGGCGGACCACCGTCGCCGTGAACGTCGCGGCCGAGCTGGCCGCCGCCGGTCGCCGCACCCTGCTCGTCGACGCCGACACCTACGGCGGGTGCGTCGCACAGGTGGTGGGGATGCTCGACGAGGCCCCCGGCCTGGCGGCGGCGGCGCGCGCGGCCGGGCAGGGCGGGCTCGACCTGGTGGCGCTCGCCCGGCTGACTCCGCAGATCTCCCCCGACCTGCGCGTGCTGTCCGGGATCTCGCGCGCCGACCGGTGGCCCGAGCTGCCGTCGTCGTCGCTCGACGCCGTCTGGACCGTCGCTCGCTCGCTGTGCGAGTGGACGGTGATCGACTGCGGCTTCAACCTCGAGCAGGACGAGCTGCTCAGCTACGACACGCGCGCCCCGCGTCGCAACGCCGCCACGCTCAGCGCCCTCGAGGCCGCGGACGTCGTGCTGGTGGTCGGCTCGGGCGACCCGGTCGGCATCCAGCGGCTCGTGCGGGGACTGGGCGAGCTCACCGACCTCGGCCTGGGCGGCACGCGCATGGTCCTGGTGAACCGGGTGCGCGCGTCCGCGGCAGGCTCGCGGCCGGGCGACGCGGTCCAGCAGGCGCTCGCGCGGTACGCCGGCGTGACGGACGCACACCTGGTCCCCGACGACCGACCCTCGCTCGACGCCGCGCTCCTGGAGGCTCGGACGCTGCGCGAGGTCGCCCCGGGCTCACCGGCCCGTCGGGCGATCGCCGGCATCGCCGCCCGCATCGACGCGCTGCTCAGCCAGTCGCTCGACGTTGCGAGAGTCCGGGCCGAGGTCATCTGACGCATGGCAATCTCGACCAGCGCCCAAGCCGGCGTCCGTGCGTGGTGGAGACGAGAGTTCCGCGACGGGTCCGGTCGGCAGCGGGGCGGCAGGCACGCTCCGTGAGGCGCGACCCGGCACACTGGGCGGGTGCGCATCTACCTTCCCGCCACCCTGGACCAGATCGAGCCCGCGGCCGGCCCGCTGACACCGCGGCGGGTGCACGCCGTGACGCCCGCGCTGCGGGCGATGTTCCCCGACGAGGACGACGAGGGACTGGAGTTCGCCGCGCAGCTCGCGGCCGCCGACGACTCCCTGGCCCTGCTCGGTGAGCTCACCGACGCGCCGCGCGCGCGGCTGGTGGTGTCGGTCGACGTGTCGCCGGACGACGTGCGCCCGTTGCTGGACGACGACGAGGTGCCGAGCGCGCTCGACCTGCTGCGGGCCGTCGACCGGGACGACATCGCGTGCGTGCACGTCGACGAGCCGGGCGTGGGCGCCGACGTGGACGCCGCGATCACGGGCGACGATGCCGCGATCGAGCGCCTCGACGAGCGTGACCTGCTCTGGTACGACGCCACCGAGCTGGGCGCGATCCCGCGCTGAGCGTGGCGTTGGTCACCCGCCGTGGGGCTGGTTGGACCCTGCCTCCGCGACCGGGTAGTGTTCACCGCCGGTACGACGTCCGGCCGCACGTAGGTCCGCCCCGCCAGGCGACCGGCGAGCGCCGGGCGTTATACCCCCATGGGGTATGGTGTAATTGGCAGCACGACTGATTCTGGTTCAGTTAGTCTAGGTTCGAGTCCTGGTACCCCAGCTCAGCAGAGCAAGGTATTGCACCGCTGATTCGATCCACCGAGGTGGATCGGGTAAAGTGTTCACTCGCACGCGGGGCCTTCGGGTCACGCAGCGTATAGGCCCCCGTTGTGTAGCGGCCTAGCACGCCGCCCTCTCACGGCGGTAGCGCCGGTTCGAATCCGGTCGGGGGTACGTAGAGAAAGGCCCGGTCCTGGTGACCGGGCCTTTGTCGTATATCCGGCTGCACCGGGTCAGTGCTGGCCGGGCGGTCCGCCGCCGCCGGACGTCGTCGGGAGCAGCACGACGATCAGCGCGGCGACCGCGGCGCAGAGCAGCCCGGCGAACACGCCGACCAGGATCGCCGCGATGACGTCGCCACCTCCGAGGAGGCTCGCCACGGCGCCGACGACGAACCCGCCGACGAACGACCACAGGGCCGCGCGCCGACGCTGCCGGCGACGGGCCGCGGCCGGACCTCGGACGGCCACGGTCAGTCGGCCGTGCGGCGCAGGACCTCGGTCAGCCGGTTGGCCGCCGAGACGACCGCGGCGGCGTGGAGCCGACCGGGCTGGCGGGACAGACGCTCCAACGGTCCGGACACCGAGACGGCGGCGACGATGCGCCCGGACGGTCCACGCACCGGCGCCGAGACCGACGCGACGCCGACCTCGCGCTCGGACACCGACTGGGCCCAGCCGCGACGACGGACGCCGGACAGGATCGTCGCGGTGAACTTGGCGCCCTGCAGCCCGCGGTGCAGGCGGTCGGGCTCCTCCCAGGCGAGCAGGATCTGCGCGGCCGAACCGGCGTGCATCGTCAGCGTCGCGCCGACCGGGATCGAGTCGCGCAGGCCGATCGGCCGCTCGGCCGCGGCGACACAGATGCGCTGGTCGCCCTGGCGGCGGTAGAGCTGTGCGCTCTCGCCCGTGTGGTCGCGCAGCGCGGCCAGCACGGGACCCGCGGCGGCGAGCAGGCGGTCCTCGCCGGCGGCCGTCGCGAGCTCCGACAGGCGCGGTCCGAGCACGAACCGACCCTGCATGTCGCGGGCGACGAGCCGGTGGTGCTCGAGGGCCACGGCCAGCCGGTGGGCCGTCGGGCGAGCAAGATGGGTGGCAGTGACGAGCTGCGCCAAGGTGGCCGGACCGGCCTCGAGGGCGCTGAGAACGGATGCGGCCTTGTCCAGCACGCCGACTCCGCTAGAGTTGTCCATAGGTCGATATTGGCGTCTCGAAGGCTGAGATGCAAGTACGACGATCGGAGAGCCGGGAAAATCCACACTCCCGGATGAGAGAACGACGAGAGAACGGACCGAGAAGATGGCCGGCACGTTGGCAGAGAAGGTCTGGGACGCGCACGTCGTGCGGCAAGGCACCGACGGTGCACCCGACCTGCTCTACATCGACCTCCACCTCGTGCACGAGGTCACGAGCCCGCAGGCGTTCGAGGGTCTGCGCATCGCCGGACGTCCCGTGCGCCGCCCGGACCTGACGCTGGCGACGGAGGACCACAACACCCCGACGCTGGACATCGACCGCCCGATCGCGGACGAGACGAGCCGGACGCAGATCCAGACGCTGCGCAACAACGCGGCCGAGTTCGGCGTGCGCATCCACTCGCTCGGCGACGCGGACCAGGGCATCGTGCACCAGGTCGGCCCGCAGCTCGGCCTGACGCAGCCCGGCCTGACCGTCGTCTGCGGCGACTCGCACACGTCCACGCACGGCGCGTTCGGCGCGCTCGCGTTCGGCATCGGCACCAGCGAGGTCGAGCACGTGCTCGCCACCCAGACGCTGCCGCTCGCGCCCTTCAAGACCATGGCGATCACCGTCGACGGCGCGCTGCCGTCCGGCGCCACCAGCAAGGACATCATCCTGGCGATCATCGCCAAGATCGGCACCGGCGGCGGTCAGGGCTACGTGCTCGAGTACCGCGGCGAGGCCATCCGCGCGCTGTCGATGGAAGCCCGCATGACGGTCTGCAACATGTCGATCGAGGCCGGCGCCCGCGCGGGCATGATCGCGCCCGACCAGACCACGTTCGACTACCTGCAGGGCCGCCCGCACGCGCCCGAGGGCGCCGACTGGGACGCCGCCGTGGCGTACTGGTCCACGCTGAAGAGCGACGACGACGCCGAGTTCGACGTCGAGGTCGTCCTCAAGGCCGAGGACCTCGAGCCCTTCGTCACCTGGGGCACCAACCCGGGCCAGGGGCTGCCGCTGTCCGCGAGCGTCCCGGTCCCCGAGGACATCGCCGACGCCAACGAGCGCGTCGCCGCCGAGCGGGCCATCGAGTACATGGGCCTGACGCCGGGGCAGCCGCTGCGCGAGATCAAGGTCGACACGGTCTTCATCGGCTCGTGCACCAACGGCCGCATCGAGGACCTGCGCTCGGTGGCCAAGGTCGTCCGGGGCAAGCACAAGTCCGACGACGTCCGCGTGCTCGTGGTCCCGGCGTCGGCGCGCGTGCGCCTGCAGGCCGAGGCCGAGGGGCTCGACAAGATCTTCCTGGACTTCGGCGCCGAGTGGCGCAACGCCGGCTGCTCGATGTGCCTGGGCATGAACCCCGACCAGCTGGCCCCGGGCGAGCGCTCGGCGTCGACGTCCAACCGCAACTTCGAGGGCCGCCAGGGCAAGGGCGGACGGACGCACCTCGTGTCGCCGCTCGTCGCCGCGGCCACCGCCATCCGCGGCACGCTGTCGTCGTACTCCGACCTCGCCACCGGCGTCCCGACACCCGACGGCAGCCCTCTCACCGACCTCCAGACGGTCTGACCCAGGAAGCGAGAAGACCCATGGAGAAGTTCAGCCAGCACACCGGAGTCGGCGTCCCGCTGCGACGCAGCAACGTGGACACCGACCAGATCATCCCGGCCGTCTACCTCAAGCGCGTGACGCGCACCGGGTTCGAGGACGCGCTGTTCGCCGCCTGGCGCGGTGACCCCGCGTTCATCCTGAACCAGGACGCCTACAAGGCCGGCTCGGTGCTCGTCGCCGGACCCGACTTCGGCACCGGCTCGTCGCGCGAGCACGCCGTGTGGGCGCTCAAGGACTACGGGTTCAAGGTCGTCATCTCGAACCGCTTCGCGGACATCTTCCGCGGCAACTCGGGCAAGCAGGGGCTGCTCGCCGCGCAGGCGTCGCAGGAGGACATCGAGCTGATCTGGAAGATCCTCGAGACCCGCCCGGGCACCGAGATCACGGTCGACCTCGAGTCCAAGACCATCACCTGCGACGACGTCGTGGTGCCGTTCCAGGTGGACGACTACACGCGCTGGCGCCTGCTCGAGGGTCTCGACGACATCGGCCTGACGCTCGAGCACGCCGACGAGATCTCGGCGTTCGAGGCGTCCCGCGAGTCGTGGCGTCCCGCCACCCTGCCCGCCAAGCACCTCCCGCCCGTCGAGATCGTCGCCGCGCGCCCGGTGGGCGTCCCGGTCGAGATCGGTCGCAAGCCCTGACGCCGGTCTGCGGCGGGTCCCCACTGCGGACCCGCCGCAGATCGTTACGGTGGGCAGCGAGCCCGACGGGCAGTCGTCGGCCGACGGAAGGGACGACCATGCCTGGCAAGTCCGACTCGCCGACCGCATCGCTGCGCGCGGCTGGAGCAGGTCCGCGGCCACGAGCGCTGTCGACGCCGTCCTCGACGAGATCACCGCCGCTCTCGCGGCAGGTGAGCGCGTGACGCTCACGGGGTTCGGCACGTTCGAGTCCGCCCCCCGCGCCGCGCGGACCGCCCGCAACCCGCAGACCGGCGCGTCGATCGCCGTCGCGGCCACGACGGTGGCGCGGTTCCACCCGGGGGCGACGCTGCGCTCGCGCGTGGCGTCCGGCGCGAACGTCGAGCTTTCCCCTTTGTCGGGCACGCCGGTCGGCGGGCTCGCGGCGGTAGCCGAAGCCCTGGTGACGACGTCTGCGCCCACGAAGGCCCCCGCGAAGGCACCGGCGAAGGCATCCGCGAAGGCGTCGGCACCTGCGGCGAAGTCGTCGCCGTCCAAGAAGGCCAAGGCCGCGTCCGCCAAGGTGACGAAGAAGGCCGCGACGACGAAGGCCGCGACGAAGGTTGCTGCGGCGAAGAAGGCGAGCTCCAAGAAGGTCGCGCCCGTCGGCAAGAAGAAGGCCGCCAAGTCCAAGGACACCAAGAAGAAGAAGTAGGCCCGCGACGCGGCGCGCGGGCGCTGCGGCGACGCGACGGACCCGGTTCGGCTGCCCGAGGGCCGGTGGGAGACGATGACCCGATGAACGATCTGCTGTACGTCGACGGGGGCAACGCCCTGTCGGGAGACATCACCGTCCGCGGGGCGAAGAACTTCGTCTCGAAGGCGATGGTGGCCGCGCTGCTGGGGGAGACCCCGAGCGTGCTGCGCAACGTGCCGCAGATCCGGGACGTCGCGGTGGTCACGGGCCTGTTGGAGCTGCACGGCGTGACGGTCGACGCGGATGCGGAGGCCGGCACCCTGCACCTGGACCCGACGGACGTCGAGTCGGCGCACGTCGCCGACATCGACACGCACGCCGGTTCCAGCCGCATCCCGATCCTGTTCTGCGGGCCGCTGCTGCACCGGCTGGGCGAGGCGTTCATCCCGGACCTGGGCGGCTGCCGGATCGGCGACCGGCCGATCAACTACCACCTCGACATCCTGCGGCAGTTCGGCGCCGTGGTGGACAAGACCGACAACGGCATCCACATCCGTGCGCCGCGGCGGCTGCAGGGCACCAAGATCGCTCTTCCCTACCCGAGCGTCGGCGCCACCGAGCAGCTGCTGCTGACGGCCGTGCGCGCGGAGGGCATCACCGAGCTGGCCAATGCGGCGATCGAACCCGAGATCATGGATCTCATCAACGTCCTGCAGAAGATGGGCGCGATCATCTCCGTCGACACGGACCGGGTGATCCGCATCGAGGGCGTCGACCGGCTCGTCGGCTTCCAGCACACGGCGCTCGCGGACCGGATCGAGGCGGCGTCGTGGGCCGCCGCGGCGCTGGCCACGGGCGGGGACGTGTATGTGCGCGGCGCCACGCAGCCCGAGATGACCACGTTCCTGAACACGTTCCGCAAGGTCGGCGGGGAGTTCGCGGTCGACGACGCCGGCATCCGGTTCTTCCACCCGGGCGGCGACCTGCGCTCGATCCAGCTGGAGACCGACGTCCATCCCGGGTTCATGACCGACTGGCAGCAGCCGCTCGTGGTCGCGCTGACGCAGGCGCGTGGCCTGTCGATCGTGCACGAGACGGTCTACGAGAACCGGTTCGGGTTCGTCGAGGCCCTGGTCGGCATGGGCGCGACGATCCAGGTCTACAAGGAGTGCCTGGGCGGCCGGCCGTGCCGGTTCGGGCAGCGCAACTTCTACCACTCGGCCGTCATCTCGGGCCCGACGTCGCTGAGCGCCGCCGACATCGAGGTGCCGGACCTGCGCGGCGGCTTCAGCCACCTGATCGCCGCGCTCACCGCCAAGGGGACGTCGTCGGTGCGTGGCATCAGCCTGATCGACCGCGGGTACGAACGGTTCACGGAGAAGCTCGAGGCGCTCGGCGCGCAGTTCAGCCGCGAGCCCACGCCCGCGTGAGCCCGGTAGCATCGGCTCCCGTGCATCCGCCCGCCAGGTCCAACCGCGCCTTCCGCAACGTCGCCCGCGTCGTGCGACCGCCCCTGTGGCTGATGACCCGCAAGGACTGGCACGGCGTCGAGAACCTGCCCACCGAGGGCGGATTCATCGCCGCGTCCAACCACATGACGAACATCGACCCGCTGACGTTCGCGTACTTCCTGTGGGACAGCGGCTTCGCACCGAAGATCCTGGCCAAGGCGTCGCTGTTCAAGGTCCCGGTCGTGGGTCGCATCCTGCACTCCCTGGGGCAGATCCCGGTCTACCGCAACACGGTCTCGGCGGCGGAGTCCCTGACGGCGGCGGTTACCGCGATCAACGACGGCGACTGCGTGGCCGTGTTCCCCGAGGGCACCCTGACGCGCGACCCGGACCTGTGGCCGATGGTCGGCAAGACGGGCGTGGCGCGGCTCGCGCTGACCACCCGGGCGCCCGTGATCCCGGTCGCCCAGTGGGGGCCGCAGCGTCTGCTGCACCGCTACGGCAAGCTGCTGCGACCGTTCCCGCCCAAGACGCTGCAGATCGTCGCCGGTCCGCCCGTCGACCTGAGCGACCTGTACGACAACCCGCAGGACACGGCGACGCTGCGCGAGGCCACCGAGCGCGTGATGGCCGCGATCACCGCCCTGCTCGTCGACCTGCGGGGCGGGCAGCCGCCCGAGGTCCGCTACGACATGCGCAAGCCGCTGTCGCCCGGCGAGAAGCGCATCGGCGGGGACCACGCGACGAAGCCCGAGCTGCCGTGACGGGGCTTCGCGCGGCCGTGCTCGGCGCGGGCGCCTGGGGCACCACGTTCGCCGCGGTGCTGGCCGACGCCGGCTGCGAGGTGACGGTCTGGGGCCGCGACGAGCTGGTGTGCCGGCAGATCGCCGACGAGCACCGCAACGAGACGTACCTGCCGGGGATCGCGCTGCCCGCCGGGGTGACGGCCTCGTCGGACCCCGCCGTCGTCCTCGACGGTGCGGACCTGGTCGCGATCGCGATCCCGTCGCAGTCCGCTCGTGCCCTGCTGACGCCGTTGCGCTCGCTCGTCGCGCCCCACGCCGTCGCGGTCTCGCTGATGAAGGGCGTCGAGCTCTCCACGGACCGGCGGATGAGCGAGGTCGTCGCCGAGTCCCTCGACCTCCCGCTCGATCGCGTGGCGGTCGTCTCGGGCCCGAACCTGGCGCTCGAGATCGCCCAGCGGCAGCCGACGGCCACGGTCGTCGCGTCGAGCAGCGAGACCACCGCCCAGCTCGTCGCCACCGCGTGCGCGTCCGCCTACTTCCGGCCGTACACCAACCAGGACGTCGTCGGCGTCGAGCTGTGCGGGGCGGTCAAGAACGTCATCGCGCTGGCGGTCGGCATCTCGCAGGGGCGCGGGCTCGGCTACAACACCATGGCGACCGTCATCACCCGCGGTCTCGTCGAGATGACCCGTCTCGGCCTCGCACTCGGCGCCGACGCGGACACGTTTCCCGGTCTGGCCGGCCTGGGCGACCTCATGGCGACGTGCGCGTCGCCCGACTCGCGCAACCACGCCCTGGGCGGGCACATCGGTCGCGGGATGACGCTCGACGAGGCGATCGCCGCCACCGGCGGGACCGCCGAGGGCGTGAAGTCGTCCCGGTCGGTTCTCGAGCTGGCCACCTCCCTGGGGGTCGAGATGCCGATCACGTCGGCCGTCGTCCGGGTGCTGCACGAGGGTCTGCCCATCGAGCAGCTCGCGGCGCTCCTGCTGGCCCGCCCGTACAAGGCCGAGGGCGTCTGAGCGCTGAGCCTCGCTCGATCCCGGTCAGAGGTGCGCGCCGGCTCGCAGGGCGCGGTCCAGGTCGGTCCAGAGGTCCTCGACGTCCTCGATGCCGACGGACAGACGCAGGAGGTCGTCCGGCACCGTGCGCGACTCGGTGGCGAAGCGACGCCGACGCTCCAGGCTCGACTCGACGCCGCCGAGGCTCGTCGCCGGCACCCAGAACTCGAGGGCGGCGACGACCGCGTCGGCCGCGGCGGCGCCCCCGCGCGGGCGCAGGCCGATGATCGACCCGTAGCCGTCCATCAGGCGGGTGGCGCGGTCGTGGCCGGGGTCGGTCGGCAGGCTCGGGTGGCGGACCTGGGCGACGACCGGGTGGGACGCCAGGCGCGCGGCCAGCTCGGCGGCGGTCGCCTGGGCGCGCTCCACCCGCAGCGCGAGCGTGCGCAGACCGCGCAGGGCGAGCCACACCTCGAACGGCCCGGCGATCGACCCGTGCAACGTCCGGTAGGCGTGCAGCGCCGCGTGCAGGGCGTCGTCGTCGGCCAGGGCGGCCCCGAGGACCACGTCGCTGTGGCCGGCAAGGTACTTGGTGACCGAGTGGACGACGATGTCCGCGCCGTGCTCGAACGGTCGCTGCACCAGGGGCGTGGCGAACGTGTTGTCGACGCCCACGAGCGCGCCCGCCGCGTGTGCGGCCGCGACGAGGACCGGGAGGTCGGCGACCTCGAGCATCGGGTTGGTCGGCGACTCGACCCAGAGCATCGAGGTGCCCGGCAGGGCGGCGACGACGGCCTCGGTGTCGTCGATGTCGACCAGCTCCACGTCCACCCCGTGCCGATCCGCCAGGTCGACGGCGTAGCCGATGGTCACCTGGTAGGCGTGCCGGGGCAGGACCAGACGGCCGCCGTCCGGGACCAGCGATAAGGCGGCGGCGATCGAGGCCATCCCCGATCCGAACACGAGCGCGGGGTGGGCCGACCCCTCCAACCGGCCCAGCGCCTCCTCGAACGGGTGCCAGGCCTGGGTGTCCATGCGCCCGTACAGGAAGCTCGCCGGCCCCCGGTACGCCCTGGGAGACGTTCGTCGACGAGAGCACCACGGGCGGGTTCAGCGCGCCGCCCTGGGTCCGGGGCGGTCGGCCCGCGCTCACGACGAGCGTCGACGGTGCCAGGTCGTCAGGTCGCGCGGGAGCTCACCTGGGAAGGCTACCGGCCCCGCAGCGGTCACCGCGGTGGGGCTCCCGCGATGCGTCCGGGTAGGGTTCGGCCCGATGGACATCACCGCAGCCCCCCCGACCCGTCGACCGCGGGTCATGGTGCTGTTCGGCGGCCGCTCCGGCGAGCACGCGATCGGCTGCGCGACGGCGGGCGGTGTGCTGCGCGCCATCGACCGCGACCGGTACGACGTGCTCGCGGTCGGCATCACGCCGGCGGGCCGGTGGGTGCTCGCCGAGGATGATCCGGACCGGTGGGCGATCGTCGACGGACGTCTCCCGCAGGTGGAGGACACCGCCGCGCACGTGCTGCTGCCGCAGGCGGTCGACGACCGCGAGGTCCAGGTGCTCGAGGCCGGGCAGCTGCCCCGGGTGCTCGGCGAGGTGGATGTCGTCTTCCCGCTGCTGCACGGCCCCTTCGGGGAGGACGGCACCCTGCAGGGCATGCTCGAGCTCGCCGACGTCCGGTACGTCGGCGCCGGGGTGCTCGCCTCGGCGGTCGGCATGGACAAGCACATGATGAAGCTGGTCCTGGCCGGGCACGGGCTGCCCGTCGGGCCGTTCGCGGTGGTCCAGCCCGGCGAGCTCGACCGGGACCCGGTCGCGGTCGCGGAGCGGGTCGCCGCACTCGGTCTCCCGCTGTTCGTCAAGCCGGCCCGCGCGGGCTCGAGCCTGGGCATCACGCGCGTGACCGACCTGGCGGACCTGGCCGCGGCGATCCGGGTGGCTCAGGAGCACGACCCCAAGGTGATCATCGAAGCGGCGATCGTCGGGCGCGAGATCGAGTGCGGTGTGCTCGGCGGGCACGGCTCAGAGCGCGCCCGCGCCTCCCTGCCAGGCGAGATCCTCGTGACCGACCCGCGGCACTCGTTCTACGACTTCGAGGCCAAGTACCTGGACGAGGCGGGGGTGACGCTGGCCTGCCCGGCCGACCTCACCGACGCCGAGACGGCCGCCGTCCGGGACGTGGCGATCCGGACCTTCGAGGCGGTCGGCTGCGAGGGGCTGGCCCGCGTGGACGTGTTCGTGACGCCGGCCGGAGAGGTCGTCGTCAACGAGATCAACACCATGCCGGGGTTCACCCAGTTCTCCATGTACCCGCGCATGTGGCAGGCGTCCGGGGTCTCATACCCGGAGCTGGTCGACGAGCTGCTCCTGCTGGCGCTGGAACGCCCGACGGGCCTGCGCTGAGCCCTCCCGGGGGCTGGCCCCCGGGCCGGTGCTCGGGCAGACCCACGAGTTTGCGTTCCCGGGGCAACAACCGCGGAAAACTTCAGGCGTGTGCCGTACTGTCTGGGCATTCGTGGTGGACCGGCCTTCGACAAGGACGTCGCGGTCGGCAGGCGTCTCCACCATCGTCGGGACGCCCACCAGCGTCTTACGCCCCTGTCGAGCGGACGGGTGCATCGCAGGGTCGTCCAAAGGATCGGGCGCCTCCTACGCAGATCGGTTGTGACTACTTGAGCCACGCGCTGCTCGCACCGCCCGCCCGCCCCACCGCTCCCGGCGGGCTCGCATGAGCCCCGACGGTGGCGCCGCCACGATCGAGGCGCGCAACGCCAGCGACTACTCGGCCCTCGCCGCGCAGATCCGCGAGTCCGGCCTGATGGCACGCCGGTACGGCTACTACTGGAGCCGGATGGTCCTTGCGGTCCTGGCGTTCGCGGGCATCTGGGTCGCGGTCGTCCTCGTGGGCAACTCCTGGTGGCAACTCGCCGTCGCGGCGGCCCTCGCCGTCGTGCTCACGCAGCTGGCGTTCCTGGGTCACGACAGCGCGCACCGGCAGATCTTCACGTCGGGCGCGTGGAACGACTGGACGGCACGCATCATCGCCGGCGGCTTCGTCGGACTGTCCGCGTCCTGGTGGCGCAACAAGCACAACCGGCACCACGCCAGCCCGAACCAGCAGGGCTCCGACCCGGACATCGCTCCTGGTGTCGTCGCGTGGACGTCCGACGTCGTCGACGAGCGCCCCGGCCTGCGCGGCTGGTTCGGGCGCAACCAGGGCTGGTTCTTCTTCCCGCTGCTGACGCTGGAGGGCATGAGCCTGCACCTGTCGAGCGTGCGCGCGCTGACCGCCAAGGGCACCGTGGCCAACCGCAGGGTCGACCTGACGATCGTCGTGAGCAGGCTCGTGATCTACGTCGCGCTCCTCCTGGTGCTCCTGCCGCCGGGGAAGGCGGTCGCGTTCTTCTTCGTGCAGATGGCCCTGTTCGGGGTCTTCCTCGGTGGGTCGTTCGCGCCGAACCACAAGGGCATGCCGATCATCCCCGCCGGCATGAAGGTCGACTTCCTGCGCCGTCAGGTCCTCACGTCCCGCAACATCCGCGGCGGCGCCGCGGTGGACTTCGCGATGGGCGGCCTGAACTACCAGGTCGAGCACCACCTGTTCCCGAGCATGCCGCGCCCGAACCTGCGGCACGTCCAGCCGGTGGTGCGGGAGTACTGCGAGCGCCTGGGCGTGAAGTACACCGAGGTGGGCTTCTTCGCGTCCTACCGGATCATCGTGAACTACCTGAACAACGTCGGGCTGGCCGACCGTGGCGCGTTCGACTGCCCGATCGCCGCCCAGTACGGACGCTGAGGGCTACAGGCAGGACCGGGTCTGCCGCGTCAGCGCCACTGCCGGGCCGAGCAGGTCGACGTACGAGCTGCCGTCCGCGCTGGCCACCGAGGCCGGCACGTGCAGCTCGACGGCCGGCGTGCGCCCGTAGGTGGTCAGCGTCCAGTCTTGTCGTCGTTCTCGACGACCACCCAGTCGATGCTCGGTCCGCCCGGCGTCTCGACGGTCTGGCAGTGCTCCGTCGTCGGACCGAGCGGCTCGACACCGCAGCGCAGGACGATCGGGTGCTCGGGGTCGCCCCAGGCGGTCGTCGCCTGCGCCGTCGTGTCGCGTTTCGGCAGGCCGTCGCCCAGCGAGTCCGGCATCGCGAGCACCAGGCTGGCGCAGACGGGGTCGGTCGCATGGGGGGCCACCTCGGCTCCGACGGCGTTGCTGCAGCCGGTCAGCAGGGCCAGACCTGCGACGACGGCCGCGGGGGTTGCCGGTCGTCGGATGCGCACGGGGCCACGGTAACCCGCCGAGGCCGTCGACCCTCTACCGTGTCCGGGTGACCAGCACAGACGGGCCTCTCGTCGCCGACCTGTCGGAAGAGGCGCTCCTGGCGCGGATCTTCCCGCTCCTCCCGTCCGGCACGAGCACGCTCCTGGCGCCCGGCGACGACGCGGCCGTGGTCGCCGCGCCCGACGGTCGGTTCGTGGTGACCACCGACGTGCTCGTCGAGGACCGGCACTTCCGGCGTGCCTGGTCGGGAGGGCAGGACGTGGGTCGGCGGGCCGCCGTGCAGAACCTCGCGGACGTCGCGGCCATGGGCGCCCGGCCGACGAGCCTCGTGGTCGCCCTCGTGATCCCCGCGGACCTGCCGGTGTCCTGGGTCGAGGGGCTGGCCCGCGGTCTGGCGCTCGAGTGCGAGCCGCTGGGTGTGGGGGTGGTGGGTGGCGACCTGTCCGGAGGTCCGGTGGTCGTCGTCTCCGTCGCCGCGCACGGCGACCTCGAGGGACGCGCCCCCGTGCTGCGCTCGGGTGCGCGACCCGGCGACGTCGTCGCGCACGCCGGCGTGGTCGGCCGGTCCGCCGCCGGCCTGGCGCTCCTCGAGGCCGGGCGGGGCGCGCTGGACGACGAGCGTCGGTGCCTACCTGCATCCCTCGTCGCCGCTGGGCGCCGGGCCCGCCGCGGCGGTCGCCGGGGCCACGGCGATGATGGACGTGTCCGACGGGCTGCTGCGGGATGCCGGGCGGATCGCGCGCGCGAGCGGCGTGGGGCTGGACCTGGCCGGGCCGGCGACGGCGTTCCCCGACGACGTCCGACGGCTGGCGGCCGCGGCCGGGGCGCTGGGTGCGTCCGCGGAACGGTGGGTGCTCGACGGGGGAGAGGACCACGGTCTGCTCGCGACGTTCCCGGCGGGGGCCACGCTGCCCGCGGGCTTCCGCGCGATCGGGCGCGTCCGGGACGGTTCGGCGGTGCTGGTCGACGGCTCACCGGCCCCGGAGACGTCGGGGTGGGACCACTTCGGCGGTCATTGAGTCGCGAGGGTCGCGTGTCAGCCCCGGCGGTAGCGGACCTCGAGCAGGCTCTCGCCGCCGACGTCGTCGTAGCGGTCCACGCCGTCGGCCTGGAAGCCGTGCCGGCGGTAGAAGTGCCGGGCGCGCTCGTTGTCCGTGAGCACCCACAAGGTGATCGTGGTCTTGTCCCCGACCGAGGAGATCACGGTCCGCATCAGGTCCCGGGCGACGCCGTGCCCCCACGTCCCGGGGTCGAGGTAGATCGAGTAGATCTCGCGGTCCGCGCGTCCGGCGTCCTCGTCGCGGCTCGGCCCGACCGTCACGAAGCCGATCACCTGGCTCCCGGACACCGCGACCCAGGTGAGCACCTGGTCCGACGGGCCCTGGCGCAGGTAGGACGCCCACTCGCTCGCGCGTTGGTCCACGTCGAGGGAGGCCAGGTGCGCCTCGGGCACGATGCCCGCGTACGCCTCCTGCCAGGACCTCACGTGCACCCGCGCGATCCCGGCGGCGTCGCTCTCGGCGGCGGCGCGGATCGTCACGTCGTCCAGCTGCTCGACCATGACGTCACCCTGCCACACGGAAGGGACATGACGAAGGCCCACGAGGTGACAACCTCGTGGGCCTCGGTCGGTGCGTACGGGGTACGCCGAGACGGGGTCAGACGGCGCGCTGCACCTTGCCGGCCTTCAGGCACGACGTGCAGACGTTGAGACGCTTCGGCGTCCCCGCGACCACGGCACGCACGCGCTGGATGTTCGGGTTCCAGCGCCGCTTCGTGCGCACGTGCGAGTGCGAGATGCTGTGCCCGAAGCTTCGGCCCTTGGCGCAGACGTCGCAGTTGGCAGCCACGGTCTTCTCCTGTTGCTCTGTACGGTTCATCGGCCGCATGTGTGCGGCGAAGCTGTGAGTTGGGGCGCACGGGCGACGCCGACTCCGGGAGAGGATTCGGGGGCCGCCACGGGGCACCACCAGTGCCCGACTCGGTCGGGCAACCGGTCAAGACTAGCCCATCTCGTACGTCGACCCAAATGTGGGTCGGATGCTGCAAGGTGGTGCCCGAAAGACCTGATCGTACGAGCAGACGGACGAGCGCGACGGAGGTGCCGTGGAGCGGCTGGATGCAGCGGCGATGCGCGCCTGGGCGCACGCGTCCCGCTCCGCCCTGGCGGGGTCGCGCGACCGGATCGACGCGGTCAACGTGTTTCCCGTGCCCGACTCCGACACGGGCACCAACGTGCTGCTCACCGTCACCGGGGGCGTCGCTGCGCTCGAGCACCTGCCGGTCGCCGACCAGGACGCCCGCGACGTCGCGCGACAGTTCGCCCGCGGGGCCATGCGCTCGGCCCGCGGCAACTCGGGCGTCATCGTCAGCCAGTACCTCACGGGCTTCGCGCAGACGCTGCCGGAGCAGGCGGACGCCTTCGACGTCGCGCGGTGCCTCGGCGCGGCGGCCCGGGCGGCACGCGGCGCGATGCAGGATCCGCAGGAGGGCACGATCCTCACGCTCGCGGACAGCGTCGCTCGCAGCGCCACGACGGCCGCGGACGCGGGGGCGGACCTGGCGACGATGCTCGCCTCGGTGGTCGCGGACGCGCACCGTGCGCTCGCCGGGATCAGCGCCGAGCACCCGGTGCTGCGCGCCGCACACGTGCTCGACGCCGGCGCCTGCGCGCTGCTCGTCGTGCTCGACGCCCTCGCACGGGTGGTCGGTGGGGGGACCGTCGCGGGCGACGCGCTGGCGTGGTTGCCGGCCACCCCGACCGACCCGTGGCCGGTCGAACCGGCCGGTGGCGCGTTCGAGGTGATGCTCCTGGTCGGCAGTGCCGACGCCGACCTGGACGCGGCCTTGCAGGTCGCGATGGCGGCGCTGGGCGACTCCGTCGCGGTGGTCGGCGGGGACGGCATGTGGCACGTGCACGTGCACACGGACCATCCCGCGTCGGCGATCGCCGCTTCCACGATCGGTCGGCGCGAGCAGGTCCTGGTGCGTCTGGTGGCCGGGGCGCACGCGTCGTCGGCCCACGTCGACGACGGTCGCTGCGGGGTCGTGGTGTGCACCAGCTCGCCGAGCTGGCGTCCTGGTACGCCTCGACGGGTGCCGTCACGCTGGTGCGGTGCCCGGAGGCACCCATCAGCAGGGACCACCTCG
Source organism: Cellulomonas sp. McL0606 (assembly GCF_058248365.1). The sequence continues at coordinate 2,917,016 of NZ_CM177779.1, read as the reverse complement.
AGCGGGCCGTGACGGACACCGGCGCTGTGCGCGTCGCCGTGCTCCCGGGCGACTCGGTGGCCGACGACGAGCTGACCGCGCTCGTCGCGTCGCACCCGGACGTGGAGGTGCTCGACGCCGGCGACGAGCTGCGGGTCGCGGTCGCGGCGCTCGCGCTGGCGGCGGCCGCGGACGCCGGACCGGCCCACGAGGCCCTGCGCCGGTTGCGGTCCGTCGAGCTGGCCGACCCGGTCACGCCGTCGTCGGTGCGGGCCGCGGCCGACGAGCTACTCCGGACCGCGAGCGGTCCTGTGGAGAGCCTCACCGTGCTGCTGCGGGACGCCGGACCCACGCTCGACGACCTGGCGGGCTACCTCGCGGAGCACCACGAGGGCGTCGAGCCCATCGTCGTCGGTCCGACCGGTCGGGGACCGGCCGTCCTGATCGGGCTGGACTGACCGTGCCCGAGGGACGCCGGAGCCGTACCAGCCGGGCGCCACGCAGCGGCCTCGTCTACGAGGACGGCGTGCACACGTCCGTCGACCCGTTGCGGGAGCCACCCCCGGCGCGGAACGCCGCGGACCTGAAGAAGTTCGAGTCGCTCGGGATCGAGACCAGAGCGGACCTGCTGGCGTACTACCCCTGGCGGTATGCGGACTCGCGAGAGGTCACCGACATCGCGAGCCTGGTGATCGGTCTGAACGTGGCCCTGGTCGCCCGCGTGCGCGGCGCGCAGATGAAGCACGCGGCGAAGACCGGCCGACCACGGGTCGAGGCGACCATCACCGACGGCAACCGCTCGCTGAGCCTGGTGATCTTCACGGCCAACGAGGGCGTCGCGAAGTGGCACCTCGCGCGGCTCGTCGTCGGTGAGCTCGGGCTGTTCTCGGGCGAGATCAACGTGTTCAACGGCCGGTTGCAGCTGGCCAACCCGGTCTACCAGATCCTCGGGAGCGTCGAGGACGAGGCGCGGGCGATGGAGGAGGTCGAGTGGCCGATCCCCATCTACCCGGCCACCAAGGGTCTGGACTCCGAGGCCATCCGCGCGGCGCTGCGCAAGGTCCTGGACCCGCTGACGGACGACGAGATGCCCGATCCGGTGCCGCCGCACGTCCGCGAGCACCGCGGGCTCGGGTCACGGCTCAAGGCGCTGCGCGACGTCCACGTGCCGCGCGAGGACGCCGACGTCCACCGCGGGCAGGCACGGCTGCGGTACGAGGAGGCGTTCGTCCTGCAGACCGAGCTCGCGAGACGCCGGTCGCGGGCGCAGCGGGAGGCCTCGACGGCACGCCCGCCACGGACGGGTGGGCTGCTCGAGGCGTTCGACGCCCGCCTGCCGTTCGACCTCACGCCGGGGCAGCTGCTCGCGGGCGCACAGATCGGCGACGACCTGGCACTCGACCGGCCCATGCAGCGGCTGCTGCAGGGCGAGGTCGGGTCGGGCAAGACCGTCGTGGCGCTGCGGGCGATGCTGCAGGTCATCGACGCGGGCGGACAGGCCGCGATGCTCGCACCGACCTCGGTGCTGGCCGCACAGCACGTGCGGACGTTGCGCGCCCTGCTGGGGGACCTGGCGGAGGGCGGGATGCTCGGCGGCTCGGAGATCGGCACGCGCGTGGCCCTGCTCACGGGCGCGCAGGGCGCGGCCGAGCGCAAGGTCAACCTGCTCGATGCCGCCAGCGGGCAGGCCGGGATCGTCGTCGGGACCCATGCGCTGCTCTCGAGCCCGGTGCAGTTCGCCGACCTCGGGCTCGTCGTCATCGACGAGCAGCACAAGTTCGGCGTCGAGCAGCGCGGTGCTCTGCTGGCGAAGGCGAAGAACTCACCGCACCTGCTGGTCACCACCGCGACGCCCATCCCGCGCACGGTCGCGATGACCGTGTTCGGCGAGCTGGAGATCTCCGAGCTGCGCGAGGTCCCTGCGGGTCGCAGCGGGATCACCACGCACGTCGTACCGGTCGGCGTCCCGGCGTGGATGGACCGGACGTGGCGCCGCGTGGGCGAGGAGGTCGCCCGCGGCGGCCGGGCGTTCGTCGTCTGCGCCCGGATCGACCCCGACGACGACGAGCTGACCAGCGAGGACGACGGCGACGACCTCTATCTCGACGCCGACGAGCCGACGACCGTGGGCGAGGCGACCGCGGCGGGCGTCAAGCCGCCCAAGCGGCCGTTGCGCGCGGTGCTGGAGGTCGTCGAGACCCTGCGGCAGGACGACCGGCTCGGCGGCGCCGCGGTCGGGGTGCTGCACGGCCGGATGTCCGGCGAGGAGAAGGACCAGGCGATCGCCGACTTCGCCTCCGGACGGACGCCGGTGCTCGTCTCGACGACGGTCATCGAGGTCGGCGTCGACGTGCCGGCGGCGACCGTGATGGTCGTCCTCGACGCGCAGGTCTTCGGTCTCTGGCTGCACCAGCTGCGCGGCCGCATCGGTCGTGGCCGCGAGCCCGGGGTGTGCCTGCTCGTCTCGGACGCGCCGGACGGCAGCACGGCCGGACGGCGCCTCGAGGCGCTCTCGGCCACCACCGACGGGTTCGAGCTTGCCCGCGTCGATCTGCTGCTGCGGCGTGAGGGCGACGTGCTCGGCGCCGCGCAGTCGGGGCGCCGGGGCACGCTGCGGTTCCTGCGGGTGGTCGCCGACGGGGCGGTGATCGACCGGGCCCGCGAGGACGCGCGGGCGCTCGTGGACGCCGATCCCGAGCTCACGCAGTGGCCGGCGCTGCAACGCGCGATCGACCTACAGCTGGCCGACGGGCGCGAGGACTTCCTCGGCCAGACGTGACGTCCGGGGACGGCGGCGCGCGGGCACATCCGGCGCCGATACGCTGGCGAGCGTGTCGAAGCCCGTCATCAGCGCCAAGGACCTGCTCGTCGGTTACGGCGGCGCCCCCGTCTGCGCCCCCGTCACGTTCACCCTCGCGCCCGGAAAGGTCATCGCCCTGGTCGGCGCCAACGGCTCGGGCAAGTCGACGGTGCTGCGCGCTGTGATCGGCCTGCTCGAACCGTCGGGCGGGACGCTGCAGGTGTTCGGCGCCAAGGTCGACGAGCGCGACGTCGCGTTCCGCACCAAGGTCGCCAGCGTCCTCGACGACGACGCCTACTTCCCGGCGCTCACGGTGTCCGAGCACCTCTACCTCACGGCCCGCGGTCACGGCGTGAAGGGCGCGGACGGCGTGGTCACCGAGCTCCTCGGCGAGTTCGGCCTGTCCGACCACGCGAAGTCGCTCCCGGTCGCTCTCTCCTCCGGCCAGCGCCGCCGCCTGCTGCTCGCCGCCGGGTTCGTGCGGCCGCGCTCGCTCCTGGTGCTCGACGAGCCCGAGCAGCGCCTCGACCGCGCGATGCGGGACCGGCTCGCGGCCCGGATCGTCGCGGAGAAGAAGGCCGGCGGGGCGGTGCTCGTCGCCACCCACGACCCCGACCTGCTGCGCGCCGTCGCGGACCGCGCGGTGCACGTCTCGGACGAGGTGTCCCGGCTGCTGCCGCCTGACCAGGCGGCCGACCTGATCTCGCGGGAGAACCCGTGAGCGACGACGTCACCGACGACGACGTCGTCCAGGACGACCAGAGCGGCGACGAGGCAGCCGTCCAGCCGTTCGAAGCTCAGCCCGATCCCGCGGGCGAAGAGCATCCGCAAGTACACCGCCCAGGCCGCCAGCGTGCGCAGCAGCGCGACGATCGGGTCGCTGCTCGGGGACGTCTACTACGCGGTCATCAGCATCGCGATCGCCATCGGCGTCGCGCTCGGCGCGTCCCAGGCGATGCGGGTGGCGCTGCCGCCCGAGCCCGACATCCGCAGCCCGCTGAACCTGAGCCTGGCGAGCCTCGTGATCGTCATCCTCATCGCGCTGGGCGGCGTCGTGCTGTCGCTGGCCGGCCGGCTGGGGCCGGTGGGCGCCGGCGGCGCCGAGGCCGCCTGGTGGCTTGGCCTGCCCGTCGACCGGCGTGGGCTGCTGCGCCCGTCCGCACGGCGGCTGCCGGTGCTGGCGGGCCTCGTGGTCGCCGTGATCGTCGCCCTCCTCGACGCCGGCCTGCTCGCGGACCAGGGGTCACGCGTCGTGCGGGTCGCCTCGGCGTCCGCGCTCGTCGCGGCCGGCATCGTGCTCGTCGCGGCGGTCGGTCAGTCGGCCAGCGTCTCGAGGCGCGCGATCGCGTTCCTCGGCGACGTCCTGCTCTTCCTCGCCCCCGTCGTCGCCGTGGTCCTCGCCTCGGTGGGCTCGACGACGAACGAGGTGCCCGCGCCGCCCTGGTGGCTGGTCGGCGTGCTGGTCGTCGTCGCCGTCGCGCTGGCGTACCTCGTCGACTCCCGGCTCGGCCGGATGCCGTCGCGCACGCTGCGCGAGAGCGGGTCGGTGGCCACGCAGGCGGCCGGCGCGGTCGTGTCGATGGACTCGCGCGAGCTCGGCCGGGCGCTCACCGACGGGGCCGCCGCGCCGGTGCGCCGCTGGACGTCCCGGCTGCGCACCGCTCGCGGACCCGCCAGCGCCCTGGTCACCGCCGACATCGTGGTGCTGCGCCGCTCGGCCCGGCACGTCGTGCAGCTGTTCGTCGCGGCCCTCGTCCCCGTGCTGGTCAGCTCGGTGCCGGAGCTGGCGAGCCCGTTCGGCGTGCTGCTCTCGCTCCTCGTCGCCGGGTACGTCGCGATGAGCGCCACGGGCGAGGGGGCCCGCCGCGCCGAGATGGCGCCGATCCTGGACCGCCTCCTGCCGATCGAGGCGCAGAGCGTCCGGCGCCTGCGCATGATCGTGCCCGCCGGCGCGATGGCGCTGTGGTCGGTCGTCGCCTTCGCGGCCGTGGGTCGCTGGGCGTCCGACGTGCCCAACTGGATCGTGCTGGGGCTCATCGCGACGCCCGTGTGGGCGGCCGCGGCCGTGCGCTCGTCCTACCGGCCGGCCCCGGACTGGGGCGGCGCGCTGGTCTCGACGCCCATGGGCGCCCTGCCCACGGGGGTCGCCACCGTCCTGGCGCGGGGGCCGGACGTCGTGGTCCTCGGCCTGCTGCCGGTCTGGATCGCGGTGCTGCTGCGCACCATCAACACGCCGCTGATGATCGCCCAGATCGTGCTGTCGGCCATCGCGGTCGCCATCGCGTCGTCGATCAAGAAGGGCTCCCTCATGGAGCGGATGATGGACGCCCAGGAGAACGCCAAGGCGGGAGCCACGCGGTGACGCGGATCGTCGCGGGCTCCGTCGGCGGCCGGATCCTGCAGGTGCCTCGCAGCGGCACCAGGCCGACCAGCGACCGGGTCCGGGAGGCGCTGTTCTCGCGCCTCGAGCACCTCGACGTGGTGGACGGCGCACGCGTGCTGGACCTCTACGCGGGCTCGGGCGCGCTCGGCATCGAGGCGGCGAGCCGCGGGGCCGCCCAGGTGACGCTGGTCGACTCGGGCCGCGACGCAGCCGACGTGTGCCGCCGGAACGTGGCGGCGCTGGGCCTCGGGGACCGGGTCGTCGTCGCGGCCGAGAAGGCCGACCGGTTCGTGCAGCGCCCGGCGACCTGGGACCTCGTCCTCGTCGACCCGCCGTACGACGTCACCGAGGACGAGCTTCGCGGCAGTCCTCGCGCCCGTGGCCCTCTCGGCGCACGGCGTGCTCGTCGTCGAGCGGGGTCGCCGCTCGCCCGAGCCCGTCTGGCCGGGTGCGATGGTGCGGCTCGACCGGCGCGCGTACGGCGACACCGTGATGTGGTTCGCGGAGGCGTCACGGTCCGTGCAGGACGGTCAGCCGGGGACCGCCGAGGTCCAGGCCGCCGACGGCTGAGAACCCCGCCCGTTCGTAGAACGGCAGGTTCCGGGGGTCGCTCGTCGCCAGGTACGTGCCCACTCCGTCGCGACGAGCCTGCCCGACCCCGACGTCGAGCAGCTCCCGCCCGATCCCGCGGCCCTGGTGCTCGGGCGCGACGGCGAGATAGTTGAGGTACGCGGCGGGCTCTTTCGGCGCGAACGCCGCCGCCCGGCCGAGCGCCGCGAGGATCTCTCCGGCGCGGGCGGGCCCGACGAGCAGCGCGAGCACGCGGTCCGGTGCGGGCAGCGACCCAGGGACCGCGGGACGGTCCGGCAGGCGCCACGCCGCGACACCCACCACGCACCCGTCCAGGCGGGCGACGTCCACGCGGCCGCCCGCGAGGTAGCGGTCGACCGACGGGCCGAGCCAGGCGGCGCAGGCGTCCTCTCGAGTTGCCGCGTCCGGCAGGGCCCAGACCATCAGCGGGTTGTCCCGGTAGGCGCGCGCCAGGACGGTGCGGAGCGCGGGGGAGTCCGCCCAGGTCGCCGGCTCGATGGACACAGGGGGCACAGAGGGCACTGCGGGCGCTGAGGGCACTGACCGACACTAGGGCGCCGCGTGTGGGTCGCGACCTGGCGCACGCGCTGGCCTACCCTGACCTGGTGACCATCGCCGTGTGCCCCGGGTCGTTCGACCCGATCACCCTCGGGCACGTCGACGTGGTCCGCCGCGCTCGCTCGATGTTCGACGAGGTCGTCGTCGGTGTGGCGACGAACTCCGGCAAGTCGGCCCTGCTCGACGTCGACGCCCGGGTGGAGCTGGCCCGGACGGCGCTGGCGGGTCTTGACGGGGTGCGCGTGGAGCGCGTCGCGGGGCTCCTCGCCGACTTCCTGCGGGTGAACGGCGCGAACGCGGTGGTCAAGGGTCTGCGCGGCGGCGCGGACTTCGATGCGGAGCTGCCCATGGCGCTCATGAACCGGCACCTCGCCGGGGTCGAGACGGTGTTCGTGGTGGGTGACCCGGCGCTGGCGCACATCGCGTCGTCGCTGGTCAAGGACGTGGCACGCTACGGCGGCGACATCGACGACCTCGTTCCGCCCGGTGTGGCGGACGCGGTGCGTGCAGCAGTGGGACGAAAGGACGGACGATGACCGACCAGACCGAGCAGGACCCGAGCACCCGGCCCGAGGGGCTGACCGGCGTGCTGGACGCGATCGCCACGGTGGTCGCCTCGGCGCGCGCCATGCCGATGTCGTCCTCGGTGCTGGTGAACCGCGCCGAGCTGCTGGACCTGGTCGAGCAGGCGCGCGACGTGCTGCCCACGCAGCTGACCCGCGCGGACCAGGTGCTGGCGGACGCCTCGGCGGCGCGTGCGGAGGCGCAGGCCGGCGCCGACGAGATCCTGGCGCGGGCGCGCCGCGAGGCCGAGGAGCTGGTGTCGCAGGAGGCGGTCGTCGTCGCCGCGCAGGAGCGTGCCGCCGCCCTGGTCGCCGAGGCCGAGGAGACCGCCGAGCGGCTGCAGCGCGACGCGGACGACTACTGCGACCGGCGGCTCGCAGACTTCGAGATCGACCTGGGCAAGGTGCTGGGTCAGGTGCAGGCGGGCCGCGCGAAGCTCGCCGGGCGGCTGGGCGGCGAGTGAGACATCCGCCACCCGCCGACGATTTGGGTGGCCCGTCGTCCGTACCGTAGAGTTGTCCGTTGGTTCTGCCGGACATGGCACGGACCGAGATCAACGAGGGGACCCTGGCCGTGCAGCGCCCTGTTCACCTCGATCGTGGTTCGCCCTTCGTGCTCGACACGCACGCTCGGCCGGCGCCCAGGATCGACGCGAACCGTGCAGCGCACCCTGGCTGCCCCCGAGGATCTCGGTACTGACGTGATCGGCGTCCCCACCGGGAACGACGTCGAGCTGGATCTGCGGCTCGAGGCGGTCATGGAGGGGGTCCTGGTCACCGGATCCGTCCGCGGCCGGGCGATCGGGGAGTGCGTACGCTGCCTGGGCGAGGTCATCGAGGATATCGATGTCCAGCTCACGGAGCTGTTCGTGTATCCCGAGCGCGCGGCGGTCGCGGCCGAGGATGGCGACGAAGAAGAAGACGTGCGCGAGCTCGAGGGCGATCTGATCGACCTCGAACCCGTGCTGCGAGACACGGTCGTTCCGGCTCTGCCGTTCCAGCCGCTGTGCCGCCCCGACTGCCCAGGTCTGTGCTCCGAGTGTGGAGCCCGGCTGGCGGACGACCCTGACCATTCGCATGAGACGCTTGATCCTCGCTGGGCCGCTCTGGGCGGCCTCGTGAGCTCGAACGACGAGACGAAAGAGAGCTAGCCGTGGCTGTTCCGAAGCGCAAGATGTCGCGCAGCAACACCCGTGCGCGTCGGTCGCAGTGGAAGACCACTGCCACGACGCTCCACACCTGCCCGAAGTGCAAGGCGAACAAGATGCCCCACACGGCCTGCCCGTCGTGCGGCACCTACAAGGACCGCGCCTACGCCGAGGCCGTGCGCACGGAGTTCGAGGTCCGCTGACCTTGTCGGACGCCGTTCCGCCGCACGACTTTTCCGGAGGTCCGGCGTGAACGACGCGGCAGACCAGCTGCTCGAGAAGCTCGGGGTCCGACTGGACCCCGAGCTTCTTGTGCTTGCCCTGACCCACCGGTCGTTCGCGCACGAGGCCGGCGGGCTGCCCACCAACGAGCGGCTCGAGTTCCTCGGCGATACGGTCCTGGGCCTGGTCGTCACCGAGTCGCTGTACCGGACGCACCCCACGCTCTCCGAGGGCTCGCTCGCAAAGATGCGAGCGGCCACCGTGTCGCAGCGCGCGCTCGCCGTCGTGGCCCGCGAGCTGACCTCGGCAGCTACGTGCTGCTGGGCAAGGGTGAGGTGTCCACGGGCGGCGCCCAGAAGGACTCGATCCTGTCTGACACGCTCGAGGCGATGTTCGGTGCCGTCTACCTGTCGCACGGCCTGGAGACGGCGCGCGTCCTGGTCGAGCGGCTCGTGGGCCCGTCGTTGGTGGCCGCGGCCGACCTCGGTGCCGGTCTGGACTGGAAGACGTCGTTGCAGGAGCTGTCCGCCGCGATGGGCCTGGGCGCACCGGTCTACGACGTCGACGGCGAGGGACCGGACCACGCCCGCACGTTCACGGCGCGCGCGGTCGTCGACGGCGTGGCTCGGGGCGTCGGCGTCGGGCGTGCCAAGAAGGTGGCCGAGCAGGACGCCGCAGCGGACGCGTACCGCGTGCTCGAGGAGCTGCGGGCGGCGCAGGCCTGACGTGCCCGAGCTGCCCGAGGTCGAGACCGTCCGCGACGGGCTGGCCAGGCACGTCCTCGGCCGGTCGGTGCTGAAGGTCGAGGTCAGCCGCGACTACAGCGTGCGCCGGCACGTCGGGGGGCCGCTCGACTTCGCCGGCCGGCTGGCGGGTCGCCGGTTCGACGCCGCGGTCCGGCGCGGAAAGTTTCTCTGGCTGCTGCTGGACGAGCCGGACGACGCCCTGCTGGCCCACCTGGGCATGAGCGGTCAGCTGCTGGTGCGCACCGAACCGGTCGACCACCCGCACCTGCGCGTCCGGCTCACGCTCGACGAGGGGTACCTGGACTTCGTCGACCAGCGGACGTTCGGGCACCTGAGCGTCCCGGACCTGGTGCCGACGCCGGACCACGGACCCGGCGGCCTCGGCTCATCTCGACCGGTCCTGCCCGAGCCCGTCGCCCACATCGCCCGTGACCTGCTCGACCCCGCGCTCGACCACGACGCGTTGGTGCGGGCGGTCCGGCGCCGCAAGACCGGCCTGAAGCGTGCACTGCTCGACCAGACGCTGGTCTCGGGCATCGGCAACATCTACGCCGACGAGGGTCTGTGGCGGGCGCAGCTGCACTACGCGCGCCCCACGGAGACGCTCCGCGTGGCGGAGGTCGAGCGCGCGCTGGCGGGTGCGCGTGAGGTCATGACGGAGGCGCTCGCGCAGGGCGGCACCAGCTTCGACGCCCTCTACGTGAACGTGAACGGGAACTCCGGGTACTTCGACCGGTCGCTCAGGGTGTATGCCCAGGAGGGCCGGCCGTGCCCGCGCTGCGGCACGCCGATCCGTCGCGACGAGTTCATGAACCGCTCGTCGTACAGCTGTCCGCACTGCCAGCCGCGCCCGCGCAACGGCCGCTTCTAGGCTCGCGGCACCACGTTCCGCTGCTCGGCACCCGACAGCAGCGCCAACAGGTTCTCCGTCACCAGCTCACCTGCGCCCAGCGGTCGCCCGCCCGCCGCGTGCGGGGTGACGAGGATCCGCGGTTCGGCCCACAGCGGGGAGTCGGCGGGCAGCGGCTCCGTGTCGAAGACGTCGAGCGCGGCGCCCGCGATCCGGCCGTGCCGGATCGCCGACAGCAGGGCGTCCTCGTCGAGCACGGCGCCGCGGCCGACGTTGACGACGAACGCGTGGTCGGGCAACAGCTCGAAGACCGGTCCGTCCACCACGCGGGTGTTCTGCGGCGTCGCCGGCAGCAGCGAGACCAGGACGTCCGTGTGGGGGAGCGCGTCGGGCAGGTCGAACGTCGAGAGGACGGGGTAGCCGTGCCGCGTGCCGGCGGTCCGGGCGACGCCCTGGACCTCGGCACCCAGGGCCGTCAGCAGGGGGGCCAGCCGGCCCGCGATCGAGCCGAAGCCCCAGATCAGGACGCGCGCCTCGGCCAGGCTGCGGAACTCCAGGCCCGGCCGGAACTCCTGCATCCCGCCGAGGTCGTCCGCCCAACGGTGCTCGTCCTGCGCGCGGACGCAGTCGGGCAGCCGACGAGCCAGGGCCAGCAGCAGCGCGAGCGTGTGCTCGGCTACCGGCCCGTCGTGCAGCCCGCGACCCGACGTGATCACCACGTCGGGCGCGAAGCCGGCCGCCAGCACGGAGTCGGGACCCGCGGCGAGGGTCTGCACCCAGCGCAGCCGGGTCAGCCGACGGGCCGCGTCGGACAGCTGCCCGTGCCCGTTCCCCCAGACCACCAGGGCCTCGGCGTCGAGCGCGTCGTCGGGCAACGGTTCGGCGACGTCGTAGCGGACGACGTGGACTCCGTCCGGGACGACGGGCTCGTCGGACATCGAGGAGGGCAGCAGGAGGGTCGTCACCCTCGCTACGATGCCACCGTGCCCGCCAGCAGCGCTCCCGCAGAGGTCGAGGCTGAGCAGATCCATGTGCCCATCTCGGTGATGATCGTCGACGATCACGAGGTCGTGCGTCGAGGGATCGCCGAGGTGGTCGACCGTGCCGACGGGATGCGCGTCGTCGCCGAGGCGGCTTCCGTGGCCGAGGCGCTGCAGCGCGCCGCGCTCGTGCACCCCCGGGTGGTGCTCGTAGACCTGGCGCTGCCCGACGGCACGGGGATCGACCTGATGCACGCCCTGCGCAGGTCGTTGCCGGAGACGCGTTCGATCGTGCTCACGTCGTTCGACGAGGAGGACGCCATGGACGCGGCGCTCGAGGCCGGTGCCGCGGCGTTCCTGCTCAAGACGGTGCGCGGCACCGACATCTCCGACGCGATCCGTGCGGTCGCGGCCGGCCGGATGCTGCTCGACGAACGGTCGGTCACCCGTCACCGGTCGGGACACCCGGACCTGACCCGCACGCTCACGCCGAGCGAGCTGCGTGTGGTCGACCTCATCGGCGACGGCCTGTCGAACCGGCAGATCGCCGAGCGCCTGGGCGTCGTCGAGAAGACCGTCAAGAACCACATCACGTCGATCCTGGCCAAGCTGGGCCTGCAGCGCCGGACACAGGTGGCCGCGCTGGTGGCGTCCCGCAGGCACTCAGGCTGGCGCGGCGACGCCTAGCCGAGGTCCGTCGTACCCCGACCCGGCCGCCGCCCACTCCCTGCCACTCGCGCCCACTCCTCCCGCGAAGTCGTGACAAGTCGACGAAGTCGTCAGCTGCAACCCACGACGTCGTCGCCAAACCACGAGTTCGGCGCCGACGAGCCTGAGCCGTCCCCAGGGCCAGGTCGTCCACAGATGTCCCGGCGGTCGGCGACGACGGCATCGGGACGACGATCGTGTCGTCATGCCCAGACGACCGAACGACACCGCACCGATCCCGAGGGTCGCGCTGCCGGCGGTCGCGCTCGCGCGGCACCACCCGGAGACGGTGGTGCGCGAGCAGGTCCGCTCGGGTCGGTGGGAACGGGTGGCCCGCGGTATCTACCTGCCCACGACTCCGTCACCCGATCCGTCACGAGATCGCGAGGTGGCGCTCGCCCGCATCGTCGGGGTGCACGACCGGCTCGATGCACCGCACTGGTTCAGCCACGCGTCCGCGGCCCTGCTCTGGGGCCTACTTGTGTGGGCATCCCCGACCACGACGCACCTGTACCGAGCGCACGGTGCCGGCATCGACAGCGACCGACGGGTCACGAGCCACACCGGTGTGCCACCCGCGGCCGAGCTCGCCGCGATCGGAACCCTTCCCGTCACGACGCTCGAACGCACTGTCGTCGACTGCGCGTCAGGCCTTCCGCCGCTCGCAGGGTTGGTCATCGCGGACTCGGCGCTGCGCGCGGGAGCCGACGTCGGAGTCATCGACTCGATCGTGGAGGCGCGCTCGGGACGACGAGGGATCGCGCGAGCGCGCGCGGTGATCGCGCTCGCCGACGACGGTGCCGAGTCGCCGGGGGAGTCGGCGACCCGGTTCGTGGTGCTGCGGGACGGACTTCCTGTCCCGACGACACAGATCGCCGTGCCGACACGCCTCGGCGTCTTCTGGTCGGACCTGGGCTGGCCGCAGTGGCGGTTGCTGCTCGAGTACGACGGTCGTTCGAAGTACTCCGACGCCGCGTCGGAACAGTTCATGCGGGAGAAGCGCCGGCACGACGCCGTGGTGGAAGCCGGCTGGCGCGCCCTACGGGTGACGAAGGAGGACCTCACCGGCAGCACGCTGACCCGCCGGATCCTCCCGTTGCTGCCAGCCGAGGTCCGAGTGGGCCTCCTCCGCCGCCGCGACCTGATGGGGTGAAGGTCCGGGCGTCGGCCGAAGTCGTGACCTTCCGACGAGGACGTGGGTCGCAACCGACGAGTTGGTCGGAGAGTCACGAATTCGGGCTCCGGACCCGGCGGACCCGGGGCTCCGGCCGGCCGGAGCCCTGCCTAGCGCAGGAGGCCGGCCGGGGCCGGGTCGTCGCGCCAGAGGCGTTCGGTCACCTGCTCGACCAGGGCGTCGACATCGGGTTCGTCGGCACCCTGCCACTGGTCGATCATCGTGCGCAGCTTGGCGCGCTCGTTGTTCTTGCTGCTCGGCGACCGCGTCGCCGGCCACGGTCGGTGTCACCGTCTGGCCGTCGATCGATACCAGGCCCCTGTCGCGCAGGGACTCGGCGGTATGGACCACGGCAGCCCGTTCGACGCCCGACTTCTCGACCATGACGTCGATGGTCCGTGATCGGACGGCCGAGACCCGGGACAGCAGCCAGCTCTGCCCGGGCGTCACGTCGACGTCGAGACCCTCGTTGAGGATCGCGTACGCCCGGAGGGGATCCTGGTGGCCGACCTGGCGCCAGAGCAGCAGGCGCAGCTCTTCGTAGGACGTGCGGCTCGCGGGCAGCGCGAACGACTCGCCGGGGTCGGGGCGGCTGGCGGCGGTGCGGAGCGTGACCTCCGGGATGAGCCAGGCGAGGACGAAGGCCAGCGCACCGACGGGGACCGCGTACAGGAAGATCGTGTGGATCGCGTCCGAGTACCCGTCGAGGAACCAGTTCTGGACGGCCGGTGAGCACGAGGCGAGCGCCTCGGACGTGGCGCTGAGCGCGGGCGCCGCGCAGGGCCCCACCGCGTCCGCCGGTGGGGCGACAGCGAGGTTGCTGGTCAGCTTCGACGTGAACACGGAGCCGAACACCGCCACCCCGACGCAGCTGCCGATCGTCCGGAAGAAGGTCGCACCGCTGGTGCCGACGCCCAGGTCGCGGTACTCGACCGCGTTCTGCACGGCCAGGACGAGCACCTGCATGACCAGGCCGAGCCCGGCGCCGAGCACGAACATCGAGAGCCCGGACTGCAACGAGGTGGTCTCGCGGCTCATCAGCGAGAGGAGGTAGAGCCCGATGGTGAACACCGCCGTGCCGACGATGGGGAACACCTTGTACCGGCCGGTGCGGCTGATCAGCTGGCCGCTGCCGATCGAGGTGAGCAGCAGCCCGAGCATCATCGGGATCATCTCGAGGCCGGACTGCGTGGGCGTCGCGCCCTGGACCTGCTGGAGGTAGAGCGGCAGGTAGGTGATCGACCCGAACATCGCGAAGCCCACGACGAAGCCGACGACCGCGGTGGTGGAGAACACGCGGTTCTTGAAGAGCCGCAGCGGCATGACCGGCTCGGGGACGCGGGCCTCGACGAACCCGAACGCCACGACGCAGACGACCGCGAGAACCCCCAGCCCGATCACCTGGACCGAGTCCCACGCCCAGGTCCGACCACCCAGGCTGGTGACGAGCACGACGGACGTCGCGAACGTGGCGAGCAGCAGGATGCCCGCGTAGTCGATCTTCGGGGACCGCGTGGACCGCGTCACGGGTAGCACCGCGAGCACGACCGCGAGCGCCACGGCACCGATCGGCAGGTTGATGTAGAAGACCCACCGCCAGCTGAAGTTGTCCACGAAGAAGCCGCCCAGCAGCGGCCCCGCGACGCTGGAGATCCCGAAGACGGCCCCGAACGCGCCCTGGTACCGGCCGCGCTCCCGGGCGGGGACGACATCACCGATGATCGCCTGCGACAGGACCATGAGCCCGCCACCGCCCGCGCCCTGCACCGCTCGCCAGATGATGAGCTGCGTCATCGTCTGCGAGGTCCCGGCCAGTGCCGAGCCGACCAGGAAGATGACGATGCAGGTGACGAAGAGGATCTTGCGGCCGTAGAGGTCGCCCAGCTTGCCCCACAACGGCGTGGTCGCCGTCGAGGCGAGCATGTACGCGGTGACCACCCAGGACAGGTGCTCCGCGCCGCCGAGGTCGCGCACGATCGTCGGCAGGGCCGTCGCGACGATCGTCTGGTCGAGCGCCGCCAGCAGCATGGCGAGCATGAGCCCGCCGAAGATCGCCCAGATCGCGCGTTGCGTGAGCTGGGCGCCCGGAGCTGGTTCCACCTGTGCCTGGGCCACCGAGACCTCCCCGACCCCGTCGGTCAGGGCAACGGCGCCGACCAGACGGTCTGCGTGCCCCCGCCCTGGCGCGGCGACCCCAGACTGAACGTCCCACCTCGAGCGCGGGCCCGCGAGGCGAGATTGGCGGAGCCCGAGCGGCGGGCGGGTCCGGTCGGCATCCCGTGGCCGTCGTCGTCGACCTCCACGACCACCTCGGACGACGTCACGGCGAGCCGCACGTCGACCCGGTGGGCCTCCGCGTGGCGGGCGGCGTTGGCGAGCGCCTCGCGCAGGACCGCGACGACGTCGCCGGCGAGCGGGCCCGCGACGCGCTCGTCCAGCCGGTCCTCGTCGAGGTCACCCTCGGCCACGGGCGAGCCGTCGAGGGTCGCGACGAAGGTGGGCGCGAAGCCGAGCCCCGTCCGCGCCAGGTCGATCTCCCGGCGCAGGCGTGCGACGACGCCGACGCCACCGTCGGGGTCGCGCAGGTCGTGCACGATGTGCCGGATCTCCCGCACGGAGCCGTCGACGCTCTCCAGGGCGTCGTCGACGATGCCGGTGAGCTCGGTGGCGTCGACCCCGCGCGCGGCTCGTCGGCGCACCGTCTCCAGCTGCAGCCCGGTGGCGAACAGCTGCTGGATGGCCAGGTCGTGCAGGTCCCGCGCGATCCGCTCGCGCTCGTCGAGCAGTGTCGCCGCGTCCTGAGCGGCACGCGCCTCGGCCAGCACGTACGCGAGGGCGGCCTGCTCCGCGAACGAGACGGCGGTGCCCAGGTCGGCGTCGTCGAACTGCGCGCCGCCCACCCGGCGCAGCAGGATCAGCACCCCGAGCCCGCGACCCGGGGCGCGGAACGGTGCGAAGAGCGCGGGTCCGAAGGCCTGCATCGCCGGCACGGCGACCGGTGTGGCGGCCTGCAGGGAGGCGACGGTCATGCCCCTGCCGGTCATCAGGACGGCGTTCGCCCGGGAACCGGTCGGCATGGGCGCCCCGAGCAGGTGGTGGCTGTCCTGCCCGGACGCGAGCTCGACCAGGAACTCGCCGTCGACCCCGGGAAGCGCGAGCGCGACAGTCTCGGCGCCGCCCACCTCCCGGGCCGTCGAGGCGATGAGCCGGAGGGCGTCCTCGGCGTCGACCCCCTTGAGCAGCATCGTCGTGATGGCCTGCTCCGCCCGGAGCCACGTCTCGCGCTGGTCCGCCTCCGCGAACAGCTGGGCGTTCGCGATCGCGGCACCGGCGGCCGCGGCCAGCGCTTCGGCGACCTTCTCGTCGGCGGCCGTGAACGGCACCGGCTTGCCCGCCAGGTACAGGTGCCCGAACACCCGCGCGCCCACGTGCAGCGTCGCGCCGAGGAACGTCGTCGGCGTCCCGACGCGCCCGAACCCGTCGAAGGACGGGTGCCGACGCAGGTCGGCCAGCCGGTGCGCTCCCTGTGCGGGCAGGGCGCCGAGGACCGCCGGGCGCTGCGGACCGTCGCGGAGGGCCTTGGCCAGGGCGCCCGCCTGGCCGGTCCGCACGAAGGTGATCGACCGGCCGTGCGCGTCGCGGACGTCGATGGCGCCGTACCTGGCGCCGGTCAGCCGGGCGCTGACGCGGACGAACCGGTCGAGGACGGTGTCGAGCTCGACCTCGCCGGCGACCGAGACCATGGCGTCGAGCAGCTGGTCGAGCATGTCGGGCGTCAGCGGGGCCTCGTCAGGCACGACCAGTCCCTCCGCCCTCGCTCTCCAGGTCCAGCGCCTCACGGTAGCCGGGAACACCCGCCCGCAGATCGGCATGCGTGCCGCGGGCCCGGACGCGTCCGCCGTCGAGCCACAGCACGTCGTCCGCCGCCGCGAGCGGGGTGAGGCGGTGCGTCACGACGACGACACCCCGGGGGTCCCGCAGCAGGTCGGTGACCAGCGCGTCGGCCGTGGCCGGGTCGAGGTGCTCGGCGGGCTCGTCGAGCAGGAGCAGGGGTGCCGACGAGAGCAGGGCGCGGGCCACGAGGAGGCGCCGGCGTTCGCCGCCGGAGACCGTGCGGGCGTCGGGGCCGAGCAGGGTGTCGAGACCGTCCGGCAGCCCGGCCAGCCAGGGACCCAGCGTGACGCGTCCCAGCGCCGCCGTCGCCTCGTCGCGGGTCACGTCGCCGCGGGCCACCCGCAGGTTCTCCAGGACCGTCGTGCCGAACACGTGCGCGTCCTCGGTGCCCACCAGGACGGTCGCGGTGACCGCCTCGCGTCCGTAGTCGGCGACAGGCACGCCGTCCAGCGTCAGGGCGCCCGACCGAGCGGGCAGGAGTCCGGCGAGGGTCAGCAGCGTCGTCGTCTTGCCGGTGCCCGACGGGCCGACGATCGCGATCGAGCGACCGGGTCGGAGCGCGAGGTCGAGGTGGTCCACGACCGTCGGGCCGTCCGGCCAGGCGCACGACAGCGCGACCGCCTCGAGCGACGGCGCGGGTCGGCGTGCGTCATCCTGCACCGCGACGGGCCCGGCCGCGCCGTCGTCGAGGAGCGCTAACACCCGGGCGGCCGCGGCGCGCGAACGGTGCACCTGGATCATGGCCGCGGGCAGCAGGGTGGTCGCCTCGAACGCGGCGAGCGGTGTCAGCACGATGACGGCGAGGTCGACGGCCGAGAGCCGGCCCGAGGTCACGGCCGGGATCCCGGTGACGAGCGCGGCGAGGACGGCCAGCCCGACGGCCAGCTGTCCGAGCCCCGCGGCGAGCGCTGCCGACGGTGCGCCGCGGTCGGTCGCGTCCGCGATCTGTTCGTCGGCGACGCGCAGCGCGGTCAGCTCCTGCGCCACGCGGCCGCCGACCGAGAGCGGACCGGCGTCGTCGAGCAGCCCGAGCGCCGCGGCCGTCATGTCGGACCGGCCCTGCGTCGCACGCTGCTCGCTGATCCGTGCGCCACGCGACGCGAGCGCCGGCGCGGCCACGCCTGCGAGCACGAGGCAGGCGGCGAGCGCGAGCCCGGCCGGCGGCCAGAACAGGCACATCGCCACCGAGGTCAGCAGCCCGAGCAGCGTCGCGACGCCGATCGGCAGCAGCCCGCGGACGACGACGTCGCCCACGGCGTCGACGTCCGCCCCGACCCGGGCGAGCAGGTCGCCGCGGCGCAGTCGCACCAGCGCGTCGGGTCGGCCGACGGCGAGCCGGTCGTAGAGGGTCGTGCGCAGCTGGGTCATGCCGCGCAGGGCGACGTCGTGCGAGACCAGCCGTTCGACGTAGCGCAGGACCCCGCGCCCGATGCCGAACGCGCGGACCGCGACCGTCGCGACGGACAGCGCGAGCACGTCGGGCATCTGCGAGGCGCGGGCGATCAGCCAGGCGGCGGTGCCGGCGAGGGCGACGGCGCAGCCGAGGGCCAGGGTGCCCAGCAGCAGGGCGAGGGCCGCGCGTCTCCGGTCGACGTCGAGCAGCATCACCCCACGCCGAAGGGTCCCGGCGGGCCTCATGCCGGCACCGCCGTGTCCATCGTGTCGACCGCGCTGCGGACCTCCACGACGACGTCGGCGCTGGCCACCAGCGAGGGCCGGTGCGCGACGAGGAGGACCGTCCGACCGGCCTCGCGCAGGGCCCGGACGGTGTCCAGGACCACCGCCTCGCCGGCCGCGTCGAGGTGCGCGGTCGGCTCGTCGAGGATCACCAGGGGAGCCTCCGAGACCAGGGCCCGGGTCAGGGCGACCCGCTGCCGCTGACCGAGGCTCAGACCCTCCCCGCCGCGGCCGAGCTCGGTCTGCCAGCCGTCGGGGAGCGTCGCCAGGACCGCGTCGAGACCCGTGCGCGCGGCCGCTGCGGCGTCCGGTCGCCCGACGATCGACGCGATCGTGCCCGGTTCGAGCACCGGTCGCTGGGGGAGCCAGGAGACCTGGGACCACAGCGTCGCCGGGTCGACGTCGGCGAGGTCGAGCGTCCCGACCGTCGCCGACCCCGCGTCGGGCCGGACCAGGCCCAGCAGGACCTCGACGGCGGTGGTCTTGCCGACGCCGCTGGGTCCGGTCAGCGCGACCACGGTGCCGGGACGCAGGGACAGGTCGAGGGCGGCCGGGGTGCGTCCGCCGGCGGTCCGCACGCTGACGCTGGTCAGCGCGATCGTCGCGGTGCTCAGGTCGGGCGCGGGGGTGGTGCCTCGGGGGAGGACCGGTGTCTCCAGGACGGCGAACGCCTGCGCCGCGGCCGCGACCCCGTCGGCGGCCGCATGGAACTGCGTCCCCACCTGGCGCAACGGCAGGAACACCTCGGGGGCCAGCACGAGCACGGCGATCCCGGTGGTCAGCGCGAGGTCGCCGGACACGAGCCGCAGCCCGATCGCGACGGCCACCAGCGCGACCGACAACGTGGTCAGCAGCTCGAGGACCATGCCGGACAGGAACGCGATCCGCAGGGTGCCCATCGTGGCCTCGCGGTGGGCGTCGCCGAGCACGCGCACGCGTGCGCCCTGCCCACGCTCGCGGCCGTGCGCGCGCAGCGTGGGCAACCCGGACAGGAGGTCGAGCACCTGCGCACCGAGCCGCTGCATCGCGACGAGCCCGCGCTCGGACCGCCCCTGCGTGAGGCGGCCGATCAGGATCATGAAGATCGGCACCAGCGGCAGGACCGCGACCATGATCGCCGCCGACACCCAGTCCAGCCCGAGCACCACCAGCAGGACGCCGGGGGTCACGGTGGCGGCGAGCAGCAGCTGCGGCAGGTAGCGGACGAAGTACGGCTGCAGGTTGTCGAGGCCGCGGGTGGCCAGCGTGGCGACCGCCGGTCCCTCGCCGGACGCGAGCCAGCGCGGGCCGAGCGCCACGGCGTGCTCGACCACCTGCTCGCGCAGCTCAGCGATCGTCGCGGTCGCCGCGCGGTGCGCGAACCGCTCCTGACCGGCGGTCACGAGCATCCGTGCGACCACGACGACCGCGAGCCACGCGATCGTCGGTGCGAGCGAGGCGAGCGTCGCGCCGTCGTGGACCGCGGAACCGAGAGCGTGCGCGAGCAGCAGCGCCTGGCAGACGACGAGCGCCGCGGTGACCACGCCGAACGCCGTGGTCAGGTAGACGTAGCCCCGGGCCGACCGGGCGTACCGGAGCAGCCGGGGATCGAGCGGCCTCACCCCTTCTCAGCCGGCTCGGGCTCCAGCGGCGGGACCTTGTCGAACGTCAGGCCCGTGTGCTCGGGGATGCTCGACGACGAGATCCGCTTGCGGAACACCCAGTACGTCCAGCCCTGGTAGATCAGGACGATCGGCGTGAGGACCACGGCCACCCACGTCATGACGACGAGCGTGTAGTGCGTCGAGGACGCGTTGCTGATGGTCAGCGAGTTGGCAGGGTCGAACGCCGGCATCACGTCGGGGTACATCGAACCGAAGATCAGCACCACGGCCGCGATGATCGCCACGGCGGAGGCGCTGAACGCGAGCCCCTCGCGACGACCCCGCGCCGCGACCACGACCACGACGAGCGAGACGGCGGCGACCGCTACGGCGATCCACGTCCACGCCACCGAGTAGGCGACCTGTGCCCAGATGGCCCAGGCGGCCGCCACGACGAGCGTGACGATCGACGACCGTGCCGCGAACGCACCGGCGCGCTCCCGGATGGAGCCGTCGGACTTGAGGGCCAGGAACACCGCCCCGTGCGTGAGGAACAGGAGCAGCGTCGTCAGGCCGCCGAGGAGCGCGAACGGGTTGAGCAGCGCCCAGAAGCCCCCGACGTACTGGTGGTCGGCGTCGAGCTCGACCCCGCGCACGAGGTTGGCGAACGCGACGCCCCAGAGCAGGGAGGGCACGAACGACCCGAAGATCAGCGCGCCGTCGGCGAGCGAGCGCCACCGGTCGCTGTTGATCTTGCCGCGCCACTCGAACGCCACGATGCGCACGATGAGGGCGACCAGGATGAGCAGCAGCGCCAGGTAGAAGCCGGAGAACATCGTGGCGTACCACTCGGGGAAGGCCGCGAACGTGGCGCCGCCGGCCGTGATCAGCCACACCTCGTTGCCGTCCCAGACCGGCCCGATCGTGTTGATCATGACGCGGCGGTCCCGGTCCCGCTGGGCCCGGTCCCCGCGGGCGAGCAGGCCGAGCAGCATGCCGACGCCGAAGTCGAAGCCCTCCAGGACGAGGTAGCCGGTCCAGAGGACGGCGATGAGCAGGAACCACACGACGGTCAGATCCATGGCCGGGCTCCTCTCAGTACGCGAACGACAGCGGGCGGGCCGCGGCGTCCGGGTCGTTGGGGTCGACGTGGTTCTCGGGGTTGTCGGGGCTCGGGTCGTGCTCCGTGTCCGCGACGCCCTGGATCGTGTAGCGATGCATCAGGCGGTACCAGAACACGGCGAGCACCCCGTAGAGCAGCGTGAAGGTGACCAGCGACGTGACCACGGTCCCGGTCCCGACGACGGTGGACACGCCGCGCTGCGTCAGCAGCCAGACGCCGTCGACGCCCGTGGGGTTCGGGGCCACCACCCACGGCTGGCGGCCCATCTCGGTGAAGATCCAGCCGAACGACGACGCGAGGAACGGCGTCACGATGGCGACGATGCCGAGCCGTCCGATCCAGACGTTGCCGGTCACCCGACCGCGCCGCGTCACCCAGAACGCGAAGACCGCGAGCGCCGCCGAGCCGATGCCGAACCCGATCATCAGGCGGAACGACCAGTAGGTGATCAGCAGGTTCGGCTGGTAGGAGATCGGGTTGCCGGCGTCGTCGGTGAAGCCGTACTTCGCCTCGTACTGCTTCTGCAGGTCCTCGACGCCGGGCAGGGGAGCGCTCCAGTCGCCGCTGGCCAGGAAGCTCGTGAGGCCCGGGATCTCGATGACGTGCCGCACGCCCTCGCAGGAGTTGCTGAGGTCGCCGATGGCCAGCAGGGAGAACGACGCGCCGTCCACCGTCTCGCACAGGGCCTCCGCCGACGACATCTTCATCGGCTGCTGCTGGAACATGAGCTTGGCCTGCTGGTCGCCGCTCAGCGCCACCCCGGCGCCGGCGACGAACATGACGATGACGCCCAGCACGACGGCCGGCCGGTAGACGTCGCGCGCCTTGTCCACCTGCCCGGCGCGCACCAGCCGCACCATCCACCAGGCCGAGATGCCCGCGACGAAGGTGCCGGCCGTGACGAACGCCGCGGTGATCGTGTGCGGGAACGCGGCCCACAGCGTCGAGTTGGTGAGCACCGCGCCGATGTCGTTCATCTCGGCGCGGCCGGTGGCCTCGTTCCAGACCGCACCCACGGGGTGCTGCATCCACGAGTTCGCCGCGAGGATGAAGAACGCGGACAGGTTGGTGGACAGCGCGACGAGCCAGATGGTGGCGAGGTGCACCTTCTTCGGGAAGCTTGTCCCAGCCGAAGATCCACAGGCCGAGGAACGTCGACTCGACGAAGAACGCGGCCAGCGCCTCCATGGCCAGCGGAGCCCCGAACACGTCGCCGACGAACCGCGAGTACTCCGACCAGTTCATCCCGAACTGGAACTCCTGGACGATGCCGGTGGCCACGCCGATCGCGAAGTTGATCAGCAGCAGCTTGCCGAAGAACTTGGTCAGCCGCAGCCACCGCTCGTTGCCGGTGACCACCCAGATGGTCTGCATGATCGCGACCAGCGGCGCGAGCCCGATCGTGAGCGGCACGAAGATGAAGTGGTAGACGGTCGTGACGCCGAACTGCAGGCGGGCCAGGTCGAGCGGGTCCACGGGAGCCCTCCGTCGGGGGTGGTCGAGGCGGTCAGCCCCATCCTGCCCCTCCCGGCCGGGCTTGCGACCAGGGACCTTTGGCAGGTTCGCCACATCCGGCGTCTGCGATACGACTCGTGCGGAGCGTCGCTGCGACCGGGGGATCGCTGTGCGATACTGGCCGCGGCTCCCTGGGCGACCACACCGTCACGGGACCCTTGAGCCGCAGCATCACCTTGTCGTGCGCGCCAGCCGCCGCCCTGCCAGCCGGACGCCCCAGATCGGGACGCCGGCCCGGCCTCGCAGGCGATGGCGCCGACCCGGTGCAGCAGCCACGACCGCCGACTTTCCGTCGCCGCGCAGAACGCGTGCGACGACCGACCTGCCGAGTACCGCCTGATGTGTGGGTGGCGATGCCCGGTACCCAGGAGCACTTCGCGTGACCGACGAGAACACCCTCACCAACGCAGCAGCGACGAGCGCCGAGGGTGAGGCAGCACCGACGACCGCCCCGCGCCGTCGTCGCGCCACCCGCGTCACCGCGGCGCCCAGCAACGAGGCCGCGGCCGAGGCCGTGACGACGCTCCCGGCTGTCGAGCCGGCCGCCGTCGAGGCTGCCGTCGCGCCGGTGGCGCAGGCCGAGCCCGCCGCGCCGCCCGCGGCACCCGTCAAGAAGTCCCGCCGCGTCACCCGCACGGTCGTGCCCGTGAGCGCCGACGAGGTCGCCTCCGCCGAGCCCGTCGCGGAGCCGGCCGCCACCGAGCCCGACGCCGCCACCGAGCCCGACGCGGTCGCCGAGCAGGCCGATGCGCCCGAGGAGGCCGCGCCTGCCAAGGCGCCGCGCCGCCGCCGAGCGAGCACCCGTCCCGTCGCGACGCCGGAGCCGGTGGCCGAGCCGGAGCCGACCGAGGACGAGGTCGTCGCCGAGGACGAGGCGCCCGTCGCGCCCACGATCGATGTGCTCGCGGAGCTCGCCGCGAACCCGCCGGCCTCCGCAGAGGCCGCCGGGTCGGTCGCGCCTGTCGCGTCCACCACCAGCACCACGACGACCGGACCGCGGTTCGCCACGACCGCCCTGCTGTTCCAGGCGCCGGACCCGAGCGCGACGCGCCCCCGCCGGCGGCGCGCCCAGGCGAGCACCGGTTCGCCGGAGGAGATCTCCGAGGCAGCGCACCGCGTGGAGGCCGAGACCGTCGAACCGGCCGCGCTCGAGACCGTCGACGCGCCCGAGGCCGAGGCAGCTGCGAGCGAGACCGGCTCACCGGCGTCGCGCAGCTCGCGCCGCCGCGGCCGCCGTGGTCGCAGCGGCGGGGCCGCCGGGGGCGCGGGCACCGACAAGTCGCAGGACGACGAGACCGACGACGCCGACGACCTCGAGGCCGCCTTCGCGCGGGACCTCGCGCAGGACCTCGCGCAGTCGCAGGACCGTGCCGACGCGGATGACGCGGACGACGCCGGCGCAGCAGACCAGGACGACGACGAGTCCGACGACGAGGACGGCGACGACGGCGAGGGTGCCGACGGCGCAGCGACGGGCACGGGCGCACCGCGCCGTCGTCGTCGCCGCGGCGGCCGCGGGCGGCGCAGCCGCTCCGACGGTCCGGCGTCGCAGGGCGCGTCCGACGACGACGAGCCCGACGACGGCGCTGCCGGCGACGAGTCGGACGGCGCCGACGAGGACGACACGGACGAGAACGGGTCGGACGAGGCGGGCTCGAGCCGTCGTCGTCGGCGTCGTCGTCGGGGGTCCTCAGGAGGTCAGGGCGAGGGCGGCGGCGGCGAGCCGCGCACGGCTCGCCCCCGGACGCCGAGCGACGAGGTCACCGCGCTGCGCGGCTCGACCCGGCTCGAGGCCAAGCGCCAGCGGCGCCGCGACGGTCGGGACGCCGGTCGACGTCGCCAGATCATCACCGAGTCGGAGTTCCTGGCGCGCCGCGAGTCCGTCGAGCGCACGATGATCGTGCGCGAGAAGAACGAGCGCACGCAGATCGCGGTGCTCGAGGACGGCGTGCTGGTCGAGCACTACGTGTCCAACCAGGCGCAGACGTCGATGGTCGGCAACGTGTACCTCGGCCGCGTGCAGAATGTGCTGCCGAGCATGGAGGCCGCCTTCGTCGACGTCGGCAAGGGCCGCAACGCCGTGCTCTACGCGGGCGAGGTCAACTGGGACGCGACCGGCCTCGAGGGCGGGTCCGCCCGTCGGATCGAGCAGGCGCTGAAGTCCGGCGACCCCGTGCTCGTGCAGGTCACCAAGGACCCGATCGGCCACAAGGGCGCGCGCCTGACCTCGCAGGTCACGCTCGCCGGCCGCTACCTCGTCTACGTGCCCGGTGGCGGCATGACCGGCATCAGCCGCAAGCTGCCCGACACGGAGCGCAACCGCCTCAAGCGGATCCTGCGCGAGATCGTCCCGGACTCCGCCGGCGTCATCGTCCGCACCGCGGCCGAGGGGGCCTCGGAGGACGAGCTGCGCGCCGACATCGCCCGCCTGCAGGGTCAGTGGGAGGCGATCGAGAAGAAGTCGAAGACCGCGTCCGCGCCGGCGTTGCTGCAGGGCGAGCCGGACATGGCCATCCGCGTCGTCCGCGACATCTTCAACGACGACTTCAGCAAGCTCGTCGTCGAGGGTGGCGAGGCCTGGTCGACGATCTCGTCGTACATCGACGAGCTCGCGCCGGACCTCGCGCAGAAGGTCGAGCGCTGGACGTCCCAGACCGACGTGTTCTCCGTGCACCGCATCGACGAGCAGCTGGCCAAGGGCATGGACCGCAAGGTCTGGCTGCCGTCGGGTGGCTCGCTCGTGATCGACCGCACCGAGGCCATGACCGTGGTCGACGTCAACACCGGCAAGTTCACGGGCTCGGGCGGCACGCTCGAGGAGACGGTGACGCGCAACAACCTCGAGGCCGCCGAGGAGATCGTCCGCCAGCTCCGGCTGCGCGACATCGGCGGCATCATCGTCATCGACTTCATCGACATGGTGCTCGAGTCCAACCGCGACCTGGTCCTGCGCCGCCTGGTCGAGTGCCTCGGGCGCGACCGCACCAAGCACCAGGTGGCCGAGGTCACCTCGTTGGGCCTCGTGCAGATGACCCGCAAGCGCGTCGGCCAGGGTCTGGTCGAGGCGTTCAGCGAGACGTGCGAGCACTGCCACGGTCGTGGCTTCATCGTGCACGACGAGCCCATCGAGAAGAACAACCAGCGGCCCGAGGCGGGCGAGCAGCAGGCGCCGAGCAACGGCGACGGTGCCGCACCGCGGTCGCGTCGCAAGCGCGGCGGGACGGCCAAGGAGCCGGTATCCCACGCGCCGCACGCGGGCGTGCCGGTCCTGCCCGAGGCGCGTGAGGCCGTCAAGGCCACCCTCGCGACCATCGCGGCGGCCGCGGCGCACGCGCACGAGCACGACCACGACCACGCCCCGGCCGGCGCTCCGGACCAGGAGTCGCCCGTCGACGAGGTCGGCGAGGTCGAGACCGAGCAGGTCGCGCCCGCGCCGCCGGCGCTGGACGTGTTCGCCGAGCGCGGTCTCGCACCCAGAGGCCACCGTGGCGGGCCCGCAGGAGTCGGCGCAGGAGGAGCTGGAGGAGCTGGAGTTCACCCCGGTCCCGGCCGACGTGTTCGAGGCTGACGCCGAGGACGAGGCTGAGAACGAGGCTGAGAACGAGGCTGAGAACGAGGCCGAGAGCGAGGCCGGGGACGAGTCCCAGGAGGAGCCCTCGGTCGAGCACGAGACCAAGAACGAGTCCCACCAGGAGCACGAGCAGCACTGAGCCCGCTCGGGGGCGGCGTGCGTTCGGTCACGTCGCCCGCGGGGGAGCCGTCCAGGTTTGACCCTGGCGCGTGCGGTCCGTACTCTTGAACGTCGGCGCGTCGTGCGCGCTGATCATGCGTGCCGCTCTATTCCGATAGATCAGCGTCGACGCGAACCCCCCACGGGAACCGGTGCACACCGGTGGTGCGGGATGTGCGCGGACGTCGGCAGGTAGCGCAGGTACAAGCAGTTCTATGACATTCGCAGTTCGACGAGCAGAGATGAGCAGCAACGTGGTGTACGCGATCGTGAAGGCTGGCGGCCGCCAGGAGAAGGTCGCTGTCGGCGACGTCGTCGTCGTCGACCGCCTCTCCGCGCAGGCCGGCTCGACCGTCGAGCTGACCGCCCTGCTGCTCGTCGACGGTGCGACGGTCACCACCGACGCCTCGGCGCTGGCCAAGGTGAAGGTGACGGCGGAGGTCGTGCGGGACGAGAAGGGTCCCAAGATCGACATCCTCAAGTACAAGAACAAGACCGGCTACCGCAAGCGCCAGGGTCACCGCCAGAAGCTGACCCGCCTCAAGGTCACCGGCATCTCCTGATCTCGCGCCGTCGGCCGTCGGCCACAGGCACGCGCAGCCCCCCACACTTCTGAGCACGAAAGCAGGTTCGTCATGGCACACAAGAAGGGCGCGAGCTCCTCGCGCAACGGTCGCGACTCGAACGCCCAGCGCCTGGGCGTCAAGCGCTTCGGTGGCCAGGTCGTCAAGGCCGGCGAGATCATCGTCCGCCAGCGCGGCACGCACTTCCACCCCGGCGTGAACGTCGGCCGTGGCGGCGACGACACCCTGTTCGCCCTGGCGCCCGGTGCGGTCACGTTCGGCACCCGTCGCGGCCGCAAGGTCATCGATGTCGTGGCTGCCGCCCAGGTCTGAGACCTCGGCATGACGACGCGGCACCTGTCCGCGTCGCAGATTCTCGTGGATGGGGCGCACCGGTGCGGTGCGCCCCTTTCGCGTGTGAGTACACAATGAGCAAGAAGGAGGTCCAGCCGTGGTGACATTCGTCGACCGGGTCGTGCTGCATGCGACCGGCGGTGACGGTGGGCACGGCTGTGCGTCCATCCACCGGGAGAAGTTCAAGCCCTTGGCCGGCCCGGATGGCGGCACGGGTGGGAACGGCGGCTCGGTGATCCTCGAGGTCGACCCGCAGATCACGACGCTGATGGACTTCCACCACCAGTCGCACCGGCACGCCCCGTCGGGGACCCAGGGCATGGGCGACTGGCGGTCCGGCTCCACCGGCGCCGACCTGGTGCTCGGGGTTCCCGACGGCACCGTGGTCAAGGACGCCGAGGGCAATGTCCTCGCGGACCTGGTCGGCCTCGGCGCGAGCGTCGTCGTGGCCGCCGGCGGGCGCGGTGGTCTGGGCAACTTCGCGCTGGCCTCTGCCCGGCGCATCGCCCCCGGCTTCGCACTCCTGGGTGAGCCGGGTGAGGCCCAGGACGTCGTCCTCGAGCTCAAGTCGATCGCCGACGTCGCCCTCGTCGGCTACCCGAGCGCCGGCAAGTCCAGCCTGGTCGCCGCCATCTCGGCCGCCCGGCCGAAGATCGCCGACTACCCGTTCACCACGCTGGTGCCCAACCTCGGCGTCGTGCAGGCCGGCACCGCCCGATACACCGTTGCGGATGTGCCGGGCCTCATCCCGGGTGCCTCCGAGGGCCGTGGGCTCGGCCTGGAGTTCCTGCGCCACATCGAGCGCTGCGCGGTCATCGTGCACGTCCTCGACTGCGCGACCCTCGAGCCCGACCGTGACCCGATCTCCGACCTCGACGTCATCGAGGCCGAGCTCCGCGACGTACGCCGGCGACCTGGGCATCGAGGGCGGCCGGGTGCCGATCACCGAGCGCCCGCAGATCGTCGTGCTCAACAAGATCGACGTCCCCGAGGCTCGCGAGCTCGCCGCCTCGTCAAGCCCGATCTCGAGGCCCGTGGCCTGCGCGTCTTCGAGATCTCCACGGCGAGCCACGAGGGCTTGCGCCTCCTGACCTATGCGCTCGGCGAGATCGTCGACAAGGCTCGTCGCGACGCCCCGGTGCCGGAGAACACGCGCGTCATCCTGCGGCCCAAGGCCGTCGACGACGCGGGGTTCACGGTCACGCGGCGCGAGGTCGAGGGCCAGGGCGTGTACTACTCGGTGCGCGGCGAGAAGCCCGAGCGCTGGTGCCGCCAGACCAACTTCACCAACGACGAGGCCGTGGGGTATCTCGCCGACCGGCTGGCGCGCCTCGGCGTCGAGGAGAAGCTGTTCGCCGTCGGTGCGGTGCCTGGCGACGAGGTCCGGATCGGGCCCGAGCACAACGCGGTCATCTTCGACTGGGAGCCGACGCTCATGACGGGCTCCGAGATCCTCGTGGGCCCGCGCGGCGTCGACACGCGCCTCGAGGACCGTTCGCGCCCGTCGCGTGGCGAGAAGCGCGTGCAGTACAAGGAGCGCATGGATGCCAAGACGGAGGCGCGCGAGGAGCTTCTGGACCGAGCGCGAGGCCGGAGTCTGGGCGGACCCGTCGAAGGACTGAAGCAGGACTGAGGCAGCACTGACGTCCGCCTCGCGGATATGAGCGATGCTCAGCCGCCGTTGCGCGGCAGAATGCCGCACGTGACCGTCGACGCCGTCCAGGACCGCCAGCAGCTGGTCACGGCGGCGCGCGTCGTCGTGAAGATCGGGTCGTCGTCGCTGACGACGCCCGACGGTCGCCTCGCGCCGGAGCGGCTCAACGCGCTGGTCGAGGTGCTCGCGGCGCGCCGCGCGGCCGGCGGCCAGGTGGTGCTCGTGTCGTCCGGTGCGATCGCAGCCGGCATCGGTCCGCTGGGCCTGGCCACCCGGCCCAAGGACCTGGCGACGCAGCAGGCGGCCGCCTCGGTCGGCCAGGGCCTGCTCGTCGCGCACTACACCGCCGCGTTCGCGCGGCACGGTCTGCAGGTCGGGCAGGTGCTGCTGACCGCCGACGACACCGTGCGCCGCGTGCACTACCGCAACGCGCACCGGGCCCTGACACGGCTGCTCGACCTGGGCATCGTGCCGGTCATCAACGAGAACGACGCGGTGGCCACCGACGAGATCCGGTTCGGCGACAACGACCGCCTGGCCGCGCTCGTCTCGCACCTCGTGCACGCCGACGCGCTCATGCTGCTGTCCGACGTCGACTCGCTCTACACCGGGCCCCCGTCGCGCGACGGCTCCCGGCGGATCGCCTCCGTGGTGGACGCCCAGGACCTCGAGGGCATCGACGTGGCGTCGCGGGGCAGCGGCGTGGGCACCGGCGGCATGGTGACCAAGCTGGAGTCCGTGGCGATCGCGACCCAGTCGGGCGTGCCGGTCATCCTCACGTCCGCGGCGCAGGCGGCCCAGGCGCTGGCCGGCGACGACGTCGGCACCTGGTTCACCGCGACCGGCCGCCGCACCTCGATCCGCCGGCTCTGGCTCGCGCACGCCGCGCACACCCGCGGACGGCTGGTGCTCGACGCGGGTGCCGTCCGGGCCGTGGTCGAGCGGGGCACGTCGCTGCTGCCCGCCGGCGTCACCGGGTTCGACGGTGCCTTCGAGGAGGGCGACCCCGTCGAGCTCGTCGGCCCCGACGGCACCCTGATCGGCCGGGGGCTCGTGGCCTACGACGCGACCGAGGTGCCGGGCCTGCTCGGCCGCTCGACGCAGGACCTGCGCGCCGAGGCTCGGGCCGGGCTACGACCGCGAGCTGGTCCACCGCGACGATCTCGTGCTGGTGCGCAAGCGCCGCTGACCCCGTCGACGACCAAGGGGCGGACCGCATCATGCGGCCCGCCCCTTCGCGCGTGCTGTCAGCTACCGATCCACGTCTGCGTCAGCTGGTCGAGGCGCGAGTCCGCCCCAGCTCCACGCCGTGGACCTTGGCGTCCAGGCCCAGGAACGTCGTCAGCTCGTGCACCGGGATGACGTGGTGCTGCGTCAGCAGCCGCTCCTGGGCCTGGGCCAGGACGGCGTTGCGGGCCGTCGGGTCGCTCACGGTCAGCTGCTTGCGCAGCAGGGCCTCGAGGTCCGGGTCGTCGAGCCGGTAGTAGTTCGTCGACGCCGTCGAGTACTGCGTGCGCAGCACGTCACCGTCGGCCCGGCTCAGGTTGCCCCACACCAGGTCGAACGAGCCGTCCTTGAGCTTGGCCAGGAAGTCCGGCACGGCGCCGCTCCACAGCTGGGCGTCGATGCCGTTCGCCTTGAGCTCCTGCTGGATGAGCTCGACCGACGTCTGGTTCGGGGAGAAGTTGGTGATCCACGCGATGACCGGCGCCAGCGGCTTGCCGTCCTTGGCGTAGATGCCGTCCGCGCCCTTGACCCAGCCGTCCTTCTCGAGGATGCCCGCCGCCTTCTTCGGGTCGGTGACGATGTCCTTGCTGAGGTCGGCCACGCCGGGCGTCGTGCTCGCCAGCGGACCCTCGGCGACGGCGAACCCGTCGTTGAGGGCGGTGTCGCGCACCTCCGTGGGGTTCACCGTGAGCGAGATGGCCTCGCGGACGGCCGGGTCGGCGCCGATGGCCCCGGCCTCGTTGAAGGTCAGTCCGAAGGTGATGCCCGGGTTGGCGCGGCTCACCAGGTCGAAGCCCGACGACTTCAGGGTGTCGATGTCGGTCGGCTGCACGCCGCCGATGACGTCGACCTGGCCGGGCTGAGCGCGCCGGTACGGACACCGGCCTCGGGGATCACCTGGAACGTGACGGAGTCGAGGTGCGCCTTGCCGGTGTTCGCGCGACCCTCGGGGCCCCACGTGTACGCGGGACGGGCCTTCAGGACCGTCTCGGTGTCCTTGGTGTAGTGGTCGAGCGTGAACGGACCCGTGCCGATGACGCCCGTGCCGCTGGCGCGCGAGTCGAACGGGACGGCGAGCGTCGAGTCGGCGAGGAACCCGAGCGCGACGGTGGAGGTCGCCTGCGGGAACGCCGCGTTGGGCGTCTTGAACGCGACCGTCACGGTCGTCGGGTCGACCACCGTGGTGCCGGCGTACCCGATGAAGTTGGGGGCCGCCGTCTTGGCGCCGGCCGCGACCGAGTCGTCGAAGTTCTTCTTCACGGAGTCGGCGTCGAAGGGGGTGCCGTCCGAGTAGGTGACGTCGTCGCGCAGCGTGAACGTGAACTGCGTGGAGTCGGCGTTGGCCACCCACTTCGTCGCGAGCCACGGCTTGAGGGACCCGTCCTTGGGGTCCTGCCAGAGCAGGGAGTCCACGCGCTGGCGGGTGACGTACAGCGTGTCGTTGCCCGAGCCGATGCCGGCCGGGTTGAGCGAGATGGGGTCGTTGCCGATGGCGAACGTCAGGTCGCCGCCGTCCACGGCCTGGGGGGCGGCGGACGTCGAGGACGCGCTCGAACCGGCGTCGTCCGAGCCGGACGCGCACGCGGCGAGCAGGAAGGCGGTGGCGGCGAGGCCGGCGATCAGACCGACGTGACGGCGCAGGGGTCGTCGTGCAGGCATGGGTGGTGCTCCTTGCGGGGTGGGAGGAGTGCGGGTGACGGGGGTCTCAGGAACGTCGACACGAGGTCACGACGCACCCCCTTCGCCGACGCGCACGCGGCCGCCGGGGATGGCCGACAGGAGCTCGGCCGTGTACAGGTCGGCCGGCCGGGCGAACACGGCCTCGACCTCGCCCTGCTCGACCACGCGCCCGCGCTTCAGGACGGCGACCTCGTGGGCCACCTGCCGCACCACGGCCAGGTCGTGCGAGATGAACAGGTACGACAGGCCGAGCTCGGTCTGCAGGTCGGCCAGCAGGTCGAGGATCTGCGCCTGGACGGAGACGTCCAGCGCGGAGACGGGCTCGTCGAGGACCACCAGCTCCGGGTTCAGCGCGAGCGCGCGGGCGATCGCCACCCGCTGACGCTGGCCCCCCGACAGCTCGGCCGGTCGGCGCTGCAGCACGGTGCGCGGCAGCGCGACGACGTCGAGCAGCTCGGCGGCCCGCGCCGCACGCTCGGGTCGCGACCCGACGCCGAACGCACGCAGCGGCTCGGTGACGACCCGTTCGACGGAGAACCGCGGGTCGAGCGACGCGTACGGGTTCTGGTAGACCACCTGCATGCGTCGGCGCAGGAGGCGCAGCGCGGCGCCCTGCGTGTGCGTGACGTCCTCGCCGTCGACGAGCACGACGCCCGACGTCGGCTCGGCCAGCCGCAGGGCCAGCCGGGCGGTGGTGGACTTGCCCGAACCGGACTCGCCGACGAGCGCGAGCGTGCGACCCCGCGGCAGGACGAACGAGACGTCGTCGACCGCGCGCAGCGTGCCGCCGCCGGCCGCGCGGGGGAGCGGGAAGTCCTTGGACAGGTGCCGGGCCTCCAGGGCGGGCACGGCGGTCGGCGGGATCGGCGCGGCGATGGCACGCGCGCCGCGCAGGCTCGGCGCCGCAGCGAGCAGCTGGCGCGTGTAGGAGTCCTGGGGCGAGCCGAGGACCTGGTCGGGCGTCCCCTGCTCGACGACGCGGCCCTGGGACATGACGACGATGCGGTCGGCCCGGTCGGCGGCCACGCCCAGGTCGTGCGTGATGAGCAGCACACCGGTGCCGGACCGGGAGGTGAGCAGCTCGAGGTGGTCGAGGATCTGCCGCTGCACGGTGACATCGAGGGCGCTCGTCGGCTCGTCGGCGACCAGCAGGCGCGGCTTGGCGGCCAGTGCGATGGCGATGAGCACGCGCTGCCGCATGCCGCCGGACAGCTCGTGCGGGTACTGGCGGGCGCGGAGCTTCCGGGTCGTCCAGACCGGCGCGGTCCAGCGCCTCGACCGCCTCGATCGCGGAGTTCTTGCGGTCCGCCAGCCCGTGGATGCGCAGCACCTCGGCCACCTGCTCGCCGATCCGCGTCACGGGGTTGAGCGATACCGTCGGGTCCTGCGGCACGAGACCCACCAGCACGCCGCGCACGGTGCGCAGCTCCCGCTGGGAGGCGGCGACCACGTCGTGGCCGAGCAGGTCGATGCTGCCGCCGTCGATGACGGCCGCCGGGGCTAGGAGCCGCACGACGGCCGCAGCCGTCGTCGACTTCCCGGAGCCGGACTCGCCGACGATCGCGACCGTCTCGCCCGCATCGACGTGCAGGGAGACATCCCGGACGGCGCGGACCGTCCCGCGGCGCGTCTGGTACGCCACCGCCAGGTCGGTGACCGTGAGCAGGCGCTCGCTCATGCGATGCCTCCGCTGGTGCGGTCGAGGGCTCGCGAGATCCGGCCCGCGGCCAGCACGGTGACGGCGATCGTCAGGCCGGGCATCGTGGTGAGCCACCACGACGTGCGCAGGAAGTCGCGACCGCCCGCGACGAGCGCGCCCCACTCGGGCGCCGGCGGCGGTGCGCCGTAACCGAGGAAGCTTAGGGCCGAGACGGCGAGGATCGCTGTGCCCAGCTGGAGGGCCGCGAGGACGATCACGGGGCCCGACGCGTTGGGCAGCACGTGCTGGAACAGCACCGACCACCAGCGGCTGCCGCCCGCGTGCGCGGCCTCGACGTAGACCGACGACCGCACGCGCAGGACCTCGGAGCGCATGATCCGGGAGACGGTGGCGACGCTGGCCAGACCGACGGCGATCGCGACCTTCACGGTCCCGAAGCCCAGCGCGGTGATGAGAGCGAGGGAGAGCAGCAGGGCCGGGATGGACAGCAGCACGTCGACGATGCGCATCACGACGTCGTCGAAGACGCCGCCGATGAACCCGGCGAGCAGCCCGACGATCGCGCCGAGGACCAGGCCGACGCCGACGGCGACCAGCGCGGCCTCGAGCGTCAGGTGCGTGCCGTGCACGACCCGCGTGTACAGGTCGCGCCCGATCTGGTCGGTGCCGAACCAGTGGGCCGACGAGGGAGCCTGGGCTTGTCGGCCGGGACGCCGACGAGCGGGTCGGCGGGCGCCAGGAGCTGCGGGACGAACGCGGCGACGAGGACCAGCGCCACCCAGACGAGAGCGAGCACCAGCCCTGGCTGCCGGAGCACGTCGGTCAACCAGCGCGGTCGCCCAGGCTCGCGCGCGTCCTGCTGCTCGCGCAGCGCGTCGGCGAGGCGGTCCGGTGAGGTCGCGGCGAACCCGTCCACCGGGGCCTCGTCGAGAAGGTCGGTCATCTCACACCCCCGCCGTCGTAGGCTCGCGGACCGGGGCGGGTGCGGCCGCGGCGGGCCGAGGGGTGTGGGTGCGCCGCGCGATCCGCGGGTCCAGGAGCGGGTAGAGCAGGTCGACCGCGAGGTTGACCAGCACGAACACGGCCGCGGCGAAGAGCACGATGCCTTGCACCACGGGGATGTCCTGCGCGCTCACCGAGGTGGCGGTCAGGCGGCCGATGCCCGGGCGCGAGAACACGGTCTCGGTGACCACCGCTCCGGCCAGCAGCTCGCCGACGATCAGGCCGGTCACGGTCAGCGCCGGCAGCGAGGCGTTGCGCAGCGCGTGCCGGAAGTGCACCCGCAGCGATCCGGCACCCTTGGCCCGCGCGGTGTCGACGTAGGGCTGCTCCAAGCTGTTGCGCAGGCTCCGCGACAGCATCTGGGCGATGATCGCGGCGGTCGGCACGGCGAGCGTGATCGCCGGCAGGACGATCGACGAGAACCCCTTGTTGCCCAGTGCGGGGAACAACGGGATGCCGAACGAGAACCACTGGACGAGCATCAGGCCGAGCCAGAAGGACGGGATCGCGACGCCGAGCGGCGGGAGACCGAGCAGAGCGTTGGACAGGCCGCGGCTACGCACGAGCGTGCCGACGATCGCCAGCCCGCCGCCAAGGACGAGAGCCAGGACGAACGCGGCGGCGGCGATCTGCAGGGTCGGCGGGATGGCCTCGGCGATCAGGCCGGCGACCGGTCGGTGCAGGACGACCGACGTGCCCAGGTCGCCGTGCAGGGCCGCGCCGAGCTGGTGCACATACTGCACCGGAAGCGGCTGGTCGAGCCCGTACTGGGCGCGCAGTGCGTCGAGCTGCTGCGGCGTGACGTCCGACGACTCGCCGCCGTACATCAGGGTGATCGGGTCGCCCGGCAGGGCGTAGAGCACGACGAAGGCGACCGTGTAGGCGGCCCACAGAACCAGGAGCGACTGCCCGAGACGGGTCAGCACATAGCGGTTCATCGCGGAGCCTGGGGATAGGCACGCATCGGGTGGTCCTCCGGACGGACGGGGCAGCAGGGCGCCGCGAAAGTAGGCACCGCCCTGGCGGCCGTCAACGTTCTCCGGTGCCTTCTCACCAGGTGGACACCGTGTCCAGATCTCGACATCCGGGGCGGGTTCGACACCAGTCCGGGATGTGAGAAGCCCGTCCCGATCGTTGACATCCACCGGTGCGCCGCACACCCTCCGGCGCAGGTCAGGCGCTCAGCCGACCTGGTGGCGGCCGCGTAGCCGTGAGACGACATGGAGAGAACGATGACCGACACCGATTCCCGGCCCGGCGCCCCCGCCGTGCACCTCAGCCTCGAGGAGGCCACCGCCCTCGCACCCGGCGTCAGTCCCGACGAGGCTGCCGGCCGCGTCGCCGAGGGCGCGTTCCTGATCGACGTCCGCAGCGCCGCGGGTCGCGCCAGGACCGGGGCGATCCCGGGAGCGACGATCGCGGACCGGTACGCGATCGACGAGGAGTTCGACCTCGCCGCTGCCACGCACCACGCACCCGTCGTCTCGCTGGACACACCCATCGTGGTCGTCTGCGGCTCCGTGCGCGGGTCGGGCCCCGTCGCGGCCGAGCTGCGGGCCAAGGGGTTCACCAACGTGGTCCACGTCGAGGGCGGCTTCGACGCGTGGAAGGACGCCAGCCTGCCGGCCGGGGAGCCGACGGCCTGATGAGCGTCCCCTCCACCGCGTTCCTCGACGAGCTGGGTGCGCTCACCGAGCGGCGGCGCGCGTCGTTCGTGCCGCTCACGTCCCCGTACGCGGGGGCCGACGAGGCGTCGCGGGATCTCGTGCGCGCTGCGGCGGCCGCGGGGGAGGCCGACGTCCTCGCGGTCGCCCACGCGATCCACGCCCACCCGGAGGAGGCGTTCCGCGAGGTCCGCTCGGTGGCGGCGATCGCGGACCTGCTGCGTGAGCGCGGCGTGCCGGCCGCGGTGGGCACGCACGGCCTGTCGACCGCGCTGCGGGCGGGTCTGAGCGCGGCCGGGCCGGACGACGGGGCGGTGCGAGAAGGTGGCCCGACCATCGCGATCCTGGCCGAGTACGACGCGTTGCCCGGGGTCGGTCATGCCTGTGGCCACCACCTGATCGCGGGCGCGGCGACCGGTGCGTTCCTGGCGCTCGTCCGGGCGGTCGCCGACGGGCTCGACCTGCCCGGTCGTGTCCTCCTGCTCGGCACGCCGGCCGAGGAGGGCAGCTCGGGCAAGGAGATCCTGGCCCGCAACGGGTTCTTCGCGGGCGTCGACGCGGCGATCATGGTCCACCCGTTCGGGTTCGACGTCGTCGACCACCCGTTCCTCGGTCGTCGGCAGCTGCGCGTCACGTACCACGGGGTCGCGGCGCACGCCTCCGCGAGCCCGTTCATGGGCCGCAACGCGCTCGACGCGGTGGTGCTCAACTACCAGGCCGTCGCGATGCTGCGGCAGCACCTCCCGCCCAGCGACCGGGTGCACGGCGTGGTGCTCGAGGGGGGCAGCCGCCCGAGCGTCGTGCCCGAGCGGGCAACCGTGGAGTACTACGTGCGGTCCGCGAGCCCGGCGACGCTCAAGGACCTGTCCGCGCGCCTGGCCGACATCGCGCAGGGTGCCGCGCTGGCCACCGGGACCACCGCCGAGCTGGTCTGGGACGCCGCGCCGTTCACGCTGCCGGTCCGGAGCAACGGCCCGCTCGGCGCGCGGTGGGCGGTGCACCAGGCCGGCCGGGGCCGCACGGTGCTGGCCGGGGGCGTGGTGCCCGAGAACCTGGCCGCGTCCACGGACTTCGGCAACGTCAGCGTCCGGCTGCCGGGCATCCACCCGATGATCGCCGTGAGCGACCCCGACGTGGCCCTGCACACCCGTGGGTTCGCCGAGGTCGCGGGCGGACCCCGCGGAGACGCGGCCGCGATCGACGGTGCCGCCGGGCTCGCGCTCACGGCCCTCGACTACCTGGCCGACCCGGCCCTGCGCGCGGCCGTCCATGAGGACTTCGAGGACTCCGGAGGCGTCCTGGACGTCGAGGGGTACTTCTCGTGACCGAAGGAGGACGCATGACGGTCGAGGTCCGGAGCGCGCGGCCCGACGAGTACGAGGCGGTTGCCGACCTGACCGAGCGCGGGTTCGGCGCCGGCCCGTACGGTCCCACCACGAACCCGGACCGGCTCCGCCTGCTGCGGGACGCGGCCGGTCGCGCCGCGGCCGGCGACCTGCTCGTCGCCGCGGACGGCGACCAGCTTCTCGGCACGCTCACCCTCCTGCGCCCCGGGACGGGTTACACCCGCCAGGCGCGCCACGACGAGGCCGAGGTCCGGCTGCTGACCACCAGCCCCGACGCTCGCGGCCGGGGGGTCGGCGCCGCGCTCGTCGCCGAGTCGATCGGCCGGGCGCGCGCCTGGGGCGTCGCCGGTCTGGTGCTCGACACCGGTCCGGACAACGTGGCGTCCCAGCGGCTCTATCACCGACTGGGGTTCGAGCGCATCGTCGACCGCGAGACGACCGTGGTCCCGGACGGTGTCGGCCGCCTCGCGGTGTTCCGCTACGACTTCTCGCGGACGGGGGTGCGCGTGCGGCTCGTCGCGCCCCACGAGTACGTGCGCGTCGCGCAGCTGTCGGTGGAGGCCTACGCCCACGACTACGACATCCGCGACGAGTACCGAGCCTCGCTCGCGGACGTGGCCACGCGGGCGCGCGAGCACGAGGTGTGGGTGGCGGAGGACCTGGCCACCGGCGAGCTGCTCGGCACCGTCGCCACGCCACGAGCCGGCGAGCACATCTCCGAGCTGGGTCAGGACGGCGAGCTCGACTTCCGCCTGCTCGCGGTCGACCCCGCGGCCCGTCGTCGCGGCATCGGTGCGCTGCTCACCGAGCACGTCCTCGTCCTCGCGCGTCAGCGCGGCATGGACCGGGTCGTCATGAACTCCGGGCCCCAGATGCTCGGCGCCCACGCGCTCTACCACCGCCTCGGCTTCGTCCGGCTGACCCAGCGCGAGACGCGCGTGGTCCCCGGCGCCGGGACGCTGCTCGCCTTCGGCTACGACACCGACCCCGACCACCTACCCCTCACGCAAGGAGCGCACCCGTGAAGTTCCAGGTCCTCGACATCGTCCCGCACGGCCCGCACCCGGTCACCGGCGAGCTGCTCGACCCCTCCACCCGGCTCGAGCGCGTCGTCGAGACCGCCGTGCTGGCCGAACAGCTGGGTCTCGACGCGTTCGCCGTGGGAGAGCGGCACGCCGGCGACTTCCTGTCCTCGTCGCCGACCGTCCTGCTGGGCGCCCTCGCACAGGCCACCGACCGCATCCTGCTGAGCACCGCGTCACCGTGCTCAGCCTGCTCGACCCGGTCCGCGTCGCCGAGGACTACGCCACGATCGACCTGCTGTCCCGGGGGCGGCTGGAAATCGTCATCGGCAAGGGCAACGAGGACAAGCACTTCCCGCTGTTCGGGCTGCAGCTCGAGCACCAGTACGACTACCTCGAGGAGAACTACGCCTCACGATCCTGCTCAGCCAGGAGCACGTCGACTGGCAGGGCACGTTCCACGCGCCCCTGACCGACGCCACCACCCTGCCGCGCCCGTACGACGGCCCGTTCCGCATCTGGCACGGGTCGGCCACCAGCACGATCGCGGTCGACCTCGCGGCCAAGCACGGCGACCCGATCGTCTCGGCGAACGCCCTGCAGCCGCGCGAGAACTACAAGGTGCTCATCGACCGCTACCGCGAGCAGCTGGCCCTCAACGGCTTCGACCCGTCGGTCGGCTACGTCGGCTCCGGCTCGGGTGGTCTGTTCCTCGCCGACACGACCGAGCAGGCCACCGAGGAGTACCGCGCGGTGTACGAGGGGTTCGCGGCGCGCATGGCCGCCCGG
The DNA here is from genome assembly GCF_058248365.1 of Cellulomonas sp. McL0606. Next base: position 2,877,831 of record NZ_CM177779.1, on the reverse strand, counting down.
CACGTGGGCGAGACGCGATTGGGCAAGGTGTCGTCCTTCACGCACATCGAGGACGCGGTCGAGCGGGGTCCGGCCCTCGTGGGGTCGCCCGAGCGGGTCGCGGAGAAGATCCTCGACTACTACGGCTCCTACCAGCACGACCTCCAGTCGGTCTCGTTGAACCCCGTGCTGCCCTACGAGCAGCAGCAGGACGTCCTGCGCCGGTTCGCCGAGGAGGTGGTGCCGCTGGTGCAGGCCGAGGTCTCGACCACCCTGTGGGGACCGCAGGACGCGGGTCGCGCGCGCGGCCTCGACCGGTTCGCAGCCGTCGGATGACGGTCGCGGACGACGGTGCTCGGCCGCCGGGCGGAGCGGGACTACCCTGACCAGATGACCACGTCGCTCGAGCACCCGCTGACGGAGGCGCCCCAGGCACCGGACGTCACGGCCGCCGTCCGCGCCGTCGCGGAGCGCGCCAAGATCGCCTCCCGCACGCTGGCCACCGCCACCCGCGCCACCAAGGACGCCGCCCTGCGCGCCATGGCCGACGCGCTCGTGGAGGCCACCCCGCAGATCGTCGAGGCCAACGCCGTCGACCTCGAGCGCGGCCGAGCCAACGGCACGTCCGCCGGCCTGCTCGACCGGCTCGCCCTGACTCCCGAGCGCATCGTCGCGATCGCCGACGCCCTGCGCGAGCTGGCCGCCCTGCCCGACCCGGTGGGCGAGGTGGTCCGCGGCTCCACGCTGCCCAACGGCCTGCGCATGCGACAGGTCCGCGTCCCGATGGGCGTCGTCGGCATGATCTACGAGGCCCGACCGAACGTGACGGTGGACGCCGCCGGGCTCGCCCTGAAGAGCGGCAACGCGGTGATCCTGCGGGGCGGGTCGGCGGCCGCGGCCAGCAACGAGCTGATCGTCGACGTGCTGTCGCGGGCCCTGGTCTCCCAGCGGCTGCCGGGCGCGCTCGTCCAGTCGATCGACGCGTACGGGCGCGAGGGTGCCGTGGCGCTCATGCACGCCCGCGGCCTGGTCGACATCCTCGTCCCGCGCGGGGGAGCGGACCTGATCCAGACCGTGGTGCGCGAGTCGACGGTGCCCGTCGTCGAGACCGGCGTCGGCAACGTGCACGTGTACGTGGACGAGACGGCCGACCTGGCGATGGCGCTGCCCATCCTGCTCAACGCCAAGACCCAGCGCGTCGGCGTCTGCAACGCGGCGGAGACCCTGCTCGTGCACCAGGCGGTGGCCGACGAGTTCCTGCCGGTCGCGATCGCCATGCTCGCCGACGAGGGTGTCACCATCCACGGGTGCGAGGAGACGCTCGCGCTGGCACCCGAGGAGGCCGACGTCGTGCCGGCCACGGACGAGGACTGGGCCAAGGAGTACCTGTCGCTCGACCTGGCCGTGAAGGTCGTCGACTCCCTGGACGAGGCGCTCGAGCACATCCGCACCTGGAAGCTCCGGGCACACCGAGGCGATCATCACGCGGGACCTGGCGTCCTCCGAGCGGTTCGTCGCCGAGGTCGACTCCGCGGCCGTCATGGTCAACGCCTCGACCCGCTTCACCGACGGCGGCCAGCTCGGACTGGGCGCCGAGATCGGCATCTCCACCCAGAAGCTGCACGCGCGCGGCCCGATGGGCCTCGGCGAGCTCACGACGACCAAGTGGATCGTGCACGGCGACGGCCACGTCCGACCCTGAACAGCCCAGTCGAGCGTGCGACACTGATCGCACCCGCCCCACCCCTGGAGGATTGTCGTGCGTGTTGCTGCGAAAGCTGCCGAGGTCGTGACCGAGCTGCCCTTCGCGCCGTGGGTCTTCGGCGTCGGTGCGTTCATCGGGCTCGTCGCGATGCTGCTGATCGCCTACGCCTTCAAGAACGTCGGATCGCGCCACTGACCTCGACCACCGGGGGGCCCGACGGAGGGATCGACCCATGACGCAGTCGCCCGCCCGGAGGCAGCGCGTCGGGGTCATGGGCGGGACGTTCGACCCCATCCACCACGGACACCTGGTCGCGGCCAGCGAGGTTGCCGCCCGGTTCGACCTCGACGAGGTCATCTTCGTCCCCACCGGCCAGCCGACGTTCAAGCTCGACCAGGCCGTCACGCTCGCCGAGCACCGTTACCTCATGACCGTCATCGCCACGGCGTCGAACCCCCGGTTCACCGTCAGCCGCGTGGACGTGGACCGCGACGGTGTGACATATACCGTCGACACGCTCCGTGACCTCAAGACGGCACGACCGGACGCCGAACTGTTCTTCATCACAGGCGCGGACGCCATCACGCAGATCTTGACGTGGAAGGATGCGGACGAGCCTTCGCGATGGCGCAGTTCGTGGCGGTCACCCGTCCTGGGCACACGTTGTCGGTCGACGGGCTCCCCGGCGATCGCGTCCAGGTCCTGGAGGTCCCGGCCCTGGCCATCTCGTCGACGGATGTCCGCGCCCGCGAGAGCGCCGGGCAACCGGTGTGGTACCTCGTCCCGGACGGGGTTGTTCAGTACATCGCCAAGCACAGGTTGTATCGAGGAATGTCATGAGTGAAACCGGAGGACGGCGCAGTCGCCGCGAGCTCCACCGGCCCGAGACGGGTTCCGTCGAGGGCGTCGCACCCGACGACGGGTCCGCGGCGCCGCAACCGACCCCGCCGGCCACCTCTCCCACGACGGCACCGGTCTCACGGCGCGCGATGCGCGAGCAGTCCGCCCCCGACGTCCCGACGGCGGCCGGACCGCCCACGGACGCGGTCGCCCGGTCCCGCCGCTCCATCCGGGATACCGCGCTCGATCCGACCAGTGCCCGGCCGGCCCCGCAGCAGGTCCCGACGACGCGACCGGCGCCGTGGTCCTCGGCGTCCCCGTCCTCGGCCGGCTCGGTTCCGGCGCCTTCCTCACCGCCGAGCCCGTCGCGTGTGCCCGCTCCTACTCAGCCGACCGCCTCGGCGCAGGCGTCCGCACCCGCCCGCCCGTCCGCCCCGGCGCAGCCGATCGCCCCGTCGCCGTCGGCACCCGCCGCGTCGCCGGCCCAGTCGGCCTGGGGTCAGCGCGGCGCCGCGCCGGTCGTCGGACCGGCAGGTGCGGCTTCCGCGGCCGCAGCGGGTCCGTCCGGGCCCGCGCTGCCAGGCCGCCCGACGCAGCCCGACCAGGCTCCGCAGCGCACCCCGGTCCAGCCGCCGGTCGCCGCCAGGTCGACCGCCGTGCCGCCTCAGCCGACGGTCGGCCAGCCGCCACAGCCCGCCCGGACGTCCGTCCTGCCGGGTGCCCCGGCCGGTCAACCGGTCGCGACGTCCCGCCCGGCCTCCTCCTTCGCACCAGGCTCCGTGCCCCCGCAGCAGTCCGGTCGCCCCTCGCCGCCGAGCGCCGCCGGCTCCGCCACGGCGCCGACCGACGGCGGTCCGGCGGCCGCCCGTCGCGACGGCCCGAGCTGGATCGCGACCACGCCGGGACCGGCCGCGCCCGCGGCGTGGGCCGCAGCAGCCGCGACGGACGCTCCGGCGGCACCACCAGCCTGGCAGCCCAACCCGGCCCAGGCGCGCGCCACCGCACCGGCGACCAGCCAACCCGCCGACGCGCCCGCGCCCGCTCAGGCCTGGTCCCCGACGCCGAGCACCTCCGCCCCGGGGGTGGGACCGGCCGCCTGGTCGCCGACTCCGACCCCGGCCGCCGCCGAGGGCACGCTCCCGGCTCCGCGTCCAGGCACCGAGAGTGCGCCGATCGGCTTCGGCGCCGGCCCTTTCGCCGAGTCGCCGCGGGTCCCGACGACCCCGGTGGCCGAGGAGGACGACGATGACGAGGACGTCCCGAGGCGTCACCCGTACACGTTGCTGCACTTCCTGGTGCTCGTGCTCGTCGCGTTCGTGCTGGGCTTCCTGATCGTCCTCCTGTTGAGCCGCTCGGGTGGCCTCGGCGCCTCGGGCGACGGCGCGACCCCTCCCGCGGCCTCGGCCGTGCACACGTCATCCGGCCTCACGGCCGACCCCGCCTGATTTCCGACGATCCAAGGAGACCTGTGGCTGCGACCGAACGTGCCATCGAGCTTGCCGTTGCGGCGGCTCGCGCCGCGTCCGACATCAAGGCCGAGGAGATCATCGCCCTCGACGTGAGCGAGCAGCTGGTGCTCACCGATGTCTTCCTCATCGCCTCCGGCAGCAACGAGCGGCAGGTCGGCGCGATCGTCGACGCCGTCGAGGAGTCGCTGTTCAAGCTCGGCGCCAAGCCGATCCGACGCGAGGGCAAGGGCGCGGGCCGGTGGGTGCTCGTCGACTTCGGCGACATCGTCGTCCACGTACAGCACGCCGAGGACCGGGTGTACTACGCGCTCGAGCGCCTCTGGAAGGACTGCCCGGTCATCGACCTGCCCGCCGACGCGCGGGGGACCGACGAGGGCGCCGGCGCGTGACGGCGGGTCGTCTGCTCCTGGTGCGGCACGGCCGCACCGCGTACAACTCGCAGGCGCGCCTGCAGGGCCAGGTCGACATCCCGCTGGACGACGTGGGCCGGTGGCAGGCCCGCACGGCGGCGGCTCTGCTGCTCGCCCGTCACGACCCGACCGCCATCGTCACCTCCGACCTGACCCGCGCCCACGAGACCGCCGGCTTCCTCGCCCGCGCCGCGGGGCTCGACCTGCTGGCGGACCCGCGCCTGCGCGAGCGCGGGTTCGGCGTCTGGGAGGGGCTGACCGGCGAGGAACTGCGCCGCGACTGGCCGGACGAGTTCGCCGTCTGGCGGGCCGGCGGCCAGCCCGAGGGCGTCGGAGCGGAGACCCGCGCCGAGGTGGCCGCACGAACGCTGGAGGGGATCACCGAGCACGTCGGCGCCCTGGGTCGCGACGACACCCTCGTGGTCGTCTCGCACGGCTCGGCGATCAGCTCGGCCGTCGGTGCGCTGCTCGGCATGCCGCAGGACTGGCACGGCTTCACGGGCATGCTCAACGCCCACTGGACCGAGCTGATCGCCACCCGCGGCGACATCGCACCGTCGTGGCGGATGGTCGGGTACAACCTGGGCCCCACCGACGCGTCCTCGGACTGGAACGCCGGACCGGACGCGGGGCACAGCGCCGACAGCGAGACCCGCGACCCCGATTAGCGTTTGGGCGACCGATCGTCGTAAACTCTCCCAGCGCCCGCAAGGGTGTGGTGGCCCGTCACGGCGGGCCGCGGGGCTGTGGCGCAGCTGGTAGCGCACCTGCATGGCATGCAGGGGGTCAGGGGTTCGAATCCCCTCAGCTCCACCATCGTTGCGGTCAGAGGCCATGTCGGGATCCTGAACACAGGAGCCAGACATGGCCACTGACCAGTTACTAGCCAATTCATGATCGTCACTCGACCTGTCTCGGTCGAGTCTGGGGCCACTCGTCGCGTCTTCGTCGCATCTGGCGACACCTGCTGGCCTGGACACCACCACCGTGACGTCGGACACCGAACCGACGATGACCATCTCCGAGCTGGCGACCTACCTGTCGGTCAGCACCCAGGCGCTGTACGACCTGCGCTCCAAAGGCCGCGGGCCCCGCGGGTTCCGCGTCGGGCGGCAGCTGCGCTTCCGTCACTGGAGGTCCAGGCATGGCTGGTACGCCTCGAGGCCGCCGACGGCGACCGGCACCCGCCACGGCGGCCCGGGTGAGCGGCGGTCACGCCTTACCTGCCGTCCGGAGCCGGATCCGCCCTCTTCGGCAGCGGGCTACCGGGCCGTTCTTCGGGAGCGCGACTCGGTGCGTGCCGTCCTCACGTCGCTGTTTGGACTCGCGTTACTCGTCGCGCCGGCCTCTGCCGTACAGATCCTTGGCTCCGCCGCGTTGCTCACGGCCGCCATCGTCTTAGTGGTGAGGTTCGTGCGCTCGCTCCTGCGCGTTCGTCGGCCCACGCGGCTCATCACCATTCCGGGGGTTGTCGCCGTCTGCGTGCTGCAGGCTCTGATCCTTGTCGCTACGACACGTCACGACTTTCTCCTCGTGCCCTCGAACCTCCTCTTCGCCATCGGGCTCCTGGCAAACGGCTGGGCGAACGGCAGTCGTGCGGTCCGAGTGCGCGACCGCGAGCGGAACCGGGACCGAGGGGCGACGTATCTGCTCGCCACCAGCGGGGCGATCTCGGGTCTGCTCGGCATCTTCGCGCTGTCGACGGCCGGTGTCGTGACCGAGATCTTCATCCTGCAGACGGGTGCTTATCTCCTCATCGCCGGCCTGGTCGAGCTCTTCGTGACGATCCACGGCCAGGTAGGTGACCGGTGGTCGTCGGCGAAGGTGCTCGGCCTCGCCGTGGACTGACCCGGACCGTCGCATCCGCTTCCCGTAGTTCGGTTCCGCGTCGGGAACAGCGAGCCAGCACGGACGCGGTTGATCGTGTTACGGCCCTTCGGGGGTCTCGCGGGGCCAAGGCTGGCCGCCAAGGCGCTCGATGTCCGAGTTGAACGACCGAAGCAGAGAGACGAACGTGTCGAGGTCCTCGTCGCGCCAGTGCTCGACTACACGACCGAGGCCCTCCACGATGGCCCTCCGATCGAGCTCCAGCTGATCAACCCCCGCCGCGGTGAGCCGGAACTTGCGGGCGATGCCCCCGCTGGGATCTGGAACCCGTTCGAGGTACCCGGACGCCGTCAGCGCAGCTGTCTGGCGGTTGAGGGTCGAGACGTCCAGGCCGAACGCATCGCCGAGCTCGCCGATCGACATCGGGCCCTGGGTCCGTATCCGGGCGAGGAGCGTGTAGCCGCTGCGTTCCAGTTGAGCTTCCCAGAACGCGGCCGGCGGAGAGGGATGAGGTGCCGGCCCAGCACCATCGTCTCGAGCTCCAGGTCTAGGACCCGATCCGTTCTCGTCCCCATGTCAGCCGAACCCCATCCGCTCGTCATCGGGCCACTCCGCACCGACAAGTTTGCACCATACATGTCTTGTGCTGACTACACATGATGTGTATCGTACACATTATGACCCAGATGACGCCATCCCCCGTCGACGCGAGGTCGACCACCAGCTCCGGCAGCCCGGTTCGCACCAACGCGGTCGTCGCCGTGCTGGCCTTCGCGGGCATCGTTGCCGCACTCATGCAGACCTTGGTCGTCCCGCTCATCGGCCAGCTCCCCGAGCTGCTCGACACCAGCGCGTCGAACACCACCTGGGTTGTTACTGCGACCCTGCTTGCGGCTGCTGTGGCGACACCGGTGAGTGGTCGACTTGGCGACCTCTACGGCAAGCGCAAGATCATGCTGATCCTCGCGGTGCTGCTGATCGTCGGCTCGTTGGTATGCGCACTCGCACCCTCGGTCCTGCCGCTCATCATCGGTCGCGCGCTCCAGGGCGCTGCCATGGGGCTGGTGCCGCTCGGCATCAGCGCGATGCGCGACCTGCTGCCCGCCGAGAAGCTGGGAACCTCGATCGCCCTGATGAGCGCATCGATGGGAATCGGCGGCGCACTGGGCCTGCCGATCGCCGCCGCCGCGGCTGAGCACGCGAACTGGCACGTCCTGTTCGTGGGCGCCACCGTTCTCGCCGTCGCCGTCGCGGTCCTCATCTACATCTTCATCCCGGCGACACCCGTGACCGCGACCGGACGCTTCGACCCGATCGGTGCGCTCGGCCTGGGCGTCGGTCTCGTCGCTCTTCTGCTCGGTGTCTCCAAGGGCGCCGACTGGGGCTGGGGCAGCCCGACCACCGTCGGCATGCTTGTCGGTGCCGTCGTGGTCCTGCTCGCGTGGGGCTGGTACGAGCTCCGCACCGAGTTCCCGTTGGTCGACCTGCGGGTGACCGCTCGCCCCGTCGTCCTGCTCACCAACGTGGCGTCCCTGGTCATCGGGTTCGCGATGTACGCGTCGATGCTGATCGTCCCTCAGCTCATGCAGCTGCCGACCGAGACCGGCTTCGGCCTCGGTCAGGACATGCTCCAGATGGGCCTCTGGATGGCGCCCGGCGGACTCGCGATGATGCTCGTCGCTCCCTTCGGCGCCAAGATCTCCCACGCCCGCGGTCCGAAGGTCACTCTCGTGCTCGGCGCGAGCATCATGGCGGCCGGCTATCTCGCCGCGCTGGCCATGATGGGCCACGCCTGGGGCCTGATGGTCGCCATCATCGTCATCAACGGAGGCGTCGGCTTCGCCTATGGCGCGATGCCCGCTCTCATCATGGGCTCGGTCCCGGTCTCCGAGACGGGGTCGGCCACCAGCTTCAACACCTTGATGCGCTCGATCGGGACGTCGATCTCCGCGGCCGTCATCGGAGTCGTTCTCGCTCAGATGACCACCGACTTCGGCGGCCACGCCCTTCCCAGCAAGAGCGGGTTCCAGCTCGGGCTACTCCTCGGGGCCGGGGTGGCCGTACTGGCAGCGGTGATCGCGGGCTTCATCCCGAGCCGGGACAGCCGAGCTGCCGAAGCGAACATCGAGCACCATGAGAACGAGCCCGTGGCCGTTCCCGCCTGACGCGTCGCGGACGTCGTCGGCGACTTCCACTCGAAGCGGATCCGCGGCTTCCGCACGCTGTCGCCGATCTTGATTCCCCATCACTAAGCACGCCCGCCTCGAGAGAAAGTTGACCGTTGTGACGCGAGACCTGGCAGTTGTCGTAGGCGTCGGCGGGATGGGTGAGGCCATCGCGCGCCGACAAGGGGTGGGCAAGCGGCTGCTTCTCGCCGACTTCAACGTCGAGATCCTGCGGAGAGTCGCCGACACGCTCGCCGACGACGGGTACGACGTCAACACGCATGCCGTGGACGTCTCGGACCGCACATCGGTCGACGATCTGGTCGGGTACGCCTCCGATCTCGGTCCGATCGCGACGCTCGCTCACACCGCCGGACTCTCGCCGGCGCAGGCGTCGGCCGCGGCAATCCTTGCGGTCGACCTCGTCGGCGTCGGGAACGTGCTCGACGCGTTCGGTCAGGCCATCTCGGCCGACGGCGCAGGGGTCATCGTCGCCAGCATGGCTGGGAGCATGGCTGCAGGGCCTGCCCCCGGACCTTGCGATGAGTCTGCGCAGCACGCCGACTGCGGACCTCCTCGGGCTGCCGCTCTGGGGGAACCCGGCGTTCGCGGACCCAGGCGCGGCGTACTCCATCGCCAAGCGGTGCAACCAGCTGCAGGTTCAGGCGGCCAGCATCCCGTGGGGCGCACGGGGAGCCCGCGTCAACAGCATCAGCCCCGGGGTGATCTCGACACCTATGGGCAGGCAGGAGCTGCGCTCCGAGAGTGGCGCGAGGATGCTAAACATGATCGACAGCTCCGGCACCAAGAGGGTCGGAACCCCGACCGACATCGCGAACGCTGCTGCATTCCTGCTTGGTCCGGACGCAACGTTCATCACGGGCACGGATCTCCTGGTCGACGGTGGCGTCGTTGCAGCGGTCCTCAGCGGAGCGGTGACTCCGTAGCCGTGCGGTCCCAGCCCTGAGGCGGCCGACGAGCGGGCCTGACAACTGGTCACCCGAAGGCATCCCAACGTTCGCCGGGCTCATACGCCGCTTCATTGCTGCCGTCGAACGGCGCGAGGCTCGGCCGCGGCCGCGGGCGGATGTCCCTCGACAGTGACGCCCTCGCTGTTGCCGCGCGGGAGGCGTGCACGGTAGCCGCCGAGCGGGCTAGCGACTGCTTGTGCGCTGCCGTGAAGGGTTCGTCATTGCCCGAGGCAATGACGGCGATCTTCGCGGCGCCGTGATGAGCTGCGACGGTCCTCCGCGAGCGGGCGACAGCTGGTCCGCTTCGTGGGCCTCAAGCAGGCTAGGCGAGCGCCCGACCATCTCGACCCTCACGCGATCAGATCGACCGTCGCCCAGGGGGTCTATTTCGCGTTCATGCCGCGCGTTCCGTGCGAGCGGGTTGCGCGCCAGCGTGAGATGCGCACGCCGACGAACAGGACGAGGGCGACGACGGCTAGGACCAGGAGCACCGCGACCGCGCGGACGAGCAGATTCGGGCCTGCTTCGGCGCTAGACATGTGGCCCCCAGTTCGATGGTCGCTTACTCAACCATGGCATTGCGCAGCTCGGCGAACGCGCCGTGCGCAATCTCGTGTCCAAGTGGATCCGGCCGGTCCCGGCAGTCGGAGAGTCCCCTTGTCGACTCGAGCGCCAGAGGGTCCACGGATCTGCGCCCCGCACGCCACCAGACGACTGGCCTCACTCCTCTCGTGAGACCTCGCCCGGGCTCTTGTCGGGTCGCAGCCCGCGCCAGGCCGGGTGTCGCAGGCGGCCGTCGCTGGTCCACTCCGTGAAGGCCACCTCCCCGACGAGTTCCGGACGCACCCAGCGGACACCGCGCACCTCGGCCGCGGGCAGCCGCACGTCGAACGGCGGAGCGGGAGTCTCCAGCGGTCGCAGCTGTGCGAGCAGCTTGTCGAGCATCCGGTGCGTGAAGCCCGTCCCCACCCGACCGGCGGGCCGGAGCGCTCCGTCCTCGGGGACCGCGAGCACGAGCGACCCGATGGTGTCGGCACGGCTGCCCTGGCCCGGGCGCCAGCCGACCACCACGACTTCCTGCGTGCGGACGTGCTTGATCTTGGCCCAGTCGGGCGAGCGGCTGCCGGGTCGGTACGGCGCAGCCCGGCGCTTGGCCAGGATCCCCTCGAGACGGTTCGCCCGGCTCGCCTCCAGGACGTCCGCGCCGGGTCCGTCGAACGAGCCGGGCGTCTGCCACGAGGGTCCCGCGAGGTGGAGATCGTCGAGCAGGCGGCGTCGTTCGTCGTACGGCAGGTCGACGGTCGACCGCCCGTCGAGATGGAGCACGTCGAAGACGAGGTAGACCACGGGGACCGTCTGCGCGAGCCGTCGGGCGGCCGCGTCCCCGACGTGCATGCGCTGCTGGAGCCTGCCGAAGTCCGGCGCACCGCCGGCGTCGAACGCCATCAGCTCGCCGTCGAGGACGACGGGGGTCGAGCCGAGCTGCTCGCCCATCGCGGCGATCTCCGGGTAGGACCGGGTGATGTCGAGGTCGTTGCGCGACATCAGCCGCACGCGTCCGCCATCGACATACGGCACCGCCCGGACCCCGTCCCACTTCATCTCGTACGCCCAGCCGTCGTCATCGGCCGGCAGCTCGCCCGGCACGGCGAGCATCGGCCGCACGAGGTCGGGCAGCCGTTCCCAGTCCGAGCGGGTCGGGGGATCCATCCGGTGCACCATCCAGCTCTTGCCGTCGTCGGGGGCGTCCGCCGGTCGGCCCTCGGGTCGGGTGGCGAACAGCACGTAGCGGCCCTGGACGCGCCGGCCGTGCAGCACGACCTGCACCTCGCGATCGGTCCACTTCACCAGGTCGTAGCTGCCGCTGTCCCAGAGAGTGACCTGTCCGCCGCCGTACTGCCCGGCACCGATCCGGCCCTCGAACGTCGCGTACTCGAGCGGGTGGTCCTCGGTGTGGACCGCCAGGTGGTTCCTCTTCGGGTCCTGCGGCAGCCCCTTGGGCACCGCCCACGACACCAGCACGCCGTCCCGCTCCAGCCGGAAGTCCCAGTGCAGCGCGCGGGCGTGATGCTCCTGCACGACGAAGGTGTGGCCACCGCTCACCGGAGCGTCGTCGCCGGGCTCCGGGACGGGCTCGGGCGTCCGCGCCGGATCCCGCTTGGCGCGGTACTCGGCAAGCGGCTCGTCCTTGTCGGACCCCTGTGGCACGCCACGAGTCTTCCGCCGCGCGGCGATGTGAGCGAGGCGAGGTTGACACCGAGGCCCGACAGGTCGACGTTGGGGTCGTTCGCTCTTGGAGCCCACGAGCAGGACGGTGTGATGGCCATGTCGGTATTCGCCCGCATCGGCGCAATCAATGGTGAGTCGCGCGACGACCGGCACAAGGACGAGATCGACGTCCTGTCGTGGTCGTGGGGTGTGTCCCAGTCGGCCACCCTGGGCCACGCCGGGGGCGGGGGAGCGGGCGGTGGCGCAGGCAAGGCCAGCTTCCACGACTTCACGTTCACGCATCACGTCGACAAGGCGTCGCCGGTCCTGATGAAGGCGTGCGCCACGGGCCAGCACATCGCCGATGCGACGATCACGGCCCGCAAGGCGGGCGAGAGCCAGCAGGACTTCCTCGTCATCAAGGCGTCTGACGTGCTCGTGACCAGCGTCTCCGTGAGCGCGGATGCTGATGCGGACGCCACGATCGAGGTGGTCGTGCTGACATTCGCGAAGGTCGACCTCGAGTACAAGCCGCAGAGGCCGGACGGCACGCTGGACGACGGGGTCCACTTCATCTACGACGTCAAGGCGCAGAAGGGGTAGAGGCCCCCCTCGTACTCGTCGGCGGACACGTGCTCGAGCCACACCGTGCTCTGCGCTGGGTCGTCGGCGCCCTCGGACATCACGAGGTGCTCCATGAAGTCGTCCGGGCTGGCGCCGCGCCAGTGCTCGACCACACGGGACACGAGTTCACTCGCGCGCGATACGAGCGGGCTCGCCGCCAGATCGCGCAGGCCATTCGTCGGCAGCAGACAGACGGAACGATCGATCCGGCGGTCGATCCCGACAAGGCGGCCGCCCTCGTCTTCGCGCCATGCGACGGCGTGCAGATCCAGGGATGCACGACCGCTCCATCGAGTTCCCGGAGCACCTCGACTCCTGTGGCGTGCGATGACGCGGAGGGACGTCGAGGCGTCCTAGGGCCCGAGGTCGAACGGCTCGCGTCGCGGGAGGACGCGGGCTGGACTCTAGCCGCGCCCGCCGTGGCTGACCTGCCCGCCGCGGGACGCACTGGACGAGGAGATCACGTGGAGTACCGACAGCAGGAAAGACCGGCCTGACCGTCTCGGAGGTCGGGTACGGGGCGTGGGGGATCGGTGCATCGGCGTGGATCGGCGCGGTCGAGGACGAGTCCGTCGCGGCGATGCACCGAGCGATCGAGCTCGGCGTGAACTTCGTCGACACGTACGTCCTGGACCAACCCGCTGTGTCCACGGTGATCGCGGGAATGCGCACCGTGCGCAACGTCGAGCGCAACGCCGCGACGAGCGACGGCCGTCGACTGAACGCGGAGCGGCGTGAGATCGTCGGGCGGCACCGCTGGGAGCGCAACATCTATCGCGGGGCGGCCGCGGAGGACTGATCCACTTCAGTCTCTGTCAGGTACCTGGTCGGTCGAGCACGAGCCCTAGTCCGATGCCGAGCATCCAGACGTCCTTGCTGACGGCCGTCCCTGTGGCTGTCGGCCACACGCTCCTGGGCTTGTGCATCGCCGGTGTCCTGAGGTACATCGTGAGCAGGCTGCCTGAGAACGCCGTGAGGCCGGCCCCGACGAGTCGGTTTGGGAGGAACGGGACGAGCAACGCGGCGCCGAGCGCCACCTCACTCGCACCGAGGAGCCGCAGGAACGTCGTCGGAGGCATGTTCTTCAGGAACGGGTACGCCGCTGCCGCTGCGCCGTGCACACCTTTCGCGCGCTCCTCGTCGCCACGCAGCTTCAGCAGTCCCTCATGCAGGATGAACGCCCCGGTGGCTACGCGCGGGGGGATGTCGCGGATGCGCATGTCCCCAGTGAACGCTTGCCCGCGGCATCCGGCATCTCGGGCAACCGACGACCGTCGCCGTCCGAGGCCACCAGTTCTGGACGGCGTCTGGTCTTACGCTCTCTCAACTGGTATACCGGATGCCGTCAGACGGAACACAAATGGGAGTCGGGAGTTCTTCATGCAGGTCGCTGTCCTTGGTGCCGGCGGGAACATGGGCCGTCGCATCACACGCTCGCTCCTGGACGACGAGCGCTACGAGTTGCGCCTGATCGAGCCCAGCGAGCGGGGCCGCGAGCTCCTGGCCGAGATCGGTGCCGCGGCGGTCGACCAGGAAAAGGGGCTGGCCGGCGCCGAGGTCGTCGTCTTCGCCGTGCCGGACAAGATCGTCCGGGGCGTGGCGGCGGAGATCGTGCCATTGCTCGACCCCGGCACGGTGATCCTTTTCCTGGATCCGGCCGCGGTCGCGGCCGAGCGGATCGTGAAGCGCGCGGACATCTCGTGCTTCGTGACCCATCCCACGCACCCGCCGCTGTACGACCTGCTCGCGGAGGAGGACGGCGCCGCACGCCGGGACTACTGGGGCGGCGGGCTCGCGCAGCAGGCGATCGTCTTCGCCTACGCGTGGGGCGACGAGTCCAAGGCCGACGCCGTCGAGATGCTGGTCACACACATGTTCCGACCGATCTCGCGCTCCCACCGGATCACGGTGGACCAGATGGCGCTGCTCGAGCCCGCGCTGACCGAGACGCTGGTGAACGGGTGCGTCGCGGTGATCAAGGACGGCATGCACCGCGTCGTGGCCATGGGCGTCCCCGCCGACGCCGCCTGGGACTTCCTCATGGGGCACCTGCAGATCGGGATCTCCATCATCTTCGACAGGCTCGACTGGAAGCTCTCCGAGGGCGCGCAGCAGGCGCTTGACGAGTCGCGGACGCAGCTGTTCAAGGACGACTGGTTCACGATCTTCGACCGCGAACCGCTCATGGCAAGCCTGCGCCGGATCACCGGGGGAGAAGACTGAGCCCCGTGCGCATCCTCATCCTCGGCGGCACGGGCCTGATCTCCGCCGGCATCACCGCTGCGCTCCTCGAGCGCGGCGACGATGTCACGATCTTCACCCGGGGCAGCACCCCGCACGGCTTCGGCGACCGCGTGCGGGAGGTGCGCGGCGACCGGTCCAACGGCTCTGACCTGGTACGTGCGGTGGGGTCCGACGACTTCGACGCCGTCATCGACATGGTCTGCTACGACCCGGCGGACGTCCCGCCGCTGCTCGACGCGATGCGCGGCCGGGTCCCGAACCTGATCTGGTGCAGCACGGTCGACGTCTACACCAAGGGCGCGACACTGCCGATCACCGAGGACTCGCCGCGGGTGCCGTCGCCGACCTTTCCGTATGCGTACGCGAAGCGGCAGTGCGAGCGGCTGCTCGAGGATTCGGTCGGCGACGGTACGGCCGTGACGCTCATGAGACCGGCGGCCACCTATTCGGGGTCCGCCGTCGCGCCGTTCGGCAGCTATCCGACGATGGTGGCGCGGCTGCGGGCCGGCCTCCCGATCCTGATGCACGGGGACGGCTCGAGCCTGTGGGTCAGCTGCCACCGGGACGACGTCGCCGCGGCGTTCGTCGCGGCCGCCGGCAACCCGCTCGCCCGTGGCCGGGCCTACACGCTCGCGAGCTCCCAGCTGCTCACGTGGGACGCGTACTGGACGCAGGTCGCGCGCGCGATGGGGGTCGGCGAGCCGCAGCTCGTGCACGTCCCGACGGACCTCCTGCACGCGGCAGCCCCGGACCTCGCGGAGTGGTGCTGGATGAACTTCCAGTACGACAACGTGTTCGACTGCGCGGCGGCCGAGCGTGACCTCGGCTTCCGTTCGCGCAGGACGTGGGCAGAAGGGACCGCCGCGTTCGACTTCGACGCCGTGCCCGCGCCCGACCCGGTCGAGGCGTCGCGGTATCAGGCGGTGCTCGACGCCTGGACACGCGCGACCGGGGCGATGGTCGCCGAGGTGGGCGGGAGCGTGCGATGACCGGCCGGCTGACGGTCTCGGCGGACGGCCGCGCGGTGCTTCGCGACGGCGTGCCGACGCCTCTCGTCGTCGACACTGCGTGGAGCCTTTTCAGCGACCCCACACCGCAGGAGCTCGCCTCCTACCTTCGCCTGCGTCGCAGCCAGGGTTTCACCGGGATCGCGGTCAGCACTCTGCCGATCCTCAACGACCGGACGGTGTGGGAGGGCGCACGGCACCCGTTCGCCCGGGACGTCGAGGGGCGCTACCTGTGGGACCAGCCCGACGCGGACTATCTCGCCACCATGGAGACCTACACGGCGGCCATCGCCGAGGCGGGCCTGATGCCGGTGCTCGTCGTGCTCTGGTGCGTCTACCTCGACGGCACCTGGGCGCAGCAGCGCGTGGGGCTGCCGGGCATGCCCGCCGACGTGGCCCTCGCGCACGTCCGTCGGGTGGCCGCGCTGGCCCCGTACGAGCCGATCCTGGTGGTGGCCGGCGACGACGACTTCACGCTGCCGAGCAGCATCGAGGTGTACGACGCGGCGATCGCCGAGCTGCGCGAGCTGGCACCGGACTGCCTGATCACCACCCACAGCACGCCGACCGGCGTGATCCCGGAGCGCTGGGCAGGCCCCGACGGGCTGGACCTGTACCTGTTCCAGTCCGGGCACGCCGAGAGCGACTGGCTCGAGCGCTGCGTCGAGCTGTCGACGAGGTATGCGGCCTACGAACCCCGTCGGCCCGTCGTCAACGTCGAGCCGGTGTACGAGTACCACGGCCACTTCCACGGCGAGGGGCGCTGGTCACCCGCGGACGTGCGACGAGCGTCGTGGACGTCCGTGCTCGCCGGGGCGAACGCGGGGATCGGTTACGGCGCCCACGGGGTGTGGCAGTGGTACACGGCCGCCGGCGAGTTCACCAGCCGTGCGCTGTCGCAGCAGCCGCTCGAGTGGTTCCGCGCGCTCGAGCTGCCCGGCGCACTGGACGTCGCGCTGCTCGCGAGCCTCATGCGCGCGCACGGGCTGCACCGCCTCGATCCGGCACAGCACCTGCTCGGACCCGGTACCCCCGCGGGGGTCCGTGCGGCGTGCACCCCGGACGGCTCGCTGGTCGCGGTGTACCTGCCTTCGCCCGGCGACCTCGCACTCGAGCTGAGCGCCGAGTATCACGCCGAAGCGTGGGACCTCGCCCGACGGGCTCCCCTCGTGGCGACCGGAAGGGCGGTCGGCTCGGGGCTCGTGGTCGAGCAGCTCGACGTCCCCGGCGACGCGGTCCTCCTTCTGCGTCGCTGACGGACCGGCGCGGCCCCCGGGCGTTCGCGGGCCGCGCCCACCCCTGGCTGGTCGCGCGCGGGTCGTCAGTCCTCGGCGTCGTCCAGCCTGAGCACGGTCCCGATGGTGAACGGCGGGACCGTGAGCGTGACGGCGCCGTCATCGGACGCGAAGGGCACCTCGTCGCCACCCGGGAGCACCCGGACGGCGCCGACCCGGCGTCCGCGCACGGTCAGGAGCAGGTCGCGCCGCTCCGTCGGGGGACGCGAGCTGCCGAGGTCGACGATGTGGGCGGTCGCGCCGCCCCCGCCCTCGAACATGGTGATCTCCACGTCGTCGGGTGCGCGGAAGCTCGTAACGAGGCGGGCGTCGCAGGAGGGCGAGCACCAGCGACACGAAGGCGGCCTCGTGGTCCGGGTGTCGCCCGGCCTCGAGCACGCCCGCGCTGTAGACGGCTGCGCCGGCGCCCGACTCGTGCCACGTGACCGACGGCCAGTCGAGGGCAGGACCCGGAGGGTTGGTGATGGTCGAGGCGTAGGCAGATCCCCGCGGATCGGTCCACGGGTGGGTCACCGTGGCCAGCACGGTCGTGCCCCCGCCCGCGCGCACGTGCTCCTGCGGGCTGAGCAGCGTGAGCGGACGACGAACGCTCGCCCGCGGGAAGTGGTCCGCCCCGGCCGGCGTCGGCGCGATGTAGGTCGTCGGGAGGTCGACGCGTTCGATGTGCTCGACGCCCAGCGACCGCAGGCGGAACGTGCCGGTGCGCGCCGCCTCCGGGCCGAGCAGGGACGTCGCGCCGCTCGCGTAGACCGCACCGCCCCGCTCGACGAACGCTTCGATCGCGGCGACCTCGTCGTCGTCGAGGCGCGTGACGTTGGGCAGAACGAGGACGATCCCAGGCTGCAGCCGGTCGAGGTGCTTGCGGGTGACCACGCCGAACGGCACATGGGCGCTCATGAGCGCCACGGCGGCCTGCCGGGAGGCGGGTCGGTGGGCGTTCGGGCCGCTCTGCCACGCGGCCGGCTCGATGGCCTGTGCCGTGGACTCGACCGAGTACGCGCCCTGGTCGAGGTCGTACCCCGCCTCGTAGCTGACGTACACGAGCACGTCCTGGACGGCGGTCCCGCCGAGGTGCGGCTCGAGCTCGGCCAGGCGCTCGAACACAGGCGTGAGCTGGGGATACATCCCTTCTGTGATGCTCCCGTCCGGGTCGGGCTGGTCGATCACCACGAGCGCCGCGTCATTCATCGTGGCCAGCGCGGCCAGCCGCATCAGGTCATCGACGGTCCGCGTGAGCACGTGCTCGTGGATGTCCGGGGAGTTCCAGGTCGAGATCTGCTCGAACGGGTGGCGGTCGCTCAGGCCGTGGAACAGCTTGAAGTCGAACGAGAGCCACGGCTGCTGCGGTAGAGGTCGGACGAGAGCCACGACGTCCACCGGCTGAGCTCGACGCTCCCGCCGTAGAGCCAGTCCTGCGTGTACATCTGGCCCTGGTGCGTGACATCCGCCCCGGGCCGCAGCCGATGGACCACCGACGTCATCTCGTCGACGAAATCGGCCAGCCAGCGCCGTCGGGCGTCTGCGTACCGGACCCAGCCCGCGTCGGTCCAGTCGACGGTCCGTGGCACCCCCGCGCCGAGCTCGGTCTGCGAACGCGCCTCGCACGAGCCGCAGAAGCAGACGGCAGACCAGAACATCATGTCGAGGTTCATGCCCTCGAACTCGTACGCACAGATCTCGGTCAGCTGGGCCGTGGCGAACGCTCGGTAGCCGCGGTCGTTCGGGCACACGACGCTGAACCGCGACGGGTGGGCCGGCGTGGGCATGACGATCTTGCGCCGCGACCCGTCGGCCAGGGTGATCCGGGCCTCGGGGTGAGCCTCCCAGTAGCCGTCGACGAAGAGCAGGCAGTGGTAGACGACGCGGTTGATCCCGCGGCGGGCCGCGCCCTCGAGGAGCCGCGGCAGGATCGTCGCCGCTCCAGGAGCGCCGTGCACGGGTCCCGCGGTGGACGGATAGAACGTGAGCCCGTGATGGCCGTTGGACGGGATCGTCACGGTCGCGACGCCGGCCTCCTGCACGAGGTCGAGGAAGCGCTCGGGGTCGAACTCGGTCAGGAAGCGCGGGTCCCAGTCGGGCACGTGCATGTCGAGCAGGAACCGACGATAGGTAGCGTCGATCGGGGCGGGGCTCGCAGTCGTCATGCTGGCAGTTTGTCAGATGGTATGCCATCATTCAAACATGTCGTCAGGCATGGTGAAGGTGCAGGCTGCAGCGCTGCAGTACTGGGTCGGCGACGTTCTCGAGCGTGCCGGTACTCCGCCCGACATCGCAGGCACCGTCGCCGAGCACCTGGTCGTCGCCAACCAGTCCGGGCACGACTCTCACGGCGTCCAGCGACTGCCGGGCTACCTGGCCGAGGTCGCGGCCGGCACGGTCGATCCGGCGGCTCGCCCGCGGTCGGTGCGGGCGCTCGGCGCGACGATGGTGGCTGATGCTCGCCGCGGCTTCGGGGCCTACACGACGGCGTGGGCGTGCGAGCAGGCTGCGGCCCTCGCGCGGACCCACGGGATCGCCATCGTGGCGGTCCGTCAGTCCTCGCACATCGGCCGGCTCGGCCACTACGCCGAGCTGCTCGCCGCTCAGGGGCTCGTCTCGCTCACCACCGTCGGCATGGCCGGAGACGGCGTCGGCGCGACCGTCGTCCCCGGGACGGGGCTGCGGTTCCTCGGCGCCAACCCGATCACCCTCGGCGTCCCCACGGACGAGCGGCCGGTCGTCGTCGACATCTCCACGGCAACGGTGGCCGAGGGCAAGATCCAGGTCGCCCGCGCCATAGGTGTCGACGTCGCCCCAGGGCTGATCGTCGACAGCTCCGGCCTGCCCACGACCAGCCCCGACGCCTACTTCGCGGGCGGTGGCCTCCTCCCGCTCGGCGGGATGACGAGCGGCTACAAGGGCTTCGGCCTCGGCCTGGCGTCGGCGCTGCTCGGCAGCCTGGCGGTGATCGACGACCTGGAGCCGACGATGATCGGAGCCGGCGTCCGCGACG
Organism: Cellulomonas sp. McL0606; assembly: GCF_058248365.1. The sequence goes on along the minus strand of NZ_CM177779.1, from coordinate 2,858,095 downwards.
GCGCCGACCCGTCCGGCCGGACCGCGGGCGTGGCTGTCGTCGTCATCGACCCGTCGGCGTTCGGTATGGCGCACGAGTACCGCGCCGCCGCCGGACGGACCGTCGCTGCCCTTCGTCGGGTGGGCGGAACCGTGCCGGGCGACCCCGAGCGCGACACCCGTACGCGGCGCGCGGACCGGCTCGAGCCCGAGGACGACGATCAAGGCACTCTCCGAGGCCGGGCAGTCGGTCGGGGCGCACGACCTCGCGGCCGAACCGTGACCCTCGTCTTCACGCGCGACCTTCGCGCCGACGACGGCGGGCTGCGGCTCGGGCGCACAGCAGCCGCGGGGCGCGACGTCCGCTTCCTCTCGGCCGACCTCGGTCAGGTGCCACGAGCGGAAGTCGGCGGCATCGGTGCGCTCGTGCATTTCGCCGGGAACATGGTCGACGAGGCCGCGCTCGAGGCTGCACGTGGCCTTCGCGTCGTCGCCCGTCTGGGCGTCGGTCTCGACGCGGTCGACCTGGCGGCATGCACCCGCGCGGGCGTCGTCGTCACGGTGACGCCGGGCGCGGTGGCGCGCCCCATCGCGCTGGGCGCGGTCGCGATGCTCGTCTCGCTCGCGGTCGCGCTGCGCGAGAAGGACGCGTTGGTCCGCGAAGGTGCGTGGGAGCGACGGCTGGATGTGCTCGGCCCTGGGCTCGGCGACGGCACGATCGGCATCGTCGGGCTCGGCCGGATCGGTCGCGAGGTGGTCGCGCTCACGCGTGGCCTCGCGGCACGACACCTCGCGTACGGGCCGCGGTTGACGCCCGAGGCGGCCGCCCTGGTCGGCGCGGACTCGGTCTCGCTGTCGCGGTTGCTCGAGGAGAGTGACGTGATCGTTGTGTGCTGCCCGCGCACCCCCGAGACGGTCGGCCTGATCGGTGCACCCGAGCTCGCGCTGGCGCGGAGCACGGCCCTGGTCGTCGACGTTGCGCGGGGCGGGATCGTCGACGAGGCCGCGCTCGCGGTGGCGCTCACAGCCGGTCGACTCGGCGGTGCGGGTGTCGACGTGTTCGCCGCCGAGCCGGTCGAGCCCGACAACCCGCTGCTCGCGACGCCGCGTACGGTGCTCGCGCCTCACTCGATCGGCTACACCGAGGCGATGCTGGAGGCGATGATGGCCGACGCGCTGGCGTCCGTCGACGACGTGCTTGCGGGCCGGGTACCCGGGCACGTGGCCAATCCCGATGTCCTGGCGGCCGGGCGATGACGACGGTCTGGGACCTCGACGATGCCGACCGGGCGGCGGCGCTCGCACTCGTGCGGACCGGCCGGACGGTCGACCTGAGCGTCCCGATGAGCGCCGACATGCCGCTCGGCCCCAAGGAGACGTTCGGCGGCTACCGGCTTACCCAGTACCGCACGCCCGCGGCGGTGCGCGACCAGGCAGACCCGCCGCCGTTCGACTTCTCGATGGAGCTGGTCAGCGCCTCGATCCACGTGGGCACCCACCTGGACGGCCTCGCGCACATCCACGCCCGCGGCCTCATGCACGGTGGGCTGCGGACGGCGCAGGAGTACGCGGACTTCGGCTGGCGGAGCAACGGGGCCGAGCACATCCCGCCCATCGTGACGCGCGGGGTGCTGCTCGACGTCGCGGGGCGGGCGGGCGTCGACGTGCTGCCGGACGACCACGAGATCAGTGCGGGCGAGCTGCAGGCGTGCGCGTCGGCCGCCGGCGTCGAGGTGCGGCGCGGCGATGCGGTGCTCGTGCGGACCGGCAAGATCTCCGACTTCAAGGCCGGCCGCGAGTCCTACTTCGAGCCCGCGCCGGGCGTCGGCCGGGAGGCGGGCGTCTGGTTGCGCGACCTCGGCGTCGTGGTGGTCGGCACCGACACCTCGGGGACCGAGCCGCAGCCGCTGGCGGACCGGACGGCGACCACGCACGAGGCCCTCCTCATCGACGGCGGGGTCCTCCTGCTCGAGATCCTCGACCTCGACGAGCTCGCCGCGGCAGGGGCGAGCGAGTTCCTGCTGATCTGCCTGCCTCTGCGCCTGGTCGGCGCGACGGGCTCGTGGGTGCGGCCAGTGGCGGTGCTGTGAGTGCCCGGACGGCCGGCCTGCCGCGGTGGGGGCTCGGCACGGTGCCGCTCGGCAACTACCGCGAAGCGATCTCCGACGAGGACGCCGGCCGGGTGGTGCGCGCAGCCTGGGACGGCGGCGTCCGCTACGTCGACACGGCCCCGCTGTACGGCTCGGGCCTCGCCGAGACGCGGCTCGGTCGGGCGCTGGCCGGCCTGCCGCGGGACGAGCTGTGGGTCTCGACGAAGGTCGGCCGCCGGCTCGACCCCCACGCGCCGCCCGACCCGTCGCTGCTTGACCACGGGCGACCGATCTACGTCGACGTGCCCGCCCTGCAGCCGGTGCCCGACTTCACGGCGGCCGGAGTCCGGCGCTCGCTCGAGGGCAGTCTCGCCCGGCTCGGGCTGGACCGTGTCGACATCGCCTACCTCCACGATCCCCAGGGGCACGAGCAGGCCGCCCTCGGCGACGCGCTCCCCGCGCTCGTCCGGCTGCGTGACGAGGGCGTCGTCGGCGCGATCGGCATCGGCACCACCGACGTGGGCTGCGTCGAGCGCATGGTCCGGACAGACGGGTTCGACGTGGTGATGATGGCGAGCCGGCTGACGCTCCTGGATCGCTCGGCACAAGGAGTCGTCGAGCTCTGCCGGCAGCGTGGCGTGGCCGTGGTCGCGGCGGGCGTCTTCAACTCCGGGCTGCTCGCCGACCCCCGTCCGGGCGCCGCGTTCCACTACCGGACGGTCGACGGTCCGACGCTCGAACGCGCACGAAGGATCGAGGCGCTGTGCGCCGAGCACGGCGTCGCCCTTCGCTCGATGGCGATGCAGCTGCCCTTCCGATACCCGGGTGTCGCGTCCGTTGTCGTCGGTGCTCAGTCGGTCCAGGAGGTCGGCGACGACCTGGCTGAGTTCGCGGCCTCGGTGCCCGAGCACCTCTGGGCGCTCATGGAGTCGATCGCCGCCCCCACCGCCGGTCCCGGGTAGCGAGTAGGTAGCGGGAAGGTCTCAGGACGGACACGGATGCTTGTCAGGTCCCCCCTCCGGTGACATAGTGACTGCTGGTATGCCATTGGACCATCAGACCTGAATACACACGCAGTGCGACGAACACAGCGAAGGAAGGGGACGACGTGGGCATCACCACGCGGCGGTCGAAGATGATCGCCATCACCGCAATGGCCACTGGGCTGGTACTTCTGGCGGCGGGGTGCAGCAGCTCGGACGACTCGTCGGGGGGATCGTCCGGGGGCTCGACGGGCGACTCGACCGCCGGGCTGAAGCTCTGGGTCATCGACTCGCAGAACAAGGACTTCAAGACCCAGTGGGAGGCCGCTCTCGCGGACTTCACCAAGCAGTCCGGAGTGCCGGTCGACCTCACCATCTACCAGAACGACCAGTTCAAGCAGCAGATCGCCAACGCGACGGGCACGTCGACCATGCCCGACGTCTTCACCAACTGGAGCGGCGTCGGCCTCATCGGCAACATCTACGACTCCGGGGCCCTCATGCCGCTGGACGACCTGTTCAGCCAGTACGGCTGGAAGGACAAGTTCGCAGCGACGTCACTGGCCGGCGTGACGATCGACGGCAAGCTCATGGCGATGCCGTTCCAGGTGCAGAAGATGGCCGTCGCCTACAAGAAGTCGACGCTCGAGAAGGCCGGGATCACCCCGCCGACCACCGAGGCCGAGCTGGACGCGGACATGAAGACCCTGCTGGGCGAGGGCATCACGCCGTGGTCGTTCGCTGGCAAGAACTCGTGGGACACCATGCGGCTCTCCGACTCGCTGCTGGAGATGGCGTGCGGCGCCGACGAGTTCGACTCGCTGCGTAACCTGAAGTCGGACTGGAAGACGAGCGACTGCGCGACAAAGGGGTTCCAGACGTTCCGTGACTGGATCGACAACAAGTACCTGACCGCCGACTACATGGCGCTCGATCCGAACGCCGGCGACATGTGGAAGCCGATCTTCGATGACACCGCCGCGTTCACCATCGACGGCAACTGGTCGGGCGACCTGCTCCGGACCAACAACCAGAACCCCGACGACTATGCGATCTTCAACTTCCCCACCGGGTCGGACCGGATCGCCCAGTTCCAGACGTCCCTCTACGTCACCAAGGACACCAAGAACCCGCAGGGCGCCGGCAAGCTGCTCGACTTCCTCGCCAACCCGACGACGCTCGAGACCTACCCCGCCGTGCTCTCCGGAGCGCTGCCGGCGGTCACGGACGTCAAGCAGCCCGATGGCCTCTCCTCGTACGACGCCGTGTGGTGGGGCCTCGGCAACGACGCCAAGGGCGTCTACGGCCCGTCCGACCAGGCGTTCCCGCCGGACGTCGCCACGGCCTTCCTCCTGAACAACGACAAGCTCCAGCTCGGGGAACAGACGCCCGAACAGACCGTCGCCGGCATCCAGACGGCTGCGGACGCGTGGAAGTCCCAGAACGGCGGCTGACCAGAGGATGACCGTCTCGAACCTCGAGCCACCGAAGGTGGTGTGGCGCAAGCGGCGCCACACCACCTTCGGTGGGTTCACCAGGGCATTGCCCTTCACAGTTCCCGGGCTGCTGCTGGTCGCCGTGTACCTCGTCTACCCGGTGCTGCGGGCCGTCTACCTGAGCTTCACCAGGTACAAGGGCTTCGGTAGCCCCATCATCGGATGGGGCAACTACAAATACCTGTTCACCTACGACCAGATCTTCAAGGGAGCACTGCGCAACACGCTGGTCTGGACGGCGCTGTCGGCCGTCCTGCCGGTGATCCTCGCGCTCCCGCTGGCCGTCGCACTGAACGGCAAGCCCGCGGGCGCACCTTCTTCCGAGGCGCCTTCTACCTTCCGGCCGTGCTGTCGGCGATCGTCGTTGGCATGAGCTGGGGGCTGATCTACCGAGCGAACGGCTTCCTCAACCAGCTTCTGCGGCAGCTCGGTCTCGACTCGCTTGCCAAGGACTGGCTCGGCGACCCGTCGACGGCCCTCTACGCCGTGCTCGCTGTCAGCGTGTGGGCCGGGACGGGCACCGCGATGGTGCTCCTGCTCGCCGGACTGCAGTCCGTTCCGAGCGAAGCTCATCGAGGCCTGCCGCATCGACGGCGGCAACCGGTGGACCGTGTTCCGGCACATCGAGATTCCGACCCTGCGCCCGACCCTCTCGCTGGTGTTCCTGCTCTGCATCATCAACGGGCTCAAGTCCTTCGACCTCATCGCGGCCACCACCGCAGGCGGCCCAGGCGGCGCGAGCCAGATGTTGTCCTACTACTCGTGGACGGTCGCCATCACCAACCACAACTACGGGGTCGGCTCGGCTGTCGCCTCGATCCTGCTGGTCATCTCCATCTTCGTGATCGTGCCGTACGTGCGTACGACGTTCCGACCGAGCCAGGCCTGAGGGGGCATCCGTGGTCACCGTCACCAGGGCTCCCGGGCGCACCAACGACGCCTCACAGCCGGTCCGCCGGAGGCGCCGCCGCACCGTGGGCGGGGTGCTGAGCTGGGTCGCTTTCGTCCTCGCGCTGCTCGTCACCGTCGTCTGGCTGTTCCCGTTCCTCCTGGTCGTCCTCACCTCGCTGCAGCAGTTCGGCAGCGTCGGCACGAACGTCACCACGTGGTTCACCCACCTCACGCTCGGCAACTTCGGGCGCGCGTGGACCGAGGGAGGTCTGTCGGTCTACATGGTGAACTCGGCGGTCATCGCATTCGTCAAGGTGCCGTTGGGCATCGTCGTGTCGGGGATGCTCGCCTTCGGGCTCTCGCGGTTCACGTTCCCGTTCCGCCGGGGCATCGTCGTGCTCATCGTCGCGCTCGCCGCCGTGCCCATCCAGATCGCCCTGATCTCGATCTTCCGCATGCAGCTCTCGGCCGGCCTGCTCAACACGTACTGGGGCCTGATCCTCGTCTACATCGCCTTCGGGATCCCGTTCCAGACCGTGTTCTTCTACGCCTACTTCAACCAGATCCCTGCCGAGATCGAGGAGTCGGCGCGGCTGGACGGGATCGGCCCGTGGCGCTACCTGTTCACCATGCTGTACCCGCTGTCGCGCCCGCTGATCGCCGCCCTCTTCGTGCTGGATTTCGTGTCCACGTGGAACGAGTTCCCGATAGCCCTGACGCTGCTGCAGCACAACGAGCAGTGGACCGTGCCGCTCGGGCTCGTCTCGTTCCTGGGCCCGTTCACCAACGACTATCAGCTGCTCAGCGCGGGTATCGTGCTGGCCGCCCTGCCCGTGCTGGTCATCTACCTGCTGCTGCAGCGGTTCTTCGTCGGCGGCCTCCTCGCGGGGGCCGTCAAGGGCTGAGCGGCTCAGTGCGGCGCGACCCGTTCGTAGGCGTGCAACGAGTCGGTCAGGTGGTCGCGCATGGCCTCGACGGCTGCCGCGTCGTCGCGGCGCGCGAGAGCCTCGGCGATCCGTCGGTGCTGCTCGAGTGCGATCCGGCCGCGGTCGGGGTCGCCGAGCGTCGCCCGCCGGACCTGGATCATGACGTCCGCAATCGAGTCGACCAGCACGAGGTAGAGCTCGTTGCCGGACGCGGCCGCGATCGTGCGGTGGAAAGCGACGTCGGCCATCGCGGCGGGCTCAGCCTGCCCCTCGGTGCCGGCCATCTGCTCGCACGCCTGCGTGATCTCGGCCAGCTGCTCGTCGGTCGCGCGCACCGCCGCCCAGTGCGTCGTGGCTGGCTCGAGGGTCTCGCGCACCTCGCTGATCTTGCTCGGGTCGAGCGGCCCGCGTGCCGTGAGGTAGAGCTCGATCGACTCGGAGATCGAGCCGTGGTCCATCTTGGCGACCCGCACACCCGAGCCGGACGTGTCGAGCACGCCCTTGGCCGCGAGGTGGCGCACCGCCTCGCGGATCACGGTTCGGGAGACCCCGAACTGGTCGCCCAGATCGCGCTCGGAAGGGATCCGGGACCCGGCGGCCAGATCGGCTTCTCGGATGGCCTCGAGCAGCCGCTGGCTGACCACCTCGAAGAGGCTGGGGCTTCGGTCGAGCGGTGTAAAGGTCAGCGGGCTGTCAGGCACGGCCGTCCCCTCCTCGGGTGTAGATGATGGTCTTGGTGACATCGGCGGGATTGTCGTGCGTGAACTGCAGTGCCTCGGCGGCGCGCTCCAGCTCGAAACGGTGGCTTACCCAGCCTGCCAGCACGTCGGCATTCCGCCGGGCCAGGTCCACGGCGCGCGGGAACTCGCCGTGGCTGTTGCGTGAGCCGAGGACGGTCAGCTCCTTGCGAGTGAACACGCCAAGAGGCACCGTCAGGTCGTCGGTCGAGACGCCGACCACGACGACCGTCCCGGCGTGCGCTACCACGTCGAAGGCCTGGGCGACCACGTCGGGGGCGCCCGTGGCGTCGACCACCACGTCCGGGCCGGACCGCCCGAACCGGCCGCGGACGGCGTCCGCGATGCCTCCAACCGTCGCGACGGCGTCCGCGCCCAGCGCCTCGACGAGGCGCAGCCGCACGGGTTCTCGGTCCACCACGACCACCCGCGCTCCGGCGTCGAGCGCGGCGAGTGCCACGGACCGGCCGATCGATCCGGCACCGAGAACGAGCACCTCGGACCCCGTGCCCACCGCCGCGCGGCGCACGGCGTGCAGCGCGACGGCGAGCGGTTCGATGAGCGCCGCGACCTCGGCCGGCAGGTCGCCGACCTCGTGCACGCGGTCCACGGCGACGGCGACGGTCGGGGCGAGGCCGCCGGGGCGGTGCACGCCCAGCACCTCGAGCCGCTCGCACGCGTTGTCGTGGCCACTCGTGCACGCATGGCACGCGCCGCACGGCACCAGAGGGTCGACGACGATCCGTGCGCCGAGCGGCGGTGAGCCGGGCGCGGCCTTCGTCACCACCCCGGAGAACTCGTGCCCCTGGACCACCGGGTAGGTGAGGTAGAGGTGGTCGCCGCCGAAGATGTGCAGGTCGGAACCGCAGATCCCGACCGTGTCGACGGTCACGACGACCTGCCCGGGGCCTGCGTCGACCGGCGCGAACACGGGCTCGACGACGACGTCGCCGGGTCCTCGCGTGACCGCCCGCACCGCTCCTCCCGTCCCCATCGTCCCTAGACCGCCAGCATTCCGCCGTCGACCATGAAGAGCGCTCCGGTGGAGTAGCTTCGAATCGTCGGAGAGCAGGAAGGCGGCCGTGGCCGCGACGTCTGCGGGCGTGCCCGCACGACCGAGCGGGATCTTGCCGACGAAGAAGTCGCGGGTCGTGTGGTCGGCCATCATCGACGCGACGAGGGGAGTGTCCGTGAAGCCGGGAACGACGACGTTGACGCGGATCCCGAGGGGTGCCAGGTCGGCGGCCATGACCCGCGCGAGCCCGTGGACGCCGGCCTTGGACGCCGAGTACGCCGTGTAGCCGCGCGCCTGTCCGACCAGCCCCGTGGGCGAGCCGATCACGACGATCGATCCACCACCGTTCGCGATCAAGGCGCGCGCGCCGTGCTTGCCGGTCACCGCCATGCCGCGAAGGTTGACCGCGACGGTCTGGTCCCACACGTTCAGGTCGAGGTCCTGGACGGAAGAGTCCTGGCCGTGCAGCTGCACACCCGCGCCCGCGACGACGCCGTCGAGGCCGCCCGCCCAGTCGCTCGCCGTCCCGAAGGCGGCCTCCACCGCGGCCTCGTCGGAGACGTCGCACGGCAGGGCCAGCGCGGCGTTGCCGAAGCGTTCGGCGGCCGCCACGACCCGCGCCGCGTCTCGGTCGAGCAGCGCGACGCGGGCACCGTCCGACACCAGGCGCTCGGCGACCCCGAGCCCGATGCCGGAAGCCGCCCCCGTCACCAGGACCCGTCTGCCCCGCAGATCGGTCACGACCCACCGCCTTCCCAGGTCTGACGACGCCCAGGCGCGGTCAGCACACGGACGGACTGCGCGCACCACTCGGCCTCGAGGCTCCCCGTCGCGGCCGCGCCTGCGTCCTGCCACGGGCACCACTGCTCGATGATGAGGTTGATGCCTCGCTCTGCCGGCCGCACAGCGTCGAGCAGGTGGTCGAAGCTCCAAGCGCCCCTCGCCCAGCGGGGCACCGGTGAGCCGGAACCCGAGCATGTCGGGACTGCGCTCGAACGCGAAGTCCTTGACGTGGACGTTGAGCGTGCGGGGCGCCGCCAGGTCGATCACGTGCCCGGGATGCTCGAAGGCACCGACGACGTTGCCGGGGTCCAGGCATATCCCCACCGCCTCGCTGTCGGCCGCGGCGACGACCTCGACGAGCGTCGCGGTCGGGATCTGTTCGTACGTCTCCAGGGCCAGCGCGACGCCGGCCGACTCGAACTGGGGGGCCACCTCGCGCAGCGCCGCCGCCGTGCGCTGTGGGTCCGGAGGCCGCCCCGGTGCCCCGGCCATGGACCGGACCAGACCGGCGCCGAGCGCGGTCGCGATCCGCAGGTGGTTGAGCAGGTGTTCGACCTCGACGCCCCGGGTGCCGGTCTCCAGGGCGAGCCCACGCTCGCGCGACGCGTCCCGCAGGTCGGCCAGACCTGCTTCGGAGAGTGTCTCGAGCTCGGCCAGTCGCACACCTGGACCAGGTCGAGCCCGAGCTTCCACCGCGTCATCGAGGATGTGCTCGAGCGTCATCGGCTTCTCCTGGCGGTCGGACGCGCGCCACAGGTACGCATAGGTGCTGATACCGAGCGTCATCGGGCCACCGCCACGCCCAGCGGCGGGATCTCGATCGAACCGGTGGGCAGCAGCACGGTCATGGATCTCCGCGTCCGGTTGGTCAGCCACGCGATGCCGTCGAGCTCGATCCCGCGGACCTCGTCGCCGGTCAGGTGAAGTGCCCGGGCGGACGTCGCCCGGGTGAAGGCGGCAGCCACGTCGTAGGCGGGGGAATGGTGACCTGCGTCGGTGACGAGGCCGCGGAGCCCGTGAAGCTCGCCAAGGGTGACCCGATCGGCGCCCGCGCCCACCAGCGCGGCGAGGGCGCCCAACAGCCAGGCGGCTGCCACCGGCTCATGCTGGCGAGCGTCGACCGATCCGGAGTCGCGCCCGAGGCGGTCGATGACGCCCGAGGCGTAGATGTTGCGCCTCGGCCGCAGCGTCAGCGGGCCGACCTCGACCAGCCCGCGGGCGAACGTCCGCACCGTTGCGATGGCGGCGGCGTACGAGTCGGGTGTCGCCACGATCGCCTCGGCGTCCAGGTCGTGCACTGTCGGAGCGACCGAATACGCGACGCCGTCGACGCCGAGCGCGGCCGGGTCGAGGCGATGGCGATTGAGTCGGCGAGGTTGTCGTCCGTTCCGACCAGCAGCGGGCACCCGGGACGCCGGACCCGGCGCACGGCCTCCAGTGCGTGGACCGTCGTGGTGGGCGCGCCCGCATCGAGCGCGATCAGTGCACTCGGGGCGACGTCGGCGAGCAGGGCCGCCAGCTCGTCCATGCCGCGGTGTGCTGCGCCCTCCACATGGACCGCGAGCTCGACCGCGCCGGCGACGGCGGCGGCGAGGACCTGCGAGCCGCCGAGAAGGCCGGAGTCCGACGCGACCACGTCGACCCGCAGCCACGCCGGTGCCAAGCCGGCGAGGTCATCGGCGTGCGCGATCGGGTCCTCGCCCGGGCCGAGGCACAGGCCGATCGCCGGCAGAGCCAGCCGGTCGCCGGGCTCCGCCCGCAGCGGCCCGATCGACGACGCCCGCGTGCGTGCGGGGCGGGCCGTGATGCGCACGTCGATCGACTGCGCGAATCCGGCACCGGCCTCGAGCATGAACGGATACGGGAGGTCCAGGGGTCGCGAGTAGGTCTTGAAGGACGGGTCGGACCAGTTGCGCTGGTCCTCCGTCTCGAACACGTCGCCGACAAGGCTCACCGTGACATCTACGCCGGGCGCGACCACGTCGAACCCGGCAACCTCCCGGAACGGCTGGTGGGGAGAGACCTCGGTGGGGAACCGCGAGTCGGTCATGCGCCCGTCGGGATGGTGCACCACGACCCGATGGCCCGCCCAGGCGAGCGGGTGCAGCACGACGAGGCCGATGCGGTTCAGCCGCGACCGGCCGCGAGCCACGCCCTCGATGCGATAGGAGAGCCCCTCCGGGCTGACCGTCACCACGCCCGTCCATGCGACGTCGACGCCGTCACCGACGTGCGACCCCGTGAGCCGCACCTCCGTCGGGGAGGCCTGCTCTCGGACCACGTCCCCCGGCACAGTTGCCCAGCCCGCGTCGCGGACCAGGACCGCGATCGCCGGGGACACGGGGACGCTGCCGAACCGCACGTCACGCATCTGACCGTCGGGTTCAAGCCGGGCGCTGATCGACCCGGCCTGCAGGGGCATGGGACCGGTTTTGCCGGCCACCAGGGGCGCCGCCGCACCGGTCGACATGCCGCCTCCATTCACGTGGTATACCGTACACTAGGTGCCGCACCGTCAGCGAGTCGATCGACCCGACGGACGGCGGGTCTTGAGCAACCCCAGCACCTCCGGCGTGAGGGCAGTCGGCCCGGCTGGCTCTGCCCGGACCCTGGCGATCGCGGTCGCGCTGCTCGGCACCGTCACCGCCGTCGCTGCGAGCACTCGTCACACGAACGCCGCCTGGTCGGCACGGCACTAGCGACATTTGCTGAAGACCGATAGACCGACCGATGACGGCACGAACACTCTCGAACACGACCGCGTGATCGCGCGCCAGCACCGCCGGTCGGGCCCCACGCGTCATCTGATTGCAGCCGGGGCGCCTGCCCACCACCGGTTCTGCAATTTCCCTCAGCGTCGCGCCATTGCCCGAGGCGGTGAGGCGCTGCTCGCGCAGGAAACCTCGACCCGCCCCGGTACGGATTCGCGCACACGGCGATGGGACCAGATCAGTTGCGACCACCGCGGCGATGCCCGGCGCTTCTGAGGTTCCTGGGGTCGCCAGTGCGCCGGCCGATGTCGGATGGGTCGAGGCGGCGTCCAGATCGCGCAGCCGGGGCGCCGAGCAACACCTCGGCCCCTTTCTCGGCCACGCGGCCGGACACCGGGGGCGGACCTACCTCAATGCCGCAAGGTGTTCGGCGAGTTTGAGCGTGGTGTCTGCGGCGCTGCCGGGCCGGGCTGCGATCCACGAGACGCATGCCTCCCATTGCCACCGGTTGTACTGGTCGACCACGTCATCCGTCATCTCGCGAATCGCCGGCGTCGGCCCTGGGCCTAGGCCCAATACCGTTCCCCCCACACCGGTACGGCCCTCCGGCCTGGAGGCTCAAGGCGGGTCGTCCCACGGCGGGCGACGAGCCGAGAGAGGCGAACTCCGATGCACAGGATCACCGATCAGTACTTCGACCGACCGAGACGGGCTCGGCGAAACGAGCGAACGGCAGGTCTCTCCAGTCGGCAGTAACGTCGCACACGTGGACGTCATCCCGCGGGCTGCCTCAGGACTCCCCTGGTCGGAAGGCGTCGGGCCCAGATGGTTCAGGCTTACCGTTGACGCGCATCCCTTGCGCGGTCACTCTCCCGAGATGGATGGAACATCATGAGCACCGAACGCGCCGTCCTTGCAGGTGGCTGTTTCTGGGGCGCGCAGGCTCGCTGCGCCGCCGGCCGGGCGTGGTCTCGACCCGCACCGGCTACTCCGGGGAGACACCCCGAACGCGACCTACCGCAATCACGGCGACCACGCCGAGAGCGTGGAGATCGTCTTCGACCCCGACATCATCTCGTTCCGGGATCTGCTCGAGTTCTTCTTCCAGATCCATGATCCCTCGACCCGGAACCGGCAGGGAAACGACGTCGGGCGGAGCTACCGATCAGCGATCTTCTACACCAGCGAGTCACAGAAGGATGTTGCACTGGACACGATCAAGGACGTCGACGCGTCGGGGCTGTGGCCCGGGCAGGTCGTGACCGAGGTGGTACCGGTCGGTGACTTCTGGGAGGCAGAAGAAGAGCACCAGGACTACCTCGAGAAGTTTCCCGCTGGCTACACCTGCCACTACGTCCGGCCCGGGTGGACCTTGCCCCACCATGAGAGCCAGACCGCGTGACCGGCTCGATCGGCCGACCGGAGCCACCGCGCAGCTGACGAGCGCGCATCGCCGTCTTCGGAGTTCGCCGCCATGAGGACAACCCCACGATTCCTCGCCAACGCGGCCTGACTCAACCCGCGCAGCAGACCTTCCTGCGCGATTGCGCCGGCGCATGTGAACGACGTTCGCGATAGTCACTGGCGTTGGCCGCGACGAGACTCGGCAGGGCTTACGGACGCCGTGACTCGGATCTGCTCGTATCCGTTGCGCACCGAGCCGTGCGACAGGCCGAGGACGCGACCGACCACCAGTTCCGTCCAGGCCGCGTCCGGCTGGTCGAGAACCGCTCGGGCTTCTCGCTCGGTCCGGGCCACACGATGCCCCGCTACCCCTCCGAAGAACGCGGCTGAGCGCTGCTCACGCTGACCGGCGCACGACGAGGGAACAGGTCGCGAAGATCTCGGTCGGGCCGTCGGCCCGCCCTTCCACGCGTGCCGCCAGAAGGTCGACGGCGTGCTTGGCGATCTGATCGGTGCCGGGCTCGATGGTCGTGAGCGGTGGAACGGCGAACTCCGCCATCGGGACGTTGTCGAAGCCGATGACCGCGACATCGCTGGGCGAGCTGAGCCCACGCGCCGCGATCGTGTGCAGGGCGCCGAACGCCATCGTGTCGTTGAAGCAGAAGACGGCGTCGGGCGGTTCGAGCAGGCTGAGCAGCCGCTCCATGCCTACGGCGCCGTCGCGCAGGTGCCAGTCCTCGGCGACCACGACGTACTCGTCGGGCACCTGCCGCCCGTGGCTGGCGAGCTCGGCGCGGAACCCGTCGAGACGCAGTGAGGCTGCACTGGTGGTGGCGACGCGCGGGTTGGAGCCGATCGCCGCGATGCGCTGGTAGCCGCGGTCCACGAGGTAGCGCGTGGCCAGCCGGGCCGCCTCGACGTTGGCCATCGCGACGTGGTCGACCGGCGCGTTGAAGATGCGGTCGCCGAGGATCACCAGCCGGTCGTTGCCGGTGAGGTGCCGCTCGTCGCCGGGCCCCAGGGCGTGCGGCTGGAAGATCAGACCGTCCGAGTGCTGTCGGCTCGCGCCGCTGAGGATCGCCAGCTCGTTCTCGCGGCGTGCGTCCGTCTGCTGGATGACCACCGACCAGCTGTGCCGCTCCGCCTCGATCATGATGCGGCCCGCGAGGTCGGCGAAGTAGTCGATGCCCAGCTCCGGGATGGCCAGCGTGATCGAGCCTGTCCGGCCCGTGCGCAGGCTTCGGGCCGAGGTGTTCAGCCGGTAGCCCAGCTCGTCGACCGCGCGCAGCACGCGTTCGCGGGTCTCGGCGCGCACGGACGGGTGCCCGGAGAGCACGTTGGAGACGGTGCGCCCGGTGACGCCGGCACGTGCCCCGACATCAGCCATCGTCACGGCGTCCGATCTGCTGCCCATGCGATCACCCGCCCTCTGCAGCGCACCGGATGCGGACGCTGGCCCACGATACGGCGGGCAGCGTCAGCCGCAGGGAGCCGCCGCGCAGGTCCGTCGCCAGCGGCTGTGGGCTCACGGCGTCGGGGGACTCGATCGTGTTGGTCGCGTGCGGGTCGGGCACCCACAGGAGGTGTGCACCGTCGACCTGGTCGGCGTCCAGGGCCGTCAGGTCGAGCTCGACGTCTGCGGCGGTCGCGGTGGAGCAGTTGGCCAGGTGCACGAGTGCCTCGGACCCGTCCGGGCTGACGGTGACGATGCAGGTCACGATCTCGTCGGGCCCCGTGGCCGTGTTCACCGTGTGCACGGTGTGGCCCGCGCTGCGTGCCACGGCGGCGAACGGGTGGAAGGTCGTCTGTCGCCACGCCGGCCGCCCTGGCTCGGCCCGGATAGGACCGATGACGTTGACCAGCTGCGCCATGGCCGCGATCGAGACGACGTCGCAGTGCCTGAGGATGCTCTGCAGGAGGGACCCGACGACAACGGCGTCGGCGAGCGTGTAGACCTCTTCGAGCTGCCGCGGCGCCTCCTCGAACGGTCGGCCGATGTCAAGCGCGTCGTACGCGGCGTAGTTCCAGACGTTCCACTCGTCGAGGCTGATCCGAATGTCGCGCACGCTGCGGGTCGCGGCCCGGACGTGGGCGATCGTCGCCGCGACGTCGTCGAGGAACCGGTCGAGCACGTCGGACGAACGGAGGAACGTGCCCAGGTCGCCGTCGTCGTAGAAGTAGATGTGACACGAGAGGTAGTCGACGAGGTCGATCGTCCGGGTCAGCACCTCGCGTTCCCAGGCGCCGAACGTGCTCATCTGCGGGTTCGAGCTGCCGACGACCACGCTCGAGCGTCGGGTCGAACATCCGCATCGCCGCCGCCGTCACGGCGGCGCGCTCGGCGTAGTCGCGCACGGACCGGTGGCCCAGCTGCCACGGCCCGTCGGCCTCGTTGCCGAGGCACCACAGGCGCACGTCGTGGGGGTCCGGCGAGCCGTTGTGGATGCGCTCGTCCGACAACGTCGTGCCGGACGGGTGGTTGGCGTACTCGAGGAGCTGAAGTGCGGAGCGCGTGTCGCCCAGACCCAGGTTGAGGGCGAGCATCGGCTCGACGCGGGCTTGGCGGCACCAGGCGGCGAACTCGTCGGTTCCGAACGCGTTGGTCTCGATGGACCTCCACGCGAGGTCCAGCCGGCGCGGACGCGCCTCCCGCGGTCCGATCCCGTCGCGCCAGTCGTACCCGGAGACGAAGTTGCCGCCCGGGTAGCGCACGATGCTAACCCCCAGCTCACGGACCAGCTCCAGCACGTCGGCGCGAAAGCCCTCGGGCGTAGCGCTCGGGTCGTCCGGGGCGAACACGCCCCCGTAGACGCCGCGGCCCAGGTGCTCGACGAACGACCCGAACAGTCGAGGGTCGGCCGTCCCGACGCGGCGCCCGAGGGCGAGCGTCACGGGGACAGCCGAGGCGCCGGCGTCGTCCGCGGAGGGTGTGATCACGGTGAGGCTCTCTCCTTCAGGTCGCATTTCTTCGATGAAATTATGCGGTCCGACAACGGCTGTCAACCACCGCGCCGTTTCGACATTGATGCTTGACGAAAAGGGTTTCAGGCGACATCCTCGCTCCAGGACGAGGAGTTCATCGTGGAAATGGTGCGCAGGCGTCCGGCAGGGACACGGTCAACGAAGACAACGAGAGGCGGCTTGCTCATGAGGAACCACAAGCGATCCCGCGCGGTGCTCGCGCTCGTGGGGGTCGCACTGGCGCTGACGGCGTGCTCGGCGGGTGGCGGCTCGGACACCGCGTCGTCGAGCAGCGCGGAGAAGGTGACGCTGACGGTGTGGCACTACTACAACACGGACGGTCAGGTCGCCGGGCTGCAGAAGCTTCGCGGACGCGTTCGAGGTCGACCACCCGAACGTCACGGTCAAGTTCGAGTACGTCCCGGTGGAGCAGATGACCACCAAGACGGTCACAGCGGCCGGCGCGAAGAAGGGCCCCGACGTGCTCGTCTTCGGTGCGTCCGGCACCTACCCGCTCGCACAGTCCGGCGCGATCGAACCCATGGACAGCTGGTGGGACACGTTCGCCGACAAGGGCCAGTTCCCCGCCGGCGTCATGCAGAAGGTCGACAACAAGCTCTACGGCGTCCAGGGCTACGTGAACCTGCTCGGCCTCTGGTACAACCAGGATCTGCTGGACCAGCTCGGCGCGAAGGTACCCACCACGATCCCCGAGATGGAGGACACCATGGCCAAGGCCGTGGCGGCGGGCAAGCAGGGCATCACGCTGACCGGCAAGCCCGGGCTCGAGAGCCAGTGGCAGGGGTTCCCGTGGTTCACGTCCGACGGCTTCTCGTACGGCGACCCCCAGGCCGCACCCATGGCCAAGACCTACTCGATGCTCCAGGACTGGACGGCCAAGGGCTACCTGTCGAAGGAAGCCTCGACCTGGGACCAGGCGGTCCCGTTCCAGCAGTTCGCCGCCGGCAACTCGGTGTTCGCCGCCAACGGCAACTGGCAGATCGGTGCCGCCAAGGAGGCCAAGTTCACGTACGGCGTCGCTGAGCTTCCTCTCACGTCGGACGGCGGAGTGCTGCTCGGCGGAGAGGTGCAGAACGTCGGCGCCTTCTCGAAGCACAAGGAGCTGGCCGAGGAGTTCCTCGAGGACTCGTTCTTCTCCGTCGACGGCGAGATGACGCTGCTGGACTCGTTCGGCTCGATCCCGGCCCGGGCCGACGCGGCCTCGTCGCCGAAGATCAGCGACGACCCGCTGCTGAGCACCTTCGTCGACATCGTGCAGAAGCAGGGTCGGCCCTCGCCGAGCCCGCAGGTGCCGTCGAAGAACGTCGATGCCGTCGAGACGTTGGTCGGGAACTACTGGAGCAAGGCCGTGGCTGATCAGGGCGCCCCAGATGCGCTCGCCGACGAGCTCGTGACCCAGCTCCGTGCCGCTCCTGAAGGACTGACGGCTCGATGCAGATGCGCGCCCTCCCGAAGGAACCCTCCTCTCCTCGGGGGTTCGCGCATGGACCCTCCTCGTCGGGACACGCCATCCCGACGAGGAGGGTCACCACCCGGCGGGACCGCCGCCTCGCCTTCGCGATCCCCGCGGCAGCGCTGCTCCTCGCGCTGGCGATCTGGCCGCTCGTCCAGCTCGGGGTGATGAGTCTCCACGAGGTCACGGCCGCCACGCTGAACAACGAGTGGCAATGGGTCGGGCTCGGCAACTTCTCCGCCGTCCTGCACGAGCCGGACCTCGTCAGTGTCGTCCTCAACACCCTGGCGTTCGTGCTCGTGGTCACCGTGATCGGCATGGTGGGCGGCTACGTCGTCGCCGTGTCCATGTCGTCCTCGACCCGCGGCGGCTCGTTCCTGCTCGGCATGATGGTGTTCGTCTGGGCCCTTCCTCCCGTGGTCAACGGATCGATCTGGAAGTTCCTGCTCGCGGACAAGGGCCTGCTCAACGAGACGTTCCGGGCGCTGGGTGGGACGACGAGCATCGGCTTCCTCTACGACCGGCACCTGGCGCTCTGGTCGGTGGCCCTGGTCAACGCATGGGCGGTGGTTCCTTTCAACGCCCTGATCCTGCGGGCGTCGTTGCTGAGCGTGGACCCGCAGGTGCTCGAGGCAGCGGAGATCGACGGCGCAGGCCCGTGGCAGCGGATCCGCTACGTGCTGACGCCCTCGGTGCGCCCGGCCGCGACCGTCCTGACCGTCCTGACCGTCGTATACGCCTTCCGGAAGCTTCGACTTCATCTACGTCATGACGGCCGGTGGACCCGGCACGTCCTCCACCACGCTGCCGTACCTCGCCTACGTCCACGCGTTCATCGAGCTCGACTACGGGCGGGGCGCCGCTGCGGCCCTGCTCGCCCTCGTCGTCGTGCTGGCGCTCGCGCTCGTCTACGCCCGCGACGTCCGTCGCAACGAGGAAGGAGCGCCGTGACCCGCGCTCGTCGCGAACCGGTCGCCTTCACGATCCGGACGTTGCTCTACCTCATGTACGGCCTGCCGCTGCTCTGGATCGTCCTGACCTCGCTCAAGAGCCAGGACGAGGTCCTGTCCTCGCAGGCCTCCTTCGTCTTCACCCCGACTCTCGACGCCTACCGGGCGGCGATCGCGGACCCCGCGCTGGTCGACTCGCTGCGACAGTCGGTGATCGTCGCGGTCGGGACGTCGGTCATGTGCCTGCTCTTCGCTGTCCCAGCCGCCTACGCCCTTGCTCGGGTGCGGTCCGCCGTGGTCGTCCCCGCCCTGGCTGTGCTGGTCGTCCTGCAGATGGTGCCGCAGACCGCGAACCTCATCCCGCTCTTCTGGCTGCTCTCGAAGTGGGGTCTGATCGACACGACACGTGGCCTGGTCCTCGCGGACGCCGCGTTGTTCCTGCCGTGGGCGATCCTGCTCCTGCGCCCGTTCTTCGGGGCCATCCCGGTCTCCATCGAGGAGGCGGCGCGCATCGACGGTGCCGCTGCCGTGCGCTCCTTCCGCTCGGTCGCTCTGCCGCTCGCGCGCAACGGCGTGCTGACGGTCGCGTCGATCGTGTTCCTCGTCTCGTGGGGCGAGTTCCTCTACGGGATCACCTTCATGCTCTCGCCCGACAAATACCCGCTCAGCGCCCTGATCGCCGTGCAGTCGGGCGCGTACGGCGTCGACTGGCCCGCGATGATGGCGTTCGCGGTGGTGTCGGCCGTGCCGGTCTTCATCGTCTACGTCGCGAGCTTCCGGCTCCTGCGCACCGGGTTGACGATGGGCGCGGTGAAGTAGGCCGCGCCCGAGGTCGGCGCGGCGGGGCGTTCGAGGAAAGCGCAAATGCCTCGACGCCGACGCCGACGCCGGCGACGGCTCCGGTCGGCAGCCCGCGTCGCTTGTGATGGTGGGCTTGGCTCGAGGCGCCGGCCGGACCGCGCTCTGAACGACACCAATGATTGCGCACGTGCTCGGCGCCTGGCGGGTCGGCGCGTGTCCTTACGGATCGCGTGATGAGGCGGCCACCGGCGGAACCTGCCAGCGCGACGATCGTCGTCTGCCCCGATGGCCCGATCCTCGTTCGAGGTCCCATCGCCATCGTCGACGCGGCCGGTCGGCCCGTCCCTCGACGACGTGCGATCGTCGCGCTGTGCCGCTGCGGTGCGTCGGCGATCAAGCCCTACTGCGACGGGACCCACGAGGCGATCGGCTTCACGGCACCGTGCGACCGCCCCGGCAGCTGAGCGGGGCCGGGTGTTCTTGGAGGACGCCGATCGACACCGGTGCAGCAGCGCCCTCGATCGTCAGCGGTACTGCAGCCGCCACAGTCGCGCGTAGCGCCCTTCGGCCTCGACCAGCTGGTCATGGGTGCCGGTCTCCACGACGTGACCGTGATCGAGCACGATGATGCGGTCGGCCCGCATGACGGTCGAGAGGCGGTGGGCGACGATCAGCGTGGTGCGCCCTGTCATCAGGCGGTCGAGCGCCTCCTGAACCTTGACCTCGGACTCCGAGTCCAGGGCGCTCGTCGCCTCGTCGAGCACGAGGATCCGCGGGTCGCGGATCAGCGCGCGTGCGATGGAGATGCGCTGCCGTTGCCCGCCGGACAGTCGTGCCCCGCGTTCGCCGACGTGCGTGTGCCAGCCGTCGGGCAGGGCGTCGACGATCTCGAGGGCGTTGGCCTGGATCATGGCGTCGCGCATCCGGTCGTCGCTGATCGTGCCCAGCCCGTAGCTGATGTTGTCGCGGATCGACCCCTCGAACAGGACCGACTCCTGCGGGACGACGGAGATGTGTCGCCGGACCGTGCGCAGGTCGAGCTCCTCCATGTCCTGCCCGTCCAGCAGGACCCGGCCCTCGGTGGGTCGGACGAACCCCAGCAGGGTGTTCATCAGGGTCGACTTGCCGGAGCCGGAGGAGCCGACGAACGCCACGGTCTCACCGGCGGCGATGTCGAGGTCGAGGTGGTCGAGCGCGGGTTCCGCGCCCCCCGGATAGGTGACGCTGAGCCGCTCGAGCCGGAACGTGCCGGTGACGTCGGCCACCGCGCGCTTTCCCTCGTTGCGCTCGAGGTCGGGGTCCTCGAGGAGCTCGGCGACCGACCGGACCGACTCACGGCCGCGCGCGACGATCGGCATGAAGCTGAGGACGGTCATGACGGTGCCCGTCAGGGTGGTGAAGTAGGTGGCGAGCAGCACGACCTGACCGGCCGTGATCGGCACGATGCCGAGGACGGACATGGTCCCGGCCAGGATCAGGCAGCCGACCGCGAGCAGCTGCATGACGACCCAGCTGAGCGCGCCGAAGTGGCCGTTGAGCATGTCGAGGCTCAGGCCCCGGCTGCGGACGGCTTCCGCGTCCTGCGCGATGCGGTCGATCGCGACGTCCTCGAGCCCGTGCGCACGAGTGATGGGCATCAGGGTCGCCATCTCTCCGACGCGCCGCGAGAACTGTTCCATCTGGATGCGGAACTGTTCGTTGCGGCGGTGCGAGCGCAGGCGCATCGTCCACCACACGCCGATCCCGCAGGGGATGGTCAGGGCGAAGATGGGCAGGAACTGCGGCACGCTGATGGCGGTCATGACGACTGCACCGACGAAGACGACCACGGCCGAGCCCAGGGGGTTGCCGACCTGGGAAAACATCAGCTCGATGTTCTCGACGTCGCGCACGACCTTGCTCTGCAGCACGGCGGCGCTGGTGCGCCCGTGGTACCCGATCGAGAGCATCTGCATGCGCACGGTCATGGCGTTGCGCAGGTTCGCGCCGAGCGTGCGGACGGTGCCCATGTAGATGCGCGTGAACAGCACGTGCATCGGGTACACCTGCAGCAGCAGCACCGCGGCGACGATGCCCAGGTAGCCGATCGACGAGGCCGGCCCACCGGCGACGACGATGTCGATGACACGCGCCGTGATGACGGGCAGCAACCAGAGCGCGCTGTCCTTGACGACGAAGATCCCCGCGACGCCCCCGAGGCGAGCCCGGAACGGCCGCAGCAGCCGGAGCAGCGCACGGCCGGGGTGCTCGGGGTCGAGGACGACCCCACGGGGGTCGTGGTGTGACGGGCGGGCCGGGTTCTGAGACATCAGATCCTGAGAGTCGCGACGGGTGTGCCGGGTTCCGGCGAGGGTGGATGACGTGACGGCGAGCAGCCGCCGTCGGAGACGACGGGACCGGTCAGCGAGGGGCCGGAGCGGTCGTCCCGCGCACGACGAGGCTGGTGGGCAGGTGGATGTGGTCGACGGCGAGAGGTCGGCCCTCGATGAGCGACGCCAGGGCGCGCGCTCCCGCCAGTCCCATGTCGCGCAGCGGCTGCCGGACCGTCGTCAGCGCCGGGTAGGTCTGGGCGGCGCGTGGGATGTCGTCGAAACCCACGATCGACAGGTCGCGCGGGACGTCGAGCCCGAGGGCGCGAGCCGCGTCGATCGCGCCCAGCGCGATGAGATCCGCGCCGGCGATGATCGCGGTCGGTCGGACCCGGTCGATCAGCTCGGTCGCGGCACGCTGGCCGCCGGCGTGGCTGACCCCGGAGTCCGCGGTCATCTCGTCACCGACGTCGATCCCGGCCAGCCGCATCGCGTCGAGGTAGCCGTGCCGCCTCGCCTCGGTGCTGTCGAGCTCCTCGTCGCCACGGATGAAGGCGATCCGGCGGTGCCCGAGCGCGAGCAGGTGCTCGGTGCCCGCACGCATCCCGCCATAGTTGTCGACCGTCACCCGCGGCAGCGGGACGTCGAGGTGGCGTGGGTCGACGACGACGACCGGCACGCGCAGGCCTCGGACGTACTCCACGGTGTCGGGCTCGAGCTGGGGGGCGACGAGCAGGATCCCGTCGACGAGCTCACGCGCGAAGAACTCGATCCGCTCGCGCTCGCGGGCCGCGTCGACCGAGACGTTGATGAGCAGCTCGCGCTCGTCGTCCATCAGGTCCTCGGCGATGCCGCGGATGATCTCGTGGCTGTACTCCGAGATGAGGTCGAGCGAGACGACGCCGATCTTGCCCGTCCGACGGTTGCGCGCCGACAGGTTCGCCGGGTAGCCGAGACGCTCGGCAACGGCCAGGACTCGCGCACGCGTGGCTTCCGACGCTCCCGGGCGGCCGTTGACGACGTTCGACACCGTCATCGACGAGACCCCGGCCTCGGTGGCGACCTGAGCGATGGTCACCCTCGATGCTGGCATGGGCAGAGTGTGCCACCCGGGCGCGTCGGGATCGACGCGACGGGCACGCGTCATCGTCTCGGGCGCCGTCGTCACGTCGACCTCATGCCGACACCGGTAGCTCGACGGTGACGAACGAGTGGCACGGGATGCTCACCCGCAGCAGGCCGTCGCTCACGGCGGCGTCGCGGGCGCGCGGTGCCACGGCGTGCTTGTCGCCGATCGTGTTGTGCGCTCCGGCGGAGGCGCTGGTGAGGATGCGGGCGGTCGGGGTGCCGACCTCGACGCCGCGCAGGTCGATCGTCACGTCCACGTCGTCCGTGGCGTGCGCGTTGGTGAGGGAGATGAGGACGTGGCCGTCCTTGGTGCTCGCGGACGCACTGAAGGTGGCGACGGCCGCGTCGCCGCTGGTGACCTTCGGCACGGCCGAGGTGAACGCGAGGGGGAGTGACCGTGCGTCCTGGTGACCCTTGTTCATCTCGAACACGTGATAGGTCGGGGTCAGCACGAACTCGTCGCCCTCGGTCAAGATCATGGCCTGCAGGACGTTGATCGTCTGCGCGATGTTCGCCATCACGAGCCGGTCGGCGTGCCGGTGGAACGCGTCGAAGTGGAGCCCCGCGACCATCGCGTCACGCAGGGTGTTCTGCTGGAACAGGAAGCCGGGGTTGGTGTCGGGCTCGACGTCGACCACGTGCCCCACTCGTCCAGCACGAGACCGATCTTCTTGGCCGGGTCGTACGCGTCCATCACCGCGGCGTGCCCCGCGAGGAGGCCCTCGATCCGGGATGCCTCGGCGATCGTGCGGTAGTACTCGGCCTCGTCGAAGTCGGTCGCACTGCCCTTGCGCTCCCACGGGCCCGGGACGGTGTAGTGGTGGAACGAGATCGCCTGGAACGTGCTCTGCCCCTCGCCGACCTGCTTGCCCGAGCCGATCTGGAAGCCGAGGGACCGCATGAGCACGTCGGTCCAGCGGTAGTCGTCGCTCGACGCGCCGGCCGCGATCCGGTAGAGTCGTTGCCGTTGTGGTCGCGGCTGTAGAGCCCGAACTGTCGTGCCACCTGCGCGTACGCCTCGGGGCTGAAGCCGCCTCCGCAGCCCCACGGCTCGTTGCCCAGGCCCCAGAAGCGGACCGTCCACGGCTCGTCGCGACCGTTCTGGCGGCGCAGTCTGGCCATCGGGCTGTCGTCGGCCCGGGTCAGGTACTCGACCCACTCGCCGGCCTCGCGGACCGTCCCGCTGCCGACGTTCGCGGACACGTACGCGTCCGCGCCGAGCAGCTCGCACAGCGCCATGAACTCGTGGGTGCCGAAGCTGTTGTCCTCGACGACATCGCCCCAGTGGGTGTTGACCATCGTGGGTCGCTCGGGTCGCGGACCCGTGCCGTTGAGCCAGTGGTACTCGTCGGCGAAGCAGCCGCCCGGCCAGCGCAGGTTCGGGATGTCCAGCGCGCGCAGCGCCTCGACGACGTCGGTGCGGATGCCATCGACGTTCGGGACGTCGGAGTCGGGTCCGACGAAGAACCCGCCGTAGATGCAGCGCCCGAGATGCTCGGCGAAGTGCCCGTACACGTGCCTGCTGATGGTCGGCCCAGGGAGGTCGACATCGATGACTGCGCTGACCTGCACCGTCGACCCGGTCGTGGCGGCGTTCACGGTCATCGGTGTGCTCCCTCGGTGTCGTTGACCTCGCGCCAGACGGCGCGGCTCTCCAGCCGGACGGAGTCGACCGCGGCGAGCGGCTCGCTGCTCGCCGAGCGCCGTGCCGCGGCGTCGGCTGGGAGGTGGACGGGCGAGTCCGCCGCCATCGGCAGGACGCGCAGCTCGATCGTCGCGCCGGGCCGAACGGCGCGGTCGGTCGTGTTGACGATCCAGGTCGAGCCGTCCCAGAAGCGGTCCGCGACGACGGTCCCGTCGACGACGAGTCGGCGACGTCGCCCGCCCACTCGATGACGAGACAGGCGTCGGGGTCGGCCGCGGCCGCAGGGAGGTCGAGGCTGTACACGGCGGCGTCCGCGGCGACGATCGAGGCGGACGGCGCCGACGGGCGGCCGACGAAGGTGCCGTAGCCGCCAGGGACCAGTGGGCTCGCGGCGCGGACCCGCTCGGGCGTCAGTGAGAGAGACGTGACCGCCCCGCCGTGGTGGGCGAGCGGGACGCAGACGAGCGAGCGGCGTGCCGGGTCGTAGGACCTGACGCCGGGCGTGGTGCTCGCCGAGCGGACCTCGACGCGACCGGTACGGTCCCAGGTCAGCTCGTCGGTGCTGAGCAGCAGCCTCCGCGGCGAGTCTCCGGAGCCCTCCTGCACCCACACGTCGCTCGCGAGGTCGTGCGGGAGCACCAGCAGGTCGAGGCGTGCCCCGCTCGCGTCGGTCAGTCGCACCGGTGTCGACGACGCGGCGACGACGTGCACGCGGGTCCCCGATCCGTCGACGTCGGACTGGTCCGGCGCGGCGGCACCCTCGACGAGGGTCGATGCGGGGACGGCGAGCTCGACCGGGATGCCCCGGTCCTCGACCGCCACGAGCGTCGTGACGGCATCCGCCCCGGCGGCGGGAAGCAGCGTGAGCGCTGAGGCGGTGAGCCAGTGCAGAGCCACCCCGCCGATCTCGAGCCGGACGGGCCAGTGCGCGAGGGTCCCGGTCGGGACGTCGATCGCGCGTGAGGGGAGGTGGACGGTGTCGGCATCGAACCGCACGGCGAACCGGGCCGCTTCGTACGGCGCCAGCGCGACGAACGGCTGGTGCCACGAGACGAACAAGAAGCCTCCCTGACCGTCGCCGCGGAACGCCCAGCGCAGGGTATCGACGTCCTCCCAGTCGCGCGGCACCTCGTCGGGCAGGTGTGAGGGCGCGGCGGCAAGCCGGTCGCCGAAGGCGTGCAGGAACGCGTTCTGGCGACGCAGCTCGGCGTGGCTCGCGCTGAGTCGGCCCGCCTCGCCGATCGGTGCGTGGAAGTCGTAGCCGAGTGCGGGCATGTCGTTGGGGTAGCCCGTGGCGTGCGACTCCTGGGTGCCGCCGGCGGGGTTGGTCCCGCCCGCGTACATGTAGTAGCCCTGCCAGGCCGAGCCGTTGCCGATCTTGTTGTGCGCGACGGCGGCGATGTCGAGCGCGGCCGGACGCGGCCGACGGTGGTACGCCGTCGCCATCCCGCCGCCGAGCTCGCAGGTTGCCGGCGGGAACCAGAGCGAACCGATGCCCTCGCGCGCAGCGGCGCCGTCGGTCTCCGCGTGATGGAGGTCCGAACCGATGCCCGGGTCGTCCCAGATGTGCGAGAAGTAGAAGTGCTCGCGGAACGAGGGGTCCCAGGGCTCGTCCGGGTCGACCCAGAAGCCGTCGCCGTAGCCGCCGAAGAGCGGGAACACCTCGGGATCCGGTAGCTGCGCGCCGCCCCACGCCGTCGAGGTCCAGAACGGTGCGCTGAACCCGTTCGCCCGGGCGAGCCGCTTGAGCTCGCGGATGTGCTCGGGCTGGTCGTAGAGCCGTTCTCGAGCTGGATGCCCAGCACCGTGCCGGGTTCGCACCGTCCGTCGAGGGCGACGGCCAGCTGGCCCCACCACTCGTCGACCAGGTCGAGGTACGCCGGGTCGTTGGTGCGGTGCTCGACCGGGGTGGCCTGAACCCAGTCGGGGAAGCCGCCGTTGCGCATCTCGCCGTGCGCCCAGGGCCCGATCCGAAGGACGAGGTCCAGGCCGGCCGAGCGCACGACGTCGACGAACGCGCCGATGTCCAGGTTGCCGTCGAACCGAGGCAGACCGCGCTCGGGGACGTGGTGCAGCCAGGGCACGTAGCAGGCCACGGTCGAGATGCCACCGGCCCTCATCTGCTCCACCCGCTCGGCCCAGCGCTCGCGCGGCACCCGGGAGTAGTGGATCTCGCCCGAGACCGGGATCCACGGGGTTCCCCCACGGCGCAGCCCCTGGTCCGTGCAGCTCGAGACCCGGGCGCCGGTCCTCGGCGTTCGCCATCGCCGGGCGGCGCGCAGCCGCGGTCCAGCCCCGGGTCGAGATGGCCAGGAGGGGCAGCGTGGTGGAGGAGGTCGTGCGTGGCGTTGGCATCGCGGGCGGCTCGGCTTCTTCGTCGGTGGGAGTTGCTGGGAACGTCGCACATCGGCGCTGGCTGTGCGTCCGAACGTACTTTAGCGATGCTTAATCGTAACTTGACAGCCATTCGAGCGACTCATACTGTAACCGATCACAGGTCGGACTGTAACCGATCACAGGCGGCGCGACGAGTGCTCAGCCTTGGACCAATGGCGGTCGAGGAGTGGCGATGCGACAGAGCACGGGCGAAGGCACCGCTGACGCTGCGGTGAGGTTCGACGGACTGTCGGACGCCCTCGCCACGGGCCTCCCGGCAGAGCGCCCGCGCCGACCGACGATCCACGACGTGGCGCGTGAGGCCGGGGTGTCGTACGGAACCGTCTCCCGCTACCTCAACGGGGGTAAGTGGGTCGGCGAAGCGAGCACCCAGGCGGTCGTCGCGGCGATCGAGAAGACGGGTTACCGCGCCAACAGGTTCGCCCGGTCGCTGGCGACGGGGAAGTCGTCCACGGTGGTCTTCCTGCTGACCGAGCCGCAGGATCGCCTGTTCGGCGACCCGAACTACCCGGTGATCCTGCGTGCGGCGACGGAAGCTCTCGACGAGCGCGACATGAGCCTCATCCTCATGACGGCCAGCACCGACCATGAACGTCGGCGCGCACTGGAGTTCGTCTCCGGTGGTCACGTCGCCGGCGTGCTCCTGATCTCCTCGCACGCGGGCGACCCCATCCTGCCGGAGCTCGTGGCCGCAGGGGTCCCGACCGTGTCGTGCGGGCGTCCGTCCAGCTGGGAGCACGCGATCTCCAGCGTGGCCGCGGACGACCGTATCGGTGCCCGCGAGGCGGTCGCGCACCTCGCGTCGACCGGACGCCGGCGTATCGGGATCATCACGGGTCCGCTCGACCTCGCTGGTTCCTTGGACCGCGTCGACGGCTACTACGACGCTCTCGACGCCGCCGGGATAGCCCGGGACGAGCGACTCGTCGTCGAGGGCGACTGGAGCAACGCGGGCGGTCGCGCCGGCGCTTCACGCCTCCTCGAGGCTGTGCCCGACCTCGACGCGGTCTTCGCGTCGAACGACGTGATGGCGGTCGGAGCGGTCGCGTCGCTGCGCGCTGCGGGCCGCTCCATCCCCGAGGACGTCGGCGTGGTCGGTTTCGACGACGCCGGTCAAGCGGCGACGTGCGACCCGCCCCTGTCGACCGTGCGTCAGCCGTTCGCCGAGATCAGCCGAGAGATGGTCCGGTTGCTCGTCGAGAGCGAGCCGGGTCACACCACGAATGTCCGCGTCTCGACGGGCTCGTCATACGCGAGTCGTCCGCGCGGCAGTACTCCCACCCAACCCCGCTCATCAACCAGGCACGATCCACCGAAAGGGGACACTGATGTCCAACTCGACCAGGTCTAGCCTCCGGAGGCGAGTTCGTATCGCCACGGTCGCGCTCGCCGCGGGCACCCTCGCCCTGGCGGGGTGCTCCGCCGGCGGCAGCAGCAACGACTCCGCCAGTGGTGGCTCCACCGGTGGGGTCACCACCGTCACCGTGATGTACCAGACCTCGGAGTTCTCGAAGGACGACGTCGCCGCCTTCGAGAAGGACAACCCCGACATCAAGATCAACTTCATCGAGTACGACGAGACCCGTCTGAACGCCATGATGACCGCCGGCGACCCGCCCGACTTCGTGCGTGGCAGCCCGAGTGCGAACCTGTTCGCCCGTGGGCTCGCGACGCCGCTGGACGACTACGTGGCCAAGAGCAAGGTCCTGACCAAGGACGACCTGCTGTCCGTCAACGACATCTGGCGCTGGGACGGCAAGAGCCGCGGCCAGGGCAAGCTGTACGGCATCATCAAGGACTGGAGCCCGGACACCACGATCTGGCAGAACGAGAAGCTGTTCACGGACGCCGGAGTTGCGCCGTTGAGCACGACGGAGTCGAGCAACTGGGACGACATCCTCGCCAAGGCCAAGGAGCTCAAGGCCAAGGGTGTGGAGATCCCGCTCGGGATCGAGTGGCAGTGGGGGGTTGCCTCGCTGATCCAGACGATGATCGCCCAGCAGGGCGGCAACATGTACAACGCCGACTTCTCGAAGATCAACCTGCAGACGCCCGAGGCCGAGCGCGCGATCCAGTGGCTCATCGACTACGGCAAGGCCGGCGTCGGGCCCACGAGCCTCAACCCGCTGCCCGACGGGCAGGACGGACCCGCATTCGCCTCCGGCCGGATGGCCATGACGATGGACGGCTACTGGTTCGGCGGGAACCTGCAGGCGCAGGAAGCTGCCGCGGTCGCGGCGACCTCCTCGATGACCCCTGGTCCGACGTTCGGTGACCGGATCAGCCCGGTCTTCGGGGGCGTCGGTGCCTGGATCCCCGCGAAGTCCAAGCACAAGGACCAGGCGTGGCGGGTGATGGAGTACTTCATGGGAGGCGCTCCGGCCGTGGCGCGGTCGAGCTCGGGCTGGGGGCTGCCGGTGCTCAACTCGCTGTGGGCGAACCTGCCCACCGCTCAGCCCTTCCAGAAGGCCGCGATCGAGACGGCCAAGGCCGAGGTTCCCTTCTCCAAGAACCTGCCGGACTCGCCCTACGCCTCGTTCACGTCCGCGAACGACGTGATCGACAAGGCGCTGCAGGAAGCGATCAAGGGCAGCACGAGCGCCGCGGACACGGCCAAGACGATCGAGACCGAGGTCGACAAGCTGCTCGCCCAGGGCAAGGACCAGCTCGGATGACGACCAGCTCCCTCGTGGAGCAGGCCACGGCCGTGAGCGTCAACGCTCGCGGCCGTGGCTGGCGGCGCTACCGCACCTCCACGTTCTACCTGTTCGCATCCCCGTGGATCATCGGGTTCCTGCTGCTGACGCTGGTCCCGATCCTGTATGCGCTCGGCCTTAGCCTGACGAACTACGACGGTGCGTCATCGTTCTGGCGGTTCGTCGGGCTCCGCAACTACTCGCAGGTCCTGACCGACTCGAAGGCCTGGTCGGCGCTCCTGCGCACGCTGCTGTACACGGTGATCGTCGTCCCGCTGAGCGTCGCCGGCGGCCTGGGCCTGGCCATCCTGGTCAACCGTCGGATCCGCGCCCGGGGCGTCGTCCGGGCGATCTTCTTCCTGCCGTCGGTGGTCCCCGTCGTCGCCGTCGCCATCACGTGGCGGCTCATCTTCAACCACGACGCGGGCCTGCTCAACGGCATCTTGACCTTCGCCGGTCTGGACAAGGTGAACTGGCTCGGCGACCCGTACGCCTTCTACGCCCTCATCTGCATGACCTTGTGGGGCCTGGGCGGCGGAATGATCATCTCGCTCGCCGCGCTGCAGGGCGTTCCGGTCGAGCTGGAAGAGGCGGCCCGGATCGACGGCGCCAGCAACGGGCGCATCACCCGGAGCATCGTGGTGCCGATCATCTCGCCGGTGCTCTACTTCCAGGTCATCACCGGCATCATCGCGTCCCTGCAGATGCTCGTGCAGCCCCTCCTGCTCGCCGAGACCAACAGCATCTCCTCCGTGGCCTCCGTGCCGCAGAGCACGACGCTGTACATGGTCCAGGTCTACAAGGAGTTCTTCCTGAACAACCGGTTCGGCTACGGCTCGGCGATGCTCTGGGTCTACTTCGTGTTCATCCTCCTTCTCACGCTGCTGCTGCAGCGGGGGAGCAAGCGGTTCGTCTTCTACCAGACGTCCGCCGGCAACGACTGATCGAGAGCGCTGAACCATGACCCAGATCGCAGCGGACTCCGTGCACGCACCCACCGCCGACAT
This sequence comes from Cellulomonas sp. McL0606, assembly GCF_058248365.1. The sequence continues at coordinate 2,827,713 of NZ_CM177779.1, read as the reverse complement.
CCCCGGCAAGACCACCGGACGTCGACGAAGCAGTCGCGACGTCCCGCGCAGCCAACGGGCGTCCGCATTCACCTACATCATGGTCGTCGTCGCGATCGCGCTGCTCGGCATCCCGTTCCTGTGGATCGTCCTGACCGCCCTCGCCAGCCCGGCGCAGCTGTCCCAGGGCGCTGGTGCGCTCCTGCACGTCGACGCGTACTGGCAGAACTTCAGCGACGCCGTGACGATGATCAACTTCGGCGCCTACACGATGAACTCACTGTTCCTGTCGACGCTCACCGCCGTCCTCACGACGGCGACGAGCGCGACCGTGGGCTTCGCCTTCGCCCGACTGCGCGGCAAGGGCCAGAACCTCCTGTTCACCATCGTGATCGCGTCGATGATGATCCCGTCGATCGCCACGCTCATCCCGACCTACGTGCTGTTCGCCCGCCTCGGCCTCGTCGGCACCTACTGGCCGTGGGTCATGTGGGGCCTGGCCGGGACGCCCTACCTGATCTTCCTGTTCCGGCAGTTCTTCACGTCCATCCCGATGGAGCTCGAGGACGCGGCGATCATCGACGGCTGCGGGTGGTGGCGCACGTACGTGCGCATCTTCCTGCCGCTGTCGCGACCGATCATCCTGACCTCGCTCATCCTGTCGTTCACCTGGACCTGGGGCGACTACCTCGCGCCCTCGCTGCTGCTCAACATCAACAACACGACCCTGGCCGTCGCCACCGCCTCGGGATACCTCGACCCCCACGGAAACGGCTTGCTGACCGTCCAAGCAGCCGGCGCGATCCTGTACCTCGCCCCCGTCGTCGTGATCTTCCTGTTCACGCAGCGCTTCTTCATGGGCGAGTCTCTGGGCTCCGGCGTCAAGGGCTGACGATGAAGCCGCTGTACCGCGATCCGATCTTCGACGGGGCAACCGATCCCGTCGTCATCTGGAATCGGCAGGAACAGTGCTGGTGGATGGTGTACACCAGCCGCCGCGCGTTCGGACCGCCGGTCCCGGGGGTCCAGTGGGTGCATGGCAGCGCCCTGGGCGTGGCGTCGTCCGACGACGGCGGCGCGACGTGGACCTACCGCGGCGACATCTCCGGCCTCGACACCGAGTGGGGGCGTTCGACCTACTGGGCGCCGGAGATCATCGACGACGGCGCGAGCTACCACATGTTCGTCAGCGTCGTTCGCGGGATGCCGGACGACTGGCCGGGCCACGAGCGACTCATCCGGCACTACACCAGTCCCGACCTGGTGGACTGGGCGTTCGAGTCGACGCTGCAGCTCTCGTCGAGCTCGTCATCGACGCCTGCGTCGAGCCACTGCCGTCCGGCGGCTATCGACTCTGGTACAAGGACGAGGCCGACGACAGTCACACGTGGGCGGCCGACTCGGCCGACCTACGGGCCTGGACCGTGCTCGGCAGGTCGTTCGACGGGCCGTCGCACGAAGGACCGAACGTGTTCCGGCTCGACGGCATCTGGTGGATGCTCGTGGACGAGTGGCACGGGCTGCGGGTGCTGCGCTCCGACGACCTGCTCACGTGGGATCGGCAGGGGCTGATCCTCGACCGCCCGGGGAGCGGGGTCGATGACGGCGGCTATGGCTATCACGCCGATGTCGTCGTCACGGGGGACCGCTCGGCGGCGATCTTCTACTTCACTCATCCCGGACGTGTCGCGGGTGTGCCGGATCTGGACTACCGGCAGCGGCGCTCCTCGGTACTGGCCGCACCGCTGCGCGTCGTCGACGGGACGTTGGCCTGCGATCGCGACGCGTCGTTCGAGGGTTCCCCGCTCCCGGCCGGCGTGTAGTGCAACAGGTGAGAAGCCGGTTGCGTCAGTCGACGGCGTGCACCTCGACCCACCATCGCAGCGGTGTGCCCGGGCTGAGCAGCGGGCACGTCCCGAGATCCGCTGCGACCGCGAGGGAGTCCGCGAAGCCCAACGTGGGTTCGATGGCGATCACCGGATGCTCCGCGTAGGCGCCGTCGTCGAACCACAGCCCGAGGTAGCGGCACTCCGGCGACCATGCGAAGCGCAGCCGCGACCCGTCGGGCTGGACCAAGGTCGCGGACGAGACGCGCTCGGCCGGGTCGACGTAGAGCTTGCGCCACGCTCCCGCGGGCACGTCGGCAAGCGTGAGCAGGTCGGGCCGCCACGGGACCCGGGGTCGGGCGGGGTCGAGCACATCCACGAACGCCGCGGGCGTAGGGCTGAGCTCGATGCGCGTCCCGGGCACCGCCGCGAGCTGCGGGTGCGCGGCCCAGAGGAACGGCACGGGCCGATCGGTGGCCCGTGCTGTGTAGGTGAGCCGGATGCCGCCATCGGTCGTGGCCGATGCTGCGCGCCGAAGCTCGTACGGCCACGACGCGCCGTAGGTGACGAGCGCGGTGCCGGCGGCATCGTGCACGACGTCCCAGGCCACGTCCCAGGCGTCACCGTGGTCCGGCAGCTCCCGTCCGTCGACGGTGCACGCGTCGATCGTCGGGGCGCACTCGTCCCAGCCCGCCATCTCAGCCTCGCCGAAGGGCAGTCCCGTACGGATCCCGTCGCGGGTCGACTGCGAGAGCCATTCGCGGCCCCGGGCGTCTCGCAACGACGTGACCTTTGCGCCGCGATCTGCACGCACAGACATCGTCAACGGCCCGGAGGTGAACCTGTGCCGGTCCGCACCCATGTGCTGGCGTCCTCTCGATCTGCGGCAACGCGCTCCGGACTCTCCCATCCGCGCGGTCGAGTTGCGTTCTAAAGTGTACGACTAAAGTTTGTAGCGCCTCTGCCGATGGTTCTTGACCGAAATGCAGCCGTCGCAGGGAACAGCCGCGGGGCCTCCCGCGGCCGTGTGAATCATCCATGCCATGCGCCGCTTGACCCATACCCGCGCGGTCGGGCGCGTCGTACCGTCGGGCGGATGGACAGTGTTACGCCCCGCATCGAGCTGCCGTCGCCTCCGCCCGACCAGGCCCGGCTCCTCGAAGCCGGCGGCGTCGCCTGCTGGGAGCAGGCCGTCGACATCCGGACCTACGAGCCGGCGGCACCTGATCCGTTCCCGATGTTCTTCGACCGGCGCGTCTACCAGGGCTCGAGCGGCGTGCTCTACCCCCTTCCGTTCGTGGACCGGATCGAGGCCGAGCCCGTGACGCGCTCCTGGCGGGCGATCCACCTCGAGAACCGCTGGGTCCGTCTCATGCTCCTGCCGGAAGCTCGGCGGGCGCATCCACGTCGGTTACGACAAGACCCGCGGCTACGACTTCTTCTACCGCAACAACGTCATCAAGCCTGCCCTCGTCGGCCTCGGTGGGCCCTGGATCTCTGGCGGCGTCGAGTTCAACTGGCCGCAGCACCACCGGCCGGCGACCTACCTGCCGGTCGAGACGAGCATCGAGCGGTCCGACGACGGCGCGGTCACCGTGTGGCACAGCGACGTGGACCCGCTCCAGCGGATGCGCGGCACCCACGGTGTGGTCCTGCGCCCGGACGATGCGGCGGTCGAGGTCGTCGTTCGCCTGTTCAACCGCACCGACGAGCCACAGACCTTCCTGTGGTGGGCCAACGTCGCGGCCGCGGTCCACGAGGACTACCAGTCGTTCTTCCCGACGGACGTGCGTTACGTCGCCGACCACGCGCGCCGCGCGGTGACCGCCTTCCCCCAGGCCGACCGGCCGTACTACGGCGTCGACTATCCCGGCCTCGCGTCGACGAAGCCGGGCGCCGACAGGCTCGACCGGTACTCGAACATCCCGGTGCCGACGTCGTACATGATCACGGACACGAGAGACAGCTTCTTCGGCGGGTACGACCACCGGGCAGGTGCGGGGTTCGTGCACTGGGCGGACCGGAACATCGCCCCCGGCAAGAAGCAATGGACATGGGGTGACGGCCCGGTCGGGCACGCCTGGGATCGTCTGCTCACCGACGGTGACGGGCCGTACATCGAGCTCATGGCCGGGGTGTTCACGGACAACCAGCCGGACTTCAGCTATCTGGCCCCGGGCGAGACGCGTCGGTTCAGCCAGTTCTGGTACCCGGTGCAGGACGTGGGGGTCGTCCACCAGGCCACCCGCGAGGCCGCGGTGAGCGTCGAGGTCGCCGATGGCATGGCCCGCGTCGGTGTAGCAGCGGCCCGGGAGCTCGACGTGCGGGTGGTGATGAGGTGCGGGGCCGACGTGCTCTGCGACGAGCATGCCGTCGTCGCTCCCGGCAGACCCCACGTGTTCGTGATCGCGGTGCCGGGGTGCGTCGTGCGGGACGAGCTCGAGGTCGTCGTCCGGGAGGACGCACGGGAGGTCGTCGCCTGGCGGCGGCACGCGGAGGTCTCGGAAGGGGAGCCGTGGTCCGCGACGGAACCGCCCCGGCCCGATCAGATCGACACCGTGGACGAGGCGCTGCTCACCGCTGCGCACCTGCGGCAGTACCGGCACCCGACCCGCGCTGCGCTGCCCTACCTGCGCCGTGCGCTGCAGATCGATCCGGGCGACTCCGGTGCCCACCTCGCGCTCGCGGAGCTCGCGCACAACCGCGGGGAGTATGCCGATGCGCTCGAGCACCTCGATGCGGCCGCCGCCCGGATGCTGCGGCGCAACCTCAACCCCCGCAGTGGTGGCAGCTGCACTACCGTCGCGGCCTCACGCTGGAACGCCTCGGCAGGACGGCCGACGCGATCGACTCCTACGCGAAGTCGGCCTGGGACGGCGCGTACACCGTGCCCGGTCATCTGGGTGCCGCGCGCGTCCTGCTGCGGACGCGCGTCGATCCCGAGGGTGCGCTCGAGCACGCCCAGGCCGCTGTTGCCGACGACCCCTGGCACAGCGGTGCACGGGCGGCGAACGTCGTCGCGCTGCGGCGCCTCGGCCGCGGCGTGGAGGCGGACGAGCAGGTTGCTGAAGGAGCGGTGCGCGACCCGCTCGACCCGCTGCTCGCTTCCCTCGGGCAGCGGCTGGACGTCGTCGATCCACGGACCTACCTGCTCGTCGCGGCCGAGCTGAACCGCATGGGCGAGAGCGACTCGGCTCTCACGTGGGCCGACCGCGCGGTGGCCCTCGGGGCGACGCCGTTCGGCAACCCCGGGCCTGTCGCGTGCTACCTGCGCGCGACCGTGCTCGATGCCGCCGGGGAGCGCGACGCCGCGCAGCGCGAACGCAACCGCGCCGCACACGTCGACCGCACCCTCGCGTTCCCGGCGGGCCTGGACGACCTCGACGTGCTCGTCGCGGCCGTCGCGCACGGCGAGCGCGCCGGCGTCCCCGACGCCACCGCGCTCGGGCTGCTCGGCTGCTGGCTCATGGGCGCCGGTCGAGGCGACGACGCTCGCACGACGCTGGAGGCCGCCATCGCGGCGGGCGCCGACGACGCGGTCGTGTGGCGCAACGCCGCGATCGCGACCGCGAACACGACGGGGGACCTCGAGCTCGCCAACGCCTACCTGGGTCGTGCCGGTGCGGTCGCCGGCCCGCTGCCGCGGCTGGCCTACGAGCGGGACCTGCTCGCGCGCCTGCGCGAGGTCGGGCCGGAGCGCCGGCTCGCCGACCTGGAGGCGTCCGGCACCGACCTGCTCGCACGCGACGACCTGGCGATCGCCCATCTCGGCCTCCTGGTGGACGCCGGGCGGGAGCAGGAGGCGCTCGAGATCGTCACCACGAGGACGTTCCAGCCGTTCGAGGGCGGCGAGGGTGCGGCGATCGCCGTGTACGACCGGATCTGCCTGGCCGTGGCGGCGACCCTGCTCGAGCGCGACCCAGCAGCGGCCGCAGCGATGCTCGACGGCGGCCTCGTGCCGCCCGAGAATCTGGGCGAAGGTCGTCATCCCGCGGGACCTCTGGCCGCGCGACTCGTCGCCGCGGGGGAGGCCCACCGCCGCGCGGGTCGAGGCGAGCTCGCCCGGGAACGCTGGCGTCAGGCGCGCACCGGCGGTGGGCCGTCGGCCGTCGCGCCACGGTCTGCGCGGGAGGACGACTACTGGGTCGGCGTCGCGCACAACCTGCTCGGCGAACGGTCCGAGGCCGAACGCGTGTGGGTCGCCCTCGACGCCGCCGCGGACGAGCTCGACGGCCCCGCACGCGCGCCCGACTACTTCGCGACGTCGCTGCCCGACCTGCTGCTCTTCGCCGTCGAGAGCGATGTCGGCCGGCGCCGCCTCGCTGCGGCGTTGCGCGCGGCCGCATCGTCCGGGCGTAAGGGGGTTCGAGCCTCCATCAAGGCAGGCGGATGAGCGGGAGATCCACCGAACGTCCATGTGCGGCGTGAGTCCGCCCATGTCTGCCGCCGATCGGTACCGCTTTCATAGAGTGGCTTCGATCCGGGCAACTAACGACCGCCGTGGAGGCACGGCAGAGGGAGACGTGACCTTGTCCCGCGCATTCAGCATGACCGACGGATGCCTGGTCTGGCGCGGCGGCGGCGAGACGCTCGTCGTCGAGCCGTGGGGGCACGACAGCGCCCGCGTCCGCTCAGCCATGGGCCAGATCTCCGACACCGACTGGGCCCTGCTGCCCGCGGCGGACCGCGGCGAGGCCTCGTTCGAGGTCGACGGGGACACGGCGACGATGACCAACGGCAGGCTGCGCGTGGTCGCGACCGCCCACGAGGGCCTGGACTGGCAGACGGGCGCGCCGGCCCTCGACTGCCGGCTGTCGTTCCACGACTCGGACGGCCGCCTTCTGTTCGCGGAAGAGGATTCCGGTGGTGCCCTGAAGCGGAGGGCGCGCACGTACGTGCCCCTGCCCGGGGGCGCCCACCGAGCGACACTGTCGTTGCGAACGCCCGAGGACGAGCATCTCGCGGGTATGGGCCAGTACCAGCAGGACCTCCTGGACATCAAGGGTGCGACGTTCGAGCTGGCACACCGCAACTCCCAGGCCAGCGTCCCGTTCGTGGTCTCCAGTGCGGGCTACGGCTTCCTCTGGCACAACCCGGCCATCGGCTCCGCCACCTTCGCCACCAACGGGACCCGGTGGACTGCGGAGGCCACCCGCCAGATCGACTACTGGGTGACTGCCGGCTCGAGTCCCGCGGCGATCGCGAGGCGGTACGCGGAGGCGACCGGGCACGTGCCGATGATGCCCGAGCACGGCCTGGGCTTCTGGCAGAGCAAGCTGCGCTACAGCAACCAGGAGGAGCTTCTCGAGGTCGCCCGTGAGCACAAGAGGCGAGGTCTCCCGCTCGACGTCATCGTGGCGGACTTCTTCCACTGGCCGCACATGGGCGACTTCCGGTTCGAGGAGGAGTTCTGGCCGGACCCTGCCGCCATGGTCAGCGAGCTGGAGTCCCTCGGGGTGGAGCTCATGGTGTCGGTGTGGCCGCAGATCTCGCTGGATTCCGAGAACTTCGCGGAGATGCAGCGGCGGAACCTGCTGGTCCGTGCACAGCGGGGGATCGACGTCCAGATGTGGTTCGGCGGGCCGAGCCGGTTCATCGACACGACGAACCCCGAGGCCCGAGCCTTCCTGTGGGACCGGTGCCGGGACGGCTACGCCAGGCACGGGATCAGCACGTTCTGGCTCGACGAGGCCGAACCGGAGTTCGGCGTCTACGAGTGGGATGCGTACACCTACCACGCCGGACCTGCGGTCGAGGTCGCGAACATCTATCCCCAGGGCTTCTCCCGGGCCTTCCATGACGGGCTCACCGCGGAGGGCGAGACCCAGATCGTCAACCTCGTCCGGTGCGCCTGGGCCGGTTCGCAGCGGTACGGCGCGCTGGTCTGGTCCGGTGACATCCACTCGGACTTCCCGACGATGCGCCGTCAGCTGGTCGCCGGCTTGCACATGGGCGTGGCCGGCATCCCGTGGTTCACCACCGACATCGGCGGGTTCGGGGGCGGTCGAACGGACGACCCCCAGTTCCACGAGCTGCTCGTTCGTTGGTTCCAGTTCGCCACCTTCCTGCCGGTCATGCGACTGCACGGCGACCGGCAGCCCGCCCGGGACGTCACCGCCGCGGACGGATCGCTCCGCAACCCGACGGGTGCTGGGAACGAGTCTGGTCCTTCGGGGAGGCCGTCTACGGCGTCCTTTCTCGCTTCGTCAGGCTCCGCGAGCTGTTGCGTGACTACACGCGCGAGCTGATGGCTGCGGCCCATACCGACGGACAGCCGGTCATGCGCGCCCTCTTCCACGAGTTCCCGGACGATTCGCAGGCGTGGTCGGTCGCGGACCAGTACCTGTACGGACCGTCGCTGCTCGTCGCGCCGGTCATGGAGGCCGGGGCCATGACGCGATCGGTGTACCTGCCGGCGGGAGCGTCGTGGACGTCGCTGCAGACCGGTGAGACGCACGACGGCGGTACCTGGCTCGACGTCGTGACACCGCTGGAGACGATCCCGGTCTTCGCACGGGACGGGGCGCTCGGCGAGCTGATCGGCAACGTGTAGCGCCGACGAGTGTCGCCCCCGGGTCTTTCGGCCCGAGTGCCTAGCATGACGCCCATGCTCGAAGCGGAGTCGCGGTCCAACCCGCCGTCCCCCATGTCCGACGTGGCATCGGAACGCCTGGCGGACGCGTCGTGGATCACCCACCCGGCCTGGGATGCGCACGTCCGGGTGGCCCGCGCGACCGCGCTCGACGGCGCCGCCGCCGATCTCGGGCCGGCGTCGATCCCGTCGCCTCCGGCCGGGATCCCTGTGCTCCACCTCGACGTCCCCGTACCCGACGACGCGCAGGAGGTCGCGCTCGACGTGACCGCGTGGGGCACCTACCGCGTGCTGGTCGACGGCCTCGACGCCGATGAGGCCGTGCTCGAACCGGGCTACAGCGACGACCACGTGCGGGTCGCGGTTCGTTCCCTCGACCTCAGCAGTCTGGTGACCGCGGGACGGCTCGCGCTCTCCGTCGAGGTCGGGACGGGTGTGGCGTGGCTGACGACCGCGCCCGGCCGGTACGAGAAGCTCCGGCGCCACGCGCACCCTCCGGCACTGCGGGCCTGTGTCCGGGTGACCGGCCGGGACGGCACCGTGACCGCCTATCCCACGAGCGACGCGTGGTCTGCGACCTTGTCCGCCACGACGCAGACGCACTGGCACGGTGGGGAGACGCATGACGCGCGTCGGATCGGCGATCGTCCCGTCGCGGCTGTCGAGGTGCTCGCCGCGGGGGACGGACCCCGAGTATGGACACGGCACGGCGCACCGGTCACGGTGGCCGAACGCCGGGGGGTTGCGCTCGCGGCCGTCGTCGTGGACTCGAGCGGTCTCCCGGCCGCGGTGCTCGACGCCGGCGTGAACCTTGCCGGGCGCTATGTGCTCGACCTGCCCGCGACCTTCGCCGGGCAGCAGATCACCGTGCGCCCCGCCGAGCTCGTGGCTGAGGACGGCACGGTCGACCAGTCGACGACCGGAGCACCGATCTTCGACCGCGTCGTCGCCGACGGCGGCCCGCTGCGATGGCGCCCTCGGCACGTCTACCACGGCTTCCGGTACCTGCAGATCGAAGGTCTGGACCGCGCACAGCTCGATGTCGTCGCGGGATCGACGCAGGTGGAGGTCCTCCGTGCCGGGGTCGATGCGGTGGGCACGTTCACCTGCGACGATCCCGTCCTCGACCAGCTGCACACGATGATCGACCGAGCGGTGCAGTCGAACATGTACTCGGTGCTGACCGACTGCCCTCACCGGGAGAAGCTCGGCTGGCTCGAACAGCTCGACCTCTGCTTCGACACCCTGACGCGAGGCTACGACGTCGCGGGAATCCTGCGCGATGCGCTGGTCCACGTGCGCGACGCCCAGGAGCCCAGCGGCCTGGTGCCGAGCATCGCGCCCGAGCTGGTGCGGTTCGACCGGTACGGAGTCGACGGCGACCCGACGGCGTTCCGCGACGATCCGTGGTGGGGCGGGGTGCTGGCGGTCGTGCCGTGGAAGCTCTACGAGCTGACGGGCGACGCCTCGGAGGCGCGTGAGTCGTGGGAGGCGATCGGTCGCTTCGTCGAGTACCTGGAGTCCCGGACCGACGGCGACGGGCTCCTCGACCATGGCCTCGGTGACTGGATCGAGGTCGGCGCGGCGACACCACGAGCCCTGGTCGCGTCCTACGGATACCTGCGGGTGCTCGAGTTCGCTGCGGCCGTCGCCGGCATCGTCGGGTCGCCCGACGGCGACGCCCTGGCCGCGCGCGCTGAGCGGGTCCGAGGTGCTGTGCGGTTGCGGTTCCTGGACCCGTCGACGGGCTCGTGGGGCAACGGCTCCCAGGGCAGCTGGGCGATCGCGATCGCGTCGGGCGCCCCCGGCCCGGTGGGATCGCCCGGTCGCGCAGCCGCGCTCGAGGGGCTCCTGGCGGCGCTCGAGCGCACGGGATGGTCGATCACCTTCGGCGAGATCGCTCTGCCGGCCCTGCTCGACTCACTGGTCGAGGTCGGGCGCAGCGACCTCGTGGCGCGGCTCGTCCGGGGCACCGAGGGCCCCGGCTACGGGCATCAGATCGCCTCCGGTGCCACCGCCCTGACCGAGTCCTGGCAAGGTCCGGGGGCCGACGCAGGCGTCGGGTCCCAGAACCACTTCATGCTCGGCCGGATCGACTCCTGGCTCACGGGTCACGTCGCCGGCCTGCGGCAGCGGCCTGGGTGCGTCGGATGGACCGATGTGGTCGTCGATCCGGCGGCGGTCCCCGGCGTGACCAGCGCGAGCACGACGTTCCGCTCGCCGGCCGGGCCGTGGGCGGTCTCCTGGGACGCCGCCGAGCTGACTGTCGACGTGCCCGACGGGGGGCGGGCGCTGGTCGTCCTCGACGGGGACGACGTGCGTGGCTCCCTGCGGGGCGCTGGACCATGCCGTCCCCGGACCGGCTCACACGGGTCTGGAGCTACTGGGCGCGCGATCGGTAGGCGGACGGTGAGAGCCCGTGGGTCCGCGTGAACTGTCGCGAGAAGTAGAGCGGATCGTCGTAGCCGGTGGACTGCGCGACGGCAGACACGGCGAGGTCGGTGCTGTCGAGGAGAGCTCCCGGGCCCGGGCCATCCTCAAGTCGCTCTGGTAGCGCAGCGGGGGGACGCCCACCTGCTGTCGGAACAGGGCGCCGAGCTGCGAGGCGCTGAGGCCCACCATGGCCGCGAGCGACTCGACGGACGTGCGGTGCGGGGTCGTCGCTCGCAGGTGCTCGAGGACGAGCTCCACCGGGCTGAGCGACGGCCCACGAGGTCGCCGACCGGTGGCGATGATCTGCGTGATCGCGTTCCAGGCCGCACCCGCCGCGCGAATCTGGCCCGCGACGGTCGAGGCATCCAGAGCATCGATGACCTGAGAGAGCAGGCTCGCGACCGGTGCCGGATCGCGCAGGTGCGTGACCGGTCCGCCGGCCGACGCATGGGTGGCGCGTACGAGCTCCGCGGCGTCGGTGCCGACGACGTGCATCCACCACAGCGTCCACGGATCCTCGTCCGACGCGGAGTACTCGTGTGCCACCCGGGCGGGCAGCAGGACCGCGTCGCCCTGACGAACGTGGAACAGCCCTTCGGGTGTCCGGCACGTGCCCGTTCCACCCGTGCAGACAAGCAGGATGTGCTGATCGGCCCCACGCGCCCGTGCCCTCCCGTGGCGCGACGCGTGCGGGAAGAAGCCCGCATCCGTCACCATCAGGTGGCTCGTGATCGGTCTGGCCAGGGCCGCACGCACGGTCGGCCCGGGCACGACGAACATGCGCTGCCCGGCGAAGCCCTCGCGAAGAGATGTCGGCGTCACGGCGACCGGTTCGTCCATGAGGTGCATGGAATCCCGGGTCGACGTACTAGGTCAAGTCGACCCATGGACGAGGCGCGTCGGCCCGAGGCGACGATTTCGTCCATTCGCTGAGTCGTCCGACCGCCCTCGAGGCCGTCATCGTTGTCGCGCGAGGCCACTGTCGCGTCTCCAACGAATCGTCCATGTTTGACGTGGATCCGCCCATGTCTGCCGACGCTCCCGGCCGCTTTCATGGAGGGCATCCCTCCAGGCCACTACGACGACGTAGAGAGACAGCCTCGTGACCAAGACACACAACCGCAGGACGCCACGGGCGGCGGCAGCGCTCGTCGTAGCGCTCGTGACGGCGTTGCTCGTCCCACTCCTGGGCATCGCGCCCGCCACCGCCGCGACCGCGTCGGTGCAGGTCGACGACGACGCCGTCACCACGGTCAGGGGTACACCGAACCTCACCTACTACGAGTGCCCGGCAGGCTCGAAGTGGGACCACTACGGCACCGTCAGCTGGGCCCCGGAGGGCTGCTGGTTCGAGATCGCGTTCACAGGGCAGACGGCACAGCTGTACGGGCGGACGCGTTCGGGTCACGGCTCCGGGAAGGTCTTCGTCGACGGCACCCAGGTCGGCACGATCAACTACGGGGCATCCACGAACTCCACCACCCGACTGCTGTTCACCAAGGACGGCTTGGCGGACGCGCCCCACGTCCTGCGGCTCGAGGTCGTCGGCAGTGGCGTCGACCATGCCTACGCGATGTTCACGACGTCCTCCGCGGAAGACGCGCTCACCTGGCAGTACAACGACGTCAAGGATCGCGCGGCGTCGTCCTACACCTCGGGGAAGCGGGCGCCCTTCGCCGACGCGTTGGACACCGCACGTGCGATGGTCGACGGCAGCACCGGCACCCCAGCCGAACGCGAAGCCGCCCGCGCACAGCTGAAGACCGTGTCGGACGCACTGGTCGAGGTAGCCGGACTGCGTCAGCGTCAGCACCTACCAGACCCGCGACCAGACCCAGTACACCGCTGGGACCTGGACGCCGTTCGCCCAGGCGCTCGGTGCAGCCGCGGACGCTCTCGCCGACGACAACGCCACGAAGATCGACGTCGCCTCGGCGAAGACGGGTCTGATGTCGGCCGCAGGCACACTCGCGACGACGTCGCAGGGCAGCTTCGTGCCGGTGAAGAACGACGCGTTCTGGCGCGACACCGACGGCAACCTGATCTACTCCCAGGGGGGCGGCATCTTCCGGTTCGGCGACACCTACTACTGGTACGGCGTCCACTACCGCGGTGCCGAGACGTACGCAGCGAACCCGGCAGGCCGCAACAGCGACACCACGTTCGTGTCCATCCCCGTGTACGCGTCCAAGGACCTGGCGAGCTGGACGTACGAGGGCGACGTCGCGACCGCGAGCACGCCCGTGCACCTGCCCGCCTCCGCCGGTGTCGGATTCTCACAGATGACCACCCTGGCCGACACGGACTGGATGGGTCGTCTCGGAGTCACCTACAACGAGAACACCGGCAAGTTCGTGCTGCTGATCCAGATGAACGAGTCGAAGTTCGCCGACTCCGCCGGCCAGGGGGGTGTGATGTTCCTTCAGGGTGACTCCCCGACCGCGAAGTTCGGGGTCGCCAACATCCAGCGACAGGTCACCAACTCGCCGACCTCGGCGACCGGTGACCAGACGACCTTCACCGACGACGACGGCCGGGACTACCTGGTGTTCTCCAACTCCAACGGACGCGCGAACGCGTTCGTGTCCGAGCTGGCCCCGGCGGACAACCTGTCGATCCTCCCGGCCGTGCAGATCGGTCGCAACGCCGCCGGTCGTGAGGGCAACGCCATGTTCAAGCTGGATGACTCCTACTACATGGCCGCGTCCGACCTGCACGGGTGGAACGCGTCCGTCAGCCACGTCATCAAGTCCCAGACCTCCGACATCCAGGGTGCCTACGGCCCGGAGTTCGACCTGTCGGGAACGGCCGACGACTACAGCCACGTCACCCAGACGGGGTTCTTCGTGACGGTCCATGGCACCCAGCAGGATCTGGTTCTCTTCGCCGGCGACCGCTGGTCCGACTTCGCAGGCAACGGGGTCGGGTACAACCAGTGGATGCCGATCACCAAGACCGGGGACGACCTGCAGCTGCACTCGGTGAGCGACTGGCAGATCAACGCCACGACCGGTGAGTGGAAGGTCGGCGACGGCAACAACTACCTTCTGAATCCCGACGTCGAGGCCGACCGGGTGGCCGTCTCGAACGTGCAGGGGTGGACCTACGCAGGCACGACGTCGGCGATCGCGAACCAGGCGGACAACGCCGGCCGGGTGGGCAACTTCCATCTGGCGTTCACCAGCGCGGCGGACTTCTCGGCGGCCGCATCGCAGGACGTCGCGGTTCCCGACGGGCTCTACACGGTGACGGCTCAGGTCCGCAACGGCATCACCAGCACGACCGCGGCGGCGTCCCTCTACGCGACCGCGGGTGGCGCGACCTCGAGCCTTGACCTGTCGGACCTGGGCGGGAGCTGGGTCAGGTCACGTTGCCGAACGTGCGTGTCACCGGTGGGCAGGTGCAGGTCGGCATCAGCACCGCCGGCGTGCCGGGTGGGCAGTGGCTGGACGTCGACGACCTCACGCTGGTCGTCCAACCGGCCAACGACCCATCGCTCGCCTCACTGACTGTCGCCGGAAACCCCGTCGACCTGGGTTCCGACGTCCTCACGGCCGCCGTCCCCGACGGAACCGTCCTGAGCACCGACCTGGTGCAGGTGGCGACGACCGACCCGCGGGCAGTCGCGCAGGTCTCGACGCAGGATGCGACGGTCGTGGTCGTGGTCACCTCGCCGCTCGGCAGCACGCGCACCTACCGCGTCGCCGTCCAACCCGGAACGTGGGACTCGTCCACGGTCTACAACACCGGCTCGCTGGTCAGCAGTGGTGGCGCCGTGTACTCGGCCCTGTGGTGGACGTCGGGAGAGGTACCCGGACGATCGAGCACGGGCGCATGGCAGGAGATCGCGTCGACGGCTGACGGCACCGCGCTCTGGACGGCGTCCCGGGTCTTCGAGGCCGGAGAGGTCGCAGCCTTCCAGGGCGTCACATACACGGCGCAGTGGTGGACGCGGAACCAGCAACCAGGCGACCCGAACGGGCCCTGGAAGCAGGTGCTGAACCCGAACGCACCCGGGCCGTGGTCTGGGAGCACCGTCTACACAGCCGGCGACAGGGTCACGTACGACGGCGCGACGTATGAGGCGCAGTGGTGGACCTCCGCTCAGGCGCCCGGCGCGCCATGGGGGCCGTGGAAGGCGTGAGCTGACAGGGCGCGAGCGGCCCTCGAACTCTTGAGCGCACCTTGAGGTGAGCCAGAGCCCGGGCTGAGGTCGGCACGGTGGAATCGCCGAGAGCGCGGGACCTGCCCGCACCAGGACGTGGGAGCCGACATGTTCGTCTCGACGAAGAAGATGGCGGCCGTCGCGGCGGCCGCGGTGGCGATCGGCCTGTCGGTCGCCGCGGGTGCCGCAGCCTCCGACGGCCACCCGGACCAGGCCGCCGCCGCCTCGAAGTCGGCGGAGGCGCGTCCCGACCGCGCCGACCGGCCGACGAAGGACGACGGTCCCGCCGAGAGCGACGGTGCAGACCTGTTGACCCAGCCCGCGGCGGTGAGCGCGCTGGCCGCGGCGCTGGGCGTCTCGCAGGATGCGGCTCGGGCCGCGCTGGTCGAGCTCGTCGCACAGTCGGAGGCGGGCGGCGGTCTCACCCCGAGCAGCGCCGCGTTCGGTGCCGTCGCCGAGGGGCTCGGGGTGAAGCTCCGCCGAGCTGGTCGCGGGCATCGACGCGATGAAGTCCGTCGGGTGATCCGTCGTCCGGGGGTGCGTGCCGCAGAATCGACCTCGTGCTGATCCTGGTGGCCGAGGACGACCCCGATGTCGCGGCGTCGCTCCAGCACGCGCTGGCTCGTGACGGGCACCGCGTGCTGGCGGCGCCCGACGGTCCGTCAGCGATCGCCCTGATGGTGGAGCACCCGGATCTCCTGGTGCTCGACGTCCTGATGCCTGGGATGGACGGGCTGGACGTCTGCCGGCGCGTGCGGGCGGGTGGCGACCAGACGCCGATCCTCATGCTCACCGCACGCGACCTGGTGGAGGACCGTGTGGCCGGCCTGGACGCCGGGGCCGACGACTACCTGGTCAAGCCCTTCGCGCTCGACGAGCTGCGCGCGCGGGTCCGGGCGTTGCTGAGGCGTCGCGGCGGCGGGGGAGAGGTCCTCGCGCTGGGCGATCTGAGCCTGGACCTGGGATCGGCGACCGTGAGCCGTGGCGGCCGTGCCGTGGCGCTGACCCGCACGGAGTACGCCCTGCTCGAGCTCTTCCTGCGGAGGCCGGGCCGCGTCCTGTCGGCGGATCAGATCATCGAGAACGTGTGGGGGTACGACGCCTACACCGGTCGCCAGACGCTGTGGGTCCACCTCAGCAGCCTGCGCGGCAAGCTCGAGTCCGCGGGGGAACCGCGCGTGCTGCACACCGTGCGAGGGCTGGGCTACGTGCTGCGCGAGGCGTCGTGAACCTCCGGACCCGGCTCGGCATGCTGTCCGGGGCCGCTGCAGGCGTCAGTGCGCTGGTCGTGTCGGGCGCGCTGCTGGTCGCCGACGCGAGAGCGGTCGTCCCGCGGGCCGACACGCACCTGGTCGCTGCCGCCGCGCAGGCCGACCAGCTGGCGCGATCGATCAAGAGCCGGCCCGACGCCGATGCGCAGCCCGAGGTGCTGGACGAACCGCTGACCATCGGGGACGTGACGTTGCAGCTGATCTCGACGCCGGGCGCGGTCGGCGACGCGACGATCGCCGGGCCACTGACCGGAGCCGACGTGGACGTCGCGCGTCGCCAGCAGCCGTCGGCACCGTCGTGGCGCACCGTGGACGGCGAGCGGTATCGCGTCTACCTGTCGCCGTTCGGTTCCTCGAGCGGACTCGTGGTGGCCGTCTGGCCGCGGGCGACCGGCTCCGCCGCGCAGCGCGAGCTCGCGTTGCGTCTGTTCGCCTTCGTCCTGGTCACCGCGTTGATCGCCGGTCTGCTCGGGCGCCTGATCGCGGGCCGCGCGTTGGCTCCCGTCGCGCGACTGACGCGCACCGCGGAGCGCATCACCAGCACCGGCGACCTCGCACGCCGGATCGAGGTCACCGAGCCGGACGAGGTCGGCCGGCTCACGACGACGATCAACTCGATGCTCGCGAGCCTCGAGCAGTCCGTCAGCGCGCAACGTCAGTCGTCGCCGACGCGTCGCACGAGCTGCGGACCCCGTTGACGAGCCTGCGCATCAACCTCGACCTGCTCGCCGAGGCGCCCGCACTGAGCGACCCGAACGCCCCTCATCTCGTGGCGCACGCCCGCCGGCAGGTCGACCAGCCGACGAGCCGTCGCCGATCTCGTCGCGCTCGCTCGCTACGGCCAGTCGGCTGCACCCCGACACCCCGTACGTCTGGACGACATCGCCCTCGCGGTCGCCGCCCGCCACGCCGACCGCCCCGACACGCGGCCGATCGAGCTCGACGTGCAGGCGGCCGTGGTCGACGGCGACGAGGAGGCGTTGCACCGTGCGGTGTCGAACCTCGTGGACAACGCGATCGCGTGGAGCCCGCCGGACGCCGTCGTCACCGTCCGCGTCCGCGACGGACGCGTCGACGTCATCGACCGGGGGCCGGGCATCGACGCCGACGACGTGCCGCACGTGTTCGAACGGTTCTACCGCTCGCCGGCCGCGCGCTCGAAGCCGGGGTCCGGACTCGGGCTCGCCATCGTTCACCAGGTGGCGACGCAGCACGGGGGGAGCGTCGAGGTCGCGTCCTCCCCGGCCGGGTCCACGCTGACCATGCGCATCCCCCCGGTCCGCCCGGCGCCGGACGGGGACAAGACCCCGGGGGCCTGATTCACCAGCGTGGAGGGATCCATGCGGACGCGGCGCCCTGCGCGCGTCAGCACGTCCCGCCCGACCAGGTCACCGCCACCGGCGAACCGACGTCCGCGGGACCCGAGCCGCTCGTGACGATGTCGAGCGTCGCGCCTGTGCCGATCGGGCCGGCTCCGAGGGTGAACCGAAGCCCGCCGTCGACCTTCACGAGCGCGATGTCGCAGGCGGCGGTGCCGTCGCCCGAGGTCGCCCGCGACTGGCCCCCGTCCTGCGCGAAGCTGGGCACGTAGGTGACATCGGCGCGCACTCCCTTGACCGCGAGCGCCTGTTCCAGTCCATGGGCATCCGCCAGGTCGTGCACGGTGACGACGACGTCACCGTTGGCCTGCGACTCGACGGCGTACGCGGGGCTCGGTCCGAAGACGGAGGCCCCGACGATGCCGACGACCGCGGCGGCGGCACCCGCGGCGGCGAGCCCACCCCAGGCAAGGCGGGCGACCGTCTGGCGACGGCGATCGGGCCGGTGCGCGGCCACGTGCTGTCGCAGCTCGGTGAGCAGGGACTGCTCGAAGGTGTCGAGACTCATCGAGGACCTCCAGGGTGCGTGGTCTGAGCTGTGACTGGACCCGGGCGCGACTGCGGTGGAGCCGGACCCGTGCGGTGCCCGGCGCCACTCCGAGCACCGCGGCGGCTTCGACGACCGAGAGTCCGTCGAGCGCGATCAGTTCCATGAGGGCCCGGTCGCGTGGGGGGAGGGACGCCAGCGCGTCGTAGAGCTCACGGGCCTCGCGCTCGGCGTCGATCCGTTCCTCGATGCGGGACAGCGAGTCAGGGTCGAGCAGCCGCCGGCCCGAGATGCGGCGCAGGACGGCACGGTCCCGTGACTGGTGGCGGAACTCGGTCGAGAGGACGTGGCGGGCGACGCCCACGAGCCAGGCGGCAGGCGCGCCGCGATCGGGGCGGTAGGAGGAGGCGGAGTCGACCGCCGCAAGGAAGACCTCGGCGGTCAGGTCCGCCGCGAGGTGCGGATCAGCGACCCTGCGTGCGACGAACCGCTGCACCGTCTCCAGGTGCTCGCGGTAGAACACCTCGAAGGCGTCGGGGTCGGTCGCGATCGAACCGACGTCTGGATGCGCGGGAGTGGTCATGACTCTTCTTGGTCGCCCGGGGCTTCAACGTTACATCCGGCCCGCCGGCGGGCCCGCCCACTCCTCCGGTCGCAGGTACCGCCACGACGAGACCACGAGCACCACCGTCGACGCCACCACGGCCGTGGCGACCGGCCCCAGCCACGGCACCGGGATGAGGAAGAACACGTCGGTGTCCGCCAGGCTCGCCGGCCATCCCGTCAGCACCCGCAGGAAGAGGTAGTAGGTGAGGTCCCAGACGGCGAACGCGACGAAGAACGCAGCCACACCGTGCCAGAAGCGGCGCCCCGCCAGCACCGCGACCCCGGCGAGCATGAGGATCGTCGCGACCTCTCGCGCCGTCTCTGCACGGGCCAGGTCCGACCGGATGAGCAACGTGTGGACCGGATCGACGAACCTGATCACCACCAGGTCCAGGTAGACCCGTCGCACGGGCGCGTCGTAGACGAGCTGCGAGCCCAACGCGAGGCGGAGGTAGTGGACCACCGCGGCCTCGACGTAGCCGAACCCGGTCGCGAAGGCGACCACGGCGCCGTAGCGCAGCCAGCGAACCCGCGACGTGCTCGTCGTCCCCATCCGCGCATCGTGCCCTGCCGTGCGTGGCGGGGGAACCTGACGCACGAGAGGCGCGACGTCACGACGTCACCTGCGTGCGGTCGACGCGTCCTGTCCGCGGGACGCGGGCATCAGTGCGGTGCGGGGCCCGACGAGTCGCGGACGACGAGGTGGGTCGGCAGCTCGACGGGTGCGCCCGTACGAGGGTTCACCGGGTCGAGTGCGGCGAGCAGCAGGTCCGCCGCGTGGTGGCCGGCCTTCTCCATCGGCGCGACGACCGTCGTCAGGGCGGGCCGTACGAGATCGGCCCCGAACACGTCGTCGCACCCGACGACGCTCAGGCCTGACCGGGAACGTCGACGCCCCGGGATGCGAGCCGTTCGAGGATGCCGAAAGCGAGCAGGTCGTTGAACGCGAGGACGCCCGTGGCGCCCGACGCGATCGTGGCGTCCGCGGCCGCGGCGCCGGCCTCACGCTGCGGAGCGTAGGGCCCGAGCCCGACGACCTCGACGCCGAGCCGCGCGGAGGCGGCGGCGAGCGCGGAGCGCCGGTGCCCGTCCGACCACGAGGTGCGGGGACCGCCGGCGTAGGCGATGCGACGGTGCCCGAGCGACGCGAGGTGCTCCAGGCCCTGCACGGCACCGCCGGGCGTGTCGATCGTGACGCTGGGCGCGTCGATGTCGGGCGAGCTCCGGTTGATCGTGACCAGGAGGATCTCGCGCGACCACTGGGCGAGGCTCTCGTCGTCGAGGCGGGAGGCGGCGAGGATCATGCCGTCGACCGATCGGCGCAGCGAGCGCAGCGCGCGCTCCTCGGCCTCCACCGACTCCTCGGTGTCGACCAGGACGTGCACGTACCCGCCCTCCCGCAGCCGCGCCTGCGTCCCGCGGACGATGCCGAAGAAGAACGGGTTCGCGATGTCCGGGACGACGAGCGCGACGGTCCCGGTGCGGCCCGACGACAGCGCGCGGCCGGCGGCGCTCACGGAATACCCGAGGTGCCGTGCCGCGGCGAGCACCCGGTCGGCGGTGACCGGGCTGACCCTGCCGGGCTTGGTGAGCGCACGGGATGCCGTGGAGATCGCGACGCCGCTGAGCTCCGCGACGTCGCGAAGCGTCGGGGCGCGCTCGGCCATGACCACTCCTGCCACATCGACCTGCTGGACGGCCTCATCCTGCACGTCCGGGGCATGTTTTGGCAACTCTTGGCAATCGATTGCCTGATCCCGCCCGAGCGTCTAGCCTCGGTGGCACGACACCGCGGCGAGGATGCCGCACGCAAGGGAGTGAACCGCACGTGAGCGAGACCAGAACCAGGCCCCATCCCGACCTGACCGGAGCGTCCGTCGCCGGGGGCGTGACGGCCGCAGCCGGTACGGCTGTCGTCCGCGCCGAGGTGCTCGTCACGAGCCCCGACCGCAACTTCGTCACGTTGCGCCTGACGACTGCCGACGGGGTCGTCGGCCTCGGTGACGCCACGCTCAACGGGCGCGAGGCGCCGTCGCGAGCTACCTGCAGGACCATGTCGTCCCGCTGCTGCTCGGCCGCGACGCACACCGCATCGAGGACACCTGGCAGTTCCTGTACCGCTCGGCGTACTGGCGCCGCGGCCCGGTGACCATGGCCGCGATCGCGGCGGTCGACGTCGCGTTGTGGGACATCAAGGCGAGGCTCGCCGGGATGCCTCTCTATCAGCTGCTCGGCGGGGCGAGCCGCAACGGGATCATGGCCTACGGCCACGCGAGCGGTCGCGACCTGCCCGAGCTGTTCGACTCCATCCGCCACCACCTGGAGGCTCGGCTTCCGCTCGATCCGCGTGCAGACCGCGATCCCCGGGATCGAGAAGGTCTACGGCATCGCCGCCCAGGGGACGAGCACGGGCGACCGGTACGACTACGAGCCTGCCCAGCGCGTCGCGCTGCCGCCCGAGGAGGACTGGGACACCCGCGCGTACCTGCGGCACGTCCCGACCGTCTTCGAGGCGGTCCGCAACGAGTTCGGCCCCGAGTTCCCGCTGCTGCACGACGGGCACCACCGCATGACACCGATCCAGGCCGCCCGGCTCGGCAAGGACCTCGAGCCGTACGACCTGTTCTGGCTCGAGGACTGCACCCCCGCCGAGGACCAGGAGGCGCTGCGCCTCGTCCGGCACCACACGACGACGCCTCTGGCGATCGGCGAGGTCTTCAACACCGTCTGGGACTACCAGACGCTGATCCGCGAGCAGCTCATCGACTACGTGCGCTCGGCGGTGACGCACACGGGCGGGATCACGGCGCTGCGCAAGATCCTCGACTTCGCCGCCCAGTACCAGGTGAAGTCCGGCATCCACGGTCCGACCGACATCTCCCCGGTCGGCATGGCCGCCGCGCTGCACCTCGATCTGGCGATCCACAACTTCGGCATCCAGGAGTACATGCAGCACGGGCCGCTGACCAACGAGGTGTTCCGGCAGAGCTTCACGTTCACCGACGGCTACCTGCATCCGGGTGACGAGCCGGGCCTGGGCGTCTCCTACGACGACGCCGCCGCGCAGCGATACCCGTACCAGCAGGCCTACCTGCCGTTCAACCGGCTCAAGGACGGCACCGTCCATGACTGGTGACGCTCACCCGATGTGGCTGCCCGACGCGGCGTTCCGCGCCGTCGGGTCGCGCCGCGTGCTCCTCGCCGCAGGCACCGAGGACGTCGTCGTCGACACCGTCCGTGACGAGCTGCGGCGCGCGACCACCCGGTGGGGCGGCCGGTTCGACGAGGGCGCGACGTCCGCCGGGCACGATCTCCTGCTGACGGTCGACGTGGGGCTCGAGGAAGGCGAGTACGTCGTCGATCGCGCCGACGGCGCCACGCGGGTCGCCGCGGGCTCCTCGGCCGCGCTGCTCCACGGCCTGCACCACGTCGTGCGTGGCGGCGAGGACGCTTTCGACGGCCCGGACGGCGTCGAGCGGCAGCGGCCGGCTCAGCGCATCCGCATGCTCGACCACTGGGACAACGTCGACGTGCACGACGCGATGGGCCAGGTCGAGCGCGGGTACTCGGGCGGTTCGATCTTCTACGACGCCGGATGCCTGCGCGACGACCTGTCGCGCGCCCAGGAGTACGCCCGGCTGCTCGGCTCGGTCGGGATCAACGCGGTCGGCCTCAACAACGTCAACGTGCACCGCACCGAGGCGCGCCTGCTCACGGACCGCCTGCCGGACGTGGTCCGCCTCGCCGAGGTGTTCCGCCCGCACGGCATCCGGGTCTACCTGTCGGTGAGCTTCGCGGCGCCGATGACGCTCGGCGGTCTGCCGTCGTCCGACCCCCTCGACCCCACTGTCCAGGCGTGGTGGTCGGCCCGCGCGGCGGATGTCTACCGGGCCGTCCCGGACTTCGGCGGCTTCGTCGTCAAGGCCGACTCGGAGGGCCAGCCGGGCCCGTTCGTGTACGGGCGTGACCACGCCGACGGCGCGAACATGCTCGCCCGTGCGCTGGCTCCGTTCGGCGGGAAGGTGTTCTGGCGCGCGTTCGTCTACAACCACACGCAGGACTGGCGCGACCGCTCGACGGACCGCGCACGAGCCGCGCACGAGCACTTCGCACCGCTCGACGGCAGGTTCGACGCCAACGTGGTCGTGCAGGTCAAGTACGGCCCGATGGACTTCCAGACGCGTGAGCCGGTCTCGCCCGTGATCGCCGCGATGGGCCGGACCCGGCTGGCGCTCGAAGCCAGGTGACGCAGGAGTACACAGGCCAGCAGCAGCACGCGGTGTGGCTCGGCCCGCAGTGGGCGCAGATCCTCTCGTTCCGGCTGCTGGGGCCGGGCGGCCCGACGGTCGCCGAGATCGCGGGGGGACTGGTCGCCGTGTCGAACGTCGGCTCCGACGAGTTCTGGACGGGGCATCCGCTGGCCCAGGCCAACCTCTACACGTTCGCGCGCCTCGCGTGGGCCCCGGACGCCGACGTGGCGGCGATCCTCGACGAGTGGATCGGCCTCACGTTCTCAGGCCCGGACGGTACTCCCGTCGATCCTGTCGTCCGCGACTCGCTGCACGCGATCCTCGACGACTCGTGGCGCACCTACGAGCAGTACACGGCGCCGCTGGGCGTCGGCTTCATGGTCCGGCCGGGTCACCACTACGGGCCCGACGTCAACGGCTACGAGTACACGCCGTGGGGGACGTACCACTTCGCGGACCGCGACGGCGTGGGCGTCGACCGCACGCGCGCGACGGGCACGGGCTACACGGGCCAGTATCCGGGGCCGTGGTCGGACCTGTACGAGTCGCTGGACACCGTGCCCGACGAAGCCCTGCTGTTCTTCCACCACGTGCCGTACCGGCACGTGCTGCACGACGGCACGACGGTGATCCAGCACATCTACGACACGCACTTCGCCGGTGCCGCGCGCACCGAGGACTTCGCGAAGACCTGGACCGCGGTCGAGGGGCGCGTCCCCGAGGCGCTCTACGCGCGCGTCGCCGACCGGCTGGCCGAACAGGTCCGCTGCGCGCACGAGTGGCGCGACCAGGTCAACACCTACTTCCGGCGCTCGTCTGGTGTGCCGGACGGTCGCGGGCGCCGGATCTTCTGACGCTCGCACGGCTGACGTGGTACCCGCCGCCGCGGGAACCCCACATGGGGGCGGCGGGTGCTACGTCGGTGCACGCCGGATCAGTTCGTCGTGAACCGGTCGGTCGCGTCGGCGATCACGGGCTGCGCGTTCCGGACCAGCAGCAGCACGAGCAGGGATGCCAGCAGGACCACGAGCCAGTCGCTGGTCAGCACGGCCAGGCCCCCGGCGACGACGAGCAGCGCGAGCACCCCGAGCCCCGCGACCGGCTTCGCTGCGAGGTAGTACGCCGCCAGACGCGCGACGTCGCGGGTGCGGAACGCGAACACGGCGGACAGCACGAGCGCGTTGCCGGCCCACGTCAGCAGCGCGACACCGAGGACGAGCGCGGCCGTCGCGAACACCCCTCCGGCGTGCACGGCGTTCACCGCGAGGATCGCGAGCACGACGAGCGTCGGCACCCACCACCGCAGCACGTCGAGCCAGTTGAGCCGGTACCCGCGCAGGAAGTGGCGCGCGGGCGTCAGGTCACGACCGGTTCGACCCTGCGCGAGGAAGTCGCGCCACGCGAACACGGCGGCCGCGAGCGACGGGCCGACCGGCAGCAGGCACAGCATGACGAGAGGCACGTTCGAGGCGGAGCCGCCCAGGAACAGCAGTCCGACGAGTCCCGGCAGGGACGTGAGCACGACGAGGGCCTCGATCACCAGCACCCAGTACACAGTTGCCGACCACCGCGACAGCGGCCCGGGACCGACCTCCGAGTACCGCTCCTCGTCGCGGGTCACGGCACTCATCGTCCCTCCGTACCGCGCACGAGTCGCGCGGCGCGGCCTGCGCCGGGAGCCTCGGCGACGAGCCGGTCGTCGTCGGCGCCGAGCAGCCGCCGGTCGTCGAGGCCGTCGTGCACCGTCGACCTCACAGGCCGCACCTCGACGAACGTGACCTCGTGGCGGGCGAGCGTGAGGTCGAGGTCGACGCGGCCGTCGACGACGGGCAGCGCGGCGTGCGAGACGGCGGGCCGCGCGAGGTCGCGCAGCAGGTCGAGCTCGCGCTCGGTGGGCGACATCGGACGGCCGAGCTCGCGCCACGCGGCGAACGCGTTGCCGTCCTGGTCGTTGACGCGCTCCCGCGTCACGAACGCCGTCCCCTGACCGGCCACCGGCAGCGAGAGCCGGACCTCGTGGCTCGACGCGGCCGCATCGCCCTGCGTGCCGCGGACCGGCTGCCACGCGAGCACCGTCACCCGGCCGTCGTCGTCCGCGCAGACCAGGTGGTCCTCCCCGCGCGCGAGCACCTGCGCACCCATGCGGGCCATGAACGCGTAGAGGTGGAACGTCGGCTTGGGCACCTGCCGGTGCGTCAGCAGGCCGAAGCCGCCGTGGAACAGCGACGTCGGGACGTCCTGCTCCTCGAAGACGTCGCAGAACGTCCAGTAGGAGAAGGAGTCGACGAGGTCGCCGCCGCCCGCGAGCACGGGCGCGAGGTAAGCCGCGTTGTAGGCGGTGTCGTGGATCGGGTTGTCCGGGCGGTAGCTCGTGTTGAACTCCGTGATGTGCACCGGCAGTCCCGCCAGACCCGTGCCCGCGAGCTCGCGCCGCGGCGCGTCGAACTGGTCGAGCAGAGCCTGCGGGGTCAGGAGCGTCTGGTACACCCCGAACGGGATGTGCTGCGCGGGACCCGTCGAGTAGGCGTGCCGGCTGACGAAGTCGATCGGGACGTCCCGGCTCGCGACGAACTCCGCGAACGGAGCGAACCACTCGTCGGCACCGGGGGAGATCGCCGGACCGCCCACCTGCAGCGACGCGTCGACGTCCTTGACCGCACGCGCCGTCTCCTCGTACAGCCGGAAGTACTCGGCCTGGTCGGCGCCCTGCCAGAAGTCGACGAGGTTCGGTTCGTTCCACACCTCGACCGGCCAGGACGCCACCTCGGCGAGCCCGTACCGCTCGATCGAGTGCCGCAGGAACGCCTGCACGAGGTCGGTCCACTCGCGGTAGTCGCGCGGCGGCGTGACGTTGCCCTTCCACCAGAAGACGGTCTGGTCGCCGGACGCCAGCGCGCTCGGCATGAAGCCGAGCTCGACGAACGGCTTGATCCCCAGGCCGAGGAACGCGTCGTGCACCTGGTCGACGTAGGAGAAGGCGTACCGCGTGACACCCTGCGACTGGCGCAGCACCCCCATGTCGTCGCTGAGCAGGCCGTGCCCGCGGATGTGCCGGAACCCGATCGCGCGCTGGGTCAGCGCGAGGGAGTCGCGGTAGTCCGAGCGCAGCGCGAGGTTCAGGCGGCCGGTGCCCACACAGGCGCGCCACGCCTCGGGCATCGGACCGATCGGCTGGGCGGGGACGACGACGCGGCTCATGTTTCTCCAGACGTGGGGACGGACGGTCGGGCGGGTCGGACGGCTCAGGGGCGCAGCACGAGCACCTGGGCGGGCGCCAGGGTGAGCAGATCGCCGCGGCGCACGACGAGCCCGGTGAGTGCGTCCGTGCCCGCGACCTGCGCGAGCTCACCGTGGCAGGGGTCGTGCCGTGGTTCAGCACGAACTGGATCCGCTCGCCGGTCGGGCTCACACGCTCGGTGATCTCGAGGCCCTCGACGTCGGCATGGGGGCCGAGCAGCCCGTGCTGCTCGAGCACCGAGGTCATGATGCTCGCCACGGCGGCGTCGTCGAGCGAGGTGGCGACGTACCAGGCATCGCCCGAGCCGCGGACGGCTCGCGTGACGGCCGCGGTCCCCGCGTAGAAGTCCCCGGTGTACCGCCCGACCGCGGACGCGTCGTCGGGCACGAGCACCTCGAAGACGTGGCGCCCGTCGTGCAGGGTCGTCCGGCCGTCGAGCACGAGCTCGACGGGGTTCGCGACCTCGGGTGGCTGCGCGTCGGTCTCCTCGACCCGCAGCCCGAGCAGGCCGTCGAGCACGCCGTGGCCGAGGAACGCGTTGTCGTCCTCGTCGACCCGCCCGGACAGGAAGCTCGTGACGAGCGAGCCGCCGCGGCGCACGAACGCGTCGAGCCGAGCAGCGAGGTCGCCCTTGACCATGTGCAGCGCGGGTGCGATCACGACGTCGTACGCGTCGAGACGCGTGGTCACCGGGACGACGTCGACGGGCGCGTTCGCCGCCCACACCGCCCGGTAGTACGTGCTGAGCACGTCGACGTAGCGCACGTTGCGGTTCGGCCCGTCGGACAGCTCGAGCGCCCACCAGGAGTCCCAGTCGAGCAGCAGCGCCACACGCGCGGGTGTGCGCGCACCGATCGTCGCGTCGCCGAGCCGGGCCAGGTCCGCGCCGAGGGAGGCGACCTCCCGGAAGGCGCGCGTGTCGGTGCGACCCGAGTGGTCCAGCACGGCGCCGTGGTACTTCTCGCAGGCGCCGCGCGACTGGCGCATCTGGAAGTAGAGCGTCGCGTCCGCGCCGTGGGCGACGGACTGCCACGTCCGCAGGGCGAGGACACCCGGGCGCTGGACGGGGTTCACGTCGCGGCTCGCGGTCACGGACGGCGTCTGCTCCATCACCCAGAACGGCTCGCCGGCGCGCAGGCCGCGCATCGCGTCGTGGGTGAGCGCCATGCGGGCGGCCGTGCGGAGCGGGGTGTCGTGCGGCGGGTAGTTGTCCCACGAGACCAGGTCGAGGTGCTGCGCCCAGCGGTGGTAGTCGACGGGCTGGTAGAGGCCCATGAAGTTCGTGGTGACGGGCGTGTCTGCGACGTGCTCCCGGATGGCCGCCTTCTCCGCCACGAACCCACCGAGCAGCGCGTCCGACATGAATCGACGGTAGTCGAGCGTGATGCCCTGGAACGCGGTGTGGTCCGGCCCGCGCCAGTGCTCGGACAGCGCGGTGGGCGGCACGATCTGGTCGAACGACGTGAAGACGTGCGACCAGAACAGCGTGTTCCAGGCGTCGTTCAGCCGCTCGAGCGTGGTGTACCGGGCGCGCAGCCACTCCCGGAATGCCTCCGCGCACGCGTCGCAGTAGCAGGCGCCCCCGTACTCGTTGCCCACGTGCCACGCCACGATCGCCGGGTTGTCGCTGTACCGGGCGGCCAGCCTGCCGGCCAGCTCGACCGAGAGCCGGCGGAATTCGGGCGACGACGGGCAGTGGTTGTGCCGCTGGCCGTAGAGGTGCCGGCGACCCTCGAAGTCGACCCGGCACGCGCCGGGGTAGCCCTGGGCCAGCCAGGGCGGCATCGCCCCGGACGGCGTCGCCATCACGATCCGGCGGCCCTCCGCGGTCGCCCGCCCGACGATGGCGTCGAGCAGCGCGAAGTCGTACGTGCCCTCCGCCGGCTGCAGGTGTGCCCAGGCGAAGACGCCGAGCGTCAGCGTCGTCACGCCCGCCTCGTCGAACGCCGCGTAGTCGGCGTCCCAGATCTCGCGCGGCCACTGCTCAGGGTTGTAGTCGCCGCCGTAGTGGATCGTCATGCTTCTTCTCGCATCGTGTCGTCCGGTCGTTGGTGCAGTCGAGCCGGTGTGGGCCGGCCGGCCCCGCGCCCGGAGGGGACGCGGGGCCGGCCGTTGGTGCGCCGAGGTCAGGACCTCACTTCGCGCCGGTCAGGGTGTCGTTGAACGTCTGGACGTACTGGTCGACGTTCAGACCCTTGAGCTCGGTCATCCAGCTGCCCCACTCCGACATCGGGCGCTTGCCCGAGATGAAGGCCGCGGTGTTCTGCGTGACCGAGTCGTTCAGCGCCGTCTGCCAGAGCGTGATCTGCTCCTGCTGGTCGGCCGACAAGGGCGCGGCCGGCGGGAGCGGAGCTCCTTCTTCGAGGACATCGCCTGGACGAACGCGTTCGACTCGTCCGAGTTCATGCCCTTGATGACGTCGTCCGCCGAACCGTTCGCCAGCATGAAGACGCCGTTGCTGAAGCCGAAGTCGGCGTTGAGCTTCTTCGTGCCGGTCGGGTTGACACCGTTCCAGTCGACGTCGGCCGCGAGGGTGCGGGTGCCGCTGGCGTCCTTGTCGAACGTCGTGCCCGCGACGCCCCACTTGGCGAACTCGAGGCCCTCGTCGGAGAAGTACAGCCAGTCGGCGAACTGCAGCGTCGCGAGGAAGTTCGGCTGCGACGCCGCCTTCGCCGAGATCATGAAGCCGGACGCGACGCGACCGCCCGCGGCGACATTGTCACCGCCGGGACCCGACGGCACACGGATGAGGTGCACCGTGGCGTCGGTGTTTCCGGCCTGCGTGAACGCCGTGCGGTAGGAGGTGACCTCCTGGGTGTTGCCGGCGATCGACAGCGACTGGCCCGTGCCGAACTTCTGCTTGGCCTGGTCGTCGGACTGGGTCACCGACTCCGGGTCCAGCAGACCCTTCGAGACGAGGTCGGCGAAGTACTGGACGAGCTGCTTGTAGCCCGGGGTCGTCGGCGCGTACTCGAACTTCTTGCCGGCCGTGTCGTACCAGAGGCCGTTGCCGAAGCCCCAGCCGGCGACCGTGTTGAAGTTCGGGGCCGCCGTCTGCAGCGTCGCGCCGAGCGGGACGTTGTTCTGCGTCGACCAGCGGTCCGACATCGGCCAGACGCCCGGGTTCTTGTCCTTCAGGATCTGGAGGTCCTTCTCCAGGTCCGCATACGACTTCGGGTCGGTGGTGATGCCCGACTTCGCCCACACGTCCTGACGGATCGCGATCGAGTACTGCGGCTGAGGTGACTGGTAGAGGCCCGGCAGCATGTAGTACTTGCCGTCGCTCTGCTTGAGGTTGTCGATGTAGTCCGTCAGGCCCCAGTCCTTGACCTTCTGCTCGAAATTCGGCATGTACTGCACGTAGTCGCTGATGGGCAGCAGCGCGCCTCCCGACACGAACTGCGTCTCCTGGCCGGGGTACGTCACCGGGATGAGCTCCGGTGCGTCGCCCGCGGAGATGATGAGCGACTTCTTGGCGTCCCAGTCGGACAGCGGGGCGCTGGTGATGTCGAACGAGATGTTCTGGTTGGACGTCAGCTGCTGGAAGATCAGCCAGTCCTTCTTGAGCGGGTAGTTGGGGTGGTCGCGGTACAGGAGGCTGACCGTCGTCGGCGTGGTCGCCTTGAACGTCTCGCCGGCCTTGAAGTCCTTCATCGCGCCGACCTGCTGCGCGTCGGGGATGGTGACGCCCGTGCCGGTCGACGACGGGCTGCTGCTGGCGGCCCCGTCGTCACCGGACGAGCACGCGGCGGTCAGTGTCAGCGCCAGGACGGCGACTGTCGCGACCGCCCCCACCCGCTTCTTGTTCGAACTCATGATTCTCCTTCCGAAAGGGGACAACGTCGTCTTGCTCTGGATGGGAAAAGGGCATGCGGAATGCACCGGAGTGCTCCCCGGACCGCCGTTATTGCTTGACCGCGCCGAGCATCACGCCCGACACGAAGTACCTCTGGATGAACGGATAGAGGCAGACGATGGGCAGGATCGTGAGCAGCATCGTCACGGCCTGCACGTTGGCGGCGACCTGCGTGATGGCGTCGCCGGCGCCCTCGACCTGGGATGCGCCGGCGATGAGGTTGCGCAGGTAGACCGTCACCGGGTAGCGCTGGGGGTCGTCCATGTAGAGGTACGCGGTGAACCAGGAGTTCCAGAACGCGACCGCGTAGAAGAGCACCATCGTGGCGATGACGGCCTTCGACAGCGGCAGGACGATGCGGAAGAACATCCCGTACGTGCTCACGCCGTCGATCGACGCCGCCTCCTCGAGCTTCCGAGGGGAGGTTCTCGAAGAACGACTTCATGACCAGCAGGTTGAACACGCTGATCGCGTTCGGGATCACGATCGCCCAGATCGAGTTCCGCATGTGCAGGTGGCTGATCAGGACGTAGTTCGGGATCAGGCCACCGTTGAAGAACATCGTCAGCACCGCGATGCCGACGAAGAACGTGCGCCCCTTGAGCCGTGGCTTGGACAGCGCGTACGCGTACGTCGTCGTCAGCGTCAGTGCGATGAGCGTGGCGACCGTCGTGTACACCACCGTGTTGCGGTAGTTCAGCCAGAACATCGGGTCGCCCAGCACGACGTGGAACGTCGTGAGGTTGAAGCCGCGCGGGACGACGTTCACCTGGCCGGTGGTGATGTAGCCCTCGCTGCTGAACGCCTGGGCGACGATGTTGACGAACGGGTAGATCACGACCGCGCTGAGCAGGATCAACAGGACGGCGTTCACCACCAGGAACACCCGACGGCTTCGGCCGTCGCGCAGACCGCGCGGCTTGGTCGTCGCCGGCAGCCGGGTCGTCCTCGAGACGAGGTCCGCCTCGATGATGTCGGGTCCGTGCACGTCCGGCTCGTCGGCCGGGCGCTCCTTGGACAGGTTCGTCACCACAGGCTCGCCCCCACAACCTTCTTCGAGATCTGGTTCGCGGTCAGGATCATGGCGAGCCCGATGATCGCCTCGAAGAGGCCGATGGCCGTCGCGTACGAGACGCTGTTCGAGACGATGCCGACGCGGTAGAGGTAGGTCGAGATGACGTCCGCGGTCGAGTAGATGAGGGGGTTGTAGAGAAGCAGGATCTTCTCGAACCCGACCGCCATGAACGTGCCGATGTTGAGGATGAGCAGCACGACCATCGTCGGCCGGATGCCCGGGAGCGTGATGTGCCACGTCTGCCGCCAGCGGCCGGCGCCGTCGATGCGAGCGGCCTCGTAGAGCTGCTCGTCCACCGTGGTCAGGGCGGCGAGGTAGAGGATCGTGCCCCAGCCGACCGTCTGCCACACCTCGGAGGACAGGTAGATCGGCCGGAACCACTCGGGCTGCTGCATGAAGGTGATGTGCGTGCCGCCGAGGTGCGTGATGATCTGGTTGATCGTCCCGTTCACGGAGGTGAGCTGGAAGATGACGCCGGCGACGATGACGATCGACATGAAGTGCGGCAGGTAGGTGACCGTCTGCACCACGCGCTTGAACTTGGTCGAGCGCACCTCGTTGAGCATGAGAGCGAGCACGATCGGCAGCGGGAACACCACGATCAGCGTCAGCACGCCGAGGATCACGGTGTTGGTGAACACGTGCCAGAACTGCTGGTCGTGGATGAACTGCTTCACGTAGTGCAGGCCCACCCACTCGTCGCCGAACATGCTTCCGCCCGGGTGGTACCGCCGGAACGCGACGACGTTCCCGAGGATCGGGATGTACCGGAAGATCAGCAGGAAGATCAGCGGCAGCACCAGGAACGAGTAGAGCCGCCAGTCACGGCGCAGCTCCTGGCGCCACGTGCGCCTGGGCGAGCCGGCCCGTGCGGGGCGCTTCACCTTGGGTGGCGGGCTTGTCGTGACCTCGGTTGCGGTCATGCGGTTGATCACCTCTCTCACGTCGTCGTGAGTCGTGGACCCGAGACGGTCCCCGCGCCTGGACGCGGACCACAGATCGGGTGTTTCGAGCCCGTCCGCACATCCGGAGGAATAGGATGGCGAACGGTTGCCACGTATGTTGCCATAGGACCTCGCGAATGTGCACGCTCGCTATGCAAATCGTTATCGAAACTTTCGAGGTCCGCGTGGTGTGCGTGGATCACCAGTCCTGCTCAGCCCCCGTCTCACCCTCCAGGAGCATCGCCGTGGCCTTGTTCGACCTCCCGCTGGACCAGCTCGAGCGCTACTCGCCCGACGTGCCGGAACCCGCGGACCTCGACGCGTTCTGGGCGGACACCCTGGCCGCGGCTCGCCTGCACGCCCCCGTCGTCGCGCTCGAGCGCGTCCCGACCGGCCTCGCGCTCGTCGACACGTGGGACCTCACGTTCTCGGGCTTCGACGGCCACCCGGTACGGGCCTGGTACAGCCGGCCCCTGGGGACGGCCGGGGGCGATCTCCCGGTCGTCGTCGAGCTCGTCGGCTACGGCCGCGGGCGCGGCCTCCCGCACGAGCGGCTCCTGTGGTCCGCCGCGGGCTACGCGCACCTCCTCGTCGACTCCCGCGGCCAGGGCAGCCAGTACGGCAACGGTGGCGACACCCCCGACCCCGTGCCGAGCCGGCCGGCGGTCCCCGGGTTCGTGACCCGTGGCATCGGCGACCCGGCGACCTACTACTACCGCCGGCTCATCACCGACGCGGTGCGCGCCGTCGACGCCGTGCGCGCGCTCGACGGTGTCGACGCGGCGGGCATCGTCACCACCGGGAACAGTCAGGGCGGCGGCATGGCGCTCGCCGTGGCGGGCCTCGTGCCCGACCTGGCCGCGACGATGCCGCACGTGCCGTTCCTGTGCCACGTGCATCGCGCGCTCGGCCTCACGGACGCCGACCCGTACGGCGAGATCGTCCGGTACCTCGCGGTGCAGCGGGGGGCCGTCGCCGACGTGCTGCGCACGCTGTCGTACGTGGACGGGGTGGGGTTCGCCCGGCGGGCGCGGGCGAAGGCGCTGTTCGGTGTCGGGCTGCGCGACACGGTGTGCCCGCCGTCGACCGTGTTCGCCGCCTACAACGCCTACGCGGGGGACCGGTCGATCGAGGTGTACCCCTACAACCACCACGAGGGCGGTGACGCCTTCCACACCCGGCGTCAGGTCGAGTGGCTCGCGGACGCGGTGCCGACGCCGCTGGCCGCGCGCGCCTGACCGGCACGGACGGGTCAGCGGTCGACGCGGGCGCCCCCGCCCGAGGCGAGCTTGAGCACCTCGGAGCGCGTCGCCATCGACGTGTCGCCGGGGGTCGTCATCGCCAGCGCGCCGTGCGCCGCGCCGTACTCCACGGCGGTCGCGAGGTCGTCACCCGCGAGGAGGCCGTAGGCGAGGCCCGACGCGAACGAGTCGCCGCCGCCCACACGGTCGAGGATCTCGAGGCCCGGGCGGTGCGACGCACGGACCAGACCCGTGCCGGGCGACCAGGCGATCGCGCCCCAGTCGTTGACCGTCGCCGTGCGCACCGTGCGCAGCGTCGTCGCGACGACTCGAAGGTTCGGGTACGCGGCGGCGACGGAGTCGATCATCCGCGCGAACGCGCCGACGTCGAGGTCCGTGAGGGACTCGTCGACGCCCTCGACCGCGAAGCCGAGCGCGGCGGTGAAGTCCTCCTCGTTCCCGATCATCACGTCGACGTGCGGCGCGATCGACCGGTTGACCTCCTGCGCCCGCCCCTGCCCGCCCACCGACCTCCACAGGCTCGGGCGATAGTTGAGGTCGTACGACACGACGGTGCCGTGCCGGCGAGCTGCCTGGACGGCGGCGAGCGCGGTCGCGGCGGCGGTCTCGGAGAGCGCGGCGTAGATACCGCCGGTGTGGAACCAGCGCACGCCCAGGTCGCCGAACAGGTGGTCCCAGTCGACGCCCGTGAGCTGGGACGCGGCCGTGTGCCCGCGGTCGGACACCCCCAGCGCACCGCGCACGCCGAAGCCGCGCTCCGTGAAGTTGAGCCCGTTGCGCGTCGCGTGCCCGACACCGTCGTAGGGGAGCCAGCGCACGTGCGACGCGTCGACCCCGCCCGCCAGGACCAGCCCTTCGATCAGGTGGCCGACCTCGTTGTCCGCGAGGGCCGTGACGACTGCCGTGCGCAGCCCGAACGTGCGGGCCAGGCCGCGGGCGACGTTGTACTCGCCGCCGCCCTCCCACGCCGTGAACGAGCGCGCCGTGCGGATCCGGCCCTCGCCCGGATCGAGGCGCAGCATGACCTCGCCGAGGCTCACCGCGTCGTAGCGGCACTCGTCGGCGGGTCGTAGCTCGAGGGTCGTCGTCATGTCGTCTCCTGCGATCGGTGTGGCCGAGGGTATGTCGACGAACGCCGGGAGCGGATCGTCAGGCGGGTTGGCCCGCACGCGGGCGGACGGAGTCGGCGGCCGCGACCGCGGCACGGGCCAGCCGCTCGATCGCCGCGGTGTCGCGCGCGCGGACCCGGTCTCGCGGCACCATCCACGAGCCGCCGACCGCTGCGACGGCCGGCAGGGTGAGGTAGTCGGCCAGGTTGCCCGCCGCGATGCCGCCGGTCGGCACGAAGCGCACGCCCGCGAAGACCGTCGCGAGGGCGGCGAGGGCAGGCGCGCCGCCCGACGTCGAGGCGGGGAAGAACTTCACGAGGTCGAGCCCGAGCTCGAGCGTCGCCATGACCTCGGTGGCGGTCACCGCGCCGGGGATCGCGGGCACGCCGTGCTCGAGGCAGCGCTCGACCACCGCACGGCTCGTGCCCGGTGACACGACGAACCGGGCGCCGACCGCGACCGCGGCGTCGACCTGCGCGGGCGTCAGCACGGTGCCGGCGCCGACCAGGACGTCGCCCCGGTCGGCCAGCGCGGCGATCGCATCGCGTGCAGCCGCCGTGCGGAACGTGACCTCGGCGACCGGCAGGCCGCCGGCGACGAGTCCCGCGCCGAGCGCGGGGGCGTCGGACGCCTCGTCGAGCACGACGACGGGGACCAGGCGGTGGTGCTCGAGCGCGACGAGCGCGGCGTGCCGGGTGCTCACACCGCACCGCCCCGCGCGGCCACCGGCTGCAGGGCTCCCGACGTGACCGGAAGCCCGATGCCGTCGGCCCCGGCGCGCGGCGCGTACGCCTGACGGGGCAACCGGTAGGCCAGGTCGATGCCCGAGTCGATCGCCTCGTCGAGGTCGAGGCGATGCTCGGCGACGAGCCGCGCGAGGAAGCCCGCGTCGATCCGCCGCGCCAGGTCGTGCCGCGCCGGGATCGAGCAGAAGGCCCGCGTGTCGTCGACGAAGCCGGCCGTGTTGGCGAAGCCCGCGGTGTCCGTGACGGCCTCGCGGAAACGGCGCAGTCCGTCGGGCGAGTCGAGGAACCACCACGGTGCACCCAGGCGCAACGCCGGGTAGACGCCGGCCAGCGGCGCGAGCTCGCGGCTGTAGGTGTCCTCGTCGACCGTGAACGCGATCATCCGGAAGCCCGGGTGGTGGCCGAACGCCTCCAGGACCGGACGCAGCGCGCGGGCGAACTCGGTGGCGACCGGGATGTCGTAGCCGACGTCCGTGCCGAGCCTGGCGGCGGCCAGGCGGTCGTGGTCGCGCAGCACGCCCGGGTGCAGCTGCATGACGAGGCCGTCCTCGCTGGCCATGCGGGCCATCTGGAACAGCATGTGACCCTCGAACAGGGCCGCCTCGGCGGCGTCGACCGTGCCGCGCAGCGCGCGCGTCACGATCCGCTCGGCCTCGGCGTCGCCGATCGGCTGCAGGCGCACGTCGAGCGTCCCGTGGTCGCTCGCCCGGGCGCCGTTCGCCACGAAGAACGTGCGCCGGCGCTCGAGCGCCTCGACGAGGTCGCGGTAGCCGTGGATCGCCAGGCCGGCGCGCTCCTCGAGCACGGCGACCGAGGTGGTCCAGCCGGGGCGGTCGACGCGCAGCAGTGCGTCCGGGCGGAACGTCGGAACGACGCGCGCGCCGTACCCGCGCGCCGCGAGCTCGGCGTGGGCGGTCA
Organism: Cellulomonas sp. McL0606; assembly: GCF_058248365.1. The sequence continues at coordinate 2,791,577 of NZ_CM177779.1, read as the reverse complement.
GATCGGCGGTCGCCTCGTCAGTCGTCGCCAACGTCTCGATGCCGAAGCGTTCGAAGAGAGCGAGCGGTCGGTGGTCCGCGTCGGCGAGGCGCGTGGCGAGGTGCTTGTAGATCTCGTCGGCGGTCTGCGCGGACGGTCGGACATCGACGTCGAAGACGTCGGCGAGGACATGCTCGAGCCAGTACCTGGTCGGGGTGCCGCGGAACAGGTGCCAGTGCGCCGCGAACGTCCGCCAGATCGCGCGCGGGTCGCGCTCGGCGTCGGGTCCCGCGCCGAGCGCCGCGTGCGGGACGCCCTGCGAGACGAGCATCCGGACGAGGTAGTGGTCCGGGACGACGAGCAGGCTCGCTGGGTCCTCGAACGGCTCGTCGCGCGCGAGCAGACCTGCGTCCACGTGGCCGTGCATGGACACGATCGGCAGGTCGCGGGTCGCTGCGAGGATCTCGCGGGCGAGGGTGCGCGTGCCCGGGTCCGCCGGCAGGGCGCGGTCGGGGTGAAGCCTCAGGGCGGGGGTGTCACTGCTGTCCTTCCAGGTGCGCGGTCGGAGTCGTCGTCGACCGGTCCGCCGCACGCGAGTCGTCTGCGGCATTCAAACACCTGGGAGGCGGAGGTGGCAACCGCTTGCCTAGATTTGCCACGATGGACCGGGCCGTGCTGAGATCTCGAGCGTGAGAAGCCGACGTGAGGGCCCGGACGTGACGGCCGGAGCACCCCCGCGCCTGTCTGCCGCGACGGCGCGCAGGCTCGCCGGGCAGGTCGAGCCCGCACCGTTCGACCCCCGCGCTGACCACCGGGATCGTCCACCTCGGCATCGGCGCGTTCCACCGCGCCCACCAGTCCGTCTACACGCAGGACGCGATGGCCGCGACGGGGGACAGCGGGTGGGGGGTCCTCGGCGCGACCCAGCGCTCGCGCGGTGTCGTGGACCAGCTCGTGCCGCAGCAGGGCCTGTACGGGGTGCTCACCAAGGACGCCGCCGCGTCGTCGCTGCGCCTGGTCGGCGTGCACACCGGCGTCGCCTTCCCACGCGACGAGACTCCACGGGTCGTCGCGGCGATCGCAGCACCCTCGACGCACGTCGTCACGCTCACCGTCACCGAGAAGGGCTACCGCCTCGCTCCCGGGGGCGGTCCGGACCTGACGGATCCCGACCTCGCGGCCGATCTCGCGACGCTCGGGTCGGGTGACGACGCGCCCGCGCGCACGCCTCTCGGCCTGCTGCTGCTCGGGCTCGCCGCGCGGCACCGGGGCGACGCGGGCCCGCTCAGCGTCGTCAGCTGCGACAACCTCGCGAGCAACGGCCACGTCCTCGCCGCGCTCGTCGCACGCACCCTCGACGCGGGCGGCCGCAGCGATCTCGCGTCGTGGGTCGCCACCTCGGTCACGTTCCCGGCGACGATGGTCGATCGGATCGTGCCGGCGACCACGCCCGAGCACCGGGCCGAGGCCCTTGCCCTGCTCGGACTCCGCGACGAGGGCCTCGTCGTCGCCGAGCCGTTCGGGCAGTGGGTGCTCGAGGACGCGTTCGCCGGGCCACGACCTGCGTGGGAGCGCGCGGGGGCGACCTTCACCGGCGACGTCGAGCCGTTCGAGCGCGCCAAGCTGCGGATCCTCAACGCCGTGCACTCGACCCTCGCCTACCGCGGCGCGCTGCGTGGGCTGACGACGATCGCCGACGCCGTGGCAGATCCCGACCTTCTCGCGGCGTCGCGTGCGCTCGTCGACCAGGACGTGCTGCCGACGCTGGAGGCGGTTCCCGGGGTCGACCTCGCGCTGTACCGCGACTCGGTGCTCGCCCGGATGGCGAACCCGGCGACGGGACACACCACCGTGCAGGTCGCGTCCGACGGGTCGGTCAAGCTGCCGCAGCGCCTCCTCGGCACGGTCCGCGACCGGCTCGCGGTGGGGGCGGTGCCGCACGCCGCGAGCGCGACGATCGCCGCGTGGATCGCGTACGTGCGCTCCGTCACGGCAGGGTCGCTCGTCCTCGACGGTCGGGTGGTGACGCTCGACGACCCGCGGGCGGACGCGCTCGCCGCCGCGGCCGCGGGGCCGGCGGACGGGCTCGCGGACCGCTTCCTCGGGCTCTCGGACGTGTTCGGCGACCTCGGCGGCTCGCGCGAGCTGCGCGATGCGGTCGCCGCGGGCCTGCGTGATCTCGGCGTGCGCTGATCGGTGACCGTCGGCTCGCCCGCGGTCGACGACGCGGTGGGGGCGCGGGATCGATTCGCTAGGGTCGACCGATGGCCCTGATCCACCGCGCCACCATTCGTCCGACGAAGGCGGAGCTCCTCGACGAGTGGGTGCCCACCCAGCCCTGGGGAGAGCCGGGGCTCGAGATCGTCGGTGCGTTCCGCTTCGACGATCCGGACGGCGAGGTCGGTATCGAGACGCACGTCGTGGTCACGGCCGGCGGTCACCTGCTGCAGATCCCGCTGACCTATCGCGGTGCGCCGCTGGTCGGTGCGGACCCGTTCCTGATCTGCACCATGGAGCACTCGGTGCTCGGTCGACGCTGGATCTACGACGCGACCGGGGATCCCGTCTACGCCCAGGTGCTCGCCTCGGTGCTGTCGGGGCGCGCCGCGCAAGCGGACGAGTACGTCGAGGGCGCCGACGCCCCGCGCGAACCGAGCGTCCGGGTCACCAGCGGCGGCACCAGCGGGCGCGACCTCAGCCCGGACGAGACCGACGTGAGCGCGGCGTGGGACGCGTCGACGACTGTCGTCGAGTCGGGAGGACTTCGCATCGTCCTGTGCCGTCGTCTCGCCGTGCAGGGAGCTGCGGCCGCCCACGAGCTCACCCTCACCGGCACGTGGTCCGGCGCGGCGGAGCCGGTCCTGCTCGCCTACGTGGCCTGACTCGCTCGTTCGGCCGTGCCGCGGACCGCAGCGTGGGTCCACGCGAGGTCGGCGAGCTCGGCATCGGGGTCGACGCCGTCGCGCCGGCGGGTCAGCAGCACCGCCCCCGCCGCGAGCCAGAGGGCGCCCACGAGCACGGCCCCGACCCCTCCGACGAGGTCGGCGGCGGCGGCGACGGGGTTGGGCACGCCGACGCGGGCGAGCACCCAGCCGACGGCGGCAACCCCCGTCGCGACGGCCGCGACGACGCGGAGCGGCGGGTAGGCGCGCGTGCGGGCGAGCACGACGAGCGGTGGGAGCACCAGCGCGACGAGGACGAGTCTGCACGGCTCCTCGATCCCGACGTTGAAGCCGAGCAGGCTGAGCGCCAGCTGGCAGCCCGAGAGGTCGAGCTCGGTCAGCGTCGCCGAGAACGCCAGGCCGTGGACCAGGCCGAACAGTCCGGCGACCAGCGCCTCACGACCGGGGAAGAGGGGCCGCACGGCGTGCACCGCGGCGACCAGGATGCTGACGGCGATCAGTGTCTCGACGAGTTGCCGGGGGACAGGGAGACCGAGGGCGCCCGCGGCGAGGGTGACCGAGTGCCCTAGCGTGAACGCCAGGGTGATGCCGGCGATCCGATGGACGGCTCGCCCGGGTGGCGCGGCGCGGGCCCAGCGTCGGGAGGCGACCAGCAGGGGAGCGGGCAGCAGCAGGGTGAGCAGGAACAGCTGGTGGTCCTTCCCCTCGCGGATGTGGCTGACGCCGAGGCCGACCATGCCGACGAACCCCTGCCACGGGTTCGCGTCCCCGAGGTCGACGCGGAGCGGCGCGACGACGCCGGTGACGGTGTCGAGCCTGATCTGGCCGATCTCGTGCGCGGAGCCGAGAGAACCGCTCGACCAGTCCGACCGCACCGAGACGAGCACGACATGCGTGATGACCTTGTGCACGACCGCGTCGTACCCGAGGTCGAACACGCGCTCGTCGGCACGGACCGGTGGCACGAGGTGCGCGACGGCGGTGAGGGTCCGGTAGACACCGGTGCCCAGCTGCTCGGAGCTGTTCACCGCGAGCGAGTCCACGGTCACCGACCACGCGCCGCCGGTCGTCGACACCGGCCGGAAGTGGGCGAGCAGGTAGGCCTCGAGCGCGGCGGAGTGTGCCGCGACGTCTGCCGCGGTCTCGGTCCCGAGTGCGATGCCGCTCGCGGCCTCGAGGTCGGACAAGGGGATCCGCAGGCTCGCGTCGATCTGGTCCTCGTGGACGTCGAGCACGACGGTCGTCGTCGGCAGCACGTGAGCGCTGGCAGGACCTGCCAACGCGACGACGACGATTAACAGCAGCAGCCCGATCACCCCGAGCCTGCGGACCACCACTGAGCTCTGCGTCCCGCCGTAGTCGGTGGTCCGGTCGCGCCAGACCGAGTGGGGGTGGTTCCCGGAGAGCACGATGCCGTGCTGCATCGAGAACTCGATCCAGACCGACGGACCGTCGATCCGGATGTAGTCGTTCTGCACGGTCAGGTCCGTGGTGCCCGAGAACGCGACGTAGGTCTGGTCGAGCTCGCTCTCGTACCTCGCCATGATCGTGGCCGCGTCCGCCTCGTCGACGTCGTCCACGTAGGTCGCGATCGCGGCCATCACGAGCGACTTCTGGTCGTCGGACAGGGTCGAGACCGCCACACCCTCGTGCGTCGTCGGGAAGGCCCAGTCGTTGCCGGGGGTGAGCAGCAGGTCGCTGTAGACGGCGTCGAGCTTCGCCTGTGCCTGCTGGTCGGCCGTGAGCCCGTCGAGGAGGGCCGACAGCGCCGTCTGCTCCGACCCGAGCGGGTCGTTCGTCGTGCCGTTCTCCTCGAAGCTGCCGAACGGCTCGACCCCGCGGAACGACGGGGTCGCCCCGGCCAGGGCCCCGTCCGTGTACGTGTCGGCGAGCGCCAGGTGGTGGCCCCCGAACTGCAGCTCCCAGGTCCCGCTGTCCGACGGCGTGCCGAGGAACGCGATGAAGTAGTTGCCCCGCCCGTAGGCGTCGCCGCCACCGTTGTCCGCGAGGTAGTCGTCGGCGTTGAGCAGCTGCTGGATCTCGTCGTACCCCTCGCCCGTCCCGCTCCCCGTCACCGACTTGAGCAGCGTGCCGAGGGCGGCGAGCTGGGTGTCGTCGAGGTCGGAGAGCTGCAGGCCGATGCGGGCCTGGTCGCCGCGGAGCAGCCGTTGCGGCAGGTTCGACCAGCGCACGGCGTTGGCCAGCGAGTACTCCTCCACCAGGTCGGACCTCTCGTCGTCGCTGAGCGTCGCCTCGAACACGAGCGCGGCCTCCGCGGCGCTCCCGGCGGCTGGCGCCTCGGTCGAGGAACCCGACGTCGTCGACGACGAGGCCGCGGAGCTGTCGCCGGTCGAGCCGGACGTGTCCGAGGAACAGCTGGACAGGAGCGTGACGACGACGACGGTCGTGGCGAGGGCGACCGTGGTGCGCCTCGTGCGGGTGGATGTGTACATGGCAGCGACCGTAGGAACGGTGCCCAGGCACCGGCCGTGGCTCGACTGTGCGACCCCTGTGAAGGAGTAAATCTGTGCCGCCGGGAGGATGATCGCTGGTGCACGTTGCGGGTCCCTGTCGCCTCGGGGTCTGCTGGGGTCACCGGGTGGGGGCTTGGATGCGTCGCGGGCGAGTCGGATGGAGCCATCGGCGTGCCACCGCCGTTCTCGCAGCTGTCCTGCTGGTCGTGGGCGTCGCGGCCGTCGGACCCGTGGAGCCGGCGTCCGCGGCGGTCCCTCTGTCGCTCGACTCATTGGTGACGACGCACGGCGGGTCGGCCACGAGCGTCACGTCGCCGGCCTTCACGACCACCCAGGGGGGCGAGCTCCTGGTCGCCTTCCTCACGGCGGACGGTCCCAGCGTGGCCGGCACGCAGACTTTCAGCAGCGTCGCCGGAGGGGGTGTCATCTGGCGCCTGCGGCAGCGGTCGAACGCTCGGGCCGGTACCTCCGAGATCTGGACCGCCGTCGCTCCGACCGCGCTGACGGGCGCGACCGTCCAGGCGACTCATGCGGGCAGCTGGGTCGGCTCGATCACCGTCGCGTCCTTCGTCGGCGCGGACCTGACGACGGACGGTGCTGTCGGCACGGCAAACGCGGCGACGGGCGCCCCGGCCGGCTCCGTCACCACGACTCGAGCGGGCTCGTGGGTGTGGGGTGTCGGCAACGACTGGGACCGCGCGACCGCTCGCACCGTGGCCACCGGCCAGACCAAGGTCGACGAGTACCTGACCTCGGTCGGCGACACGTTCTGGGTGCAGCGCCAGACGGCGACGACCGCGAATGCCGGCACGGTCGTCCCCATCAGCGACACGGCTCCGACGAACGATCGCTGGAACCTCGCCCTGATCGAGATCACCAGCGCCTCTCCGGACGCGACGCCACCGACCGTTCCCGCCAACCTGGTCGCCCAGGCCGTCGGACCGAACCAGGTGAACCTGGCGTGGTCGGCGAGCACGGACAACACCGCGGTGCAGGGCTACCGCGTCTTGCGCGGCGGTACCTCGATCACGACCACGACGAGCACGTCGTTCACCGATACCGCGGTGAGCCCTGCGACCAGCTACACCTACACCGTGCAGGCGTACGACGCGGCCGGGAACTCGTCGGCCGGATCCACCGGCGCGACCGTCACCACGCCGGCGCTCGACACCGTGCCGCCGACCATCTCCGGCGTGACGGCGACGTCGATCACCCAGACCTCGGCGACCGTGACGTGGGCGACGGATGAGGCCTCGAGCTCCCAGGTCGACTACGGGCCGAGTGCCGGCTACGGCACGAGCACCACGCTCGACACCAACCGGGTCACTGCCCACTCGCAGGCCATCGGCGGCCTGTCTGCTGCGACGACCTACCACTACCGGGTTCGCTCGACCGACGCCGCCGGCAACCTCGCGCTCTCGACGGACCGGACCCTCACGACGCTCTCGCCGGTCGCGGACACGACGTCCCCGACGGCGTCGGTGACCAGCCCCACCAACGCGTCCTCGGTGGCGGGCACGATCGCGCTGGCGGCAACCGCCAACGACGACGTCGGCGTCGCGGGCGTGCAGTTCAAAGTGGACGGCACGCCACTCGGAACCGAGGACACGACTGCTCCGTACGGGGTCAGTTGGGACACCACCGCGGCCGCGGACGGGGCGCACACCGTGACCGCCGTGGCCCGGGACGCGGCCGGCAACTCGGGGACGTCGGCCGTGGTCACCGTCACGGTCGCCAACGCCACGAACAACCCGGCGGTCATCGGTCAGTGGGCGCCGAGCATCCCGTGGCCCGAGGTCTCCATCCACGCCGCGCTCACCCCGACCGGCAAGATCCTTACCTTCCAGGGCGACTTCACCCAGGCCGGCCAGCAGTACGTCTTCGACCCGGTCAGCGGTTCCATCAACCAGGTGCCCAACGCGGCCGCGGACCTGTTCTGCGCGGGCCAGGCCGTCACTGCGGACGGACGCATCCTCGTGATCGGCGGGACGGCGACGAGCGGCGGCCTCGGCATCCGCAACGTCACGGCCTTCGACTCGTCCACGGAGACGTGGCAGAACCTGGCGCCGATGCAGCTCGCGCGCTGGTACGCGACCGGCACGACCATGGGCGACGGACGCGTGCTCGTTACCTCGGGCTACGACAAGGCGGACGGGGACCTGGTCGTGACCCCTGAGGTCTACGACGTGCCGGGCAACAGCTGGTCCACCCTGCCTGCCGCCACCCAGCCACAGCCCGTCTACCCGTTCCAGTACCAGCTGCCGGATGGGCGGATCCTGTGGGGCGGCGCATCCGAGACCCCGTCGGTCACCAAGGTCCTGAACGTGGCGACGCAGACCTGGACGACGATCGACAGCCGCGTCATCGACGGATCGAGCATCGTCAACTACGCCCCCGACAAATTCATGAAGGCCGGCTCGGCGGCGGACAGCGGCAACTCAGGTCCTTCCAGCCGCACCGCGTTCACCCTCGACATGAGCCAGCCCAACCCGACCTGGCAACCAACGAGCAGCATGGCGTTCGCGCGCAGCTTCGTGAACCTCACCGCGTTGCCCGACGGCACGGTGCTGGCCACCGGCGGCGACACCGAGAAGTCCGGCCACGACGACGCCAACGGGGTGCTCCAGGCCGAACGGTGGAACCCCGCGACCGGGACCTGGACGACGCTGGCGGCGATGTCCGAGGCCCGGCTCTACCACTCGGTGGCAGTGCTGCTGCCCGACGGGCGGGTCTTCGTGTCCGGGGGCGGGGGCGATGCCGGAGTTCCTGACCACAAGTCGGCGCAGATCTACTCCCCGTCCTACCTCTTCAAGGGCCCCCGACCGACCATCACCTCCGCACCGGGCACCGTCCAGTACGGGCAGGCCACCTTCGTCGCGACGCCCGACGCCGCCGGCATCACGTCGGTGTCGCTCATCCGCACGGGCTCGGTCACCCACTCGTTCGACCAGAACTCGCGGGCCCTCTCGCTCCCGTTCACCCAGGCGGCCGGTGGCCTGAACGTGCAGATGCCGGTCGACGGGAACACCGCGCCTCCCGGCTACTACATGCTGTCGATCGTCAACGGCGCGGGCGTCCCGTCGGTGTCGGCCATGATCCGATTTCCTGCGCCGTACGAGGACACGTTCGCACCGTCCGCGCCGACGAACCTCTCTGGCACCGGCGCCGTCGGGAAGGCCACCCTCAGCTGGACGGCGAGCACCGACAACGTAGGCGTGACCGGCTACGACGTGTATCGGTCGACCACGTCCGGCTTCACGCCCAGCCCCGGCACCAAGGTCGGTGCGACCACCACGCCGTCGTACACCGACACCGGGGTCGTGGCCGGCACCTACTTCTACAAGGTCCGGGCGAACGACGGCGTCGGCAACGCCGGCGCGCCGTCGAACGAAGCCACGATCACCGTGCTCGCCGACACCACGGCGCCCAGCGCCCCGACCAACCTCCTCAGCACTGCGATGTCGAGCACCCAGGTCACCCTCGGGTGGACCGCGTCCTCGGACGACGTCGGCGTCACGCGCTACAACGTCCTGCGCAACGGCGCGCCGGTGGGCACCTCGCCGGGGACGGGCTACGTCGACACCACCGTGCAGCCGACGACGGCCTACAGCTACACCGTGACGGCCCAGGACGCGGCCGGTAACGTCAGCGCGCCCTCGAGCACCAGCACCGTCACGACCCCGAGCCAGACGACGGCGATCGGCATCGACAAGACCGTCAGCCTGCACCAGAGCTCGGCGGCGACCTCGATCGCCGTCGGCGGGCTGACGACCACGGGGTCGAACGAGCTCATCGTGGCCTTCGTCAGCTCGGACGGCCCGTCGCCGGGAGCCGTGAGCTCTCAGCGGTCACGGGCGGCGGCCTCACCTGGCGGCTGCGACAACGCGCCAACACGCAGGCCGGCACCTCCGAGATCTGGGTGGCGGCCGCGGGCGGACCGTTGTCGAACGCCACGATCACGGCTACCCGGTCGGGCGGGTCGCAGGTCGGCTCGATCACGGTGGTCGGCTTCACCAACGCGAGCGTCGCCGACGGCGCGGTCGCCGGTGCCGGCGCGAGCACGGGGTCGCCGACGGCCTCGCTCACCTCGACCGTGCCCGGATCGTGGGTCTGGGGCGTGGGCAACGACTGGGACCGGTCGGTCGCCCGCGTCGTCGGCCCGGGCCAGACCAAGGTCGACGAGTACCTGGCGAGCGTGGGGGACACCTTCTGGGTGCAGTCGCGATCGGTGCCGGGTGGGCCGGCCGGATCGTCGGTGACGTTGAACGACACGTCGCCCACGACCGACCGCTGGAACGTCGCTGCACTCGAGATCCTGCCCCGCTGACCCGAGGTGCGAGACCGGTTCCTCCGCGTAGGTGCCGGTCGTCCGACGTCGATCGTCGCGTCGGTGACCCGGGCCGGCTCGGCGTGTGCGGCCGATCGTCGGCGACGCCTCTGGACCGTCCCGTCCGGGCCTCCATCCGCGGGACGTTTTTCACCCGGTCTCTTCCTGGACATTTGTCCGACTATTGGGTGTTTTCGCAGGTGAGGCGCCAAGGACATCGCTTTCCAAGGCCGCTGTCGCCCGGCTAGCCTTCCCGCGGACCGGTCGCATCTCAAGATGCCCGGAGAGAAGGTGCGGCCCGTTTCGGGCGCTTGCATCGACGACGATGGCGGGGGCCGAGACGTCCGCGCGGAATGCGAGAAATACGACGTGAAGACTCGAACGAGCCGGATCACCGGCTTCGCCCTCGGCGGAGTGATGGTCGCCGCGGCGGCCCTCACGGCCGCGCCGGCGTGGGCCACTGACAGCGCGAGCCCCGAGGTCCCCTGCGACGCCGCTGGCTCGTGGTGGACCGAGGACATCGCGCCGACGCAGGCCGCGGATGGTCTGGAGTTCGCCGGCGCCCACGCCAAGGCGGTCGACTGGTACCACACGGTCTCCGGCAACCTGCAGGGCCTGCCGGACACGAGCATGACGATCATGCGCGCCAGCGGCTATCACACGAGCCTGGTCTTCGAGATCCACCGGACCGGTGCCGCGGACCTGTCGGACTACGCCACCATTGCGGCTGAGCCGTACCAGAACGGCTGGACCCCCGGACAGACCGGCGTCTTCACCGTCACGCAGGACACCCTGGTGTGGACCAGCAAGATCGGCTCCGGTCCCGGCTCGCAGGCCGAGCCGATCGCGCTCAGCGCGATGGCTGCCCTGTTCTCGTCGAACACCCTGATCTCGGAGGGCATCCACCTCCAGACCAACTCCGCCGCGGACCAGCTCACCACCGTGGGCGCCGTGACCGGCTGCGTGAACGACAACTTCGTCGCGCCGGTCGCGAACGTGCCGTCGGGCTCGTGGTTCACCGAGGACACGGCTCCGGTCCAGGCCGCCGACGGTCTGCTGTTCGCCGGCGCGTCCGCGAAGCCGATCGACTGGTACCACCCGGTCTCGGGCAACCTGCAGGGCGTGCCGACCACCACCATGACCATCTCCCGCGCCAGCGGCTACCACACGAGCCTCGTGTGGGAGATCAACCGCACGGGTACCTCGGGCTACGCGACCATCGTCGCCGAGCCGTACCTGAACGGGTGGACGCCGGGCCAGACCGGTGTCTTCACGGTCACGCAGGACACCAAGGTGTGGACCCGCAAGATCGATAACCCGGCTCCCGGCTCGCAGGCCGACCCGATCACGCTCCGTGACATGGCGGCCCTGTACCCGACCAACACGATCCAGACCGAGGGCATCCACCTCGGCAGCAACTCGGTCGCCGGCCAGCTCACCAGCGTCGCCGCACTGAGCGGCGCCATCAACGCGAACTTCGTCCCGGTGCCGGTCATCGACCCGATCAAGGCGTACGTGACGAGGGTCTACCACGACCTGTTCGGTCGTAACCCTGACCCGCAGGGCCTCGCGGCCTGGTCCGCAGCGCTTGCCGGCGGCACGCCGTACGGAAAGGTCGCCGACGGGATCACGTACTCCGCCGAGTACCGCTCGGGCATGATCCGCGACACCTACAGCAAGTACCTGACCCGTCTCCCGGACAGCAAGGGTGCGGCTGACTGGCTGCTCGCCATGCAGAGCGGCGTGCACATCGAGGACATGCAGGGTGGCTTCATCGCGTCGTCGGAGTTCTACGCGAAGGCCGGCGGCACGGACGCGACGTGGATCACGCTCCTGTACCAGACGGTGCTGGGCCGCAACCCCGCGCCCAGTGAGATCGCCACCTGGCGCGCTCGGCTAGACAAGGGCGCCAGCCGCCAGGCGGTCGCGCACGGCTTCCTGTACTCGTCCGAGCACCTGACGACCGTCGTCAACGCGTACTACCTGAAGCTGCTGGGTCGTGGCATCGACCCGACCGGCCGCGCCGGCTGGGTCAGCGCGATCCAGGGCGGTTCGCGTGACGAGCAGATCATCGCGGGCATCGTCGCGAGCCTGGAGTACCGCTCGCACGTCTGAGCACCGAGGCAGGGCAGGGCGGCGTCGATGACGTCGGTCTGAACGAACGAGAGCCCGGCCGGGTCGGCCGGGCTCTCGTTCGGTTCTCGGGGCCCGTACGGCTCATGTCCGAGACGGTCCCGGCGTCCCGATGCTGCCGTGGCGAAGGACGTGCCATACGGTCGGCAGCATCCGCCGGGCCGGGATGCCCTTCATGATCCGGGCGATCTGCCGGCCGACCACCAGGACGCCGGCGAGGCCGACGATCGTCTGGACCACGATCAGCCAGATGAGCACGTCGTGGGCATCGAGCGCGAAGGCCTCGGCGATCACCGGCGCGGCCAACCAGACAGGGATCCACCAGAGGAAGACCAGGAAGATCCCGACGCGCAGCCTGGTCGGCGAGAGGGTGGCCGGCTCGGGGGCTGCTTCGGGCGACACAGGCATCCCCAGGGGTCACGAGCCGTCGACTAGCGGGCTGGACGAGAGTACGCCCGCCCCGCCGCGAGCTCGTCAGGCTCGAGCGTCGGGCTGAGGGTCGTCCACCACGACGTCGGGGTCGATCCGGTCGGCCCTGCTCAGCCGTTCGTCCAGCTCCGTGCGCGCACCGCTCGCTTCCTGGGCGTGTGCGCGGGCCTCGTTCTGGAGCGCCGCGGCGTCGGCAGCCCGGGCGTCCGCCTCGGCCTGCGCGAGCCGTGCCTGTGCGTCGAGGCGAGCCGCCTCGGCCTCGCGGCGCTGCAGCTCGACCTGGTCGGCGGCTGCCTGCTCGCGGATCTCCTGAGCCTTCGCGCGCTGCGCGTCGGCCGCCCTCCGTCCCCGGCCGCTCGCCATCACGATCGCGATGACGACGACGATGACGACGACGATGGCGACGATGATCCATACGGTCTTGGCGTCCATGTCGAGCCTCCTTCTGTCGATCCCCCCTTCTGGGTATTGGACTGCCGTCCGGATAGGTCCGCAACCGGAGGAGACGCGGCGGACGGCAGGGCCGTCGACGCCACGAGCCGGGAGACTGAGCGGGTGATCGACCGCTACGACGGGCACATCCTGGGCCTCGCGACCGCCGACGGTCGCAGGATCGTCGTCGGACGGTGGCTGCGCTCGCGGTGGCCGCCGTTCGCTGACGTCATGACCGAGGACGCCGACGGCCGTCGCACCCTGGTCGCGCCGACCCGGGGCATCGCGGACGAGATCGCCGCGACCTACGCGTTCGACGACGTCGTCCTCGCGAGGGTCGAGGTGCGGTGCGACCCGGTCGCCCGGACGTGGTGCGTGCGGGCCGGACCCCTCGACGCCGTCGTGACGATCGGCGGTCCGACGGCGCTCGGTGCGCTGCTGACGTCGGTGCCCCGGGTGCTCACGAGATCCCGCGCCTTCGCGACCGCCGCGGACCCGGTGGCCCGGGCTGTCCTGCGCGGCGTCCGGACGCGCGGCGCGGCCGGAGCCGGAAGACGCGAGTGGTACGGCGCGGCGGGCCAGCACCGCGTGGTCGCCGTCAGTGCGACGTGGGGTTCTCAGCCGTGCGGTGACCTGCTGCCCACCGTGCCGCCCGTGCGGTTCGGGTTCTCCTCCGTGCCGCAGCGACCGACCGTCACCGCGGTGCGCACGACGATCGCGCGCGACGACTGACGGGTCAGCTGTCAGCGCCGTGCTCACGTCCCACAGGCGCTGCTGGATGGTCGGGTCGTACGCCTCGTCGGACGCGCGGGCGTCGCGCAGACGGTCGAAGAACCGGCCCGTGACGCCGTCGAGGGACGGGTCGCGGACCAGGTGCAGGACGGACTCGACGCCGGTCTCGAGGGTGTCGACGGAGTACCCGATCGTGTCCATCACCATCTTGGTGGGCATGTAGGTGCCCGGGTGCAGGCTGTTCACGGTGACCTGGGCAGCGGGGACGTGCGAGGCGAACGTCAGTCCGGCGGTGATCATCGCGAGCTTGCTGACGCCGTACGCACGGGTGCCGGAGTAGCCGTGCGCGAGCGTGAGGTCGTCGAAGTCGATCGGGCTCTGGCCCAGGGACGCCACCTGGACGACGCGGGACGGTGCGCCGGCCGTCAGCAGGGGCAGGAGCCGCTGGGTGAGCGCGAACGACGCCAGGTGGTTCACCCCGAACCGCAGCTCGTTCCCGTCCAGCGTCAGCGACCGGTCGCCGTAACCGACCCCCGCGTTGTTGACCAGCACGTTCAGGCTGTCGGTGAGCGTCGCCACCTCGTCGGCGAGCGCCCGTACCTCCGCCAGGACGGACAGGTCCGCCCGGACCGTGAGCACCCGCGCGGGTCGGTTGCGCAGCGAGGCCTCCAGGGCCGCGAGCCGCTCGGGGCTGCGGCCGTGGGCGATCAGGACCGTGTCCAGGTCGTCCGCGAGCCGGTCCGCCACCGCCCGTCCGAGTCCGTCGGTCGCGCCGGTGAGCAGGATCGTCGTGGTCATCTGTGGCGCAACGCGGCCCGGGGCGGGTCTATTTCAGACGAGCGCCGCGGCGTCCGTCCGCGCCCGTGCCTCCAGGATGAGGGGCGCGTTCGCCTCCGACCACGAGCGCAGCGTCTGGACGGCGTCGAGCAGCGAGGTGCCGAGCGGGGTCAACCGGTACTCGACGCGCGGCGGGACCTCGGCGAACACCTGCCGCGCGACCAACCCGTCCCGTTCGAGGGCGCGCAATGTCGCGGTGAGCACCTTCGGGGTGATGTCCGTCAGCAGGCCGCGCAGCTCGGTGAACCGCAGGACCGACCGGTCCAGCGAGAGCAGGATGCGCACGGTCCACTTCTCGCCGACGCGTGCGAGGACCATCCGGCTCGGGCAGGTCACGTCGAGGACGTCGTAGGCCGGGTCGCTGCAGGGCTCGGTATCCACGGGGTGCCTGACTTCCGTTGAAGAGACTGGTATCTATTCCATACTATCGGCGACGACCCAGATCGGGCACACCACCTCGGGAGTCTTCATGCGCGTCCTTCTCACCGGTGCGACCGGTTACGTCGGCTCGAACGTCCTCGCGGCACTCGTCGCCGCCGGTCACGACGTCCTCGCCGTCACGCGATCGCCGGAGGCGGCGGACCGGGCGCGCGACGGCGGTGCGACGGCCCTCGTGCACGACCTGACGGACACGTTGTGGCTCGTCGCCCGGCTGCGGGAGGTAGACGCCGCGATCCACACGGCGGCGACCGGGGACGCCGACAACCCGGCGTTCGACGACGCGGTGATCGACGCCGTCATCGAGGCGTTCTCGGGCACCGACAAGCCGTACGTGCACACGAGCGGCATCTGGATCTGGGGATCGGGGTCGGTCCACGAGGACCGCCCGCTGGACCCGCCGGAGATCGTCGCGTGGCGGATCCCGCGCGAGGAGCGTCTGCTCGCCTCCCACGTCCGCGCGACGATCGTGGCGCCCGCGGTCGTCTACGGCCAGGGCCGCGGGATGGTTCCCGGCGTGTTCGGGCCGGGTTCTCGTACCGCCGACGGAACATTGCGGCTCGTCGGGTCGGGCGAGCAGCGCTGGTCCGTCGTGCACGTCGAGGACCTGGCCGACGCGTTCGTCGCCGCCCTGAGCAGCGGCCCGCGAGGGCAACGGGTGGTGGCGGCGTCGGGCCAGACCCCGACGGTCCGCGAGATCGCGCAGGCGGTGGTCGGCCCGCAGGGTCGGGTGCTCGCCGAGAGCGACGAGGACACGCGTGCCCGGCTCGGCGCGGCGTTCGCGGACGCGCTCCTGCTCGACCAGCCGGCGGGCGGTTCTCTCGCCCGGACGGTGTGGGGCTGGGCGCCCAGCCGACCGGCCCTGCTCGACGAGCTGTCCGCGTGAGGGGCGAGACGTGTCTCACATGTAACAGCCTTGGACGCACCGGGCACGGACCGCCCAACGTGCCCTAGTTTTGGCCCGTGACTGCACCGAGCGACGCCCCGCAGGGACTGGCCAACCACGAGGTACCCGAACCGCTGCGCAACGACGTCCGCGTGCTGGGCGAGTTCCTCGGGCGCGTGCTGCGCGAGGCGGGTGGCGACGACCTGCTCGCCGACGTGGAGAAGCTGCGCGAGCTGGCGATCCGCGCGCACAACGGTCCCGACGCGGAGGCGCTCGCGCAGGCCGAGGAGCTGGTCTCCGGCTTCACGCTGGCCCGCGCCGAGCAGGTCGCTCGCGCGTTCACGTGCTACTTCCACCTGGCCAACACCGCCGAGGAGTACCACCGCGTCCGCGTCCTGCGCGAGCGCGAGGCCAGCCTGCTGCCGCACCACCTGGCCCCCGACGACTCGCTGCCGGCCGCGGTCGCGAAGCTGGCGCAGGAGGTCGGGCAGGACGTCGCGCGACAGCGGCTGGCGGAGATGGAGTTCCGGCCCGTCCTGACGGCGCACCCCACCGAGGCGCGTCGGCGCGCGGTCTCCGCGTCGATCCGGAGGATCGCGGAGTCGTCGCCGAGCGTGACTCGCGCAGCATCGGCGGCATGTCGCTCGCGGAGAACGACCGCCGGCTCCTCGGCGAGATCGATACCCTGTGGCGCACGGCCCCGCTGCGCGAGGCCAAGCCGACCGTCCTCGACGAGGTACGCACGGTCCTCAGCGTCTTCGAGTCCACGCTCGCCGACACCCTGCCCGACGTGTACCGCCGCCTGGACGACTGGCTGCTGGCCGACGCCGCCGGAACCACCGCGCCCGCCGTGCGGGCGTTCGCGCGGCTCGGCTCCTGGATCGGTGGCGACCGCGACGGCAACCCGAACGTCACCGCCGACATCACGCTGCAGGCGGCGCAGATGTCGTCGGACAAGGTGCTCAGCGAAGCGAGGCCTCCGCCCGACGCACCGCGGGCGGCCTGACGCTCTCCGGCGACGACACCCCCGCGTCCGCCGAGCTGATCGCGCTCTGGGACAGCCAGGTCGCGATCTCGGCGCCGCTGGCCGACCGGATCGCCGTCGACGCCCCGAACGAGCCGCACCGCCGGGTCGCCTACTTCCTCGCCGAGCGCATCGCCGCGACACGGACGCACGCACACTCGCTGGCGTACCCGAGCGCCGCCGAGCTCGAGTCCGACCTGGCCGTCGTGCAGCGCTCTCTGGCCGAGGCCGGCGCCCCGCGGTCCGCGTACGGCGAGCTGCAGAGGCTGATCTGGCAGGTGCAGACGTTCGGGTTCCACCTGGCCGAGCTCGAGGTGCGGCAGCACTCGCAGGTGCACGAGGGCGCGCTCGCGGACATCGCGAAGAACGGCCTGGACGGCGAGCTGGAGCCGCGCACGGTCGAGGTGATCGCCACGTTCCGCGCCCTCGGCGAGGTGCAGCGGCGGTTCGGCCTGGAGGCTGCCCGTCGCTACATCGTCTCGTTCACCCAGTCCGCGGAGCACCTCGCCGCGGTCTACGAGCTGGCGGGCTCGCGTTCGAGGGGTCGGACTTCACGCCGATCATCGACGCGATCCCGCTGTTCGAGACGTTCGCCGACCTCGAGGCGAGCGTCGACATCCTCGACGGCGCCCTCGCGTTCCCCCAGGTGCAGCGTCGGCTCGCGGAGAACGGTCGGCGCGTCGAGGTCATGCTCGGCTACTCGGACTCCTCCAAGGACGTCGGGCCGGTCTCCGCGACGCTCACGCTCGACACGGCGCAGCGTCGGATCACGGAGTGGGCCCGGAACAACGACATCGTCCTGACCCTGTTCCACGGCCGCGGTGGCGCGCTCGGGCGCGGCGGCGGCCCCGCCAACCGGGCCCTGCTGGCCCAGCCCCCCGGGTCGGTCGACGGTCGGTTCAAGCTCACCGAGCAGGGCGAGGTCATCTTCGCCCGCTACGGCGACCCGACGATCGCCGCCCGGCACATCGAGCAGGTCGCCGCGGCGACGCTGCTGGCCGGTGCGCCCTCGGTGGAGCGGCACAACGCCGCGGCGACCGAGCGGTTCACCGCACTGGCCGCCCGCATGGACGAGACGTCGCGCGTGCGGTTCCACGAGCTGGTCAAGTCTCCGGGCTTCCCCCAGTGGTTCGCCGAGGTGACCCCGCTCGAGGAGCTCGGTCTGCTGCCCATCGGCTCGCGCCCTGCGCGTCGCGGCCTGTCGGTCGAGTCGCTCGACGACCTGCGTGCGATCCCGTGGGTGTTCTCCTGGTCGCAGGCGCGCATCAACCTGGCCGGCTGGTACGGCCTGGGTACCGCCCTGGAGGACGTCGCCGACCTCGACGAGCTGCGCGCCGCGTACGCGCAGTGGCCGCTGTTCACGACGATGATCGACAACGTCGAGATGTCGCTCGCCAAGACCGATGAGCGGATCGCCCAGCGCTACCTCGCCCTCGGCGACCGGGACGACCTGGCCGGTCAGGTGCTCGACGAGATGGCGCTGACCCGCACGTGGGTCCTGCGCATCACCGACAGCGACGCGATCCTGTCGCGACGCCGCATCCTGGGCCGCGCGGTCCAGCTGCGCAGCCCGTACGTCGACGCCCTCTCGCTCCTGCAGCTGCGCGCGCTGCGCGCCCTGCGCACGGGCGCCGCGCCCGACCAGGTCGACGACCTGCGACGGCTGCTCCTGCTCTCGGTCAACGGCGTCGCCGCCGGCCTGCAGAACACCGGCTGACCCTCACCTCGTGCAGCCGACGGCTCGGACCCCGACGGGTCCGGGTCGTCGTCCTGTCACGGGCGCCGGCGCCTACGGGCCCGTCGGGCCGAACCGCTCGGTGCGGATCCGGTCCGGGTCGTGGCCGAGGTCGACGAGGGTGTCGGCGACGAGCTCCACGAACGGCGTCGGGCCGCACACGAACACGTGCGCGTTCAGGTCGGGAGGAAAGCAGGCATCCTGCAGCACCGCGGCGTCGACGCGTCCGAGGGGTCCGTCGAAGCCGGGCGGTCCGGTCCGCGTCCACACGTGGGTGATCGCGACGTCGGGCCCGAGGACGGCGAGCTCGTCGGCGTACAGGGCGTCGGCGGGGGTGCGGACCGAGACGAGCAGGCGGAACGGGGACGACGAGGCGGCGGACCGGCGCGTCCGCACCATCGACATGAGCGGGACCAGGCCCGAGCCGCCCCCGATCAGCTGGACCGGGTGCGGGTCGGTCGCGTGCCAGACGAACCAGTTGCCGATCGGGCCGCGCAGGGCGAGCTGGTCGCCGATCTGCAGGTCCTCGGTCAGGTACGGGGAGACCTCGCCGTCGTCGACCACCTGGACGGTCAGGGCGATCCGCTCGGACGTGACGGGTCCGCCCGGCAGGCCCATCGTGCCCGGGGAGGCCAGCGAGTAGGAGCGCTGCGTGGAGTAGCCGTCCTCCGCCGTCAGCCGGACGTCGACGTGCTGGCCGGCCATCGCACCGTGCCACCCGGGCACGTCGAGCTCGAGCGTCATGGCCGACGCGGTCTCGGTCCTGCGTGCCACCAGCGTCCCGACGAGCCAGGGGAGGGTGTAGGACTCAGTCACCCCAGTACCGCTGTTCCTTCCAGGGGTCGCCGTACTCGTGGTACCCGAGCCGCTCCCAGAAGCCCCACGTGTTCTCGGTCATGGAAGCCTCCAGGCTGCGGACCCACTTCGCGGACTTCCAGAAGTACAGGTGGGGGACCAGCAGCCGGGCCGGGCCACCGTGCTCGGGCGGCAGCGGAGCGCCGTCGTACTGGTAGGCGATCCAGGCCTTTCCGCCCCGCAGGTCCGCGAGCGGGACGTTGGTGGTGTAGCCGCCGTCGCAGTGGGCCATCACGTACGCATGCTCGGGATCGATCTGTACAGAGTCGAGGAGCGTGTCCAGCGAGATGCCGCGCCAGGCCGAGTCGAGCTTGGACCACTTGGTGACGCAGTGGATGTCCTTGACGACGTCCTCGTGCGGCAGGTGCGTCAGCTCGGACCAGGTCCAGGTCGTGAGGGGGGAGCCGTCCGCTGTGATCGAGAACGTCCACGTGGACAGGTCGGCCCGTGGCGTCGGTCCGGCGGACAGCACCGGGAAGCCACGTTCGAGGTACTGACCGGGCGGGATGCGAGGGTCGGTCTCGCGCTTGCCGCGAAAGCCGCGGGAGATGATCGCCATACGGGGCTCCCAGGTGCGTCGGAGAGCACCATCATGCGGCCCGACCTGCGGATACGCCAGAGGCCGGCCCGAGAAGGACCGGCCTCTGACGAATCGGGGATCAGCCGCGCGAGTAGACGACGCGCGGGCCGCCGGAGGACGACGCACCCGAGCCGCCGCCCGAACCGCCACGGCCCGAGCCGCCACGACGACGACGCTGGCCCGACGGGGCACCGGCAGAGGTGCCGCCCGACGACTGCCGACGCTGGCCGCCCACCGGAGCAGCGGCGCCACCGGCGGCCGCGGAGGCCTGCCTGCTCGACCCGTTGCCGCGACCGGTTCCGCCGCGACGCGAGCCGCCCCCGCCGCCGGAGGACTGCTGGGTGGTCACGGGCGGCGCGACGTAGCGGACCGGAGCAGCCTGCTCGCCGACGAGCCGGGTGAGCGTCGCGTCGCCGGCGTTCACCGGCTTCGGGGTGGCGGTGATCTTGGCCGCGCGCGTCAGCTGGCGGACGTCCCCGCGCTGCTCGGGCAGGACGATCGTGACGACGTCGCCGCCCGACCCGGCACGCGCGGTGCGGCCGGAGCGGTGCAGGTACGCCTTGTGCTCGGCGGGCGGGTCGACGTGCACGACGAGCTCGATGTCGTCCACGTGGATGCCGCGGGCGGCGATGTCGGTGGCGACCAGCACGCGCACGGCGCCCGACGAGAAGGCCTCGAGGTTGCGCTCGCGGGCGGCCTGCGCCAGGTTGCCGTGCAGGTCCACGGCGGGGATGCCGTCCATGGTCAGCTGCTTGGCCAGCTTCTTGGCCTGGTGCTTGGTGCGCATGAACAGGACGCGACGGCCCGTACCGGAGGCGAGGTGGTGGACGACGGCCTTCTTGGACTCGGCGTCGCGGACCTCGAACAGGTGGTGGGTCATCGCGGCGACGGGCGACTCGGCGCTGTCCACGGAGTGCTCGACCGGGTTGGACAGGTAGCGCTTGACCAGCTGGTCGACGCCCTTGTCCAGCGTGGCCGAGAACAGCAGGCGCTGGCCGCGCGGCGGCGTCTTGTCGAGGATCCGCTTCACGACGGGCAGGAAGCCCAGGTCGGCCATGTGGTCGGCCTCGTCGAGAACCGTGATCTGCACGTCCTCCAGCGAGATGAGCTTCTGGTTCATCAGGTCCTCGAGGCGCCCCGGGCAGGCGACGACGATGTCGACGCCGCCGTTGAGCGCGGAGACCTGACGGCCCTGCGACACGCCGCCGAAGATCACGGTCGTGTTCAGGCCGAGCACCTTGGCCAGCGGCGCGATCGTCGCGTCGATCTGGGTGGCGAGCTCGCGGGTCGGGGCCAGCACCAGCGCGCGGGGGCGCCGGGCGACCTTGCCCTTGCCCGCCGCCGCGGTGCGGGTCACGAGCGGGAGGGCGAACGCCAACGTCTTGCCGGAGCCCGTACGGCCGCGGCCGAGGACGTCGCGACCCGCCAGGGAGTCGGGGAGAGTAGCGGTCTGGATGGGGAAGGGGGCCGTGATGCCCTGCTCCGTCAGCGCGGAGGACAGGGCAGAGGGCACGCCGAGCTCGGCGAAAGAAGTCACAGGTAAAGCCTCTCGGGCAAAGTGGTCGGGGTCCGCCGCCAGAGCAACCTGAGCGGGTGCTCGGGGGACCTCCACGACGCGGGGCGCGCAGCTCGCGCAGCCCGTGGTGTCCTCAGTCTCTCATACAGGTGTATCGAAACCCGTACGCGGTGGTGAGCGTCACAAGCCCGGCTCCGACGGGGGAAGATCGACGCATGACGAGCACGGTGATCGCGTCGGCCCGCGACCTGCGCAAGGTGTACGGCTCGGGTCCGACGGCCGTGCGCGCGCTCGACGGCGTCGACGTGGACCTGGTGCGCGGCGAGCCACCGCGATCATGGGGCCGTCCGGTTCGGGCAAGTCGACGCTGATGCACTGCCTCGCGGGTCTGGACAAGCCGACGTCCGGCACGGTGGTGGTGGACGGCGAGACGGTCAGCTCGATGTCGGAGCGCAAGCTGACCGCCCTGCGCAGGACGCGCGTCGGGTTCATCTTCCAGGCCTACAACCTGGTGCCGACCCTGACCGCCCTGGAGAACATCACGCTGCCGCTCGACATCGCCCGCAGGCCCGTCGACCGCGCGCACCTCGACCTCGTCGTCGAGACCCTGGGCCTGACCGACCGGCTGTCGCACAAGCCGAGCGAGCTGTCGGGCGGCCAGCAGCAGCGCGTCGCGTGCGCGCGCGCCCTGGTCAGCAGGCCCGCGGTGGTGTTCGCCGACGAGCCGACGGGCAACCTGGACAGCACCGCGAGCGCGGAGGTGCTCGGGTTCCTGCGTCGCAGCGTCGACGAGCTGGGGCAGTCCGTCGTGATGGTGACGCACGACCCCACGTCGGCCGGCTACGCGCACCGCGTCCTGTTCCTCGCCGACGGTCGGGTGGTCGGCGAGCTGCGCGAGCCGACCCCGGAGGCGGTCCTCGCTCAGCTGGCGAGCATCCGCGCGGTGAGCTCGCCGTGACCCGGGTGGCGCTGCGCGGCGTGCGCGCGCACCTCGTGCGGTTCTGCCTGTCGGTGCTGGCCGTCGCTCTCGGCGTCGCGTTCGTGGCGGGCACCTTCGCCCTGCGCACCATGCTCGGTTCGACCTTCTCGGAGATCGTCTCCACCACGACCCTCGGCGACGCCTACGTGCGCGGCGCCGACGTGGTGGGTGGGACGAGCGAGCAGAACGTCGTCGCGGGCAAGCCCCGCAACCCGGTGCCCCTGTCCCTGGTGCCGCAGCTCGAGGCCGTCGACGGGGTGGCCGCGGCGATCCCGGACCTGTCCGGGCCGGTCGTGCTGGTCGGCGCCGACGGCACGGCGGTGCAGAGCACGCAGGCGCCGAGCCTCGGCTTCGCCTACGACGTCCGCAGCCGCGCGACGACCGTGGTGTCCGGTCGACCACCGACGGGGGCCGGCGAGATCGCGGTCGAGACGGCGACGCTGCACGCCTCGGGACTGGTGGTCGGGGACGCGACGTCGATCGTGCTCGGCGGTCAGGTCGAGCCGGTGAGGGTCGTCGGGGAGATCGGGATCGGACCCGCACTCGCCGGCGCGACGGTGGTGTTCATCGACCCCGCGAGCGCGCAGGCCGCGTTCGCGCCGCAGGGCACGGTCGCGTCGATCTCGGTGCTGGCCGACGCCGGGATCTCGCAGGAGGACCTGGTCCACCGGCTCGCCCCGGCCGTCGCGGCCGACGACGCGCACGCCGAGGTCATCACCGGGGACGCGATGCGTGCCGAGGGCATCGCCAACGTGCTCACGCTGCTCGGCTTCATCACGACGTTCCTGCTCGTGTTCGCCGGGATCTCGCTGTTCGTCGGCGCCTTCATCATCTCCAACACGTTCTCCATGTGGGTGCGGCAGCGGATGCGCGAGTTCGCGCTGCTGCGGGCGGTCGGGGCGTCGCCGGTGCAGGTGTTCACCTCGATCGTGCTGCAGGCCGCGATCGTCGGGGTGATCGGCAGCGTCCTGGGCGTGCTCGGCGGGCTCGGGCTCGTCGTGGTCCTGCGCTCGGTCCTCGGCGGCCTCGGCATGCAGCTGACCGGCCAGGTGCCGCTCGACGGGTTCACCATCGTCGTGTCCGTGCTCGTCGGGACGCTGGTGAGCGTGCTCGCGGCGGCGCTGCCGGCACGGCGTGCCGCGCTCGTGCCGCCGGTCGAGGCGCTGCGTGACGAGGTCACCGTGCCGGAGCGCTCGCTGCGGCGCCGGGCCGTCGTCGGCGGGTCCCTGGTCGTCCTCGGCGTGGCGATCCTCGTCGTCACGCTGCTCGACCCGACCGCGCACCACGCCGGCGCGATGCTCGGGTACGGCGCGGCGGCGGTGGTGATCGGGGTGCTCGCCGCGTCGCCGATCCTCGCGCGCGGCATCCTGCGGGTGCTCGCGGCGCCGTTCTCGGGCTGGCGACCCGTCGGGCGGCTGGCCCGCGGCAACGTCACCCGCAACCCGCGCCGGACCGCGAACACCGCGGGCGCGCTGATGATCGGGATGGCTCTCGTCGGCGCCGCCGCGGTCATCGCCGCGACGACGCAGGCGTCGACCAGCGCGATCGTGTCCCGCGAGGCCACGACCGACTACATCCTGCGCGGCGCGGCCCAGGGCACCATCCCGGCGCAGGCGATCGAGGACGTGCGTGCGTTGCCCGACGTGCGCGCGGCCGACGCTTTCGCGACCGCCTCGGTGCTCGTCGACGCGTCGCCGTTCGCGATCACCGGCATCGACCCCGACGCGGTCGGCCGGAGCATCGAGACCGAGGTGGTCGAGGGCTCGTTCCACGACGCGCTCGCCGGCGGCGAGCTGGCGGTGCAGCGCACCACGATGAAGGACGAGCACTGGTCGCTCGGCCAGAGCGTCGACGTGGTCGGCACGAACGGGACGCAGCGCATCGAGATCGGCGCGGTCATCGACTCGCCGGCGTTCGGCGTGCCGTTCGTCGTGGGGCAGCCGGTGCTGGACCAGCTCGTGCCGCCCGACCAGCAGGCGGTGACCACCGTGTTCGTCACGGCCGCCGACAGCGCGGACGTCGCGGCCCTGCGCGGTCAGCTCACGGCGACGGTCAAGCCCTACGTCGTGGTCTCGGTGATGGACAGCGCGGAGTTCGTCTCGCAGCTGGCCGACCAGGTCGACCGCGTGCTCGTCATCCTCTACGCGCTGCTCGGTCTGTCCGTGGTCATCGCGGTGCTCGGCATCATCAACACCCTGGCCCTGTCGGTCATCGAGCGCACCCGCGAGATCGGGCTCCTGCGCGCCGTGGGGCTCGGGCGCCTGCAGCTGGGCTCGACGATCACGGTCGAGTCGGTGCTCACCGCGGTGTTCGGCACGGTCGTCGGGCTGGCCGTGGGCGTAGCGCTGGCGTCGACCCTGCCCACGGTGTTCTCCGACGTCGGCCTGCGCACGCTCGACATCCCGTGGGCGAGCCTCGCCCTGATGGTCGTGCTCGCGATCGTGGTCGGGGTGCTCGCGGCGGTCTGGCCCGGCGTCCGCGCGGCGCGTCTGCCGGTGCTCGACGCCGTCTCCACCGACGGATGACTACCCTCGGAACGTGAGCGACACCGGCTACGGCGACTTCGAGTTCGAGCGGCGGTTCTGGGTGCGCGACCTGCCGCGCGAGCTGCTCGACGCCTCGCCGGCCCTGATCGTGCAGAGCTACTTCCTGGCCGACGAGGGCTACGCGATCCGGGTCCGCGTCCAGGCCAGCTCGGTGACGGGGCTCGTGCTCACGCCGGCCCTCGACGAGCTGGCCCTGTTGGAGGCGTACGCCGATCGCATCGACCTGTGCGCCATCACCGTCAAGGGCCCGATGAACGAGGGCACGCGGTACGAGGCCGAGCGCGAGCTGGACGTCTCGGTCGGTCTGGAGATGGTCCGCCGCGGTGGTGCCCGCGTGGCCAAGACCCGGCACTCGGTCTGGCTCGGCGAGGACGGCTGGGTGATCGACACGTTCGCCGGTGCGAACGCCCCGCTCGTGGTCGCCGAGGTGGAGCGCGGGGGACCGGTCACGGACCTGACCATCCCGTCGTTCTGCGTCACCGAGCTGACCTCGGACCCCCGGTTCTCCAACGACGCGCTCGCGGGCCGTCCGTACGGCTCGTGGGCGCCGCGGTACGAGACGGAGCTGGCCGCCGACGGGCCCCGGTTCCTGCAGAGCCTCGGGCACAACCATCGCCAAGAGCCGGAATAAAGGTTGTAGCGTCAACCATTGAGGTGACCATGTCGACCGCACCCACGCCCGGCCAGGGCGCCTCCGTCCCGCTCACCGCCCAGCACGGCCACGACTCGATCGCGACCGGCACGTGGATGGACGCGGTGACGCTGCTGGTCGGCGACCTGGACCGGCAGCTGCGCTTCTACCGCGACGCGCTGGCGCTCGACGTGCTCGACCAGCCCGGCGACCGGTTCACCTCCGGACCCGCGACCGTGACCCTGGGCCGTGGCACGACGCCGCTCGTGATCCTCCAGCACACGCCGGACCTGCCGCCGGCCGTCCGCGGGGCGGCCGGCCTGTTCCACACCGCGATCCTCTTCGACGACGAGGCCGGCCTCGCGGCCACCCTCGCCTCCGTCGCGCAGCGCGAGCCCACGTCCTACGTCGGCTCGGCCGACCACCTCGTCTCCCTGGCGTTCTACCTCACCGACCCCGAGGGCAACGGCGTCGAGCTCTACTGGGACCGCAGCCGCACGCTGTGGAACCGGGACGCCGAGGGGCGGATCCAGATGGACTCGCTGCGCCTCGACCCGAACGCCTTCCTGGGCGAGCACCTCACCGACCAGGAGCCCGGCGCGGGCGACGCGGTGGTCGGCCACGTCCACCTGTCCGTCGGCGATGTGCCGTCGGCGCGGGCGTTCTACGTCGACGCGCTCGGCTTCGACGTGACGGCGCAGTGGCACGGGGCGCTGTTCGTCTCGGCGGGCGGGTACCACCACCACCTCGCCATGAACACGTGGAACAGCGCCGGTGCGGGCCCGCGCGCCTCGGCCCTCGGGTTGGGCGAGGTGCGGATCGCCGTGCCGACCGCCGACGACCTCGGTGCGCTCGCGGACCGGGTGATCTCCGCCGGCTACGCCACCGCGCACGACGGCGAGACCCTGCGGTTCGAGGACCCGTGGCGCAACGTGGTGCGGGTCAGCGCGGCTGTCTGACCGCAGCCGTCGGGCGGGTGCTCACCGGGTCCACCGCCGGTGACGCGGGGAGATCGCGCGCTCGACGAGCGGCCGGGCGGCGTGCTCGGCCTGGTCGCCGGCCCGCTGGGCGGCGGCGTGCAGGAGGCCGTAGGTGAAGGTGTCCTCGCCATCCGCGAACGCCTGCAGGCTCAGCCGGCGCAGGGTCTCGCGCCGCACGACGGCGTCGTGCTGGTCGCCGAGCGTCTCCTGCACCGCGCGGGCGCGCTTGGCGCTCTTGAGCGCGGGTCGACCGACGGACTCGGCGGCCACCTCGCTGGCGTAGCGGGCGCGTCGCGCGGCCTTGCGGACCTCGTGCAACGCCTCGTCGCGCTCCTCGTCGGGTGCCGCGTCGAGCGCGTCGACCGCCCGGTCCAGCCGTCGCCACGCCCGCAGTGCACCCGTGCGCACGTCCGCGACGTCGGGGTCCGGCGCGGCGAGCGACGCCGTCAGGTCGGCCCAGGACGACCCCAGCCAGCTGCCGAGCGCGTCCAGCCCGGTCTGCTCGGCGGCGGTGAGGTCCTCCTCGATGCGCAGGACGACAGGACCGCGCACGAGCTCCCGGCGGCTCGGTCGCGATCGTGCGGCGCAGCGCGTGCAGCTCCACGACGGGATCCCGCGCGGCACCGAGCGCGTGCCCGAGGTCGCGCAGGGCGGCGC
Source organism: Cellulomonas sp. McL0606 (assembly GCF_058248365.1). Next base: position 2,764,504 of record NZ_CM177779.1, on the reverse strand, counting down.
GCAACGGCTCGGCCCCCACGCCGTGGACCGACAGGGCGGTGCGCAGGCGTCGGGTGGCCGTCCGCGCGTCGTGCACGGCGTCGACGTCGCCCGACCGCAGCCCGGGCTCCGTCGCGGTCAGTGCCTCCGTGTGGTGCACCAGGTACGCGCGGACGATCGCGTCGTCGTTCCCCATCAGGCCACGCGTCTCGGCGTCATGAGACCGAGCGTGCCAGGAACGACGGGCCGGCGTGCGCCGCCACGCTCCGGCCCTCGCGGCCGGGCTGCCGTGCTCGACCCCGGACGCGCTCGTCCGGGGCGCGATCTCACTCGCGCGGGGGGAGCTGCTGCACGGCCCACCGGTTGCCGTCGGGGTCGGCGAAGTAGGTGAAACGACCCCACGGCAGGTCCTCGACCGGTTCGGCCTCGACGCCGTTCGCGACGAGGAAGTCATGCACCGCGTCCGCGTCGTCGACGACCACCTGCAGACCCTGCACCGCACCGGCGGCCATCGGCGTCAGGTTCAGGTCCAGCACGATCGAGCACGCCGACCCGGGCGGGGTGAGCTGGATGAACCGGAGGTTCTCGTTCACCGGGATGTCGTAGTCGTCGTGAAACCCGACCTGGTCCACGTAGAACGCCTTGGCGCGGTCCAGGTTCGAGACGGGGATGGGGACGAACTCGATCTTCATGTACATGGGGACGCTCCTCGGGTCGGTCTGACGAGCATCGCCCCAGAAGAGGTCATCCGCTGTCCGTTACGTAGGCTCGAACCATGACGCACCCCATCCGCATCGGAGTCCAGCTCCAGCCGCAGCACGCCGACTACGCCCAGGTCCGCGACGCCGTGCGTCGCGCGGAGGACCTCGGCGTCGACGTCGTCTTCAACTGGGATCACTTCTTCCCGCTCTCCGGCGAACCCGACGGCAAGCACTTCGAGTGCTGGACCATGCTGGGCGCCTGGGCCGAGCAGACCAGCCGCGTCCAGATCGGCGCCCTGGTCACCTGCAACTCCTACCGGAACCCGGAGCTGCTCGCCGACATGGCGCGGACCGTCGACCACATCAGCGGCGGGCGCCTGATCCTCGGGATCGGCGCGGGCTGGTTCGAGAAGGACTACGACGAGTTCGGGTACGAGTTCGGGACGCCGGGAACCCGGATCGCCGACCTCGCCCAGGCGCTGCCGCGGATCAAGGCACGCTGGGCCGCGTCCAACCCGGCGCCGACGCGCGACATCCCGGTGCTCATCGGCGGCGGCGGCGAGCGCAAGACGCTGCGCGTCGTGGCCGAGCACGCGGACGCGTGGCACTCGTTCGGTGACGTCGGCTCGCTGACGCGCAAGAGCGCGATCCTCGACGAGCACGGCACGGCTGTCGGGCGCGACACGGCCAACCTGGTCGAGAGGTCCGTCGGCGTCAGCGCGCCGCCCGCCCGGGTCGCCGACGCGCTCGTCGCCGCCGGCGTCACGCTCTTCACGGTCGGCACGGGCGGTCCCGACTACGACCTGTCGCTCGTCGAGCAGTGGGTGGCCTGGCGCGACGCACTCGGGTGACCTGGGAGCCAGGCCGGGTCCGCGAGCCTAGGCTCGGAGGCGATGAGTCCAGCGCGCCGTTCTGAGCCACGGTGGGGTCGGCGTGTCCTGCTCGCGCTCGGGGCGTTGCTGGTCGCGCTCGTGTTCGGCGTCACCACGGCCTCCGTCGAGAGCAGCCTGGGTCCGCACGAGGCGCGCTACGACGTCACGACGGACGACACGGTCACCATCGACCTCGGCCCGCTGGGTACCCTGCTGATCAACTCGCCCCTGCCCCTGACCCTGGGCGTGCGCGTCACGGTGCAGGAGATCCCGGCGTCCGTCACGCCGAGCCAGGCCAAGACGCTCGAGGCGCTCAGCGGTGACCTGCAGTCGTACCTGGCGTTCTTCTCCGGTCCTCGGGCGACCGTGCAGGACGTGGCGCGCGCGCTCGTCGTCGATGCGCTCGTGCGGACCGGTGGCGCGTTCGTCGTGCTCGTGGGCGCGTGGTGGCTGCTGCGGATGCTCGTCGGGTCGGCCCGGTGGGAGGAGCTTGCGGGCCCGGGCGGAGGAGCATCGGCGCGCCGCGGTCGCCGCCGGCCTCGTGGTCCTCGTCGGGGCGACCGTGCTGACGTCGAGCGTGGGTGCCGACGAGCAGCCGGTCGCCTCGCGCCCGACCTCGGAAGTGTTCGACGGCACGCCGCTGCAGGGAGCCGAGGTCACCGGTCGCCTCGGCGGTGTGATCGACACCTACGGCGGCCAGGTGGTCGCGGAGCTGCGCAAGAACGACGAGTTCTACGCCAAGGCGAACGCCTCGCTGAAGGTGGCCTGGGACACGCGTCAGGCATTGATCGACGAGCAGGACGCCCGGGCCGAGCGGGCCGAGGCCGCAGCGTCGGCGTCTCCGTCGACGTCGGCATCGTCGGAACCGCTGGCATCGTCGGAGCCGCTGGAGTCGTCGGAGGCGCCGACACCCTCCGGGACGGCCGGTCCGTCCGGTCCGTCCGGTCCGTCCGAGACACCGTCCGAGGAGCCCGTGCCGTCCGACGACCACCTGCTGACGATCGTCGTCATCTCCGACCTGCACTGCAACGTCGGGATGGCGCCCCTGATCACGACGCTGGTCAAGCGGTCGGGCGCCCAGCTCGTGCTCGACGCGGGCGACGACACGCTCAACGGCACGACCGTCGAGCAGTACTGCGTCACGACGTTCGCCCGCGCGATCCCGAACGGCGTCGAGTGTCACGTCGCCGGGCAACCACGACTCCAGCGACACGTCGAAGCGGTTTGCGCGGGCCGGGGCGAAGGTGCTGGACGGGTCGGTGGTGACCGTCGACGGGATGCGGATCCTGGGCGACAAGGACCCGAACGAGACCCGCGTCGGCGCGGGCGGCACCGCGCAGGCGACCAAGGAGACGGCCGCGCAGGAGGCGGCGCGGCTGGCCAAGACCGCGTGCGCCGCGAAGGACGGGGTGGACCTGCTCCTCATCCACACGCCGTTCGTCGGCGAGAACACGCTCGACCGCGGCTGCTCGCCGGCGCAGATCTCGGGCCACCTGCACAAGCGCTACGGACCGGAGCAGATCGGCGACGGCATCCGCTACATCAGCTCGAGCACCGCCGGTGCGACCCTGGGCAAGCCGACCATCGGACCGCTCAACGGTGTGGCGGAGATGACCGTGCTGCGCTGGAACCCGAGCACCCGGCTGTTCGTCGACTACCAGATCGTCCAGGTGCGGCCCGACACGACCGCGAGCGTCTTCCCGCGGCTGCGGTGGCCGCTCGCCGCGCCGGTCCCGTCGGTGCCCGCCCTCCCGCACCCGTAGCGCTGTCTAGTCTGGGGTGGTGAGCACGCCGACCACGCCCGAGCTGAGCGCCGTCACGCAGGACTACCTCAAGGTGATCTGGTCGGCGCTCGAGTGGTCGACCGCACCGGTGACGACGAAGATGCTGGCCACCCGGTTGGGTGTCGGGCCGTCCACCGTCTCCGAGACCGTCCGCCGTCTGGCCGACAACGGGCTGGTGACGCACGAGCCGTACGGCGCGGTCGAGCTCACGGCCGAGGGCGAACGGCACGCGCTCGCGGTGGTCCGCCGGCACCGGCTCATCGAGACGTTCCTGGTCGAGGTGCTCGGGTACGGCTGGGACGAGGTGCACGACGAGGCCGAGATCCTCGAGCACGCGGTCTCGGACGTGTTCGTGGAGCGCGTCTCGCGCAGCTCGGGCATCCGCTGCGCGATCCGCACGGCGACCCGATTCCGGCCGCCGACGGCGCGGTCCAGGCGCCGCCCGCGACCCTCCTGTGGGACACGACGCCGGGGGAGTGGGCGGTCGCCCGGATCTCCGACGCCGATCCCGCTGCTGCGCTATGTCGAGACGGTCGGCCTGGTGCTGGACGCCCCGGTGATCGTGGTCGAGCGGCGTGCCGTCGCCGGCGTCATCTCGATACGCGTTGGCCCCGGTGGTGCTCGGACGGTCGACCTGGGTGAGGTCGCAGGCCGGGCGATCTGGCTCGTCCCCGCGCCGTGACGTAGGCTCTGCGGCATCCACCGGAGTTGTCGACGAAGCGCCTCCGCCGCCTTATCGAATCGATTCGTCCCGGAGGACACCCGTGCTGTCACCCGCACGTGCCCGCGCCGCGCTGTTCGCGCTCGCGCTCGGTGGGTTCTGCATCGGCACGACGGAGTTCGCCACCATGGGGATGCTCCCGGAGATCGCGACGGACCTCGGCGCGCCGATCCCGACGGCCGGCCACGCGATCACGGCCTACGCGCTCGGCGTGGTGGTCGGCGCCCCCACCATCGCGGTGCTCGCCGCCCGGATGGACCGACGCCGACTCCTGCTGCTGCTCATGTCCGCCTTCGTCGTCGGCAACGTCCTGTCCGCGGCGGCGGCCAGCATGGGGATGCTGGTCGCGTTCCGGTTCCTCGCGGGCCTGCCGCACGGCGTGTTCTTCGGCGTCGGCGCCGTGATGGGGGTCGCCGTCGTGGGCATCGAACGCCGGGGCCGGGCAGTCGCCGCGATGATGGCCGGCCTGACCATCGCCTGCGCCGTCGGCGTCCCGCTGACCTCCGTGGTGGGCGACACGGTCGGCTGGCGCTGGTCGTTCGTCGGCGTCGCCGTCCTCGGGCTGGTGACGCTCGGCGCCCTGTGGGCCTGGACCCCGGCCCTGCCGGTCGCCACGGGCACCACGCCGCGCACGGAGATCGCCGCGCTGCGCAACCGCCGGATGTGGATCGCGTTCGGCGCCGGTGCGATCGGGTTCGGCGGGATGTTCGCGGTCTACTCCTACGTCAAGCCGCTGCTCACCGAGGTCACCGGCCTGAGCATCGGGCTCGTCCCGCTAGTGCTCGCGCTCTACGGCATCGGCATGACGATCGGCACGGTCGTCGGCGGTCGCCTGGCGGACAGGTCGGTCCTCGGGACCGTGATCGGCAGCATGGTCGCGACGATCGTCGTGCTCGTCACCATCGCGCTGGTCGGTTCCTCCCCGGTACCCGCCGTGCTCGCGCTGGTGATGCTCGGCGTGACGTCGCAGGTGCTCGGGCTCTCGCTCCAGACGCGGCTGATGGACGTGTCGCCCGCGGCCCCGTCGCTCGGCGCGGCCCTGTGCCACTCCGCGCTCAACCTCGGCAACGCCGCGGGTGCCTTCGCCGGTGGCCTCGTGATCGCCGGCGGGATGGGCTACCTGGCGCCGGCGTGGGTCGGTGCGGGACTGACCGCGATGGGCCTGGTCGTCGTCCTCGCGGCGGGCCGCGGCGCGCCGCCGTCGTTCGCCGGCTCGGCCGCCTCAGCGCCGGCGGGTGCCGAAGAGGCTGCGCGTGATCTCACGCCCGAGCTGAGTTCCCGCTGACCTGAGCAGGCTGTCCAGCGGGCTGGTGCGGCTGGTCGATCGCTGCGGCGCCGGCCGTCGCGCCTCCTTCTCGGCCTCGTCGGCGCGCTCCTGCGCCTCCTTCGCCTCCTCCTCCTTGGCCTCCTGCGCCTGCGCGGCCGCGGCCCGGGCGGAGAGCAGCTCGTAGGCGGACTCGCGGTCCACGGCGGCGCCGTAGCGTCCGGACAGAGGCGAGGCGGCGACGGCCGACGACAGCGCCGCGCCCATCGGCTCCATCGACGACTGGGGCGCTCGCAGCCGGGTCCAGGCCACGGGTGTCGGGGTCCCGCGCTCGGACTGCACGGTGACCACCGCCTCGCCGGTACCGAGCGACTGGAGCAGCTGCTCGAGGTCGTACGGCGAGGTCGGGAAGGTCCTTGCGGCCGCGCGCAGCGCCTTGGCGTCGTCGGGCGTGAACGCGCGCAGCGCGTGCTGGACGCGGTTGCCCAGCTGGCCGAGGACGTCGGAGGGCACATCCTTCGGGCTCTGGGTGACGAAGAAGACCCCGACGCCCTTCGACCGGATGAGCCGGACGGTCTGCGTGACCTGGAGGAGGAAGTCCTTCGAGGCGCCCGTGAACAGCAGGTGGGCCTCGTCGAAGAAGAACACGAGCTTCGGCTTGTCCGGGTCGCCCACCTCGGGCAGCGCCTGGAACAGCTCGGCCAGCAGCCACATGAGGAACGTGGAGAACAGGGCGGGCCGGTCCTGGACCGCGGGCAGCTCGAGCGCGCTGATCACGCCACGACCGTCCGCGGCGGTGCGCAGCAGCTCCGACACGTCGAACGCGGGCTCCCCGAAGAAGGCGTCGGCCCCCTGCCCCTGCAGGCCCACGATCTCGCGCAGGATCACGCCCGCCGTCGCCGCCGACAGGCCGCCGATGCCCGCGAGCTGCGGCTTGCCCTCCGGGCTGACCAGGTACGCGATCGTCGCCTGCAGGTCCTTGAGGTCGAGCAGCGCCAACCCCTGCGTGTCGGCCCAGTGCATGATCAGGCCCAGGCTCGACTCCTGCGTGGCGTTGAGCCCCAGCACCTTGGCCAGCAGCAGCGGCCCGAAGTCGGTCACCGTGGTGCGCACGGGCGCGCCCTCGCCGAGGCCGCCGAGGCTGAGGAACTCGACCGGCGACGCGGTTGCCACCCACTCCTGCCCGAGGCTCGACGTGCGGGCGAGCATCTTCTCGCTCGGCACGCCCGGGACGGCCAACCCGGACAGGTCCCCCTTGACGTCGGCGACGAACACGGGCACGCCGGCCGCCGAGAGCCCCTCCGCCAGCACCTGCAGCGTCTTCGTCTTTCCGGTGCCCGTCGCGCCGGCGACGAGGCCGTGCCGGTTCATCATCGCGAGGGGGATGCCGACCGGGGCGCCGGCGACCGCGACGTCGTCCTCGACCAGCGCGCCGATCGTGAGCATCGGGCCGGGGAACGTGTAGCCGGCGCGGACCTCGGCGGCGTGCGGGGAGAGGTCCGCGGGCTGTTGCGGGGCGGGCGCCGGAGCGGCGCCGGCCGCAGCCTCGGCCGCTGCCAAGGCCGCCGCGGCCGCCTGGGCCTTGGCCTCCGCAGCATCGGCGGCGGCCTGCGCGGCAGCGGCCCGGAGGGCGGCGAGGTCCGCGGTCGGGGTGACGGGGGCAGACGACGGCGTGCTGTCCGACATCTCCGGAGCATACGGCCGACGTGGTCGCCGCACCCGACCGGCGAACGCGTCCCGGTAAACTCGGACGGTGACCTCGCAGGACGCCCCCGACACCATCGCCACCACGACGTCCGACGACGTCCCGTTCCGCTACACGGCCGCTCTCGCGCGCGAGATCGAGCTCCGCTGGCAGGACGCGTGGGAGGCGCGTGGCACGTTCTACGCCGCGAACCCGGTGGGCAGTCTGACGGACGGCGAGGGTCGCAACGCGGACCCGGCGCAGCCGGCGTTCTTCGTCATGGACATGTTCCCGTACCCGTCCGGCGCGGGCCTGCACGTCGGGCACCCGCTGGGGTACATCGCCACCGACGTGGTGGGCCGGTTCCGCCGGATGCAGGGCGACAACGTGCTGCACGCGCTCGGGTTCGACGCGTTCGGCCTGCCCGCCGAGCAGTACGCGGTGCAGACGGGGGAGCACCCCCGCACCAGCACCGAGGCGAACATCGCGATCATGCAGCGCCAGCTGCGTCGCCTGGGCCTGGGGCACGACTCGCGGCGTTCGTTCGCGACGATCGACCCCGGGTACGTGCGCTGGACGCAGTGGATCTTCCTGCAGATCTTCGACTCCTGGTACGACGAGGACGCGCCGCGCGAGGACGGCGGCACGGGCCGGGCGCGCCCGATCGCGGAGCTCGTCGCCGAGTACGACTCGGGGGCCCGTGGCGCGCAGTGGGCCGGCCTCGACGCCGTCGCGCGCCGGCGCGTGCTGGACACGCACCGCCTGGCGTACGTCTCCGAGACGCCCGTGAACTGGTGCCCGGGCCTGGGCACCGTCCTGGCCAACGAGGAGGTCACCTCCGAGGGACGCTCCGAGCGCGGCAACTTCCCGGTGTTCCAGCGCAGCCTGCGGCAGTGGAACATGCGGATCACGTCCTACGCGGACCGGCTGGTGGACGACCTCGAGCACATCGACTGGCCCGAGAAGGTCAAGGCCATGCAGCGCAACTGGATCGGGCGCTCGAACGGTGCGCGCGTCCGGTTCGCGGTGCAGGGCGGCGAGCAGGTCGAGGTCTTCACGACGCGGCCGGACACCCTGTTCGGCGCGACCTTCGTCGTCGTCGCGCCGGAGCACCCACTGCTGGACGAGGTGCCCGTGGCCTGGCCCGACGGCACCAAGGACACCTGGACCGGCGGGCACCGCAGCCCGGTCGACGCGGTCGCGGCCTACCGCGCCGAGGCGGCGTCGAAGTCCGCCATCGAACGTCAGGCCGACGCCGGCAAGAAGACCGGTGTGTTCACCGGACACCTGGCCACCAACCCCGTGAACGGCGAGCTGCTGCCCGTCTTCACGGCCGACTACGTCCTCCTGGGCTACGGCACGGGCGCGATCATGGCCGTCCCCGGTGGCGACGTCCGCGACTTCGCGTTCGCCGAGGCGTTCGACCTGCCGGTCGTCTACACCGTCGACGCACCGCCGGACGCACCCGCGGGCGCGCGCACCGGCGACGGTCGGACGATCAACTCGTCGAACGACGAGATCTCGCTGGACGGGCTGTCCGTGCCGGACGCCAAGGCCGCGATCACGGACTGGCTGGCCGCCCGCGGCGTCGGCGAGGGCACCGTCACCTACCGCCTGCGCGACTGGCTGTTCAGCCGTCAGCGCTACTGGGGCGAACCGTTCCCGATCGTGTACGACGAGCACGACCTGCCGCTGGCCGTCCCCGAGTCGGCTCTGCCCGTGAACCTGCCGGACGTGCCCGACTACGCGCCGCGCACGTTCGACGCCGACGACGCGCACTCGACGCCCGAGCCGCCGCTGGGTCGCAACGACGACTGGGTCAACGTCACGCTCGACCTCGGCGACGGGCCGAAGACCTATCGTCGCGACACCAACACGATGCCCAACTGGGCCGGCTCGTGCTGGTACTACCTCCGCTACCTGGACCCGACGAGCGACGTGGTGCTGGTGGACCCGGCGCTCGAGGCGTACTGGATGGGCCCGGGGCACGGCGAGCAGAAGCCGGGCTCGATCGGCGGCGTCGACCTGTACGTCGGGGGCGTCGAGCACGCCGTCCTCCACCTGCTCTACGCCCGGTTCTGGCACAAGGTCCTGCACGACCTGGGACACGTCTCCAGCGGCGAGCCGTTCCACACGCTGTTCAACCAGGGCTACATCCAGGCGTACGCATACACCGACGCGCGGGGCGTCTACGTGCCCGCCGAGGAGGTCGTCGAGACGCCGGACGGCTTCCGGTGGAACGGCGAACCCGTCGACCGTGAGTACGGGAAGATGGGCAAGTCGCTGAAGAACGCCGTGACGCCCGACGACATGTACGCGGAGTACGGCGCCGACACCCTGCGCGTCTACGAGATGTCGATGGGTCCCCTCGACCTGTCGCGTCCGTGGGAGACGCGTGCGGTCGTCGGGGCGCAGCGGTTCCTGCAGCGCCTCTGGCGCAACGTCGTCGACGAGGGCACGGGTGCCGTCGTCGTGACCGATGAGGCGCCGTCGGAGGAGACCCTCCGGCTCCTGCACCGCACGATCGCCGACGTCACCACCGACCTCGCGGCCATGCGGGTCAACACCGCGATCGCCAAGCTCATCGTGCTGAACAACCACCTCACGACGTTGCCGACGACGCCGCGGGCCGCCGTCGAGCCGCTCGTGCTGATGGCGGCGCCGGTCGCGCCGCACGTCGCCGAGGAGCTGTGGCAGCGGCTGGGTCACGACGCCTCGCTCGCGCACGCGCCGTTCCCCGTCGCCGACCCCTCCTACCTGGTCGAGGAGAGGGTCACCTGCATCCTGCAGGTGCAGGGCAAGGTGCGTGGCCGCCTCGAGGTGGCCGTCGACGTGTCCGACGACGACCTGCGCGCCCTGGCCCTCGCCGACGTCGGTGTGCAGCGGGCACTCGACGGACGTGACGTCCGCACCGTCATCGTCCGGGCGCCCAAGTCGTCAACGTGGTGCCGGTCTGAGCCGCCAGGCGCTCTCCCGGGTCGCGGTCGTCACCGACTCGACGGCGTCCCTGCCTGCCGGGGTCGCGGAGCGCTGGGGGATCGGGGTCGTGCCGCTCGACGTCATCGTCGACGGTGTCGAGCACGTGGAGGGCATCGACCTGACCCCGGCCGAGCTGCTCGCCGCGCTCAGGCAGGGGTCGCGCCGGGTGACCACCTCGCAGCCCCCGCCGGCGGCGTTCGCGGCCGCCTACGAACGCGCAGCCGCGGCCGGGGCGCACGAGATCGTCTCGGTGCACCTGTCCGGGGAGCTCTCGGGCACCGTGCGCGCGGCTCGGCTCGCCGCGGCGTCGTCGCCGGTGTCGGTGCAGGTCGTCGACTCGCGCGCCGTCGGCATGGTCCTCGGGTTCGCGGTCATCGAGGCTGCCCGGCTCGCCGCACAGCAGCCCGCCCCCGGCCCGACCGGCCGGCTGGCGGTCGCGCGCAGCCGGTGGCAGGACCGGCACCGGACCGACCCGGTCGCGCACACGGCCGCCGACGTGGCCGCGCTCGCGCACCGGACCGCCGGGTCCGCACGCGTCTGGTTCCTGGTCGACTCGCTCGACCACCTGCGCCGTGGGGGCCGCCTGAGCGCTCCTGCGGCGGCCCTCGGCGCCGTGCTGGGGCTGCGCCCGATCCTCACCCTCACGGACGGTCGCGTGGAGCTCCTCGAGAAGGTCCGCACGCGGCGCGCGGGTCGCGACCGGCTCGTGGCGCTCGCCGTGGCAGACGCCTCGGCGCGGACGGCCACCCGCATCGCCGTGCACCACCTCCAGCAGCCCGACGTCGCCCAGGCGCTCGTCGACGAGTCGTCGCCGCACTCGGGGACCGCCTCGTCGAAGCCGTCGTGAGCGAGTCGAGCGCTGTGCTCGCCGCGCACACCGGGCCTGGCGTGCTCGGCATCGTCGTCGCCGACGCCTGAGCACGGCCGAGCCGACCACAGCACCCGGACGGTGGGCGGGCCCGGGCACGTCGTGCGTGCACGCGTCCGAGCGCGGTCCGCGCGACCTACGGTCGCCAGGTGCTGCGCCGAGAACGTGGCTGACCCGGACGGTTCGTCGACGCCTCGACGCGCTCACCGGGACGCTCGCGACGAGCACCGCACCGACGGCAACGAGCACGGCGACCCCGGCAACGAGCGTCGCCACGCCCGTGACGAGCACCACGACGTCGGCGACGAGGCCGGCCGGCTGGGTGCCGGACGTCGCCCGATCGAGCGGGCGATCACTCGCGGTGGCCGAGATGCGCACGGTCGTCGAGAGCCGGCCACCGGAAGGTGTCGCGCCGCAGGTGCCGGGTGACCCGCTCCCGTGGTCGGCGCCCGTCGAGCCGCCGGTATCGGACGCCGTCGACGCCGTCGCGCTCGAGGCTCTCGGCCCGACGCAGGCATGGCCGGTCAGGCCCGGGGCGCCCGAACCTCCCACGCGGTCGTCCGCCGCGCTGCGCGACGCCGCGCAGACCTACGCCGCCGTGCACGGCGGAGCGCACGGCGGGCACCCCCGCCGACGACTGCGGTGGTCGGTGTCCTGGCGGCTCGCGGGCGTCGCAGGGCTCGCCGTGCTCCTCCTCGCCGGCGGTGTCGCGCTCCGGGCCGCGTCCGCCGCGCCGGGGGCGCCCGTCGCGCTCCCGGTCCCGGTGCCCGACGGCTCACCCCCGCCGACGGCGGCACCGTCCGTGGGCGCGGACACCGTCGTGGTCGTCGACGTGGTCGGTGCGGTGGGTACGCCGGGGGTGGTGCGCCTGCCGGCCGGGTCCCGCGTCGTGGACGCCGTGACGGCGGCAGGCGGTCCGACCGCCGACGCCCAGGTCGGCGGGCTGAACCTGGCCCGGCTGCTGGTCGACGGCGAGCAGATCGTCGTGCCCGAGCCCGGTCAGACCGTGCCGGTCGTCGGTCCGAGTGCTGAGCCGACGGACGAACGTGTCGATCTGAACACCGCCGATGCTGCGGCCCTCGACGCACTCCCGGGCATCGGACCCGTGCTCGCGGCCCGCATCGTCGCCCACCGCGACGACGGTCCGTACACCTCGGTCGACGAGCTGGGCGATGTGAGCGGCATCGGACCGACCCTCCTGGACCGCCTCCGCGACCTGGTGCGCGTGTGACGACGGGGCCACCTGGCGTGCGCCGGGCGACCGGGCCCGCGCGACCCGGTCCGCCGGAACCCGCGCCGGCTCCGGCACCGTCCGCGGACGGGGATCATGATCCGCCGGTCACGGTCGACCTGCGACTCGCCCTACCCGCGCTCGGCGCATGGCCGGCCGCGCTCGCCGTCGTCCGCCTGGCACCCGGGACTGCCGCCGTCGCGGCAGGTGGCTGCGTCCTCGTCGCCGTGATCGGCGCAACGATCGCCGCCAGCGCACGATCGCGCCACCGGGGACGTGCCTCGGCCGCACGGGCCCGGGCCGGCGCGGCGGTCGCGCTCGCGTTCCTCGCCGTCGCGGCGATCCTCGGTGCGGGTGCGGCCCAGACGCACGCCCGATCGCTCGGCCTGCTGCCCCGGCTGGTGGCAGCGCAGTCGACGGGCGTGCTGACGGGCCGGGTGGTCGGTGAACCGGCCGTCCTGCCGCCGACGTGGCCGGGCGCCCCGCCCCGAGCACGGTGCACCCTCGCCGTCGACGGTGCCGCGGCCCACGGGCGCGTGTCGGGCGCCGTCGGACAGGTCCTCGTGCTCGGACCGCCCGCCGTGGCGACCGTGCCCTACGGCGCCCGCGTCCGGGTGGTGGGTCGGCTGCAGCCGGGTCAGCCCGGCGGACGGGTCGTCGCGGTGCTCCTCACCAGCGCGGACCCCGAGATCGTCTCCGACCCCGCGCGCTGGGACTCGGTCGCGACCAGCGTCCGGCGGGAGGTCGTCCACCTCGCCGACCGGTTCCCCGGCGACGCACGCGCTCTCCTGCCCGGGCTGACGGTCGGCGACACGAGCGGGGTGCCGGTCGACCTGGTCGCCGACATGAAGGTCGCGGGGCTCACGCACGTCACGGCGGTCTCGGGGGCGCACTTCTCGCTCGTCGCCGTGCTCGTGCTCACGCTCGCGACCGCGGCCCGGCTGCCGCGCGGACCGCGCGTGGTCCTCGTCGTCGCGGCGATGGCGGCCATGGTCGTGCTGGTGCACCCGTCGCCCAGCGTGGTCCGCGCGGCGGCCATGGGGCTGGTGGCCGCTGCCGGGTTGCTGCTCGGGCGCCCGCACCGTGCGCCGCCGGCCCTGTGCGCCGCCGTCGTCGTCCTGCTGGTGACCGACCCGTGGCTGGCCGGCGAGCTCGGCTTCCTGCTGTCCGTGCTGGCCACAGGCGGTCTCGTGCTCCTCGGCGGCCCGCTCGCGCAGCGCTGGTCGGGTCGGCTCGGTCGAGGCCCCGCGCAGGCCTTGGCGCTGCCGGTCGCGGCCCAGCTCGTCTGCGCACCGGCGATCCTGCTCGCGACGCCGACCGTGGCGGTGTACGCGATCCCGGCCAACCTCCTGGTCGCCCCGGCCGTCGCGCCGGCGACGGTGCTCGGTCTGGCCGCCGGCTGCCTGGCACCGGTCTGCCCCTGGGCCGCGCACGCGCTGGCCCTCCCGGCGGGCGCGGCCTGCTGGTGGGTCGGCGCCGTCGCTCGCCTCGCCGCTGCCGCGCCCGGCGCCCAGCTGGCGTGGCAGCAGGGGACCCTAGGCGTCGTCCTGCTGGCCGTCGCCGGCGCCTGCACAGCTCGGCTGCTCGTGGCGAGGCGGCGTGGGTGACGTCTGGCAGGCTGTACGCGTGCCTCCCGCCACCCGCCGTCCTGCCGCACCGGCCGGAGTCTCCTGGGACGCGGTCGAGCTCGCCCCGGTCCTGCTCGTCAGCGGCGCCGAGGGGCTGCTGGCGGACCGCGCCGTCGACCGGGTGATCGCGTTGGCCAGGGCAGCGGACCCCGGGGTCGAGGTGACCAGGCTCGAGGGCGCCGACTACGTCGTCGGGACGCTCGGCGTCGTCGCCAGCCCGTCGCTCTTCGCGGAGGACAAGGTGCTCGTGGTCGATGCCCTGGAGAAGGGGCCGGACGAGCTGCTGGCGGACGTCACGGCGTACGTCGCGGCCCCGCCGCCCGGGGTGGTGCTCGTCCTGCGGCACGGCGGCGGAGTCCGCGGCAAGAAGCTGCTCGACCTGCTGCGCTCCACGGGCGTCCCCGTCGTGTCCTGCGACGTGATCAAGTCCGACTCGGACAAGAGCGCGTTCGTCACGGCCGAGCTGCGCCGGGCGGCTCGACGCGCGGACGCCGCCGCCGTGCGCGCCCTCGTCGACGCCGTCGGCAGCGACCTGCGCGAGCTCGCGGCAGCGTGCGCTCGGCTGTCGCGGACACGTCGGGCCTGATCGGTGCGGACGTCGTCGAGCGGTACTACGGCGGTCGGATCGAGGCGACGGGCTTCCGGGTGGCCGACGCGGCCGTCGCCGGCAACGCGGGACAGGCTGTCGCGCTGCTCCGGCACGCGCTGGCCACCGGCGTGGATCCCGTCCCGATCGTCGCCGCGCTCGCCGCCAAGCTCCGCGTGCTGGCCAAGGTCGCGGCGGTCCGCGGGCGTGGCGCCGGCGCCCTGCGGGACCTCGGGCTGGCGCCCTGGCAGACCGACCGGGCGATGGCGGACCTACGACGGTGGACGCCGGAGGGGTTGGCCGGTGCGATCTCGGCGGTCGCGCAGGCCGACGCCGAGGTCAAGGGGGAGGGACGGGACCCGCGGTTCGCCGTCGAACGCGCCGTGCTGCGGGTGGCGGGATCCGTCGGCTGAGCCGCCACTAGGCCGTATGGGTGAAGTTCGTCACGCAGTCAGGGTCAGTGCCGGCCCCAGGACGTCTCCCTGGAGCAGCTCGAATCCGAGGGCCCGACACTCCTGCACCAGGGCGTCGTTGCACACCCGCTCGGCGACGAGCACCGCTCCGTCGCGCCGGGCGAGATCCACGATGTGCGGTCCGACGCGATCGACGTCGCGGACGTCGATCTTGACGTAGTCGGCGAACGGGAGCATCGCGATCTGGTCGGGTTCGGCCGCGAAGTCGTCGATCGCGATCTTGTAGCCGCGGGCGCTCAGCCGGGCCAGGCCGGCGAGGACGGCGTCGTCCGCCGCGACGGACTCGACGATCTCCAGCACGAGCCGACCCGCATGTGCAGGCAGCGGACGGTCGTTGACCACGAACGAGCGGGTGACGTTCACGAATGCGGGGTGACGGTCGCGGGGCGGTCCGTCACCGAACAGCACGTCCAGGACGGAGGCGGTGGCGATGTCCTGCCGGTCCGAGCGCCAGCGGTCGACCTGGGCGGGCAAGCCGTCCCGCGACCGGTAGAGGAACTCGTTGCCGTACAACGTGCCGTCGGTGTTCCAGATCGGCTGGCGCGCGATCGGGAGCCTCGCGGGGGTTCGGGGAGAGACTGCGGCCACGGTCACGCTGGATGAGAGCGCCGTGTGCGACATCTATGACGCCAGTCACCCGATCGGACGCACACCGTGTGACCGGGGTGTTGTGTCCGGACGCCGATGCGGCCTAGTGGTTCACGCGCGGGGCGCCGGCGCGGTCGAGCACACCGGCCCGCTCGAGCAGGTTCCCCTGGAACAGCGTGAATCCGAGGTCGCGGGCGTGCCGCAGCGTGTCTGCGCTCTCGACGAACTCGGCGATCAGGAGCGCGCCGTAGGAGCGTGCCAGGTGCACGACCGGCGGCCCCTCGACGTCGAGGTCGCGGACGTCGATCTTGACGAAGTCGGCGTGTGGGAGGAGGCGGCGCTGGTTGGGGTTGCTGACGAACGACGGGACCGCGATCCGGAAGCCCTGCTCGCGCAGCCGGCGGACTCCGGTGATCACCGCGGGATCGATAGTCACACCGTCGTTGATCTCGATGACCAGGCGATCTGGGCGGCTCGGGACCGGTAGCTCACCGACGAGGTAGGCCCGCGGGCAGCGCACGAAGAGCAGCCGCCCGTGGGCTACGTGCTCCAGGTCGACACGCCCGAACGTCGCGCCGAGAACGTGTGCCGTGGCGCGCTCGTGCTGGTGCGCGTTCCACGTCGTCGCGGTCGCCGTGTGCTGGTCGGGCGACCGGAACGAGAGCTGGTAGGCGAACGGCCTGCCGTGCTCCGAGAAGATCCCCTGGCGGGCGACGAGCACCGGCTCGCGAGCAATGCGCTGCGACCACTCCTGGCGGAGCGCCAGGGGGATGGCGTCCTCCACCGCAGCCGCGAGGTCCGCGAGCCTGCCGTCGGCGTCGTCCGGTGTCATGCGCACTATGACATCACAAGTTCGAGCCTATGAACGAGGAACTGTGGGTGGAATTCTCAGGACTGGGCCCAAGGTCCCGATCGAACGGGTGACAGACCGGTGAGTTTCACCCGATCCTCTTCACAAACCGACATGTGGCGGACCAGTGGCCCCCGGATCGGTCATCATGGTGTTGACCTAGCCCGTTGTGAAAATTGACAGGAGATCCATCATGTCCCGTTCCCTCAAGTCCGCCCTCGCCATCGCCGCGCTCGTCGTCACGTTCGGTCTGACGACCGGCGCGACCGCCGCGTCGGCGGCCCCCGTCCACGTCAACGGTGGGGCGAGCGGCTGCTGCCGGCTCGCCCAGTAAGCACCCACAGCCATGCACGCGGTCCCCGTCACATCATCACCCCCCGAAGGGGTGGTGCATGTTGTGCACGTCACACATACAATGACTGACCATGACCACGATTGCTGACCGGGTGCGCGACGCCAGGCTCGCTGCGGGACTGTCTCAGACCGCGCTTGCCGGGTCCGCGTTCTCCCCGAGGCTACATCTCCTTGATCGAGGCGGGGCATCGGGAACCCACCGATTCCGCCCTTGCTGTGCTCGCCATCCGACTGGGCACCACCCTCGAGTTCCTCAAGCACGGTGAGGACGGACCGAACGAGGCGCGGACCCGGCTGGAGATCGACTACGCACGGCTCGATCTGACCCAGGGCGACGCCGCGGGCGCCAAGCGACGGCTCGAGGTCCTCGACCTCGACATCGTGTCGCCGACGCTTCGTGTCGACGCCCTCACCACGCTGGCCCGCGCACACGAAGGACTCGGTGACCTGGAGTCCGCCGTGGCCATCCTCGAGCCCCTGCTCGAGGACGCGCGCAGCCGGTCGCACCACGTCGAGTCGGCCAAGCTGGCCAACGCGCTCGTCGCGTCCTACCTCGAGGCCGGCGACCTGCACCGTGCTGTCGAGGTCGGCGAGCACACGCTGACCGAGCTGGAGGCCGCCGAGCTCACCGGGACGGACGGGCACCTGCGCCTGGCGTCCACGGTGCTCTGGGCGTATGTCGAGCGTGGCGATCTCCTCTACGCCACGCACCGGGCGGCGAACTCGGTGCGGCTCGCCGAGTCGCTCGGCACGCCGCGTGGACGGGGCAGCGTCTACTGGAACGCGGCTCTCGTGGCGGAGCAGCGTCGCGACTACGAGCTGGCCCAGCGCTACACCGAGCGGGCGCTCGCGCTCCTCTCGGAGGGTGAGCCCGATCGTGACCTGCCGCGGCTCAGGCTCAACTATGCGTGGCTCCTGCTGCGCTCCGAGCCGGCGGAGCCGACGGCGGCGCTCGAGCAGATCGAGCGTGCAGCCCCGGACCTGTCCGTCCTCGGATCGGAGCTGGACCTCGCCCGCGTCGACGTGGAGCGCTCGCGGGCGCACCTCCTGCTGGCCAACATCGACGCCGCCGAGGAGTACGCGAGCGCAGCTCTCCGTCTCGGCGAACCCCCGCGCGTCGAGACCGCGATCGCGCACCTCTCGCTCGGGGACGCCCTGCACGCCCGGGGCGATCTCGAGGGGTCCGCACGTGCCTACCGCCTCGCGGCAGACATGCTCGGCATGATGTCGGCGTCACGGCAGTCTGCGGCTGCCTGGCGCGACCTCGGTGACCGCTACGCGCTGCACGGCGACACCTCCGGTGCCGCCGACGCGTACGACCGGGCACTGCGCGAAGCCGGCTTCCGGCCGACCGTTCCGCTCAGCTCCTGGGAGACCTGGTCGCTGGCCTGATCGGACTGCACGTCGACGAAGGCGCCATCCGTCGCGGATGGCGCCTTCGTCGCGTCGCGGACCGTCGCGGACCAGAACCGGCGACCGCTCTCGAGGTCATGTCCCCAGATGCCGCCTGGGCGACGACACGCGGGTCGCAAGGACGACGAAAACGGGGCCGGCGACGAGCGCCGACCCCGTTCGCGGGGAAGTTCAGAGCGAGGCGACCGACTTGGCCAGCGCCGACTTCTTGTTGGCCGCCTGGTTGGAGTGGATGACTCCCTTGGAGACGGCCTTGTCGAGCTTGCGCGAGGCGGACACGAGCGCCGTGCTGGCTGCGTCCTTGTCGCCACCGGCGACGGCCTCACGGACGCGACGGATGTGCGTCTTGAGCTCGGACTTCACCGCCTTGTTGCGCAGGCGCGCCTTCTCGTTGGTGGTGATGCGCTTGATCTGGGACTTGATGTTGGCCACGTAGGGACTCTCTTGTGCGTTCGCCGAAGCGATCTGACAGGTCTAGAGGGCGCACACAGCTCCGGGACTGGGGCGTGGGGACACCCGCGGAGAGGAACTGGGCTTGTGCCCGCCGACCCGGGCGGACACGCGAAGATCCATGTTACCAGGAGAGCCGGTCCATCCCGAAACCACTCGACGGAACCTGGACCGGCATCTCACCCGACATCCTCACCGACATCCTCACCAGCCGTGGCACCGGCGCAGCGCCGCGGTCACCTCGTCGAACAGGGCGCGGTCCATCGCGGCACCCTCGCGCCGGAACGCGGTCGGGTGGAGCTGGACGACGCGGTCGAGCCGGACCTCGCTCGGTCGGCGCTGCGCGTCCCACGACCCGGAGCCGATGTCCAGCCAGACGCGCCCGTGGCGTGCCTCGGCCGCGGCGTTGCGCGTGTGGTCCTTGCTCGTGAGCATCAGGCCGAGCACCGCCACGCCGTTGCGGGCGATCACGAGGACGGGCCGGTCCTTGCCCTGGGACGCGTCCTCCTCGTAGGGCACCCAGCCCCACACGATCTCGCCCGGGTCCGCGTCGCCATCGCGCCGCGGCGCGTACGTCGGACGGACGACGCCGTGGTGGTCCGGCAGGACGATCCGCTCGGCGGTCGGGGCTGGGGAGCGGCCGACGAGCCGGCCCCACAGGCGGCGCAGCCCCGCCCAGCGCGTCGATCCGGTCACCGGGCGAACCTACCGGTCCGGGCGCAGACGGTCGCACCCTAGTCCGTCCACGTGCGCGTCCTGTTACTCCGTGCGGGGCTTCGTAACGCGCCGTTATCACCGGGCGGATACTGTCCGGAACATGGCGGACCTGTTCGAGGACTACCCAGCGGGCGTCGCCTGGGACGAGATGATCGACGCCGACGGGGGATCGCGCGCGGCCTACAAGGGTCTGCACACGGCCCTGTCGGAGCTGAGCGCCGGCGAGCTGCGTGCGCGGGCCGAGACGTTGGCCCGGTCCTACCTCGCGCAGGGTGTCACCTTCGACTTCGCCGGCGAGGAGCGCCCCTTCCCCCTGGACGTCGTCCCGCGCGTGGTCGCCGGGGACGAGTGGGAGCACGTCGCACCCGGGGTCGCCCAGCGCGTTCGGGCGCTCGAGGCATTCCTTGCCGACGTCTACGGCCCCCAGAAGGCGATCGCCGACGGGGTCATCCCACGCTCCGTCGTCGTCTCGTCGACAAACTTCCTGCGAGCGGCCCGCGGCATCACCCCACCGAACGGCGTGCGCGTGCACGTCTCGGGGATCGACCTGATCCGCGACAGCCTCGACGGCTGGCGGGTGCTCGAGGACAACGTCCGGGTGCCCTCGGGCGTCAGCTACGTGCTCTCCAACCGCCGGGCGATGGCGCAGACGTTCCCCGAGCTGTTCGCGGCGCTGCGGATCCGGCCGGTCGCCGACTACCCCCGTCGGCTGCTGGCCGCGCTGACCGCCGCGGCCCCGAACGGGGTCGACGAGCCGACGGTCGTCGTGCTCACGCCCGGGGTCTTCAACAGCGCGTACTACGAGCACTCGCTGCTCGCGCGGATGATGGGCGTCGAGCTCGTCGAGGGTCGGGACCTGTTCTGCGCGAGCGGACGCGTCTGGATGCGCACCACCCAGGGCCGCCGCCGCGTCGACGTGATCTATCGCCGGGTGGACGACGACTACCTGGACCCGGTCGTCTTCCGCAACGACTCGTTCCTGGGCAGCCCGGGGCTGATGACCTGCGCACGCAGCGGCACGGTCACCATCGCCAACGCGGTGGGCAACGGGGTCGCCGACGACAAGCTGGTCTACACCTACGTGCCCGACCTCATCCGGTACTACCTGTCGGAGGAGCCGATCCTGCGCAACGTCGACACGTGGCGGCTCGAGGAGCCCGACGCGCTCGAGGAGGTGCTGGACCGCCTCGACGAGCTGGTGGTCAAGCCGGTGGACGGTTCGGGCGGCAAGGGCCTCGTGGTCGGACCGCGGGCGTCGCGCAGCGAGCTGGCGGCGCTGCGGGTCCGGCTCCGCGACGACCCTCGAGGCTGGATCGCGCAGCCGGTGGTCCAGCTCTCGACGATCCCGACGCTCATCGGCGACAACCTGCGACCCCGCCACACCGACCTGCGACCGTTCGCGGTGAACGACGGCGAGTCGGTGTTCGTCCTGCCCGGCGGCCTGACCCGCGTGGCCCTGCCCGAGGGCGAAGCTGGTGGTCAACTCGTCGCAGGGTGGCGGCTCGAAGGACACGTGGGTGCTGGGCGGCGCGGTCCCGCGGCGCGCGGTCCGGCACGGCTCCGACCTGCCGCAGTCGGTCGCCCAGGACGAGGCGGTCCCGATCGACTCGAACCCGAACGACGTGCGTGCCCAGGTCATGCAGCAGCAGCAAGGTCTCGCGTTCCGTGTCGGAGGTGGTGGCGAGTGCTGAGTCGGATCGCGGAGTCGCTGTTCTGGATCGGGCGGTACGTCGAGCGTGCCGACGACACCGCACGCCTGCTCGACGTCCACGTCCAGATCCTCCTCGAGGACCCCTGGGCGGAGGAGGACCTGGCCTGCCGATCGCTGCTGTCCGTGATGGACCGGCCGGCCGAGCCGAGCCACGTCGAGGTCGGTCGCGAGTACGTGCTCGACATGCTCGCGTACGACCGGTTCGCGCCGTCGTCGATCGCCGGCTCCCTCGTCTCGGCCCGGGAGAACGCCCGGCGCGCCCGCGAGACCATCTCGACCGAGCTGTGGGAGTCGCTGAACGCGACGTGGAACCAGCTGCCGTCGCACATGCGACCGGCGCGTCCGCACGACTACTTCACCTGGGTGCGCGAACGGGCGGCCGTGGTCGCGGGGATCACCGACTCGGCGACGTCGCGGGACGACACCTGGAACTTCATGGTGCTGGGCCGGTCGATCGAGCGCGCGGACATGACCGCCCGGCTCCTGACCACCCGGGCCCTGGCGGGTTCCGCCGGCCCGAGCTGGACCACCCTCCTGCGGTCCTGCGGCGCGCACGAGGCGTTCCTGCGGATGTACCGCGGCGCCGCCTCCGACGAGCGCGCGGCCGGCTTCCTGCTGACGGACCAGCTCTTCCCGCGGTCCATCGTCTTCGCGCTCAACCAGGCCGAGTCGTGCCTGGCGGCGCTCGAGCCGACGGCCGACCGGGCAGCGGTCGACGACGCACGTCGCCACATAGGCTACGTCCGGACCAACCTCGAGTACCGGCCGCTGATCGAGGTGCTCGACGCCCTGCCCAAGGAGATGGAACGCGTGCAACGAGCCTGCTCGGCCGCATCGGACGCGATCCGGGGGCGGTACTTCCCCAGCGGATCCGCCACGAACTGGGTGGGGGAGGCCCTGTGAGCCGGTTGCGCGTGGTGCACACGACGTCGTTCGAGTACGCGAGCCCCGTCCTCGCGTCGTACAACGAGGCTCGCATGACGCCGCTGACCCAGCAGGGCCAGACGGTGCTCGAGTCGAGGATCGACGTGCAGCCGCACACGGGCTGGTCGGAGTACCGCGACTACTGGGGAACGGCGGTGTCGGCGTTCGAGGTGCTCACGCCGCACGAGTCGATGGTGGTGACCGCCGAGCACGTGGTCGAGGTGGCCGACCGGCTCCCCCTGAAGAGCCCGGCGGGCTGGGAGACCCTGCGCGGCGCCGAGCTGCGCGACCGGCTGGCAGAGTTCCTCTCCGACACGCCGACCACCACGCCGCCGGAGGAGGTCGTCGAGCTGGCCCAGCGCGTGGCGTCCGAGCTGCCACCGGCCGAGGCCGCGCTCGCCGTGAGCAACGCGCTGCGCGACGAGGTCGAGTACATCCCTGGCGCGACGACGGTGCACACCCCGGCCGCCGAGGCGTGGGCCAAGCGCGCCGGCGTCTGCCAGGACCTGGCGCACCTGGTCTCGGGTGCGCTGCGCTCCATCGGCATCCCCGCGCGCTACGTGTCGGGCTACCTGCACCCGGACGACGAGGTGGCGATCGGCACGACCGTGAGCGGCGACTCGCACGCCTGGGTCGAGTGGTGGGTGGGCGAGTGGTTCGCCTACGACCCCACCAACCGCGCGGTCGTGGGCGACCACCACGTGGTGATCGCACGCGGACGGTCCTACGACGATGTGCCGCCGCTGCGCGGGATCTTCGCGGGCGCGGGCACGCAGGACACGTCCGTGACGGTGCAGATCACGCGCGAGGCCTGATCGGTCTAGGTGTACTGACCACGAGGGTTGTTGACGTAGCGAGAGACCTCCGGGTCGAGTGGGGACTGTCTAGGAACCCGGCTCGATCACACGGAGGTCTCTCGTGTCTCACGGTAGTGCGCGGATGTTGCCGGTTGGCCGGCTGTTGATGGTGCAGCGGATCGCGGAGGGTCGTCCGGTGGCGCATGTCGCGGCCGAGCTCGGGGTCTCGCGCACCACGGCGTGGAAGTGGTGGCGTCGGTTCCAGGCCGAGGGCGAACCCGGGCTCATCGATCGTTCGAGCGTGGCGCACCACCACCCGCACCGCACCGCGGCGTGTGTGGAGACCCGGGTCCGGATCGCGCGGATGCTCACTCGTCGTGGCCCGGTCTGGATCGGTCACCACCTGGGGCTGCCAGCCTCGACGGTCGGGCGGATCCTGGTGCGACACCACGTCCCGTGCCTGCGCGAGTGTGACCCGTTGACCGGGCAGTTGATCCGGGCCTCGCGCCGTTCAGCGAACCGGTACGAGCATCCCTACCCGGGTTCACTGGTGCACATCGACGTCAAGAAGCTCGGCCGTATCCCCGACGGCGGCGGCTGGAGAGCGCACGGGCGCAGCGAAGAAGTTCGTGGCCGGGGTCTGGGCTATGACTATGTGCACACAGCCATCGATGACCACTCCCGGTTGGCCTACGCCGAGATCCATGACGACGAGAAGGGTGCGACGGCTGCCGCGTTCCTGACCCGTGCGATCGCGTTCTACGCCGCCCACGGCATCGCGGTCGAGCGGCTGATCACCGATAACGCATTCTCATACCGCCGATCGCTCGCGTTCCGCGATGCCGTCCTCGAGCTGGGCATCGTGCACAAGTTCATCAAGCCGCACTGCCCCTGGACCAACGGCAAAGTCGAGCGACTCAACCGCACCCTGGCCACCGAGTGGGCCTACTCCCGCGTTTTCGCCTCCAACGACGAGCGCGCCACCCTCTTGCCCATCTGGCTGACGCACTACAACCTGGAACGACCCCACCTCGGCATCGGCGGCCAACGCCCCATCGACCGCGTCAACAACGCTCCGGGTCAGTACATCTAGGGCGTCGGACCCAGGGCCAGGGCCTCGTCGAGGACCCGGCGGTCGCCGCTGACGCCGGGCTCGTCTGCCGGGCGACGCCAGAGCAGCAGGGCGAGCGACTGGGCGGTCCCGGTCGCGGTGACCACCGGGGCGCCGCCGTCGGCCGAGTCGAGCACCCAGTCGCGGCCGACGTCGTCGGCCACCAGCCTGATCGGCGACGGCAGCCGGGGGATGCGACCCAGGCGGACCTGGCGGGGCTGCATCACGGTCGCGACCTCGTCGACCGTGTCCGCCCAGACGGACGGGTCCACGACGAGGTCGAGACCGGCCGCGGTGCGCAGGTCCCAGAGGTGGACGAGCGTCTCGTGCACCTGGCGTCGACGCCAGAACGACGCGGGACCGGGCCCGTTCAGGGTCCACGACGGTGCGTCCGGGCCGAGGTCGGTCAACGTGTCCAGCAGCTCGGCCGCGCACTCCCGGTAGAGGTCCTCCAGCACGAACGGCCCGCGCCCGAGCGGCGTCTCCTGCTCACGGCGCGCCTGGCCCGCCGCCCAGTGGTGGATCCGGGCGACGTGCACGACGAGGTCCTTGACCCGCCAGCGGCCGCACCAGGGGACGCGGGTGGTCGGGTCGACCTCGGGGATCGTCGCCAAGAACTGGGCCTGGAGGTTGGCCAGGACGGCAAGCCGAGGAGCAGCGGCGGCATCCGAATCACCAGGGTGCGTCGTCATGGGACCATGGTGGTACCGACCGCACGAGACCCGACAGGGCGACGACGGTCACCGTTCGTCGCGACAGCGCCAGCCGCCGCGCGACTTCTACGCCAGGAGCCAGTCCGCTTGTCCCCGATCCCCGGTGCCGCCGCCTCGTCGCGCATCCACCCGGCAGCCACGCCGCCGGGCTGCTGCGCAACTTCTGCATCATCGCGCACATCGACCACGGCAAGTCGACGCTCGCGGACCGCATGCTGCAGCTCACGGGCGTCGTCGACGCGCGGGCGATGCGCGCGCAGTACCTGGACCGCATGGACATCGAGCGCGAGCGCGGCATCACGATCAAGTCGCAGGCCGTGCGCATGCCGTGGGGCGTAGGCGACGACGCGTTCGCGCTCAACATGATCGACACACCCGGGCACGTCGACTTCACCTACGAGGTGTCCCGGTCGCTGGCCGCCTGCGAGGGTGCCGTGCTGCTGGTCGACGCCGCGCAGGGCATCGAGGCCCAGACGCTGGCCAACCTGTACCTGGCGCTGGACAACGACCTGACGATCATCCCGGTGCTCAACAAGATCGACCTGCCGGCGGCCCAGCCCGAGCGGTACGCCGAGGAGCTGGCCCGCCTGATCGGCGGCCAGCCGGAGGACTGCCTGCGGGTGTCCGGCAAGACCGGCGAGGGCGTCATCGAGCTGCTGGACCGCATCGTCGAGCTGGTCCCGCCGCCCACGGGCGACGCCGACGCCCCCGCCCGCGCGATGATCTTCGACTCGGTCTACGACACCTACCGCGGCGTCGTCACCTACGTCCGCGTGATCGACGGCAACCTCAACCCGCGCGAGAAGATCGTCATGATGTCGACCCGCGCGACGCACGAGCTGCTCGAGATCGGTGTGATCTCCCCGGAGCCCGTGCCGACGAAGGGCCTCGGGGTCGGTGAGGTGGGCTACCTGATCACCGGCGTGAAGGACGTGCGGCAGTCGAAGGTCGGCGACACGGTCACCAACGCGAGCAAGCCCGCCGCGGAGGCGCTCGGGGGTTACTCGGACCCCAAGCCGATGGTCTTCTCGGGCCTGTACCCGATCGACGGCACCGACTACCCGGTGCTGCGCGACGCCCTGGACAAGCTCGAGCTCAACGACGCCGCGCTCAACTACGAGCCCGAGACGTCGGTTGCCCTCGGCTTCGGGTTCCGCGTGGGCTTCCTCGGCCTGCTGCACCTGGAGATCGTGCGCGAGCGGCTCGAACGCGAGTTCGACCTGGACCTCATCTCCACCGCGCCCAACGTCGTCTACGAGGTCACGCTCGAGGACAAGAGCGTGGTCACGGTGACCAACCCGAGCGAGTTCCCGTCGGGCAAGATCGGCGCCGTCAACGAACCCATGGTCAAGGGCACGATCCTGGCGCCGTCCGAGTTCATCGGGGCGATCATGGCTTCTGCCAGACCAAGCGCGGCGAGCTGCAGGGCATGGACTACCTCTCCGAGGACCGCGTCGAGCTGCGCTACGTGCTCCCCATGGCCGAGATCGTGTTCGACTTCTTCGACCAGCTGAAGTCCAAGACGCGCGGCTACGCCAGCCTCGACTACGAGCGCATCGGCGACCAGGAGGCCGACCTGGTCAAGGTCGACATCCTGCTGCAGGGCGAGACCGTCGACGCCTTCAGCGCGATCGTGCACCGCGACAAGGCCTACGCCTACGGCGTCATGATGACGGCCAAGCTCAAGGACCTCATCCCGCGCCAGCAGTTCGAGGTGCCCATCCAGGCCGCCATCGGGGCGCGGATCATCGCCCGCGAGACCATCCGCGCCATCCGCAAGGACGTGCTGGCCAAGTGCTACGGCGGCGACATCACGCGCAAGCGCAAGCTCCTGGAGAAGCAGAAGGAGGGCAAGAAGCGCATGAAGACGATCGGTCGGGTCGACGTGCCGCAGGAGGCCTTCATCGCCGCGCTCTCCAGCGAGCCGGCGGGCTCCGCGGGCGGCAAGGACGCGAAGAAGAAGTGACCTGAGCATGTCTCCTGCTCTCCCTGAGGGAGATGTGCCTCCCGACGACGGCTCCCTTCCGCCGTCGGCGTTCGAGGGTCTGACCGATCGCGCGTTCGGGGTCTACCTGCACGTCCCGTTCTGCACCGTGCGCTGCGGGTACTGCGACTTCAACACGTACACCGCCACCGAGCTGGGCGGCGGCGCGAGCCAGCACGCGTACGCGGACACCGCGCTGAGGGAGATCGCGCTCGCAGCCTCGATCCTGCCCTCGCGGCCGGTGCAGACCGTGTTCGTCGGGGGTGGGACCCCGACGGTCCTGTCCGTCCCGGACCTGTCGCGCATGCTGGCCGGCGTCGGGAACGCCTGGGGCTTCGCCGACGACGTCGAGGTGACGACCGAGGCCAACCCCGACTCGGTGACGCCGCAGTCCCTGGCGGCCCTGGCGTCCGCCGGCTTCACTCGCGTCTCGTTCGGCATGCAGTCGGCGGTGCCGCACGTGCTGGCCACCCTCGAGCGCACGCACGACCCGCGACGCATCCCCGACGTCGTGCGGTGGGCCCGCGACGCGGGGTTGGCGGTCTCCCTGGACCTCATCTACGGCACGCCCGGCGAGTCGGTCGACGACTGGCGCACGAGCGTCGAGGCCGCGCTGGCCACGGGCGTCGACCACGTCTCCGCGTACGCGCTCGTGGTCGAGGCAGGCACCCGCATGGCCGTCCAGGTCCGGCGCGGCGAGGAGCTGCCGGACGGGGACGACCAGGCGACCAAGTACGAGCTGGCCGACGACCTGTTCGAGGCGGCCGGCCTGCGCTGGTACGAGGTGAGCAACTGGTCGCGCACGCCGCAGACCGCCTGCCGGCACAACCTCGCCTACTGGCGGGGCGACGACTGGTGGGGGATCGGGCCCGGAGCGCACAGCCACGTCGGTGGGGTCCGCTGGTGGAACGTCAAGCACCCGCGCGCGTACGCCGACCGGCTCGACCGCGGCCTGAGCCCGGCCGCCGGGCGCGAGACCGTGAGCGACGACGGCGCCCTGCTCGAGCGGCTCATGCTCGGCGTGCGGCTGGCCGGCGGGCTGCCGCTGGACGTCCTCCCCGTCGAGGCGCGGCCGGCCGTCGCGGGGCTGATCGCGGACGGCCTCGTGGACGGCGTCGCGGCCCTGGGTGGCGACGGCGCGGAGCGGCGGCTCGTGCTGACGCGTCGAGGGCGGCTGCTCGCGGATGCGGTGGTCCGGGCGCTCGCGGCCTGACTGTGCGGGGTCTGTGGGCCCGCTGGGCGTCCGTCCGACATGCCGGGTGCGTCCCGGTTCCTTGACACGGGTGAGCGCCTTCGGTTCGCTGGCGCGTGGGCGACGACCGCCCCACGTGACCAGGGAGGCCACGCATGAGCGAGAACCCGGGCGGACCACCGCCGAGCGACGGCGAGCCCGTCGTGCCTGACCCGCAGCCGCCCTTCCCGCCGGCCGAGCCGCCCGTCCCGCCGGCCGAGCCGCCCGCGGCGCCGGCCGAGCCGCCCGTCCCGCCGGCCGAGCCGCCCGCGGCGCCTCCACCTCCGCCCGAGCCGCCGGTGGCACCGCCGCCCGCCCCGCCCGTCGCGCCACCGGCCCCGCCCGTCGCGCCACCGGCGCCCGACTACGGCCAGCCGGCCCCCGGCGCCTACCCGCCGCCGCCCGCGCAGTACGGCCAGCCCGCGCCGGGTGCCTACCCGCCGGCGGCCCCGCCGTACGGGCAGCCCGCGCCGGGCTACGGCCAGCAGCCGCCCGGATACCCGCCGCCCCCGCCCGCGTACGGGCCGCCGGGTGCGTACCCGCCACCCCCCGCCGGGTACGGGGCGCCGATGGTCCAGCCGTCGCCGATCGGCGAGTCGTACTCCTACGGCTGGAAGCAGTTCACCCGGCACGGCGGCCTGTTCATCGGCGCCGGCATCGTGTGGTTCGTGATCGCCATCGTCGCGTTCGCGATCATCGGCGCGATCTTCGGGGGCACGAGCGAGATCTTCCGGGTGACGACGGGCGGGCGCATCGCGATCTCGTTCGGCTTCATCGTGTTCTCGCTCGTCCTGACGATGATCGGTTACCTGATCCAGGCGATCTTCATCAGCGCCGCGCTCGAAGCTCACCGAGGGCCGACCGATCGGGTTCGGGACGTTCTTCCGATTCGTCGACGCCGGCCCGGTGGTGCTCACGGCCCTGCTGCTGACGGCCATCACGTTCGTGATCAACCTCATCCCGATCTTCGGTGGGCTGCTCAACATCGTCGTGACGTTCCTGCTGTTGTTCACGCTCTGGTTCGTGATCGGCAAGAGGCTCGCGCCGGTGGACGCGGTCAAGGCGAGTACCAGCTGGTCGTCGCCAACCTGTCGACCGTGATCCTCTTCTACCTGCTGGTGATCGCGACGATCGTCGTCGGCGCCCTGGTCTGCCTCGTCGGCCTGCTCGTCGCCGTGCCGCTGGTGCTCCTCGCCACGGCATTCCTGTTCAAGCGTCTGCTCGGCGACCCGATCGCCCCTGTCGCCTGATCGCACGCCGACGATGCCCGGCCCGCTGGACGCGGGCCGGGCATCGTCACGTCGTGACGAAGTCGATGAGCTCCTCGACGCGACCGAGCAGGCTGGGCTCCAGGTCGGCGTAGCTGCGCACGGAGCGCAGGATGCGCTGCCACGCACGCGCGACGTCGGCCTGCTCCTGCGCCGGCCAGCCGAGCTCGCGCAGGATGCCGTGCTTCCACTCGGTGCCGCGCTCGATGGTCGGCCATGCCGTCAGGCCGATGCGCTCAGGCCGTACGGCCTGCCACACGTCCACATAGGGGTGTCCGAGCACGAGCACCGTGCCGGCGGGGGCCGCCTTCACGGCCTCGGCGGCGATCCGACTCTCCTTCGCGCCGTCCACCAGGTGGTCCACCAGCACGCCCACCCGACGGCCCGGCCCGGGGGCGAAGTCACGGATCGCGTCGGGCAGGTTGTCGACGCCGTCCAGCAGCTCGACCACTACGCCCTCGAGCCGCAGGTCGTCGCCCCAGACCTTCTCGACCAGCTCGGCGTCGTGCTTGCCCTCGACCCAGATGCGGCTGCCGCGAGCGACGCGCGCGCGGGCGTCGTGCACGGCGACCGACCCGGAGGCGGTGCGGGTGGGCCTCGGCGGCGCGGGCGCACGGACGGGGGCGGTCAGCGCGACCGGTTCGCCGTCCAGCCAGAACCCCCGGCCGAGCGGGAAGGTGCGCGTGCGACCGCGGCGGTCCTCGAGGACGACCACGTGCACCCCGCCGGACTTCTCGACGCGGACGACCGCTCCGACCCAGCCGGTGGTCACCTCCTCGACGACGAGGCCCGGCTCGGCGGCCTGCGGGCGGCTCGTCCTGGGGGCCTTGTGGTGGGTCGAGCCCGATCCCCCCAGCACGTCGGAGCCGTAGCGGTCCTGGTTCACCCGGGCAGCGTAGGTGGCAGGCTCGCACCGGTCCGCGGGGCGCGCCGGGTTCCGCTGTGCGCGGAGCACCGGGTGGTGTCGGTCGCGCGGCGTAGCATTGGCACTCCCGCCGGCGGAGTGCTACCTGCAGGTCGAGGGGCACTGCACGTCGACCACGGGTGAGGAGGCGGGATGAGCGACGACAGACGGCTGGACGTGCTGCGCGCGATCGTCGAGGACTACGTCGCCACCCGCGAGCCCGTCGGGTCGCGTGCGCTCGTCGAGCGGCACTCGCTCGGGGTCTCACCGGCCACGATCCGCAACGACATGGCCTCCCTCGAGGAGGGCGGCTACATCGCCCAGCCGCACACCTCGGCCGGCCGCGTGCCCACCGACAAGGGCTACCGGCTGTTCGTCGACCAGCTCTCGAGCGTCAAGCCGCTGTCCAGCCCGGAGCGGCGGGCGATCGGCATGTTCCTGGAGAACGCGCAAGACCTCGACGACGTGGTCGACCGGGCCGTGCGGCTCATCGCGCAGCTGACACAGCAGGTCGCCGTCGTGCAGTACCCGTCGCTGCGACGCTCCGCGCTGCGGCACGTCGAGCTCGTGCCCGTGGGTCAGCGTCATCTGCTCGTCGTGCTCATCACGGACACCGGTCGCGTGGAGCAGCGCACGCTCGAGCTGGACCACGAGCTCGACGAGTCCGTCGTGGCGATGCTGCGTGCCCGGTTGAACGTGAGCGCCGCAGGGCGCCGACTGTCCGAGCTGCCCGTGGCCCTCGCGGACCTGACCGCGGCGTTCGCGCCCGCCGACCAGCCGCTCGTGCGCAGCGTCGTCGCCGTGCTCGAGGAGACCCTGGCGCAGGAGAGCGAGGAGCGCGTGGTCCTCGCCGGCACGGCCAACCTCGCGCGGGCCGGCGGCACCGACGTGCGCTCGATCGGGCCGGTCCTCGAGGCCCTCGACGAGCAGGTGGTCCTGCTGCGGCTCCTCTCGGAGATGGCCGAGGACACGCAGGCGGTCACCGTGCGGATCGGTCGCGAGACCCAGCACGACGGCCTCGTCGAGACGAGCTTCCTGAGCACCGGCTACGGCGACGAGGGCGGCGGCTCGGTGGCACGGATCGGCTCGATCGGCCCGCTGCGCATGGACTACCCGGCCACCATGTCCGCCGTGCGCGCCGTCGCCCGCTACCTGACCCGGATCCTGGCGCAATGAGCGGCGCCAAGGGCACCGAACGGAACAGAACTCCCACCGGAAGTGAGCACATCCTCCCGTGACCGACTACTACGAGGTCCTGGGTGTCCCGCGCGACGCGACGCCCGAACAGATCAAGAAGGCGTACCGCAAGCTCGCCCGCGAGCACCACCCGGACGTCGCGGGTGCGGACTCCGGTTCCGAGGACACGTTCAAGGACGTCTCGCGCGCCTACGACGTGCTGGGCAACCCGGAGAAGCGCCGCGCCTACGACATGGGCGGCGACCCGTCGTCGCCCGGCGGCGGCATGGGCGGTGGGTTCGGCTTCCAGGACATCTTCGAGACCTTCTTCGGAGCGGCCACCGGCCAGGCGCAGCAGCGCGGGCCGATCCCACGGGCGCGCCGCGGCCAGGACGCGCTCGTCCGCCTCGACCTGGACCTGACCGAGGTGACCTTCGGCGTGCACCGCGACGTGCCCGTCGACACGGCCGTGCTCTGCCCGACGTGCAACGGCACGTGCTGCCGCCCGGGCACCTCGCCCCGCACCTGCGAGGTCTGCGGTGGTCGCGGCTCGGTGCAGAGGGTCGCCCGGTCCTTCCTGGGTCAGGTCATGACGACGCAGCCGTGCGCGGCGTGCCACGGCTTCGGAAGCGTCATCCCCGAGCCGTGCACCGAGTGCTCCGGCGAAGGCCGCGTCCGGTCCCGTCGCACTCTCGGCGTCGACGTCCCCGCGGGCGTGGACACCGGCACGCGCATCAAGCTGACCGGCCAGGGCGAGGTCGGACCGGCCGGCGGCCCCGCGGGCGACGTCTACCTCGAGGTGCGCGAGCGCAAGAACGACACGTTCGTCCGCCGCGGCGACGATCTGCACGCCACGCTCGAGGTGCCGATGACCGCGGCGGCGCTCGGTACCGTCCTGATGCTCGACACCCTGGACGGGCCGCGCGAGGTCGACCTGCGACCGGGCACGCAGCCCGCGCAGATCGTCACGCTGAAGAACCTGGGCGTCGGGCACCTGCACGTGGGCGGTCGAGGCGACCTGCACGTGCACGTGGACGTCCAGGTGCCCGTCGCCATGGACGAGGAGCAGGCCGAGCTGCTGCGCAAGCTCGCGGCGCTGCGGGGTGAGGAACGCCCCGAGGCGCGGTTCGCCGGGTCGAGCACCGGCGTGTTCGCCAAGCTGCGCGACAAGCTGTCCGGCCGCTGAGCGGCCACGCCGTGCGCAGGCCGACGTCATGAGCGCGCCCGTCTTCCTCGCCGAGCCGGGGAGCCTGGTGGCCGTCGCCGCCGGTGGCACGTACCTGCTGGGCGGCACCGAGGGGCGCCACGCCGGTGTCGTCCAGCGGCGTTCACCGGGCGAGCGCGTCGACGTCGTCGACGGGGACGGGGTGCGCCTGGTCGGCGTCGTCGACTCGGTCTCGGCCGACGGGGTTCTCGTCGCCGTCACGGACGTGGTCGTCGAAGGGGCACCCGCGGTCTCGCTCGTGCTCGTGCAGGCCCTGGCCAAGGGTGACCGCGACGAGATGGCGATCGAGGCGGCCACCGAGGTCGGCGTCGACGCGGTGGTCCCCTGGCAGGCCGAGCGGTCGATCGTGGTGTGGCGCGGCGACCGGGCCGCCAAGAGCCGGTCCCGATGGCTGGGCACCGTGCGCTCCGCGGCCAAGCAGTCGCGCCGGGCACGCGTACCGGACGTCGGCCAGGCGCTCGACGGGCGCGGCCTCGCCGAGCGGATCCGGTCGGTCGTCGCCGCCGGGGGTGTCGCGCTGGTCCTGCACGAGGACGCGACGGCGCCGATCGCCGACGTCACGCTGCCGACCGTGGGGGAGTGCCTGGTCGTCGTCGGCCCGGAGGGCGGTATCGGTGAGCCCGAGCTGGCACGGCTGGCGGATGCGGGCGCGAGCGCGGTCCGGCTCGGTCCGCACGTGCTGCGGACGTCGACCGCGGGGCCGGTCGCGCTGGCGGTCCTCGCGCAGCGGCTGGGTCGGTGGGCGTGAGCCCGAATCTTGTGGTCGCAGGCTCGTAGACTGCTGTCCTGCACCTCGTCACGACACCTCATCGAGCACGTCGTCATCAACCAAGGAGCCCGCGGCGCACGCCGAGCACATGGCCGAACCAACATCTGCACGCACAGACCGTGCCCACGGTGCGCCGGCTCGCGTCGAGCACCGCATCACCGTGCCGTCGGACATCTCCATGGTGGAGCTGCTCGGCCCGCAGGACGAGGTCCTGCGGGCGGTCGAGGCCGGTTTCACCACGGTCGACATCCACGTCCGCGGCAGCGAGGTGACGTTGGCCGGTCCCGTCGGCGACGTCGCGCTCGTCTCCCGGCTCGTCGACGAGCTGGTCGAGATGGCTGCCGGCGGGACGCCGCTCACGCCGGACATCGTCGTCCGGTCGGTCGCCATGCTGACGGCGGCCTCGACCGCGCGGCCGGCCGACATCCTGTCGTTCAACATCCTGTCCAGCCGGGGGCGCACCATCCGGCCCAAGACGTCCGGGCAGAAGGAGTACGTCGACGCGATCGACCGGCACACGGTCACGTTCGGCATCGGTCCCGCCGGAACGGGCAAGACCTACCTGGCGATGGCGAAGGCCGTCCAGGCGCTCCAGGACCGCAAGGTGCACCGGATCGTGCTGACGCGGCCCGCGGTCGAGGCCGGCGAACGGCTCGGCTTCCTGCCCGGCAGCCTCTCGGACAAGATCGACCCGTACCTGCGCCCGCTGTACGACGCGCTGCACGACATGGTCGACCCCGAGGCGATCCCGCGGCTCATGGAGGCCGGCACCATCGAGGTCGCGCCGTTGGCCTACATGCGCGGTCGCACCCTGAACGACGCGTTTATCATCCTCGACGAGGCGCAGAACACGACCGTCGAGCAGATGAAGATGTTCCTCACCCGACTGGGCTTCGGGTCCAAGGTCGTGGTCACCGGCGACGTGACGCAGGTGGACCTGCCGTCGTCGACAACCTCGGGCCTGCGGGTGGTCGAGCAGGTGCTCTCCGGCATCGACGACGTCTCGTTCTGCCGCCTCGGTTCGTCGGACGTCGTCCGGCACCGGCTGGTCAGCGAGATCATCGACGCCTACGCACGCTGGGACAGGAGCCTGAGATGAGCGTCGAGGTCAGGAACGAGTCCGGCTACGCCGTCGACGAGGCGGAGTTCGCCTCGCTCGGCAGGTTCGTCATCGACGCCATGCACCTGCACCCGCAGACGGACCTGTCGATCACGCTGGTGGGCACCGACGCGATGACCGACCTGCACGTCCAGTGGATGGACGAGCCGGGCCCGACCGACGTGCTGTCGTGGCCGATGGACGAGCTCCGGCCGGGCCGGGAAGGGGACCCGACGCCCGCCGGCCTGCTGGGCGACGTCGTGCTGTGCCCCGAGGTCGCGGCCCAGCAGGCCCGCACCGCCGGGCACTCGACCGAGGACGAGCTCCTGCTGCTCACGACGCACGGGATCCTGCACCTGCTCGGCTACGACCACGTCGAGCCGGACGAGCACAAGGAGATGTTCGACCTCCAGCGCCAGCTCCTCCTGAGGTTCTTGGCCACCCGATGACGGACGTCCCGGTCGCACTGCTCGTCCTGCTCGCGGTGCTCGGCATCGCCGCGGCCGCCGCCCTGTCCGCAGGGGAGATCGCGGTCGTGCGCGTGTCCCGCGCGGCGGTAACCGAGCTGACGGCGGATCGGCACCCCGCGGCCCGGCGCGTGCGCGCGCTGACCGAGCACCCGACCCGGGTCGCGGCCGCGGCCGCCTTCGTCCGGCTGCTCCTGGAGATGACCGCGACCGTCTGCATCACGCTCGCGGTGAGCTCGAGCGACCTGGCGTGGTGGGCCGTCCTGCTGATCTCGGTGGCCTTGTGCGGGCTCGTGGCATTCCTGCTCGTACGGGCCAGCCCCCGCACGCTCGGCCGCCGGCACCCGGTGCGGACGCTGACCCTCCTGTCGGGTCCGCTCGTGGCGGTCACGGCCGTGGCCGGGCGGCTCGGTGCCGTCGGGCGGCCCACGGAGGGCTCCGCCGAGGAGGAGGAGGACGAGCTGCGCGACATGGTCCAGCGCGTCAGCGAGTCGGACGTGATCGAGGACGAGGAGCGGGAGATGTTCCGCTCTGTGCTCGAAGCTCGGCGACACGCTCACGCGCGAGGTGATGGTGCCGCGCACCGACATGGTGACCGCGCCCGAGGACACGCCGGTCCGCAAGGCCCTGGCCCTGCTGCTGCGCTCGGGGTTCTCCCGCGTGCCGCTCACCGGGGAGTCGGTGGACGACCTGACCGGCGTGCTGTACCTCAAGGACGTGGTCCGCCGCCTGCCGATCGCGCCCACGGGCCGCTCGAACAACAACAAGCAGCAGGCCATGCTCGACGCGCCGGCCAGCCCTGGCGCGGCCGCCCGTGTTCGTGCCGGAGTCGAAGCCGGTCGACGAGCTGCTGCGCGAGCTGCAGGCCGGGACGTCGCACATGGCGATGGTGGTCGACGAGTACGGCGGCATCGCCGGGCTGGTCACCATCGAGGACGCGCTGGAGGAGATCGTCGGCGAGCTGACCGACGAGCACGACCCGACCGCCCCCGCGGTCGAGGACCTGGGGGCCGGCGTGTTCCGGGTCCCCGCTCGGCTGGGCCGCGACGAGCTGGGCGAGCTGTTCGGCCTCGAGGTGGAGGACGAGGACGTGGACAGTGCCGGCGGCCTGCTGGCCAAGGCCTTGGGTAAGGTTCCTCTGCTCGGGTCCGCAGGGGACATCCACGGGCTGCACCTCGTCGCGGACCGTGTCGAGGGTCGGCGCCGCCGGCTGGCCACCGTCCTGGTGAGCCAGGTGGACGCCGAGGAAGACGAGCAGGAGAACGCGGGCTCCAGGCGTGACGCCCCGTCCGACAACCACGGAGCGACCCGATGACCTTCCGATCCGGCTTCGCCTGCTTCGTCGGGCGCCCCAACGCGGGCAAGTCGACGCTGACCAACGCGCTGGTGGGGCAGAAGGTCGCGATCACGTCGGGCCGCCCGCAGACCACCCGGCACACCATCCGCGGCATCGTGCACCGCCCCGACGCTCAGCTGATCCTGGTGGACACCCCCGGCCTGCACCGGCCGCGGACGCTGCTCGGGGAGCGGCTCAACGCGCTGGTCAAGGACACGCTGACCGAGGTCGACGTGGTCGGGTTCTGCCTGCCCGCGGACCAGCGGGTCGGACCCGGGGACCGGTTCATCGCCGAGCAGATGAGCGAGCTGGCGCGGGACGGCCGCGGCACCCCCGTCGTCGCGATCGTCACCAAGGCGGACCTCGTCGGCAAGGGCAAGCTGGCCGAGCACCTCATGCAGGTGCAGGCGCTGGGCGACTGGGCGGACATCGTGCCCGTGTCCGCGGTCGGCGGGTACCAGGTCGACGTGCTGGAGAAGGTCCTGATCGGGCACCTGCCCGAGGGTGCGCCTCTGTACGCGGAGGGCGAGCTCACCGACGAGCCGGAGGCCGTGATGGTCGCCGAGCTGGTCCGGGAGGCGGCTCTCGAGGGCGTCCGCGACGAGCTGCCGCACTCCCTGGCCGTGGTCGTGGACGAGATCGTGCCGCGCGACGAGCCGGCGGCGAACGGGCTGCCCATGCTCGACGTGCGCGTCCACCTCTTCGTGGAACGCGACAGCCAGAAGGCGATCATCATCGGCAAGGGCGGTGCCCGGCTGCGCGACGTGGGCAGCGAGGCACGCCGGGGGATCGAGGCGCTGCTCGGCGCGCGCGTGTACCTGGACCTGCACGTCAAGGTGGCCAAGGACTGGCAGCGTGACCCCAAGCAGCTCGGGAAGATGGGCTTCTAGACGATGCTGAAGTCGGACGTCGAGGCGTCGCGCGCGCGCGGGACCGGGAGCCGGACCCGGGCGGTGCTGGGGGTCGTCGCAGGCACCGTGGTCGGCCTGGTGGTGCTCGCGGTCCTGGGATCGGTGCTGGGCCCGCAGTGGGACCCGACGCCGCTGACCGATCCGCTGCAGGTGCAGACGGAGGACACGGCGATCGGGTCCGCGGCGACGGCGGGTCAGTACGAGGTCAAGACGACGGTCGTGACCGTCCAGCTGGACGGCGAGACGATCGATGCGCGGATCAGCGAGCCCGTCGGGCTGGACTCGCCGAAGCCGGGCGTCGTGTTCATCCACGGCGCGGGCACGGGCCGGTACGAGATCGCGTTCCTGGCGCAGGCGCACGCGCTGGCGGCCTCGGGCATCGTCGCCATGGTGCCCGACAAGCGGCTCGACACCTACACCACCCGCCACCGCGACTACGTGGGGATGGCGCAGGACTACGCCGCCTCGGTGAAGCTCCTGCAGAGCTACCCCGGGGTCGACCCGGACCGGGTGGGTCTGTATGCCGAGAGCGAGGGCGGCTGGATCGCGCCGGTGCTGGCCGCGAAGCACCCCGACGTGGCGTTCGTCGTCCTGGTCTCCTCCCCGGTGGTGCCGCCCCGCGAGCAGGCTGCGTTCGCCGTCGACTCCTACCTGCGCAACACCGGCGTGCCCCATGGGGTGTTCCGGGCGATCCCGCGCGCGGTCGGGATGTCGGTCCCCGGGGGCGGCTTCGAGTACGCCGACTTCGACGTCACGCCCTACCAACGCCAGATGCGACAACCGGTCTTCGTGGTCTACGGCACCGGAGACATCTCCATGCCGACCATCCAGGGCGCCCAGCAGGTCATCGACGACACGGCGCTGGCGGAGAACGACGACGTGACGGTCCGCTACTACAAGGGCGCCAACCACGGGATCCGGGTGGACGGCGTGGTCGACTCCACGTTCCTGACCGACCTGTCGGGGTGGGTCCTCGGGCTGCCCGGCACCGCGGCGTCCGAACCGCGGATCGCCGGCGACCAGCCCGTGCAGACCTACCTCGCCGCGCCCGTCCCGCAGCCGCGCTGGAACAGCGACGTGGTGCTGGTGCTCATCGCGCTGGCCCTGGTGCTCATCGTGCTCGGACCGCTCGCGGTCGGCGTCGGGCGCGGGGTCGAGGCCACCGCGAACCGCGTGCGCGGGGGCTCGCGCCCCGACGGTCCACGGTTCGGGCACGGCATCCTGCCGAGGCTCGTGGCGGTCGGCGCGGGAGCGATCCTGACGCTCGTGGCGCTCATCTGGTACGTCGTCGCGGTCGCCCGCCTCGCCCTGAACTACGAACGCAACGACCTCGTCGTCCAGGGCGGCTGGATCCTCGTCCGGCTGCTCGGGGTCGCCGTCGTGCTCGCTGCGGTGCTGCTCGTCCGCCGGTACCGTCAGGCCCGTGCAGCCGGTGCGCGCCCCGCACCCGGCGTCCTGCGGAGCGTGGTCCTGTGGGGTGGCGTCGTCGGTTCGGGGATCCTGCTCGTCGTGCTCGCCTACTGGGGTGTCTACCAGCTGGGCATCTGACCACAGGGTGACCCCTTGTTGTGTACCTGGGGCTCACGTAGGGAACGATGTGCGCCGATGATGCAACGAGGCACTCGGTCGGGTGCTGACTCGTCGCGCGGAGAGGCAGGGGGACGAAGGTGCGAACGTCGTGGGGTTCGGCGACCGATCGCGGCCTCGTGCGTGACGTCAACGAGGACGCCCTGCTGGCCTACCCGCCGGTGTTTCTCGTGGCCGACGGAATGGGCGGTCACGACGCCGGTGACCTGGCCAGCCGCATCGCCGTCGAGGAGTTCGCGCAGCTGGCCGGGCAGGCCGCGGCCAGCGCCGACGACGTGCACGCCTGCTTCGTGCGCACGGCGGCCCGGATCCGCAACGAGTTCACGGGCGGTCGTCAGGGCGGGACGACGGTCGCCGGTGTCGCGGTGACCGAGCACGACGGCGGCTCGTACTGGCTCGTCTTCAACGTGGGCGACTCGCGGGTCTACCGGTGGGACGGCGACAAGCTCGAGCAGGTGAGCGTGGACCACTCGGTGGTCCAGGAGCTCATCGACCTGGGGGAGATCGACGCCGCCCAGGCTGAGACCCACCCCGAGCGGCACGTCCTGACGCGCGCGCTGGGGACCGGCGACGCGCCGGAGCCCGACTACTGGTTGCTGCCCGCCGGCCTGCAGGACCGTCTCCTGATCTGCACCGACGGGCTGACGCGCGAGCTCGGCGAGCCCGCGCTGCGCGACGTCCTGGGCGGGACGAGCGACCCGCAGGACGCCGCCGCGCTGCTGGTCCGGCTCGCCCTCGAGCACGGCGCGCGCGACAACGTGAGCGCGGTCGTGGTCGACGTGGCCACCGCCGCCGGCGCCCACGAGGACGTGCACATCACCGTCCCGCGGGTCGACGCGGACCGGGGCCCTCACGTGTGGGACGAGATGCTCAACGGGGCGACCGTCCCGCGGTTCTACGCACCCGGATCGTCGCCGAGCGACCCGCCCCACGAGGAGGACCGGTCATGAGCGTTCCCGAGTACGCCGCAGGCGAGTGGACCGCGATCGTGCGCCCGGGCTTCGTGGCGCTGCTGGGACCGTCGGCGGCCGAGTCGACCGTGCGTGACCTCTGGCAGGAGACCGGCGACGGCGTGTTCGCCGCTCTGGCGCTCCTGGCGCGCGACGGGTTCGCGGGCCTGCCGCCGTTCGCGCTGGTGTCGGTGGACAAGCGCCGGGTGCACGCCGCCCTGCGGGGAGACGTCGAGGTGGTCGTGGACCTGGACGGCCGGGTCGAGACCCTGCGGTCGGGCGAGGTCAGCACGTGGACCGAGCGTGTGCTCGACGGCGTCGGTTCGGTCGCCGTGCAGGTGGACGACGTGCCCGTCGACGCACCGACCCTGCCCGTCGCCGACGGTGTCGTGCGCGCCTCGCGGGTCCGCATCACGTTGGCTGTGTCCGACGAGCCCGAACCTGCGGTCGAGGACATCCCGGCGATGTCCGCGCAGATCGTGGAGGATCCGGCGCCCGCTGTGGACGCGGCCGCGGAGCCGGCGCCGGAGGACGTCCCGACCGACGACGACCCCGTCGCGCTCGTGCCCGTGCGCGACGGGAACGCCGAGACGTCCGGGGTTGTCGCCACCGCCGAGGCCTTCCTGTCGGCCTCTGCGTTCGACGAGAAGCACGGCGCCGTGCCGCCGCAGAGCGTCCCGCTGTCCGGGGCATCCCTCGACGACCACGACGGTCTGACGATCCTGTCCACCGACCTGGCCGACATTCGCGACCAGCTGCCGTCGTGGGCGTCGGACGACGTCCCGGCGCCGTTCCGTCCGCCGGCGGGAGCCCAGATGCCCGCCCGCCTCGTGCTCTCGACGGGTCTCGTCGTTCCGCTGGACCGGGCCGTCCTGCTGGGCCGCGCACCGCAGGTCGCGCGCGTCTCCAACCGCGAGCTGCCCCGGCTCATCACGGTGCCGAGCCCGCAGCAGGACATCTCGCGGACGCACGCGGAGGTGCGCGTCGAGGGTGACCACGTGCTGGTGACGGACCTCGACTCGACCAACGGCGTGCACGTCGCGCGGCCGGGCGAGGGCGCCCGTCGCCTGCACCCGGGCGAGCCCAGCGTGGTCGGTCTCGACGAGCTGGTCGACCTCGGCGACGGCGTGACGTTCTCCCTGGAGCGCGGTACGTGACCGCACGCCGCGAAGCCTCCACCCCGCCACAGCCCCGGGGTACGAGCCGGTACGCGTGCTCGGTCTGGGTGGCTTCGCGGACGTCTTCCTCTACGAGCAGCAGCTGCCGCGCCGAGAGGTCGCCGTGAAGGTGCTGCTCGCGGGCAGTCTCGACGACGACGTCCGGTCGCGGTTCCAGACCGAGGCCAACCTCATGGCCCAGCTGTCGCACCACCCGTCGATCGTCACGATCTATCACGCCGCCATCGCCGCCGACGGTCGCCCGTTCCTCGTCATGGAGTACTGCTCACGACCGGGGCTGGCGGACCGGTACCGCCAGGAGCGGATCTCCGTGCCCGAGGCCCTGCGCATCGGCATCCGGCTCGCGTCCGCGGTGGAGACCGCGCACCGGGCCGGGATCCTGCACCGCGACATCAAGCCCGCGAACGTGCTCACCACGGACTTCGGCTGGCCCGCGCTCACGGACTTCGGCATCGCAGCGACGACGGGTCAGGGCGGCGGCGCGACGGTCGGCATGTCGATCCCGTGGTCGCCGCCCGAGCTGCTCGGCGAGCACCCCACCGGCGACGAGCGCTCCGACGTGTACTCGCTCGCCGCGACGATCTACTCGCTGCTGGCGGGTCGGACACCGTTCGAGATCGCGGGCGGCCAGAACAGCGCCCAGCAGCTCGTCGCGCGGATCGAGCGCTCCCCGTTGCCGCCGACGGGTCGCGACGACGTGCCGCCGGCCCTGTTCCAGGTGCTCGACAAGGCCATGGCCAAGGTGCCCGCACGCCGGTACGACTCGGCCGCCGCGGTGGCCCGGGCACTGCAGCAGGTCGAGAGCGACCTGCGCCTGCCGGTGACGCCGCTGGACCTGACCGAGGAGGCACTCACCGCGTCGCAGCGTGACCAGACCGGCCCGTTCGGCGGTCCGTACGGCGGTGCCGAGGACGACGCGACGCGGCTGCGCTCGATCGTGAGCGTCGACCCGCAGGACGCGGCGGAGGAGCAGCCGGCTGCGGGGTTCATCCCCGGCGCCGACGAGGCGACGCGGGTCCGCTCGATCACGACGGTTCCGGCGACCGCGCCTGCGACGGAGCCGTCCGCCGCGCCGCGGGCCGCGCTGCCCACGTTCATCGCGCCGCAGGAGCCGCTCCGGACGGACGACGTCGAGCCACCGAGCCGACGCCGCCTGGTCGTCGGGGTCGTCTCCGGCCTCGTCGTCCTGGCCGTCGCCGTGGCGGTCGGCACCGTGGCCCTGCACGGCAGCGGCACGCCCGACCCGCGGCCGAGCGCGAGCGCGGAGTTCAGCCAGGACCCGGCGCCCACCGCGATCGACGACGTCGTCCCCGCGCCCCACTCGCTGCTGGGCACCAGCCAGGCGGACGGCTCTGTGGTGTTCACGTGGGTGAACCCGGAACCGCAGGACGGCGACCGGTACCTGTGGGGCGTCCTGCAGGCGACCGGCGAGCCTCAGCTCGCGCTCATCGACGAACCGACGGTCACGGTCCCCGCCGGCGGCGGGTCCGGTGAGGTCTGCATCCAGGTCTCGATCGTGCGCGCCGACCGGCGGTCGTCGGCGAGCCCCGCGCAGGGGTGTGCGTCGTGAGGATCACGGGTCTGCGTCACAAGGCCACGACGACGGCCGCGGTGGTCACCGTTCCGGTGCTGATCGCCGTGCTCGCGCTGGTCAACCAGGGGTTCCCGCTGGCACGGCTCGACCTCAACGACGGTGCGGTGTGGCTGACGGCGACGGGCCAGAGCCAGCTGGGCCGGTACAACGCCAAGGTCGAAGAGCTCAACGGCGGCCTCGTGGCTGAGGGCACGAAGTTCGACGTGCTCCAGGACGCCGGTGACGTCCTGCTGGTCGAGCCCGGCCAGGTCTCGGTGGTCGACCCGGCCTCCGTGACGGTCACCACCCACGTCGCGACGCCCGGGGCGACCGTGGGCATGGTGGGCATGGCCGCAGGGACGGTCGCGATCTCCGACGGCTCGGGCGACGCCTGGGTGCGCGGCATCGGGGACCTGGACCAGCTGCGGATCGGGACGGACACGCCGGACCTGCAGCTCGGGGAGGGCGGCAAGGTCATCGTCGCCCAGGACGGGGCCGTGCTGGGAGTCGCCGCGACGGAC
Organism: Cellulomonas sp. McL0606; assembly: GCF_058248365.1. The sequence goes on along the minus strand of NZ_CM177779.1, from coordinate 2,721,927 downwards.
GGCACCGTGACCCGGGCGGACCTGTCGAGCGGCGGTTCGGTGGACAGCACGCCGTCCGGCACCCTGGGTGCCGGGGACGTCGACCAGCTCACTGCCGTAGGCGACCAGCCCGTCTCGCTCTCCGGCAGCACGGTGCACACGCTGCACGGCACGATCGACGTGCCGGGCGACGGGTTGCGCCTGCAGCAGCCCGGTCCGGCGGCCTCCGTCGTGCTCGTCGCGAGCACGACCGCGCTCATCGAGGTGCCCCTCGACGGCGGGAAGATCGTCGAGCACAAGACCGCCGGCTCGGGCAAGCCTGCCGCGCCGGTGCGTGTCGGCACGTGCGCGCACGGCGCGTGGGCCACGGGCACGGGCTCCTACCTGCAGCGCTTCTGCGACGGCAGCGACGCAAAGGTCCGCAACCTCGAGGACATGTCGACGGCCGATGCCCTGACGTTCCGCGTGAACCGGCAGGTCGTCGTGCTCAACGACACGCTGCGCGGGCGGCTGTGGCTGCCGCTGCAGGACACCGACCTGCACGTCCCCAACTGGAACGAGGTCGTCCCGCAGGAGAACCCGCAGGACTCCAAGGACCAGGCGCAGAGCTCCGACACCACGCAGGACCTGGTCACGGAGTGCTCGAACCAGTCGGCACCCCCGACGGCCGCGGACGACTCGTTCGGCGTCCGGGCGGGCCGCACGACCATCCTGCCCGTGATCGACAACGACTCCTCGTCGGACTGCGGCATCCTCGCGATCTCCCAGTTCGACCCGGTCCCCGCCGCGTTCGGGACCGTCGTGTCCATCTACGGCGGCCGGGCGCTGCAGATCGAGGTCCTGCCGACCGCGGTGGGCACCGTCGACTTCACCTACACGATCACCGACGGCCACGGCCAGACGGCGCCATCGACGGCGCACGTGCGGCTGACGGTGCACGGCCCCAGCATCGACGAGCCGCCGCACCAGGTCCGGGTGGGGTCGCTGACCGTCGAGCAGGGCGGGCAGGCCGACCATCAGGTGCTCGCGGACTTCGTCGACCCCGACGGTGACGACTTGCTGCTGGTCGGTGCGTCGGCAGACGCAACGTCCGGCTCGGTGCGGTTCCGTCAGGACGGCACGCTGACGTTCGACGCCAACGGGTCCGCCCTCGGGCGCACACGCGTCTCGGTCGAGGTGTCGGACGGGACCAGCACGGCCGAGGGGTACCTCGACGTCGACGTGCGCCCGAGCGGCTCGCTCGCGCCGCAGATCGATCCGGTCTTCGCCGTGACGTACGTGGGCCAGCCCGTCACGCTGCACCCGCTGGACTCGGTGCGCAGCTCGTCCGACGAGCCGCCGAGGCTGGCCGGGGTGGACGACGTGGTCGGGGCGACCGTGACGAGCGACCTGCAGGCCGGCACGTTCACGTTCAGCGCCGCGCGGGCCGGCAGCTACTACGTGCAGTTCCTGGTCACCGCCTCCCCGCAGCAGGCGACCGGACTGGCCCGGATCGACGTCAAGGAGTGGCCGGAGACCGCGGCACCACCGGTGGCGGTCCGGGACCGGGCGTCCCTGCCTGCCGGCGGCGAGGTCACCATCGACCCGCTCGACAACGACTCCGACCCTGCCGGCAAGGTCCTCGTCCTGCAGTCGGTCGACGTGCCCGACGGGTCGGGTCTGCGCGTGGCCGTGCTCGACCACCACCTGGTGCAGATCCGCGCCGACCGCACGCTCTCGCAGCCGGTCGTCCTGCACTACTCGGTCTCCAGCGGGCAGGCGTCGGCGATCGGGGAGATCGTCGTCCAGCCCGTGCCGCCCTCGACGTCCTCCCAGCCGCCCGTCGTCCAGAACGTCGAGGCCGACGTGCGGACCGGGGGCGTGGTGACGATCCCCGTGCTCGACACCGCGTTCGACCCGGACGGCGGCCGGCTGACGCTCGTCCCCGAGCTGGCCGAGCCGCTCGGGCCCGGCCAGGGTCTGCTGTTCGTGTCCGGCGACGTGCTGCGCTACCAGGCACCCGCCGCGCCGCTCACCGTGCACGCGACGTTCCAGGTGAAGGACGCGACCGGCAACGTCACCGCGGCTACCGTGACGGTGCGGGTCCATCAGTCCGACGCCGCGACGAAGGCGCCCCCCCACCCGCGCGACCTGGTGGCGCGCGTGTTCGAGGGCGACAAGGTCAGGATCGACATCCCGCTCGTCGGCATCGACCCGGACGGGGACGGTGTCACCCTGCTGGGCGTCGCATCGGGTGCGCAGCACGGACGCGTGACGGTCGGCGGGCCCGACTGGCTCGAGTACGAGGCGCTGCCCGGTGAGCTGGACACGGACGAGTTCACGTACGCGGTGGAGGACTGGACGGGCCAGCGCGCGGTGGCCAAGATCCGCGTCGGCATCAGCCCGCGACCCAGTGGCGCCGCGACGGTGACCGCCCGTGACGACCAGGTCACCGTCCGGCCCGGGCAGCGCGTCGAGGTGCGCGTCCTGGCCAACGACGTCGACTCCAGCGGCGGCGACCTCACCCTCGACCCCGCGCTCGACCCCGCGGACGTCCCCGCCCAGGTGGACGGGCGGCGCATCATCGTGCGCGCCCCGAGCACACCGGGCGTGCTCCAGATCGGCTACGTCGTGGAGAACGACCGGGGTGGTCGGGACACGGCCGTGCTGACGGTGACGGTCGCCGCCGACGCGCCCGTGCTCCCACCGATCGCTCGGGATGTCGTGGTCGGCGCGCTGGACACGCTCGGCCGCACAGCGGTGACCGTCGACGTGCTCGCCGTCGCCCAGAATCCGAGCGGACCACTGAGCGACCTCGCCGTCTCCGTGCCGGGCTCGCTCGCGGACGTGGCCTCGGTGGTCGACGGGAAGGTCGTCGTCAAGCTCGCGGACCACGCGCAGACGGTGCCGTTCCTGCTCACCAACACGACGTCGCCGGCGGCGGCCTCGTACGCGTTCATCACGGTCCCGGCGCTCGGGTTCTTCCCGCCGACCCCCGGCCCAAGGCCCCCGCTTCCGGGTCGCGTCGGGCGCGGTGCTGCTGATCCCGCTCGCCGAGCAGGTCCAGGTGGCGCCGGGTCGTAGCCCCACGGTGGCTGACGCATCGGGGCTCAGCGCCACGAAGTCCGACCACTCCGACCTGCTGAAGGACAAGAGGACCCTTCAGTACCGGTCCGATCCCGACTACGCCGGCCCGGCCTCGATCACGGTCCCCGTGACCGACGCGTCGGGGCCGGACGACACGTCGGCCCGCACGTCGATCATCACGCTCCAGATCACCGTCTACGCGGTCGACGACCACCCGCCGACGTTCTCCCCGTCCACGATCGACGTCGCGCCGGGGGAGACCGCCCTCGGGGTCGACCTGCGCTCGTTCACGACAGGCCCGGAGGGCGACACCTCCGACCCGACCCAGGCCCGGTACACCTACCGGATCAACTCGGCCGTGCCTGCGGGGTTCACGGCGACGATCGAGAACGGCACCGTCCTGAAGGTCGCGGCCGCCGAGTCGACCCCCAAGGGCCGCACGGACAAGCTCGCCCTGAAGATCGGCTACGGCCGCAGCGGCACGATGGACACCTCGATCGACCTGCGGGTGATCGCGAGCACGCGGCGCACCGCACAGGTGCTCGACGTGCAGCAGGACGGCGTGGAGGGCAAGGAGAGCACCGTGAACGTGCTCGAGAACGCCTACAACCCGTTCCCCGGCTCGCCCCTGACCGTGGTCGGGGCAACCGTCGAGACGCCCGGCGCGGGCACCGCCAGCGCGACGGCGAGCACGGTCACGGTGCGTCCGGCGGCCGGGTTCATCGGACAGATCGTGACTCGCTTCCGCGTCCGGGACGTGACCGGCGACCCCGACCGCGAGGTCGAGGGTCGCATCGTCACATCCGTGCGCGGCAAGCCCGCCACGCCGACGGCACCGCGGATCGGTGAGATCCGGGACAAGACCGTGGTGCTGTCGTGGGACGCGCCGGACAACCGCGGCGCGCCGATCCTGGGCTACCGGGTGGTGGCCAACCCCGGGAACATCGTGCGGCCGTGCGTGAGCACCACGTGCACCATCGACAACCTGACCAACGACACGGAGTACACGTTCACGGTGGCTGCCGAGAACATCGTGGACTGGTCCGACCCCAGCCCGAGCTCGGCACCTGCGCGTCCGGACGCGGTCCCCGGTCAGCCCACCACGCCGACGCTCGAGTTCGGCGCGGCGTCGCTGCGCGCGACCTGGACGGCGCCCGAGCAGACCGGCTCGCCCATCTCGTCCTACACGCTCGAGATCTCGCCGACACCTCCGTCGGGCTCCGCGTCGGTCACGTCCGCCACGACCAGCTACACGTTCTCGGGGCTGAAGAACGGCACGGCCTACACGGTGCGGGTCCGCGCGCACAACAAGGCTCCCGACCCGGGACCGTGGTCCGACTCGTCGCTGCCGATGGTCCCCGCGGCGGAGCCCGATGCGCCGGTCGTGACGGCGACCCGCAGCAGCGTGGGGGCCAACGGGCCCCAGATCAACGTGTCCTGGACGGTTCCGGACTCGCACGGCGACGACGTGCGGGGCTACGAGATCTCGGTCGACAGCGGGACGCCGATCCCGCTGGACGCCGGCACGCTCACGTACGTGATCTCGCCCGCCCAGCGCGGCCACACCTACCAGGTGGCCGTCCGGGCGACCAACAAGGCGGGCACCTCGGCGTGGGGCTCGGACGTGGGCGAGACGTGGAGCCAACCGACGGCGCCCACGTCCCCCAATATCGACGCGGGGCCGAGGGGGGTCCCCTGGGGGACGGGCTCCGTCACGCTCTCGTGGGGGCCGCCGGACGACGCCGGTGGCGCGGGCGTGACCATCGTCGACTACGAGGTCCAGGTCGACGCCCTCCCGTCGACCCACGTGGCCGGCACCGCGACGACGCTCGTCAACCTCGTCGGCGGCCCGAGCCCGACCGTGCTGGTCCGTGCCTGGAACTCGCGCGGTCTGGCCGGCGACTGGCTCACCCTGCCGACGACGCAGGTGGTCACGCGGCCCGCGGCACCGAGCGTCACGGTGAGCACGGGTGTCCTCGACCAGGTGAACATCGCTTACGCGGACGGCGACGCGGGTGGCTCTCCGATCACGGTGCGGCAGTACAGCATCGACGGCGGACCGTGGCGGTCGACCCCGGCGCCGGCCACGTTCGGTTCGTCCAGCACCGTGACCGTCGCCTACCAGGCGTGCAACGTCGCCGGCTGCAGCCCGGCCGCCACCGGCTCGGCGGACCCGGGAGCGCCCGCTGCGCCGGACGCACCGGCTCCGCCGACCGCCGTGGTGAACGCCGACGGCACGATCGGCGTGGCGTGGCTGGCACCCGACGACCACGGCCGCAGCATCGACCAGTACGAGTGGCAGTACACCGGGGACGCGACCGGGGGCGACACCGGGGACGGCAGCACGCTCGCTGCGGTGCTCACCGTCCCGGCCGGCAGCACCATCGCGATCCAGGTCCGGGCGCACAACGCCGTGGGGTGGGGAGCGTGGAGCACTGCCGCCACGGCCTCAGTTCCGCTGCCGGCGGTGCCGACACCATGAGCAGGAACTATTCCGAGCTGGACCCGACGCCCGATCTTCAGGAGACCGCCCACATGGACCCCGAGCAGAGCACCTGGTTCGCCGAGACGTTCGACGCCCTCGTGTCCAACGTGGGCCTCGCCCTGCTCGGCAAGGACCACACGGTCCGGCTCGCCCTGACGGCGATGATCGCGGAGGGTCACCTCCTCCTCGAGGACGCGCCGGGCACCGGCAAGACGTCGCTCGCCAAGGCTCTCGCAGCGACGGTCCAGGGCAGCCACCACCGCATCCAGTTCACGCCCGACCTCCTGCCGTCGGACGTCACCGGGGTGACGATCTACGACCAGGGCACGCACCGGTTCGAGTTCCACCCCGGCCCGATCTTCGCCTCGGTGGTGCTCGCCGACGAGATCAACCGCGCGTCGCCCAAGACGCAGGCCGCCCTGCTCGAGGTCATGGAGGAGGGCAACATCACGGTCGACGGCGTGACGCACCCCGTCGGCCGCCCGTTCATGGTGATCGCGACGCAGAACCCCATCGAGCAGGCGGGCACCTACCGCCTGCCGGAGGCCCAGCTGGACCGCTTCCTCATCAAGACGTCGCTCGGCTACCCGGACCGGTCGTCGACCATCGAGATCCTCGCGGGCGCCAAAGACCGGACGACGAACCTGCAGCCCCGCATCACGACCGAGGCCGTGGGCACGATGGCGGACCTCGCGCAGACCGTGCACATCGACGACGTCGTGCTGGACTACGTGGCGCGCCTGACCGAGGCCACGCGCGACGACCCGCAGACCGTGGTCGGCGCGAGCGTCCGCGGCGGCCTGGCCCTCGTGCGCACCGCCAAGGTCTGGGCCGCGGCCGCCGGCCGCGAGTACGTGATCCCCGACGACATCAAGGTGCTGGCCCAGCCGGTCCTCGCGCACCGCCTCGTGCTGGAGGCCGAGGCCGAGTTCGCCGGGGTCACCGCGATCGAGATCCTTGCCCGCATCCTCGAGACGACCGCGCCGCCGGCCCTGCGGGCGGCCTGAGCGTCATGGGTCTGCGGGTCTCGCCGGTCGGGTGGGGAGTGGCGTTCGTGGCCCTCCTCTGCCTGCTGCTGGGCCGACGGTTCGGTTGGCTCGAGCTGGCGGCGTTCGGTGCGGCGCTCGCCGCCGTCCTCGTCGTCGCCCTGCTGATGACCGTCGGCCGCTCGCGGTACGCGATCACGCTCGACATGGCCGATCGTCGCGTGAAGGTGGGCGAGCGTGCGCTCGGCCGGCTCGAGGTCCGCAACGTCGCACGCCGGCGGTCCCTGCCGTCGCGGGTGGAGCTGCCCGTCGGCGCGGTCACCGCCGAGTTCTCGGTCCCCGCCCTGAGCGCCGGCGCCGAGCACGACGACCTGTTCGCCATCCCGACCGCGCGGCGGGCCGTGATCGTCGTCGGACCGGTGCGCTCGGTCCGCGGGGACCCGTTCGGTCTGGCACGCCGCAGCGTGCGATGGACCCGACCCGTCGAGCTGTTCGTCCACCCGCTGCTCGTCTCGCTGGCCGGCGCGGGCTCGGGCCTCCTGCGCGATCTCGAGGGCCAGGCCACGCGTGACCTGTCGGACTCGGACCTGTCGTTCCACGCCCTGCGCGACTACGTCGCCGGCGACGACCGCCGCTACATCCACTGGCGCACGACGGCCCGCCGCGGCAGCCTCATGGTCAAGCAGTTCGAGGACACCCGACGCACGCAGACCGCGATCGCGCTGGCCACGGACCCGCGGGACTACGCCGACGACGACGAGTTCGAGCTGGCCGTCTCGGTCGTCGCCTCGGTGGGGGTGCAGACGATCCGCGAGGAGCGCGAGCTCGCGGTCCTTGCCGGCCCCGGGACGCTGCGGGTGGAGACTCCGCCGCTGCTGCTCGACGACTGCTCGGGCCTGCAGCTGGCCTCGAGCGGTGCGGGCATGGTGCTGCTCGGCCGCCGGGTCGCGCGCGAGGCGCCGGCAGCGTCGGTCGCGATGCTGGTCACGGGCTCGGAGCCGTCGATGGCCGACCGGCGCCTGGGCTCGCGGCACGTGCCCACCGGCACGCGGACCGTGGTCGTGCGCTGCGAGCGCGGCGCCGAGGTGGCCGTGCGCACCCACGGCAGCCTCAGCCTGGCGACGATCGGTGCGCTCGACGACCTGCCCCGGCTGCTGCGACGGGTGACGGCATGACGACCCCCGCCCGCCGCCCGCGCCCGCTGCGCGCGGGTGCGATCGACGCCGTGGTCCTGCTCAGCATGCTCGGCGTGGCGCTGCTCCCGCTGCTGTCCGTGTACGGCGATCAGTCCGGCGTCCCGGCACTGGCAGGCGGTCTGGTCCTCGGCGCCGGTGTCGCGGCGGTGGGCGCGTGGCGCCGCTGGTCGGCGCTCACGGTCGTGGCGGTGCTGCTCGTCGTGTTCTTCGTCGCCGGCGGGCCGTTGGCCGCGCCCCGCACCACGAAGGGTGGGGTCGTCCCCACCCTCGACACGGGCACGGCCCTGGCGCGCGGCGTGGCGTCCACGTGGAAGCAGGTGCTGACGCTCCAGCCACCGATCGGCACCAGCGGGACGTTGCTCGTCGCGATGTACGCCCTCGCCTTCGTCGGCGCTGCGGTCGCGGTCGCGGTGACCCTGCGCGCCCGTCGTCCTGCGGTCGGGGCGTCGGCGGCCGTCGTCCCGATCGTCGCCGTCGTCGGGGCGATCGTGCTCGGCACGCGGAACCCTTCGGTGTCGCCGACCCTGACCGGAACCGTGCTCGCCGTCGTGCTGCTGCCCTGGGCGGCCTGGCGGTCCGGAGGGCTGCGGGTCCAGCGCGTGGTGTCGACCGCGATGCTCCTGGTGGTCGCCGCCGCGGCCGGCACGTTCGGTGCGCCCGCCGTGGTGGCGTCGTCGGAACGGTTCGTCGTCCGCGACCAGATCGTGCCGCCGTTCGATCCCCGCGACTACCCGAGCCCGTTGTCCGCGTTCCGCGAGTTCGTCAAGCAGGACGCCGACACGCCTCTGTTCACGGTCTCCGGCCTGCCGGCGGGCGCGCGCGTGCGCCTGGCGACGATGGACCGGTACGACGGCGTCGTCTGGAACGTCGCGGGCGACGGGTCGGCCGAGGCGTCGGGCGAGTTCCGGCGCGTCGGGGACGTGATCGAGACCAGCGCCCGCGGCAAGCCGGCCACGGTGAAGTTCACGATCGACGACCTGGGCGGCGTCTGGTTGCCGACGGTGGGCCAGGCGACCTCGTTCGACGTCGGCGACTCCACTGCGGCTGGCGGGCTGCGGTACAACGACGCCACGGGCGCGGCGGTCGTGACCGGAGGGATCCACCACGGGCTCTCGTACGACGTCGACGCCGTCGTGCCACCGGTGATCGACGCCGCGACGACCGTCGGCCGCGCGCCGGCGTCGGACGTGGCCCAGCCGGCGCTCTTGGGCGTGCCGGACCTCGTCTCGGTCACCGCCGCCGACGTCGCCCGCGACGCGGGCAGCCCCGTCCAGATCGCGACCGCGCTGTCGGACTGGCTGAGCAAGCAGGGCTTCTTCAGCCACGGGATCGTCGACGCCGGTGACTACGCGTCGCTGTCCGGTCACGGCGCGGACCGGATCACGTCGCTGCTGGGCGGCGACGTGATGGTCGGCGACGGCGAGCAGTACGCGGCGGCGCTCGCGCTGATGGCGCGTTCGATGGGCCTGCCGGCACGCGTCGTGCTCGGGTTCGTGCCCGGCTCGGCGGCCGCGGGGGAGAAGGCGGCCGACGGCTCGGTCACGGTGACCGGCAAGGACATCCAGGCGTGGGTCGAGATCCCCTTCCAGGGCTACGGCTGGATCCCCTTCGACCCCACGCCGCCGCCTGAGCAGACGCCGCAGGAGAACAACAAGGACAAGCAGACCGAGCCGAACCCGCAGGTCGTCCAGCCGCCCCCGCCGCCGCCCGCTGCCGTGAACGCGCCCGACGAGGACACCGAGCAGCCGCAGACGGACGACCCCGCGCCCGACACGAGCCCGTCCCCCTCTGGCTCCGCGTGACGCAGGTGGCAGGCGTCGCCGCGATCCCGCTGGCGGTGCTGGCGGCGCCGTTCGTGGTGATCGTCGTGCTGAAGGTGCGTCGCCGTCGTCGTCGTCGGCGCAGCGCCGACCTGGTGACCCGGGTCGCGGGCGGCTGGGACGAGGTGCTGGACGTCGCCCGCGACCTGCGGCACCCGACGGGCGGCCTCGCGACGCGCAACGAGTCGGCCCGGGCGATCGCGGCGTCGTTCGAGGACGTGGCCGACGGTGCCGTGGTCGCGTCGCGGGTGGGAGCGCTGGCGCGTTCCGCCGACCGGGCGGTGTTCAGCCCGGCGACGCCGAGCCCCGAGCAGGCCGCCGCATACTGGGCAGATGTCCAGGTTGCGGTCGAGGCGATGACGCACAGCGTGGGGTGGCGACGTCGGTTCCGCGCTCGTCTCTCGACAGCGTCTCTGCGCCAGGAGAAGCGACGTCGTCGTGCGGCCCGCCGCTCGGTCGTCTCCTCGTAGTGCGCGGCAGCTCCGACTTCATGACCGGTCCAACCTCAGGGAGCCCAGGCGTGACATCCCGGTACGCACGCGCCCACGCCGCGCCGCCCGCATCGATGGCGCGTCGGTTCGGCGCCGTCCTGCTCGACGCCCTGGTGTGGGTGGTGGTCGGCGGCTGGGTCATCGCCGTGGGCGTCGTCGGCTGGGCACGTGCCGAGCCGTCGACGCGGGCGTCCGAGGGCGCCCTGACCCTGCTGACCGTCGGGCTGGCGGTCACGGGCGCGCTGGTCCTGGCGCAATGGCTGCTGCACGGCCTGACCGGCTGGACCCTCGGACGCCTGGCGACCGGGGTGCGCACCGTCGACGTGCAGACCCGCGAGCCCGTCGGGGTCGCGCGCATCTTCGTGCGCTCGGTCGTCGTCGCGGCGGGTCTGCTGATCGGGCTGCTCGGCGCCGTCGTCGTCCTCGTGTCGCCGTTCTTCGACCGCACCCGCCGCAACCGCGGGTGGCACGACCGCGCCGCCGGTGACGAGGTGCTCGACGTCCGCCGGTCGGTGCTCGCGGCCGCCGAGCAGCCGCCACGACGCAGCAACCCGACGGAGGCGACCCGGGCGCCGGTTCCGCCGCGCGGCCCCGTACCCGTCCCGGACTGGGCTGCGGCGACGCGGGCGCCGTCGGTCGCCCAGCCGACCACGGGCTCGCTCGTGCTCGCCCCGGTCGACCCGCGGCGCAGCAGCCCGGACCTCGACACGCGAACCATCCCGGTCGTGCGGTCGGGACTGGCCTATGGCCTCCTGCCCGAGCTCGAGCTGACGCGTCCGGCGGCCCCCCGAACCGACCCGGTCGCCCCACAGCCGGTCCCGGACCGCCCCGCCGCCGAGTTCGAGCTCTCGGACGGCCGTCGCGTAAGCATCGAGCGCACCGCGCTGGTGGGTCGCAACCCGGCGTCGGACGCCGCGGTGCAGCTGGTCCGGGTGGCCGACCCGACGCGCTCGGTGTCCAAGACGCATCTCCAGATCGGCGTCGAGCGGGCGGGCGTGTGGGTCGCGGACCGCGGCTCCACCAACGGCACGGTCGTCACCCTGCCCGACGGCGGCCAGGTCCTGTGCGGCGTCGACCAGCAGGTCCGGATCCGGGTGGGCTCGACGATCGTGTTCGGGGACTGCTCGATGCGGCTGGTACGCCTCCCCGAGACCGGTCCCGTCGCCTGAAGTCGGCCTAGAGTCGGCACATGGCGGAGCGACGCCTGGCCGAGCGGCCGGCGATGCAGCTGGTAGGTCTGGACGAGGACGCGACGGACGCGCCCCCGCCCGTCCGGTCCGCGCCCGAGCACCTGCACGACGTCGCTACGGGCGCGCGGTCCTGGGCGTCGAGGCGGCCCGCGGTGGCGAGCGTCGTGACCGTGGCGGTCCTCGCGCTGATCGGGGGCGTCGCCCTCGCCGGGCCGAGGTGGCTGACCGAGCGCGAACGGGCCGCGGTGCTGGGGCCTGCGGCGTTCGTCGGCGCTGTGGCCACGCTCCGCACGATTCCGGAGGCCACCTGGACCGCCGACGTGAACGGGACGACGCCACCCGTGCTCGTCGGCGACGTGCTCGTGGCGAGTGCCGGGTCGGTCCAGCACCGCGACCGTCGGATCGTCGGGCTGGACGCGATCTCCGGCGCTCTTCGCTGGACCGTCCCGCTGGGCACGGACCCCCAGCCCGACGCCGTCGATTGCCACCCGACGGGAGAGGTCGTGTCCTGCCTCGCCGGTCCGGCGCCGACGCCCGACCCGCGCGACCTGGCCCAGGTGCCGGACGGAGAGGTCGGCGTCGCGACGCTCTGGGCGATCGACCCGGTGCACGGCGTCGTCCGGTCGACCCACCCGGTCCCCGGCTGGATCCAGTCGAGCGCGGCCGCCGGAAGTGACCTCGTGGTGGCGGCGTATGCGCACGGACGGCTGAGCGTCAGCCGCATCGAACCGGTCTCGGGCCGTCAGGTGTGGCAGACGCAGCGCTTCGCGACGGCGGGGACGACGATCAACGGCCGCATCCGGCTGGTCGTCGCGCGTGCGTTGGTGATGGCCACGGACAACGACAGCACCCTGCTGCTCGACGCCGCGACCGGGGAGCGGCAGACGCACGCGACGGACACCCTCGGGATCGACCAGACCCGGCTCGCCGCCAACGGCACCGTCGTGCGCACGCAGTTCCGGCTGCGCGGCCCGGTGATCGTCGCGAGGTCGTCGCTGTCCGACGGCATGGGAGAGCCGTGGCTCACCGCGGAGGGCTCCGTGCTGTCCGTCGACGTGTCCGACGGCTCGTCGGGCTTGACCTTCACCTCCGACGGGTTCGGCCTGGACGGCGTGCGTGCCTACCGTCCGGGTGCGGACCAGCAGGTCTGGCAGACACCCACGCAGGCGACGCGCGTCTCGGTCGACGCCAGCGATCGGGTGGTGGTGCGCAACGGCGGGACGGTCGCGGGCCTGGCGGCGGAGGATGGTGGCGTCGTCTGGGTGCGCGACCTCGGGGCGGTCTCGGGGCCGACGGTCTCGGACGGTCGGCGGGTGGCGGTGCTCAGCGGTGGGATCGACGATCGGCCGGTCCTGGTCGCCCTCGACCTCGCCGACGGCACGCTCGAGTGGCGGCTGCCGCTGCCCGCGGGTACGTCACGCCTGGTGCAGCTGGGCACACAGCTGTACGCGATCGGCGACGAGCGGCTGGTCGCCCTGCGGTGATGCGGGCCGGTCTCGTCCTGCGGCCGAGGTTGCGAAAGGGTCCGGGGTTCGGGGTACGGTGACATCGTGCTCGGGATCACCCTCCTTCTTCGTTGCCGCGACGAGGCCCTCTAGGCCGCATCCTCGTCGCGGTGTTCGCGTGTGCCGGCTGACCCCCTGCCGAACGCCCCGAAGGACGAGGACCCCATGAACTACCTGGAGACGAGCGCGCAGAAGCCGTCGTCGATGCCGGTGCACAAGTACCGTCCGTTCCACGAGCAGATCCGCGTCGACCTGCCGGACCGTCAGTGGCCCGACCGTCGCATCACCAAGGCGCCGCGCTGGTGCGCCGTGGACCTGCGCGACGGCAACCAGGCCCTGATCGAGCCGATGAACCCGGCCCGCAAGCTTCGAGATGTTCGAGCTGCTCGTGCAGCTGGGCTACAAGGAGATCGAGGTCGGCTTCCCGTCCGCCTCGCAGACGGACTTCGACTTCGTCCGCAAGCTCATCGAAGAGGACCTGATCCCCGACGACGTGGTGATCCAGGTGCTGACGCAGGCGCGCGAGCACCTGATCGAGCGGACGTACGAGGCGATCGCGGGCGCCAAGCAGGCGATCGTGCACCTCTACAACTCGACGTCCACGCTGCAGCGCGAGGTCGTGTTCCGGTCCGACGAGGACGGCATCGTCGACATCGCCGTCTCCGGCGCCCGGTTCTGCAAGAAGTACGAGGAGCTCGTCCCGGACACCGACGTCTACTACGAGTACTCGCCGGAGTCGTACACGGGCACCGAGCTGGAGTACGCGCTGCGGATCTGCAACGCCGTGCTGGAGGAGCTGCAGCCGACGCCCGACCGCAAGGTGATCATCAACCTGCCGGCGACGGTCGAGATGGCCACCCCGAACGTCTACGCGGACTCGATCGAGTGGATGAGCCGCAACCTGCGCTTCCGCGAAAGCGTGGTGCTGTCGCTGCACCCGCACAACGACCGCGGCACGGCCGTCGCGGCCGCCGAGCTGGGCTACCTGGCCGGCGCGGACCGCATCGAGGGCTGCCTCTTCGGCAACGGCGAGCGCACCGGCAACGTCGACCTGGTCACCCTGGGCATGAACCTGTTCAGCCAGGGCGTGGACCCGGAGATCGACTTCTCCGACATCGACCACATCCGCCGCACCGTCGAGCGCTGCAACCAGCTCCCCGTCGGCGAGCGCCACCCGTACGGCGGCGACCTCGTGTTCACGGCCTTCTCCGGCTCGCACCAGGACGCCATCAAGAAGGGTCTGACGGCCATGGAGGTCTCGGCGGCCGCGCAGAACGTGTCCGTCGACGACCTCGTCTGGGCCGTCCCGTACCTGCCGATCGACCCGAAGGACGTCGGCCGGTCCTACGAGGCGATCATCCGCGTCAACTCGCAGTCCGGTAAGGGCGGCATCTCCTACCTGATGAAGTCCGAGAAGGACCTGGACCTGCCTCGCCGGCTGCAGATCGAGTTCTCGCAGGTCGTGCAGCGACACACCGACCAGCACGGCACCGAGGTCACGGCCGACGAGCTGTGGCACATCTTCAACGACGAGTACCTGCCGGTCGAGGCCGGCAGCCCGTTCGCGCCGTGGGGCCGGTTCTCGCTGCGCGGCACCCGCGGGACCAGCGTCGAGGACGGGCCGGACACCCTGCAGGTCGACCTCGTCGACCGTGGTGTGGCGCGGACGCTGGAGGGCTCGGGCAACGGACCGGTCGCCGCCTTCGTGTCCGCCCTGAAGGACCTCGGCGTCAACGTCGCGGTGCTCGACTATGCGGAGCACGCCTTGTCCGCGGGCGGCGACGCCGCGGCGGCCGCCTACGTGGAGTGCGCGATCGGCGACCAGATCCTGTGGGGCGTCGGGATCGACCCCTCCATCACCACCGCCTCGCTCAAGGCCATCATCTCGGCGGTCAACCGGCACGAGCGCTGACGTCCGCCCGCCCACCTCCGGGCGCACCACTGGCCGCCGTCCCGGGTGTGCGCGGCCGTTCGTCGGCGATCCCGACGACCCGCGCACGTTCGCGCCGCCGACTCCTCGCCTGCACGCCCGTCACCATCCCCGACGGATGCATCGCGACTCCGAGTCGGCGGCGCGAGCCATCTGCACCCCGCCCCGCGAGTGCCGGCTCGGCCAGAGCCCGGACCCCGACGTCAGCCCACGCTCGGGACGAACGCACGCCGGCATCCCCCAGCGAGCGGGGGACTCGCGTCGTCCCGCAGGCGACGCGCATGTCCGGCGCCAGGATGTGGACAAATCGAGCGAATCGAACAGATGTTCGATAGGCTCGTGGGGTGACGACAACCCCGGCAGCACCGATCCGCGCAGCGGCGATGCCGCCGCGCGTCGTCGACGCCGCGGCCGTCGCACTCTGGCGCCGTGAGCTCCTCGGCGGGCTGGGCGGCGTCAACGGGAGCCCGCCGCGTCCGACCGACGACGCGCCGTCGGAACCGTTCCAGCCGATCCCGGCCCAGGTCGCGCACCGTGTCCCAGATCGAGCGCGGGGCACTGCGGCCCTCGACATGGTGACCCATGCTGACCCGGCTCCGACGAGTGCAGCCCTCGTCGACCTCATCGCAGCGCTCGAGCAGCTCAAGTCGGCGGCGTGCGCGCTCCAGGCGGAGGCGTCCGTGGCGCTCGACCGGGCCGAGCGTGAGAGGCAGGCGCACCTGGGCATCCCGGTGAGACGGCGCGGTCTCGGTGTCGCCGCACAGGTCGGTCTTGCCCGTCGAGAGTCGCCGCATCGCAGCTCTGCTCTTCTCGGCGCCGCCAAGGCCTGGACATCGGAGATGCCGCACACGCTGGCCGCCCTGCGCGCGGGCGTGCTCTCGGAGCATCGGGCGATGCTGCTGGTCCAGGAGACGGCGTGCCTCGAGGTCGAGGATCGTCGCGCCGTCGACGCGCTGCTCTGCGCGGACCCGGCGACACTGGCCGGGGTCGGGACGCGTCAGCTCGTGGCGGCAGCGCGCGCACACGCCGCGCGGCTGGACGTCGGTGCCGTGGTGCGTCGCGCGCGCCGGGCTGAGTCCGAGCGCTGCGTGACGCTACGACCGGCGCCGGACGCCATGACCTACCTGACCGCGCTGCTGCCCGTGGCACAGGGCGTCGCCGTCTATGCAGCACTCCGCCGAGCCGCTGACGCAGCCGACGATCCGATGACAGGCGGCGAGTCCGCGACGCACGTCGCCGGCGAGGCGAGCGTCAGGGTCGCGTCGCGCCGGGGTCGCGGGCAGATCATGGCAGACACGCTGGTGGAGCTCGTGACCGGCCAGTCGAGCGCGTCGGCGGTGCCGGTCACCGTGAACCTCGTGATCAGTGACGCCGCCCTGCTCGGAGCCCAGCATGAACCTGGGCACGTGCCGGGCGGTGGCCCGGTCCCGGCGCAGGTAGCCCGTGAGCTGGTCGCCGCGGGTATCGACGCGGGCGCGACCTGGCTGCGTCGCCTGTATGCCGACCCCCGCGGAGACCTGGTGGCGATGACATCGCGCGCGCGGTTCCATCCGGACGGCCTGGCCGAGTTCCTGAGGATCCGGGACCATGGGATCTGTCGAACGCCGTACTGCGGCGCCCCGATCAGGCAGATCGACCACATCGTCCCGGTTGCCGCCGGCGGAGCGACGACGGCCGAGAACGGCGAAGGTCTGTGCGTGGCCTGCAACCTCGCCAAGGAAGCGCCGGGTTGGGCACGCCGAGTTGTCCGAGCCGCCGCGGCTCCTGGGCACGCGGTGGAGACGTCGACGCCCACCGGGCACCGCTACATCAGTCGTGCGCCGACCATGCCAGGACCGGCTACACCACCAGCCACGGCCCAAGCCGTCGCCGCAGCCTCGGACCCTGCACAGGTCGGGGCCCGCGAGGGTTCGAGCGCGGCGCGTCGCGAGCGGTCGGTAGTGGATCTCTGCTTCACCGCGCTCCTCGCCGAGCACGTCGACGTCGCTGCCTGACCGGTCCCTGCGTGTGGCTGATCTCAGCATCGCGCATTCCGACCCGTGCGACCGATCCCGTGATCTGGCGTGGGTCGCCGCCGCGCGCCGACGTCGAGTGTCGGTGGCCCGGGGGACAATGACGAGGTGAGCCTCTACCGCGACGAGGCGATCGTGCTGCGCACCCACAAGCTGGGGGAGGCCGACCGCATCGTCACCCTCCTGACCCGGTCGCACGGCAAGGTGCGTGCGGTCGGCAAGGGTGTGCGTCGGACGTCGTCGCGGTTCGGCTCGCGGCTGGAGCCCTTCATGCACGTCGACGTCCAGCTGAGCACCGGCCGCAACCTCGACATCGTCACGCAGGCAGAGACGCTCGGCTCGTACGGGCGTCAGGTGTGCGAGGACTACGCGCTCTACACCGCGGGCACCGTGATGCTCGAGACGGCGGACCGACTGGTCGAGGCCGAGCGTGAGCCGTCCCTGCAGCAGTACTGGCTGCTGGTCGGCGCGGTCCGTGCGCTGGCCGGTCGCGAGCACGCGCCGGGCCTGGTGCTCGACTCCTACCTGCTGCGCGCGCTGGCGGTCGCGGGTTGGGCGCCGAGCTTCACCGACTGCGCGCGGTGCGGTGAACCGGGTCCGCACTCCGCCTTCGCGATCGCGTCCGGCGGGGCGGTCTGCCGGGCTTGTCGGCCCCCGGGCGCCGCCGCACCGGCGCCGCAGACGTTCGAGCTGCTGGCCGCCCTCCTCGCCGGCGACTGGTCGGTGGCGGACGCGAGCGCCGAGCGGCACCGCGGCGAGGGCAACGGTCTGGTCGCCGCGTTCTGCCAGTTCCACCTCGAGCGCCAGCTGCGCTCGCTGCCGATGGTCGAGCGGGTCTGACCGCCCGACCATCGGCGTCGGGTCAGGCCAGGGCGACGACCGCGGCGTCGGCCGGGTTCGCGTCCTTCGAGCCCGTCTCGATCAGGCGACGCAGGTTCCCGAGCACGTAGGAGCTCCACGCGTCGTCGCAGACGTCGTAGCACTCGTGCTCCGGGACCAGGCCGACGTGGGTGAACACGACCTGCGTGCGACCGTCCCGCTCGGAGACGTCGAACGTGACGGTGGTGCCGTCCCACTCCTGGCGGTTCGCGATGAAGGTGAACTCGCTGTCCAGGGCCAACCATGCGACCCGGGTGCTCGGGACGAGCTCGGTGATCCGGAACTTGACGTAGTGCAGGTCGGCGACGACGTAGGTGAACTCCTCGCCGAGCGCGTCGGTGCGGCCCTCGATCTGCGGCTCGGTCGGCGCCGGCGGGCCGGCCCACCAGCCGCGGACGTCGTTGATGGCGGCGAACGCCTGCTCCGGTGTCTGGTCGACGGTGAAGGTCAGGGTGAGGTCGGTGCTCATGCTCGTGCTCCTCTCGGATATGCAACTCGGATGTTGCACTTCACGGTAGGCGACGAACAGCCATACTGCAACCATTCGGTTTCAGTTCACCGGGAGCGGCACAATGTCCGTCGTGCCCCAGCCTGTCGAGCCGCCGTACCCGCATCCGTCCGGTGCCCGTCCGCCGGACATCCCCAAGGAGTTCGTGCCCAAGCACGTCGCCGTGGTGATGGACGGCAACGGCCGCTGGGCCAACGCGCGCGGGCTGCCGCGCGTCGAAGGGCACCGGGCGGGGGAGGCGTCGCTCCTCGACGTCGTGGCCGGCGCCATCGAGATCGGCGTCGAGTACGTCTCGGCCTACGCCTTCTCCACCGAGAACTGGTCCCGGTCTCCCGACGAGGTCCGCTTCCTCATGGGCTTCAACCGCGACGTGCTGCGACGCCGCCGCGACCTGATGAACTCGTGGGGCGTCCGCGTCCGCTGGGCCGGCCGCCGCCCGAGGCTGTGGCGGTCGGTGATCACAGAGCTGGAGACCGCCGAGGAGCTGACCAAGCACAACTCCACCGTCACCCTCACCATGTGCGTGAACTACGGGGGCAGGGCCGAGGTGGCCGACGCCGCCCAGGCGATCGCCCGCGACGTCGCGGCCGGTCGCGTGAAGCCGGACAAGGTCAACGAGAAGCTGTTCGCCCGTTACCTCGACGAGCCCGACCTGCCCGACGTCGACCTGTTCCTGCGCTCGTCCGGTGAGCAGCGGACCTCGAACTTCATGATCTGGCAGGCGGCCTACGCCGAGCTGGTCTTCCTCGACGAGCCGTGGCCGGACGTCGACCGCCGGCACCTGTGGCGCGCGGTCGAGACGTACGCGCGCCGCGACCGACGCTACGGCGGCGCGATCGACAAGGCCGACCCGCCGGGCTGAGCGCGTGTCGGCGACCGCGGTTAGCGTCGACGACATGACGTTCTCCGTGGAGATGATCACGTTCGACACGCTCGACGCGCGCGCGCTCGCCGCCTGGTGGTCCGCTCAGGTGGGCGGGCAGGTGCGCGACGAGCACGACGGCTGGTACGTGATGGTCGTGCCCCCGGACGGTGGTCCGTGGCTCGGGTTCCAGAAGGTCGACGAGCCCACGCCAGGCAAGAACCGGGT
Source organism: Cellulomonas sp. McL0606 (assembly GCF_058248365.1). The sequence goes on along the minus strand of NZ_CM177779.1, from coordinate 2,702,790 downwards.
GCACCTGGACGTCCGGCTGCCGGATCCGGCGGCGGCGATAGAACGGCTCGTGACGAACGGTGCGACCTTCGTCGCCGACCATGAGGCGGGTCCGGTGGCCTGGACCGTCCTGGCCGACCCGGATGGCAACCAGTTCTGCGTCGCGCGGGCTGAGGGCAGCTCCCGGACGTTCAGCCGGCGACGGTCCGTGAGGGCGGATCGACCACGGCGTCGTCGACGAGCAGGACGTCGTCGACCATGTCCGGATGGGGGTCCCGCGGCGGTATCGGTCGCCGGACGAACGGGCGCAGGGACGCGCCGACGCCGTAGACGACGATGGCCAGCACGACGATCGTCGCGCCCGGCGGGATGTCCTGCCAGTACGTGAGCACGAGTCCGACGACGCTCACCAGGACGCCGATGATGCTCGCCGCGGTCATGGTGCGGCCGAATGAGCGGGCGTAGAGCTGCGCGATCGCGACCGGCACGATCATCAGCGCGCTGACCAGAAGCAGGCCGACGACGCGCATCGCGATGGTGACGGTGAGCGCGGCGATCGTCGCGACGAGCATCGACAGGAGCCGCACCGGCAACCCGCTCGCGCGGGCGAACTCCTCGTCGTGACTGACCGCGAACAGGGCCGTCCGCAGGCCGATCCCGACGCCGAGCACCATGGCGGCCAGCGCGACGGTCCACCACAGGTCCGTCGTCGAGACCGTGGAGATCGACCCGAACAGGTAGCTGATGAGGTTGGCGTTGGTGCCGCCGGCCACCTTGATGAGCAGCACGCCGCCCGCGATGCCTCCGTAGAACATCAGTGCGAGCGCGAGGTCCCCGCTGGTCCGGCCGCGCTCGCGGACGAGCTCGATGGCGATCGACCCGACGATCGCGGCGATCACGGCCCCGGGCACGGCCAGCGTGTCCTGCGGGACCAGCCCCGCCCAGCTGCCGACGAGCCAGCCCAGGGCGACACCGGTCAGGGCGACGTGGCCGATACCGTCGCCCATGAGCGCCATGCGCCGCTGCACCAGGAACGTGCCGACGACGGGGGCGGCCGCGCCGACGAGCACCGCGGCGATCAGGGCGCGCTGCATGAGGGGCGAGCCGATCAGCTCGACGATCTGGTCCCACGCGGTCACGGGAGCACCTCCACGTTCAGCGGCGACGGGGCCTCGGCAGGGTCGGAGTGCGCGTGCGTGTGGTCGTGCCACTCGCCGGCGTGCTCGTCGCGGGCGCGCGGCGGGGGACCGTCGTGCGCGACACGCCCGTGCCGCAGGACCACGGCGCGGTCGATGAGGGGGGCGAACGGACCGAGGCTCGTGCAGGATCACCACGACCGTGGTGCCCGCGTCGTGCAGCCGGCCGACGGTCTCGACGAACGTCGCCTGCGTCGGGATGTCGATGCCGGACGTCGGCTCGTCGAGGACCAGCAGGTCGGGCCGACGGACCAGGGCGCGGGCGATGAGGACGCGCTGCTGCTGCCCGCCCGACATGTCCTGGACCTGCTGCTGCGCGCGGTCGCCGAGCCCGACGTCGGCGAGCGCGTCGAGCGCCCGCCCACGGTGCCCGTGGGGGCGGCGGAGCGTCCTGCCGAAGAGCAGGCCCGAGGTGACCACCTCGAGCGCGGTCGCGGGCACGCCCGAGGCGGCAGGCATCCGCTGCGGGACGTAGCCGATGCGGTGCCACGGGGCCGCCGGTCCGAGCGGGGCACCGAACAGACGGACCGTCCCGGTGGTGGACGGGATGACGCCGAGCACGGTCCGGACGAGCGTCGACTTGCCGGACCCGTTGGCGCCGAGCAACGCCAGCACCTCGCCCGACGCGACCGTCACGTCGATTCCGGCGAGGATGGGCTGGCCGCCGATGGTCACGCCGAGGCCCGTCGCCTCGACCACCGGAACAGCGTCGATGACCGGTTCTCTCATGAGCACTCCAGGGCCGTGCGCAGGGCGTCGAGGTTGGCCTCGGCGATGGAGAAGTAGTCGTTCTTCGCGGGGTCGGCGACGCCCTCGATCGGGTCGAGCACGGCGGCCGTGATGCCGAGGTCGTCGGCGAGGGTGTCCGCCACCTTGGGGCTGACCAGGCGTTCGAAGAAGATCGTCGTGATGCCCTCCTTGCGCGCGTACCGCTCGACGGCCGCGAGCCGCGCCGGGGACGGCTCGGCCTCGGGGTCGATGCCGGAGATCCCGATCTGCTGCAGGTGGTACCGGTCCGCCAGGTACCCGAACGCCTCGTGGGAGGTGATGAACGAACGGGTGGTGCACGTCGTCAGGCCGGTCTTGTAGGCCACGTCGAGGTCGGCGAACCGCTGGTCCAGAGCGGCGGCGTTGGCGGCGTACTGGGCCGCGCCGGCCGGGTCGATCTCGGTGAGCGTGCGGGCGACGTCGTCGACGAGCGGTGGCATCCGGCTGGGGTCCAGCCAGAAGTGCGGGTCGAGGACGCCGTGCTCGGGCTCGTCGGCGAGCGGGTCGCCCACCTGCATCTCCTGCGTGTGCTCCTGCGTCGGGGTCATCAGCGTCGTGTCCTGCGCGGCGTCGACCACGTGCGCCGGGTTCGTCAGCGCGACCGCGTCGTCGACCGCGGGCTGGAAGCCCGACAGATAGACGACGAGGTCCGCCCGGTCGAGCCGGGAGACCTGCGCGGGGGAGAGCTCGATGTCGTGCGGCTCGGCACCGGGCGGCGTGAGCGAGCGGACCGTCACGCGGTCGCCGCCCACCTGTTCGGCGACGAACTGCAGCGGGTAGAACGAGGCCATGACGTCCACGGTCCCGGCCGTCACACCCTGCGTCGCGTCGACGGAGCATCCGGCGAGCAGGGACGTGCCGACGGACCCCGCGACCACCAGCAGCGCGGCGAGCCGCGGCGCGTGGGACGTCCTGGAGAACATGGGGATCATTCTCAGTTTGTCGAGAACCATTGTCAAAACGGCGCGGGACGTTCACCGGTAGCCTGCTGCTCATCCCCGTGACTCCGACGTCGCGGTCCGTCCGTCCGCGACACCCAGCCGCGGACGCCACCACCTGGAGTGATCGAACGTGGCTGCACCCTCTCGCCTGGACTCTGTCGTCTCCCTCGCCAAGCGGCGCGGCTTCGTCTTCCCCAGCGGCGAGATCTACGGCGGTACCCGGTCGGCATGGGACTACGGACCCCTCGGCGTCGAGCTGAAGGAGAACATCAAGAAGCAGTGGTGGCGTGCCATGGTCCAGGGCCGCGAGGACATCGTCGGCCTGGACTCCGCCGTCATCCTGCCGCGCCAGGTCTGGGTAGCCTCCGGCCACGTCGGCGTGTTCACGGACCCGCTCACCGAGTGCCTCAGCTGCCACAAGCGGTTCCGCGAGGACCACATGCTGGAGGAGTTCGAGGAGAAGAAGGGGCGCGCGCCGGAGCACGGCCTGGCCGACATCGCCTGCCCCAACTGCGGCACGCGCGGCCAGTGGACCGAGCCGCGCGACTTCAACATGATGCTCAAGACCTACCTCGGCCCGGTCGAGGACGAGTCCGGCCTGCACTACCTGCGGCCGGAGACCGCGCAGGGCATCTTCGTGAACTTCGCCAACGTGTCGACGACCGCCCGCAAGAAGCCGCCGTTCGGCATCGGCCAGATCGGCAAGTCGTTCCGCAACGAGATCACGCCCGGCAACTTCATCTTCCGCACCCGCGAGTTCGAGCAGATGGAGATGGAGTACTTCGTCGAGCCCGGCACCGACGAGACCTGGCACCAGTACTGGATCGACACGCGCACCGACTGGTACACCGACCTCGGCATCGCCCGGGAGAACCTGCGCCACTTCGAGCACCCGAAGGAGAAGCTGTCGCACTACTCGAAGCGCACCGTCGACATCGAGTACCGCTTCGGCTTCCAGGGCAGCGAGTGGGGTGAGCTCGAGGGCATCGCCAACCGCACCGACTTCGACCTCAAGACGCACAGCGAGCACTCCGGCCAGGACCTGTCGTACTTCGACCAGGCGACGAACACCCGGTACGTGCCCTACGTCATCGAGCCGGCGGCCGGCCTGACCCGCTCGCTCATGGCGTTCCTCGTCGAGGCCTACTACGAGGACGAGGCCCCCAACACCAAGGGCGGGGTCGACGTCCGCACGGTGCTCCGGCTCGACCCGCGCCTCGCCCCGGTCAAGGCCGCGGTCCTGCCGCTGTCGCGCAACGAGGCGCTCTCGCCGAAGGCCCGCGACCTGGCCGCCGAGCTGCGCAAGAGCTGGAACGTCGACTTCGACGACGCCGGTGCGATCGGTCGGCGCTACCGTCGCCAGGACGAGATCGGTACGCCGTTCTGCATCACCGTCGACTTCGACACCCTCGACGACCAGGCCGTGACCATCCGGCACCGGGACGAGATGACGCAGGAGCGCGTCTCGCTCGACCAGGTGACCGCCTACCTCGCGGCGCGCCTGATCGGCGCCTGACCTCCGCAGCACGTACAGGTGGCGCCGTGACATCCGTCATCTCGATCGGGTGACGCGCGACGGGGGTCCGACACCCGGACAACCGCCAGGATCAAGGCATGACCTTCACCGACACGCTCCCCACCCCGGCCCCGGCCGGCTCGGGCCCGCTGGCGATCGATCTGCGCGGCCTGCACAAGTCCTTCGGCACGGTGCGTGCCGTCGACGGGATCGACCTGGCGGTCACGCCGGGTGAGGTCGTCGCGTTCCTCGGCCCCAACGGCGCCGGCAAGACGACCACGATCGACATGCTGCTCGGCCTGGCCAACCCCGACTCGGGCACCGTGTCCGTCCTCGGGCTCGACCCCGGCCGTGCGATCGCCGAGGGCCGCGTGTCCGCCGTCATGCAGAGCGGCGGGCTGCTCAAGGACCTCACGGTGGGCGAGACGGTCGAGCTGACCGCGTCGTTCTTCCGGACCACCCGCACCGCGACCGAGGTGATGACCCGCGCCGGGATCGCCGACATCGCCGACCGCAAGGTGGGCAAGTGCTCGGGAGGTCAGCAGCAGCGGCTCCGGTTCGCCCTCGCCCTGCTGCCCGACCCGGACGTCATCATCCTCGACGAGCCCACCACAGGAATGGACGTCGAGGGCCGACGCGACTTCTGGAACGCCCTGCGCGCCGACGCGTCCCGCGGCCGCACGATCCTGTTCGCCACCCACTACCTGGAGGAGGCGGACGCCTACGCGGACCGGATCGTCCTGATCAGCCACGGCAAGATCGTCGCCGACGGGTCCGCCGCGCAGGTCAAGAACCTGGCGTCCGGCCGCCTCGTGAGTGCGTCGCTGCCCGACATCACCGTCGCCGAGCAGACCACGCTCGAGGCCCTGCCCGGGGTCCAGTCGGTCGAGCTGCGCGGCGACCGCATCCTGGTGCGGACCGCCGACTCCGACGGCGTCGCGCGCCACCTGCTCACCACCACGCACGCCGTCGACATCGAGATCACCGCCCGTGGCCTCGAGGACGCTTTCATCGCACTCACGGGCGACCACAACGACGAGACCACCGGGAGCAAGGCATGAGCGCCGTCGCCGTCACCACCTCGAAGACCTCCGCCGAGCGCGCGCCGCGCACCGGCCTGGTCAACGCCCGGTTCCTCGCCATCGAGATGCGCCGACTGGTCCGCAACCGCCGGACCGTCATCTTCACGCTCGTCATGCCGCCGGTGTTCTTCCTGCTCTTCGGCACGGCCGAGTCGTACAAGACCGACTCCGTCGGCAAGGCCAGCGTCACGGCGTACATCATGGTCTCCATGGCGTTGTACGGCGCCATGATCGCGACGACGAGCGGTGGGGCCTCCGTCTCCGTCGAACGCGCGCAGGGCTGGACCCGGCAGCTGCGGCTGACCCCGCTGCGCCCGTCCACCTACGTGTTCACCAAGATCGCCGTGGCCATGGTGATGGGCCTGGCCGCCGTCATCGTCGTCGCCGCCGTGGGCATGGCGTCGGGCTCGACGGGCTCGGGCACCGTGATCGGCACCTCGCTCGCGCTCGCCTGGGTGGGCTCGGTCGTGTTCGCCGCGTTCGGGCTGTTCATGGGCTACCTGCTGCCGTCGGAGAACGTCATGCAGATCCTCGGCCCGTCGCTCGCGCTGCTCGCCTTCGCCGGTGGCCTCTTCGTCCCGCTCGGGGAGGGCGTCTTCGCGACGCTCGCCAAGTTCACCCCGATGTACGGGCTGGCCGAGCTGGTCCGGGCACCGCTGACCGGGGACGGCGTGAGCGTCTGGGCCATCATCAACGTGGTCGCCTGGGCCGCGGTGTTCGGGATCGGTGCCGCCTGGCGGTTCCGTCGCGACACGGCTCGGGTATGACCCGTCGAGGGGTCGCTGCGGCGGACCGCCGTCCGACTACCGTGGACGCCGTGACAGGCGAAGCGGAGGTCGGCGGCGCTCCGTCGCCCGACGACGAGCACGACGCCGGGTCGACGGTCCGCTTCCCGTACACGTACGACGGCCCGTTCGGCCGCCCGCGGGCGCACAAGGTCATGCGGGTCGTCGGCCCGCTCATGGGCGTCGTGTGGGTGCTCTTCCTCGTGCAGCCGTGGCTGGTGGCCTGGGACGCCGAGCCGAGCCTCGCCCGGACCGTCTCGTTGCTCGCGATCGCCGGCCTCGGGGCCAGCTTCGCCTGGGTGGTGCTGGCCCGGGTCTCGCCGGGCCGCGGCCTTCAGAAGTCCGACCGGCTCACGGCGGTCGTCCTGGGTGGGCAGCTCGTGCTCGTCGCGCTGTCGTGCCTGGCCACCGCCGAGCAGGGCCTGGGCGGGATCGTCTTCGTCTGCGTCTCGGCCGTGTTCCTCATGCGGGATCCGCGGGCACTGCTGGTGGCCGCGTTCGCCACCGGTGTCGTCTTGGTGGTCCCCCGGGTGATCCCCGGCTGGCAGACCACCGACGGGCTGATCATCTCGGTGATCCTGGCCACCGTGGCGGTCTACGGCTTCACCCAGCTCGTGCTGCGCAACCGGCAGCTCCAGCTGGCGCAGGACGAGGTCGCCGTGCTCGCCGTCGAGCGGGAGCGCGAGCGGATCAGCCGCGACATGCACGACGTCCTCGGGCACTCGTTGACGGTCATCGCGATCAAGGCCGAGCTCGCGGGCAAGGTGTTCGACCTCGACCCCGACCGGTCGCGCGCCGAGATCGCTGAGGTCCAGGCCCTGGCCCGCGCCGCTCTCGCGGACGTGCGCGGGATGGTGAACGCGACCCGCTCGGTGACCCTGGCGGGCGAGCTGGCCGGCGCCCGGCACGCGTTCGACGCCGCGGGCATCGACGCCGAGGTCCCCGGCAGCATCGACGACGTCCCGGACGACCTGCGCGAGCTGTTCGCGTGGGCCCTGCGGGAGGGCACCACCAACGTCCTGCGCCACGCGGCGGCCTCGAAGGTCCGGGTCGCCATGACGTGCGACACGCTGACCGTCGACGACGACGGCTACGGGCCGGCCGAGGCGGACGTCGTGCCGGGCAACGGGCTCGCCGGCCTGTCCGAGCGCGCCCGGGCCGCCCGGGCCCGCGTCAGTGTCACCGCCAGCCCGCTGGGCGGCTACCGGCTGCTCGTCACGACGAAGGTGGTCGCCCGATGATCCGGCTCCTGCTGGCCGACGACCAGGCGCTCGTGCGCGGTGCGCTCGCGGCCCTGCTCGACCTCGAGCCGGACCTGGTCGTGGTCGCCCAGGTGGGTCGGGGCGACGAGGTCGTGGACGCGGCTCGGGCGAGTGAGGCCGACGTCGCGCTGCTCGACGTCGAGATGCCGGGCATCGACGGGATCGCCGCCGCTGCCGAGCTCAAGGCCCGGTACCCCGCGTGCCGGTCGCTGATCGTCACCACGTTCGGCCGACCCGGTTACGTGCGGCACGCGCTCGACGCCGGGGCCAGCGGGTTCGTCGTGAAGGACACGCCGGCCGACCAGCTGGCCGACGCGGTCCGGCGCGTCCACCAGGGGCTGCGCGTCATCGACCCGGACCTGGCGGTGGAGTCGCTGGCCGTCGGCACGAGCCCCCTGACCGACCGCGAGCGCGACGTGCTCGTCGTCGCGGCGACCGGCGGGACGGTCGCGGACATCGCCCGCGAGACGTTCCTGTCCGAGGGAACCGTCCGCAACTACCTCTCCGCGGCGATGGGCAAGACGGGCGGCCGGACCCGCGCGGAGGCCGTCCGGCTGGCCCAGGAGTACGGCTGGCTCCTGGGGTAGGGCTACCTGCTCTCCAGGATCTCCTTGGACTTGGCGATGGCGAAGCCCCAGCCCTGCGAGAGGGTCGGCTTCGGCGGGAGCGAGATCTCGTCGGGATTCGTCACCACGTCGAGCAGCACCGGGCCGTCCTGCGCGAATGCCCACCGGACGGCGTCGGTCAGCTCCTCGGGCTCCGTGACGCGCCGCGCTGCCAGGCCCAGGGCGTTCGCGACCGCGGCGATGTCGGGGTTGTCGAGATCGGTGCCGAACCGGGGCAGCCCACCTTGCTCCTGCTCCAACCGGACCATGCCGAGGCTCGAGTTGTCGAACACGACCAGGACGACCGGCAGCCTGTAGGTGACCGCCGTGCGCAGGTCGCCGAGCAGCATCATCAGTCCGCCGTCGCCGCAGAACGCGACGACCGGACGTTCCCGGTCGAGGGCTTGTGCGCCGAGGGCCATGGGCATCGCGTCCGCCATCGAACCCAGGTTGTACGAGCCCACGAGCCGTCGGGTCCCGCGCATCTCCACATAGCGCGCGAGCCACGCGGTGGACATGCCGGTGTCGCTGGTGAAGATCGTGTCCGTCGGTGCGGCCGCGTCGACGGCGGCGGCGACGACCTCCGGCCGGATCCGATCGTCCGGGTTGTCGAAGACGGCGCGCACCCGGCCGACGAGCGTGTCGTCGTGCGCCGGGTCGAGCAGCCTGCGCTGCCGGTCGCGCCACGCTGCGTACTGCTTGACCGCCTTGTCCAGGTGGGCCCGGTCCTCGCGTCGCGGCAGGTGGGGGAGGAGAGCGTCGATCGTCAGGGCCGAGTCGCCGACGAGGGCGTGGTCCACGGGGGTGCGCCGGCCGATGTGCTCGGCACGCACGTCGAGCTGCACGACCGTCTTGCCGGTGGGATACCAGTCGCGGTACGGGAAGTCAGTGCCGACCATCAGCAGGACGTCACCGGCGTCCATCGCGTGCGCGGCCGCGGGGTTACCGATGAGGCCGGACTGGCCGACGGCGAACGGGTTGTCGGCCTCGATCGACTCCTTCGCCTTCAGGGTGACGACCATCGGCGCCGCGAGCGCATCGGCGAGGGCGAGCACCTGAGCGCGCGCCCGCTGGGCGCCGCAGCCGACCAGCAGGGTCACGGTGTCCGCGCCGGAGAGCACCTCGACGGCCCGCGCCACCTGGTCGGCCGGTGCGGCGGACGGCGCAGGCGGCGGGGCGAACCGCGCCGGAGGTGTCGACGGGGGAAGGTCGAGGGCGCCGATGTCGCCCGGCACGGTGAGCACCGCGACCCCGCCGCGGCTGTAGGCGGTGTTGACCGCCTGCTCGAGCAGGTGCGGGAGCTGCCCGGGCGCGATGAGCGTGCCGCTCCAGGCCGCCACGTCGGCGAACAAGGCGTCATTGTCGACCTCCTGGAAGAAGTCCGTGCCGATCTCAGCGCTCGGCACTTGCCCGCAGATCGCCAGCACGGGGGCATGCGACTTCTTCGCGTCGTAGAGGCCGTTGAGCAGGTGGATGGAGCCCGGCCCGACGGTGCCCATGCAGACGCCGATGCGCCCGCTGAGCTGAGACTGCGCGCTCACCGCGAAGGCCGCCGCCTCCTCGTGCCGCACACCGATCCACTCGATCCGGTCCTCGGTCCGGATCGCCTCCGTGAACGGGTTGAGGGCATCGCCCACGACGCCCCACACCTGGGTGACACCGTGCCCGGCGAGGGCGGCGACGACATGGGCTGCGACGGTGGGCATGGTGGTCCTCTCGATGGTCAGCGAACCGGGGCCGCGACCGGTCCGAACCGGTCCGGTGAGGCGATCGCCCAGTCGGCCGCCCAGGTGGCGGGTGCATCCGCAAGCAGCTCGCCCGGGGGCCAGCCACTCGTAGATCTCGGCGTAAGAACGCGTCCTGGTGGCGGACTCGTTGCGACGCAGGTGCGCGGGCGTGAGCTGCGCCGGATGACGCACGCCCATCGCAGCCATGAGCCGCATCGCCTCGTCGACCGTCGCCTTCTGGTAGCGCCGCACGCGTTCGCTCTTGTCGGCCACGTCCAGCGCGCGGGCGCGCCTGGCGTTCTGCGTGGCGACGCCGCTCGGACACTTGTCGGTGTGGCACCGCTGCGCCTGGATGCAGCCGGCGGCCATCATCATCGCGCGGGCCGCGTTCGTGTAGTCGGCGCCCTGCACGAACCGCTTGACCATGTCGCTGCCGCCGGCCACCTTGCCGCTCGCACCGAGCCGGATGCGGTCGCGCAGGCCGGCGCCGACCAGTGCGTTGTGGACCGTCATGAGTCCCTCGCTCAACGACATGCCGACGTGGTCCTCGAACTCCAGGGGTGCGGCGCCGGTGCCACCCTCGGACCCGTCGACGATGATGAAGTCGGGCGTCGTGCCGACCTCGATCATGGCCTTGCAGATCGCCAGCAGGTCGACGCGCGAGCCGACGCACAGCTTGAAGCCGGCCGGCTTGCCGCCCGCGAGCTCCCGCATCCGGGCGACGAACTCGACGAGCCTCGGTCGGCGTCGAGAACACGCGGTGGTTGGGCGGGCTCACGCACTTCTCGCCGGCCGGGACGCCGCGTGTCTCGGCGATCTCCCGGGTCACCTTGGCGGCCGGCAGGACCCCGCCGATCCCGGGCTTGGCACCTTGGCTGAGCTTCAGCGAGACCGTCTTGACGACGTCCTTCGCGGCGGTGTCGCGGAACTGCTCGGGATCGAAGTCGCCGTCCTTCGTCCGCGCGCCGAAGTACCCGGTGCCGATCTCCCAGACGATGTCCCCGCCGTGCTCGAGGTGATACGGCGACAGGCCACCCTCGCCTGTGTCGTGTGCGAAGCCGCCCATCGCGGCCCCGTTGTTCAAGGCCCGGATCGCGTTCGCCGACAGGGCCCCGAGCTCATCCCTGAGACGTTGAGCAACGCCATGGAGTACGGCCGTGTGCAGTCGGGCCCCCCGACCGTCACCCGAGCCGGTTCGTCGGGCGCCTCGAGCGGTGCGACGGAGTGCACGAGGGTCTCGTGGCCGACCTGGTCGACGTCGAGCTCGGTGCCGTAGGGCTTCTCCTCGTTGACACCCTTGGCGCGTTCGTAGATCAGCGCGCGGGTGTCACGGTCGAAGGGGCGTCCGTCCCAGTCCCGCTCGATGAAGTACTGCTGCAGCTCGGGGCGGATGTCCTCCAGCAGGTATCGCGCGTGCCCGAGGACCGGGTAGCGCCGAAGGATCGTGTGCTTGCGCTGCAGGACGTCCCACGCGGCGAGCCCGGCGATCCCGGCGGCGCCGGCGGCCGCCGTCCACATCGCCCGGCGCGGGGTGTCGGTCATAGACGTCCGACCTTGCGACTGAGCCAGAGGGTCACGATGGTGCACCTTTTCGTCGGGGGCTTCGCTCTGCACGATCTCACCGGCCCTGCGGAGCCGCACGGCGAGGTGGGCCGGTGGTCGATGCGACACTGGAGGCCATGACCACGTCCGCCACCTCCGTGCTGCCCCCGCTGCGCATCGGCCCGATCACGGTCGACACGCCCGTTGTGCTCGCGCCCATGGCCGGCGTTACCAACGCGGCCTTCCGGCGCCTGTGCCGCGAGTCCGGGGCCGGGCTGTACGTCGCGGAGATGGTCACGTCGCGCGCGCTGGTCGAGCGCGGCGAGGAGTCGATGCGGATCATCTCGCACGAGCCCGACGAGCGTCCGCGGTCCGTCCAGGTCTACGGCGTGGACCCCGCGACGGTCGCCGCCGCGGTCCGGCTGATCGCTTCCGAGGACCGCGCCGACCACGTCGACCTCAACTTCGGCTGCCCGGTGCCCAAGGTGACGCGTCGGGGCGGGGGAGCCGTGCTGCCCTGGAAGCGCGACCTGTTCCGCGCCATCATCACGGCCGCGGTCGACGCGGCCTCGCCCTACGGCGTGCCCGTCACGGTGAAGATGCGCAAGGGCATCGACGACGACCACCTGACCTACCTCGAGGCCGGTCTGGTCGCGCAGGAGGTCGGGGTCGCGGCCGTCGCGCTGCACGCGCGCACCGCCGCCGACTACTACTCGGGCACCGCCGACTGGGACGCGATCGCGCAGCTCAAGGCCACCGTGACCGACATCCCCGTGCTGGGCAACGGCGACATCTGGTCGGCCGAGGACGCGCTCGAGATGGTCGCGCAGACCGGGTGCGACGGCGTCGTCGTCGGTCGCGGCTGCCAGGGCCGACCGTGGCTGTTCGCCGACCTCGCAGCCGCGTTCGCGGGCTCCGACGAACGCGTGACGCCCGGTCTGGCCTACGTCGCGCGCGTGGTTCGTCGGCACGCGGAGCTGATGGTCGAGCACTTCGGGGACGAGGGCAAGGCGCTGCGCGAGATGCGCAAGCACATGGCCTGGTACTTCAAGGGGTACGTCGTGGGCGGCGAGACCCGGGCCGCGCTCGGCCTGGTCTCGACGATGGCCGAGCTGGACGACCGCTTGGCCGGGCTGGACCTCGACCAGGGCTATCCGGGTGCCGGCGCCGAGGGGCAGCGCGGTCGCGCGGGCTCGCCCAAGCGTCCGCTGCTTCCGTACGGCTGGCTGGACTCGCGCGACCTGTCCCCGGAGTTCGCGGCGGCCCTGCACGAGGCCGAGCTGAGCGTCTCCGGCGGCTGACGGCTCAGCCGCGCCGGACCTCGACATGGGCGGCCAGACGGGCGACCTCGGGCCGGGTGGCCTGCGGGGCGCCGAGCGCCCGGGTGCCCACCGCGAGCGCACCCGCGGCCGCCGCGTGGGCGAGCGCGGTCGCCGTCGGGAGGCCGTCGAGGACGGCGCTGAGCAGGCCGGCCAGGAACGCGTCGCCGGCGCCGTTCGTGTCGACCACCTCGGCCGGGGCGACGCCCACCGAGATCCAGCCGTCGGCGTCGAGCGCGAGCGTGCCGTTCCCGCCGTCGGTGCAGACCGCGAGCCGGCAGCCGCGCGCGACGGCGTCCGACAGATACGCGCGACGGTCGGCCAGCCGGGCGGCGCTCACCAGCAGCACGTCGGCGGCATCGACGAAGTCCCGCGGGTAGTCGGCGGCGCCGTCGTCGTCGTGCACGTCGCACCAGACGGGGACGCCCGCGCCGCGCGAGGCCGCCAGGAGCGGACGACTGTGGTCGGCCAGGTCGAGCACGGCCGCGTCGTACCCGTCGAACGACGGCATCCGGCTGGACGCCGGCGACGGCAGCTCGAGGTAGAGGGAGACGCGTGAGCCGTCGTCGGCCATCAGGTTGACGTGCCGTTCTGTCGCGACGACGGGCTGGACGTCGAGCGTCAGGCGCGGGTGTGCGACGGCCTTCCGCACCAGGGCTCCCTCGCGGTCGTCGCCGAGAGCCGTGCGCAGCGTGACGTCGACGCCGAGCGCGGTCAGCGTGACGGCCTTGCCGGCCGACGTGCCACCGAGGCCGTCGTGGTGCTCGCGCGCGAACAGCGTCTGCGACCGCGGCTCCGGCAGCGCGGGCAGGCTGATCAGGGTGTTCCAGGACGCGGGACCGTTGACGAGGACGCGAGGCACGCGCTCACCCTAGGTGCTGGTGGGAACGCCCGGCGCGTTCTAGGGTGGGCCGTCCTGCAACTTGCTGCAACGTCTTGCAGCCCGCACCCGGTGGTGACGATGACGCACCCGACCGCCCGCCTGGCCGCCCTGCTGGGCGCCTTGGCCCTCGGCCTCCTCGGCGCGTGCAGCAGCACGCCTGAGCCGTCGGCGACGCCGAGCGACGGCGGCGGGCACGACGTCGGCGTCGAGATGTTCCAGTGGACCTGGGACGCGATCGCGACGGAGTGCACCGACCACCTCGGGCCGGCCGGGTACGCCTGGGTGCTCACCAGCCCGCCGCAGGAGCACATCCTGGGGTCGCAGTGGTGGACGGCCTACCAGCCCGTCAGCTACCAGGTGGAGTCGCGGCTCGGCACCCGGGAGCAGTACGCCGCGATGGTGCGCATCTGCCACGCAGCCGGCGTCGACGTATGGGCGGACGCGGTGGTCAACCACATGACGGGCCAGGACACCCCCGGCACGGGGTCGGCCGGCTCGTCGTACGCGCACTACGACTACCCGGGCATCTACACCGACTCCGACTTCCACCACTGCGGGCTGACGGCGGACGACGACATCGGCAGCTACAAGGACGCCGAACAGGTGCAGACGTGCGAGCTGGTCAACCTCGCCGACCTGGCCACGGAGACCGAGCACGTCCGGGCCACGATCGTCGCCTACCTGAAGGACCTGCTCTCGCTCGGGGTCGACGGGTTCCGCATCGACGCGGCCAAGCACATCCCGCCCGCGGACATCGCGGCCATCGTCGGACAGCTGCCGAAGGGCACGGGCATCGCCCAGGAGGTCATCCGCGGTGGCGGCGAGCCGATCACGCCCGAGCAGTACACCGCGAACGGGCAGGTCTACGAGTTCTCCTGGGGCAAGGACATCCAGGGCGTCCTGGCCGGCACCCCCGCACTCGCGCTCGACCTCGGCACGACCTCGCGCTACCTGCCGTCCGACGACGCCGTGATCTTCGTCGACAACCACGACACGGAGCGCAACGGCTCGACCCTCAGCTACGCCGACGGCGCGCAGTACGCGCTGGCGAACGTGCTCATGCTCGCCGGCACCTACGGCATGCCCGAGGTCTACACCGGCTACGCGTTCTCCGACCACGACGCCGGGCCGCCGCAGGACGCCGAGGGCCACGTGCCGGACGCGGCCTGCGGCGACGCGCCCGGACCCGCGGCGACCTACACCGACGGCGACTGGGTGTGCCAGCACCGGTGGCCGGCCATCGAGGGGATGGTCGGGTGGCGCGGCGTGGTCGGCGGCGCCCCGAAGGTCGACGAGTGGTCGCAGGGCGACGCCCTCGCGCTGGGCCGCGGCGACCGGGGCTTCGTGGTGGTCAACGCGGGCGACCACGAGCTGCGCACCGAGCTGACGACGAGCCTGCCGGACGGTGCCTACTGCGACGTCCTGTCCACGAAGGACTGCGCGCCCTCGACGGTCAAGAACGGCAAGCTCACGGTGACGGTCCCGGCGGCCTCGGCGCAGGCGTGGGACGTCGCCCGGCGCCCCTGATCCACCGCCGACGGCACCCGCAGCAGCGGGCGCCGTCGGCGAGATCGTCAGCTGGTCCGGTAGCGCGCCCAGACCGTGGTGTCGGGGCCGACCGTCGCCGAGAGCTCGGGGGCCGACGACAGCAGCACCTCGGCGCCCACGGGCAGCGTGACCGGGGACGAGCCCAGGTTCGCGACCACCAGCACCTCGTTGTTGAGGAACGCGATGACGTCGTCGCCGAGCCCCTCGAGCCACTCGAGACCGCCGGAGCCGAGCGCGAGCGCGCGGCGCAGCGCCAGCGCCGACCGGTACGTCTCGTACGTCGACCCGGTGACGCCCCGCTGCCCGTCCAGCGCGTACGCGGCCCAGGCGGCGGGCTGCGGCAGCCAGGTCACGCCGGTCGGCGAGAACCCGAACCCGGGCTCGCTCGACGCCCACGGCAGCGGCACGCGGCACCCGTCGCGACCGCGCTCGGCGCCGCCGGTGCGGAAGAACGCGGGGTCCTGGCGCAGGTCGTCGTCGAGGGCGGTGTGGTCGGGCAGCCCGAGCTCCTCGCCCTGGTACAGGTACGCCGAGCCGGGCAGGCCGAGCATCAGGAGCGTGGCGGACCGGGCTCGCTGCAGGCCCAGGGCCTCGTCGGGCTGCTCGTCTCCGTGCCCGATGCCGTTGGGCCGCGACCCCGGCGCCAGGAGCCCGAGGCGCGAGGCGTGCCGGACCACGTCGTGGTTGGAGAGCACCCAGGTGGTGGGTGCGCCGACGACGTCCGCGGCGCGGTAGGAGGCCTCGATGACGGTGCGGAGCGCCGTGGCGTCCCAGTGCGTCGCCAGGAACGCGAAGTTGAAGGCCTGCTGCATCTCGTCGGCCCGCACGTACCGGGTCAGCCGCGAGAGCGGCTCCACCCACGCCTCGGCCACGAGCGCGCGGTCGCCGTCGTACTCGGCCAGCACCTTGTTCCAGGCGCGGTAGATGTCGTGCACGCCGTCCTGGTCGAACATCGGGCCGCGGTTGCCGGCACCCGAGACGGCGTCGGCCGGGTCGACGAGGTCGGACCCCTCGATCATCGAGACGTGCCCGTGCCAGTCGGGCAGGCCCGGCTCCTTGACCATGCCGTGCGCGACGTCGATGCGGAAACCGTCGACCCCGCGGTCGAGCCAGAACCGCAGGATGTCCTCGAACTCGGTGCGGACCTCGGGGTTCTCCCAGTCGAGGTCGGGCTGGCGCGAGTCGAACAGGTGCAGGTACCACTGACCGTCCGGTACGCGGGTCCAGGCCGCGCCGCCGAAGATCGACTCCCAGTTGTTCGGGGGCTGGGCGCCGTCCGGACCTCGGCCGTCGCGGAACAGGTATCGTCCGCGCTCCGGCGAGCCCGGTCCCGCGGCCAGCGCAGCCTGGAACCAGACGTGCTCGTCCGAGGTGTGGTTGGGCACGATGTCGACCAGCACCCGCAGGCCCAGGGTGTGGGCGCGGGCGAGCAGCTCGTCGAAGTCGGCCAGCGTGCCGAAGAGCGGGTCGACGTCGCGGTAGTCGGCCACGTCGTAGCCCGCGTCGGCCTGCGGGGAGCGGTAGAACGGCGAGAGCCAGACGGCGTCCACGCCGTCGGCCAGGTGGTCGAGCCGGGAGGTGATCCCCGGCAGGTCACCGATCCCGTCGCCCGAGGCGTCGGCGAACGAGCGCGGGTAGACCTGGTAGATCACCGCGTCGCGCCACCACTCGCCGTCGGGCGTCCCTGGCAGGTGCACCAGGGTCTGGGGGAGGTCGGTCATGGTCATGCGGGCATGCCTCACTTCGGGGGGTGTGCGAACGAAAGGCGCCGTTGCCTGGACGGGGACGCGGGGAGCGTCGCGCCGGTCAGGGTACGGCGGGAGCGGTCGGCGTCACAGCCGCCGAGGTCAGGACGGGTGCGGCCCCGGTGGAGCCGCGCACGATGGCTTCCGGGTGGAACTTCAGCTCGGTGCGCGAGGCCGGCGTTCCGCTGATCTCGGCGACGAGCGCGGACACCGCGGCGTGGCCCATCGCCTGCACGGGCTGGCGCACCGTGGTCAGCGGGGGGTCGGTGAACGCGATCAGCGGGGAGTCGTCGAAACCGACCACCGAGACGTCGCCGGGCACCGACAGCCCCCGGGAGCGCGCCGCCCGGACGGCGCCCAGCGCCATGAGGTCGGAGCCGCAGATGATCGCGGTGTGCCCCGAGTCGATCAGCTCGCCGGCGCCGGCCTGTCCGCCCTCGACCGTGAACAGCGACGTGACCACGTGCGGTCCGTCGTCCGAGATGCCGAGGTGCCGCTCCAGGTTGACCGCGAACTCCACCCGTTTGCGGGCGGACGGCACGAACCGCTCGGGTCCGATGGCCAGGCCGATGGAGCGGTGCCCGAGCGAGACGAGGTGCCGGAACGCGAGGTCGAGCGCGGCGCTGTCGTCGGTGGACACCGACGGGGCGTCGACACCCTCGGCGAAGCCGTTGACCAGCACGAACGGCATCCCGCGGCTGCGCAGCCGGTGGTACCGCTCCTTGCTCGCGGCCGTGTCGGCGTGCAGCCCGGAGACGAACACGATGCCGTCGACGTCGTGCTCGAGGAGCATCTCGACGTACTGGTCCTCGGTGGTGCCGCCGGGGGACTGCGTGCAGAGCAGGGGCGTGTAGCCGCGTTCGGTGAGCATGGTCTCGATGACCTGCGCGAACGCCGGGAAGACCGGGTTCGACAGCTCAGGGACCACCAGACCGACCAGGCCGGCCGAGCGCGTGCGCAGCTTCGGGTCGCTCGTAGCCGAGCACGTCGAGAGCGGCGAGCACGGCTTGGCGCGCCTGGGCCGACACTCCGTGCTTGCCGTTGAGAACCCGAGAGACCGTTGCCGTGCTGACGCCGGCCTGCTCGGCCAGGTCCGTCAGACGGGTACGCACGGGGGGCAGCGTAGGGGACACCGGACCTCCTTGTCCGTAAGGCTTTCAGGATCCATCACAAAGGGTCAGCAACGCGTCGCGGGGGCGATGGCGCAACCCGCTGAAAGCGTTGCCTGAAAGTTACCGTAACGACTTGCAAGGCCGGTTGCAACGAGGTTAGCGTCCTCCCCATCAGGCCAGCGTCGGTGGGGTTCCGCCGAGCGCAGGCACCCCCACAGACCTTTTTGGAGATGACGATGCGACGGAGCATCCCTGTCATCGCAGCGACGATCGGCCTCGCGCTGACGCTGGCTGCGTGCTCAGGTTCTGGCGACAGCGGCGGCAAGCGGCCGCCCCGAGCGAGAGCGCAAGCTCACCGGCACCCTGACGATGTGGGTCGACGAGACCCGCATCGACGTGATGAAGCCGATCGTGGACGAGTTCACGGCCGAGACCGGAGTCAAGGTCGACCTGGTGCAGAAGGTCTCGGGCGACATCCGCACGGACTTCGTCTCGCAGGTCCCGACGGGTGAGGGCCCGGACGTCATCATCGGTGCGCACGACTGGACCGGTGAGTTCGTGAACAACGGCGTGGTCGCGCCGGTGCAGCTCGGCGACAAGGCCGACGGCTTCCTCCAGTCCGCCGTGACGGCGTTCACCTACGACGGTCAGCAGTACGGCGTGCCGTACGCGATCGAGAACATCGCGCTGGTGCGCAACAACGCGCTCCTCAAGGACACGCCGGCCAAGACGTTCGACGAGCTCGTCACGCAGGCGCAGGGTGCCGGCACCGAGTTCTCTGTGCTCATCCAGCAGGGTGACCAGGGCGACGCGTACCACCTCTACCCCCTGCAGACGTCCTTCGGCGCCCCGGTGTTCGAGCAGGACGGCACGGGCTCGTACACCAACACGCTCGCGCTCGGCGGTGCGTCGGGTGACGCGTTCGCGTCGTACCTGCAGAAGCTCGGCCAGGAGAAGGTGCTCGACCCGGCCATCGACGGCGACAAGGCCAAGCAGGCGTTCCTCGACGGCAAGGCGCCGTACATCATCACCGGCCCGTGGAACACCACGGCGTTCACGGCCGCCGGCATGGACATCTCCGTCCTGCCGATCCCGAGCGCCGGTGGCCAGGAGGCCAAGCCGTTCGTCGGCGTCCAGGGCGCGTTCATCTCGTCGAAGTCGAAGAACCCGGTGCTCGCCAACGAGTTCGTCACGAACTTCCTGACCACCGAGAAGGTGCAGACCGAGCTCTACAAGGCGGGCGGCCGTCTGCCTGCGCTCAAGGCCTCGGCCGCGAAGGTCGACGACAAGGTGCTCGCCGGCTTCAACACGGCCGGTGCCACCGGCGCCCCGATGCCCTCGATCCCCGAGATGGGTTCCGTGTGGAGCTTCTGGGGCACCACCGAGGTGCAGATCATCGGCGGCCAGGCCGCCGACCCGGCCGGCGCGTGGAACACCATGACGACCAACATCCAGGGTGCGATCGACGGCAAGCTGACCGTACCCATCGAGGGTGCCCGCCGGGGTCCTGACCAGGGCCCCGGCGGGCGTTCGCCGAGACGCAGAGGCCGATCCCCGCCAGGATCGGACCTTTGGGCCGACCACACGCTCCACCCGCGGGCCATGCCCGCCCTGCCGCTGCGCGACGACGCGCAGCACGGAGGACCTCATGACGGACCAGCAGACCGCGCAGGACGTCGTCTCTCAGGGAGCGCCGCCGCCGCCCGAGGACGCGCCGCCTCGCTCCCGATCCGGCGACTCCCACGCGCGAGCCTTCTCGCCCGGGTTCGTCGCCGAGCTCCTGCTCGTCGCGCTCGTCGACGCGCTCGGCGTCTACGGCATCCTCGCCGCCGCCGCGGTGAACTCGTGGGTGATCGTCGCGTTCCTCGTCTTCGCGCTGGTCGTCGTCAACTGGGTGTACTTCTCCCGGCGCATGATGCCGGCCAAGTACCTGGTCCCCGGCCTGCTGTTCCTGCTCGTCTACCAGCTCTTCGCGATGGCGTACACGGGCTTCATCGCGTTCACCAACTATGGCGACGGACACAACTCCAGCAAGTCCGACGCCATCGAGTCGATCCTCGCTCAGAACGAGCGTCGCGTGGAGGGCTCCCAGAGCTACCCGCTGACGGTGGTCTCCCGGCTGGGGAACCTCGGTTTCGCCATCGTGCAGGACGGGGAGGTGCAGGTCGGGACGGCCGACAAGCCGCTCGAGCCCGCGTCCGATGCCACCCACGACGGTGACAAGGTCACGGCCGTGCCCGGGTACGACGTGCTCCAGTTCGCGCAGATCGCGCAGCAGCAGGAGGAGATCACCAACCTGCGGGTGCCGGTCTCGGACGACCCGAACGACGGGTCGCTGCGCACTCAGGACGGCTCGACGGGCTACATCTACACGTCGACGCTCGTCTACGACGCGAACGCGGACACGATGACCGACCCGGCGACCGGGACGGTCTACACGCCCTCCGACCACGGCAACTTCGTCTCCGCCGACGGCACGGTGCTGCTGCCCGGCTGGCGAGTCACCGTCGGCTTCGAGAACTTCACCTCATTCTTCACCGACTCGCGGATCGCCGGCCCGTTCTTCTCGATCCTCTGGTGGACGTTCGCGTTCGCGATCCTGTCCGTGCTGACGTGCTTCGTCGTCGGGCTCTTCCTCGCGGTCGTGTTCAACGACCCGCGGGTCAAGGGCAGGCGCATCTACCGGTCGCTGCTCCTGATGCCGTACGCCCTGCCGGCTTTCATCTCCGCGCTCGTGTGGCGCGGCCTGCTCAACCAACGGTTCGGGTTCATCAACGAGGTCCTGCTCGGGGGCGCCGACATACCCTGGCTGACCAACCCGTGGCTGGCCAAGCTGTCGATCCTCGGGGTCAACCTCTGGCTCGGGTTCCCCTACATGTTCCTGGTGTGCACCGGGGCGCTGCAGTCGATCCCGGGCGACGTCATCGAGTCGGCCCGCATGGACGGTGCCGGCGCGGCGCGGATCCAGCGCTCGATCGTCCTGCCGCTGCTCCTGGTCGCCACGGCGCCACTGCTCATCGCGTCGTTCGCGTTCAACTTCAACAACTTCACGCTGATCTACCTGCTGACCGGCGGCGGGCCGAACTTCCAGGGCACGCCGATACTCGTCGGCCACACCGACATCCTCATCTCGATGGTCTACTCCGTGGCCTTCGAGAGCGGGCTCAAGCAGTACGGCCTGGCCAGCGCCCTGTCGATCATGATCTTCCTCATCGTCGGCGCGATCTCCTGGGCCGGCTTCCGACGGACCCGCCGACTGGAGGAGCTGTGATGACCACCGCCACGACGGTCGAGCGCCGCACAAAGGCTTCGGTCGAGCAGCACCGCAGGGTGACGGGCATGCGATGGTGGCGCGAGGTCGGCTGGCGGCACGTGGTGGCCATCGTGACGATCGTGATCTGCCTGCTGCCCTTCGTGTACCTGGTGTCGGCCTCGCTCAACCCGGGCGGGACGCTCACCGGCTCGAACGACCTGTTCCGGACCCTCAGCATCGCGAACTTCTCCAAGCTGACCACCACCGAATACCCGCGGTGGTTCGGCAACTCGCTGGTGATCGCGACGGTCACCGCGATCGGCACGGTCCTGATGGGGGCCGCGGCGGCCTACGCGTTCTCGCGCTTCCGCTTCCGGGGCCGGCGAGGGTCGCTGACCAGCCTGCTGATCATCCAGATGTTCCCGCAGACGCTGGCGTTCGTCGCGATCTTCCTGCTGCTGCTCTCGATGGGAAAGGTGTTCCCGGCGCTGGGCCTGAACAAGCCGCTCGGCATCATCCTGGTGTACCTGGGGGGCGCGCTCGGCGTGAACACGTTCCTGATGTACGGCTTCTTCAACACCGTGCCGCGCGAGCTCGACGAGGCCGCGAAGATCGACGGGGCGACGCACGCACAGATCTTCTGGACGATCATCCTGCGCCTGGTCACGCCGATCCTCGCGGTGGTCGGGCTCCTCTCCTTCATCTCGACGTACGGAGAGATCCTCATCGCCAAGGTGGTGCTGGGGCGACAGGAGAACTACACCGTCGCACTCGGTCTGTACACCTGGGCGGCGGACGAACGTACAGCACCCTGGGGCCTCTTCGCGGCGGGAGCGGTGCTGGCCGCGATCCCGGTGATCATCTTGTTCTTCGCGCTGCAGAAGTACATCGTCGGGGGCCTGATCGCGGGGGCCGTCAAGGGATGAGCCACCTGCTCGGTCTCCCGCACCACGACGGGTCGGAGGTCTACGTCGGGCGAGGCACACCGAGCCTCGGCCAGGTGGTGCCCGTCAGGATCCGGGTCCCGGCCGCCGGCGCCGAGCGCGCCGTCTGGGTGCGGACCGTCCGTGACGGCGAGCCCCGGCTGGTCGAGGCCCGGATGGCGCGGTCCGACGAGCACGAACGGTGGTACGTCGCGGACGTCCCGGTGCACAACCCGGTCACCAGCTACCGCGTGCTCCTCGACGAGCCGGGCGGCTACCGCTGGCTGAACGGGCGGGGCGTGCACGACCGCGAGGTGCCCGACGCCGCCGACTTCCGGCTGACGGTGCACGACCCGGCGCCGGCCTGGATGGACACCTCCGTCGTCTACCAGGTGTTCCCGGACCGGTTCGCCCGGGCGGGGTCGCCGGACGGCCCGCTGCCGGACTGGGCGCTGCCGGCCCGGTGGGACGACGAGCCGATCGGCGGGGGACCCGGCACGGCGACGCAGTTCTTCGGGGGCGACCTGCCGGGCATCGAGGCGCGCCTGGACCACCTGGAGCGGCTCGGCGTCGACACGCTGTACCTGACGCCGGTCTTCCCGGGGCGCTCCAACCACCGCTACGACGCGAGCACGTTCGACCATGTGGACCCCTTGCTGGGTGGCGACGAGGCGCTAGCGTCCCTCAGCCGCGCCGTGCACCGGCGCGGCATGCGGATCCTGGGCGACCTGACCACCAACCACACGGGCGCCGGGCACGAGTGGTTCGCCCGGGCGCAGGGGGACCGGGCCAGCGAGGAGGCCGAGTTCTACTACTGGTCCGAGGACGACCCCGGCTACGTCAGCTGGCTCGAGCACGCCTCGCTGCCCAAGCTGAACTACAACGCGCCGTCGCTCGCCGCGCGGATGGTGCAGGGCCCGGACTCGGTGATCGGCCGCTGGCTCGGCGCGCCGTACTCCCTGGACGGCTGGCGGATCGACGTCGCGAACATGACCGGCCGGTACGCCGACGACGACCTCACGCACCTGGTCGCCCGGACCATCCGCGCGACGATGCGCGACATCAACCCGGACGCTGTGCTCGTCGCCGAGCACTTCCACGACGCCGGGCTGGACCTGGCCGCCGGCGGCTGGCACGCGAACATGAACTACTCGGCGTTCACCCGACCGGTGTGGACCTGGCTGGTCGACCCCGGCAGCGCCCTCGGCTTCCTGGGCATGCCCGTGCCGATCCCGCGCCGCGACGGCGAGTCGATGGTGGCCACCATGCGCGACTTCGACTCGACCGTCCCGTGGAACGTCACGACCCACCAGTGGAACATGCTCGGCTCGCACGACACCGCCCGTCTGCGGACCGTCGTCGGCACCCGGGAGCGCGTGGAGCTGGCCGCCGGGCTGCTGTTCACCTACCCCGGCACCCCGGCGATGTTCGCCGGCGACGAGGGCGGGCTGACCGGCACCAACGGTGAGCACTCGCGGGTCGCCATGCCCTGGCGCGACATCGACGCGGGCGGGGGTCCGCGCTGGGACGCGGGCACGTTCGACATCTACCGGTCGCTCATCGCGGTCCGTCGCGGGTCGCGCGCGCTGCGCGAAGGCGGGATGCGATGGGCGGTCGTGCGGCCCGACGCCGTCGCCTACCTGCGGGAGACGCTCGACGAGCGGGTGCTCGTGGTCGTGGCCCGCGGCCCCTGGGAGGGCGTCGACCTGCCCCGCCACCTGCTCGCGCCGGGTGCCCTGCCGGAGAACCTGTACGGCGGTGGGGACCTGGAGGTGGGCACCGACGCGCTGCGCGTGGGCGGCGACGGCCCCGGGGTCCAGGTCTGGCGGCTGGCCTGATCGTTAGGCTGACGCCGTGACCATTCCGGACCAGGCACTGGCCCACACCCCGGACGTCGACGGGTATGTCGACGCCGACCGTGAGCGGTGGGTCCGGGAGGGCACCAAGTCTCGCGAGCGCACCGCGTTCGAGCGCGACCGCGCCAGGCTGGTGCACTCCTCGGCGCTGCGGCGGCTCGGGGCCAAGACGCAGGTGCTCGGACCGTCGTCGGACGACTTCGTGCGTACGCGTCTGACCCACACGCTCGAGGTCGCGCAGGTGGGCCGCGAGATCGGCAAGGCGCTCGGCTGCGACCCGGACGTCGTCGACACCGCGTGCCTCGCCCACGACCTCGGCCACCCGCCGTTCGGGCACAACGGCGAACGCGCGCTGGCCGAGCTGGCCAAGGGCATCGGCGGTTTCGAGGGGAACGCCCAGACGCTGCGGCTGCTGACCCGGCTCGAGCCGAAGGTCGTCGGGCCCGACGGACGGGCGGTCGGCCTGAACCTCACGCGCGCGTCGCTGGACGCGTCCGTCAAGTACCCCTGGCGCCACCGGCAGGGCCCGATCAGCGAGGCGAGCGGGCGACCGACGCACAAGTTCGGCGTCTACGAGGACGACCTGCCGGTGTTCGAGTGGCTGCGCGAGAACGCGCCCGAGGGTCGCAAGTGCCTCGAGGCGCAGGTGATGGACCTGGCCGACGACATCTCGTACTCGGTGCACGACGTCGAGGACGCCGTGGTGGGCGGCCGCCTGGACCTCGAGGTGCTCGGCGTGCCGAAGGAACGGGACCGCGTGATCGAGGCGGTGCAGACCTGGTACGGCGACGCCGTCACCGGCGACGAGCTGCAGGACGCGATCGACCGGCTGGTGACCGCGAGACTCTGGCGGCAGGGGTTCGACGGGTCGCGCGGCGCGCTCGCTCACCTCAAGGACTCGACCAGCCAGCTCATCGGCCGGTTCGCCAAGGCCTCGCAGCGGGCGACCCGAGCGGAGTACGGCCCGGGGCCCCTGACGCGGTACGCCGCCGACCTCATCGTCCCGCACGAGACCCTCGCCGAGATCCTCGTGCTCAAGGGCCTCGCGGTGGCCTACGTCATGGCCCCGCGCGAGCTCGAACCGCTCTACCACCGGCAGCGCGAGGTGCTCACCGACCTCGTGCACGTGCTGTCGGAACGAGCACCCATCGCCCTCGAGCCCCCGTTCGCCGCGGACTGGGTTGCGGCGGCGGACGACGCCGCCCGGCTGCGCGTCGTGATCGACCAGGTGGCCTCCCTGACGGACATCTCGGCCGCCGAGCTGCACGCGCGACTGGTTCACCCGCCGCGGCACGGCGGACCCGCGGCGTTCGTCTGACCGGCCACGCATCCACGCCTAGACTCGGCGCGTGGCGGGACGCATCCGACGGGAGGACGTGGAGGCGGTCCGCGAGCGCGCCCACATCGACGAGGTCGTCGGGCAGCACGTCACGCTGAAGCCGGCGGGCGTCGGGTCGCTCAAGGGCCTGTGCCCGTTCCACGACGAACGCTCGCCGTCCTTCCACGTCCGCCCGCAGGTGGGTCGCTACCACTGCTTCGGCTGCGGCGAGGGGGGCGACGTCATCGACTTCGTGCAGAAGGTCGACGGTCTGGGGTTCTCCGAGGCCGTCGAGTACCTCGCCGGCAAGGTCGGCATCCAGCTGCGGTACGAGGAGGGCGGCGCCCCGCGGCCCGGCGAGGAGCCCGGCAAGCGCCGGCGGCTCATCGAGGCGCACAAGGTGGCCGAGGAGTTCTTCCGCGAGCAGCTGGGCGCACCCGAGGCCGCCGCCGGTCGCGCGTTCCTGTCGGAGCGCGGGTTCGACCGCACCGCGGCCGCCGACTTCGGGGTGGGGTACGCGCCGAAGGGCTGGGACTCGCTCATGCGGCACCTGCGCGGTCGCGGGTTCACCGAGGCGGAGCTCACCGCGTCCGGCCTGGTCAGCCAGGGGCAGCGCGGCGTCTACGACCGGTTCCGCGGGCGGCTCGTCTGGCCCATCCGTGAGGTCACCGGGGAGACGGTCGGGTTCGGGGCGCGCCGGCTGTACGACGAGGACCAGGGGCCCAAGTACCTGAACACCCCGGAGACCGCGCTCTACAAGAAGTCGCACGTGCTGTACGGCATCGACCTGGCCAAGAAGGACATGCAGCGCGACAAGCGCGTGGTCGTGGTCGAGGGCTACACCGACGTCATGGCCATGCACCTGTCGGGGGTCGGTACCGCGGTGGCGACGTGCGGCACCGCGTTCGGCTCGGACCACGCCCGGATCGTGCGCCGCCTGGTCGGCGACTCGGGGTCGAGCGGGGGAGTGCAGCTCGCCTCGGGCGCGTCCGTGGGCGGCGAGATCATCTTCACCTTCGACGGTGATGCCGCAGGTCAGAAGGCCGCGTTGCGCGCGTTCGGCGAGGACCAGACGTTCACCGCGCAGACCTTCGTCGCCGTCGAGAAGTCGGGCCTGGACCCGTGCGAGCTGCGCCAGGCGAAGGGTCCCGACGCGGTCCGCGCGCTGGTGGCGGGCCGGACCCCGCTGTACGAGTTCGTCATCCGGAGCACGCTCGAGACCTACGACCTACGGACCGCGGAGGGCCGCATCGGTGCCCTGCGCGCCGCCGCGCCCGTGGTCGCGGGGATCCGGGACGCCGGGCTGCGGCCCGAGTACACGCGCATGCTGACGGGCTGGTTGGGCATCGACGACGAGGAGCAGGTGCGCCGCGCGGTCCAGGGTGCGACGAGCCGGCAGCCGTCGCGCGGTGCGGACCCGCGTCCCGTCCGCGACGAGCGGCAGGCTCCCCGAGACGAACGGCCGGCACCGCGCATGCCGCAGCCGGACCGCCGCGACCCGGTGGCGCAGATCGAGCGGACCGCGCTCGAGGTGGTCCTGCAGCAGCCCGCACTCGTGCCCGAGGAGTTCGACGACCTGCCCGCCGACGCGTTCGGCGCACCCGCCTACCGCGCGGTGCACGAGGCGGTCCGGGCCGCCGGCGGGCTCGTCGTCGCCCGGACGCTCGGGAACGCGACGGCCTGGGTCGGCGCCGTGATCGAGGAGGCGGGGGAGAACCTGCGGCCCCTGGTCACCGAGCTGGCGGTCGCGCCCTTGCCCGAGGACCGCCCCGACGCGCTGGACGGCTACGTCAAGGGCGTCGTACGTAGCCTCGTCGAGATGGGGTTCACGCGGCACATCGCCGAGCTGCGCGGGCGCCTGCAGCGCATGGACGCCGAGGTCGACCCGGCCGCCTACCGTGCCGCGTACGCCGAGCTGGTCGAGGTCGAGGGCCGGCGCCGCACGCTGCGTGAGAGCGCCTGAGGTAGGAGAGGCTGTCCTGCATCGTTGCAGGTCAGGGCAGGCTTCGCTTCGGTGACAACCCCGAGAACGCGGCCTAGCGTGGCGCTATGACCACGGTCTCGACTCCTCGCCCGGCCCCTACCGTCTCGAGCCTGAACTGGCTGCGCGCGGGCGTGCTGGGCGCTAACGACGGGATCGTCTCGATCGCGGCGACGGTCCTCGGCGTGGCTGGCGCGGCGACCTCGGTCGGCACTCTCGCGGTCGCCGGCATCGCCGCGCTCGTCGCGGGCGCTCTGTCGATGGCTGCGGGCGAGTACGTGTCGGTGAGCAGTCAGCGCGACGCCGAAAGGGCGGCGCTGCGGCGTGGTCGCGTGCTGCCGACGATGGCGGTCCGCGACGATCCTGACGCGCAGTCCAACCCCTGGCACGCCGCGGTCGCCTCGTTCGGCGCTTTCCTGATCGGCGGTTTCGTCCCGCTCGTCGTCGTCCTGGCGCCGTGGGGCGGTGCACGAGTCCCTGCCACGTTCGTCGCCGTTCTGGCCGCGCTAGTGGTCACGGGCCTGGTGGCCGCCCGGTTCAGCGACGCGGAGCCGCGGCGCTCGGTCCTGCGCAACGTGCTCGGCGGCTCCGTGGCGATGGCGGTGACGTACGGGATCGGGGCTCTCGTGGGGCTCACCGTCTGAGCGCTCAGCGCAGCGCGACCAGCCCGGTGCCCTCGTCGAGCAGCAGTCCGCCGTGGATGGTCGCGGTGACGGTCATCGCCGTGACGTAGAGGCTGCCGCCGTACCAGGAGATGAACGCGGTGTCGGTGGCGTCGCGACCGGTGGCGATGCGCACGAGGGACTCGCGCGGGGCCATCCCCGTGGCGTCGACCACGTGCCAGGCGCCGTCGATGTACGCCTCGGCGACCGCGTGGAAGTCCATCGGCTTGAGCCCGGGCGCGTACACGGAGGTCAGGCGCGCCGGGACGTCGCGGGCGCGGAGCAGGGCGACGACGAGGTGCGCGAAGTCGCGGCACACCCCGCGGCGCTTGAGCAGCGTGTCGGTCGCGCCGTCCGTCGGCAGGCTCGACCCGGACAGGTACGTGACGTGGTTGGTGACCCAGCCGACGACGGCGTCGAGCAGCTCCTCGCCGTCGAGGTCGCGGAACTGGTCGCGCGCGAACGCGAGCAGCCGGTCCGAGTCGGCGTAGCGAGAGGGGCGGCGGTACTCGACGATGTCGACGTCGTCGATGGGGGGCAGGTCCGCCTGGCCCGTGATGGTGGCGTGGTAGTCGACGACCACGCGGCCCTTGGGGGCGAGCACCCGGTGCATGCGCGCGCCGTGCGCGAGCTGATCTCGGTGACGTCCAGCGGGCCGTCGTCATGACGGACCGAGAGGAGCTCGGAACGGTCGTAGGCACCGTCGGCGACGGCCACGAGGAGCTCGATCTCGAGCGGGGCGCGCACGTCGAGGGAGAGATGAGAAGTCACGGTGCGCAGCACGGCCGCGGGTCCTTTCCCAGCCGTCGGTGGCTGGACCATCTAGAGGGGGCGAGCGCAAGTGTGAGGCTCGCGGGCCCCCGCGTCCAGCCCGCGGGCAGTACCCGATGAACCCGCAGGTCAGAGGCCTGCGGGTCGGCCATCTCGGCGCCGTCCGACCCCCTCTCGCTGGACGTCGGTCCACCTATCTGTGTCAGACGACCAGGATGGTCTTGCCGGGGCCGTGCCCGGGCGTTCCCGCGAACGTGTAGCCCTCCCGGCCGCGGGCGAGCGGGAAGGTCGCGGCGACCGTCGTGCGCAGGTCGCCGGCGGCGACCAGGGCGGCGATCCGCTGCAGTGCGGAGCCGTCGCCGGCGACGACGAAGAACGTGGCCGTGAAGCCCCCCGCCGCCGCACGCGCCTGGTCCGGCGGAGCGTTCAGCGTGACCAGGTGCCCGCCCGGTCGGACCACCGCGTACGAGTCCAGCAGCACCTGCCCGCCGAGCGGGTCGATGACGACGTCGTACGTCCGTCCGCCGCCGAACTGCGCCGGATCGGTCGTCGTGACGGTGGTCGCACCGAGCGCGCGGACCAGCTCCTCGTCGCGCACGTAGGCGGTGGTGGCCACGGTCGCACCGCGCAGCACGGCGAGCTGGATGGCGAAGCCGCCCACGGCGCCCGCGCCCGCGTGCACGAGCACCTGCGAACCCGGCCCGACGGGGGCGTGGACCTCGAAGGCCTCCCAGGCGGTGAGCGCCGCGACCGGCAGCGTGACGGCGTCGACGTCGGACACCGCGTCGGGTCGCGGCGCGAGGGCGTGGGCGGGTACCGCGACGAAGTCGGCGGCTCCGCCCGGGGCGTCGAACGGCACCTGCCCGAACACGGCGTCGCCGACGGCGAAGCCGTCGACGTCCGGTCCCAGCTCGGCGACGTGTCCCGACACCTCGTGCCCCGGGATGGCCGGCGTGCCGTCGCGTTCCAGTCCTGCCCACGTCTCGTCCCAGGTCAGCTCGGTGGGCGTGATGCCGACGGCCGCCACCCGGACGAGCACCTCGCCCGGGCCGGCGACGGGCACCGGGGCGTCCTCGTAGACGAGCTGGTCGAAGCTGCCGCGTGCGTGGGCGCGCAGGGCCTTCATGGTCCGGGTCATCGTGGCGGTCCCTTCGTCGGCTCGACGGTAGCCAGCCGACGCGTCGGGCGCGACTCTCAATCCCCTCGTGTCACGAGG
Source organism: Cellulomonas sp. McL0606 (assembly GCF_058248365.1). Next base: position 2,672,800 of record NZ_CM177779.1, on the reverse strand, counting down.
ATGTCCCGGCTACCGTGGCGCGATGGACCTGGCAGCGGAGGTCGCGGCCCTCACGGACGAGTTCTCGGGCGTGGTGCGGGTCGACCGCGCCGGCAGCACCGTCCTCGAGGCGGCCTTCGGGCTCGCCGACCGGCGCCACGGCGTCCCCATGACCGTCGGCTCGCAGGTCGCGATGGCGAGCGGCAACAAGGGCATGACGGCGCTGGCCGCGATGAGCCTCGTGGAGGACGGGACGCTCTCGCTCGGCACGACGGCGCGCTCGCTGCTCGGCGGCGACCTGCCGCTCGTCGCCGACGACGTCACGGTCGAGCACCTGCTCGCCCACCGCTCGGGCATCGGCGACTACCTGGACGAGGACGTCGAGTCCGACATCGACGACTACGCCCTGCGGGTGCCCATGCACGGCTCGCGACCACCGAGCAGTTCGTCACGGTGCTCGATGGCTTCCCGACGAAGTTCCCCGCAGGCGAGCGGTTCTCGTACTGCAACAGCGGCTTCATGGTGCTGGCGCTCCTGGCCGAGCGGGCCAGCGGCACGGGGTTCCACGACCTCGTCGACGAGCGGGTGCTTCGGCCCGCCGGGATGCTCGACTCGGGCTTCCTGCGCTCGGACGACCTGCCGGGAACGGCCGCCGTGGGCTACGTGCGGATGGACGGGCACTGGCGCACCAACGTGTTCCACCTGCCGGTGCGCGGTAACGGCGACGGGGGCATGTACACGACGACCGCCGACATGCACCGGTTCTGGGTCGCGCTGTTCGCCGGCGCGATCGTCTCCCCGGAGACCGTCGCGCTGATGACGACCCCGCGCAGCGACGTGCCGGCGGAGGGGCAGCGGTACGGGCTGGGGTTCTGGGTGCACGCGTCGCGCGACGTCCCCGGCCTCTCGGGCTACGACGCGGGCGTGTCGTTCCGAAGCTTCCACGACCCGGTCGAGCGGCTCACCGCGACGGTCGCGGGGACGACGTCCGCGGGCGCGTGGCCGATCGCGCGGCTGCTCGAGGAGCGGCTGGTCACCACCAGCCCTGCCGCTTAGCCCACCACAGGAGCCCCGCGGACATCGCGAGCATGATGCCGAGGGCCCAGGCCAGGGGGATCGGCGTGGTGTGGGGGTTGACGATCATGTTCATGCCGAGCACCGAGGCGAGGGCCGTGATCGGCAGGGTGACCACGGCGATCACCGCGAGCCGTTCGGCGGCGATGGTCATCTTGGTGTCGGTGCGCGTTCGGTAGAACTCGATCACCCCCTGCAGGTAGTCCTTCTCCTCTCCGGCGAGCCCCGCGATGCGGTCGAACTGGTCGATGAGGTCGAGCACGAGATGACGGCTCTCCTCCGGCACCGCCCGGTTGATCCCCGACAGCCGGCGGTAGATCTGGGCCGTCTGCGCGGCGATGGTCCGGATGGCCAGCAGGCCGTGCCGCGTGCGGAACATCTCGTCCAGGAACTTCTCCGGGTTGCCCAGGGCGCCGTCGTTGACCCGTTGCTCCAGGTCCCAGACGTCGGTGGTGAGCTCCTCGACGAACCGCTCCATGTGCCGGGTCAGGGTCGAGACGATCGCGTGCGAGATGTCGAACGACGTGTGGGGCCGGAGGCGGCCGGACCGGATGCGCGCCAGAACCTCGGCGGTATCGCGCAAAGTGATCTCGCGGCTGACCAGAGGGTTCACCGGCCCGTGCACGGTGATCAGGTACCGGGGTCCGATGATCCGGTCGAGCTCCACGTGGTGGACGTGGCCGCCGCTGCCCTTCTCCGGGGCGTGCAGGACCAGGAGCAGCGAGTCCGGGTAGGCGTGCAGCTTGGGCAGCCGGTTGCGGACCTCGAGGTCGTGCACGGCCAACGGGTGCAGACCGAACACCGGGACCAGGACGGCGGCCGCCTCCGCGTCCCACTCCGGGACGTCGACCCACACGAGGCCGTGCTTGGCGGCCAGCAGGTCGGGCAGCTCGTCGACGGAGCAGTCGCGGACGCCGTCCGAGGTGATCAGGTGCACATCCATGACTGGGCTCTCTCGCGCGGTTCGTCATCGGATACCGCGAGCCTGCCACGGGGCGCGCGCCGGTGCGCGAGGGTGGGAGGTCGCGGGCCGGATCTGCCACGCGTCTTTCACCCGAGAGGGCGCGCGTCACGGGCCTACCCTGGAGGAAAGTGCCCCGCGACGAGGAGGTCGTGCGATGCGCCGTGCATTCTTGTCCGTCGTTCTTCTGCTGGCTGCCTTCGTCATGGTGCCGGTGTCGCCCGCGAGTGCGACGCCGCACTGCGGGATCACCTGGGGCTCGCTCGAGAAGTCCGCCGCCGGACTGTCCCAGGCCCCCGTCACCGGCGTACGGACCGGCCGGCACGCCTGCTACGACCGGCTCGTCCTCGACGTGGCCGGACACGTCGGCGGGTACACGGTCCGGTACGTCCCGCACATCACCCAGGACGGCTCGGGCGCGGTCATCCCGACGCGTGGTGGGGCAGCGCTGCAGATCACGGTGAACGACCCGGCCGAGAGCTGGGCTCCCAGCAACCCGCTGGAGCTGCGCGACGTCGCCGGGTACTCGACGTTCCGGCAGGTCGTGCACGCCGGGACCTTCGAGGGCTACACGACTGTCGGCCTCGGTCTGCGGGCACGGCTGCCGTTCCGGGTTCTGGTGCTCGCCGGCCCGGGGTCGTCGAGTCGGCTCGTCGTGGACGTCGCCCACCACTGGTGATCGTCAGGCTCGTGCCAGCGCCGCGGCGGTGACCACGAGCCCGTCGCCGACCGCCCAGCGTCCGTGCAGCAGGTCGGTGCCGAGCCCGCGCACGCTCAGGCGAGCCGTGAACGTGTTGTGGCCGAGCCGGACGTCCACGTGCTCGAACCCGAGCCAGGCGTGCACGATCGGCGACCACACCTTGTACACCGACTCCTTCGCCGAGAACACGATGCGGTCCGGGCAGATGCCGGGGTCGAGGTCGGCGATGGCCTCCTGCTCCGACGTGCTCATGACGAGCGACAGCACCTCGGGCGGCAGAGGTTCCAGCACCTCGGCGTCGATGCCGAGGCCCGCCCAGCTCCGGGCGTGCGCGACCGCGGCCGCCCGGAACCTGTCGCAGTGGGTCATGCTGCCCACGACTCCTTCCGGCCACACGGGGGAGCGGTCGGGCGCGGACGGGACGGCGACGGCACCCGCACCGAGCCGGGTCAGAGCCGCGCGTGCGCAGGCGCGGACGGCGGCGTACTCAGCGCGACGCGCCGGGATCGCACGCGCGACGGCGGCCTCCTCCTCGGGGAAGAGGGCTGCGGGCAGGGGAGGGCCGCGATGCTCGACGACGACGACGTCGGTGGGCAGCACCTGCTCCATCACGTCCGCCAGTGTGGCAGCGTCAGCGGTCGACGTGCGCCCCTGCTCCGCCGACGAGCCCGCGGGCCGTCCCGACGAGCTCCACCGCTTCCCGGCACAGCCGGGCGATCGTCGTGACCTCGCGCGCCTGGACGAGGGTGCGCGACACCATCCACGACCCTCCGACGGCGGCGACGGGGCCCAGGGCGAGGTACGCGGCGGCGTTGTCCGGCCCGATCCCGCCGGTCGGGATGATCCGCAGGCCGGGGAACGGGGCGGCGAGCGCCTCGACCCCGGCCACGCCGCCCGACGTCTGCGCGGGGAAGAACTTGACGCACGAGACGCCCAGGTCGAGCGCCGCCATGACCTCGGTCGGCGTCACCGTCCCGGGGACCACCGGCACACCGAGCTCGAGGCACCGCTCGACCACCGGCCGCGAGAGGCCGGGGGAGACGACGAACGCGGCGCCGGCGTCGACGGCCTGGTCGACCTGTGCCGCGGTCAGGACCGTGCCGGCGCCGACGAGCGTGTCGCCGCGCAGGGCCAGCGTGCGGATCGCGTCGAGGCCCGCAGGTGTACGCAGCGTCACCTCGGCCACCGGCAGGCCGCCGCCCACGAGGGCCTCGGCGAGGTAGTCGGCGTCGAGCGCCCGGTCGATCACGACCACCGGGACGACGCCGTGCGTCGAGAGGGCGTCCAGCACGCCGGTCATCGAGCCGGCGCCGCTGCGCTGGGGGCGAAAGGGTCCACGGGGACACGGTACGTGCGATGGCCGTCCACCATGCGAGCGACCACCCGCTCGCCGCGCGCCACCGCTCGGGAGGGCATACGGTCCCCGCCGCAGGGGAGTCTTCGAGACCCGGGAGCACGCATGTCCGTCACCGACGAGTACCTGACCAACAACCGCGCCTACGCCGAGACCTTCACCGGACCGCTGCCTCTGCCGCCGTCCCGTCAGGTCGCCGTCGTCGCCTGCATGGACGCACGACTGGACGTGTACCGGATCCTTGGCCTGGGCGCGGGCGAGGCGCACGTCATCCGCAACGCAGGCGGTGTGGTGACCGACGACGAGATCCGTTCGCTCGCCATCAGCCAGCGGCTGCTCGGCACGCGCGAGATCATCCTCATCCACCACACCGACTGCGGGATGCTCACGTTCACCGACGACGGGTTCAAGCAGTCGATCCTGGACGAGACGGGGATCAAGCCCGAGTGGGCCGCGGAGGCGTTCGCGGACCTGGACGTCGACGTCCGGCAGTCGATCGCCCGGATCAAGGCCAGCCCGTTCGTCCCGCACACCGACCGGGTCCGAGGCTTCGTCTTCGACGTCGCGACCGGTCTGCTGACCGAGGTCTAGCCGATCCAGAGCACGATGCCGTGAGGGGGCGACACCGTCACGAGCGCACGTCCCCCGTCGGGCCGTGCTCGACCGGTCCTGTTCCTCCATTGCTCATCCTGTGCTCACCCTGTGGACGCCTTCACCCGGTCGACTCGAGCTGCGACGAGGTCGTCGCACCTCGAGGGAAGCAACGGTGGAGGAAACATGATGGGGACACGAGCACGGCGCCCGCTGGGCGTCGCGGTGGTCGGCGGCGCGCTGCTGCTGGCCGCCACGACCGCGATGGCCGCGACGATCGACCTGACCGGCCACGGCGATGCCCGCCGGCTGGCCGGGGACCAGACCAGTGCGGTCAGGAGCGAGCTGCGCGGCGGGACCGCGAAGAACGTCATCCTGCTCATCGGCGACGGGATGGGCGACTCGGAGATCACCGTGGCGCGCAACTATGCACTGGGTGCGGCGGGACGGTTCGCGGGCATCGATGCGCTCCCGCTGACCGGGCAGTACACGACCTACGCGCTGGACAAGACCGACGGCAAGCCGGACTACGTCACGGACTCCGCCGCCTCAGGCTCGGGCTGGTCGACGGGTACCAAGACCTACAACGGCGCCATCTCGGTCGACATCGCCGGCGCACCCCAGCGCACCCTGCTCGAGATCGCCCGCGCCAACGGCCTGCGCACCGGTGACGTCAGCACGGCGGAGATCCAGGACGCCACGCCCGCGGTGCTCGTCTCGCACGTGACCGACCGCAGCTGCTACGCGCCGGCGGTCACGACCACCAAGTGCCCGACGAACGCCCTGCAGAACGGCGGCCTCGGTTCGATCACCGAGCAGCTGATCGGCAACCGGCCGGACGTCACCCTCGGCGGCGGCGCGACCTCGTTCAACGAGCCGGCTCTCGCCGGACCGTGGGCTGGCAAGACGCTCCTCCAGCAGGCGAAGGACCGCGGCTTCCAGGTGGTCTCGGACGCGAACGGCCTGGCGGGCGTGACGCAGGCCGACCAGTCGTCTCCGGTGCTCGGCCTCTTCGCGCCCGGCAACATGGCGACCCGCTGGGTCGGTCCGCCGGCCACCCACACCGGCGGCACGGAGGCGCCTGCTACGTGCACGCCGAACCCGGCGTACCTGGCCACCTCCCCGACGCTGGCCGCGATGACCGACAAGGCGATCTCGCTTCTCGACGCGTCGAGCTCGAAGAAGGGCTTCTTCCTGCAGGTCGAAGGCGCGAGCATCGACAAGCAGGACCACGCCGCCAACCCCTGCGGTCAGATCGGTGAGACGGTCGACCTCGACGAGGCGGTCCAGGCAGCCCTGACCTTTGCCAAGCAGGACGGCAACACCCTCGTCGTCCTGACGGCTGACCACGGCCACTCGAGCCAGATCGTCTACCCCAACACCCTGACTCCCGGCCTGACCCGGACGCTCCTGACGGCCGACGGCAAGCCGATGACCGTCGCGTACGGCACCGCCGAGACAGGCGGTTCGCAGGACCACACGGGCACCCAGGTGCGGATCGCGGCCTACGGCCCGCGGGCCGCCAACGTGGTGGGCTTGACCGACCAGACCGACCTGTTCTTCACCATCCGCGACGCGCTCAAGCTGGACCCGAGCGCACCCTCGCCGGCCGCCCCGGTCATCCAGAACGTCAACGTGACGGACGACGCGATCCTCAAGGGCAAGCAGACGGTCCGCGTCACGCTGGACACCGAGCCGCGGTACACGTACATCGAGCTCAACCAGGGCGGTACCTGGCTGACCGACAACACCGCGGCGCCCGGCAGCACGAACGCCGGCAAGCGTCCGACGCTCGTGCTCGACACGCGTGACTACTCGAACGGGCAGTACACGCTCAAGATCGACGCCGTGGGCATCGACGGGCAGACGACGGAGAAGCTGATCCCCATCACGATCGCCAACCGCTGACCTGAACGGGAGGGGTCGATGACGCACCCGGGCCTCGTCTCCCGGGTGCGTCGTCGACGCGACCGAACGGAGCGCCGGGAACCGTCGATCAGCTCGCGGGACCGATCACAGCGCCCGGCAGCTCGACCGCTCGAGCAGCTCGGTGGGCAGGCGCACGTGCACGTCGCGCTCGACCCCGTCGATGAGGTCGACGAGCAGCCGGAGGGCCTCCGCGCCCATGCGCTGCAGGGGCTGGTTGATCGTCGTCAGTGGCGGTGTCGTCAGCGCCGACTCGGGGATGTTGTCGAAGCCGATCACCGACAGGTCGTCGGGGACCCGCAGGTTCAGGCTTCGCGCGACCTCGATCGTCCCGATGGCGGACAGGTCGTTGGCGGCGAAGACGGCCGTCGGCCGGTTCTCCTGGGAGAGCAGCTCTCGGGCCGGCTGCATGGCGGTCTCGGCCTTGTACCCGCCGATGCGCACGAGCGAGTCATCGACCGTGACGCCCGCGTCGTGCATCGCCCGGCGGTACCCCGCCTCGCGGAGCCGGGCCGACTCCAGGTCGGTCCGCCCGCCGAGGAACCCGATCCGGCGGTGGCCCAGGGCCAGCAGGTAGTTGGTGGCCAGGACCGCGCCCCCGAAGCTGTCCGAGTCGACCGTGGGCAGTGCCGACGGCCCGGTGTGCGGGTCGACCGCCACGACGGGGACTCCGTGGTTCGTGGCGACGACGGTCGGGGTGACGATGACGGCGCCGTCGATGAGCGTGCCCGACAGCCGCGACAGGTAGCGACGCTCCCAGCCGACGTCCGCGCCGCGCCCGCCGCCGGAGTACGCGAGCAGCTCGTAGCCGGTCGAGGCGATGGCCGCGGAGGCGCCCTTCAGCAGCTCGGTGGAGAACGGCTCGAACTCGGCGACCAGGATGCCCAGCACGTTCGTGCGGTGGCTGCGCAGGCTCTGCGCGCCGAGGCTCGCCTCGTACCCGAGCTGCTCGATGACCTCCTGGACGTGGTCCACGGTGGTCTGCGCCACACCGTACCGACCGTTCACGACCTTGGAGACGGTCGCCACGGAGACCCCCGCGGTGCGGGCGACGTCGGCCATCTTCACACGCGGCAGGAACTCCACTGGGTGATCATAGACGTAGCCGGATCGTGTTGAAAACGTTATCGATAACGATTGACTAGGGCATGGTGGCCGTCGCAGAATCTCCATCGCCAGGCTTAGACCTGCCCGTCAACGACGACAGAGGAGTTCCCCTTCATGGCAAGGATGATGCGAGGTGCGGTTCTGACCGCACTCGGCGCGAGCATCGCGCTCGCGGTCGCCGGATGTTCCAGCTCCGACAACAGCAGCGGGGACTCGGGCACGGCGGACGCCGCCAAGCCCGTGTCGATGTCGCTGTGGACCAACGCCACGACCGGCCCCGGCGCGGCGTTCTTCACCGACACGGTGAAGAGCTTCGAGACGGCCAACCCGGGCGTCACGATCAAGATCCAGACGGTCCAGAACGAGGACCTCGACGGCAAGCTTCCAGACGGCCCTGAACTCGGGCGACGCGCCGGACATCTTCCTTCAGCGCGGCGGCGGCAAGATGGCCGCGATGGTCGACGCCGGCCAGCTGATGGACATCACCGCCGACATTTCGGACGAGACCAAGGCGGGCGTCGGCGAGGGCTCGTTCAAGGCCGAGTCGATCGACGGCAAGACGTACGCGATGCCCGTGTCCGTCCTGCCCGGTGGCTTCTTCTACAGCCAGGACCTCTACAAGGCGGCCGGCATCACCTCGGCGCCGACCACGCTCGACCAGCTCAACGCCGCGAACACGGCCCTCAAGGGCCAGGGCGTCGCGCCCGTCGCGCTCGGTGGCAAAGACGCCTGGCCCGCCGCGCACTGGTACTACTGGTTCGCGCTGCGCGAGTGCAGCGAGGACACGCTGAACTCGACCGCCAAGTCGCTGCAGTTCACGGACGACTGCTGGACCAAGGCCGGCAACGACCTCACGGCGTTCAAGGCGACCGGCGCGTTCAACGACGGCTTCCTGACGACCTCGGCGCAGCAGGGTGCCGGCTCCTCGGCCGGCCTCGTCGCCAACCACAAGGCCGGCGCCGAGCCATGGGCGCCTGGGACCCGGGCGTGATCGGCTCGCTGACGCCGGACGCGAAGGCGCTGCCCGACCTCGGCTTCTACCCGTTCATCTCGGTGCCCGGCGGCAAGGGTGACCCGAAGGCGATCATGGGTGGCGTCGACGGCTACTCCTGCTCGGCCAAGGCTCCCGAGAAGGCCTGCACCGACTTCCTGAACTACCTCGCCTCCGCCGACGTCCAGAAGGCCTACTACACGGCCTTCAACGCGCCGCCGGTCAACAAGGACGCTCAGGCGGCCGTCACCGACCCGCTGATCAAGTCGGTCATCGACGCGTTCAACAGCGCGCCCTACGTCTCGCAGTGGCTCGACACCCTGTACGGCGCGAACGTCGGGAACGCCCTGAACACCGCGGTGGTGAACCTCCTCGCGGACAAGGGTTCCGTCGCCGACATCATCAGCGCGGTCAACAGCGCATCTGCCAAGGGATAGGCAGGACGTCATGAGCGATTCACCGGTCAACCCGTTGGCCGTGAAGAACTCGCAGGACGACCGCTCGGTGGTCGGAGCCGGCAACCCGCCGGCTCCGACCACCACCGCCGCCCGCCCACGCCGTCGTGGCGTGGGCTGGCGCGGGCGGATCGAGATCGCGGTTCTTTCCGGGCCAGCAGTCATCATGTTCGTCGGCTTCGTCATCTTCCCCGTGTGCCTGGCCGCGTACTACGGCTTCTTCAGGTGGAAGGGGTACGGCAGGCCGACGGACTTCGTCTGGTTCAAGAACTACAAGGTCATCCTGACCGACCCTGAGTTCCACGCAGCGCTGTCGCACAACCTCTTCATCGTCGTCGTCTCGCTGCTGGTGCAGGGCCCGATCGCCATCGGCCTGGCGCTCCTGCTCAACCGGCCGATGCGCTGGCGCTCGCTGATCCGCGTCCTGATCTTCGTCCCGTACGTGGTCTCCGAGGTCATCGTCGGCACGGGCTGGAGCCTGATGCTCGCGACCGATGGCGCCGCCAACGGGCTGCTCGAGAAGCTGGGCCTCGGTCACTTCACCAACGAGTGGCTGTCCAACCCGGACATCGCCATCTGGACCTTGATGGTCATCATCTCGTGGAAGTACATCGGGTTCGCCGTGATCCTGTTCATGGCCGCGCTGCAGAACATCCCGCAGGAGCTGTTCGAGGCTGCGCAGATCGACGGCGCCAGCTACTGGCAGATCCAGCGCAACATCACGCTGCCGCTCCTCGGCCCGACGCTCCGGATATGGGCGTTCCTGTCGATCATCGGATCGCTGCAGTTCTTCGACCTCGTGTACATCATCTGGGGTCAGTACGTCGCGGGCACTGCCGGCGTCTCCACGATGGCGACGTACATGGTGCAGTACGGCCGCGGCGCCGGGAACTTCGGCTACGGCAGCGCTGTCGCTGTCGTCCTGTTCGTCATCTCCTTGTTCATCGCGCTCGTCTACCAGCGCTTCGTCCTGCGTCGTGACACGGCCGGCGCCCTCACGGATAAGGCCGCACGGTGACCGCCTCCACGATCCAGCTCCCGGCGCCCAAGCCGCCCGCCCGCATCCGCACGTCCGGCAAGCGCGGCGGCCGTGCCGGACCGGCGACGTACTTCATCGCGCTGCTGCTCGTCTCCGTGATGCTCGTGCCGATCCTCTACATCATCCTCGGCGGCTTCCGGACGAACGCGCAGATCACGACCGATCCCGCGGGCCTGCCGTCGCCGTGGGAGTTCTCGAACTACGTCAACGTCCTGACGAACTCGACATTCTGGCGCGAGGTCGGCAACTCGGTCATCGTCGCGCTGTTCACGTCGGTGCTCGTGGTCGCGTTCGGGCTGATGGCGAGCTACGTGCTCGCGCGGTACAGCTTCCGGGGCCGAGGGGCGCTCTATGCCCTGTTCGCCGCCGGGCTGATGTTCCCGATCACCGTCGCGATCACGCCGCTGTACATCCTGGTGCGCGACATCGGGCTCATCAACAACCTCGGGGGAGTCATCCTCCCGCAGATCGGCTTCGGTCTGCCGACGACGATCATCATCCTCGTCCCGTTCCTGCGGGCGATCCCGGACGAGATCGAGGAGGCCGCGTCCATCGACGGCGCCGGCAAGCTCGGCTTCTTCTTCCGGATGGTCGTCCCGCTGTCGCTGCCCGGCGTGATCACGACCGGCATCCTCGCGTTCGTCGGTAGCTGGAACAGCTACCTGCTCCCGCTGTTCATCCTCAACGACCAGAGCGCATTCACTCTGCCGCTGGGCGTCCAGGCATTCTCGTCGCAGTACTCCGTGGACACCGCCAAGGTGCTCGCATTCACGTCGCTGTCCATGATTCCCGCCCTGGTGTTCTTCTCGCTCTTCGAGCGACGGATCGTCGGCGGGCTCCAGGGCGCGGTCAAGGGCTGAGGGGGACCCACCACATGACAGACATCCGGATCTCCGCGCGCCCTGGCGCAGACGCACCCGCCCGCGAGGCGCGCGTGCTCGACCTGCTCGGTCGCATGAATCTCGAGGAGAAGCTCGCGCAGATCGTGGGCTTCTGGGAGAAGAGCGACGGTGAGGCCGTCGCGCCGTTGCAGGGCGAGTTCGCGGCGCCCACGGCGCTGAGCGAGTTCATCCGCCACGGGCTCGGCCACCTCACCCGGCCCTACGGCACCCGCCCCGTGGACGCGGTCGAGCGGGCCGCGTGGCTGTGGGACCTGCAGCGTGGCCTGGTCACCGGGACACGCCTCGGCATCCCCGCGATCGTGCACGAGGAGGTGCTCACGGGCCTGTCCGCCTGGCGCGCGGCCACCTATCCGACGCCGCTGGCCTGGGGCGCCGCGTTCGACCCGGAAGCTGATCGAGGAGCTGGGCGCCGAGATCGGCGGCTCGATGCGCACGCTCGGCATCCACCAGGGACTGGCACCGGTCCTCGACGTCGTGCGCGACCCCCGCTGGGGTCGCGTCGAGGAGTGCATCGGCGAGGACCCGTACCTCGTCGGCACCCTGGGGACCTCCTACGTCCGCGGCCTGCAGTCGCGGGGCGTGCACGCCACGCTCAAGCACTTCGTGGGCTACTCGGGCTCGCAGTCGGGACGCAACTTCGCTCCCGTGCACGCCGGGCCGCGCGAGATCGCCGACGTCCTGCTCGTCCCGTTCGAGATGGCGATCCTCGACGGCGGATCCCGCTCGGTCATGCACGCCTACACCGAGATCGACGGGGTTCCGGTCGCGTCCGACCCGACCATCCTGACCGGGCTCCTGCGCGACCAGTGGGGGTTCGACGGCACCGTCGTGGCCGACTACTACGGCATCGCGTTCCTTCACGTCCTGCACCACGTCGCCCGCGACCTCGGCGACGCGGCGGGCCAGGCGCTCGCCGCCGGCATCGACGTCGAGCTGCCGACCGGCGACGCCTACGGGCGCCCGTTGGTGGACCGGATCAACGCGGGAGAGGTCGACGAGGCACTCGTCGACCGGGCCGTGCTGCGGGTGCTCCGCCAGAAGGACGAGCTCGGTCTGCTCGACGCCACCTTCGAGGACGACCCGCCCGCCGTCGTCGACCTGGACACGCCGGAGCAGCGCGACCTCGCGCGCCGGCTGGCGCAGGAGTCCGTCGTGCTCGTCGCCAACGAAGGCGTGCTGCCCCTGCGCGGGACACCACGGCTCGCGATCATCGGCCCGAACGCCGACCGCACCGAGGCGCTGTACGGCTGCTACTCGTTCGTGACCACGTGCTCTCCCAGCACCCCGGTTTCGAGGCGGGGATCGAGGCGCTGACCGTCGACCAGGCGATCCGTGCCGAGCTGCCCGCGTCGTCGGTGGTCTCGGTGCCGGGCTGCGCCGTCGACGACGACGACCGGTCCGGGTTCGATGCGGCCGTGGCCGCCGCGACCGCCGCCGACGTCGCGGTGCTCGTCGTGGGTGACCACGCCGGCCTGTTCGGCCGCGGGACGTCCGGCGAGGGCTGCGACCGCGACGACCTCGAGCTGCCGGGTGTGCAGCGCGAGCTGGTCGAGGCCGTGCTGGCGACCGGGACCCCCGTGGTCCTCGTGCTGGTCACGGGCCGGCCCTACGCGGTCGACTGGGCGATCGAGCGGTGCGCCGCCGTGGTCCAGGCGTTCTTCCCGGGGGAGGAGGGTGCCGGCGCGATCGCGGGCGTCCTGTCCGGGCGTGTCAACCCGTCGGGCAAGCTGCCGGTCAGCCTGCCGCGGTCCGCGGGTGCGCAGCCCTACTCCTACCTGCACCCCGCGCTCGGGGAGGGCCAGGAGGTCACCAACCTGTCCTCGACCCCGGCCGCGCCGTTCGGCCACGGCCTGTCGTACACCACGTTCGCGCACGAGGACCTCGTCGTCGCCGCGGAGCACCCGACACACGGGTCCGTCGTGGTCGAGGTCCGCGTGACCAACACGGGCGCGACGGCCGGTGACGACGTGGTGCAGCTGTACGGCCGGGACCTGGTCGGCTCCGTGACGCGACCCGTCGCGCAGCTGCTCGGTTATCGCCGCGTCCGGCTCGCCGCCGGCGAGGAGGCGACCGTGACGTTCGACGTGCCGGCCGCGCGCCTGGCCTTCGCCGACCGGTCGATGCGCCGGGTCGTCGAGCCCGGCGAGAGCTCGACCTGTGGGTGGGCACGAGCGCGCAGCGGGACGTCGAGGGGCGCACGACGCTCGTCGGTCCGGTCCACCCGGTCACGGGCTCGTCGCCGCGCTGGACGGTGACCGAGGCGCGGTAGCCTTCCCCCGCCCGCACGGACCACGAAGGAGCTGAGGCCGATGCTGCCCGACATGCCCCGCGCCGAGCTGGCGACGTACTCGGGGAGCACGACCGAACCCCCGGACTTCGACGCCTTCTGGGCGCAGACGCTGGAGATGAGCCGCGCTGCGGGGTCCGGGGTGACCCTGCAGCGCGTCGAGACGGGACTGCAGACGGTCGAGCTGTTCGACCTGACGTTCCCCGGCTACCTGGGTCAGCCCGTCCGCGCGTGGCTGCGGCTGCCCGCGCAGCGGTCCGGGCCTCTGCCGGCCGTCGTGCAGTACGTCGGGTACGGCGGCGGGCGGGGACACGAGATCGAGAACCTGCTGTGGTCCTCCGCCGGCTTCGCGCACCTGCTCATGGACACGCGCGGCCAGGGTTCCGGCTGGTCGCTCGGCGTCACCGCGGACCCGCACGACGGGCACCCGCAGTTCCCCGGCGTGATGACGCGCGGCATCGAGGACCCGGCGACGTACTACTACCGGCGCATGTTCACCGACGCCGTCCGCGCGGTCGATGCGGTCCGGACGCTCGACGGCGTCGACCCGGACCGCGTCGCCGTCGTCGGGGGCAGCCAGGGCGGTGGGACGGCCCTGGCCGCAGCCGGCCTGGTCCCGGACCTGCGCGCGGTGGTGGCCTACGTCCCGTTCCTCTGCGACTTCCCCCGTGCGATCCGGGTGGCGGACACCCAGCCGTACACGGAGGTCGTCAGCTACCTCGCGGTCCACCGCGACCGGGCGGACCAGGTCGAACGCACGCTGGCCTACTTCGACGGCGTCCACTTCGCGCGCCGCGGGCGTGCCGACGCGTTCTTCAGCGTCGCCATGATGGACCCGATCTGCCCGCCGTCTACGGTGTACGCGGCGTACAACTCCTACCGGGGGCCCAAGCAGCTCACCGAGTGGGAGTTCAACGGCCATGAGGGTGGCGGGCCGCAGGCCGAGCAGGACGCTGTCCGGGCGCTGCGCGACCTGTTGGGCTGAGGGTCTACGGCTCCCGCGGCGGGGCCGTGCTGTCGCGGACGACCAGCTCGGTGGCCAGGTCGATCCGCATGTTCGCCGGGGTCTCGCCGCGGGCGAGCGCGAGGACCATGCGGGCGGCCGTGGCGGCCATCTCCTGCAGCGGCTGGTTGATGGTGGTGAGCCGGGGGGAGATCCACTCGGTCACCGGCAGGTTGTCGTAACCGACGACGGACAGGTCCTCCGGCACGCGCAGGCCGAGGTCGTGCGCGGCGCGCAGGACGCCCATGGCCTGGAAGTCCGAGCCCGCGAAGATCGCGGTCGGTCGGTCGGGCCGGTCCAGCAGGCTGAGGCCGTGCGTGTAGCCGCCGCCGACGAAGAAGTCGCCGTAGCGCACCAACGACGGGTCCCTCGGCAGGCCGGCCTCCTCGAGCGCCGAGCGGTACCCGTCGACCCGGGCGCGGCTGCACAGCACGTCCGCGGGTCCGGAGATCATCGCGATCCTCCGGTGCCCGAGGCCGAGCAGGTGCCGGGTGGCAGCGAGACCGCCCGCCCAGTTGGCGGAACCGACGGTCGGGACGCCCGGCGGCTGCTCGCCGGCGGTGTCCACCAGCACGTACGGGATCGACCGGGTGCCCAGCAACCGTCGCTGGGCGGGGTCGAGCTCGGAGAGCACGAAGATCACGCCGCGGGGTCGGCGGCGCAGGACGTCGTCGAGCCACTCCTGCTTCGGTCGGTGCGCGCCGCCGAGCTCCGAGAGCACCACGCCCATGCGGTTCTTGCCGGCCACCTGCTCGACGCCGGTGATGATCTGCAGCGCCCACGGCGAGTCGAGCTCGTGGAAGACGAGATCCAGCAGCCCGGGGTCCGAGCCGATGGGTCCGCGACGCCTCCGGTAGCCGCGCTGCTCGATGACGGCCTCGACGCGTGCGCGGGTGGCCGGGGAGACGTCCTTTCGGCCGTTGATGACCTTGGAGACCGTCGGCGCGGAGACCCCGGCCTGCTCGGCGATCAGCGCGATGGTGACCGGACCGTCGAGGAGGTGGTCGTCGGCCCGCTCCTGCGCGTCCGCCGTCATGCCGTTCCCTCCCGAGCCGTTGTCCACGGACGGTAGCACCGGCGACGGCACCCCGAGGCGGAGGGACCCCGGGGCGCCGTCGTCGTCACCGCGTCACGGCCGCACGGTGAGGGTGGCCGCCGAGCTGGTGACCGAACCGGCGGGCTGCTCACGACCACGCGCACCTGCGTGCCGGACCACCACGGCAGCGTCAGCACGTACAACGTGTCCGACGTGCCGAGCGGCGCCCGCGCCCAGGTCGTGGAGCCCGGGAGCCGCACGTACCACTGGTAGTGGGGTGCGGGATAGCCCACGGCGTCCACGTGGAACGACGTCAGGCGCAGCGGCGAGTTCGTGACCGATGCCGGTTGCTGCAGGATCGTCGGCTTCGCCGCCTGCAGCGTCACGGTCGCGACGCCCGTCGTGGCGCTGCCGGCGGCGTTGGTGAACACCGCGCGGTAGGACGCGCCCTGCTGACCGAGGTCCACCGTGACGACGAGCGAGGTCGACCGGGCACCCGCCACGTCACGCCAGGAGCCCGACACCTTGTGCTGCCACTGCACGGTCGGCGTCGGGTAGCCCGAGGCGGCCGCGGTGAACGTCACCGTCGAGCCGAGCGTTCCCGCGGCCGAGCGCGGCTGGGTGGTCACGACGGGCTTGGCCGCCTTGATCGAGAGCGTCGCCGCGTTCGTGGTGGCCGAACCGCCGGCGTTCTGGAACACCGCGCGGTACTGCGCGCCGTCCACGTCCGCCGAGCCGACCACGGTGAGCGTGGTCGTCGTCGCGCCCGGCACCGGCGACCAGACCCCGCCGACGTTGCGCTGCCAGGTGACCGTCGGGACCGGTGTACCCGACGCCGCCGCGACGAACGTCGCCGTGGCGCCCAGACCGACCGTGGTCGAGGCCGGCTGCGTGGTCACGACCGGTGCGACGGCGGGCGGTGCCGGCGCGGCGACCAGGCGGCCGACGCCCCAGCGGGCGGTCGTCTGGTAGCCGTTGCCGGTCGGGTCCGCCCAGTCGCGGATCGCCGTCCGGGTGCCGGCGGTGCCGTCGTTGACCTGGAAGTCCAGGCCCTCGAACGCCCCGAGCCCACCGTTCTCGAGCAGGCTCACCGCCGCCTCGACCACGTAGCCGTGGTCGGTCCGGCTGGTGGCGCTGGTGACGCGTGCGCGCTGGGCCGTCTCGTCGCCCGTGCCGAACGAGAGGAGGTTGTCCGCGCTGATCCGGATCTGCGTGTCGTCGGCGCGGTAGCCGCCGGCCTTGGCGTTCCCGGCGTCCACGAACAGCTCGACCGAGTCCTGCTGCCAGGGGTCGGACGCCGTCGTGTCGACGCTCGGGTCGGTGACGTCCGCGAGGACGTAGAGGGTGTTCCCCTTCCAGAGCGTGTGCACTGTGGCGCTCGCCCCACCCGTGCCCGAGACCTGCTTGGCCGTCGTGACCGAGGCCGACGAGGTCCAGCCGGCGTCGACCGCACCATCGATCGTCGGAGCCGTCGCGGCCTCCGGGATCTCGACGAAGGAGAGCGGCTCGACCAGCTGCAGCGTGCCCAGGACGCCCGGCGAGTTCCAGCCGGTCGTCGTGGCGTCGTCCACCACCCGGACGTCGAACGGCAGCGTGCCGCCGGCGGCGACCGGGGTGTCGAGCGGGAGGGTGACGACGGCGTCGTACCCGCCCGCGGTCGGCGTCACCGTGGCGACGGCGGGATCGGCACCGGTGCGCGGGACCGTGAGCGTCCGGCCGGCGTAGTCGATCTGCAGGCCGTCGGTGGCGCTCGCGGTGGCGTCCGTGACGTGCACGTAGGCCGTCAGGTGGTCCGTCGCCCAGCGCAGCTGGAACGCGGAGTGGTCGTCGATCGCGTGCAGCGGCAGCTCTGCCACTCCAGCGACGTCGTCGCCCCGGCGCCCAGGGGCACGTCGCCCTGGAACACGACCGCCGAGCGCTGCCGGGCGGGCAGCGTCTGGTCCGTGATCCCGTAGTAGGCGGGCTTGGCCTGCAGGTCGTCGTCGAAGACGAGCGGTGCGCCGTCGGCGACGCGCCAGCTACGACCGTCGGTGAGACCCCACACGGTCGCCGAGAAGATGTCGGCGGAGTGCGCGCGGAGCATGTCGAACACGGCCTTGTAGTAGTAGCCCTGGTCGATCAGGTTGCTCTGCGTGACGGGCGTGCCGGTGGGCACGTCGAGCTCGGTGACGGCCTGCCGCAGCCCGAGCCCCTCGAACCGCTCGATCGCCGCACCGAGCGCGTCGACCGGCATCGCGAGGTTCACGTGGAACTGGTGGCCGATGCCGTCGATCGGGACGCCGTCCGCCAGCAGCCGCTCCACGAGGGCGTAGAGGCGGTCCTGCTTGCCCGTCTGCTCCGTGTTGTAGTCGTTGAGGAACAGCGTGACCGGGTGGCTGACGCCGGGAGCCGCGTACGTGCCGTTGAAGGCGGCGTTCGCGTCCTGGAAGGCCTGCTCGATGAACTTCTCACCGAGCACCTGGTACCAGTGGCTCTGGCGCAGGCCGTCGGGGTCGCTGGTGCCGTCGGAGACGGCCTCGTTGACCACGTCGAACGCGTACAGCGGGTTGGTGGCGCTGCCGAACGCGCCGTACCGGTCGGAGAGGTACTTGGCCACGTCGTTGATGTGGTCGTGCAGGCGCTGCGAGAGGATCGCCTGGTCGGCCGGGCTGTTGGTGAGCCAGGTGCCGTCGTCGTGCTGGAAGAACCAGTCCGGGGTCTGGCTGTGCCAGGCGAGCGTGTGCCCGTAGACCTTCAGGTGGTTCTGCTGGGCGAACGTCATGAGGGCGTCGGCCTCGGCGTTCTCCGTGACGAACGAGTGGTCCGCGTTGTACCAGGCCTCCGGCTTCATGAAGTTCTCCGGCGTGACCTGGTCGAAGTGCTTGACCAGCAGCTGCGACGCGGCGCCCGAGGTCTCGCGGCTGTCGATCGCGGCACCGACCGCGAACGGCACGGTGTCCTTGATCGGCGTGAGGTCCTGGACCGTCGCCGCGGTGGGCTTGGTCACCGAGAGGTCGTCGAGGAGGAGGTCCGAGGTGTTCCCCGCCGCTCCGTTCTGGTAGCTCGTCTCGAGGTAGAGCAGGGCCGAGTCGGCCTGCGGCATCGTGAACTTGGCGGAGACCTGCGTCCAGCCGTTGTTGGTCAGGCCCGTGAACTGCGCGAGCGTGCTGTAGGTGGTCGAACCGCCCTTGGTGGCCGCGATGCTGAGCCACAGGGCGTCGGTCGGCTGGCCGGCGCCGAAGCGCACCCATCCGGTGAACTGGTAGCCGGTGCCGGGCTGCAGGACGCAGGTGACGTCGTGACCGAGGCCCTGGCCCTGGCCCTGCCGGTTGCTGACGAGGACCGAGTGGGCTCCGCCGTGTCCGCCGTCGGTCACCGCGACCGTGGCGGTGCCGTGACCGTCGTCGCGTCCGGCCCAGCCGTCCAGGCCGCTCTCGAAGTCGGTGCTCACGAGCGTGTCGGACGTCGGGTAGGTGCAGGTGTCACCGGTCCCACCGCCGCCCGTCCCGCCGCAGTCGACGCCCGGCAGCGTGATGCTCACGTCGTCGACGTAGTAGTCGTACGTGGCGGTGCCGTCGGAGAGGGCGTCCGTGCCGAGGTAGACCTGCAGGTCCGCCGGGGCGACACCCGTGTCGGGCACCGTGTACGTGCCGGTGAGGGTGGTCCAGGCCGCCGTCGAGACGCCCGAGGAGTTGCCCACCCAGGTGTAGGCGGGCTTGACGACGAGGCGCGCGGACGTCGTCGCCGACGTCGTCCCGGCGAGCCGGACCTTGGCCGACAGGGTGACCGTCTGACCCGGCGTCAGGCTCGAGAGGGCGCCGGTCGCGGTCTGCAGGCCGTCGTAGTCGTGCGCGCGGCCGGTGATGCGGGCCGCCGGGTTGCCGTCGACCGGCTCGAAGGTCGCGGTCGAGCTGCCGTCGTTCCAGAGACCGTCGAGGGTCGAGTCGGTGAAGTCGGCCGAGGCCAGCGTCGTGGCCGCCGTCGGCATGCAGGTGGTGCCGCCGCCGCCGGACGCCGGGCCGGTGATCGTCACGTCGTCCAGGAGCACGTCCGGGAACGTGGCGCCGGACGTGTCGAGGTAGAGCTTGCCGGGCGTCGCCCCGGTGGCCAGCGTGTACGAGCCGCTCACCGTGGTCCACGCGTCGGCGGTCAGCGCGCCGTCGCCGGAGACCCAGGTGTAGCTGCCGTCGTCGACCGTGAAGTGCACGCCACCGGCGGGCTGCGCCGCGTCGGCGAGCCGGGCCTTGAAGGAGATGGCGTAGCTCACGTCGCGCTGCAGGACCGTGGTGAGGTCGAGGGCGACGCCGTCGTAGGCGTGCGTCCGCCCCGACACCTTGAGCGACTGGCCGCTTCCGCCGGGGTCGGCGACCAGCGCGAGGGTCGCGCCGCCGTTGACCACCCAGGGCGCGTAGGTGCCGCCGTCGAACGTGCTGGCCAGCACGGGGGCATCGGCCGCAGCGGCGATCGTCGCCGTCGGTCCCACCACGAGTGGTGCGATGACCAGCGCGGATGCCGCGACCAAGACTCCGAAAGTTTCGAACGGCCGGCGTCGCCGACGGGTCCAGCTCATGAACGCTCCTTTGCGCACTGCGGACGGATCAGCGGGCAGATTACGCACGATTCCGGTGAATCGGCCAGGGAGGGAGCGTCGCCTGTGACCGAACTGTGTCCGAAACTATCGGAGCGCGTGGCGTCAGTGCGGGGACGGTGCTGCGTCGGCGCGCGCATCGGCCGTCGTCCGACGTCCGACGAGGGCCGTGCCGACTCCGGCGAGGGCGACGACCAGGCCGACGACCGCCAGCGCGGCCGGCAGCCAGGTGGGGATCCCGAGGTAGACGGTGATGCCCAGGATCCGGGAGAGCCCCCACGGCAGGAGCGCCATCTGGTCGTTCCAGATGGTCAGCGCGCGCTCGAGCCCGATGACCGCGACGCCGCCCGACGCCAGCGCGAGCGTGAGCCCGCCGGCGAGGAGCGTGAAGCCGACCGCCCGAGCCGGTCGCAGGCCGTAGGCGCGACGGAGGACCAGTGCGATCACGACGAACGACCAGCAGAACGCCGCGAAGGCGACCGTGACGTAGGCGGTGCGCGCGGCGGGGTCGGTCCAGAAGCCGAACCAGTAGCGACCCGGGCCGCGGACCACCAGGGCGCCGAGCAGGATCGCGGTGCGCAGGAGGACGACGCCGCCCAGGGCCGCCCAGAGATGGAACGGGTCGCGTCGACCCACCATCAGGCGCAGCAGGACGACCAGGATGAGCCATGAGCCGAGCGTGAGGACGAGGTGCGCGGGCGCGGCGAACCAGGTGTAGACGAGTCTGCTGGCCACCAGAACGACCGCCGGGACGGCCCACACCAGGACCCGCTCGACGCGACCCCGGACCGTGGCGGTCCTGGGCGGCGCGGCCAGCTCCCCGAGGCGCCAGGGCCTCGTCGTCGCGACGAACAGGGCGCGCAGGGCGATCGACCGAGGCCGGACCGCGCCGAGGACCAGCACCAGCAGCACGGCGACCAGCAGCCCCCGCGCCAGCCACGCCATGGTGGGGTCGCGGTCCGCGCGCGCGGCGCCGAGGTCGGCGGCGGTGAAGTTGTAGGCCGGGAGGTCGACGTCGCCGGCGTAGCGGGCCTCGTGCTCGGCGCGCGCCGTGCGGAACGCCTGCTCGGCCGACCGCCACCGGTCGTAGGCCACCGAGCTGCCCGTGTCGAGCCACTGCACCCGGCGCAGGACGGACTCGCGGTACGCGGCCAGGGTGCCCAGGAGGTCGGTCTCGTAGTCGAGGGCGTCGACGACGTGCTGGTAGAGCGCGGGGTCGCGCCAGGTCGCAGGGTCGGTCTTCGCGACCTGGGCGCGCATCTGTGCCGCGACGTCCGTGGCGTGGGCGCCGTCGGCGACCGCGGAGTCGAGGTCGGTCCGGCTGACGGCGTAGATGCTGTCGAGGGCCGCCGAGTCACCGGTGACGATGTCCCACTCGAAGATCCACATCATCGGCGGCGGCTCGAGGCCCAGCGCCTTGACGCTCTGCTTCGCGTAGGTGCGGATGTACAGGCCGGTGGTGATCGCGTCGCGGGAGCGGCCGAGGGTGTCGGTGATCGCCGCGGCCGTCACCGGGTCGGCGGACAGCGTCTGCCGGACCCAGTCCCTCGTCACCTCGGTCGGGTCCGCCGACGGGTCCCAGGCCAGCCGCGCGGTGCCGTAGGTGTTCAGGTCGTACATCTGCCAGAACCCGGTCCGCAGGTACAGCGTCATGGGTCCCGCGCGCAGAGGTCCGCCGTCCTGGGTCCAGTTCCACACGCCCTCGACGTGCGGGTTCGCGGCCAGGAACGTCTGGAGCGCCTGCGCCTCCTCGGCGACCAGGTCGTTCGGCAGCGCGCCGAAACCCTCGAACTCCCGACGGGCCTGGAACTCGACGATCCGACGCTGGTTCCCGACGGACAACGTCGGGTTCAGCGGCAGGTGGCTGTAGAAGTCGCCCATCGTGTACTTCGTCGACACGATCAGGTGCGGGTCGTCGATCCCGCCCGGCCCGTCACCGAACACGGACTCGTATGACGCGGGGTCGGTGTGCAGGTCGCCGATGGCACCCACCCCGACCGTCCAGGTCCGGAAGATGATGTCGCGGTCGTGCTCGCTCGCCGTCGCCAGCAGCGCCTTGAGCATCGCCTGCACGGACGACTGCGACGTCACCGCGAGCTTCGAGGAGTAGTCCCAGCCGGCCTGGTAGACGGCGCCGCCCTCGCCGATCCGGACCATCAGCCCGTCGACGAACGGCAATGAGTCGAACAGCTCGGCCAGCCCCGCCTGGTAGACGGACCACAGTGCCGGGTCGTCCACGTCGAGACCGCCGACGGTCCGCTGCAGGTACGCCTCGAGCGGCGGCGAGACCGCGAGCATGTCGGTGAGCAGGTAGACGTGCATGCCCATGTCCGCGGCGTACCGGAACACGGGCCCGAAGGCCTTGACCATCGCCTGCGCGCGGGCCACGTGCGGGTCGCCCTGCGGGTACACCTGGTGGCCGTCGCCGACGCCGCTGAACGTGACGTACTCGAGGAACCCGGGCACGACGATGCCGTTGTACCCCTCGCGCAGGTCGTGCTGGACCAGCTGCTTGAACTCCGCGTCGATGCGGTCGACGACGACCTGGTCCACCCACGGCGCCTCGGGCAGGACGGCTCCGGCGACGACGTCGGTGTTGAGCGAGTAGTCCGTCCCGGCCGAGAACGCCGCCGGGTCCGCCTCGCGACCGACCGAGCCGGAGTCCGTCAACCGCAGGCCGAGGCGGGGCTGCTGGGTCGCGCCGGTGGTGTCCAGGGCGGCGCCCGACCGGATCCGGTCGGCGATGCCGTACAGGCCGGCCGCCGCCCCGTCGACGCCGGCGGCCTCGAGCGCGAGGTGGCCCTCGCCGTCCTGCCGGACCCGGTAGGCCTCGGGGGAGTCGGCGAACGAGGGCACGGTGCGCACGGACAGGTCCGCATCGCCCGTCGTGATCGTCGGGGCCGGCAGGCCTCGGTCGACCAGGGCGTCGGACACCGCGGACGCCGCGAGCGAGAGGCGTTCACCGGCCGGTACGGAGATCGTCGCGATCCTCGGCGCCGCGACCATCGAGGTCGGTTCGACGCTCGTGGGCGGTGCGATCGCGGCGGGGGTGTCGGCGGGGCGGAAGCAGCCCGAGCGCCTGCCCGACCCCGACGGCGACGAGGGCGCCGAGCGCGAGCACGACGACGGCGGCCACGAGCGGCACGCGCGTGGAGGGTCGGGGCCGGGATCCAGGCATCGGCGAAGTGTAGGAACTGGACCAGTGTCCATATGTCTCAGGTCACACACGGGTGCGCGACGCATCCGGACAAATCCGGTCGAACGGACCCGTCGTCGTGGGTTCGCGACGCGCGTTCACCCGTTCGGCCCAACGCTGCGGTCGGGGCCGAGGTCGACGTAGGCTCCATCGATGCGGCGGACCCGGGCGCTGGGAGCCAGATGAAGGTGCTGATCATCGAGGACGAGCCGGCGATCGCCGATGCCGTCCGGCGGGGCCTCCTGGGTGAGGGGATCGCGGTCGACGTCATGCGCGACGGCGTGGACGGGTTGTGGGCCGCCACCGAGAACGCCTACGACGCGGTGGTGCTGGACCTCATGCTGCCCGGCATCAGCGGCCGCGACGTCCTGGTCGGCATGCGCGAGCGGGGGGTGTGGACGCCCGTGCTCGTCCTGACCGCGCGGGAGGGCGACGAGGTGCAGGTCGGCGCGTTCGACCGCGGTGCCGACGACTTCCTGGCCAAGCCCTTCTCGTTCGACGTCCTGCTGGCCCGGCTGCGTGCGCTCGTCCGTCGGGGGGCACCCGAGAGGCCGGTCGTGCTGACCGCCGACGACCTCCGACTCGAGCCGGCTCGCCGACGGGTCACGCGGAACGGCCAGGAGATCGCGCTGACCCCGCGCGAGTACGGCGTCCTGGAGCTGCTGATGCGCCGGGGCGGAGACGTGGTCACCAAGTCCGAGATCCTCGACAACGTGTGGGACTCCGCGTTCGACGGGGACCCGAACGTCGTCGAGGTCTACGTCAGCTACCTGCGCCGCAAGGTCGACGCTCCGTTCGGGCGCAGCACGATCGTCACCGTCCGCGGGATGGGCTACCGGATCGCCGCCGACGAGGGCTGACGCCCCTGGTCAGGCGTGGGCGCCGACGAGCGGCCCGCGCCCGGTGGTCGGCAGGCCGGCCCGGGCCCACGCGTGGAACCCGCCGACCACGTCCGTCGCCCGGTGCAGCCCGAGGTCGGCGAGCGCGGCCGCGGCCAGGCTGGAGGTGTAGCCCTCGGAGCAGAGCACGACGACGTGCAGGTCGTAGCCCGTGGCCGCCGCGATGCGGTGAGCGCTGGCGGGGTCGAGCCGCCACTCGAGGACGTTGCGCTCGATGACGACGGCCTGCGGGACCTCGCCCTCGGCCGCGCGCTGGGCCGCGGGGCGGATGTCGACCAGGAGCGCACCGCGGTCCAGGGTTGCCCAGGCCTCGCGCGGTGACAGTCGCACCAGACGTGCCCGAGCCTCGGCGAGCACGTCGTCGATGGTGCGCGTCATCGGTCGGACTCCGGCTCGTCGGTCTCGACGGTGCGGGACCGGACGAGAAGGCCCTCGGCGGTGCGCGCCCAGTACGTCATGCGCGTCAGCGGGACCGAGTACGCGTGGATCGTGACCGCCGGCTCGGTGCCGGCGTTCAGCACGTCGTGCAGGTCGCCGGGGTCCACCGTCTGGGTCTGCCCGGCCGGGAACGCCCGAGCCGCGAGGCCGGTGTCGACGGGCCGGAACTCCGTGATCGTGCCGGTGACCACGGTGAACGCCGCCGACGAGGCGCCGTGGTCGTGCAGCTCGGTGCCCTGCGAGGGGAGCCAGGTGATGAGCCAGGCGTCGACGCCGGCAGGCGCGTCGAGGCGGGTCCACCACCGGCCGCTCTCCTGGAAGCGGACGAGCGGGCGCCACAGCTCGGGCCGGGCGGCGATGGACTGCGTCAGCGCGCTCAGGGCGCGGACGTCGAGGACAGGGGGTGCGGACAGCTGGGTCATGGTCGTCTCTCGGGGGATGCGTCTGTGCTCCGACCGCGGACGGCCGGACTGGCCGGGTGTCAGTGCTGACAGCGGGCCGGACAGGAGCGCGACGCGACGGCGCGGCCGATGACGGTGAGGGTCACGAGGTGCTCCGTCCTGGTCGAGAGGCTGTGCCGAAGGTGAGGCGTGCGTAGTGGAGCCGTTCGGACCGCGCGGTCAATGACGGGCGCGCATCGTCTTGCATGCCGGACACGGCCGTGAGGGTGACCTAGCCGAATCGCCCTACGGATGCAAGAATCGCGGTTCTTGACCGGAGGTCAACGCCATGGCTGATCAGGACCGGCCCGCGAACGAGCCCGACGCGCTCACGATCGGGCGGCGCATCCGGCACCTGCGCACCGCGCACGGGCTGACGCTCGACGACCTCGGACGGCGGGTGGGCGTGACTCCGAGCCTGCTGTCGCTGCTGGAGAACGGGCGGCGCGAGCCGCGACTGGCCCTGCTGCGCAGCCTCGCCGAGGCGCTGGACGTCGGCGTCGCCGACCTGCTCGACGCCGAGCCCCCGTCGCGCCGCGCCGGTCTGGAGATCGCCCTGGACCGGGCGCAGCGGTCGGCGGGGTTCGAGCGGCTCGCGCTGCCCGCCGTGCGGCCGGGCAAGGCGCTGCCGCTGCCCGTGCTCGAACAGCTGGTCGGACTGCACTCGGAGCTCGCGCGACGGGACCTCGAGGCCGTCGCGACCCCCGAGGAGGCGCGCAGGGCGAACACGCAGATCCGCCTCGAGCGCCAGGCGCGGGACAGCTACCTGCCGGAGATCGAGACGGTCGCCCAGGAGATGGTGCGGGCGGCCGGGTACACGGCGGGCGCGCTGACGCACCGCGCCGTGTCCCGCATGGCGGAGCAGCTCGGGTTCGTGATCGTGCACGTGGACGACCTGCCGAGCTCGACCCGGACCGTGACGGACCTCGCGCACGGCCGCATCTACCTGCCGCCGGCCTCCATCCCGGGCGGTCACGGGCTTCGCTCGCTCGCGCTGCAGGCGATCGCCCACCGCGTGCTCGGCCACGAGCGTCCGACGTCGTACGAGGACTTCCTGCGGCAGCGGATGGAGATCACCTACTTCGCGTCGGCCGCGCTGATGCCCGAGAAGGCCGCGGTCGAGCACCTGCAGCAGGCCAAGAGGGACAAGGACCTGGCGATCGAGGACCTGCGCGACGCGTTCGGCGTGACCCACGAGGCCGCCGCCCAGCGGTTCACCTGTCTGGCCACCCACCACCTCGGCATCCCGGTCCACTTCCTGCGGATCGGCGGCGACGGGGCGATCTACCGCGCCTACGCGAACGACGGGCTGCCGTTGCCCACCGACGTGACGGGCGCGATCGAGGGCCAGCGCGTCTGCCGCAGCTGGGGCGTGCGCCGCGCGCTGACCCGCCGGGACCGGTCGTCGGAGTCGTACCAGTACACCGACACCCCGGCCGGGACTTTCTGGTGCTCGACGCAGACGGGCTCGGGCACCGAGGGGCAGCTCGCCATCACGATCGGCGTTCCGTTCTCGTCGGCCAGCTGGTTCCGCGGTCGGGACACGACCGTCCGGCACACCTCGACGTGTCCCGACGAGGCGTGCTGCCGCCGACCACGGGCGTCGGCGACGGCGCGCTGGCAGGACGCCTCGTGGCCGAGCGCGCGGGTGCACCAGCACGTGTTCACCGCCTTGCCCACCGGAGCGTTCCCGGGCGTCGACGCCCGCGAGGTGTACGGGTTCCTGGACCGGCACGCCCCGGCAGATGTGGGCTGATCTTGACGCCGAGAGCAAGAACACTGTTTCTTCGTCGCGATGAGGGGTAGAACTCGTCGGGACGGGCCCTGAAGTCTGAAGGAACGGCTGCGCCACCCGCAGCCCCTGACGACGGGGAGCCCCACGATGGCCAGGTACGTGTCCAGGTTCTGCGACGGCGACAAGGACCAGCTCGACCTGCTCGGCGGGAAGGGCGCCAACCTCGCCGAGATGACGAACCTCGACCTGCCCGTGCCGCCGGGCTTCACGATCACCACCGAGGCGTGCCGGGCCTACATGCGCGACGGTCACGTCCCGGCCGAGCTGCGTGTCGAGGTCACGCTCGCGGTCCGGGAGATCGAGGACGCGCTCGGGCGCCGGCTGGGCGACTTCCACGAGCCGCTCCTGGTGTCCGTGCGCTCCGGGGCCAAGTTCTCGATGCCCGGGATGATGGAGACCGTCCTGAACATCGGGCTCAACGACGCCTCCGTGAAGGGGCTCACCGAGTTCTCGGGCGACGAGCGGTTCGCGTGGGACTCCTACCGCCGCCTCATCCAGATGTTCGGCAAGACCGTGCTCGGCATCGACGGCGACGTGTTCGAGAAGGCGCTGCAGGAGCGCAAGAGCGCGGTGGGCGCCGCCACCGACGTCGACCTCGACGCGCAGGACCTGCGGGTCGTGGTGCACACGTTCAAGGAGATCGTCCTCGAGCGCACCGGCCGCGAGTTCCCCCAGCACCCCCGCGAGCAGCTCGACATGGCGATCGAGGCGGTGCTCGGCTCGTGGAACACCGACCGCGCCCGGCTGTACCGACGCCGGGAGCGCATCCCGAACGACCTCGGCACGGCCGTGAACGTGGTGAGCATGGTGTTCGGCAACCTCGGCGGGACCTCGGGCACGGGCGTGTGCTTCACGCGCGACCCGGCCACGGGCGCGGTCGGCGTGTACGGCGACTACCTGCCCAACGCTCAGGGCGAGGACGTGGTCGCGGGCATCCGGAACACGCTCCCGCTCGCCGAGCTCGAGCTGCTCGACCCGACGTCGTACGAGGTGCTTCGCCAGGCGATGCGACGCCTCGAGACCCACTACCGGGACCTGTGCGACATCGAGTTCACCATCGAGCGCGGCAAGCTCTGGCTGCTGCAGACGCGGGTGGGCAAGCGCACCGCAGCCGCCGCGTTCCGGATCGCGACCGAGCTGGTGGACGAGAGCTGATCACGATGGACGAGGCGATCACGCGCTGCACGGGCGACAAGCTCAGCCAGCTGCTGTTCCCGCAGTTCGACGCGGCCGCGGCCCGCCGCCTGCTCACGCGGGCGATGCCCGCCTCGCCGGGCGCGGCGGTGGGCGAGATCGTCCTGGACAACGCGCAGGCGGTGGAACGCTCGCAGGCCGGGGCGCACGTGATCCTCGTCCGGCGCGAGACGAACCCCGACGACCTGCAGGGGATGATCGTCGCCGACGGCGTCCTCACCGCCCGCGGCGGCAAGACCTCGCACGCGGCGGTCGTCGCGCGCGGCATGGGGACGTGCGCCGTCGTCGGCGCCGAGGACATGCTCGTCGACGGGTCGGCGGTCCGCTTCGGTGACGTCGTCCTCCACGCCGGTGACACGATCGCGCTCGACGGGTCGACGGGCGAGGTGTTCCTCGGCGCGGTGCCGGTCGTCGACTCGCCCGTCATGGTCTACGTCGCCGACGGTCTGGACGCCGGGCTCGCCGCCGCGACCGATCCGGAGTCCCGCGCCCTGGTCACGGCCGTCGACCGCGTCCTGCGGCACGCCGACTCGGTCCGCCGGATGCAGGTCCGCGCCAACGCCGACACCGCGCAGGACGCGCAGCGCGCCCGCGCCCGGGGGGCCCAGGGGATCGGGCTGTGCCGGACCGAGCACCAGTTCCTGGGCGAGCGCCGGGCGTACATCGAGCGGCTCGTGCTCGCCGACGCCGTCGACGCACCCGCCGCTCTGGCCGACCTGCTCCCGCTGCAGCGGGAGGACTTCGTCGGCCTGCTGGAGGCCATGGACGGGCTGCCGACGACGATCCGGCTCATCGACCCGCCCCTGCACGAGTTCCTGCCTGACCTCACCGAGCTGGCCGTCCGGGTGGCCACGGGCGAGGGCGACGACCGCGACGTCGCGGTCCTGGCGGCGGTCCGACGCATGCACGAGCAGAACCCCATGCTCGGCCTGCGCGGCGTGCGCCTCGGGCTGACGCTGCCGGGCCTGTTCGCGCTTCAGGTCCGCGCGATCGCCGAGGCCACGGTCGCTCTGCTGCGCGCTGGCCGCGACCCCCGACCGGAGATCCTCGTGCCGCTCGTCGGCTCGGTCCGCGAGCTCCAGCTCGTCCGCGAGGAGGCCCAGCGGGTCCTCGCCGACGTCGCCGAGGAGTCGGGCGTGCCCCTCGACGTGCCCATCGGCTGCATGATCGAGCTGCCGCGGGCGGCGCTGACCGCGCACCGGATCGCCGAGGAGGCCGACTTCTTCTCGTTCGGCACCAACGACCTCACGCAGACCACGTGGGGGTTCTCCCGCGACGACGTCGAGCGGGCCTTCTTCGCCGACTACCTGCAGAACGGGGTGCTCACGATCTCCCCGTTCGAGACCCTCGACGCGGACGGTGTCGGCCGGCTGGTCCGTGCGGGCGTCGAGGGCGGCCGGGCGACCAAGCCGGGGCTGCACCTGGGCGTCTGCGGCGAGCACGGGGGCGACCCGGAGTCGATCCGGTTCTTCCACGACGTCGGGCTCGACTACGTCTCGTGCTCGCCGTTCCGCGTCCCGATCGCCCGCCTCGAGGCGGGCCGGGCGGCGGTGGCCTGAGCCGGGCCGCGCGACCCGAGCACCGCGCTGTCACGATGGACCTGTGAAGATCAGACGTCAGGTGGTGGTGTTCGACACGCCCGACCTCGCGGTCGAGAGTGCGTTCTGGGCGGCGCTGCTCGGCGGCACGGTGTCCACCGACAACGAGTGGCACACCGTCCTCGTCGACGGCGAGCCGCGCCTCGAGTTCCAGCTCGCGCCGGACCACGTGCGGCCGCGGTGGCCGGACGGCGAGCCGCAGCAGGTGCACCTCGACCTGTACGTCGACGACATCCGCGCGGCGCACGAGCACGCGCTGGCCGCCGGCGCGGTGCTGCTGCAGGCCGCCGACGGCCCGCGCGGGTTCCAGGTCTACGAGGATCCGGTCGGCCACCCGTTCTGCTTGTGCTGGGGAGCCTGACCCGGGCTCAGGGATCGACGCCTCGTCTACGATGGCCGACGTCGTCGATGCGGCGCGAGAGGGGTCCGGCCGGCGTTCAGGCCGTCCGATCCGTCCGCCGCTCGTCACCCACGAGAGGACTGACACATGTGCGGCATCGTCGCAGCCCTTCCGACCTATCCCGAAGGCGTCGTCGCCGCGCGGCCGTTCGACCTGACCGGCCTGCCCCGGCCCGGGGTCGGGGCGTGGAGCCTGGCCGACCTCGACGCCGCCGCGGTGCGCGATCGGGTCGCGGCGCTGACGTCGGGGATCGCGACGTTCCGGTCCACCGTCGAGGCTCCGGCGCACGCCGCGTGGCTCGCGCAGGACGCGACCGCCCGCGGCGGGCTGGTCCGGGACGTCGAGGCGCTGGCCGCCTGGGCCGCCGGGCTCACCGGCGAGCCGCCCTCGTCTCGACCTGGTCCGTGGAGGGAGTCCAGGGCGTGCAGATCGCGCTCCGCGCGCTCAGCGACGCGATCTGGGCGCTGCAGTTCGACGTTCTGTCGCTGATCGAGACGGCCGCGGCGCTCGCTGGCCCGGCGCCGACGCCGACGACGCTCGTCTCCTACCTCGCGGTCCTGCGCGTGCTCGCGTCGATCAACCGGCTCGAGGTGCGCGGCCGCGACTCGGCAGGGATCTCGATCTGGGTCTCCGTCGACCCGCAGGACGCTGCCGTCTTCGACGGGGTGCCCGCGCGCGACGACCTCCTGCTGCGCGACGGGAGCTGCGTCCTGGTCGACGCCGGCGCGGTGTTCACCTACAAGCACGCAGCCGTCGTCGGTCGCCTGGGCGACAACGTCGACGCGCTGCTCTCGAGCATCCGCCGCGACACGGCCCTGCACCGTGCGCTCGCGTGCCGGTCGGCCCGCGTCACGGTGCTCGCCCACACGCGGTGGGCCAGCGTCGGGCGCATCAGCGAGCCGAACGCGCACCCCGTCGACTCTCGGGACGCCGACGGCGAGTCGCCCGGCCCGTACACGATCGCCGCGCTGAACGGTGACATCGACAACTACCTCGGCCTGCGGACGGTGCCCGGTCAGGTGCTGCCCCCGGTCGAGATCACGACCGACGCGAAGATCATCCCGCTGGTCGTCGCCAAGACGCTGACCCGTCGGGCCGGAGCCGCGGCCGTCGCCGAGGCCGTCGCGCCCTTCGAGGGGTCGATGGCGATCGCGCTGGTGTCTGCGGGGCTGCCCGACGCCGTCCAGCCGTCGTCAAGGGCAGCGGCCAGGGTCTCTACGTCGGGCTCGCCGACTCCGGCCTGTACGTGGCGAGCGAGGTGTACGGCCTGGTCGGCGTGACGGACCGCTACCTGCGGGTGGACGGGGGGCGCGCGGGCGGAGCCCGGAACCTCGGGTCCGTCCTGGAGCTGTCGCGAGCCTCTTCGGACGGGTCCGCGGGGGCCGTCGACCGGTTCGACGGCGACGGCACGCCGTGGCCGGTCGGCGCCCAGGAGACGAGCGTCGCGGAGGTCACCAGCCGCGACCTGGCGCTCGGCGACGAGGAGCACTACCTGGCCAAGGAGATCAAGGAGGCGGCCGCGTCGTTCGAGAAGACGCTGCTCGGCCGGATCCGGACCTCCGCCGACGGCAGCCTCGAGGCGACGCTCGCCGCCGAGTCGTACCCCGACGAGATCCGTCGGCTCGTCGAGTCCGGCGGCCTGAACCGGATCATCGTGACCGGGCAGGGCACCGCGGCCGTGGCGGCGCGGGGCATCGCCTACCTCGCGGAGCGCGTGCTCGGCGGGCGCATCGTGGTCAGCGCGGCACCGGCCACCGAGCTGTCGATCTCGGGCCTGTCGCGGGACATGAGCCGCACGCTCGTCGTGGCCATCAGCCAGTCCGGGTCCACCACCGACACCAACCGGTGCGTGGACCTGGCCAAGGAGCGCGGTGCCTCGGTGATCTCGATCCTGAATCGACGGGACAGCGACCTGGCCGCCAAGAGTGCCGGCGTCATCTACACCAGCGACGGCCGGGACATCGAGATGGCCGTCGCCTCGACCAAGGCGTTCTACTCCCAGGTGGCCGCGGGCTGCCTGCTGGCGCTGCGGGTCGCGCGGTCCGCGGGGACCGTCAGCGCGGCGGCCGGCGACCGGCTGCTGCGCTCGCTGCAGCAGCTGCCCGACCAGCTGCGCCAGGTCGGGCAGGGGACGGACAGCATCGCCGCCGTCGCCGCCGAGGTCGCGTGCACCTACCCGTCGTGGGCGGTCGTCGGGTCGGGGCCCAACTCCGTCGCCGCGTCCGAGGTCCGGATCAAGCTGTCCGAGCCTGCTACAAGACCGTCTCGGTCGACGCGATCGAGGACAAGAAGCACATCGACCTGTCCGCCGAGGCGCTCGTCGTGGCCCTCGTCGCCGGTGCCCAGCCGAACCACCTGGCCGACCTGGCCAAGGAGATCGAGATCTTCGGGGCGCACCGCAACCGGCCCGTCGTGGTCGCCGACGAGGGGACCGAGCACCTCTGGCCCGTCGGGTCGACGATCACGGTTCCGCGCACGCGCCCCGAGCTCGCCTGGATCCTCAGCACGGCCGCCGGCCACCTGTTCTCGTATCACATGGCCCGCGCGATCGACGCGGCAGGCGAGCCCCTGCGCGAGGCCCTGGACGTCCTGGAGGCCTCGGTCGACGGTCGCATGCCGACGCCGTACGCGAGCAGCCGACGCATCACGACGCTCATCCAGACCGTGCTGGCCCGGGCCGGTCGCGGCGAGTTCCGCGGGGTGCTGACCAGCGACGTCGCCCTCGCTGGCCCGCGTCATCACCACGTCCGGCGACGCGGCACCCGATGCGACGGACGCGACCCGCCGGGCGCTGACCGCGGCGATCGACCAGCTCACGCGCTCGATCGACACGGTCAAGCACCAGGCCAAGACCGTCACGGTCGGGACGTCGCGCTCCGACGCCGACGTCTTCGACAGCGCCCTGGCCCTCGCGCTCGAGGCCGTGGACGCCGACACGCACGCACTCAGCCTGCAGACCCTGCGGGCGGTCTCCGCCTTCTCCGGCGTGGTCCGCGGCACCACCGGCGCCACCCGCTACCGGGTCAACGGGCCGATGATCGAGGTGGTCGCCAAGACCGGTTCGGCCGCTCTGCTGCGCAGCCGGGCCGACGAGCCCACGCTCGTCGTCGGCTCGAAGCGTCGCGCGCTCGAGGCGGGGGAGGCCCGGCTCGTCCGGGGTCGCTCCGACGGTCGGATCGTGGTCATCGTCCCCGAGGTCTCGGTGAGCGACCACGGGTCCGTCGGCCTCACCGTGCTGCACGTCGAGCTCGACGCCGACGCGACCGTCCCGGCGGTGATCGGCGCGATGAGCCACATGGGCGACCGGTGGGCCGAGCTGCGCGCGGCGGCGAGCGAGACGTCACCCTCGTTCGACGAGAAGGCGCTGGCCGGCCACGCGATCGAGGACCTGCTCTTCATGCCGGTCGAGGACCTCGCCGCGCGACTGGAGTCCTGACCGCTACGGCAGCCGTACGTGGTGGCTCCCGAGCTGGTCGATGCTGGTGACCCCCAGCAGGGCCATGGTGCGTCGGATCTCCCGCGTGAGGATGTCGGCGGCGCGGTCGACGCCCCGTTCGCCACCCGCCATGAGGCCGTAGAGGTACGCGCGGCCGACCATGGTGGCGTCCGCTCCCAGCGCGAGCGCGGCGACGATGTCGGCGCCCGTCATGATGCCGGTGTCGACCCAGACCTGTGTGCGGTCCCCGACCGCGTCCCTGACGTCCGGGACGAGGCGTAGCGGGACGGGGGCTCGGTCGAGCTGGCGTCCGCCGTGGTTGGAGAGCACGATCGCGTCCGCACCGGCGTCGGTGACCCGACGGGCGTCCTCGACCGTCTGGATGCCCTTGATGATCAGCGGACCGTCCCAGGACGCGCGGATCCACTCGAGGTCCTCGATCGTCATGGTGGGGTCGAAGAGCCGGTCGAGCAGGTCGGCGACGGTCCCGGACCATGCGGTCAGGGACGCGAACGTCAGGGTCTCGGTGGTGAGCAGGTTGAGCCACCAGGCGGGGTGGGTCGCGGCGTCCAGGACCGTCTTGACGGTCAGTGCCGGCGGGATGGAGAACCCGTTGCGGGCGTCGCGCAGCCGCGCACCCGCCACCGGCACGTCGACCGTGAGCACGAGCGCCTCGAACCCTGCGGCCTTGGCACGCGCCATGAGGTCCTCGCCGGCCGACCGGTCGCGCCAGACGTACAGCTGGAACCACTTGCGCGCGTCCGGCCCGGCTGCGGCGACGTCCTCGATGGACGTGGTGCCCATGGTGGACAGGGCGTAGGGGATGGCGCGTCTCTGGGCGACGCGGACGACGGCGCGTTCTCCCTCGTGGTGCATCAGCCGGGTGAACCCGGTGGGTGCGAACGAGAACGGCACCGCGGCGGGGCGACCGAGCATGGTGGTGGTGGTGTCGATGCTGGAGACGTCGTGCAGGATCGAGGGTCGCAGCTCCAGGTCGTGGAACAGCGACCGGGCCCGGTGCAGGCTGATCTCGGCCTCGGCGGCGCCGTCGGTGTAGTCGAACACCGACCGTGGGGTGCGCTTGCGGGCGACCGTGCGCAGGTCGGCGATCGTGAGCGCGTCGGCCAGCCGTCGCTCGGTCGCGCTGAACCGGATCGGCTTGGGCCGCATCAGCGGGGCCAGCTCGGACCACCGCGGCAGCTGACGGCCGGTCACGGCGTCACCTCCGGCGCACGGACGCCGATGGTGAGCAGCACGTTGGCGTAGACCCGGACGTCGCCCGTGGCGATGACGAGGGCGACGTCGCGCGTTCGGGCGGCACGGTAGAACGCGAACCGGTCGAGGTCGTGCCAGGCGACGTCCGGACCGACGGCGGCGCGGAACCCGTCGTGCGCCGGGATGTGTGCGCCGTCGTCCGGCACCATCACGTGGGCGGCCTCGACCGGGATCGCGGTGAGCAGGGTCGCGAGCACGTCGTCGACCCCCACGAGGCCGGGGCGCAGGTTGAGGTGCACCCGCGTGGCGCGCCGGTGGGTGCCCGTCGAGTGCGGGTAGTTCGCGTCGGCGACGAGCACCTGCGAGCCGTGGCCCGCCGCCGCGAGCGCCGCGAGGATGCCCGGGTGCAGGAGCGTGTGCGTGAGCATCAGGCGACCACCTCGTGCCGCTGGCGCCCCAGGCCGTCGATCTCGACCTCGACGACGTCGCCCGCCCGCAGGTAGGGGAACCGGCCGGAGAATGCGACGCCCTCGGGCGTCCCGGTGCAGATCACGTCTCCGGGCTCGAGCGCCATGTACTGCGACAGGCTCCAGACGAGGTGGTCGACGGCGAAGATCATGTCGGCGGTCGACGAGTCCTGCCGCGGCTCGCCGTTGACCCACGAGCGCAGCCCGAGCGCCCCGGCGTCCACGTCGGCGGCCGGGACCAGCGCCGGCCCGAGCGGAGCGAACGCGGGCCCGCACTTGCCCTTGGACCACTGGCCCAGCGACTCCTCCATCTGCCACGCCCGCTCGCTGATGTCGTCGACCACGGTGTACCCGGCGATGCAGGCGTGCGCTTCGGCCAGGGACTGCAGGTAGGACGCGCGGCGGCCGACGACGACCGCGAGCTCGACCTCGTAGTCGAGCTTGAGCGCGCCCGGCGGCAGCGGCACGTGGTCGTCCGGGCCGACGACGGTGTTCGGGTGCTTGAGGAAGACGATCGGCACGACCGGCGGCGTCGCCCCCGACTCGGCGGCGTGCGCGGCGTAGTTCTGCCCGATGCAGACGACGGCCGTGGGCCGCGCGACGGGTGCGCCGCGGCGCATCGCGTCCGCGCCGGCGAGCACGGGCAGGGTCGGGAGCGCGGCACGTGCGCGCTCGACGCCGCCGGTGGACAGGAACGCGCCGTCGATGTCCGCCGTGAGGCTCGACAGGTCGCGCACGACAC
Source organism: Cellulomonas sp. McL0606 (assembly GCF_058248365.1). The sequence continues at coordinate 2,637,008 of NZ_CM177779.1, read as the reverse complement.
CGTCGTCGCCGACGACGGCCGGGATCTCGTGCCCGACGGGCCCGAGGCGGAGCAGCTGCATGGTCATCCTTCGGTCGGCGCGTGGTCCTCGGCGAGCAGGCCGGCGCGTACCAGCGCCGGCCAGAAGCCGTCGGGCACCTGCGCGGTGGAGCGGTCCAGGGTCTGCGCGACCTGGGCGGCGGTGCGCAGGCCGACGACGGTGCTGACCACCGCCGGATGGCGGTCGACGAACGCGAGCGCCGCCTCTGGCAGGGTCACGTCGAACCGGCGGCACACGTCAGCGATCGCACGGGCCCGCGCGAGCAGCTCGGCGGGCGCCACGGCGTAGTCGTAGTGCGCGGAGGGCGGCGGGACGTCGCGGGCCAGCAGACCCGAGTTGTAGACGCCCGCGACGACGACGGCCACCCCTCGCTCGCGCGCGGCGGGCAGCAGGTCAGCGGCCGCCGGCTGCTCGAGCAGCGTGTACCGGCCCGCGCACATGACGACGTCGACGTCGCACTCTCGGACGAACCGCGTCAGCATCGCCGACTGGTTCATCCCCGCGCCGATCGCACCGACCACGCCCTGGTCGCGCAGCTCGACGAGCGCCGGCACGGCCTGCTGCGAGGCCGCGTCCCAGTGCTCGTCGGGGTCGTGCAGGTAGACGATGTCCACCCGGTCGAGGCCCGTGCGCGCCAGGCTCGACTCCAGCGACCGCAGGACGCCGTCGCGGCTGAAGTCCCAGCGGCGGACGTGGTCGGCGGGGACGTCGAAGCCGTCCGGGTCACGCTGCCCGGCCGTCTGCGGCGACGGGTCGAGGAGGCGCCCGACCTTGGTCGACAGGACGAAGCTCGTCGCGCGGCCTGTCGCGCAGCGCGGCGCCCAGCCGGCGCTCGGAGAGCCCGAGGCCGTAGTGCGGTGCGGTGTCGAAGTACCTGATCCCGGCGGACCAAGCCGCGTCGACGGCCGCCAGCGTCTCGTCGTCCGTGGTCGCGCGGTAGAGGTTGCCGGCCTGGGCGGCGCCGTAGCCGAGGGCCGTCGGGGCGACGGTCGTGCCGGGGATCTGGCGGCGGGGCGGCGTCATGCCGGACGCACGCGAAGACCGTGCATGCCGCCGTCGACCGCCAAGACGGTTCCGGTGGTGGCGTCGGCCAACGGGCTTGCGAGGTAGCAGACGGCGTGCGCGACGGCCTGCGGGCTGACCAGCCGCCCGGTCGGCTGGCGGGCCTCGAGGGCGGCCCGCTCGGCCGCCGGGTCGGCCGCCGCGGCGAGCAGGCGACCGACCCACGGCGTGTCGACCGTGCCGGGGTTGACGCAGTTGACGCGGATCCCCTCGCGGACGTGGTCGGCCGCCATGGCGAGCGTGAGCGCCTGCACCGCACCCTTGGAGGCCGAGTACAGCGCGCGCTGCGGCAGGCCCACCCACGCGGCGATCGAGCAGGTGTTGACGATCGAGGCGTGCGACGAGGACAGCAGGTGGGGGAGCGCGGCACGGGTGACGCGGACCATGCCGAGGACGTTGACGTCGAGCACGCGACGCCACTCGTCGTCGTCGTTGTCGGCGACCGTGCCCGCGGCGCCGATCCCCGCGTTGTTCACCAGGATGTCGATGCCGCCCAGCGCTGCGGCGGCCTGCGCGACCGCCGAGCGGACCTGCGCGTCGTCGGTCACGTCGGCCACCACGGCGACGGCGCCGTCCGGCACGCCGTCGACCGAGCGGTCCAGCGACGCGACCCGCGCCCCGCGTCGCAGCAGCTCGCGGACCACCTCGGCGCCGATGCCCGATGCTCCGCCGGTCACCACGGCCGACAGTCCCGCCAGCTCGTCGCTGTGCGTGCTCATCCCTGCTCCTCCAGCTGGTAGGTACGGGCGGCGGTGCCGCCCCAGATCTGGTCGCGTTCGTCAGGGGCTAGGTCGTCCGTCAGCTCGTGGACGACCTCCATCCACCGGCCGTACGTGACGGCGAGAAGACAGACCGGCCAGTCCGAGCCGAACATCAGCCGCTCCGGGCCGAGCACGTCGAGGGCGTGGTCGACGGCGGGCCTCAGCGTCGCGACCGACCAGGACGCCCAATCGGCCTCGGTGGCCAGCCCGGACAGCTTCGCGACGACGTTCGGGCATGCGGCCAGGCGGGCGAGGTCGGCGCGCCACGGCCCGAGCGCGTGACCGGTGAGCGGAGGCTTGCCCAGGTGGTCCAGCACGAAGAGCACGTCGGGTTGGCTCTCGGCGAGCCGGGCGGCCGCTGCGCTGGTCGTGCCGGACCACCAGGTCGAACGGGAGACCCGCGTCGCCGACGGCCGAGATCCCCGCCCGCACGTCAGGGCGGTCGAGGTAGGCCGGGTCGTGCTGGGCCTGCACCATCGAGCGGATGCCGACGAGCGGTCCCGCGACGTTCCGCAGGTCAACGACCTGGCCGGCGACGTCGCCGAGGATGTCGACCCAGCCGACCACGCCGGCGACCGGTCTGTCCAGGCCGAGCAGGTCCAGCGACTCCCGCAGGCTGTCGGCGCTCTGGACGACCACCGTCGCGTCGATCCCGTGCTCGCCGGCGGGCAGGTCGGCGAGTGTGAAGTCGGCGTCGATCGCCGTCATGCGCTCGGGGTCGATCCATGGCTGAGGGGTCTCGGCTCGCCGCCAGACGTGGTGGTGGGCATCGATGACCGCCATCCGACTTCTCCTCCGGTCCCCGCTGCCTTGTTGGGCCTCGGGCCCATGATTCATCAAATGTATCGCAAGGATCGCGTCCTGACGAGAAGGGCGACGCGCGGCGTCCACACGCGCGGATCGCCGCCTTGACCACGAGTCGAGGCGCGCCTACCTTGGGCGCGAATCATCATATGTATCGGCGATGGATGAAGCGGACAGGCAGGTGTAGCGATGGCGCGGATCGTCGAGGTCGACGTCGAGGACGTTCGGTTTCCCACCTCATTGACGGCGGACGGGTCGGACGCGATGAACCAGGACGCGGACTACTCCGCGGCCTACGTCGTCCTGCGCACGGACGCCGTCGACGGATCGGGCGAGCCGCTCGCCGGCTACGGGCTGACGTTCACGATCGGCCGCGGCAACGACCTCGTCGCGGAGGCGGCCCGGCAGCAGGCGGCGGCCCTCGTCGGGCGCGACGTCGACGAGCTGGCCGCCGACATGGGCGGCGTCTACCGGTCGCTCACGGCGGACTCCCAGCTGCGCTGGCTCGGGCCGGAGAAGGGCGTGGTGCACCTCTCGGTCGCCGCCGTCCTCAACGCGACCTGGGACCTGGTGGCTCGTCGCGCCGGTGTGCCCGTCTGGCGCCTGCTCGCCGACATGACGCCGGAGCAGCTCGTCGACGTGGCCGACCTGCGCTACCTGTCCGACGCGCTCACTCGGGACGAGGCGATCGGGATCCTGCGCGTGCACGAACCGACCAAGGCCGACCGGGTCGCACACCTGGAGGTGCGCGGCTACCCGGCCTACACCACCTCAGCCGGCTGGCTCGGGTACTCCGACCAGAAGCTGCGTCGGCTGTGCCAGGAGGCCGTCGACGCCGGGTACACGCACATCAAGCTGAAGGTGGGCGCCAGCCTCGCCGACGACGTGCGCCGCTGCGGCATCGCACGGGAGATCCTGGGCCCGGACCGGCACCTGATGATCGACGCGAACCAGGTGTGGGACGTCCCGGAGGCCGTCGCGTGGGTCCGGGCGCTCAGCCGGTTCCGGCCGCTCTGGATCGAGGAGCCGACGTCGCCCGACGACGTGCTGGGGCACGCCGAGATCCGCGACCGCGTCGCGCCGATCGGCGTCGCCACGGGCGAGCACTGCCACAACCGCGTCATGTTCAAGCAGTTCCTGCAGGCGCACGCCCTCGACTACCTCCAGCTCGACACGGGACGGCTGGCGAGCCTGAACGAGATCGTCGCGGTCCTGCTGCTCGCCGCGAAGTTCGGGGTGCCTGTCTGCCCCCACGCGGGCGGCGTCGGTCTGTGCGAGATGGTCCAGCACGTCTCGGTGCTGGACTACGTCGCCGTGAGCGGGAGCCTCGACGGGCGCGTGACCGAGTACGTCGACCACCTGCACGAACACTTCGCCGACCCGGTCCTGGTGAGTGACACCGGGTGGGGCCCGGGCTACGTGGTGCCGAGCCGGCCCGGCTACTCGACGCAGATGCACGCCGCGAGCGTGACCCGGTTCCGCTACCCGGACGGGTCCGAGTGGGCCGGTGAGCGCGGGTCCGGGGTGACCTCGCTCCGGTGGTGAATACTCGCCGCATGTCGCGTACCGACGAGGTCGTCGAGGCCATCAAGGAGATGATCCTCGACGGCCGGCTACAGGCCGGGGCCAGGCTGCCGGTCGAGAAGGACCTGGCCGACGATCTCGGCGTCTCCCGCGGCCCGCTGCGTGAGGGCGTCCGCGCCCTGGTCACCCTCGGCATCCTCGAGACGCGCCAGGGCGACGGGACCTACGTGACCAGCCTGGACCCGTCCCGGCTGCTCTCGTCGATGGGTTTCTTCGTCGACCTGCACGCCGACGGCTCGGCGCAGCCGTTCCACGCCGTGCGCCGGCTCCTGGAGACCGAGTCGGCCGGCCTTGCCGCCACCCGCATCACACCGGACGCGCTGGCGCGAGCGCGCGAGGTGCTCGACGAGGTGCGTGAGATCCTCGGCCGGACACCGGTGGACCACGAGGCGTTCATCGCCACCGACATCGAGTTCCACCGCATCGTCGCCGAGAACTCCGGCAACCCCGTGCTCGCCGCGTTCGTCGAGTCGCTCGCCAGCCGCACGGCGCGCACTCGGCTGTGGCGGGGACTCCACGAGGACGGCGCCGAGGAACGGACATGGCACGAGCACGACGCCATCTGGCGCGCGCTCGAGGCCGGCAATGCCGAGGCCGCACGCATCCGGATGGCCAGCCACCTGCTCGGGGTCGAGGAGGCCATGCGGCTCCTGCCGGTCGACAAGGTCTGACACGACGAAAAGCTCGGCCTTCTCGGCCGCGGCCCTGTCGCCGGTACTAGTACCAAGGTCCGATGGTGGGCCGTACCGCGCGTGCGGGAGAAAGGAGTCCTCACCACAACCGAGGAGTTCCGATGAAGCGCATGATCGTGCTGACAGCCGCCCTGCTCGTCGCGGCCGCGCCCGCCGCGGTCGGGTTGGCCGGGAACAGCAGCCTGAGCCCGTCGGTCCCCGTCGCGCCTCCCACGCAGGCGGTGGTCGAGGACAACGGGGGAGCGACGCCCCGCGACGAGCGGACCGAGCCGGGCGACGACCGGGACGCCACCCCGACGTCCTCCCCGAGCGCGTCGCCGACGAGCACGTCGGTCGACGACCACGGCGGCCTCACGAACCGCGACGACCGCGTCGAGCCGGGTGACGACCGCGACCAGACCGGCAGCGCGCCGGCGGCGCCGGCGCCCGCGTCGTCCGCCTCGAACGACGACTCCGGCCACCACGGCGGTGGGTCCGACGACGGATCCGGGCACGATGCCGGCGACGACCACGGCGGCCGTGGCAGCGACGACTGACCCGACGGGGGCCGGCCAGGCGCCGCCGCATAGGGTGGGCGCCGTGCCCACACCCGGTCCGCGGTGGACGACGCTGACCCGGCTGCGGGGCGCCGGCGGCGGTGTCGAGTCGCGTCCGGTCCGCCCCTGGCGGGCCAGGGGCTGGCCAACAAGCAGATCGCGCGGACGCTGGGCATCAGCGAGCGGACCGTGAAGGTGCACGTCGGCCACCTGTTCCGGCAGATCGGGGTCAGCGACCGCACGAGCGCGGCGCTGTGGGGACGCGAGCATCTCGGGGACGGGCCCTGATGGGAGCCGACCGGCCGGCGTTCGTCCTGCACGACCACCGGGTGCCCCGCCCGCACTACGACCTGCGGCTCGAGGAGGACGGCGTGCTGCGGTCGTGGGCCGTGCCGCGCGGGCTCCCGACCGAGGTCGGCCGACCGCGGCTCGCCGTCGCGGTGCCCGACCACGACCTCGACCACCTGACGTACACGGACGACACGAAGCTCATCGCCGACACCGGCTGGTGGAGCGTCGACCGCGACGAGCACCGGACCGTCTTCGTGCTGCACGGTCGCACCGGAGCGGTCCGCTACGCCCTCGTCACCACCCACGAGGGACTCCTCCTCAGCCGCACGAAGGAGCAACCGGGCTGACCGGCGTCCACGCGCAGGCGCGCGGATCGCCTAGGGTGCTCCGCGAGAGGAGCGTCGATGCGCCGAGGTACCAACCTGCCCGCGGTCGGTGGGTTCAACCAGACGGTCGTTCTCGACCTCATCCGGCGGACTCCCGACGGCCTGAGCAGGGTCGAGATCGCCGAGATCACCGGGTTGGTCCCGCAGACGGTGTCCAACGTGGCGCGCCGGCTGCTCGACGACGGGCTGGTGATCGAGGCCGGCAAGCACATCCAGGGCCGGGGCAAGCCGCGCGTCATCCTGCGCCTCGACGCCGCGAGCCGTTACGCCGTCGGGGTGCACCTGGACCCGACGGTCATCACCTACGTGGTGCTCGACCTGCGCGGCCAGGTGGTCGCGCACGAGCGCGCCCGCACCCCCGCCGGGACGGACCCCGAGGAGACCGTGCGGACGATCGCGCGGTCGATCGACGCGGTCGTCGCGGGTGCGGGCATCTCGCGCGAGAAGCTCCTCGGGATCGGCATCGCCACGCCCGGACCTATCGACTCGGTCCGTGGCCGCGTGGTCGACCCGCCCCTGCTCGAGCACTGGCGCGACGTCCCGCTGCGCGACTCGGTCGCGGAGGCGACCGGCCTGTCGGTGATCCTCGAGAAGGACGTGACGGCGGCCGTCGTCGCCGAGCTGTGGACCAACGACACCGGGTCCGACGACTTCGCGTTCTTCTACCTGGGCACCGGCATCGGCATCGGCATGGCCATCGGCGGCGAGGCGTTCCGCGGCACCTCGGGCAACGCGGGGGAGGGTGGCACTCTCGTCGTCCCCGAGGCCGGGCTGCCCGAGCGCAGGCGCAGCGAGATGCTCGGGCACCTGGCCACGCCGCAGTTCCTCGTCGCGCAGGCTGTTGACGAGGGTGTTCTTCCGCACGAGCCGCCGGAGCACGACCTCGCGGCCATCGACGACGCGTTCTCGGCGCTGGTGCAGCTGGCAGACGCCGGCGACGTCGGCGCGGGCGCGATCCTGGACCGCGCGGCCACGTTCATCGCCTCGGGCCTCGTCTCGGTCGTCAACCTGCTGGACTTCGACGAGATCGTGTTCGGCGGCCCGGCCTGGGCCCGCGTCGCGGGCCGGATGCGCGACGAGATCGGGCGGCTCGTGGCCACCTCGCCGGACCGCAAGACCCGGCACGAGGTCCGGCTGGCGGACTCGTCGATCGGCGAGGACGTGGCGGCCGTCGGCGCGGCCTGTCTCGTGCTCGACACGGCCCTCTCGCCGAGGACCTCCGCACTGCTGATCTCCGGGTGAACTCGCCGCCCCGGCGGACTCGTCGTTGACAACGCCTCCGGGCGCGGTTAACTTCGGCGCATTAACGCCATCGAATGGCGTTAATGGTCACAGCGAGGTAACGGGACAGAGCCGTCCGCCGCGCCGTGGCCCAGGGCGGATCCCCCGTCCGCCCGCACCAAGCTTCCCGGCCACCCCGCCGGTTCATCAAGGAGGATGAAGTGAAGCGTTCACGTGTCGCGTCCGCGGTCGCACTCGGCGCCATCTCGGTCGTCGCGCTCGCGGCCTGCTCGACGTCCGGCTCCGGCGACTCGAGCACCTCGGGTGCCTCCGCCGGCAGCACCGACCTGACGTTCATGACGTTCGAGACCCCGGCGCTCACGTCCCAGTTCTGGGACACCTCGATCGACAACGCCGTCAAGGAGGTCCCCGGGATCTCGGTCACCAAGATCGTGAGCCCGGACGCCGACCGCAACGCCTACGCCAAGCAACTGGCAGGCCTCGGGCGACTTCCCGGACGTCCTGTCGTCGATCAACCCGAAGGACTTCACCGACGCCGGCCTGCTCGAGCCGTTCGACGACGCCTGGCTCAAGGAGAACTTCCTGCAGCCGGACGGCAACGCGATCGGCGGCAAGACGTACATCCCGCCGACGAACTCCCAGATCCTGCCGTTCGTCTTCTACAACAAGAAGATCTTCGCGGACGCCGGCGTCGAGATCCCGAAGACCTGGGCGGACTTCACTGCGGCCGTCGCCAAGCTCAAGGCCGCGGGCGTCGTCCCGATCGAGCTGGCCGGCAGCGAGCCGTGGGCCGCGAGCATGCCGCTCGTCGCCCTCGCGTCCGCCGACGTCCTGGGCCAGAACCCCGGCTGGATCCAGGACCGGTACGCCGGCAAGGTCAAGTTCACCGACCCGGACTTCGTCGCCGCGATGCAGAAGGAGGTCGACCTCATCAAGGACGGCGCCTACAGCCCGGACGCGCTGAACGTCGACTTCGCCACGGCCAACAAGAACTTCCTGGACGGCAAGAGCGCGATGTACATCATGGGCAGCTGGTTCACCGGTAAGCTCGTACGTGACGCCCGAGCAGGCCGACGGGTTCGGGGCGTTCCCGCTGCCCACCGACGACGGCTCGGTCGTCATCCCGTTCAACATGGGCGGCACCACGTCCGTCAGCGCCAAGTCCGCCGCGGTCGACAAGGCCAAGGCGTTCGCCGAGGCATGGTCGCTGGCGCCCGACAACCTCAAGGTCCTGATCGAGACCGACGGCGCGTTCCCGATGCTCAAGAAGACCGGGATCAAGGACTTCGGCGCCTCGACGAACACGCTGTACGACGCCGCGTACGCGTACGTGAACAGCGACAGCAAGAAGGTCAGCGCGTTCGGCTGGGTCAACAACGACGACGCCCTGGCGCCCGGCATCAACGACAGCTTCTACGCGCTGTCGCAGTCCCTGTTCTCCAACACGGACGTCAAGGGCCAGCTCGCCCAGCTCGACTCCGACTGGGACGCCGCCACCGCGAAGTAGCGCGTCGTTCCGCCGGGCGCCCACGACCCTCACCGTGGGCGCCCGGCACCCGCACCACCGCACCGTCGAGAAAAGGACCCTCGTGCCGCACCGCTCCGTCCGCCGCAGGTCGCCCGGCCTCGCCGGCGTCGCCTGGATCGCCATGGGCCTCTACGCCCTGTTCCTGCTGTACCCGCTGCTGCAGAGCCTGCTGACCAGCTTCACCGACCGCAGCCCGCTCAAGGCGCACAGCTCGTTCGTCGGCCTCGAGAACTACACGGCCATGCTCTCCGATCACCGCCTGCACGACAGCCTGCGTTTCACGGGGATCGTCGTGGTCGTCGTCACGGTGGTCGCCAACGCGGTCGGCCTGGGCTTCGCGATGCTGCTCAACCGCGGCGGGCGGCACTACAGGGCGATGCGCACGCTGGTGTTCCTGCCGCAGGTGCTCTCGGGCGTGATCGTCGCGTTCATCTGGCGCAGCATCCTCACGCAGGACGGGCTGCTCAACTCGGCCCTCGGGCGGCTCGGCGTCACCGACTCGCCCATCCCGTGGCTCGGCACCCCGGGCCTGGCGACGTTCGCCATCTGCTTGACCGTCAGCTGGATCACGATCGGCTTCGCGACGGTCGTCTACACCGCGTCGCTGCAGTCGGTGCCGGCCGAGCTGTATGAGGCGGCACGGATGGACGGAGCCGGTGCGAGCGGACGCTTCCGGCACGTCACCGTGCCGATGATCGCGCCGGGCACGACCATCACCGTCGTCCTGTGCCTCATCACCACCTTCAAGCTGTACGACGTCGTCGCCGTGCTGACCGGGGGCGGCCCCGCCGAGAGCACCCGCACGACCGCCTACTACCTGGTGACGGTCGCGTTCACGAACAACAAGTTCGGGTACTCGTCGGCCATCGCGATGCTGCTCCTCGTGCTGACCGCCGTCGTCGCGTACGGCACCACCGCGATCCTGCGCCGCCGCGAGGCAGACCTGTGAGCGCCCCGACCATGCCGCGCCCCACCGTCCGCCGCGCCGAGCACGCCGACGCCGCCCCCGTGCGCCGCAGCGGCGACCGACGCGCCCGCACGGGCCACGGCGTCCTCGCCTGGTTCGTCACGCTCGTCTTCGTGCTGCCGATCTACATCGCGATCTCGAGCGCGTTCAAGACCCAGGAGCAGATCCTGGCCAACCCGCTCGGCCTGCCGTCGCCGTTCACGCTGGACAACCTGCGCACCGCGCTGAGCCGACCGGACCACCTGATCCAGGGCGGCCTGGCCAACTCGCTGCTGGTCACCACGCTGACGGTCGGGATCCTCGTGCCGCTCGCGTCCGCGGTCAGCTTCTACATCGCGCAGCGCACGCCGCGCGTCCGGGCGCTGCTGCTGGCCGTGTTCGCCCTGGGCCTGATGATCCCGCCGCAGGTCATCCTGCTGCCGATCGTCGAGCTGCTGCGCACGCTCGGCCTGGCGCACACGTACCTCGGCCTGATCGCGTCGAACGTCGGCGGCGGCTACATGTCCTTCGCGGTGTTCGTCTACGTCGGGTTCCTGCGCACCATCCCGCGCGAGACCATCGAGGCCGCCCGCGTCGACGGCGCCGGCGACCTGCGCATCTGGTGGCAGATCGCGTTCCCGCTGCTGCGGCCGGCCACCGCGACGGTGGCGATCTTCCTCGGCCTGTGGGTGTGGAACGACTTCCTCAACCCGCTGTTCATCCTGGGGCCGCGGCAGGGCCAGACCATCACCACGGGCATCTACGTGTCGCTGGGCGGGTACTCGGCCGACTACGGGCAGCTGTTCGGGATCATGTTCCTGGCCGCGCTCATCCCGGTGGTCGGGTACCTGGTCAGCCAGCGGGAGTTCATCCACGGCCTGATGTCCGGGGCCTCGAAGTGAGGGCCGCACCGCAGCCCCCCGCTCTCGACGAGCTGGTGGGCGACTGGATGGCGCGCGAGGACCTCGTGCACCTGCACTCGCTGCGCAACCAATGGGGACAGGCGCACGTGAACGCCGACCTGACCTCGCTGTCCTGGCTGGCGATCCCGCCGTTCGTCGGCGGGTACCACACCGGGGTCCTGCGGGTGGACGGCCGCGTGCGCGCCGCCGACCGGTCGCGGTGGGCGCCGTGGGGCGTCACGCGTGACTCCGTGTTCGACCGGCTGCGCGTGTCCACCGAGACCCGGCTCGCGTACGAGGCCGACCGGGTGCTCTGGCGGGTCACCGTCACCAACGAGGCGGCCGAGCCGCGCACGGTGACGCTGGAGCAGGAGCTGGGCGCGCCGGTCGCGCACTCCGAGGTCGACTGGGGCTGGACGTACGGCCTGCCCTGGAACCACGGTCACCACCACGACTACTTCGCCACCGAGCGCGTGCGCGGCGAGGCGCTCGCCGACCGGCCGCGGCAGGTCCAGCTACTCCCGCACGACCTGCGGGCGATCCGGCTCGGCAGCCCGCGCGTCCCCGGCATCCAGCGCGACGAGGACGACGCGCCGATGCTGCTCGAGGCGAGCCTGCCCGACCACTCGACGTCGGACTCGGGTCGCACGCGTGCGCCGAGCGTCGTGGGCGTGGTCCGCTCGGTCACCATCGTGCCCGTCGGCTCCGACGCCGTCGCCCTGGACGGCCCGTACGTCCTCGACAACCCGGCGAGCGAGCACGTGCTCGACGCCGTCGGGCTGGCCGACGGCACCTCGGTGTGCGTGTCGGTGGAGGTCGCGACGTCGGGCCAGACGGGCGTGATCCTCACCCACGGGAACCACCCGGACTCGCTCCAGCTCGGGCTGGACGGTGACCGGCCGTTTCTCGTGATCGGCGGCGAGCGTGTGGTCGCCGACCGGCCGCTCGCACCCGGGCGGCACGCGATCGAGGCGCGGGTGACCGCCGACGGAGCGTCGCTCGTCGTCGACGGGTCTCCCGCCGGCGCGACGCGTCCGTGGTGGCACGCCCAGCGCTGGAGCGCGAGCGTCGACGGGACCGACGCGGTCGTCGTCGCGGACTCCGGGTCACCCGCCGTCAGCGCGTACGCGCTCTCGCCGGCGCCCAGCGCGCTCGTCGCCGACGGCTCGCGCGGCATCGCGCGGTGGGACCTGCACCTCGCGCCCGGCGAGACCGGGTCCGTGGCGTTCGTGCTCGAGATCGGTCTCGGCCCGGACGTGGTCCCGGCGGCCCGCGCCGAGGCCGCCCGGTTCGGTGCGGCGCTCGACGAGGTGGCGGCGCGCTGGCGGACGCTGTGGGCCAACGCCTTCGTCCCCGGCAACCCCGACCACTCGGGCTACCTGCCCGTGCTGAGCGGGTCGTCGGACGGGCTCTCGACCACCTACTACCTCGGGATCCTGCTCAGCCTGTACCTGCGCAACACGGGCGTCAGCGACCTCGGACCGGTGTTCCTGACCGGCGGGCCGCGGCTGGGACCGACCACCACCTACTACTGGGACCTGTCCGAGTGGCCCCGCACCGCCGCGATGCTCGAGCCGGCCGGGCTGCGGAGCTGGATCCTCGCCGCGCTCGCGCAGGACTACGACGCGTCGCACTCGTTCGACGTGCGCAACCTGCTGCCCGTCGGCAACCACTACGCGTCCAACGACCACGCCCTGTTCCGCATCGTGCAGGGCTACGTCGCGACGACGGGCGACACCGCGCTCCTCGACGAGGTGGCGGGCGGGCGCACCGTGCTCGACCACCTGCGACGGCTCGCCTTCCGCCCGCGCACCCGGCGGTCGGCGTTCGGGGCCGGCGTCCTGGTCGACCTGGGCGACGACGCCTGGGAGCTGCTCGAGTGCGTGCCCAACTACCGGCACGCCGTCGTCTCGTTCAACGCCGGGTACGTCGGCATGCTGCGCTCCCTCGCGTCGTTGCTGCGCACGCTCGGCGCCGACGACGAGGCCGACGAGGCCGCCCGGGACGCGGACGAGCTGGCGGCGGCCGTCCTCGGGCAGTACGCCGGCGGCGGCCGCTGGCGGATCGCGCACCCCACCGGTGAGGACGTGATCGGCCACTGCCTCGACTTCGAGTCGTCGCGGCGGACCTGACCGAGGACCTGTCGGCCGCCCACCGCCGCGAGATGGTGGAGTTCGCCACGACGCACCTGATCGACGGCGAGTGGATGCGCGCCCTGTCGCCCGACGACCCGATCGCGCCGTTCTCCGACCGCCCGGACCACGGGGCGGCGGGCGCGTTCGCGGCCTGGCCGGGCGCGACGTCCTACGGCCTGTGCCGCCTCGGGCGCCCGGACCTCGCCGTCGAGTTCCTGTCGCGCGTGCACCGCAGCCGCGGGGGAGCGCTGTGGGGGCAGGCCGTCGAGTCGGTCGGTGGCGGTCGGTACCGCGTCGCCGAGCGGGGGATCTCCAACCGCGAGTCCGTGGCCGCGGTCGCCGTCACCGAGGCGGTGCTGGCCGGCGTGTTCGGGCTCCAGCCGGAGTTCGCGAGCCTCGGTCGGCCGGTGGGCACGCTGAGCACCACGTTCGGCGAGCTGCACGGGGTCCGGGCGGTCGGCTTCGACCTCCCGGTCCCGGAGCGGTCGCGGGAGCCCGCCGCGGACGGGGCGTCCTGAACCTCGCCTCAGAGGTCGTCGGCGTCGATCTTCTCGGCCTCGGTCGTGTCGTCGACCGGGTTGAGTCCCGTGTCGTCGAGCCCGGCCGACTCGATCCGGTCGGCGTTGGTCGCGTGGTCGGCCGGCACGCGTCCGACGTCGTCCAGCCCGGCCGCCTGGATCTTGTCGGCCTCGGTCGTGTCGTCGATCCGGCTGCGTCCGACGTCGTCGAGCCCGGCCGCCTGGATCTTGTCGGCGTCGGTCAGGTCGTCCGGCACCGCGGGAACAGGAGCATCGTTGCTCGTCATGATCTTCCCCGTCCATGAATTGTGGAGAACAGCAGCGTAGGTCGGTCGCGGCCCGACCGCGCGTCAGGCGAAGGGTCAGCCGCTGACTTCATCCAGGTGCTGCAGGAGGCCGTGCGCCGCGAGCTCGACGTCCTTGTGCCGCCACTCCGCGGCCCGGAACACGCAGGCGATCAACGCGGTGCGGTGCACGCGGCGGAAGTCGCCCGCGACGAACGCGTACCGGGCCTTGGTCTCGTCGGTCGCGCCGTCGGTCAGGCCGAGGTGCCAGGCGGCGTAGTCCGACCACGAGTGCTTCTCGAGATAGGCGTTCTGCGCCTCGGCGTCGGGTTGCGCGTCGCCCCAGTCGCTGTCCAGCACGTACTGGTGGGCGTCGATCATCGCCCGGATGTGGGCGACGGCGCCGGGGTTGACGGAGTAGCCGCCATGGTGCCTCCTCGGTGGTGCTACCGAGCCTAGGAACGACGTCGCCGTCCGGCGCGCTGGCGGCCGCTGAGCCACCGTGATGTGCTCGGACGATGCGCTACACCACCCTCGGGAACAGCGGCACGGCCGTCTCCACGCACTGCCTCGGCACCATGACGTTCGGGTCGGAGGCCGACGAGGCCGCGTCGGGGGACATCCTCACGACGTTCGTCGAGAACGGGGGGACGTTCGTCGACACGGCCGACGTCTACTCCGCGGGAGCGTCCGAGGAGATCATCGGCCGGTGGCTGGCGTCGCACCCGACCGAGGCCCGCCAGCTCGTCGTCGCGACGAAGGGGCGGTTCGCCACGGGAGCGGGGCCCAACGACCTCGGACTCTCGCGTCGGCACCTGAGCCGGGCGCTCGACGCGTCCCTGCGCCGGCTCGGCGTCGAGCACGTCGACCTCTACCAGCTGCACGCCTGGGACGCCCTCACGCCGGTCGAGGAGACGCTGCGCTTCCTCGACGACGCCGTCGGCGCGGGCAAGATCTCGTCGTACGGCTTCTCCAACTTCCTGGGCTGGCAGCTCACCAAGGCTGTGCACGTCGCGCGCTCGCACGGCTGGGCGGCTCCCGTGACGCTCCAGCCGCAGTACAACCTGCTGGTCCGCGACATCGAGCACGAGGTCGTGCCGGCCGCGCTCGACGCTGGGCTCGGTCTCCTGCCCTGGTCGCCGCTCGGCGGCGGCTGGCTCTCCGGCAAGTACACGCGCGACGTCGCTCCGGTGGGCGCCACACGCCTGGGTGAGGACCCAGCGCGCGGCATGGAGGCGTGGGAGGCCCGCAACGCGCAGGACCGGACGTGGCGGGTGGTCGACGCCGTGCGCGAGGTGGCCGACGGGCGCGGCGTCCCGATGTCGCAGGTCGCGCTCGCCTGGCTCGGCGCACGGCCCGCGGTGACGTCCGTGATCCTCGGTGCCCGCACCGTGGACCAGCTGATCGACAACCTCGGCGCCGCGGACCTGGACCTGTCCGAGCAGGAGACGGCCCGCCTCACCGACGCGAGCGTCCCGGTCGTCGACGACTACCCCTACGGCGAGCCCGGCGTCTCGCAGCGCTTCCGCCGGATCACGGGCGGTCGTTGACGAGGGGCGCAGGCCCGGGACTTCCAGCCCTGCCGACCGGCCCCGCCCGGATGGGACGGTCAGCTGTGCTGACGATCGAGCAGACCATGGACCACCAGGCGGAGTACGCCGCGACCAAGGTGGAGATGACCCGCCGTCCGCTCGCCTACCTCGTGCAGTCCGTGCTCGCGGGCTCCTACATCGGCGTCGCGGTGGTGCTCATGTTCACGGCTGCCGGGGGACTCGCGCTTGCCGGGTCGCCGTGGACCAAGCTGGTCCAGGGGCTCGTGTTCGGCGTCGCGCTGACTCTGGTGCTCACCGCCGGCGGTGGCTCGCCACCTCGAACATGATGACCCTCACGCAAGGGGCGATCCGCCGGACCATCGGGTCGGGAGCCGCCGGCGCGACGCTCGCCTTCTCGTTCGTCGGCAACCTCGTCGGAGCCGTGGTCTTCGGCGCCATCGTGCACGCCTCCGGGGTGCTCGCTCCGGGCACGCCCGCCGGGACGATGCTCGCCGGCATCCTGGCGGCCAAGAGCCACGAGTCCGGCGGTCAGCTCTTCTGGCGCGGCGTGCTCTGCAACATGCTCGTGTGCCTGGCCATCTGGTCGGCGGCGCGACTGCGCAGCGAGGTCGCCCGGCTGGTGGTGATCTTCTGGTGCCTGCTCGCCTTCATCACCTCGGGCTTCGAGCACGTCGTCGCCAACATGACGACGTTCACGCTCGGCCTGCTGGGCCACGTCCCGGGCGCGACCCTCGCCGCGTTCGGGCGCAACCTCGCAATCGTCGGCGCGGGCAACCTCGTCGGGGGCGCGCTCGTCGTCGGCGCCGCCTACGCGGTCGTCGCGGGTCAGGCGGCTCCGCCTCCGCGAGTTGTTGCCCGGCCCGAGCCGGAGGACGCTGTAGGCACACGGAGGTAGGACATGCCACCACTGGCCCTCATCACCGGGGCGTCCTCGGGCCGGAGCCCGAACCCCGCCTCGCGGTACCCCGCAGAGGCGGCCCGCGCGTGAGCGACGACTCGGTGACCAGCGGGGTCATCGATCCCCGCTACGGCGACGCGACCCAGGTGCCACCACCGTGGGAGGTCGTCGAACGCATCCTCGCCGACGCGCAGCTCTACTGGATCGTCACGGTGCGTGCCGACGCCCGCCCGCACGCGGTGCCGCTCGTGGGCGTGTGGCAGGCGGGGACGTTCGCCTTCTGCACCGGGCCCGACGAGCAGAAGCAGCGCAACCTCGACGGCAACCCACAGGTCGCGGTGACCACGGGCAGCGGCGGCGCGGGCGGCTGGGCGAACGGCAAGGACGTCGTGGTCGAGGGTCGCGCGGTCCGGGTCACCGAACGCGACGACCTCGAGGTGCTGGCCGCCGCGTGGTTCGCCAAGTACGGCGACGACTGGCGGTTCGAGGTCAGGGGCGAGCGGTTCGTCGAGCCGAGCAGCTCGGGTGGGTCGACGGGCGGCGGCGCGCTGGTCTACCGGGTCGCGCCGGCCAAGGTGCTCGTCTTCGGCGACGAGCACGGCCAGACGGCCTACCGCTTCTGACGACCGTCGGGAGGTCGGTCCTAGGTACCGAGGATCGCGCGCAGGGTGCGGGCGTTGTGCACGGCGAAGCCGTCGCCGTCGTTGTTGAAGTAGGCCAGGACGTCGCGGCCGTCGGCCACCCACTCGCGCATCCGGTCGGCCCACCAGTGCAGGTCGGCGTCCGAGTACGAGCCGCCGTACAGGTGGTCGTGGTCGGGCCCGTGCAGGCGCACGTACACGAACGGCGCGGTGGCGCGCAGGACGCACGGGAGCCGAGCGCCGCTCATCACGCAGGCGGCCGCGCCGTGCCGTTCGAGCAGCGCGAACACCGCGTCGTCCTGCCAGGACGGGTGGCGCAGCTCCACGGCGACCCGGACCCAGTCGGGCAACGTGCCCAGGAACCAGTCGAGGCGTGCGTCGTCACGCTCCTGGTCGGGGCGGAGCTGCACGAGCAGCACCTCGCGACGATCTCCGAGCTCGTGCCAGGACCGGGCGATCCGCTGCGACCAGGTCTCGGGCGCGTACAGCCGCTTGGCGTGGGTGAGCCCGCGAGGCGCCTTCACGGAGAGCCCGAAGCCCGGCGGGAGCCGACGGCGCCAGCTCGCGAACGTCGAGTCGCGCGGCCACCGGTAGAAGCTGGGCGTTGAGCTCGACGGTGTCGAACTCCTCGACGTACCGCGCGAGCCGGTCGCCGGGCGGCAGGCCCGGTCGGTAGAGCACACCCGCCCAGTGGTCGTACGACCACCCGGAGGTCCCGATCCGGATGCTCACCCCGGCAGCGCCGGGGAGAACCGGCGGAAGCCGTCGACGAGCCTCACCGCGCCCGGGGCGACGGAGGCGACGTCCTCCCAGGGCACCAGGAACGTGCCCCGGTGGCGCCAGGCGTAGTAGCGCGCGAGCACGGCGGGCGCGCGGACGCGGGTGCGTTCGTACCCGAGGAACGAGGTGCCGGTCCGTGGGCTGACCAGGAGCCCGTGCAGGCGCGGTGCGGCCAGGAGCCCGTCCAGCGGTCCGTCCAGGACGAACCGGACGTCGACGACGTAGCCGAGGCGGTCCCCGGACGTTCCGGTCACGGGTGCGTCGAGGAGGTCACCCAGGATCATGGCTGCCTCCCGGGATGCGTCGGATGATGTGGTCGCGGACCCAGCGCTCGGTCCAGGTGACGTCCAGCTCCGCGCCCCGGACGCCCAGCCGGACCGTGGTGCCGACGTCGGTGACGTGGGTCCAGCGGATGCGGTGCCAGCGCGACGACGGGGGCCGGCCGCCGAACATCCGCGTCGCCAGCACGGCTCCGCTGAGCAGCGAGGTGATCACCGCGGCCTGCGTCCCGTCGGGCAGGTCGGCCCCGTCCAGGCCGTGCACCTCGAGATCGTCCACCGTGCACACGGGGGTCCCGTCGACGTCGAGGACCTGCCGGTCGAGCAGGTGCAGGCGTGCATCGAGCACCAACCCGCTGGGGCGCGGAGCCTCGGGCAGCTCGGTCATGAACCCGCTCCCGTCACGATCATCAGGGGGATCGCGGCGACGGACGCCACCACGATGATCACCAGGTAGACCAGCGCCAGCCCGTTGGTCAGGCGCCCGTTCACGTGCTTGCCCATGTACTCGGGGTCGTTGGCGACGACGAGGATCGGCAGGTACGTCAAGGGCAGCGCCACCGCCGAGAACACCACGGAGAACTCCGTCACCGCCACCGGGTTCACGCTGGTCATCAGGACGCCGACGGCGATGACGATGCAGATGATCATCGTCAGGTGGAACCGGGCCGCGTGCACGGGGCGGCGGAACTTGCCCCACGACCAGCCGAGGAACTGCGCGAGCGTGTACCCGCTGGACAGCGACGTCTCCAGGGCGGCGCCGAAGGTGGCGGCCACGATGCCGACCAGCACCACCGCCAACGCCAGCTTGCCCCCCGCGATCGCGACCGGCAGGACGATCTGGGACAGGGAGGAGACCTGGATGCCCTGGGGCAGGAAGACGATGGCCGCGCAGGCGGCGATGGCGACCGACAGGACGCCGCCCAGCGGGAAGCCGACGAGCACGTTCATCCGGGACTGGGACAGGTCCTTGACGGTCCACTTCTCCTCGACGGCCCCCGAGGAGAAGAAGAACACCTCGTACGGGGTCATCGCGGCGCCGAACAGGGCGATCGCGTAGTACCAGTACGAGGCCGGGCCCTCCTGCGCGCTGACGCGCGGGTGGAACGCCTGGTCGGCGAGCGCGCTCCAGTCGGGCCCGAGCAGGAACACCGCCACCGCGAACACGATGAGGGTCAGCCCGACGAGGCCCGTGACGTTCTCCATGATCGAGAACCTGGTCCGCCAGATCACCAGCCAGACCGCGAGCCCGGCGACGGGGATCCACAGGCGCGGTTCGACGCTGCTGGCCAGCTGCAGCGCCAGCGCGATACCGCCCACCTCCGCCGTCAAGGTCAGCAGGTTGATCAGGAACGACGCCCCGAGGTTCGCGCCCGCGGCCCGCGGCCCGAGGCGCTCGCGGATGATCTCGAACGTCGCGCGACCGCTGACCGCGGCGACCTTGCCCGACATCTGCGCGAAGACGCAGATCCCGACCACGCCCACCACGACGACCCACGCCAGGGACAGCCCGAACCGCGAGCCGACGACCGCGTTGGTGACCAGGTCCCCGATGTCCAGGAAGCCGCCGATCGCGGTGAGGATGCCCAGAGCCAGGCCGAGGACCTTCTTCACGACGCACCGTCCAGCTGGTCCGTCAGCCGGTCCAGCCGGTCTGCGCTCGCGTCCAGGGCCTTGTCGACGGAGTCCGAACCGGTGCCCGCGCCGTTCGCCCACCCTCGAGCGGCCACGACCGAGCCCTGCGCCTCGCGTACGGCCGCGAGCGCGTCCTGCTGCCATGCCGCGGTCGTGCGGTCCGTCGGCACCAGCGTGACCACGGCGAAGGCGGCGTCGTCGAGGACCGCGACCTGGTCGAGGAGGGCGGTGTCCGCCACGGAGGGAGTGAGGCGATCCGCCGCAAGCTGGTCCACGGCGATCTGCGCGGTCGCCACGGCCGACGACGCCTGCTGGACGGGGTCGGCCAGCGCGCGCGCGTCGTCCGACTCCGTCGACGACGAGCCGACCGCACAACCGGCGGCCAGCGCGAGGGCGACCAGGGCGAGAGCGGCCCGTGCGGCGAGCATGGGACGCATCGTGACGCGCCGTCGATCGCCGCGCACGTCGAGGGGGATCGGAGTGTGACGTCCGCGAGCCACGGCCCCGGCCGACGTCGATGTGCGGTAGACCTTCGAGTACGGCGCTGCAGTCAGACTGCGGCGCTCGTCACTAAGGAGACGGATGACGATGGTCTGGGCACGTGTCATCGGCGGGGTGCTGTTGATCCTCGTCGGAGTGCTCTGGGTCCTGCAGGGGTCCGGGGCGCTGGGGGCCACCGGCGGGATGAACGGGCAGTCCCAGTGGACGCTGATCGGAGCGGTGGTCGCGATCGTCGGAGTGGTGCTGCTCGTCGGCGGGATCACCAAGCTGCGCGCCGGACGGCGCGGTTGAGTCAGGAGCACTGATGGAGTACCGCCAGCTGGGCCGCACGGGCATGTCCGTCTCCGAGATCGGCTACGGCGCATGGGGGATCGGGGCCTCGATGTGGATCGGCGCGCAGGAGGACGAGTCGGTGGCCGCCCTGCACCGCGCCATCGAGCTGGGCGTGAACTTCATCGACACCGCCCGCGGCTACGGCGACAGCGAGCGGATCGTCGGCGGCGTGCTGCGGGACCACCCAGGTGTGCACGTCGCGACGAAGGTGCCACCCAAGAACGGTGTCTGGCCGGCGTCCGCGGGCGTGCACCCCGAGGAGGCGTTCCCCGGCGCCCACATCCGAGCGAGCCTCGAGACGAGCCTGGCGGCGTCGGGGCTCGAGGCGTTCGACCTGCTGCAGTTCCATGTGTGGAGCGACGAGTGGGTCGGCCACGGCGACTGGCTCGAGACCATCGCGGACCTGCGCCAGGAGGGCAAGATCCGCTTCTTCGGCGTCTCGATCAACGACTACCAGCCGGAGAACGCCCTGCAGCTCGTGCGCAGCGGGACCGTCGACACGGTGCAGGTGATCTACAACGCCTTCCACCAGCAGCCGGCCGAGCAGCTCCTGCCGGCGTGCGCCGAGAACGGCGTCGGCGTCATCGTGCGCGTGGCCCTCGACGAGGGCGGGCTCACCGGGCGGATCACGGCCGGCTCGACGTTCCCCGACGGTGACTTCCGGAACGGGTACTTCGGCGGCGACCGGAGCGCGCAGGTCGAGCAGCACGTGTCGGCGCTGACCGCGGGCTCGGCATCGCGACCGACGAGCTGCCTGACGTCGCGCTGCGGTACGTCCTGGACGATCCCGCCGTGGCGACGGTGATCGCGGGCATGCGCAGCATCCGCAACGTCGAGCGGAACGCCGCGACGAGCGATGGGCGACGGTTGACCGAGGAGCGTCGTGCCGTGATCCAGGCGCACCGCTGGGAGCGGAACTTCTACCGCGCTCCGGGACACACCGACTGATCGAGCGCCTTCACCTCGGCACGGAGCATCCCGGCTCGGCGTCCGGACTGACGGCGGGGCGCGCTCACTCGAGCATGGTGCGCAACCACGACTCCACGCCGGCGATGTGCACGGTGGCCTGGGCGTCGGCGAGGCCGGGGTCGTGGGCGCTGATCGCCTCGAAGATCGCTCGGTGCTCCGCAAGCGTGCGGGCGAGGGCGCCTTCCTCCGTCATGCCGCGCCACAGCCGTGCGCGCAGCGTCCGGCTCGACATCGAGTCGATGAGCGAGGCGAGCACGGAGTTCCGGGCCGCACGGGCGATCGCGCGGTGGAACTCGATGTCCGCGCTGACGAGGTCCTCGACGGTGGAGTCGACGGTCGTCCGACCCAGGATCTCGCGCAGACCCTCGATGTCGTCAGCGTCCGCGAGGCGCGCCGCCTTGGCGCTCGCCGCGGGCTCGAGGATGCGGCGGACCTCGAGCAGCTCGAGGACCGTGGTGTCCCGGTGGAAGTCCGCGATGAAGGTCAGCGTGTCCACGAGAGACTCGGCCGACAGGCTCGACACGTAGGTGCCGTCGCCCTGCCGCACGTCGAGGATCCGGAGGACGGACAGCGCCCGCACGGCCTCCCGGAGCGAGCTGCGGACAGCCCCAGGTCGGCCGCGAGGTCGGCCTCGCGAGGCAGTCGCTGACCGGGTTGGAGCTCGCCTGACGCGATCATCGACTTCAGCTTCTCGATCGCCACGTCGGTGACTGCCACGGCGCACCCCTCAGACGTCTGATGACTCGGGCCGCGTGTGTCGATCCGGCCCGGCAGCCCGAGTCTGGCCCAGATCTCCCGGCAACTCAAACGCCCGCGCCGCGATCGATCGTGACGAATTCGTTGCCTACCTGCCTCTTTACAATGCCGAGCCACAACTACAGACTGGGCGCAGACATCGGAGGTTTGGCCGCCGAGCTCCTAGTTGGACAGGGTCCCGACAGTGCTGTGCGGCCTTCGATCGATCGATACATCGGATCAGTGACGACCCGAGAGAGGGTGCCCAGTGAATGCTCGGCAGTCTGGAGACCCGACGTGACGGCAGTTTTCGAGCCGTTCGACGTCGTGGACGTGCGGTTCCCCACCTCCCGCGAGCACGACGGTTCCGACGCGATGAACCCGGACCCGGACTACTCCGCTGCGTACGTCGTCGTGCGCACCTCGGCCGGCGAGAGCGGTGCAGGGTTCGTGTTCACCATCGGCCGCGGGAACGAGGTCGCCGCCTCGGCGATCCGCGCGGTCGAGCGGCTCGTGGTGGGCCTCGACGTCGAGGAGACCTTGGCCGACATGGGCGCGTTCTGGCGTCTGATCGTGCACGACTCGCAGCTGCGTTGGCTCGGGCCCGAGAAGGGCGTCGTGCACATGGCGATCGGCGCGGTCGTGAACGCGGTCTGGGACCTGTACGCGAAGCGTGAGGGCAAGCCGCTGTGGCAACTCCTCGGCGCGCACCCCGAGCAGCTCGTCGCGCTGATCGACTTCCGGCACCTCTCCGACGCGCTGACACCGGCCGAGGCGCTGGAGATCCTGACGCGCGGCGCGGCAGGCAAGGACGCGCGCGTCGCGGCGTTGCTGGCCGACGGGTACCCCGCGTACACCACGTCGGCCGGTTGGCTGGGCTACTCGGACGCCAAGGTCGAGCTGCTGGTCAAGGAGGCGCTCGCCGACGGCTTCACGCACCTCAAGCTCAAGGTCGGCGCGGACGCCGACGACGACGAGCGGCGGCTCGAGATGGTGCGCTCGCTCGTCGGCCCCGACGTCCTCCTCTCGATCGACGCGAACCAGGCCTGGGACGTCGGCGAGGCGATCGACACGATCGGCCGGCTCGCGCCGTACGGCCTGTACTGGGTGGAGGAGCCCACCAGCCCGGACGATGTCGCCGGCCACCGGGCCATCGCCCAGGCGGTGGCGCCGGTGCGGGTGGCGACCGGTGAGCACGTCGCCAACCGTGTCGTGTTCAAGCAGCTCCTCGCCGCGGGGGCCATCGACGTCTGCCAGATCGACGCCTGCCGCGTGGCCGGCGTCAACGAGAACGTCGCCATCCTCGTCCTGGCGGCGAAGTACGGAGTCCCGGTCTGCCCGCACGCGGGTGGTGTCGGGCTGTGCGAGGTCGTGCAGCACCTCGCGATGTTCGACCTGGTGGCCGTCAGCGGGAGCACGCAGAACCGCTGGATCGAGTTCGTCGACCACCTGCACGAGCACTTCGTCGTCCCTGCGCGCGTGCAGGGCGGCCGCTATCTGGCGCCGACGCTCCCGGGCTCCGGCGCCGAGCTCCTCCCCACCACGCTGATCGACTACCGCTATCCCGACGGCGTCGTGTGGTCAGACCCCCAGTCGACTCACCCCCACCCCCAGGGCCGCTGAGCGTGCCCCGTCTCAAAGGAGAGATCGTGCGACTCAAGTTGGCAATGAGCGCCACCGCGGCCCTGGCCGCGGTCGGCCTTCTGGCTGCGTGCAGCAGCAGCTCAACTCCCGGCAACGACGGCACCAGCGGCAGCAGCGGCGGCGCCACCGGCGGGGGGAGCCGCCCGCTCGTCGGCGTCGACTACCCCCGCTCCGACTCCGACTTCTGGAACGCGTACATCAATTACGTCCCGGAGAAGGCCGACACGGTCGGCGTCGACCTCAAGACGACCAACTCGCAGAACGACATCAGCAAGCTGGCCGACAACGTGCAGACGCTGGTCGCACAGGGCGTCAAGGGCGTCGTCATGGCGCCCCAGGACACCGCCGCGATCATCCCGACGCTGCAGCAGCTCGCGTCGAAGAACATCCCCGTCGTGTCGATCGACACGCGGCCCGACAGCGGGAAGGTCTACATGGTCGTGCGTGCGGACAACCGCGCCTACGGCACCAAGGCCTGCAAGTACATCGGCGACACTCTCGGCGGCAAGGGCAACGTGGCGATGTTCGAGGGCGACCTGGCCTCGATCAACGGCCGCGACCGCACCGAGGCGTTCAACGACTGCATGAAGTCGGACTACCCGAACATCAAGGTGTTCGGCGAGCCGACCAAGTGGGACCCGCCGACGGCGGTGTCTCAGCTCAACACCGTGCTGGCGGGCAACACGATCAACGCGATCTACATGCAGGCGTCGATCTACCTGCCCTCCACGCTGCAGGCGCTGCAGCAGAAGGGCCTGCTCAAGAAGCGCGGCGAGGACGGCCACATCGTCATCGTGTCGAACGACGGCGTGCCGGCCGAGTTCCAGGCGATCAAGGACGGCACCATGGACGCCACGGTGTCCCAGCCCGCCGACCTGTACGCCCAGTACGGCCTGCAGTACGTCAAGGACGCGATCGACGGCAAGAAGTACACGCCGGGCGACGACGGCCACGGCGGCAAGATCGTCCAGGTCAGCCCCGAGATCCTCGAGGACCAGATCCCCGCGCCCCTCGTGACCGTCGACGGCAAGTTCCCGGAGTCGGTCGCTGTGGACGACCCGACCCTGTGGGGCAACAACGTCAGCTAGGCACGGCCACGACCCGATCTACTCAGCAAGGACGAGGGACATGACCACATGACGACGCAGTCAGTGGCGACGGCGACGGGCGGCCTCGAGCCGCCCGTCGCCCGGGTCACCGCAGTCAGCAAGCGCTTCGGGGCGACCCAGGCCCTGCGCGGGGTGGACCTCCTGGTCCGCGCGGGAGAGGTCCACGCGCTGGTCGGGCGCAACGGGGCCGGGAAGTCGACCCTCGTGTCGATCCTCACGGGCCTGCAGGGGCCCGACGAGGGCACGGTCACCTTCGGCGCCGAGCCGGCGCCGCCGCTCGCGGACCGGCACGCATGGCAGGCCATGGTGGCCTGCGTCTACCAGAAGCTCACGGTGATCGACGACCTGACGGTCGCCGAGAACCTCTTCCTCGGTCGCCAGTCCGCCGCCGGGCACCCGGTGCGCTGGCGCGAGCTGCGCGAACGCTCGGCCGACCTGCTCGCCGAGTGGGAGATCGACGTGGACCCGAGGGCGTTCGCCCGGACACTCACGGTCGAGCAGCGACAGCTCGTCGAGATCGCGCGGGCGCTCTCGCTCGGCGCGCGGTTCGTCATCCTCGACGAACCGACGGCACGGCTGGACGCCGGCGGGGTCGAGCGCCTGTTCGCTCGCATCCGTCGCCTGCAGGAGCAGGGCGTGACGTTCCTGTTCATCAGCCACCACCTCCAGGAGATCTTCGAGCTGTGCGACACGGTGACCGTGTTCCGCGACGCCCGGCACATCCTGTCCGCGCCCATCGCCGAGGTCTCGAGGTCGCGGCTCGTGGAGGCGATGACGGGGGAGAAGGCGACCGAGGTGGTCGACACGCGGCCGCCGCCCGTGCCGCGGGACACCCCGCCCGTGCTCGAGGTCGACGGGCTGTCCGCGGCCGGCGTCCCCCGGGTGTCGTTCGACGTGCGCCCGGGCGAGATCCTGGGCCTGGCCGGCGGGGGCGGCTCCGGGAAGTTCGCCGTGGCCGAGTCGATCGTGGGGCTACGGCGTCCGACGGCGGGGACCGTGCGGGTGGCGGGCACGCAGCAGCGGCTCGGCAGCGTGCCGGCCTCCCTGGCGGCGGGTGTCGGGTTCGTCCCGCAGGACCGCCATGCGGAGGGATTCGTCGAGGGTCTGTCCATCGCGGAGAACCTCACGATGAGCGTCTCCTCGCGGCTGGGGCGGTTCGGGTTGGTCAACCCGAAGGCTCGCGACCGGATGGCAGGCGAGCTGATCCGGCGGCTCGACGTGGTCCGGCCCGGCCGAAGCAGCCGGCGGGCGACCTGTCCGGCGGGAACCAGCAGAAGGTCGTCGCCGGACGGGCACTGGCGAACGACCCGAGGCTGCTGGTGCTGATGGCGCCCACGGCGGGTGTCGACGTGCGCTCGAAGGAGTCGCTCATGGACGCCGCCACCGGCGCGGCGCGGGGCGGGGCCGGGGTCATGGTCGTCTCTGACGACCTGGACGACCTGCGGTACTGCCATCGCGTGCTCGTGATGTTCCGCGGCGAGATCGTCCGCGAGTTGGAGGGCACCTGGGACGACCAGGGGTCGCGGCAGCGATGGAAGGCGTCCTCGTGGGCGCCGCAGCGGGCGACGCGTCAGAGGGAGTGGATCCGCGTGATCAATGAGGTGACGAATCCGGTGGCAGGCTCGGCAGGCACGGTACAGCCCGTCCCCGACCCGCCGAAGGCCGAGGCGCCGGCGCTCCGGCTCACGAGCATCTCGCTCGCGCGCTTCCGCGACCTGGCGCTGATCCCCCCGATCATCCTCGTCGTCGTCGTGGGCGCGTTCGTGTCCCCAGCTTCCTCACTCGCGGCAACCTCACGGACGTCCTGGTGTCGATGTCGTGGATCGGGCTCCTCGTGCTGGCCGAGGCCTTGGTGCTCCTGGCCGGGAAGATGGACCTCTCGCTGGAGTCGACCGTCGGCCTCGCACCCGGGGTTGCCGCCTGGCTCACCCTGCCGACCGGGATCAACCACGGTCTCGACCTCGTGCCACCCGGCTGGGCGATCCCGATCGCGCTGGCCGTGGGTGTGATCATCGGCGCGATCAACGCCGGCCTGATCGTCAAGCTCGGGCTCAACGCCTTCATCGTGACGCTGGGCATGCTCATCACCCTGCGCGGGCTGCTCACCGGCATCTCCGGGGGCCAGACGTTCTTCGGGATGACCGGCTCGATGATGTACCTGGGCACGGCCACCTGGCTCGGCATCCCCGCGGCCGTCTGGGTCTGCGTCGTCGCGTACGTCATCGGCGGGCTCGGCCTGCGGTACCTGCGTTCCGGGCGCTCGCTGTACGCGATCGGCGGCAACGTCGACGCCGCTCGTGCGGCCGGCATCCGCACCGATCGGACGCTCTGGTGGGTGTTCATCCTCGCCAGCGCGATCGCCGCCCTGGCCGGGATCCTCCTGTCCGGGCACCTGGCCTCCGTCGCGTCGAGCCAGGGCAGCGGTGCGATCTTCACGGTGTTCGCGGCTGCGGTCATCGGGGGAGTGAGCCTCAACGGCGGGCGCGGCAGCCTCGTCGGCGCCTTCACCGGCATCCTGCTGCTGTACCTGGTCCAGAACGTGCTGACGTTCGCCGGCGTGAGCGGCGAGTGGTTCGACTTCCTCAACGGGTCGGTCATCCTCGCGGTGCTCATCATCACGCGCGTCGTCGCCGGGCGGTCACGCGACTGAGGCCGTGACGGTCCGAACGCCCGATGGGCACGGGGTCGGCGCCTCGTGGCCATGGGGCGTTGGCGGGTTCTCTCGACCGGGTGGGGACGACGCGTGCCGGCCGGTCCACGACCTCGCCGTCGCGTGATCGTGCGCGTCGGTCTCGACGAGGGCGGGCTCACCGGGCGGATCGCAGCAGGCGCGGCATCCCCCGACGGCGACTTCCGCAACCGGTGCTTCCGCGGCGACCAGGGCCCGCACGTCGAGCGGCGGAACGGCGCCACGAGCGACGGGCGTCGGCTGACCGAGGAGCGGCGGGCGGTGATACGCAGGCACCGGTGGGAGCGGAACGTCTACCGGGCTCGGGACGACGCCCCGCCTCGCCCGTGCTAGAACGGCACCGGCGAGGCGGGCGCGCCCGGAGCGAGGTCCGTGATCTGCACGTCGGCGAACGTCGTGGAACCGTCGTCGCCCACCGCGAGCAGGGCCCAGTGCACGCCGACGAACCATTGCGCGGTCTCCGCGGACAGGAGCCGGGCCGAGCAGTGGCCCACCACCGTCTCCGATCCGTCGGTGACGGCGACGAACGCGTAGCTGGTCTCGTGCCCGTCGATCCGCAGCCCGACCTCACCGGCTGCAGGGAGCGGCACGTGCGTCCGGGACGTGACGTCGTCGACCGTGCGCGTCAGGACCGCGACGCGCCCGCCGTCGACCTCCTCGACCGTCAACGAGGCGACGTGCGAGGCGTCGGTGAACGCCGCGATGCCCGCGACCGCGCCGGCGGGCACGTTCACGATCGTGGCCGAGAACCGCTGGTCGTCCTCGGTCTGCGCGCGCAGGAGCGCGCCGCACGCACCGACGGGTCGGGTCCGGGGGTCCGGTCCGCAGGGCAGCTCGATCCGCGCGTCCGCGTCGAGCGGGTCGAGGCGTGCCGGCGCGGCGCCGATCGTCTTCCAGCCCCGCGTCCAGAGGGTGTCTGCGACCCCGTGGTCGATCCCGCGGCCGCGCACGGGGGGATCGGCGTCGACGACGAGACTCGTCGTGCCGTCGCCGCGCTCGCCGGCCACCGGCCACCCGTCGACCCAGCGGACGGGCGTCAGGAAGGTCTCGCGCCCCAGGTTGTGGTGCCGAGCCATGCGCGGGTGCCGTGTGCCGAGCGCGAGTGCCCACCAGCCGCCGTCGGTCGCCTCCACCAGCTCGGCGTGCCCGAGGTTCTGCACCCGGTTCGCGACGAGGTGCCGATGGGTGAGCCACGGGGTGGTCGGCGCGGCCTCGAACGGACCCCAGGGTGACCGGCTGCGCGCGATGGTCTGCATGTGCCCGGCCCAGGAGCCGCCCTCGGCCGAGGCCAGGTAGTACCAGCCGTCGCGAGCGAACAGGTGCGGCCCCTCGATGTCGTTGCTGGCGAACCCGTGCGGCGGGGTGATGTCGCGCAGCTCGCCGAGCACGCCCGTGGCCAGGTCGATCGTCGCCTGCACGATCGGGCCGAGGTTCCCGTCCGGGCGGAACTGCAGGTTCCGCCGCGTGTAGTACCAGGTGCCGTCGTCGTCGCGGAACAAGGACGGGTCGAACCCGTCGGAGTCGATCCACAGGGCGTCCGACCACTCGCCGGTCACGTCGGTGGTCCGCAGGACGAAGTTGCCCTGGCCGCCGACCGCGTTGGTGCACGCCAGGTAGAACACCCCGTCGTGGTGACGCAGCGTCGGTGCGAAGAGGACCACCGGTCCGGGCTCGCCGTCCCTGCGGTACTGCGCAGGCCGCGAGACCGCGTGCCCGACGATCCGCCAGGTGACGAGGTCGGTGGAGTGGCGGATCGTGATGCCTGGCAACAGGTCGAACGTGGAGCTGGCGAGGTAGTAGTCCTCGCCGACGCGAACCGCCGACGGGTCGGGGGCGGTTCCCTTGATGACGGGGTTCTGGTAGGTCACGGGCGTCCTCCGGTCAGATGCGTTCGAGCACCGCGGCCAGCCCCTGCCCGCCGCCGATGCACATGGTCGCCACCGCCAGCTCGGCGTCCAGCGACGGCAGCTCGTGCGCGAGGGTCGCGAGCATCCGGACGCCGGTGGCGCCGATCGGGTGCCCGAGGGAGATGCCGCTGCCGCGGGGGTTCACGCGCGGATCTTCGGGGTCGATGCCCCAGTCGGCCAGGCACGCGAGCACCTGGACGGCGAACGCCTCGTTGAGCTCGACGACGTCGAGGTCCGCGAGCGTCGCGCCGGCCCGCGCGAGGGCGAGGTTCGTCGCGGGGACGGGGGCGATGCCGAACCGGCGGGGGTCGACGCCGGCGACGGCCCACGAGCGAAGGCGGAGCATCGGCTCCAGGCCCAGGGCTCGGGCGGTCTCGGGCGTGGTGACCACGCAGGCCGCCGCGGCGTCGTTCTGTCCGCTCGAGTTCCCGGCGGTGACGGTCGCCGCCGGGTCGGAGCCCACCAGGAGGGGCCGCAGCGCCGCGAGGGCGTCGAGCGAGGCGTCGGCGCGCGGGTGCTCGTCGCGGTCGACGACGACCTCCCCGCGACGACCGGGGACGGTGACGGGCACGAGCTCGGCATCGAACGCCCCCGAGGTCTGGGCGGCGACCGCGCGCTGGTGCGAGCAGCGCCAGAGCGTCCTGGGCCTGTCGGCTGATCCCGTACTCGGCGCGCAGGGCTTCGGCCGTGCCGACGTTGCCGTCGGGCGTGGGGTAGTCGACACCGCCGACCATCTCCCGCCCCCGGGCCAGCGCGTCGTGCAGGAGGAGACCGCCCGGCGGCAGGCCGCGCCGGCCTTGCTCGGTGTAGAGGGGGGCGTTGGACATGGACTCCGCGCCGAGCGCGACGATCACGTCCGCGACGCCGGTCTGCACCTCCATGGCCGCGTTCAGGACCGCCTGCAACCCCGATCCGCACCGCCGGTCCAGCTGGTACCCCGTCGTCGTCACGGGGAAGCCGGCGTCGAGCGCGGCGACCCGGCCGAACGCGGGGGACTCCATGGTCGGGTAGCCCTGCGCGCCGATCACGGAGTCGACCGCCGCCGGGTCCAGACCGGTCCGCTCGACGAGCGCGCGCAGGACGGTCGTGGCAAGGGCCCGGGCGTCCAGGGGAGCGAGCGCTCCGCCGAAGCGTCCGACCGGGGTCCGCAGGGGCGAGCAGAGGACGACCTCGCGCAGCGCGGTCATCCCGGCACCCCCGGCGCCACCGAGAACGGCGCGCCGGTGGCCTCGCGCACCTGGTCGACGGTGACGCCGGGCGCCAGCTCGACGAGCCGCAGGCCGTCGTCCGTGACGTCCAGCACGGCCAGGTCGGTGATGATCCGGTCGACGCACGCGCGTCCGGTCAGGGGCAGGGTGCACTGCTCGACGATCTTGGCGGAACCGTCCTTGGCGACGTGCTCCATGACGACCAGCACGTGCGCCGCGCCGTTCACCAGGTCCATCGCCCCGCCCATGCCCTTGACCATCTTGCCGGGCACGGCCCAGTTGGCGATGTCGCCGCCGGCCGAGACCTGCATGGC
Organism: Cellulomonas sp. McL0606; assembly: GCF_058248365.1. The sequence goes on along the minus strand of NZ_CM177779.1, from coordinate 2,606,103 downwards.
GCCGAGCACCGCGTGCGTGACCCGGCCGCCGCGGATCATGCCGAAGCTGGCGGCCGAGTCGAAGTACGCGGCCCCGGGCAGGACGGTGACGGTCTCCTTGCCGGCGTTGATGAGCTTGGCGTCCGCCTCGCCCTCCCACGGGTACGGTCCGACGCCCAGGATCCCGTTCTCGGAGTGCAGCACGACCTCGACGCCGGGCGGCAGGTGGTTGGGGATGAGGGTCGGCAGGCCGATGCCGAGGTTCACGTAGGAGCCGTCCTCGAGGCTCACGGGCGGCGCGGGCGGCCATCTGGTCACGGGTCAGCGGCATCAGGACTCCTCGATCTCGACTGGTCGGACGCGGACGGTGACCTTCTCGATCGGGAGGTCGGCGGACTGCTCGGGGGTGAGCAGGACGACACGGTCGACGTAGATGCCGGGCAGGTGGATGTCGTCGGGACCCAGCTCGCCCGGCTCGACCAGCTCGTCGACCTCCGCGATCGTGACGCGGCCGGCCATCCCCGCGAGGGGGTTGAAGTTGCGGGTCGACTTCTCGAAGCGCAGGTTGCCGTGCCGGTCGCCCACCGCCGCCCGTACCAGCCCGAAGTCCGTGCGGATCGCCTCCTCCAGCACGTACTCGCGGCTCCGGCCGAGGCTCGCGAACGGGCGCAGCTCCTTGGCCCCGCTGGCCAGGGCGATCGAGCCGTCGGCGGCGTAGCGCAGCGGCATGCCGCCGTCCGAGACCGCGGTGCCCGCGCCCGCGGCGGTGTAGAACGCCGGGATGCCGACACCGCCGGCGCGGAGCCGCTCGGCGAGCGTGCCCTGCGGGGTCAGCTCGACCTCGACCTCGCCGCCCAGGTACTGACGGGCGAACTCCTTGTTCTCGCCGATGTAGCTCGCGACGACGCGCCGGATCCGGCCGGCGGCGAGCAGCTCGCCCAGCCCCCAGCCGTCGACCCCGCAGTTGTTCGAGACGACCTCGAGCTGGTCGACCCCGCGGGCGAGCAGGGCGCGGATGAGCGCGATGGGCACCCCGGACAGGCCGAAGCCGCCGACGGCCAGCGACGAGCCCGACGGGATGTCGGCGACGGCCTCGTCAGCCGTCGCGACCGTCTTGTCCATGTCCGTCTCCTTCTACGTGTGCCTCGGCGACGACCTCGCGGGCGACCGCCATCGCGGTGTTGGCGGCCGGCAGGCCGGCATAGAGGGCGGTGTGCAGGACGACCTCGGCGACCTCGTCCGGCGTCAGCCCGTTGCGCAGGGCGGCGCGCACGTGCATCCGCAGCTCCGCCTCGTGGCCGCCCGTGACCAGGCTGGCGAGGGTCGCGATCGACCGCTCGCGCCGGGACAGGTCCGGTCGGGCCCAGACCTCGCCCCAGGCGTAGCGGGTGAGGAAGTCCTGGAACGCGGCGGTCTGCGGCGTCGTCGCGGCGACCGAGGCGTCCACGTGGGCGTCGCCCAGGACCTCGCGCCGCACGCGCATCCCGCGTGCGTGGGCGTCGCCCCCGAGGTGGTCGCGCAGGAGGGCCGCCACCGTCGCGGGCTCCTCGAGCACGGCGAGATGGCCCGCGGACGCGATCGTCGCGTGCGTCGCGACCGGGAACTCCTCGGCCAGCGCCTGCATCGAGGCGGGCGTGGTCACCTCGTCGTATGCGCCGCTGACCAGCAGGGTGCGCGCGGTGACGGTGCCGACGCCGCCCGTCCGGTCGAACGTCGCCAGCGCGTCGGTGCACCGGGCGTACGACTCGTCGTCGACGTCGAGCAGCTGGTCCAGGGCGTGGGCGCCGCCGCGGTCGCCGCGCGCCAGGAATCCCGGCGCGAACCAACGCGCCGCGCTCCCCGCCACCAGGGACGCGGTGCCGCCCTCGCGCACCTGCTCGGCACGCGCGGCCCATCCGTCGGCGGTGCCGATCCGGGCGCCGCTGCACGACATCGTCAGGCTGAGCACCCGCGCGGCGTGCCCGGCCGCCAGCTCGAGCGCGACCGCACCGCCCAGCGAGACGCCGCCGACGTGGAACGAGCCGCCACCCGCCTCGTCGACGACGTCGAGCACCGCATCGGCGAGGTCCGCGACCGTGAACGCCTCGTGCCGCGCCGGGCTCGTCCCGTGCCCGGGGAGGTCCACCCGCAGGATCCGCAGGGCGCTGGTCGCAGGATCGGCGCGCAGGCTGGCGACCACACCGTCCCAGAGGTCGGTGGTGGTGCCGAGAGACGGGAGCAGGACGAGCAGGTCCTGGTGGGCGCCCGGCGTCGTGCCGGGGGCGAACGAACCGTGGAGGCGCACAGGGCTCATCGGCGGTGCCCGTCGTCGAGGGTGGTCCGGAACCGGTCCACGGCAGCGTCGACGACGCCGCCGCAGGCAGCGAGCGTGACGTCGTCCACGACGCCCACGTCCGCAACCGCGAGGTTGCGGGCCGCCGCCTCTCGGTGCACGGACAGACCCGCGACGGTGCGTGCCGCCGCGTCGGCCGAGCCGGCCGCGAGGCGCAGGAGGTCGCGCAGCGGCGACCACTCCGCGTGCCACTCGCCCGCGGGTCGCTCGTCGACCGACGCCGCGGAACGCGCGATGGTCGACAGCAGCCCGGGCGCCTGCAGCGCCGCCGCGCTCATCACGACCGGTCCGACGGGATTGCGCTTGTGGGGCATCGCCGACGACGCGCCGCCGCCGGCCAGCGCGAGCTCGTCGACGCCCGTGCGGGAGCCGGCGACGACGTCACGACCGATCCGCCCCAGGACGGCGACGACCGTCGCGGCCGCGCCGGCGAGCGCGAGCACCGGGGTCCGCTCGGTGTGCCACGACCGACCCGGGTCGTCGAGACCGAGGTCCGCGGCGAGCGTTGCGCGCAGGGTCGTGATCGCGCCGGGACGTCCGGCGATGCGGTCGGCCTGCTCACCCGTGCCGACCGCCCCGCCGAGCTGCACGGGGAACCGCGCGCCGTCGGCCGCCGCGATCGCCGAGCTGATCCCGTCGAGCCACCCCGCGACCTGCACGCCGAGGGTGGTGGGTGCGGCGTCCCGCCCGAGCGTGTGCCCGACCCGCACCGAGGCCCGCTCGGCGTCGGCCAGCACGGCGAGCGCGGTGCCCGCGGCGACGAGGCGTACCCGCAGCTGCGCGAACGCCTCCCGGGCGACGTGCACGAGGGCGGTGTCGAGCACGTCCTGGCTCGTGGCCCCCGCGTGCAGACGCGTGACGGGCAGTCCCGCATGGTCCAGCACGCCGCGCAGCTCGCGCACGAGAGCGACAACGACCACGCCGTCCTGCGCGACGCCCTCCACGAGTGCGGTGCGGTCGAGGGTGGAGGGATCCACGGCGTCGAGCGCCTCGGCCGCCGCGTCCTGGTCGGACGTGCCGTCGACGTGCCCCCAGGCGCGCAGCAGCGCCGCCTCCACGTGCACCATCGTCTCGAGCACGTCGTCGTCCCCAGCGACGTCGCGCGAACCGGCGGTCACGGTCTGCAGCAGCCCCCAGTCGTTCACTGCGGTGTCCCGTAGTCGAGGAAGACGGTCTCGCCGGCGCCCTGCAGGCGGATGTCGAACCGGTAGGACCGCGGGCCGTCCAGCTCGGCGACGAGCGTGGCGCGTCGGTCGGCGTCGACACGCTGCAGCAGCGGGTCGGCACCGTTGGCGTCGACCTCGTCGGCGAAGTAGGCGCGGGTCAGCAGGTGGTTCAGCAGGCCGCGGGCGAACACGGCCACGACCACGTACGGCGCCGAGCCGGGTCGGCTGCTGCCCGGCTTGAGCGTGCTGAACGCGTATCGACCGTCCCGGGCGGTCGCGGAACGGCCGAACCCGGTGAACCCGTGCGGGTCGCGGTCCAGCGACCCGCGCTCGGTCGACGGGCGACCGTCGGCGTCGGCGCCCCAGACCTCGACCAGCGCGTCCGGGACGGGTTCCCCGGCACCGTCGAGCACGAGGCCGTGCAGCCGGATCGCGTCGGGTTGCCACGGCGCGCGGACGTCGGGCCCACCCGGATACGGCAGGGCGTACCCGAAGAACGGGCCCACCGTCTGCGCGGGCGTCTGCCCTGTGCCGTGCTCAGACATGGTCGGCGTCCTCCGGCTCGGTCCAGGTGGCCCGCGGGCCGGTCAGCACCACGTCCCAGCGGAACCCCAGCGCCCACTCCGGTTCGCTGACGTCGTGGTCGTAGGCCGCGACCAGACGCGCGCGGGCGGCGGGGTCGGTGATCGACTGGTAGATCGGGTCGAGCCCGAACAGCGGGTCGCCCGGGAAGTACATCTGGGTGATCAGCCGCTGCGTGAACGCGGTGCCGAAGAACGAGAAGTGGATGTGCGCGGGGCGCCACGCGTTGCGGTGGTTGCGCCACGGGTACGGCCCCGGCTTGATGGTCGTGAGGCGGTACGAACCGTCGTCGCCGGTGATCACGCGGCCGACGCCGGTGAAGTTCGGGTCCAGCGGCGCGGGGTGCTGGTCGCGCTTGTGCACGTACCGGCCCGAGGAGTTGGCCTGCCAGACCTCGACGAGCTGACCGGCGACGGGTCGACCCTCGCCGTCCAGGACGCGCCCGGTGACGATGATCCGCTCGCCGAGGGGCTCGCCTGCGTGCTGGACGGTCAGGTCCGACTCGTGCGCCGCGACGTCGGTGTGGCCGAACGCGGGGGAGACCAGCTCGATCTCTTCGGGGTCGGCCCGGACGGCTTCGTGGGTCGGGTGGCGCAGCACGGCGGACCGGTACGGCGCGAAGTCGAGTCGCGGGTGCACCGCCGGGTTGCCCCGCTCGCGGGCGTGCCGGTCGGCGATCTCCGCGGAGATCGTCTGCTGGCTGGCCTCCGTCATGCTGCTCCCTCGCTGAACGGCAGCCCGGCGTACTGCTCGGCGAGGCTCTGCTGTGCCGCGCGCGAGCGGGTGACGTACTCGAGCTGTCCGACCTGGCTGCGATACGCGAACCCGCGCGCGGACGCGTCCCCGTCGTCGTGCACGTGCAGCATCTGCGTCATCCACTGGGAGAACTGCTGCACCTTCCACTGCCGCGCGAGCGCCCGCTCGCTGTACGTCGCCAGGCCGGTGTCGTCGCCCGCGCGATGGTCGAGCAGAGCCCGTCCGAGCAGGGCGACGTCCGCGACCGCCGAGTTGAGCCCCTTCGCGCCGGTCGGCGGCACGACGTGGCCCGCGTCGCCGGCGAGGAACAGGCGCCCGTGCGAGAGGCAGGACGCGACGAAGCTGCGCATCGGGGTGATCGACTTCTCGGTGACCGCACCCTCGGCCAGCGTCCATCCGTCGACACCGAGCCGGGTCTGCAAGGCCTCCCAGATCCGCCCGTCGCTCCAGTCGCCGATCGACTCGTCGGGAGCGACCTGCAGGTACAGCCGGGAGACCTCGCGCGAGCGCATGGAGTGCATCGCGAACCCGTCGCGGTGCAGCGCGTAGATCAGGTCGTCCGTCGAGGGCTCGACGTCGGCGAGGATGCCCAGCCAGGCGTAGGGGTAGGCACGCTCCCAGGCGACCCTCGATGCGGCGGGCAGCGACTGGCGGCCGATGCCGTGGTAGCCGTCGGCGCCGACCACGACGTCGCACGACAGCTCGACCGGGCCACTCCCGTCGACGTAGTGCACGGTCGGGCTGGACGTCGTCAGCCCGTCGACCTGCATCCCGGTCGTCTCGAACCGCACGTTCGACCCGATCCGGTCGTGCTCGGCGAGCAGGTGCGCGACGAGCGCCTGCTGCCCGTAGACGGTGACGGTCCGCCCGACCAGCTCGTCGAAGTCGACGTGGTGCCGCCGGCCCTCGTACTGCAGGTAGATCCCGTGGTGGGTCAGCCCGCGCCGACGCAGGTCCCCGTCCAGACCGAGGGAGGCGAGCAGGTCGACCGTCCCCTGCTCGAGCACGCCCGCGCGGACGCGGCCGAGCAGGTGCTCTCGGGTGGTGCGCTCGATGATCCGGAACGGGATACCGGCCTGAGCAAGGATGTGGCCGAGCGTCAGCCCGGCCGGCCCGGCGCCGATGATGGCGACGGACGTCGACTCGCGAGCCGAACCGGTCACGGCCGGGCGACGAACGTCTGGCGGATCTCTCCGATGCCGTCGACCGTGCTGACGAGCGTCTCGCCCGGCTGCAGGAACCGGGGCGGCGTCCGGCGGTTCCCGACGCCGGCGGGCGTGCCCGTGAAGATCAGGTCGCCGGGCAGCAGCCGGCAGACGGCCGAGAGCCGCGCGACCAGGTCGTCGATCGGGAAGATCAGCTCGCTCGTGCGGCCCTGCTGGATGACCTCGTCGCCGATCCGCGACGCGAAGCCGACGTCGTCGCGGTCGCCCAGCTCGTCGGGCGTGACGACGAACGGACCCGTCGGGCCGAACCCCGGGTGCGACTTGGCCAGCGAGAACTGCGGGGGCGTGCCCGTGAGCTGCTGCACGCGCTCGGAGAGGTCCTGCCCGACGGTGAGGCCGGCGACGACGTCCCAGGCCTGCTCCCGGGGGATGCGGTAGCCGCCCCTGCCGATGACGACGACGACCTCGATCTCCCAGTCGACGTGCCCGGGCGGCAGCTCGACCGTGGTGACCGGACCCGTGATGCTGGGGAACTTGGTGAACACCAGCGGCTCGTCGGGGGCGACGAACCCGGCCTCGGCGGCGTGCGGGCGGTAGTTCAGCGCGATCGCGAACACCTGCCGGGGAGCAGGGACGGGCGCACCGAGCTGGTCGGGGGTCACGGCCACCGAGCCGGACCAGTCCGCGCCCGCGGCCCAGTCGACGAGGTCGGACCAGCGCTCGAGCACCGCGACCGGGTCGGCCGGGAGCGCGCCGGCCGACGCGTTGGCCACGTCGAGCGCGCGGTCGTCGCGCACGAGCACGAACCGACCGTCGAGCGTGCCGAACCTCATCGCGTCAGCTTCTCGACGGGCGAGGAGTAGAGGTCGATCGTGTACGGCTCGGTGTCGTGCGCCGCGCTCCACGGGACCACCTGGTTGCGCAGGACTCCCACGCCCTCGATCTCGGCCTCGATCCGGTCACCCGGCTGCAGGTAGAAGTCGAACGGGTTCGGCTGGATCGCGGCGACGCCGGAGATGGTTCCCGTGGTGATGATGTCGCCGGCGCTGTAGCCCTGGGCCGAGTGGTAGGCGACCAGGTGGGGGAGCGACAGGATCATGTCCGACATGTTGCCCCGTTGCCGGACGTCTCCGTTGACCCGCAGTCCTCCATGCGCAGGTTGGTCGGGTCCGGGACCTCGTCCTTGGTGACGATCCACGGGCCGATCGGGCAGAACGTGTCGATGCCCTTGGAGAACGAGAAGACCCCCGACTTCATCTCGCGCCGCTGGATGTCGCGCGCGGTGATGTCGTTGAACACGAGGTAGCCGGCGATGTAGTCCTCGGCCTCCTCGGGCCCGAAGAACTTGCCGCTCTTGCCGATGACGACGCCGAGCTTAGCCGTAGTCGAGGACCACGGGTGAGGCCCTCGGGGTACACGATGGCGTCGTCCGGGCCGATGATCGCGTCGACGTTCTGGAAGAACACGATGCCCTTGTGCACGGGGTGCGACCAGTTGACGGCCTTGAGCTCCTCGTGGTGGGCGGCGAAGTTGCCGGCCGTGTGGAAGAACTTCTTCGGGACGATCGGGGCCCGCAGACGCACCGCGTCCAGAGCGAACCGCTGGCCGGTCTCGTCGACGTCCCCACCGCGTTCGAAGTACTCCCGCATCGAGCCGACGCCCAGCTCCACGACCTCGTCCCCGTCGACGTAGCCGACCTGGCCCTCGTTGAACGTCACGAGCTTCATCGCTCGACCCTCTTTCACTCTACGAAAGTTAGTTTCACAATTCTGACGACGCGGCGGAGCGCATGTCAAGCCAGCGTGGCGTCAGTCGACCGGAGCCGCGACCCGCAGGACCCGGGCTGCAGCGCGAGCGTCTCGTAGTAGCCGACGAGGGTCAGCAGCTCGAAGACCTGGGGGAGTCCGAGGGCGTCGACGGCCGTGGTGAAGGCGTCGTCGTCGAGGTCTCTGGACTCCAGGAGCAGCCGCGTGGTGCGGGCGACGACCTGTTCGACGTACGGCAGGGAGTCGACGTCGCCGGCGCGCAGCGCGTCGAGCTCGGCGTCCGTGAGCCCGGCGTGACGGCCCACGGCCTCGTGCGCGTACCACTCGAACTCCGAGTCGTGGTGCACCGCGACGACGAGGATCGCGATCTCGCGGGCGCGGTCGGTGAACGTCGTCCCGTAGCGGACGGCCGCGCCGAGCTTCCTGCAGGGCCATCCCCAGCCCCGGCTGCAGCAGGAACGCGTTGAACGGTCCCTCGAGCGCGCCGTCGGGGTCGACCAGCCGGAAGAGCGCGGGCCCCTGCGCTCGGGGACCACCCGCGACGGCGTCGTAGACCGCCCGTTGCGCCTCGTCGAGGGCGGCGGGAACCAGCCGAGGGGCCCTGCTCACGCGTGGCCGCCGGACAGCAGCGCCGAGATCTCCGCGCACGTGTCCAGCAGGGTCGGCCGCAGCTCCCGGACGATCCGCTGGGTGGACCAGTCGCGCGCCTGGACGGCCAGGTTCACGCCTGCCACGACGCGGCCGGCGGCTCCCTCGATCGGGCCCGCGACCGAGCGCAGCCCGTAGGCGAGCTCCTCGTCCTGCATCGCCCAGCCCTGCTGCCGGATCTGCTCCAGCTCCGCGCCGAGCTTCTCCAGCGACACCTTCGCGTTCGGACCGTGCTGCGCCTGGAACGACTCCTGGGTGATGCGGGACCGCAGGTCGTCGTCGTCCAGGTGGGCGAGCAGGAGCTTGCCGATGGACGTCGTGACGGCCGGCAGCGTGGACCCGACCTGGATGTTCGCGGTCACGAGGTCGGAGTTGCGCAGGCGCACGAGGTACAGGACGTGGTCGCCGGTGAGCACGGCGAGGTTCACGGTCTCGCCCGTGCTCTCGCCCAGCTGCTGGAGCTTCGGCGTCGCGACGCCCACGAGGTCGAGGCTGCGCAGCGCGGCCGACCCGAGCGTGAGCGTGCGCACCCCGGGGCGGTAGTCGCCGTTGGGCAGGTGGTCGAGGTAGCCCTCCGACGCGAGCGTCTGCACGACGCGGTAGACGGTCGGCATGGGCAGGCCCGCCGCGGTCGCGAGGTCGGTCACGCGCCAGGACGGCCGCTGCTCGTCGAACAGGCTCAGGATCCGCAGGCCCTTGGCCAGCGCCTCGACGCGGTACTCGCGCTTCTCGGTCGTTCCGCCGTCGGCCGGGTCGGCGTCGTCGGCGACCTTGGTCTTGGGGGGCATCGATGTCCTCCGTGCGTTGTCGGCTCATCTGCTCGTTCGCGTGCTCTCGTCCCGGCTTCGGCGTCAGCCTAGGGGGAACGTCCTACGTCGCCCTGGACAGGCTCGCGGGGTCTAGCCTAGTCTATTGGAAAGCGACTTTCATGATGTGAAAGTAAACGCGACAGCGAAGGGACATTGGGGTCCATGGCGGAATGGCTCGGTCTTGGGGGTAGGCCCGCGCTCGTCGTGGGGGCAGGCGGTCTCGGCGGCGCCAGCGCGTTGAGCCTGGCGGTCCAGGGTGCGCAGGTGGTCGTCGCGGACAAGGACGGGGCCGCGCTCGAGTCGGTCGCACGTGCCGCGAAGGACGAAGGCGTCGAGGTGGTCACGCTCGAGGCGGACGTCTCGACCGCCGAGGCGAGCCGCGCCCTCGTGGCGCAGGCGACGTCGATCGTCGGGACGCCGCGGCTGTTCCTGCACGCCGTCGGGCGCAACGACCGCCGCCCGGTCCTGGACCTCGACGACGACGACTGGCAGTCGATCCTCACGCTCAACCTCTCCACGGCGTGGTGGCTCGGCCAGGAGGTCGGACGCCGGATGGTTGCGGCCCGGGGCGGACGCATCGTCTTCGTCTCGTCCGTGTCGGCCCTGCTCGCCCACGCCGACCACGCGCCGTACGCCGCGACGAAGGGCGGCATCAACCAGATGATGCGCGTCATGGCCCGCGAGTGGGCGCCGCACGGCGTCGCGGTCAACGCCGTCGGACCCGGCTACGTCGAGACCGACCTCACCCGCACGTACCTGGAGCGCGACGGGCACCGCGAGGCGCTCGAGTCGCTCGTCCCGGCGGGTCGCCTCGGCAAGCCGGCCGAGGTCGCCGACGCTGTGACCTTCCTGCTCTCCGAGCGGGCCGAGTTCATCACCGGGCAGTGCCTCTACATCGACGGCGGACGAACGCTCGTCTAGCCGCCACCCCGACCGACAGCACCGAGAACAAAGGACACACCGCCGTGCCACTCGCTCCCCTCCCCGTCCCGCGGCGCTTCGAGGGCCGCTCCGTCGTCGTCACGGGCGCCGGCACCGGCTTCGGTGCCGAGATCGCGGTCCGCGCCGCCCAGGAGGGTGCCCGCGCCGTCGGCATCCACTACCGCAGCTCGGCCGCGGGCGCCGAGGCGACCGCCGCCCGTGTCCGGGCCGAGGGTGCCGAGGCGGTCCTCCTGCAGGCGGACATCGTCGAGTGGGCGCAGGTCGCCGCGATGGCCGACGCCGCGTTCGAGGCGCTCGGCCAGGTCGACGTGCTGATCAACAACGTGGGCGACGTCGCGCGCGAGCAGATGTCGTGGCGGGACATCACAGAGGAGTCGATCGACCACGTCCTGGCGGTCGACATCAAGGGCACCATGGCGTGCATCCACGAGTTCGGGCAGCGGATGCTCGAGCAGGGGCACGGGAGCATCGTCAACATCGGGTCGACCGTGATCGTGCGCGGCAGCGCGCGGGCGCCCCAGTACGCGGCGGCGAAGTACGGCCTGCTGGGCGCCACCAAGTCGTACGCCCATGCCTTCGCCCCGACGGTCCGCGTCAACATCTTCGCCCCCGGCTTCATGGAGACCGAGGCCACCCTCGGCCGCAAGGACTGGCAGTCCGGACGCGGCGACCAGCTGCGGGCGATGACGCCGATGGGCCACATCCCGGGACCGGCCGAGGTCGCGGGCGCCGCACTGTTCCTCGCCACCGACGACGCCGCGCACATCACCGGGACCTACATGGTCGCCGACGGTGGCTACAACATGGTCGGCGCGTGAGCGACCACCCGCGCGACCTCCCCCTGGCCGAGGCCCGCGCCCTCGTGCGGCGGGCCGTCGACAAGGCCGAGCAGCTCGGCCTGCGGGGCGGCATCGCCGTCGTCGGCGCCAGCGGCGCGCTGGTCACGGCGTCGCGTCTCGACCACGGCGGACCGGGCGGCATGGCGCGGGCGCGCTCGAAGGCGTGGATCTCGGCGACCCAGCAGATCCCGAGCGCCGAGCACCTGCACCGGATGACCGTGCTGCCCGTGCCGATCTCGACCGGGTTCGTCGCCGCGTCACCCGAGGCGGTGTTCCCGGGCGCCGGCGGCATGCCGGTCCTGCTCGACGGCGTGGTCGTCGGCGGTATCGCCGCCTCGGGCGCGACCGTGAGCCCCTTCCTGCCCACCGGCGTGGCCCCCGAGGTGGTCAGCGCGGACGGTGAGCCCGCCAACCCCGAGGACCTGCTCATCGCGTACGCGCTCGGCGGCGGCTACGTCGGTCAGCACGGCGACGACCGCGCGCGGTGGGAGGCGCGGTTCGGCGACCTGGTGGTGACGCCCGAGGCGAGCCTCGGGATGAAGCCCGCGCCCCCGGCGGGCGCGCAGGTCGAGCTCGCGTGGGCCGTCGACCTGTGCGACGCCGTCATGGACCTGGCACGGTCCCGCGGCCTGCGGGTGTCCGTCGCGGTCGTGGACCGGGGTGGCGATCCCGTGCAGCAGGACCGGATGGACGACGGCGTGGCCGGCGGCGTGGACGTCGCGCTCGCGACCGCGTCGGCCGCGGCCCGGTTCGGCATGGCCAGCGCCGAGCTTCTCGAACGCCTTCGGTGCTGCCGCGCTCGGCGCCCTGTCGCCGTCGCCGTTCCTGGCGGCTCCCGGGGGAGTGCCGCTCGTCGTGGCCGGCCGGGTCGTCGGCGGGCTCGGGGTCGGCGGCGCTGACCCCGAGGTCTGTTCGGATATCGCCGCCGAGGTGGCGGCCTCGTGAGCGTGCGCGTCGCGGTCCTGGGCTGCGGTGCGATCGGCAGCCTCTACGCCGCGCACCTGGCGCGGGTGCCCGACGTGGAGGTCTGGGCGGTGGACCCGTGGGCCGAGCACGTCGCGGCGATCGACCGCGACGGCCTGCGGGTGACGGGGAACGCCGACTTCGTCGCCCCGGTGCACGCGGTGACGGATGCCGCGCAGCTGCCGACGTGCGAGTTCGGGATGGTCGCGACGAAGTCGTTGCACACCCGTCCCGCGGTGCAGGCGGCCCGCGCGGCGCTCGCGGACGCGGCGGTGGTGAGCCTGCAGAACGGCATCGGCAACGAGGAGGTCCTGGCCGAGGCGCTTCCCAGGGTCGTGCGCGGCAGCATCATCACGGCCGGAGCCGTGACGGCACCGGGGACCGTGCGCTACGACGCCCCGGGCGACTCGTGGTTCGGGCCGTTCGAGCCCAGCCCCGCACGGTCGGACGAGATCGCGCAGCTCGCCCGCTGCTGACCCGGGCGGGCTGCGCACCCACGCGATGGCCGACGCGCGCGGCCCGCAGTGGACCAAGGTCGTGTTCAACGCCGCGACCAGCCCGCTCGCCGCCCTCACCGGGCTGACCGTCGGCCAGGTGTGCACCGATCCGGGTCTGCGCCCGCAGGTCGACGCCCTGATCGCCGAGGCGCTCGACGTCTGTGCCGCCGCGGGGATCGTGCTGCTGCGTGAGCCGTCGGAGTCCGTCCAGGAGGCCATCGACGAGGCGTTCGGGCACAAGCCCTCGATGCTGCAGGACGTGCTCGCCCACCGAAGGACGGAGGTCGACGTGCTCAACGGCGGTATCGCCCTGGAGGGCACCCGCGTGGGCGTACCGACGCCGCTGCACGACGCGATGGTCGCACTCGTCCACGGGCTCGAGAGTCGTGGTCATGACCGGCCGGGTGCTCGGGCTCGGGTGCGGGGTCCCGGGCGGGAGCGCCGAGATCCTGCTGATCGAGGCGCTGCGCAGCGCCCAGGAGGCGGGCGCCGCGGTCGAGCTCGCGCGGCTGGAGGAGCTCCGGCTGCCGCAGGACGCCGACTGGTTCTGGGATCGGCTGGTCGCGTGCGACGCCTGGGTCGTCAGCGCACCGATCATCAGCCGCACGGTGCCCGGCCGCCTGAAGGTCCTCGCCGACCTGCTGCTCGGGCCCAACGCCGATGCGGCGATCGTGGCGGGCCTGCTCGAGGCCCGGCGCGCCGGCGCGGAGCCCGCCGTGCCGTTCCGCGTCGACGAGCGGGTGCTCAAGCCGCGGGTCGGTGCGTTCATCGCGTGCGGTGGGTCGCTGACCTCCCAGTGGAAGGCGCTCGCACTGCCCGTCATGCACACGCTCGCCTTCTCGATGCACATCAAGGTCGTGGACCAGATGGTGGTCGAGGGCGCGGGGACCCCGCGGTCGGTCGTGCTCGACGAAGCGGCGCTGGCTCGCGCGGCGTCGCTGGGTGGCCACGTGGCGAGCCAGCTGGGCCGCGCCTGGCCGGATGCGGAGTACCTGGGGACGCCGGGCACCTGCCCGATGTGCCAGCTTCGACGTGGTCGTCCTGTCCGGTCGCGACGTCGAGTGCGCGACGTGCGGGGCGCGGGGGCACCTGACCACTGACGCCACCGTCGAGTGGACCGATCTCACGACGTCGGTCATCTCGATGGAGGAGAAGCGCTCGCACTATGCGGAGATCGTCGAGACCGCGCAGCGCCACGAGGGCCTCCGCGAGGAGATCGACGAGCGCGCACGGGCCTACGCCGCGTTCGGCCCGGTCGTTCACCCGCCCGGCTGACGTCCGATCACAGGTTCGTAACACCGCTCTGAAACGTAGACAACGGCGTGCCGCAGGCATACCGTATGGACATTGGAAAGTCGCTTTCACGATGTGAAAGTGAAGCGGCGGCCCCGAGAGATCAAAGGAGATCCCGTGAGCACGTTCCGTGGGCACCACAAGCGCACCCTGTCCGGACTCGCCGTGGGTGTGACGGCGCTCCTCCTGGCGGCCTGCAGCGGCGGGTCCGACACGCCGTCGTCGTCCCAGCCGGCCGGCGGCAGCTCGTCGGCCGCGTCGACGCTGCCGAAGACGCTCCTCTTCTCGCCGATCGGACTGCAGGTCCCCGCCATGAAGGGGCTGTCCGAGGGCGTGACCGGGTACGGCAAGTCGCAGGGCTGGGAGGTCGTCGTCCAGGACCCGAGCCTCGACCCGACCAAGCAGGCCCAGCAGGTCACGGAGGTGCTCGAGTCCGGGCGCGCCGGCGCCGCGTGGATCATCGCGATCGCCCCCAAGTCGATGGCCGACGTGCTGAAGTCGGCGCAGGGCAAGGGCATCCCGGTGCTGATCAACGGCGTCCCCGCCGACTACGGCTTCGACGGCCCGCAGGCCGGCATCTCGTTCGACACGATCGACTACGCGGCCGGGGGCACGGCGCTCGGCGACCAGCTGGGCAAGTGCATCACGCAGAAGATGGGCGGCAAGGCCCAGGTGATCTACGGCGAGTCGGCCCCGGGCACGGCAGGCAAGAAGGAGTCCGACGACGCCTTCCTGGCGGCCCTGAAGAAGGCCGCGCCCGGCGCGACCGTGGTGCAGAACTGGACGCTCAGCGACCGCGCCGCGTCGCAGACCGACGTCGGGAACATCCTGCAGGGCAAGCCGGACGTCAACGCGGTCGCCGCCGCCAACGACGAGGGCGCGCTCGGCGCGATCGGCGCGTTCAAGGCCGCCGGTCGGGACCTCCCGTGCATCGCCGAGTTCGGCGGTAACGACGAGGTGCTCGCCCTGGTCAAGGACGGAACGATCTTCGCCTCCGTCGCGCTGCAGTTCGGCGACGACATGACGCAGTCGTTCGACACGCTCGTGAAGATGCAGGCGGACCCGACCGCTGAGGGCCCGATCCTCACGGTGCCGCAGAAGGTCATCACGAAGGACAGCTGACCGACCACGTTCGAGGAAATGACATGACCATGAGCCTTCCTGCTGAGGCGCACGGAAAGGTGGCCCCCGACACGACGGGGGCCACCGGGCCCGTGGAGCCGACGACGCCCGCCCCCGGCCCTAACAGTGCCGCCCCCGTGGGAGACAGCGCCGGAGTGCGCGGCCTGATCTTCCTGCGTGACCGAGGCATCTTCGTGCTGTGGGGGCTGCTGATCATCGTGTTCAGCGTCTGGGCCAACCCCTACTTCGCGAGCGTCAACAACGCCATCCTGATAGCCAACGCGGCGGCGATCAGCGCGATCTTCGCGGCCGGTGTGGCCGTCGGGATCATCTGCGGGGCGCTCGACCTGTCCATCCCGGGCGTCGCGGCTCTGTCGCTCTGCCTGACCGGCTGGATGATCATCAACGGTCTGCCTGTCTGGCTCGCACTCGTCACGGGGCTGCTGGTCGGGGCCTTGATCGGCCTGCTCAACGGGCTGATCTCGCTGCGCGGCTTCAACCCGATCATCGTCACGATCGCCATGCTGTCGGTGACCTCTGCCATCGCGGCGATCATCGCGGGTGGCTACACGATCCCGGGCCTCGAGGCCCTCGACTTCATGGGCACCCGGCGCTACCTCGGCGTCCCGGCTCCGGTGTGGATCGTCGCGGTGCTGTTCCTCGTCGGCACCGTGTTCCTGACCAAGACCCGGGACGGCATCCGGCTCATGGCCGTGGGCGGCAGCGCCGAGGCCGTGCGCCGGTCGGGCATCCACAGCAACCGGTACCGCGTCCTCGCGTTCGTGATCAGCAGCGGGTGCGCGGCGCTCGGCGGGCTCGTCACGGCCGCGACGGTGACCGAGGCCAGCCCGTCCGCCAGCCCGGGAATCATCTTCACGGCCCTGACCGCCGTAGCGCTGGCCGGAGTCTCGCTCGTCGGTGGCCGGGGCAGCCTGCCCCGCGTGCTCGTCGGCGCCCTCATCCTGGCGACGATCTCCAACGGCCTGACCATCAAGGGCGTCCAGCCGTACTACGCGACCGGCGTCACGGGTCTCCTGCTGCTCGGCTCGCTCGCACTGGAGCGCTGGATCTCGATCTCCGTCTCGCGGCGGCTCATGACGACCGCGCAGGCGTCCGTCCACACCGGAACGAGGTGATGACGATGACCGCAGCCCTCGAGCTCTCGGGCGTCGACATGCACTACGGCTACGTCCGCGCCCTCAACTCGATCGACTTCCGGGTCGAGCAGGGAGAGGTCGTCGGACTGCTCGGCGACAACGGCGCGGGCAAGTCGACCCTGCTGAAGATCATGTCCGGGGCGCACCGGCCCTCCGCCGGCGTCGTGCGCGTGCACGGCACCGAGGTCGAGTTCCACGCCCCGAGCGACGCCACGAACGCCGGGATCCAGATGGTCTACCAGGACCTCGCGCTCGTGGAGCCGCTGGACATCGCCACGAACCTCAACATCGGCCGCGAGATCCTGCGCAAGGGCCTGCTGGGCAAGATCGGCTTCGTCGACCACAAGGCCCAGCGCAAGCGGTCGGAGGCGGAGCTTCAGCGGCTCGGCGTCCGTACGGCGGCGATGACCCGGCCCGTCGAGATGCTCTCGGGAGGGCAACGGCAGGTCGTCGCCCTCGCCCGCAGCGCGACGCGCGTGACGGGCGAGCGGAACGGTGTCCTGCTCCTCGACGAGCCCACGGCGGCGCTCGGCTACGAGCAGACGCAGCAGGTCCAGGCGCTGATCCGGCGCATGGCCGACCAGGGGATCGCGATCGTCCTGGTGACGCACAACCTGCCGCTGGCCACAGCGGTGTGCGACCGGATCGCCGTGCTCAACCGCGGCCAGCTGGTGGCCGACCTGCCGACGGCGCAGACCGACAACGACCAGCTCGTCGGGTGGATCACCGGGGCGCGAGCCTCGATGTTCGTCTGACGTGCTCGGGGCACCGCGGGCCGTCCGCACGGACGTCGTCGGAGGCGACGCGTTCGGGCACGGCGAACGGCCCGCGGTCTCGTGGTGGCTCCCGGACGGGGCGACCCGGCAGTCGGCCTACCGCGTCGTCACGGACGACGGCTACGACTCCGGCTGGACCGCTTCCGACCGGCAGTCGTTCGTCGAGGTGCCGGTCTTCGACCGCGCCCGCCGCACGTGCCGGGCGCGCGTGACGGTCCGGACCGACCTGGGCGAGAGCGCCTGGAGCGACCCGGTCCTGCTGGAGAGCGGCCTGCTGGGCGAGGACGACTGGTCGGCGGCCTGGATCGGCGTGCACGAACCGGTGCGACCTCCGCCGGGGGCGGCCCGCGTACTGGCTGCGGTCCGAGGTCGACGTCGGGACGGTGACCGACACGTACCTGCACGTCACCGCGCTCGGGCTCTACGAGGTGTTCCTCAACGGCGAACGCGTCGGCGACGTCGAGCTCGCGCCCGGGTACACGCAGTACGCGCGACGGGTCCAGCGCCAGTGGTACGACGTCACGGGACACCTGCGCCCGGGTCCGAACGTGGTGCAGGTGCTGCTCGCCGACGGCTGGTACCGCGGGCAGGTGGGTGCTCCGCGAGCCGCCGACCAGTTCGGCACCGAGGTGGCGCTGCGCCTGCAGCTCGACGCGCGCGCGGACGACGGCTGGACCACGCTTGCGGCGACCGGTCCGCACTGGGTCACCGCGTCCTCGCACGTGCTCGCCGCCGACCTGATCGGCGGCCAGCGTGAGGACCGCAGGCTGCTTGACGCCTCGGGGTGGGCCCCGGCGGTCGCGCGTGACGTCGACGTCAGGGTCGTCCGGTCGGTCGCGCCCCCGGTGCGTCGCGTCGAGGACCTCCGCCCGGTCGCGGTGACCCGGTTGCCCGACGGGGCATCGCTCGTGGACCTCGGGCAGAACATCAACGGGTGGCTGCGGGTGCGGGACCTGGGTCCGTCGGGCACCACGCTCGTGCTGCGCCACGGCGAGCACCTCGGTCCCGACGGCGACCTGACCACCGGGCACCTCGACGTGGACCTGCCGATGCTTCCCGAGCCGCTGCCCCTGGGGCAGGTGGACGTGGTCACGTCGGCCGGCGTGCCCGGGGACGTCTTCGAGCCGCGGTTCACCACGCACGGGTTCCGGTACGCACGGATCGATGGCCATCCCGGCGTGCTCGGGCCGGACGACGTGACCGGGGTCGTCGTGCACACCGACCTGCGGCGGACCGGCTGGTTCGCCTGCAGCGACGAACGCGTCGAGCGCCTGCACGACGCTGTCGTCTGGTCGCTGCGGGGGAACGTCTGCGACATCCCCACCGACTGCCCGCAGCGCGAGCGCGCCGGCTGGACCGGCGACTGGCAGGTCTTCGCCCCGACCGCGGCGGCCCTGTTCGACGTGCTCGGGTTCAGCCGGGAGTGGCTGCGCGACGTGGCGCTCGACCAGCGCGACGACGGGTGCGTCGCCAACATGTCGCCGTGCCCACCGGCCGAGGGGTTCGACGGTCCGCTGGCGTTCCTGAACGGCTCGGCGGGCTGGGGGGACGTGGTCGTCGCGGCGCCGTGGGACCTCTACCAGGCCTACGGAGACCTGTCGCTGCTGCGCGAGTCGTGGCCGGCGGCCACCCGATGGCTCGAGTTCGCGATCCGCGGCGCCGCGCAGGGACGGCACGCCGGCCGCACGGCACCTGCGGCCCCGCACGAGGAGTTCCTCTGGGACACGGGCTTCCACTGGGGCGAGTGGCTCGAGCCCGGCGTCGAGGTCGGCGACTTCCGCGCGTTCGTCGGCGCGGACAAGTCCGAGGTCGCGACGGCGTACCTGCACCGCTCGGCCGCGACGCTCGTGCGCATCGGTGAGCTCCTCGGCGAGGACGTCGCACGCTACCGCCGGGTCGCCGACGGCGCGCGCGAGGCCTGGCGGGCGGAGTTCGTGGCCGACGACGGGACGCTACTGGTCCAGACGCAGGCGTCCCACGTGCGCGCGCTCGCCTTCGACCTGGTGCCGCCCGAGAGCCGTGACGCCGTCGCCGCGCGGCTCGTCGAGCTGGTCGCCGAGGCCGGCGGACACCTGAGCACGGGGTTCCTGTCGACCGGGCTCCTGCTGCCCACGATGGCCGAGGCGGGCCACGTCGACGCCGCGTACGCACTGCTCCTGCAGGACACCGAGCCGTCGTGGCTCACCATGCTCGACCGCGGCGCGACCACTGTCTGGGAGCACTGGGGCGGCGTGGACGCCGAGGGGGAGGCGCACGGGTCGCTCAACCACTACAGCAAGGGCGCGGTGGCGTCGTTCCTGCACCGCCACGTCGCGGGTCTGCAGCCGACCGCGCCGGGCTACCGGACGTTCCGTGTCGCGCCGCTGCCCGGTGGCGGCCTGACCTGGGCCGCGTTCCGCCACGTCAGCCCGTTCGGGTCGATCGAGGTCGCGTGGCGGATCGGCGACGACGGCTTCGTGCTCGACGTCCAGGTCCCGCCCGGCACGTCCGCCGAGATCGTGCTGCCCGACGGGACGCGCACGCAGGTCGGCCCGGGCGAGCACCGTGCTACAGCGCCGTGGCCTCACCGCTGACCAGCCGACGCACGACGCCCTCGGGGCTGAACGCGGCGAGCATCCCGGCGTACTTGGCGGGGTCGGTCGTCTCGCCCTCGTGGATCGGCACCGCGACCCGCGGGCCGACCGCCCGCACGTACTCGACGGCCTCCGCGGCTTGAGCCACGGACCGTCGATGGCGACGGCGAGCACGTCGACCTCGCGCCCGGGGAGCACGAACGAGTCGCCGGGGTGCAGCAGGGCGCCGTCGTCGACCAGGTACGCCGCGTTGGTGCAGCCCGGCACGTCGGCGTACACGGCCGCGTGGAGGTCGCCGAGCACGTCGACGGTGCTTCCGCCGAACGTGAGGCGGTCGCCGGGCGTCGCGACGACGACGGTGGCGGCGAGCCCGTCGACCGCCGGCCGGGTGTCGGCATCGACGACGAGGACCGCACCGGGGTTGGCCTGCAGCAGCGCGCCGAGGCGGGCGACGTCGACGTGGTCGGCATGCTGGTGCGTGACCAGGACGGCGTCCAGGTCACGCACGTGGGCGAAGTCGGACAGCACACCGGGGTCGATGAGGAGCCGAGCGCCGGGCGTCTCGACGAGCAGGCAGGCGTGGCCGAGGTGCGTGAGCTTCATGAGCCCATACTCTCACTCTCAGAACATCACTTCCACAGAATGAGGACGGCCGTGCGACCGCTTCACCACCTGGGCTACTGGGTCGACGACCTCGACGAAGGCATCGACCGGGCGATCCGCACGCTCGGCGTCGGGCCGTTCCTCGTCGACGAGCATGTCGCGTTCGACGACTTCACGCTCGCCGACGCCTCCCGGATCGAGGACCCGTCGTACTTCGACCACACCGCGGCGTTCGCGGCCTGGGGTCCCGTCGTGATCGAGGCTCGCGGTGGTGCACACGGTCGACCCGTGGCTCGCGGACGCCTACCGGCTGGGCAGGCCGGGCCTCGGGCACGTGAGCTGGGTGGTGGAGGACCTCGCGACGGAGTCTGCGCGCCTGGAGGAGCTGGGATGCCCGCTGATCCACACGGCGTCGTCCGGGGCTGTCGCGGTTGCCTGGCACGACGGGGGACCGCTCTTCCCGCACCCCGTCGAGGTGCACCGGTCCGGCGCGCCGATCCTCGGGATGCACGGCCGGCTCGCCGCGCTGGCGGAGGGTTGGGACGGTCGCGAGCGTCGACGACCGATCCGCGGCTGACGCTGGCGTCCTGCCCGATCGCGCTATACGCTATTCACGAAAGTCACTTTCACACAACGAGAGTGTCGCTCGAACGAAGCTGCCGCAGAACGAAGTCCGCACAAGGGAGTGCTGCCGTGACCGATCCTCGACCGTTGCATGTCCTGATCGCCGGTGGAGGCCTCGCCGGCCTGGCCACCGCACAAGGACTGCTCAAGTCCGGCCACACGGTCGAGGTGTTCGAGCGCGACGCCGACCTCGACCGCAAGCAGGGCTACTACCTGCACTTCAACGCGATCGGCGGCGAGGCGCTGCGCCGCTGCCTCCCGGACGACCTGTTCGCGCTCTACCAGCAGACCTCCCGCCGGAACTACGACCGGCACCAGTCGATCGTGCTCGACGACCAGCTGAACGAGCTCCTCGCGGGAGCACATGGGCCCGCCCAACGACGGGCCGGTGCCGCACACCGGCGTCCACCGCCGCACGCTCCGGCAGGTGCTGTCGGCGCGCCTCGGGCCCGCGATGCACACCGGCTCGCCCGTCGTCTCGTTCGTCGAGGACGCCGACGGGGTCACCGCGACGCTCGCCGACGGCAGCACCGCCCGCGGCGACGTGCTCGTCGGCGCCGACGGCATCCGGTCCGCCGTGCGGACGCAGCCCTGCCCCAGGTCCCCGTCATCCCCACAGGCATCCGGGGCATCGGGGTGTACGGCCGCACGCCCATCACACCCGAGCTCGACGCGCTGATGCCCGACATCCTCGACCAGGGCGTCCTCATGGCCGTGGACCGCAAGGGCTCCCGGCTGCTCATCGCCAACTTCCGCCCGCGCCGCGCGGCCGACGAGGCCGCAGCCGACCTGGCACCTGACGTGGTCCTCGACCCTGTCGCCGGCTACATCATGGTCAGCTGCAGCCTCAGCGAGGGCACGGTCGTCCCGCCCGTCGCCGAGTGGACCGACCAGACCGCCGTCGAGCTGCGCGAGTCGATGCTCGCCGCCCTCGAGGGCTGGCACCCCGCGGCCCGCGCGATCGTCGCCGGCGTCGAGCTGGAGTCGATGTTCGCGATCCCGTTCGGGTTCCTCGAGCCGGCCGACGACTGGGCCTCGTCGCGCGTCACCATCGTCGGCGACGCCGCCCACGGCATGCTCCCGACGCTGGGCATGGGCGCCAACCTCGCGCTCAACGACGCGGCGCTCCTGGTGGACCAGCTCGACCGCGTCGCGCGCGGCGAGGCCGAGCTGGTCGAGGCGATCGGCACCTACGAGGAGCAGATGCGCGAGATCACCTACCCGATCCTGCGGATGACCCTCGACCATGACAAGAACTTCGGCGGTGGCGCGCTGGAGGAGGCCTCCGGGGATCGGCACGCGGGATGACGGGACGGCTCGCGGGCCGGGTCGTCCTCGTCACCGGCACCGGTGGCGGGATCGGCCGGGCCACGGCGCTGGTGTGCGCCCGCGAGGGCGCACACGTGGTGGGGTGCGACCTGAACCCCGTGCCCTCGCAGGAGACTGTCGAGCTCGTGCGGGCGGCCGGGGGGCGGATGGACGCGGTCGCGCCCGTCGACCTGGCCACCGAGGCGGGCGCCCAGGCGTGGGTCGACCAGGCCGTCGCCCTGTCCGGCGGCATCGACGTGCTGGTGAACAACGCCTCGGCGATCCGGTTCGGGGCGATCGACCAGCTCTCCTACGCCGACTGGTCGTTCACGATCCGCAACGAGCTGGACATCGTGTTCCTGGTGACGCGCGCGGCCTGGCCGCACCTGGTGGCGCGGGGCGGCGGGTCGATCGTCAACATCGGCTCCATCACCGGGTCGCGAGGTGCGTGGTTCGAGCCGCAGAACGCGCACGGTGCCGCCAAGGGCGGGGTGCTCGCACTGACGTCGAACCTGGTGGTCGAGGGCGGCCCGCTCGGCATCCGCGTGAACGCCGTCAGCCCGGCGATGACCGAGACCCCGCAGACCAGCGGGTTCCTGCACGCCCCGGACGGCCCGGCCGAGAAGATCCTGTCGCGCGTCCCGTTGCGCAAGTGGGGGCAGCCCGAGGACGTCGCGAACGCCGTGCTGTTCCTGGCCGGCGACGAGTCGTCGCACGTGTCAGGGGCGAACATCCCGGTCGACGGCGGCGCGGCGGTGGTCGGATGAAAGGCCGGCTCGTCCTGCGGGGCGACGACGGCTACGAGGAGGCGCGCGTCGGCCGGGTGTTCAACGCTCGCCGTCCCGACCGCTTCCCGGCGGCCGTGCTCGACGCGGTCGACGCGGACGACGTGGTCGCCGGAACTCGCCTGGCGGTCGAGCGCGGCTGGGGGATCAGCATCCGCTCGGGCGGGCACTCGTGGGCCGCGTGGAGCGTGCGCGACGACGCGCTGCTGATCGACCTGGGCGCCCTGCGCTCGATCGAGTACGACGAGGCGACGGGCATCGTCGCCGCGGGGCCGGCGACGACGGGCGCGCTCGAGCTGGCGCCGTTCCTCGCCGATCGGGGTCGGGCGTTCCCCGTCGGCCACTGCGCGACGGTGGGGATCGGCGGCTTCCTGCTGCAGGGCGGCCAGGGGTGGAACGGGCGCGCTTGCGGCTGGGCGTGCGAGAGCGTCGTCGCGGTCGACGTCGTGACCGCCGACGGGGCGTTGGTCCGGGCCGACGCGACCCAGAACGCGGACCTCTACTGGGCCGCGCGTGGTGCAGGTCCGGGCTTCCCGGGCATCGTCACCCGGTTCCACCTGCAGACGTACCCCGAGCCACCCGTGATGTGGCAGGACACCTGGACGTTCCGGCTCGACGACGCGGAGGCTGTCGTCCACTGGCTGCACCGCGTGCTGCCCGACCTGGACCGCCGGGTCGAGCCCGTGATGGCCGCGACCCGGCTGACCGACGTGCCGCTGTACGACGGCATCGAGCACCCGGGCGGCACGCTGCTGCTGCTGCACACGACCTGCATGGCCGACTCCGACGACGAGGCGCTCACGCTGCTCGGCGCCCTCGGCGACTGCCCCGTGCTCGGCCGCGAGCTCGGTCACGTCACCGGCCCGACGTCGGTCGCGCACGAGAGCGTCGCGCAGACCGGCCAGAACCCGGAGGACCACCGGTACGCGGTGGACTGCGCCTGGACCGACGCGTCCGCCGACGTGCTCGCACCGCTGCTGCTGGACATCTGGCGCGGGCTCGACACCGAGCACTCGTTCTCCATCTGGTACGGCTGGGCCCCGACCCGCCCGCTGCCCGACATGGCGTTCTCGGTCGAGGGCAACGTCTACGTCGCCACCTACCTCGTCTACCGGGACGAGGCCGACGACGAGCGCTACCAGACGCGGGTGCACGAGCAGACCGCCGCGATAGCCCGTGACGGCGGTGTCGGCGTCTACCTCGGCGACACGGACTTCACGCGACGCCAGGACCGGTTCCTCGCGCCCGGGCACTACGCCCGGCTCGAGGCCGTCCGGGCCGAGCGCGACCCCACGGGCCGCATCGCGTCGTACCTGACGGCCGACCGCGCGGGACTGAACGTCCATGCCTGATCGCCTCGACCACGTCGGGCTCAACGTCGCCGACCTGGACGCAGCGGCGACCTGGTACTCGTCGGCGTTCGGCTACGTGACCGAGCTCGTGGCACGAGTCGACGCCGTCGACCTCGACATCGTCATGCTGGTCCACCCGACCCACGGCGACCGCCTGGAGCTCCTGCACCGCGCGGGGTCGAACCCCGGCCTGCGGGCCACGAACCCGGCCGAGGCGGTGCTGACCGAGGGGTTCGGGCACGTCGCGTTCGACGTGGCCGGCCTCGACGCGACGTTCGACCGCCTGCTCGCGCTCGGTGCGCGCTCGGTCGTGCCGCCCCAGCCGTCGCCCGAGCCCGGCGTCCGCATGGCGTTCGTCGCGGACCCCGAGGGCAACCTCGTCGAGCTGCTCGACCGCTCGGGCGGCACACCGTGACCGCCCCGACGACGGTCCCGCGGTACCTCGTCCCGCTGCTGGCCGCCTTCACCTCGCTCGTCGTCTTCACCACGGACGTCTACCTCCCGGTGCTGCCGCAAGCTCGGGACGGACCTGGGCACGACGAGCGCCGCGGCGGCCGCGACGGTGTCGGCGGTGCTGATCGGTATCGCCGTCGGTCAGGTGGTCATCGGGCCGCTCAGCGACGCCGTCGGCCGCCGCCCGCCGCTGCTGCTGGGCGGCATCGGGTACGCGGTGGCGCACGTGCTGGCCGCGCTGGCGCCGTCGATCGGCGTGCTGCTGGGCCTTCGTGTGCTCGCGGGTCTGGCGACGGCAGCCTGCATCGTCGTCACGCGGGCCGTCGTCGCGGACGCGTACCCGGGCGCGACCGCGGGCCGGGCGTTCGCCACACTGAGCGCCGTGACGGCGATCGCGCCGGTCGTCGCACCCGTCGCGGGCGGTCTGCTGGCCCACGTCATGAGCTGGCGGGGCATGTTCGTCGTGCTCGCGGTGGTCGCCGCCCTGCTCACCGCGGTCAGCTGGCGGGTCCTGCCCGAGACGCTGCCCGCCGAGCGCCGGGTCGCACCGCACCTCGGCGCGGTGGTCGCCGGGCTCGGCTCCGTGCTGCGGATCAGGACGTTCCTGGCGTACCTGGCGGCGACCGCCGCGTTCGGCGGCATCCTGTTCGGCTACATCGGAGCCTCGTCGTTCGTCCTGCAGGACGCGTTCGGGCTGACCCCCCAGCAGTACAGCCTGGTCTTCGCCCTGAACGCGGTCGGCATCTTCGTGGCGTCCAACCTGAGCCGGCACCTGGTGAGCCGCACGGGCTCGGGCCGTCTGCTCTCCACCGGTCACGTGACGTCCGGTACCGGCGCGGCGGTCCTGGTCGTGGGCGTCGGGCTGCACAGCCTCCCGCTCGTCATGGGCGGCCTGTTCCTCGCCGTGGCCAGCCTCGGCCTGGTGATCCCGGCCGCGACGACGTTGGGCATGGCCGCGGCGGCCGACCGCGCCGGTTCGGCCTCCGGGGTGCTGGGCATCTGCCAGTTCACCGTCGGCGCGATCGCGGCACCGCTCGCCGGCGCGGGCGGCTCACCCTGGTCGCTCGCCGTCGTCGTCGCGGTCAGCGCGGTCGCCGGACCGCTCCTCCTGCGCCTGCTCCGACACCCCGAGTCCACCAGCACCGATCGATACCCGTCCGACACGAGGAGAACCACATGACCACGCGCGAGTTCCCGGAGGGCTTCGTCTGGGGGGTGGCCACCGCCGGCCACCAGAACGAGGGCGACAACACGACGAGCGACACGTGGTTCGCCGAGAACGTCACCCCGACCGTCTTCCGCGACCGGTCGGGCAAGGCGTGCAACGGCTACGAGCTGTGGCGCGAGGACGTCGACCTCGCGGCCGGCATGGGCCTCAACGCCTACCGGTTCTCGGTGGAGTGGGCGCGGATCGAGCCCGTCGACGGCGAGTTCGACGACGACGCCCTGGCGCACTACGAGGCGATCGTCGACCGCTGCCTCGAGCACGGGCTCGCGCCCGTCGTCACGTTCAACCACTTCACGTCCCCGCACTGGTTCGCCGCCCGCGGCGGCTGGCTGAACCCGGAGGCACCGGACCTGTTCGCGCGGTACTGCGGACGCGTGATGGAGGCATTCGGCGACCGCATCGCGTTCGCGCTGACCATGAACGAGCCGAATCTCGCGCGGCTCCTGACCTGGATCGGGCTGCCGCAGTTCATCACCGATCTCGAGCGCGCGACGCTCGAGGCGGCAAGTGCGGCCGCCGGCGTCGAGCGCTACCGGCTGGGCAACGTGATGCTGCCCGAGGAGATGGACGAGATGGCCGACGGCATGACCGCGGGCCACCGGGCGGCGCGCGCCGCCATCAAGGCCGTCCGCCCCGACCTGCCGGTGGGGATGAGTCTGGCGATCGTCGACGACGTCGTCGTGGGGGAGGACGCCTCCGTGCGCGACCGCAAGCGCGCCGAGGTCTACACGCGCTGGCTCGAGCTTCGCCCGCGAGGACGACTTCGTGGGGGTGCAGAACTACGAGCAGGTGGCCTACGACGCGAACGGTCCGGCGCCGCTGCCCGAGGGCACCCCCACCAACCACATGGGATCGGCCGTCGAGCCACTGTCGCTCGCCGGGGCCGTGCGTTACGCGTACGAGGTCGCCGGCGTCCCGGTGCTGGTCACCGAGCACGGCATGTCCACCGACGACGACACGCTCCGGGCACCGTTCATCGCACCCTCCCTCGTCGGCCTGCTCGACGCGATCGAGGACGGCGTGCCGGTCCTCGGGTACATGCACTGGACGTTCATGGACAACTTCGAGTGGATCTTCGGCTACGAGGGGCAGCTCGGCCTGTACTCCGTCGACCGCGAGACGTTCGTCCGCACCGCGAAGCCGAGCGCCGGCGTGTACGCAGCGATCGCCCGCGCCAACGGAGTGGACGCCTGATGACGCTCGTCGCCGAGCTGGCCGCCCGGCTCGCGCTGATCGACGACATGCCGGACATGGGTGCCGCCCCACCCTCGCCCGAGGACATCGCGCGGTTCGAGACGTTCTTCGCGCCGGTCGGCGGCTACCGGCCGCCCGACGCGCTCGTCGAGGAGCACGAGGCTCCCGGACCCCACGGCCCGGTGCCGGTGCGGGTCTACCGGCCCGTCGACCGCGCGCCCGAGGCCCGGGGCCTGGTCTGGATGCACGGCGGCGCGTTCGTCGGCGGCCACCTGGACATGCCGGAGGCCGACGTCGTGGCGCGCGAGCTCGCGCACCTCTCGGGGGCGACCGTGGTGTCCGTCGACTACCGCCTCTGCAACGGCGGTGTCCACTTCCCCGTGCCGCACGACGACGTGCACGCGGCGTTCGTCTGGGCCTCGACGACGTCCGCCCTGCTGCCGTCGGGTGCGCCGTGGGCGATCGGGGGAGCGAGCGCCGGGGCGAACCTGGCGCTCGGTGTCGCGCAACGCCTCCGGGACGAGGGCCGGCCCGCGAGCGCCGTCCTGCTGGCCTACCCGGTGGTCCACGACCCGGTGCCGACAGGGTCCCCGGAGCAGGTGGCGCGGATGGCCGACCTGCCGCGTGTGCTGCGGTTCACCGCCGAGTCGACCTTCTTCCTCAACCGCAACTACCTGGGCCCGCACCCGGCGACGACCCCGTACGCGTTCCCCGGCCTCGGCCGTCTGGACGGTCTGCCGACCACGTTCGTCTCGCTGTGCGAGTACGACGACCTGCTGCCGTCGGGGGAGCGGCTCGTCGCTGACCTGCGCGCGAGCGGTGTGGACGTCGTCGAGGACGTCGTGGCTGGCGCGCCCCACGGGCACCTCAACGTACCGGGGCTGCCGGTGGCACGGGCGACCCTGCGAGCCATGAGCGACGTCCTGCAGCGTGCTTGACCGTGCCGGTCATCCGCCTGCGTCGACCGGCAGGCCCGCCGCGCGCAGCTGGTCGGCCAAGTTGAAGATCTCCGGGACGTACAAGAAGCCCTCGTCGGGGTTGCCGTCACCGGTGAACAGGTCGGCCATCTGCGCCTGCCAGCGGGCGTTGACGTCCGTAGCGGCCATGCGGGCCTGCGCGAGGTCCTTGTCGTCGGCCTCGAAGTACCCGATCAGTGTCCCGGTGTCGGTCAGGAACAGGGAGTAGCTGGACCACCCGGCGTCGCGCAGCGCGGCGAGCATCTCGGGCCAGACGGCGGCGTGACGCTCGCGGTAGACGGCCAGGTGACGAGGGTCGACCTGGGAGACGAAGCAGTAGCGCGGCATGGGCTCGACCTCGTGCGGGACGTCGGGCGCACCGAGGTTCCGGTGCGCCCGACGACCGCTCGACTAGAAGTTGAAGTCGGCGATGTTGTCCTTGTTGAACTTGAACGGGTCGCCGAGCAGCACGGTGGCGTCGGCGCCGACCTTGAAGTCGCCGAGCTTGCCGGCCGTGAAGCTGTCACCCTCCTTGCCGGTGATCTTGCCGCTGACCAGGGCGTCGGCCGCGTAGGCCGCGAGGAAGCCGAGGTCCTCGGGGTTCCACAGGGCGAACTCGGTCACGGTCCCGTCCGTCACGAACGAACGCATCTGGTTCGGCGTCCCCAGGCCGGTGAGAGCCACCTTGCCCTTGGAGTCCGAGGTCGACAGGTAACGGGCCGCTGCTGCGATGCCGACGGTGGTGGGCGAGATGATGCCCTTGAGGTTCGGGTGCGACTGCAGCAGGGCTGCGGTCTTGTCGAAGGAGGTCTGGTCGTCGTCGTCGCCGTACACGGTGTCGACGAGCTTGATGTTCGGGTGGTTGTCGGCCAGGTCCTTCTTCATCAGCTCCATCCAGGCGTTCTGGTTCGTCGCGTTGGCGCTGGCGGACAGGATCGCGACCTCGCCGGCGTCGCCGATCTGCTGGGCGATCATGTCGATCTGGACCTTGGCGATGCCCTCGGCCGTTGCCTGGTTGATGAACAGGTCGCGACACGTCGGGTCGGTGTCGGAGTCGAAGGTGACGACCTTGGTGCCGGCCTGGCGTGCCTCGTTGAGGGCGTCGCAGATCGCCTTCGGGTCGTTGGCGGACACGATCAGCGCCTTGGTGCCCTGCTGGGCGGCGGTGTTGATGAACGGGACCTGGGCGTCCGGTGTACCGGTGTCCGGACCGACCTCGGAGAAGGTCCCGCCGAACTCGGCCGTCGCGGCCTTGGCGCCCTTGGTGCTGGTGTCGAAGTAGGGGTTGCCGAGGTTCTTGGGCAGCATCACGACGGAGATGTCACCGCCCGAGCCGCTGCCGCCCGTGCTGCTCGAGGTGGAACCGTTGTCGCTGCTCCCCGACGAGCATCCGGCGATCGTGAGGGCGATGGTCACGGCCAGCGCGGCCAGTGCGGCCGGCCTCTTGTTGGTGAACTTCATTGTTCTTCCCTTCCTGGGCGGGGGTGCGCGATCGGTCAGGCCGGGCTGGGTTGCCCGGCCGCGGGTGAGGTGGTTGTCCTCGTGGGTCGTTGTCGTCGACGGACGAACCACCCGAGGACGCTCGTGGAGATCACCGAGAGCACGAGAAGTGCGCCGATGATGATGTTGATGACGTTGACGGTGACGCTCTCGAGCCGGAGCGCGCTCGAGATGACGCCGATCAGCAGGACTCCGGCGAGGACCCCGTGCAGTGCGCCGCGTCCGCCGAAGATCGACACGCCGCCCAGCAGCACGGCCGCGACGACCTGCAGCTCCATGCCCGTGGCGTTGTCACCTCGAAGCTGCCGTAGCGCAGCGTGAAGAAGATCCCGGCGAACGCCGAGACCGTCGAGGACAGGACGAACAGCACGGCTTCGTGCGCGCGACCGGCACGCCGGAGAAGTGGGCGGTGTCCGCGCTCAGGCCGATGTCGAAGACGCCGCGCCCGAACGGTGTGAAGTGCAGCAGGACGATGAACACGGCCGCGAGCGCCACGATCGGGACGACGATCACCGGGCTCTGGGTGCCACCGATGCGGGCCGTCGCCAGGTGGGTCCACCGGTCGGGGAAGTCGGTGACGGCCTTGGTGCCGAGCAGCCCGACGGCGATGCCGCGGTACAGCGCGAGCGTGCCGATCGTGACGGCGAGCGACGGCAGCCCGACGTACGCGACCAGGAAGCCGTTGAACAGGCCGCACACCACGCCGACGGCCAGGGAGACCAGTGCAGCCACCGGCACCGAGAAGCCGGCGTTGGTGAGCACCCCCAGGGTCACGCTGCTGAGCCCGACGACGCTCGCGACCGACAGGTCGATCTCGCCGGTGACGATCACCAGGGTCATCGGCAGTGCGATGAGCAGGATCGGCGCGGTGTCGAGCAGCAGGTACGGCAGCGTGAGCGCGTTCCCGAAGTTCGGCACGTTCCGCAGCGAGTACAGGATGACGATGACCAGGAGCGCGATCACCGCCATCTCGCGCGTGAGCAGGACGCGTCGCCACAGCGGCTTCGCGTGGGCGGGGTACGTGCGCGCCATCAGGCATCCCTCGCTTCGACGAGCTTGCGGGCGTTGCGCTGGGCGAGCACCCGGTCCAGGACGATCGCGCCGATGATCAGGACGCCGACGACGGCCTGCTGCCAGAAGTCGGGGATCCCGAGGATCGGCAGGGCGCGGTTGATGGTGACCAGCAGCACGGCGCCGAGGGCGGCGCCCCACACGGTTCCGCTGCCGCCGAAGATGGCGACGCCGCCGATGACGGCCGCCGCGACGGACTGCAACTCGATGCCCACGCCGGCGCCCGAGCTGATGGTCCCGTAGCGGGCGGCGTAGACGACCCCGGCGACGCCGGCCAGGGCGCCGCACACGACGAACGCGCCGACGACCCTGCGGCGCACCGGCAGGCCGAACAGGACGGCGGCGTCGGGCTCCGAACCGATCGCGTACAGCTCCCGGCCCCCGCGCGCGGTGTACAGGTAGTAGCCGACGACGATGAGGAAGAGCACCGAGATCATCGTCAGGACCGGGATCGTCCCGATCGTCTTGGTGCCGAGCAGGAGGAAGGCGGCGGGCAGGTCCGACGCGTTGACCCGGTTGCTGCCCGCCCAGGTCAGGACGATCCCGCGGTAGATGTACAGCGTGCCGAGGGTGATCACGAGGGCCGGGACCTTGCCGAACGCGACCAGGACGCCGTTGATCAGTCCGAGCCCGGCGCCCGCGGCCATCGCGATGAGGAACACGACGACGATCGGCAGCGACGGCTGGGCGATGAAGAGCCGGCCGGCCAGGTAGGCGGTGAGCGCGAGGATCGACCCGACGGACAGGTCGACGTTGCGGCTGATGATCACGACCGCCTGCCCGACCGCCAGCAGGATCAGGATCGACGGCGTCACGAGCAGGTCGCGCCAGCTGTTCGGGCTGAACAGGAACGTGTGCGTCTTGATCGTCGCGGCGGCGATGATCACGACCAGCACGATCGCGATCGCGAGCTCGCGCGAGCGGAGCACGGTGCGCACCGCCCGCCGTGCGGGGAGAGCTGACTGGGCTCGACGAGCAGGTCGGTCACGACTGGTGCTCCAGGGTCGCGGTCGCCGCGTGCATCACGGCTTCGGGGGTGGCGGCGTCGCGTGGCAGGTCGGCGGTGATCCGTCCTTCGGCGACGACGAGGACGCGGTCGGCCATCCCGAGCACCTCCGGCAGCTCGGACGAGATCATCAGGATCGCCATGCCTCGCCCGGCCAGCTCGGACAGCAGGCGGTGCACCTCGGCCTTGGTGCCGACGTCGATGCCGCGCGTGGGCTCGTCGATGATGAGCAGCGTCGGTTCGGTGGCCAGCCACTTGGCGATGACGACCTTCTGCTGGTTGCCGCCGCTCATCGTGCTGCCGGTCATGTCGAGGGCACTGGTCTTGACCTCGAGGCGCGAGGCCCACGGGGCTGCCGCAGCGCTCTCGCGGCGGGTGGTCAGCAGCCCGTAGCCGGCGATCCGTGCGCGGATCACGGCCGTGACGTTCTTGGCGACCGTCGACTCGGTGACCAGGCCCTGCTGGCGGCGGTCCTCGGGGATCAGGGCCATGCCTGCCCGGACCGCGGCCCGCGGGCTCCCCGGGGCCACCGTGGCGCCGTGCAGCTCGACGGTCCCGGCGTCGTACCGGTCGACGCCGAAGATCGCGCGGGCGATCTCGCTGCGACCGGCGCCGACGAGCCCGGCGAGGGCGACGATCTCGCCCTTGCGAACGGTGAAGGACACGTCGTGGATCACGCCGGCGCGCTGCAGACCGCTGACGCGGAGCGCGACCTCGCCGATCTCGGCCGGCACCTTGGGGAACAGGTCGTCGACGCGACGCCCGACCATCTGCGTCACGATCTCGTCGACGGACGTGGTCGCGATGTCGGACGTGGCGATGTACTCGCCGTCGCGCATCACGGTGACCGTGTCGCACAGGTCGAACACCTCGTCGAACCGGTGCGAGATGAACACCAGGGCTCGCCCTTCGTCGCGCAGGCTGCGGGCGACCTGGAACAGCCGGCGAACCTCGACACCCGAGAGCGCTGCCGTCGGCTCGTCCATCACGAGGACGTTCGCCTCGAGCGAGATGGCCTTGGCGATCTCGATGATCTGCTGGTCCGCGATGGACAGGCCCTCCGCGGGCCGCAGCGGGTCGAGGTGGACGCCGAGGCGCGCGAACAGGGCCGCCGACTGGCTGCGCATCACCGAGCGGTCGATGCGGCGTCCGGACCGCAGTGGCTGACGGCCCATGAAGATGTTCTCCATGACGCTGAGGTCGGGGAACAACGTCGGCTCTTGGTAGATCACTGCGACGCCGGCCGCCTTGGACTCTGCTGTCGAGGTGAAGTCGACGTCCCTGCCGTTGAGCCGGAACACGCCACCATCCCTGCGGTACAGGCCGGACAGGATCTTGACCATCGTCGACTTGCCGGCGCCGTTCTCGCCGACGAGGCCGTGGATCGAGCCGCCCGCGACGGTCAGTGAGCCTGAGCGCAGGGCGACGACCGGACCGAAGGCCTTGCGGACGCCGACGAGCTCGAGGACCGGCTTGTGGTTGTCGTGGCCATTCGGCATCTCCTTTCGACGACAGTGTCGAGATGCATTAAATCGATTCAATGCCTCTGGACAGGACCATAGGCCCCTACCGTGCCGGCGTCAAACACCGTTATGGAATCGTGCCGAAGACTCCAA
Organism: Cellulomonas sp. McL0606; assembly: GCF_058248365.1. Next base: position 2,573,041 of record NZ_CM177779.1, on the reverse strand, counting down.
CGGCGCCGGCTCGACCGGCCACGTCCCGACAACGCAGTCGCCGCGGCCGGCGCCGCCCGGCCAGGGCGGAAGTGTCGGGGGCCCGCCTCGGCGCCTCCCCGCCACGATCGTCGGCGGACCGGCTACGATCCCGAGGGTGCGATTGAATCGTTGCAAACTCATCTTTCCGCCGGCGGAACAAGCCGCTGTCCGCGTTCGGCGGCAGCACTTTTAAAGCGTTTCACTTCAGGTCGGTCTCGCCGATCGAAGAGGCCGTCGGATCTGTGGGAACGGGACGCCGGTCCGAGAATCGTGGGGAGCAACGGACCGCGACGGAGCCGGTTGCGGCAAGGCTTCACCCACTCCGACGTCGCAGGACCGTGCCGAACCCACGCGTCAACGGCGCTCTCGCCACCAGTTCGGCGATCGACCGACGCGGCGCCGCCGGTTCACGACGGTCCTCTGCTCGGACTCAGCGGCGCGGCGCCGAGCTTCTCGCGAGCGACGACTTGGGCGGCAGGACGATGGCCGAGTGCTCGTGCGGGCCGTCGCCGTGGGCGGCCTCCTCCTGCACGAGGCTCGCGCCGAGGCGACCCACCTCGTGGCCAGGCTGCGCGATCGTCGAGATCGGGATGGGGCTGTCCCACGCCGCCTGGTTGTTGTCGTAGCCGACGATCGCGACATCCTCGGGAACGCGCACGTGTCCCGCGACGGTGAGCGCCTGGACGATCCCGGCTGCGAGCAGGTCCGACGCCGCGAAGATCCCGTCGATCTCGCCGGCCGCGACGCGTCCAGCGAGGTCCACGCCGACCGACCAGCCGTCCGACCGGTTGATCCACTCCGGGGTGATCACCTCAGAAGCTGACCTGCGGGTGCTCGCCGACCGCTTGGTGGAAGCCCTTGCCGCGGTCGACGACCGGCTGCAGCTCGGTCGGGCCCCCGACGAAGGCCAGCTTTTACGACCAGACTCGATCAGGTGCTTCGTGGCGATGTAGCCGCCGAGCGCGTTGTCGACGTCCACGCTGCAGTACTGCGAGACCGGTGCGCTGAAGTTCAGGAGTACCAGCGGGATGCCCGCGGGTGCGCGCCGAGACACGGCCGCGAAGTGCGCCGCATCGTTCAGCGTCATCAAGACGCCCGTGACACGAGCCTGCGCGAACATGGCCAGATAGTTCGACTCGCGCTCGATCCGGGCGTCGCTGTTCGCAATGAGGAGCGTCAGCCCACCGTGCTCCGCGCCGTTCTCGGCGCCCCGTGCGATGTCGACGAACAGCGAGTTGCTCAGGTCGGACACGATCAGGCCGATCGACGCGGTCGATCCGAGCTTCAACGACCGAGCAGCGGTGTTGGGGACGTATCCCAGCATCACCATCGCGCGCTCGACCCGCTCCCGCGTCCCGGGCGCAACCTTGCCGGGATGGTTCAGCACGTTCGAGACGGTGCCCAGCGAGACCCCGGCAAGGGACGCGACATCATCCACGCTCGGGCGCGGCTTGGCGGTGGGACGGCGGGCCTGCTCCCCGGAAGGCAACGACCGACTCCTTCTGCTCGAGAGATATCGCGGCGAGACGAGAGTAGCCGCCCCGAGAGCGGGATCGGTCGCACGCCGCTCCGACTTCCCGACATCTGTTGAATCGAGCCAATCGACGCGCCATCCTCCGACTCGTCCATCTCGGCTGCCGAGCGCATCACACCTGTTCAGATCACAGTTTGACAACGCATCTTGACCCATCCGAGTCGGAGGGCTACGTTTTGAAACGCTTCAATTCATACTTTCGCACTTCAAGGAGGAACTGTGAACTCGATGCTGAAGCGTCGGCGGATGCTGTTGGCAGGCGCCGTCGGACTGAGCGCGGCGATGGCACTCGCCGCATGTAGCGGCTCTGGCTCCAACTCTTCGAGCGGATCTTCCTCGGGAGGGTCCGGCAAGTCGGCGTCCAAGCTCTCGTTCCTCGCCATCAACGAGAACACGACGATCCCGACGACCCTGACGACCCTGAGCAAGAACGAGTGCAAGGCGGAGGATGCGGCCCAGCCGCTGGAGATCACCAAGCAGGCGCAGTCGACGCTCGACCAGCAGCTCCAGCTGCTCGCCGGGCAGAACGCGCTGCCGTCCATCTTCATCAGCGCGAACTCCCCGACGCTCAACACCCAGCTCGCTGGCCAGGGCACGCTGCAGAACGCCGGTGACGCGCTCAAGCAGCTCGGAGTCTCGGACGACGTCCTGCCGGCCGCGTCGTCGGTGATCGACAACCTGTACGACGGCAAGCAGCTCGTCCTGCCCACCGAGCTCAACATCGAGGGCATCTGGTACAACAAGAAGATCCTGGCCGACAACGGCATCGAGGTCCCCACGACCTGGACGGAGCTGGTCGCCGCGTTCGCCAAGCTCAAGGCGGCGGGCATCCAGCCGATCTCCAACGCGGGCAAGGGGGGCGACGGCTGGGGAGTGACCCGCTGGGTCGGCAACTACATCGCTCGCGACCTGGGTCCCACCGCGCTGAAGGACGTGCGCGACGGCAAGGCCAAGCTCACCGACTCCGAGTACGTCAAGGCCGCCGACGCGATCGCCGACCTGGGCAAGCAGGGGTACTTCGGCCCGTCGCCGACGTCGATCGACTACACCACGGCGCTGAACACGTTCCTGACCGGTGACGCGGCGTTCATCTACATGGGCTCCTGGGCGGTCTCGAACTTCACCGACGCCACGCAGAACAAGATCGGCGCCGACAACATCGGCTTCATGCACTTCCCCAGCGTCGACGGCGGCAAGGGCGACGCGGCGCAGATGCCCGCGAACGTCGGCACCGCCCTGGCGATCTCGACCAAGGGCTTCAAGGACGACACCGCGACGCAGAACTGGATCAAGTGCATCGCCGACAACTACGGCACCGTGGCCCTGCGCGACAGCGGCCAGGTCACCGGGTTCAAGGTCGGCAGCGGCGTCACCGTCGCACCCCTGAGCCAGCTGGTGCAGGACGAGATCACCAAGACCAAGGAGAGCATCCTGTGGTTCGAGGCCTACTTCAACCCGCAGGGGACCACCACCAGCCAGAACGACGGCGGCCTGCTCGGCTCGGGCCAGCTGACCGGTGAGGACTTCATGAAGCAGGTCCAGGCCAGCCTGGGTTCCTGACCCTCCGGAGTACAGCGGGGCGGGCCGATGGTTGTGCCCATCGGCCCGCCCCGACACCCCTCGATGATGAGAGGCACCCGCTGCCATGAACCGTGTCCTGGGCGACAAGCGCGCCATCCTGCTGCTGCTCGGGCCAGCCCTGCTCGTGTACTCGCTCGTCATGCTGCTGCCGATGCTCTGGTCGCTGGGGTACACGTTCTTCAGCGGCAGCGTCGTCACCGGGTTCAGCTGGGTCGGGTTCGCGAACTTCGAAAAGCTGTTCACCGACCCGGCCGCGCGTGAGGCGCTCCTCTTCACGCTCAAGTACGCCGTGGTGATCACGGTCGGCCAGGTCGCGGTCGGCTACGGCCTCGCACTCCTCTACATCTTCTTCCTGCGCAAGGCCTCGGCGACGATCCGCACGCTGGTCTTCTTCCCGGTCGTGCTGCCCACCGTCGCCGTCGCCCTGCTCTTCCAGAAGTTCTTCGAGTTCGCCCCGCAGACCGGGCCTGTCAACGCGCTCCTCGAGGCCGTCGGGCTGCATGCCGTCGACTGGTTCGGCAGCGCCAGCACCGCGTTCTGGGTGATCGCGCTCATGGACATCTGGCGCTCGATGGGTTTCTACGCAGTCCTGCTGTACGCCGGTCTGGTCGACGTCCCGGACGAGATTCTCGAGTCCGCTCGACTCGACGGCGCAGCCGGTTGGCGCCTGGTGCGCAGCATCGTGCTCCCGCTGTCCCTGCCGGTCCTGGTCTCGTCGATCATCTTCAGCATCAACGGCACGCTGAAGGTCTTCGACTCGATCTACGCCCTGACCGCCGGCGGCCCCGGCACCGGCACCACACCGTTGACCTTGTTGATGTATCGCACGTCCTTCTTCTACGGCGACTACGGCTACGGCTCCACGATCGCCCTGGCGCTGACGATCCTGTGCCTGATCGTCACTCTCTTCATCTTCCGCGCGAACCGTCGCGACCTGACCCAGGACTGAGCGATGACCACCTTGACGCAAGCACCCGCGACCTCTGCCGCACCGGCCCGCCCCGCGCGGGCACGCCGGCGCATCCGCCGGATCCCGCTCTACGCCGGCGTCACCGTCCTGCTGGTCGTGATGGTGTACCCGCTCCTGTGGCTCCTGCTCGGATCGTTCAAGACGCAGGACGAGTTCCTGAACAACCCCACGTGGTCCCTGCCGAACAGCTTCACCAACTTCAGCAACTACACCGAGGCCTGGTCGAGCATCGCGCTCTACCTGCGCAACTCGGTGCTCGCGGTGTTCCCGGCACTCGCGCTCGTCGTCGTGCTCGGCACGGCCGCCGGGTACGCCCTGCAGGTCATGGTCTTCAAGGGCCGCGGCGGTGTCCTGCTGCTGTTCCTCGCGGGCATCATGATCCCCGGGCAGATGATCCTGCTGCCGCTGTTCACCGTGTACTTCAAGCTCCACCTGACCAGCACCCTGTGGCCCCTGATCATCACGTACACGGCGATAGGCCTGCCGCTGACCGTGTTCATGATGGCGACCTACTTCCGGTCCATCCCACGCGAGATCTTCGAGGCGTCCACCCTCGACGGGGCATCGGCGATCCGCTCGTTCTGGTCGATCGGCTTCCCGATGATGCGCAACGCCGTCTTCACGATCGCCCTGGTCCAGTTCTTCTTCCTCTGGAACGACCTGCTCATCGCCCTGACCTTCACCACCCAGGACTATCTGCGAACGGTCCAGGTGGGTCTCCTCAACTTTACCGGGCAGTTCGGTGCCGTCGACTACGGGCCCACCTTCGCGGCCATCTGCATCAACATGTTCATCGTCCTGGTCCTGTACATCTTCATGAACCAGCGAGTCATGCGCGGCCTGGCCGCCGGGGCGGTCAAGGGCTGAGGCGTGCGAACAGATCCACGACCGGCCACGACGCCGGACCAGCCCGACACGTCTTCCGCCGACGCCATCACCATCGGCGCCCCCCAGGTCGAGCACCACACGCACGCGCTCGGGATCGGCGAGGCGCGCCCGCGCATCTCCTGGACGATCGAACGCGCCCCGGCCGACTGGCGCACCTCGGAGTATCAGCTTCGCGTCAGCGCCGACGGCCGACCGGACGAGACGTCAGGCTGGCTCCCCGGCGCCGGCCAGTCGCTGGTCGCGTGGCCGTTCGAGGCCCTCCGGTCACGGGCGCGCGTGCATATCACCGTCCGGCTGCGGAGTGCCGACGGGCGCTCGTCCGCCTGGTCGCCGGCCGGGTACGCCGAGACCGGTCTGCTCGAACCCAGCGACTGGGTCGCCCGCATGCTCACGCCGACGGGGCCGCCCGAGGACTCCGAGCTGCGACGTCCTCCGGTCGTGCGCCACGAGTTCGACCTCACGGACCGTCCTGTCTCGGCACGCCTCTACGTGACCGCGCACGGGCTCGTCGAGCCGTACATCAACGGTGCCCGGGTCGGCGACGAGGTCCTCGCCCCCGGCTGGACCGTGTACCCGCACCGGCTGCGCTACTCCACCTACGACGTGACCGAACTCCTGAAAGCCGGCCCCAATGCGATGGGGGCCCTCCTCGGCGACGGCTGGTTCCGCGGCCGCATCGGGTTCGACGGCGGAAACCGCGACATCTACGGTGATCGCCTCGCCCTGCTCGCTCAGCTCGAGGTCCAGCTCGCAGACGGCACCCGCCAGGTCATCGCCACCGGGCCGGAATGGCGCGCGGGGCTAGGGCCCGTCCTCAGCTCCGGCCTGTACGAGGGCGAGCGTTATGACGCGCGCCTGCTGGTCCCCGACTGGTCGTCCGCCGGTTTCGACGACACGGTCTGGTCCGGCGTCGAGGTCGTCGACCGCGATCCCGCGACCCTCGTCGCCCCCGAGGGGCCACCGATCCGGTGCACCGAGGAGCTCGCGCCGGCGGTCATCACCCGGACGGACCGTGGGACGACGCTCCTGGACTTCGGCCAGAATCTCGTCGGGCGGCTGCGCATCCGTGTCGACGGCCCCGCGGGTACCCAGGTGCGCCTGCGCCATGCCGAGGTGCTCCAGCACGGACGCGTCTACGCCCGTCCGCTGCGCGGTGCGCAGTCGATCGACGACTACGTCCTGGGGCCTGGGGGCGTCCAGGAGTGGGAGCCACGGTTCACCATCCACGGATTCCGCTACGTCGAGGTCGAGGGCTGGCCCGGCGAGCTGCGGCGTGGCGACGTCGTTGCGCGCGTCCTGCACACCGACATGCGACGGACGGGTGGCTTCAGCTCGTCCGACGAGAGACTGAACCGCCTGCATGACAACGTCGTGTGGAGCATGCGGGGCAACTTCGTCGGGCTGCCGACCGACTGCCCACAGCGGGACGAACGTCTCGGCTGGACGGGTGACATCCAGGTGTTCGGCCCGACGGGGACGTTCCTCTACGACAGCGCAGGACTGCTCTCGTCATGGCTGCGCGACCTGGCACGCGAGCAGCTGCCGGACGGCACCGTGCCGTGGTTCGTGCCCACCATCTACGGCAACCCGATGTGGTCCCCACCGCGCCCTGGAGCGGCCTGGGGCGACGCCGCGGTGATCGTTCCGTGGACCCTCTACGAGCGGTACGGGGACGTCGAGGTCCTCGACCGGCAGTACGACTCCGCTCGCGCGTGGGTCGAGTGCGTGGAACGGCTGGCCGGCCCGGACCGGCTCTGGGACACCGGGTTCCAGCTCGGTGACTGGCTCGACCCGGCCGCTCCGCCGGACGACCCGGCGGACGCGCGCACCGACCGCTACCTGGTCGCGAGCGCGTACTTCGCGCGCTCCAGCCGCCTTCTTGCACGAATGGCCGATGTCGTCGGGCGAAGCGAAGACGCCGAGCGGTTCGACGCGCTCGCCCGCGAGGTCCGCGAGGCCTTCATCCACCGCTACGTCCTGCCCGACGGGCATCTCACCAGCGACGCTCCCACCGCCTACGCCCTGGCCCTGGCGTTCGACCTGCTCCCGAGCGCGCTGCGCGGAGCTGCCGGGGAGCGGCTCGCGCGGCTCGTCGAGGACGGCGGCGACCTGATGGCGACGGGGTTCGTCGGCACCCCGGTCGTCCTCGAGGCCCTCTCCAGCACGGGCCACCTCGACCGCGCGTACGCGCTCCTCATGCAGACCGCCTGCCCGTCCTGGCTCTACATGGTGGGTCAGGGCGCGACGACGATGTGGGAGCGGTGGGACTCGATCCTGCCCGACGGGACCGTCAACCCCGGCGACATGACCTCCTTGAACCACTACGCCTTCGGAGCGGTCGCGGACTGGTTGCACGGCACCGTGGCGGGACTGCGCCAGGCGTCGCCTGCGGGCGACGCCTTCGAGATCGCTCCTCGCCCCGGCGGAGGCCTCACCTGGGCGCAGGCCTGGCTCGAGACCAGGTTCGGGCGCGCACACGTCGGCTGGGAGCTCGACGGGCGAACCGTGACAATCACCGTCGCGATCCCGATCGGCGCCCGCGCAACGGTCGATCTCGGCGCCGCCGGCGTCGTCCAGCTCACCGCGGGACGCCACGAACTCACCGCAGAGCTCGATCAGCTGACCAATTCCTGAGCACATCTGGTTCTCTACTCCACCGACCGGATGGAGCGTTTCATCGCGCCTCTCGGCCCTCCGCCCGGTTCGGCAAAGTCAAGATCCGTGCATGTCAGATGCCATTCGGGATTGACTGGATTGCCGCATTCTGGGTAGTTTCTATGTTGTGAGTTGAAACGCTTCAACCAACCGTGTTGCGGCGAATTACACACGAACGCACTCGCGTCCGTCTCTCAACGAGGAGAACCGATGCACGTCTCGCTCCACCCCCTGCGACGTCCCGGCGCACGCCGGTCGCTCGCCATCGCGTCATCGATCGCGGTGCTCGTGCCCTTCGCGGTCGGCGTGCCCCTGGCCGTCGCCGCACAGGCCGACAGCCCCGCGACGGCGTGCCCGTGGATGAACACGAGCAAGACCGCCGACCAGCGAGCGACCCTGCTCCTGAACGCCAGCACCCTCGACCAGAGCTTCCGCTGGCTCGACGAGCAGGCGGCCAACAGCCCGACCCAGACCACGTTCAGTGGCGTCACCTACCCGGTGCAGGTGGCCTGCACGCCGAAGGTCGTCTACACCGACGGTCCCGACTACGTGCGCGGCTCGACGGGGGTCACGATCTTCCCTGACCAGATCGGCCTCGCGGCATCGTGGGACGAGCAGCTGGCCTACGACAAGGGCGTCGCGCAGGCCGACGAGGCGTTCCGCTCCGGCAAGAACGTCATCCTCGGCCCGGGCGTCTCGTCCAGCCGCACCCCGCTCGCGGGACGCACCCCGGAGTACCTCGGCGAGGACTCGCTGCTCTCGGGGAACATGGCGGCGGCGACGACGAACGGCATCCAGAAGGGCAACCCGAGCCAGCCCGTGATGGCCGTCATCAAGCACTACGTGGCCAACGAGCAGGAGCTGGACCGCCAGACGAGCTCCTCGAACATGGACGGCCGCACCCTGCGGGAGGTCTACGACGCTCCGTTCCGCATCCTCGTCGCCAAGTCCGACCCGGGCGGCGTGATGTGCTCGTACAACCAGGTCAACGGCGTCTACGCCTGTGAGAGCCCGATCCTGAACAACCTCCTGAAGGGCGACGACGGTTTCGACGGCTATGTGGTGACGGACTTCGGTTCGCAGCACTCGACGGCAGCGTCGCTCAACGCGGGCCTCGACCAGGAAGCCAACCGGCCGCGCTTCTACACGCCGGCGAACATCGCAGCCGCGATCGACAACGGGTCGGTGACCCTTGCCGAGATCGACAAGGCCGCGCTCCGGGTCGTGCGGTCCTACATCGCCAACGGGCTGTTCGACCACCCGCTGCCGACGACACCGTCGACGAGCACGTCGACCGACGCGCACAAGGCCCTCGCGGCACAGATCGCCTCGGAGAACTCGGTGCTGCTGAAGAACGACGGCAACGTCCTGCCGCTCACGGCGTCGACGAAGAAGATCGCGATCATCGGTCCGACGGCGTCCAACACCCCGACCAACGGCGTCAGCGCCGGGACGGTGTGCGCCCAGGCCGGAGGCCCGTTCGGTCCCCAGACGAACGCCTGCCCGAACCCGGTCGCTCCCCTGGACGCGATCACCGCTCGCGCGGCGCAGGTCGGTGCGACCGTCACGTTCGACAACGGCGCCGACCTCACCAGCGCTGCCGCCACGGCCGCAGCCGCTGATGTCGCCATCGTCTTCGGCTACTCCAAGCAGGGCGAGTTCGCCGACCGGACGACCCTGGACCTGGACAACGGCGGCGACGCGCTCATCGCCGCGGTCGCGGCGGCCAACCCCAAGACCGTCGCCATCCTCGAGACGGGTACCGCGACGCCCATGCCGTGGCTCGGCAGCGTGAAGGGCGTCGTCGAGGCCTGGTACCCGGGTGAGCAGCAGGGCACCGCGTTCGCCCGCCTGCTCTACGGCGACGACAACTTCGTCGGCAACTTCCCGATGACGTTCCCGAAGTCACTGGCCGACACGCCGACGAACACCCCGCAGCAGTACCCGGGCGTCTTCGCGAACGGCAGCACGACCCGGCCGACGGGCTCGACCGAGATCCGTCAGATCAGCTACAGCGAGGGTCTCCTCGTCGGCTACAAGTGGTACGCGACGAAGAACATCGACCCGCTGTTCCCGTTCGGGTACGGCCTGTCGTACACGGGCTACGCGTACAACAACCTCAAGGTCACCGCGAAGACCAACGGCAAGAAGGCCGTCGACGTGACGTTCCTCGTCACCAACACGGGCCCGAAAGCCGGCACGGAGACGGCGCAGGTGTACCTGACGCTCCCGTCGGCGACGGGTGAGCCGAAGCGTCTGGCCGGCTACGCCAAGGTGTCGCCGAAGGTCGGCCGCGGCGACAAGGTGACCGTGACGATCGACCCGCAGGGCGCCGACCTGCCGCTGTCGTACTACGACACGGCGAGCCACGCCTGGACGATCGCACCGGGCACGTACACGGTCGAGGTCGGGACGTCCGCTCGTGACACCAGGCTGACGGGGACGTTCACCGTCGGCTGACCGCAGGACCGGGCGCCCGCCTCCGGGAGGGGCGGGCGCCCCGTCGCGACCGACGTCGTCGGAGTACCCGGTCGCGGGCTGCCGCGGCTTGACCTCACGTCGTGTCCCGGATAGCGTCTGAATCGATTCATTCCACCTGAGGAGACAACGATGTCCAGCGCCACCGCCGAGTCCCTGGTCGCCCGGTCCAACCGCCTGGGCGCGGATCCGCGGACCACCAACTACGCGGGCGGCAACACCTCCGCCAAGGGCACCGAGACGGACCCGGTCACCGGTGAGGACGTGGAGCTGTTGTGGGTCAAGGGCTCGGGCGGCGACCTGGGCACCCTGACGCTGAAGAACCTCGCGGTGCTGCGCCTGGACCGGCTCCGTGCCCTGGTCGGCGTGTACCCGGGTGTCGAGCGCGAGGACGAGATGGTCGCCGCGTTCGACTACTGCCTGCACGGCAAGGGCGGTGCGGCGCCGTCGATCGACACGGCGATGCACGCGCTCGTCGACGCGGCCCACGTGGACCACCTGCACCCGGACTCCGGCATCGCGTTCGCCACGGCCGCGGATGGGGAGGCCCTGATGGCCGAGGTGTTCGGCGACTCCGTGGTGTGGGTGCCGTGGCGTCGGCCGGGGTTCCAGCTGGGCCTGGACATCGCGGCGATCAAGGCGGCTAACCCGCAGGCGATCGGTTGCATCCTGGGTGGGCACGGCATCACGGCGTGGGGCGAGACGTCGGACGAGGCCGAGGCGCGATCCCTCGAGATCATCCGTACGGCAGAAGCATTCATCGCCTCGAAGGTCGCAGCCGGACCGCACCCGTTCGGCGAGGTCGTCGTGAGCCCGTTGTCCGACGACGAGCGACGCGGTCGTGCAGCCGAGCTTCGCGCCGGTGATCCGCGGGCTGGCCTCGACGGACCGGCCGCAGGTCGGGCACTACACGGACTCGGACGTCGTGCTGGACTTCGTGTCCCGCGACCAGCTGGGCCGGCTGGCCGGGCTGGGGACGTCGTGCCCGGACCACTTCCTGCGCACGAAGGTCAAGCCGCTCGTGGTGGACCTGCCCGCGGACGCGCCGCTCGAGGACGTGGTCGCGCGCCTCAAGGAGCTGCACGCCGCCTACCGGGTCGACTACCAGGGGTACTACGACCGCAACGCCACCCCGGAGAGCCCGGCGATCCGCGGCGCCGACCCGGCGATCGTGCTGGTCCCGGGCGTGGGGATGTTCTCGTTCGGCAAGGACAAGCAGACCGCCCGGGTGGCCGGCGAGTTCTACGTCAACGCGATCAACGTGATGCGCGGCGCCGAGGCCATCAGCACCTACGTGCCCATCGACGAGTCCGAGAAGTTCCGCATCGAGTACTGGGCGCTCGAGGAGGCCAAGCTCGCGCGCATGCCGAAGGCCAAGGCGTTGGCCACCCGCGTCGCGCTGGTGACCGGCGCGGGCTCGGGCATCGGGCGGGCGATCGCCGAACGCCTCGCGGCCGAGGGGGCGTGCGTCGTGGTCGCCGATCTCAACCTCGAGGGTGCCACCGAGGTCGCCGCGTCCCTGGGCGGACCGGACGTCGCCATCGCCGTGCGGGCGGACGTGACGTCCGAGGAGGACATCGCGCGCCTGATCGCCGAGACGTCGCTGGCGTTCGGGGGCGTCGACCTCGTGGTCAACAACGCCGGCCTGTCCATCTCCAAGCCGCTGCTGGAGACCACGACCCGCGACTGGGACCTGCAGCACGACGTGATGGCCCGCGGCTCGTTCTTGGTGGCGCGTGAGGCGGCGCGGGCGATGATCGCGCAGGACATGGGCGGCGACATCGTCTACATCGCCTCGAAGAACTCCCTGTTCGCGGGACCGAACAACATCGCCTACTCCGCGACCAAGGCCGACCAGGCCCACCAGGTCCGCCTGCTCGCCGCCGAGCTCGGTGCGTTCGGCATCCGGGTCAACGGGGTCAACCCAGACGGCGTCGTGCGCGGGTCGGGGATCTTCGCCGGCGGCTGGGGCGCCCAGCGCGCCGCGACCTACGGCGTGCCCGAGGCCGACCTCGGCGCCTACTACGCCCAGCGCACGCTCCTGAAGCGCGAGGTGCTGCCCGAGCACGTGGCCGCCGCGGTGTTCGCCCTCACGGGCCCCGACCTCGTCCAGACGACCGGGCTGCACGTGCCCGTCGACTCCGGCGTCGCTGCCGCGTTCCTGCGCTGAGAAGGGGTTCGTGACGTGACCGAGCGCCAGATCCCGAAGTGGTCCGAGCTCAAGCCGCTCATGCGGCCCAAGCCGATCACCCTGAACGCGACCGACCGCCACCTGGCCGACGCGTTGACCATCGCCGACCTGCGCACGCTCGCCCGCAAGCGGACCCCGCGCTCGGTGTTCGACTACACCGACGGAGCCGCCGAGGCCGAGATCAGCCTGCGCCGCGCCCGGTCGCTGTTCCACAACCTGGAGCTGCGACCCTCGATCCTGCACGACGTCTCGCACATCGACCCGACGACGAACATCCTCGGGACGCCGTCGGCGCTGCCGTTCGCGTTCGCGCCGACCGGGTTCACCCGCATGATGAACCACGAGGGGGAGCGGGCCGTGGTCCGCGTGGCGCAGCGCCACAACATCCCGTATGCCCTGTCGACCATGGGCACCACCTCGATCGAGGACGTGGCCGCGGCCGGGCCGGACGCCCGCAAGTGGTTCCAGCTGTACGTCTGGAAGGACCGGTCGGCCGGCGAGGACCTGATGGTGCGCGCGAAGGCTGCGGGTTACGAGGCGCTCATGCTCACGGTCGACGTCCCGGTCGCGGGTGCCCGGCTGCGCGATGCCCGCAACGGGTTCTCCATCCCGCCGGCGCTGACCGTCAAGACGGTCCTGGATGCCGCGACCCACCCGGCGTGGTGGATGAACCTGCTGACCACGGAGCCGTTGACCTTCGCGTCGTTGTCGTCGTGGTCGGGCACCGTGGGCGACCTGCTGGACAAGCTGTTCGACCCGACGATGACCCTGGCCGACCTGGAGTGGATCCGCGCGTCGTGGGACGGTCCGCTGATCATCAAGGGCATCCAGACGGTCGAGGACGCTCGTCGGGTCACGGACGCCGGGGCGGACGCGATCGTCCTGTCCAACCACGGGGGCCGTCAGCTCGACCGGGCACCCGTCCCGCTGCGGATTCTGCCCGACGTCGTCGAGGCCGTCGGCGGCCGCACCCAGGTGTGGGTCGACACCGGGATCATGTCCGGCGCGGACATCGTGGCGGCCCTCGCGCTCGGCGCGGACGCGACGCTGGTGGGGCGCGCCTATCTGTACGGCCTGATGGCCGGTGGGGAGCGCGGAGTGGACCGCGCGGTGCAGATCCTCGAGCGGGAGATCCGCCGTACCATGGCGCTGCTCGGCGCCTCCAGCGTCGGGGAAGCGGGCCCCAGCAGGTCCGCCTGCCGTGAACCCATCGGTAGGGAGTGTGCCCTGGTGACCAACGGGTCGCGCCGTCCGTCGGTGACCGATGTCGCGCAGCTCGCGGGTGTGTCCGTCGGCACCGTCTCGAACGTCCTGAATCGGCCCGACCGGGTCCTGCCCGCCACGCGCGAGCGGGTCGAGGAGGCCATCCGGCGGCTGTCGTTCGTCCGGAACGGGTCGGCCCGACAGCTGCGGCAGGGGTCGATCACGACCGTCGGCGCCCTCCTGCTCGACATCCGCAACCCGTTCTTCACCGACGTCGCGCGCGGCATCGAGGACCGTCTGGCCCGCGACGACCACACCCTCATGATGGCGGCTCGGACGACGACCCCGAGCGCGAGGACAAGTACCTGCGGCTGTTCGAGGAGCACGGCGTGCTCGGGCTGCTCGTCGTCCCGACCAGCCACTCCACCGAGCACCTGGCCGAGATCCAGAGGCGGGGTGTCCCGGTCGTGCTGCTCGACTCGCCGTCGAGCGTCCCCGGGATGTCCTCGGTCTCCGTCGACGACGAGGCGGGCGGCGAGCTGGCGGCCGCCCACCTGCTCGACCAGGGTCATCGACGCATCGTCTTCCTGAACGGTCCGCACTCGATCCGCCAGTGCGAGCGGCGGCGCACGGGCGTGGACCGCGCGGTCCGTGCCGCGGGTCTGCTGCCCGACGACGTCGTCGAGGAGGTCCTGCTGGGCTCGTTGGACGCGGCCGGGGGAGACCGGGCGCTCAGCGCGTGGATCGCGGCGCACGACGGCGCTTCGCCCGACGCGTTGTTCTGCGTGAACGACCTGGTGGCCGTCGGCGCCCAGCGGTGCCTGCGGCGGATCGGCGGCACCGAGCTGCTCAACCGCACGGCGATCGTCGGGTACGACGACATCGACATCGCGGCTGAGCTCGCGCAACCGCTCACGTCCGTGCGGCAACCGACGCACGAGATGGGTTACGAGGCCGCCGAGCTGCTGATGCGCCGCGCGAGCGGTCAGGACGCGACCCACACCGTCTTCCAGCCGGCTCGTCGTCCGGGCGTCCAGCACGTCGCGGCGATAGCCCGAACCGCCGGAGAGCGAGGCACCGCCGCCGTGAGGTTGACACGTACCTAGTTGAATGAAACGATTCAGCGAGAGCCCAACGAGGGGACATGAGACATGCGCACGATCGATCAGCCCACCCTGGAGCACCTCGCCGCGCAGGCGATCGAGCTTCCGTCGTGGGCCTTCGGCAACGCCGGGACCCGCTTCAAGGTGTTCACGACTCCCGGCACGCCGCGGACCATCCAGGAGAAGCTGGCTGACGCGGCACAGGTGAACCGGCTCACCGACCTGGCGCCCACCGTCGCTCTGCACATCCCGTGGGACCTCGTCGACGACTACGCCGCCCTCGGCGAGTACGCACAGGGCCTCGGCGTGCGGCTGGGCACCGTGAACTCCAACACGTTCCAGGATGACGACTACAAGCTCGGCTCTCTGACCCACGTCGACCCGCGGATCCGGCAGAAGGCGATCGACCACCACTTCGCGTGCATCGACGTGATGGACGCCACCGGGTCGCAGGACCTCAAGATCTGGCTGCCCGACGGGACCAACTACCCGGGTCAGGGGGACATCCGGGGCCGGCAGGACCGGCTCGCGGACTCCCTGGAGAAGATCTACGCCCGCCTGTCCGAGAAGCAGCGGCTCGTGCTGGAGTACAAGATCTTCGAGCCGTACTTCTACACGATGGACGTCCCGGACTGGGGCACGTCGTACGCGCACGTGACGGCGCTCGGGGAGCGGGCCTTCGTCTGCCTGGACACGGGTCACCACGCGCCGAGCACGAACATCGAGTTCATCGTCGCCCAGCTCCTGCGGCTCGGCCGGCTCGGGTCGTTCGACTTCAACTCCCGGTTCTACGCCGACGACGACCTGATCGTCGGCGCGGCCGACCCGTTCCAGCTGTTCCGGATCCTGTACGAGGTCGTGCGCGGGGGAGGTCTCGAGGCGGGCTCGCCCGTACGGTTCATGCTCGACCAGTGCCACAACATCGAGGACAAGATCCCCGGCCAGATCCGGTCCGTGCTCAACGTCCAGGAGATGACCGCCCGGGCCCTTCTGGTGGACCAGGCCGCACTGACGGCAGCGCAGGACGCCGGTGACGTGCTCGGTGCCAACGGGCTGTTCATGGACGCCTTCTACACCGACGTCCGGCCGGCCCTCGCCGACTGGCGTCAGGAGCGCGGCCTCCCGGCCGATCCGATGGCCGCCTACGCCGCCTCCGGCTACGCCACCGTGATCGCCGACGAGCGCGTCGGCGGGACACAAGCCGGCTGGGGCGCGTAAGCGCACCGGCGATGCACCGCGAGCCCATGTATGCCGCAGTCGACCTCGGTGCCACCAGCGGACGGGTGATCACCGGTCGCCTGGCCGACGGCCGCCTGCTGACTGCCGAGGTCGGACGGTTCGCCAACGAGCCGGTGCGGGTGCCCGTCGGTGACCGTGACGTCCTGCAGTGGGACATCCTCGCGCTGTGGTCCAGCATCCGCGACGGTCTCGCTGCGGCGAGCCGCAGCGGGCCCCTGACATCCGTCGGGGTCGACACCTGGGCCGTGGACCACGGACTTCTCGACGCCGACGGCGCCCTGCTCGGCAACCCGGTCCACTACCGCGACGAGCGGACCGAGGGCATGCCCGCCCGGTTCTTCGCCGCGATGCCCCCTGATGGGCACTACGCGATCACCGGCGCGCAGGTGCAACCGTTCAACACGGTGTTCCAGCTGGTGGCGGCGGCGGGAACGGCGCAGCTCGCGGCCGCCCGGCGGCTCCTGATGATCCCCGACCTGCTGACCAGCTGGCTGAGCGGCCGGGACGTCGCTGAGGTGACCAACGCCTCCACGACGGGGCTGCTCGACGTGCGGTCGCGGCAGTGGAGCCCCGACGTCCTGGCGGCGTTCACGAGCCTGACGGGCGTGGAGCTCGCCGGGCTGTTGCCGGACGTCGTCGAACCCGGTGCCGTCGTCGGTCCGGTGCGGGCCGCGCTCGGGTGGGGGGAGGCGAACGTCGTGGCCGTCGGTTCGCACGACACGGCGTCGGCTGTAGCCGCGGTGCCGATGGCCGATCCGCGTCGTGCGGCCTACATCTCGTCGGGAACCTGGTCGTTGGTCGGGGTGGAGCTGCGCCGACCGATCCTGACGCCCGCCTCGCGCGAGGCGAACCTCACCAACGAGCTCGGGGTCGACGGCACCGTCCGCTACCTCAAGAACGTCGCGGGACTGTGGCTGCTGACGGAGTCGCAGCGCACCTGGCACGAGCGCGGCGCGACCACCGACCTGACCGCGCTGCTGGCCGCCGCGGCGGACGTCCCCGCCCACCGCACGATCGTCGACGTCGACGACCCCCGGTTCGCGGCGCCCGGGGACATGCCCGCGCGCATCGCGGAGGTCGCGCGCCAGAGCGGGCAGCCCGTCCCGGACGACGAGGCGACCGTGACGCGCTGCATCCTCGACTCGCTGGCGCTGGCCTACCGCCGTGCGCTGCGGCAGGTCGCCGGCCTCGCGGACCTCGACCTCGACGTGGTCCACGTCGTCGGCGGCGGTGCCCGCAACGCGTTGCTCTGCCAGCTCACGGCCGACGCGGTCGGGCTGCCCGTCCTCGCGGGTCCCGCCGAGGGCACCGCGATGGGCAACCTCCTGGTCCAGGCGTGGGCCAACGGTGACCTCGTCGGCGGCCTGCCCGCCATCCGTGACGTCGTCGCCCGCTCCACGGAGCTGACCCGGTGGGAGCCCACCGGCGACCGGTCGGCCTGGGACCGGGCCGAGTCCCGGCTGCAGGACCTGTCCGCGGCCCGACGGTGAAGACGGGCGGGGCGAAATCGAGGTGCGTCCGGAAGCTCGCACGTCCGTAGCCACCACGGGCGCGCGGACGTGATCTGACTCACTTCCCGACCGATCGACGGCGTCGGGGCCGCACCATGGCTGGCAAGCGGCCCGACCCCGCTGGCCGCCGCCCACGTGGGAGGTGTGCCATGGCCCAGGACGACACGGTGCTGCAGTGCGGTGAGTGCCGGACCCGCTACCCCGACGACCGGCTCGCTCGGGAGTGCGAGCAGAACCACGGAGCCCGGCTCGTCTACGACAACTCGAGCTTCTGGATCGGTGCCGGCGACACCGGTCCCCGGTACTCCCACGACCGCGGCTGAGCGCATCCTCGAGACGTTCTCGTGTTGCGAGATGACCGGGGGATGGCTGACTGGGAGCATGACAAACCGCTCAGCTACACCTCGAACGTCGTCGTCGTCACAGGCGCGTCGGCAGGGATCGGACGCGCGACGGCGATCGCGTTCGCCCGCAGCGGCGCGTCCGTCGCGTTGCTGGCACGCGGGGAGGAGGGCCTGCGCGGTGCTGCCGACGAGGTCCGCGCCGCGGGTGGGACGGCCCTGCCGATCACGCTCGACGTGTCGGACGCGGCGGCCGTCGACGAGGCGGCGGACCGGGTCGAGAGGGGAAGCTAGGTCCGATCGACACGTGGGTGAACGTCGCGTTCACGTCGGTGTTCGCGCCGGTGCACCAGATCTCGGCGGCCGAGTTCCGGCGGGTCACCGAGGTGAGCTACCTCGGGTACGTGCACGGCACGTTGTCGGCGCTGCGCGTGATGCGCCCGCGGGACGCGGGTGCGATCGTGCAGGTCGGTTCGGCGCTCGCGTACCGCGGCATCCCGCTGCAGAGCGCCTACTGCGGCGCCAAGCACGCGATCCAGGGGTTCAACGAGTCGCTGCGGTGCGAGCTGCTCCACCAGGGCAGCGGGATCCGCACGACGATGGTGCAGATGCCGGCGGTGAACACGCCCCAGTTCTCCTGGGTCCTGTCCCGTCTGCCGAGGCAGGCACAGCCGGTCCCGCCGATCTACCAGCCGGAGGTCGCCGCTCGGGCGGTCGTGTTCGCTGCGTCGCACCCGCGTCGCCGGGAGTACTGGGTCGGCGCGAGCACGGCGGGCACGCTCGCGGCCAACGCCGTCGTGCCCGGGGTCCTGGACCGGTACCTGGGCAGGACGGGCTACGACTCCCAGCAGGCGCCCCAGCCGCACCCGGCTGACGCCCCCGTCAACCTGTGGAGCCCGGCCGACGGTCCGGCCGGCCGCGACTTCGGCACGCACGGCATCTTCGACGACCGGTCCACGGACCGGGCACCGCAGCTGTGGGCGTCCCACCATCACGGCCTGCTTGCGGCCGTCGGCGTCTTGGCGGCGGCGCTCGTGGGCGGGTTCGGCGGGCGTCGGCTGCGTCGATGAGCGTGTCGGCCGAGCGGTTGGTCGCCTCGGTGGGCGTCCTGGCGGGCGGCGCGCTCCTCGCAGCCCCGGCACGCGTCCTGGCGGCGGTCGGCCTCGATCCGGGTCTCTTCGGGCTCGTCGGGGCGGCTCGCGTGCTCGGGGCCCGTCACGTCGTGCAAGGAACGGCACTGGTCGTGCTCCCGACGCGTGTGCCCGCAGGGGTGGCCGTGGTCGACGCCGTCCACGCCCTCTCGATGCTGGCCCTCGCCTGGTCGTCTCCGCGCTACAGACGAGCCGCACTGACCAGTGCCGCCGTCGCCGTCGCCAGTGGCGTCGTGACGCTGCGCGTCGCGCGACGCGCACACCGGTAGCGGTTCGGTTCGTGCGGCGGGGTGTCGGACGGCTGGGATGCGCGGCGACGGGCCTGGTGCGACCGTCGAGCGGTGACACGATTCGGGTACACGCTGATGACCGAGCAGTCGGGACCGAAGGACCTGGTCCGCTACTCCGTTGCCGCCGAGCGTCACGGGTTCGACTTCGTGGCGTCCAGCGACCACTACTTCCCCTGGCTGGACGTGCAGGGTCACGCGCCGTACGCGTGGACGCTCCTGGGTGCGGTCGCCCAGGCGACCGAGCGCGTCGAAGCTCATGACCTACGTGACCTGTCCGACCCTCCGGTACCACCCGGCCGTCGTCGCGCAGAAGGCCGCGACGCTCGGGGTCCTCTCCGACGGTCGGTTCCTGCTCAACGTCGGCGCGGGGGAGAACCTGAACGAGCACGTGGTGGGGCAGCGCTGGCCCGCCGTCGGTGAGCGTCAGGACATGCTGGAGGAGGCCGTCGAGATCATCGCCGCCCTGCTGACAGGGGACCGGGTGAACTACCGCGGGGAGTTCTTCCGGGTGGACTCCGCGAAGCTCTGGGACGTGCCCGACGAGCGGGTCCAGATCGGCGTGGCGGTCTCCGGGCCGGACTCGGTGACGCGCTTCGCCTCGCTGGTCGACCACCTGGTCGCCGTGGAACCGGACGCCGACGCGATCCGCGGCTGGGACGCCGCACGTGACAGCGGCCTGGCGCCGTCGCGCAAGATCGGGCAGATCCCTATCTGCTGGGACCCGGACCGGAAGAACGCGATCTCGCGCGCGCACGAGCAGTTCCGCTGGTTCGCCGGTGGCTGGAAGGTGAACGCCGACCTCCCGACCACGGAGGCGTTCGATGCGGCCAGCCATTTCGTCCTGCCCCAGCAGGTCGCGGCGCGCATCCCGTGCGGGCCGGACCTGGACGCGATCGTCGAGGCGGTCTCCGCGTACTGGGAGGCCGGCTTCACCGACATCGCCCTGGTGCAGGTGGGCGACTCGGGGCAGGACGGCTTCTTGTCGACGGCCGCTGGACCGCTGCTGGACAGGCTGCGCGACGCCGCGCCGTCGGACTGAACTCGCCGTCGCGGATCGACCTCGTGGCTCCGCGCGGCCGGGACGTCCGATCAGCCGTCGAGTCCAGGCCGGCCTGATTTCGCCCGATCCCGGCGTGCGGACGCGAGGCGAACGGCCTAGCGTCTGGCGACGTGCTGGAACAAGCCGGCGGCCCGGACGCGCGGCAGGCGTCCCACGACGCCGCCTCCGAGGGGCGTGTCCTCGGTGACCGGTATCGACTCGACGGCGTCCTCGGCCGCGGCGGCATGTCCACCGTGTACCGCGCTCGCGACCTCCTCCTGGAGCGAGACGTCGCGATCAAGATCGTCCCCTCGGCGCAGGACGACGCGGACGAGGTGGTCCGGACGCGTGCCGAGATCCGTGTGCTCGCCTCGCTCGACCATCCGGGACTGGTCACCCTGTACGACGCCGGCACGACCCACACCGACGACGGCGCGCAGCAGCTCTTCCTCGTGATGGAGCTGGTGGACGGACCGACGCTCGCCTCGAGGCTGCGGCAGGGTGGGCTGAGCGCCCCGGAGGTCGCCGCGCTCGGGCGCGACTCGCCGACGCCCTGGCGGCCGTGCACGCCCGCGAGATCGTCCATCGCGACATCAAGCCCGCCAACGTGCTCCTCACCGGTGGCGACGTCCTCGACGGCGGTTCGGCGGGCAGGCGCGGCGTCAAGCTCGCCGACTTCGGGATCGCCCGGCTCGCGGACGGCACGCGGCTGACGGCCACGGGCACGACCGTGGGCACGGTCAGCTACCTGAGCCCGGAGCAGGCGCTCGGCGGCGCGCTCGGTCCGGCGAGCGACGTGTACGCGCTGGGCCTGGTCCTGATCGAGTGCGCAACCGGTCGCCCTGCTTTCTCCGGCACCCTGGCCGAGGTCGCCGCCGTGCGGTTGACCACGTCCCCGTCGGTGCCCGCCTCGCTCGGTCCCGACCTGGTCGGGCTCCTCGAGCAGATGACGCGGATCGCACCCGAGGACCGACCGAGCGCCGAGGACGTCGCCACGCGGCTCGGTGGCGTCGGCCGCGCGGCGGACGGCACGTTGGTCCTGCCGGCGATCGCTGCGCCCGAGGCCGACCGCGTTCCCCGGGCCCAGCGCCGGCGCCGGGTTCGCGCCCTGGCGGTCGTCGCGACGCTCGCCCTGGCCGGCGGTGCGGTCCTCGCGGGCCGGGCGCTGACCGATGAAACCCCGCCCCCGCGCCGACCTATCCGACGGTCGCGGGGACCCTCGGCGCGTCCCTGTCGCGACTGCAGCAGAGCGTGGAGCCATGAGCCGGCGCGCGCGGACGCGCGCGAGCCTCGTCCTCGCCCTCGCGGTGATGCTCGCCCTGACGGGGTGCGGCGGCCGGCCCGACCTCGAGGCGAGCCGGGCGCACGCCCTGCAGATGTCGGTGCTGACCGTCACCCAGGATGCGGCTGACGGCCGTTGGGCGGATGCCCGTTCCGCACTGGAGGTGGCTCGCGGCCAGCCAGGCGGGGAGCGACGCGAACGAGGTCTCGCTCGCCCGGTACCGCGCGATCGACGCGGCCCTCGACGAGGTGGGCGGGGGAGCTCGACGCCCAGGAGGCGGCCGCGGCGGCCGCGGCGGCCGCCCAGGTCGCGGCTCAGCCGGAGGTGGCTGCGGCACCGTCCACTCCCGCGACCACCCAGGCGCCGAGCGGTCCGACCCAGCCGGCCGGCAAGGCCAAGGGCAAGGGCGCCGGGCAAGGCAACGGCAAGAAGAAGCCGTGAGGTCCCGACGACCGGCGTGCGCACCGCGACCCGTCCGCTCCACGGGCCACGTCGGGCATGTTGTGGCAGCGTCGTGGCGATGAGCCGCACCGTCCTGCGCCCCGCGCACCCGGACCCGCGGGCGTCTCGCGCCACGGCGGTCGCCGGGGCACGCGCCCGCAGGTTGGTGCGCGCCGTCGTCGCGGGTGTCGGGACCGCGGCCGCCCTGCTGCTCCTGGGGCTGCTGGTCCGCGACCGGTGGGACCCCCTGGTGAGGTTCGACGAACGGACGGTGGTCGCGGCGACGTCGTTCGCGGCGCGCTACCCGGCTCTGGTCCGCGCGTTGCTCGACTGGCAGTGGGCGTTCGAGGGCGTGCACCTGTTCGTGCCGGTCGCCGCGCTGTGCCTCCTCGTCTGGTGGCGGACCAGGATGACGAGCCGGACGTGGTGGGCCCTCGCGACGATCGCCACCGCCTGGGCCTTCGCGAACCTCGCGAAGGAGGTCGCCCGTCGGGCTCGGCCGGTGCTGGACGACCCGATCGACCAGGTTCGGGGCTACTCGTTCCCGTCCGGCCACGCCGCGAACACCGCCGCGATGGCGACCGCGCTCGTCGTCCTGGTCTGGCCGGTCCTGCGAAGTCGTGGGCTGCGGGTGGCTGCCGTCCTCGGCGCCGCGGCGCTCATGGTGCTCACGGGGCTCGACCGGGTGATGCTCGGCGCGCACTTCCCCTCGGACGTGCTCGCCGGCACGGTCCTCGGCGTCGGGCTGGTGCTGGCCTCCTACCTCGGGTACCGGGGCTGGTCGCCGCCGCACGACGACACCACGGTGGGCTCGACCGACCGGACGTCGAAGGAGACGCGATGAGACTGGACCTGGAACGGTACGCGAACGACCCGTCCCGGCCCGCCGGCCGCGAGGTGTGGCGTGACCTCGGCGTCCGGGTGGGCCTGCCGGTCGTCGCTCTGTGGCTGGTGGTCGTCGGCGTGGGGCTGCTGCTCACCGGCCCGCTCACGGAGCTCGGCGACCGCGAGCTGGCGATCAACGAGTGGTTCGTCGACCAGCGGACGGACCTGCTGAACACGATCACGCGCGTCTGGAGCCAGATCGGCACCACGGAGACGATCATCGGGATCTGCGTCGTCGTGGTCGGTCTCGTCTGGTGGCGGACCCGGCAGTGGTGGTACGCGATCGTCCCGGCGATCGCGATCACGGCACAGGCGGCGGTGTTCATGACGTCGGCGCTCGTGGTCGGCCGGGAACGGCCGGACGTCGATGCCCTGGACGTTGCGCCGCCGACGTCGACTACCCGAGCGGACACTCCGGCGCGTCGACGGCGCTGTACGTCACGCTCGCGATGATGGTGCAGCGCGTGGAACGCACCTGGGTCCGCGTCAGCGTGACGGTGATCCTGCTCGCGCTCCCGGTGCTGGTCGTGTACTCCCGGCTGTACCGCGGGATGCACCACCTGAGCGACGTCGTCATGGGGATGCTCAACGGCCTCGTCTGCGCCCTGCTCGCGTGGAACTACCTGCGGCGATCGCCGCACCCGGCAGACGAGGTCGCAGACGCCGACGCCGACGTCGCGGAGCGTGCCCGGTGACCCGGGTCGCCGTCGTCGCGAACCCCGCGAAGCTCGACGACGCGGAGAAGGTCCGACGTGTCGTCGACGACGCCTGCGCGAGCCATGGGCTGGAGCCCGCGCTGTGGCTGGAGACGACCGAGGAGGATCCGGGCGGCGGCCAGACGCGTGAGGCCCTCGAGCAACGAGCGGACCTGGTGTGTGCGCTCGGCGGCGACGGCACCGTCCGTGCCGTGGGTGAGGTGCTGGCGGGCGGCGACGTCCCGCTCGGGCTCCTGCCGGCCGGTACCGGCAACCTGCTCGCCCGCGCGCTGGGCCAGCCGATCGACAGCCTCGAGGACGCGCTCGAGGTCGCGCTGACCGGGCGTACGCGGACGATCGACGTCGGCGGGCTCCGGGTCGACGGATCCGACGAGGAGCAGGTGTTCCTGGTCATGGCGGGGATGGGCCTGGACGCCGAGGCGATGGACAACGCGGACGAGCGGCTCAAAGGTGCCGTCGGGTGGCCGGCCTACCTGGTGTCGGGCGTGCGGGCGGCCGTGGGCGGCGGCTTCACCGCACGCGTGCAGCCCCGTGAGGGTCGGACCGTCCGGCGCGCGGTCCGTTCCGTCGTCGTCGGGAACAGCGGGCGCCTGCAGGGCGGTGTCGAGCTCATGCCGGACGCCCGCCTCGACGACGGCTTGCTCGACCTCGCGATCATCGCGCCGCGCGGTCTGGTCGGCTGGGTCCGAACGGTGACGACGATCATCACGTCCGGCCGGGGCAACTCCGACCTGGAGCGTCACCAGATGACGGCGGTCCGGGTGTCCGCGAACCGCGCGACCACGACGCAGCTCGATGGCGACGCCATCGGTGAGCACCGCCTGCTCGAGTTCCGGGTCCGCCCGGGGGCGCTGCCGGTCCGGGTGAGCGCCGAGCACGACTGAGCTCAGGTGCGCGTGTACCGCGCGCGGCCGAACGAGTACACGCCGTAGGCCACGAAACCGGCCGCGACCACGGTGAGCAGGACGCTGCCGAAGGGCTGGTCCCCGAGCGTGCGGAACGCCGCGTCCAGGCCGCCCGCCTCATCAGGTCGGGCCTTCGCAGCGGCCACGACGAACAGCACACCGACGATGGCGAGCGCGATCCCCTTGGCGACGTAGCCGAAGCGCCCCGTGGCCACGACCAGGCGCCCCGGACGCTCCCGCAGGTCGCGCAGGAACTTGCGCGTCCACCCCTTGTGCACGTGATAGACCGCCACCCCGACGACCACCAGCCCGATGACGGCGACCAGGATCCGGCCGCCAGGCTGCGCCATGAGGTTCTTGGTGAAGTCCTTGCTCTGGCTGCTGCTCGAGCTCGATCCACCCTGCGCGAACTTGACGGAGGACCACGCGAGCACGGCATACAGGATCGCCTTGGCGGCCGCCTTCACGCGGTCTCCCGCCCCGGCACCCGAGCCGAACGCCTCGGTCACCTGCCACACCGTCAGCCCCGCGAACCCGAGGGCGACCACCCACAGCGCGGCCTTGCCGAAGGGGTGGGACGCGAGCGTCGCCAGCGCACCCGACTGGTCCGCCGTCGTCGTCGAGCCGTTCCAGGCGACCTGGACCGCGACGTACCCGAGCACGAGGTGCAGGACGCCGCTCGCGACATACCCGAGCCGCGCGAGAATCGTCGTCGCCGGGTGGTCGTTGACCCGTCGCGCGGTGACCTTGGCGTCGGAGTGGTCCATCCGGTCACCTTCCCACGGGTCGGCGTAGGCCGCGGCTCGAACGCGATCGGTGACCCACGGAGCGACGACCCCGCGCCGTGGCGGACTGTCTCTGCCGTCACGGCTGGCCGCGACGACCCTCGGGTGCCGTTCGCCTGCATCGAGCAGTTCCGCGGCGACCTCCGGCGTCCGGACTCACACGCCGACGGCCCAGCCCTCGGGCAGCAGTGCGGCGGGGGCGCACCGGCTCGCGATGTCGACCGGCCGGCCGGTCTGTGCCGATGTGGTGGTCGCGAGCATGACGTCGAGCACGTGGAACGCCAGGCGCGCATCGGTGCGGTGCGGCTGGGCCGTGTGGATGGCGCGGGCCATGTCGACGATCCCGCTGCCTCGGCCGGACCCTCCGGTCGCACCTGGGGGGACGGTCTCGGAGGTCTGCTCGATCGAGAGCGGAAAGAAGGTCGTGTCGCCGTCGAAGCGGTTGGGGTCCGGCAGGCGCAGCGTGCCGGCGGTCCCGGAGACCTCGATCTCGGCGGCGAACAGCGCGGTGTCGAAGCTGATCGACAGGTCCGCGATCGCGCCACCGGCGAACGTGTAGAGCGCCAGGACGTGCGTCGGGACCTCGACAGCGATCGTCTCGCCCGCGTGCGGACCGGTCGCGACGGTGCGGGTCTCGTGAGCCCGGTCCGTCAGCGCGGTCACGCGTGTGATCGGGCCGAGCGCCTGGACCAGTGCGGTCAGGTAGTACGGGCCCATGTCGAGCAGCGGGCCGCCCCCTTGGGCGAAGAAGAACGACGGGTTGGGGTGCCAGTAGTCCGGGCCGCAGTACTGGAACCGGGCGTGCGCGCTGCGCGGGGTGCCGATCCGGCCGTCCGCGAGGAGCCCGAGCGCCGTCTGCATCGCCGGCCCGAGGAACGTGTCGGGCGCGCAGCCGAGCCGTACGCCGTGCTCGTCGGCGAGGTCGAGCAGCTCGCGTCCCTCGGCCAGGTCGACGGCGAGCGGCTTCTCGCTCCAGACGTGGCGGCCCGAGACGAGGGCGGCGCGCGTGATCGCGTGATGGGCCTGGGGAACGGTCAGGTTGACGACGAGGTCGACGGTGGGGTCGGCGAGGAGACTCGTCGTACGTCCCGTGGCCCGGCACGCCGTGCTCGGCGGCGCGCTCCGCCGCTCGGGTGACGTCTCGGCCCGCGAGGAAGCGGACCTCGACCTCGTCGGTGAGCGCGAACGTCTCCAGGTACTGGCCGAGGATGTCGCCGACGCCGACGATCCCGAGCCCCAGCGGCCGGGTCACGAGGCCACGGCCGTATCCGGGAATCGGTAGGTCCCGCTCGTGGGGATCGCAGCCTGCATGCGAGGAACCCTTCGCTGTCGGCCGGGCAACGGGCGCTGGCGGCCGCCGCGATGTTAGCGCTCACAGATGCGGCCCGCAATCGGCACCGAACCGTTGCAGGTTTGTGACCTGGACCACTTGACTACGTAGTCAGGCATGGATTGACTACGCAGACATCCGACAACGAGGTCGAAAGGGGCACGGCGAGATGACGACCGAGAATCGCGTGAGCAAGCCCAAGCCGGTCGTCGCGACGGACGTAGCGCGAGCCGCCGGGGTATCGCAGAAGACGGTCTCCCGGGTGATCAACAGCGACCCCCACGTCAGCGCCGAGGTGCGTGATCGGGTGCTCACGGCGATCGCCGCACTCGGGTACCGGCCCAACCGTGCCGCCCGCAACCTGGTCCTCGGCCGTAGCCGGACGATCGGTGTCCTGTCGGTCGGATCGACGGATTTCGGTCCGTCCAGCCTGATGGTGGCGGCGGAGCACGCCATCCGGAGCGCGCGGTACGCGATGTCCGTCATCAACACGTTCGAGGACGAGCCCGAGACCATCACGAGCGCCATGCGGGACCTGGTGGACCAGGGTGTCGACGGCGTCGTGGTGAACGAGCCCGTCGGATCGTTCTCGCTCTCGAAGGGGGCGATCGGAGACCTGCCGGTGCTGAGCCTGTCCGGCTCGTACGGGATCTCGACCAACGAGGTCGTCGTCGACGCCGACCAGTCCGCCGGCGCCCGCAGGGCGACCGAGCACCTGCTGGAGCTGGGGCACCGGACGGTGCACCACGTCGCCGGTCCGGCGGGCTGGCGCTCGGCCGGGCTGCGCATCGACGGCTGGCGGGCGGCGCTGGAGGCAGCTGACCGGTCGCAACCGGTGGTTCACCGGGGCGACTGGACGGCCCGTTCGGGCTACGAGCTGGGCGCACATCTCGCGGCTGACCCGGAGGTCACGGCGGTCTTCGCGGGCAACGACCAGACCGCCATCGGCTTGCTGCGGGCGTTCGCTGAGGCAGGACGTGACGTGCCGGGTGAGGTCAGCGTCGTCGGCTTCGACGACGTGCCCGAGGCCGCGTACCTGTCGCGGGCGCTGACCACGGTCCGCCAGGACCTCGCCCACCTGGCCACCTTCGGCGTCGGGATGCTCGTCGACGCCATCGAGAACCCGCGACGGCAGGACCGTCGCGAGAACATCCCGGTCGAGCTCATCGTCCGAGAGACAACGGCCGCACCCCCGCCGAGGCGGTGACGGACCGCAGAACTCAACCCGAGCACGGCAACACGAAGGAGTGGAGCATGTCGAGGACAACGAAGACGTGGCGTCGGAAGGCCACGGTGCTGGGCGCAGGAATGGCTGTAGCCGCCCTAGCGCTCACGGCGTGCAGTGGTGGTGGCAGCAGCAGCAACGCCACGACTGCCGCGGTCAGCCAGGCTGACATCGACAAGGCGATGACGACCCCGACCAACCTGACGTTCTGGACGTGGGTCCCGGACATCAAGAACCAGGTCGCTCTCTTCGAGAAGAAGTACCCGGCCATCAAGGTCGACGTCGTGAACGTGGGGCAAGGTGCCGCGCACTACCAGAAGATGCGGAGCGCTCTGCAGGCCGGCAAGGGTGCACCGGACGTGACCCAGATCGAGTTCCAGCACGTCCAGTCGTTCGCGCTGGGCGACAACCTGCTGGACCTCACGCCCTACATCCCGGCGGACACGGCTTCCAAGTTCGTGCCGTGGACGTGGAAGCAGGTGCAGTCCACCGACGGCAAGAAGATCTGGGCCGTCCCGCAGGACTCGGGTCCGTTGGGGATGCTGTACCGCGAGGACATCCTGAGCAAGTACAACATCGAGATCCCTAAGACGTGGGACGATTTCGCGACCGCGGCGACCGCGCTGCACACGGCCGATCCGAGCACGTACCTGACGAACCTGCCCGGCAACGACATGGGCCAGTTCGCGGGCATGCTCTGGCAGATCGGTGCCCATCCGTTCGGCTGGGACGGTGACAAGAACGTCACCATCAATGTCGTCTCGGACGAGGCGAAGAAGCTCGCTCAGTACTGGCAGGGTCTGATCCAGGACGGTGTCGTCTCGGTCGACCCCGACTTCAACGACGCGTGGTACCAGGGTCTGTCCAACGGGAAGTACGCCGCGTGGGCGCCTGCCGCCGCGTGGGCTCCGGTGTTCCTGCAGGGCTCGGCGGCGAACACGTCGGGTCTGTGGCGCGCCGCGGACTCCCCGCAGTGGCCCGGTGTCTCCTCGCCGGTCTCGGGGAACTGGGGCGGCTCCACGGATGCTGTCGTGAAGTCGACGAAGAACCCGATTGCCGCCTCCCAGCTCGCACTGTTCATCAACAGTGACCCGGAGTCGACCCTGATGTTCGCGAACAAGCAGTTCCTGTTCCCGACGACCGTGGACACGTTGGCCAACCCCGAGTTCACGGACCAGAAGCCGGACTTCTACGGCGGTCAGCAGGTGAACAAGCTCTTCGCGCAGATCTCCACGACGGTGCCAGAGGACTTCGGTTGGCTCCCGTTCATGGACTACGCGTACTCCGCCGGTGAGGCCACCGTGGGCAAGGCGATCGCCGACAAGGGCGACATCGTCGGCGCACTTCAGGCCTGGCAGGACAAGCTCGTGTCCTACGCCAAGCAGCAGGGCTTCACCGTCACCACCAAGTGAGGACGTGCCGCCCCGCGGACACGCCTCCGCGGGGCGGCGCACCCTCAGGCCCGAGACCGGGAGATCACCATGACTGCCACCGACATCGGTCTGCCTCGACAGACCCCGGAGCCGGGATCCGCACCGCTGAAGAAGCGTCGTGGCCCGTCGCCGATGCGCCGCCGTGAGAATGCGGCCGCCTACACGTTCATCACCCCGTTCGTCGTCTTGTTCCTGCTGCTGATCGTGGTGCCGCTCGCCTACGCCGGCTATCTCAGCTTCTTCCGCGACCAGCTGGTCGGGGGCACGACCTTCGTCGGCCTGCAGAACTACACGCGGGCCCTGACCGATCCGTCGTTCCTGTCCGGCGTCGGGCGCATGGCGATCTTCCTGGTGATCCAGGTGCCGATCATGCTCGGGCTCTCGCTGCTCTTCGCGTTGCTGCTCGACGCCGGGGTGCTGTTCGTCCAGAAGTTCGTCCGGCTGGGGATCTTCGTCCCGTACGCCGTGCCGAGCGTCATCGCCGCGCTCATGTGGGGATACCTCTACGGTCCCGACTTCGGACCCTTCGCGCAGATCGCCGACCACTTCGGCCTGCCGGCCCCGCCGTTCCTCTCGCAGAACTGGATGCTCTTCTCGATCATGAACATCGTCAGCTGGGAGTTCATCGGCTACAACATGATCATCCTGTACGCCGCCCTGCGGTCCATCCCGCACGAGCTCTCGACGCCGCATCGGTCGACGGTGCCGGCACGGTCCGGACGGCATGGAGCATCAAGATCCCGGCGATCCGGCCCGCGCTCATCCTCACCGGGATCTTCTCGATCATCGGTACGTTCCAGCTGTTCAACGAACCGAACCTGCTGCACACGATCGCGCCCAACGTGATCGGCACCGACTACACCCCGAACCTGTACGCGTACAACCTCGCGTTCATCAACAAGGACACCAACTACGCCGCCGCGATCGCCTTCATCCTCGGCATCGTGATCATGATCGTGGTCTACACGGTGTGGCTGTCCTCCCAACGGCGGGAGCGTGCAGGACGATGACCACTCAAGCCTCCGAGGACCCCGTGCTCACCGGCATGCACCCCGACCCCACCCCGCCGAAGGACCGCCCGCGCAAGGGCCGCCCGCACTCGGCCGACCGGCCCCGACGCAGCAAGCTGCTCACGGTCATCATGCTCGCGACCCTGCTGTACTTCCTGGTCCCGCTCTGGTGGCTGTTCGTCGCCTCGACCAAGTCTCAAGGGGACCTGTTCTCGACCTTCGGCCTCTGGTTCGGGAGCGACAACCAGTTGTGGGCCAACATCAAGGCCGTGTTCAGCGCCGACGGCGGCGTCTACCTCCTGTGGCTGCGCAACTCGTTCGCCTACTCGATCGTCAGCGCGGTGGGGGCGGCGTTCCTGGCCACCATGGCCGGCTACGCGTTCGCCAAGTACCGGTTCCCGGGCGGCAACCTCATCTTCAGCGGGATCCTCGGCGCGATCATGATCCCGATGACCGCCCTGACCATCCCGACCTACCTGCTGTTCGCGAATGCGGGCCTCACCAACACCCCGTGGGCGATCATCCTGCCGTCCCTGGTCAGCCCGTTCGGCGTCTTCCTCATGCGGGTCTATGCCGCGGACGCGGTGGACGACACCCTGCTGGAGGCCGCGCGCGTGGACGGCGCCGGCGAGATGCGGATCTTCTTCGGGGTCTCGCTCCGGCTGCTCGGTCCGGGCATGGTCACCGTCCTGCTGTTCTCGCTGGTGTCGACCTGGAACAACTACTTCCTGCCGCTCATCATGCTCAACAGCCCGAACCTCTACCCGCTCACCGTCGGTCTTGCTCAGTGGCAGGGCGCCGCGTCGGCAGGCGGGTCGGGCGTCGGGCAGGCGGGATTCTCGACCATCATCACCGGCGCGTTCCTCTCGATCATCCCCTTGATCATCGCGTTCCTGTTCCTGCAGCGTTACTGGCAGTCCGGCCTCGCCAGCGGCGCGGTCAAGGGCTAATCACGGACTACGGAGACACATCACATGGCTGTGCAGCATGACGGAGTGCGCTTCGGCGCCGCGTACTACTACGAGTACGCGGGGCCGGGCGACGACCCCAAGCCTGAGACGCTGGAACGGGACCTCGACCTGATGGCCGCGGCGAAGTTCTCGGTCATCCGCGTGGGGGAGTCGGTCTGGTCCACCTGGGAGCCGACGGAGGGCCGGTTCGAGCTCGACTGGCTCGAGCCCGTCCTCGACGGCGCGCTGGCGCGCGGCATCGACGTCGTCCTCGGCACGCCGACGTACGCGCTGCCCATGTGGCTCGTCCGCCGGTACCCGGAGGTCGCCGGCGAGTCTCCGGACCGGGCAGCCGATGGGCTGGGGCGCCCGGCAGGAGGCCGACTTCACGCACCCTGCGTTCCGGTTCCACGCCGAGCGCGTCCTGACCCGGGTGGTCGAGCGCTACCGGGACCATCCGGCGGTGATCGGTTTCCAGGTGGACAACGAGCCGGGCCTGCACCTGCTGCACAACGCCGGTGTGTTCCAGCGGTTCGTCGACCACCTCGAGCGCACGTATGGAGACGTCGAGACCCTCAACCGCGAGTGGGGGCTCGTCTACTGGTCGCACCGGCTGTCGACCTGGGCGGACCTCTGGACGCCCGACGGCAACGCGCAACCGCAGTACGACCTCGCGTGGCGCCGGTTCCAGGCGACCCTGACCACCGAGATGATCGACTGGCAGGCCCGCGCCGTGCGGGCGCTGGCGCGCGACGACCAGTTCGTCACCACCTGCATCGCCTACGACCGGCCTGCCCTCGAGGACGCGGACCTCGCCGCCGTCCTGGACGTGACCAGCGGGAACGCCTACTACGGGATGCAGGACTCGTTGCTGCACCCCAGCCCGGCGCGCGCGCCGCAGTCCTGGACCGCGCACGGCACCTGGGCCCTGTTCCAGGTCGGCGACGCGATGTACTCGAGCCGCGGTGAGCCGTTCCTCGTCACGGAGACCAACGCGCAGTCCATCGGCGGCCCGAGCACCAACTACCCGGCATACCCGGGCCAGTGGCGTCAGTCGGCCTGGGCACTGGTGGCCCGTGGCGCCCGGATGGTCGAGTACTGGCACTGGCACACGCTGCACTACGGCGCCGAGACCTACTGGGGCGGCGTGCTGCCGCACAGCGGCGTCCCGGGCCGGACCTATCGAGAGCTCGCGCTCGTCGGCGCCGAGCTGGCACGGGGCGGCGGCGCGCTCGCGGGAGCGACGCCCGACGCCGACATCGCGATCCTGTCGTCGACCGAGTCGCGGTTCGCGCTCGCCGGTCAGCCGCCCCTGCAGACGGCGGACGGCTCCGGCGACGTGAACAGCTACCCGCGCATCGTCAGCTCGTTCTACCGGGGGGCCTTCGATGCCGGCCTGCAGGTCCGTGTCGTGCGGCCGCGCTACCTGTTCGCCGAGGACCCGGCCGACGTCGTCAGCACCCACCCGGTGCTCGTCGCGGCGGGCTACTACCCGGCTTCCGACGCCGACCTCGCCTGGCTCCTGCGGTACGCCGACGCAGGCGGCCATCTGGTGGTCGGTCCACGCACCGGGTACGCGGACAGCGAAGGCCGCGCGCGCGCCGAGGTACAGCCCGCCAGGCTGGCCGCCGCGGCCGGCGCGTCCTACAGCGAGTTCAGCAACCTCGACGCGCCGGTGCCTGTGCTCGGCCCGCTCGGGGGACACGCGACCGCGTGGGCTGAGTGCCTGATCGCCGAGGGCGCCGACGTGCTGGCCACCTACGACGACCCGCACCTGGGCGCGTGGGCAGCGATCACGACGCGAGCCCATGGCGCAGGGCGCGTGACCGTCGTCGGCACCGTGCCCGGTCTTGACCTTGCGCGCGCCCTGGCGGCGTGGCTCGTCCCTGCTCCGCTCGCCGGCTGGGCCGACCTGCCGGCGAGCGTGACCGTCCACAGCTCGACGCGACCGGACGGTGCCCGGGTCCACGTCGTGCACAACTGGTCGTGGGAGGCCGTCACCGTGACCGCTCCGATGGATCTTGACGTGCTCGTCCCAGCGCGGGGCACGGCATTGGCTGACCCTCCACCTGTCGACGCCCCCGGCAGCGCGATCCGCACAGGTGAGCCCGTCGTGCTGGGCTCCTGGGACGTCCTCGTGGCGGTGACCCGATGAGCCGTTGGACGGGTCGGTGGCCCACCGACGGCGTCGCGTTCGGTGCGGACTACAACCCCGAGCAGTGGCCCGAGGAGGTGTGGCCCGACGACGTGGCGCTCATGCGGGAGGCCGGCGTCACGCTCGTGAGCCTGGGCATCTTCTCGTGGGGAGAGCTCGAGCCCGAGGAGGGGCGGTTCGAGTTCGGCTGGCTGGACCGGATCCTCGACCTGCTGCACGAGGCCGGCATCGGCGTGGACCTGGCCACACCCAGTGCTGCGCCGCCGGTCTGGCTGCACCTGGCCCATCCCGAGATGCTTCCCGTCGACGCCGACGGTCAGCGGTTCACCCACGGCAGCCGCGAGTCGTGGTGCGTCTCCTCGCCGGTCATCCGGCACCACGCCACCCGGATCGCGCGGGTGATCGCCGAGCGGTACGGCCACCACCCGGCCGTGAAGATGTGGCACGTCTCCAACGAGCTGGCCTGCCACAACGGGCGCTGCTACTGCGACGTCTCCGCGGCCGCGTTCCGGGACTGGCTGGGCAAGCAGTACACGGACGTCGAGGCGCTCAACCTGGCATGGGGCACCGCGTTCTGGGGGCAGCGGTACGCAAGCTTCGAGCAGATCCTGCCGCCGCGGCGTACGACGACCATCCCCAATCCCGGCCAGCGACTGGCCTTCGAGCGCTTCTCGTCCGACGCGTTCGTCGACCACCTCGAAGCCGAGGCAGCAGTGCTTCGCGAGGTGACTCCGCACCTGCCCGTGACCACCAACTACATGGTCATGGGCGACTTTCACCAGATCGACTACACGCAGACCACCCCGCTGCTCGACATCGTCTCCAACGACCACTACCTGGGGGCCGAAGACCCGCGACGGTTCGCCGAGCTCGCCTTCAGTGCCGACCGCGTCCGCGGGCTGGCCGGCGGGAAGCCGTGGCTCTTGATGGAGCACTCGACCAGCGCCGTCAACTGGCAGCCCCGCAACCTGGCCAAGCAGCCTGGCGAGATGGTGCGCAACGCGCTGCAGCACGTGGCCCGTGGCGCCGACGGGGTGCTCTTCTTCCAGTGGCGCCAGTCCCGGGCGGGCGCCGAGAAGTACCACTCGGGCATGGTGCCGCACGCCGGACGCGACTCCGAGCTGTTCCGCGACGTCGTCGGTCTGGGTGCCACGCTCGGTCGACTGGCGGAGGTCCGGGGGAGCACGGTGGAGAAGGCGCGCGTGGCCCTGCTCTGGGACGTTCCGTCGTGGTGGGCATCCGAGCTGGAGGCCCACCCGAGCGTCGACGTGCGCTATCTCGACGTGGCGCGGGACCTGCACGGCGCCCTGTTCGACGCAGGTGTCGCGGTGGACGTCCTGCCGGCCACGTCCGACCTCGCCGGCTACGACGTGGTCCTGGTTCCGACGCTGTATCTCGCGCCGCCCGGCGTCGCGGCTCGGCTCGCCGAGGTGGTCGCACGTGGCGGCCAGGTCGTCGTCACCTACTTCTCGGGGATCGTCGACGAGCACGACCGTGTGCTGCTCGGCGGCTACCCGGGCGCGTTCCGGGACCTGCTCGGCGTGCGCGTGGAGGAGTTCGCACCGCTGGCGGCGGGCGGGTCGGTCTCGCTCAGCGATGGTTCGACCGGCACCGTGTGGACGGAGCGATTCACGGCCGACGACGCCGAGGTGCTGGCCAGCTACGACGACGGCCCGTCGGCCGGGCGCCCAGCCCTGACCCGACGCAGCGTGCCCGGCGGGGGTGCCGCCTGGTACCTGTCGACCCGGCTCGACGCTCCGTCGATGGCGACACTGGTGGCCAAGGTGCTCACCGCCGCCGATGTCACGCCGCTCGTTCCCCGGCCCGGTGGGTTGGAGATCGTGCGTCGAGTCGGTGAGTCCGGCAGCTGGTTGTTCGCCATCAACCACACGGACGGCGACCTGCCCTTGCTGGCCGAGGGGACCGATCTCGTGACCGGTGCGCCTCACGGGCTCGGGGCCTCGGTTCCGGCGGGAAGCGTGGTCGTCCTGCGAGGGGCGTGACGGCGGCGTCGCTCACGCGTGCCCGTCCTCGAACGGGCAGGCGACGTACGCATCGGCGGCGGGAGTCCGTCGTCGTCTCGCGCTCGATCCAGCGGTCGTTGTCCGCAGTCGTCCCGGGGAGGTCGACGGTCGCGGTCATGCCGCCACCTCGTCGTCCGCGCAACCGAGCTGGCGGCGGGCCTCGTCGATCGTCGCCAGGATGCTGACCGTCTCGTCGAGCGTGTGCAGCGGCGATTCCTTCCGACCTTCGCCGACGAACGTGGCAAGCGCCGTCGCCTCCCATGCCAGGCCATCCATCAGCGCGACGCCGGTCTCGTCCCGCCAGGTGAGGGTCTCGCCGAAGAGCTCGTTGCCGGCGAGGGTCAGGCTCGTCGGGACGTGGAACGGTGCGGCCATCTCGATGCGAGCGTCGGACCCGGCGATCAGTGCTGTGGTCGGGGTCCGGGTGAGGATCGACGTGGTGAGCGTGGACTGCGCGATGCCGTCGTGGGTGAGCACGATGGTCGAGTACGCGTCGACCCCGGTGTCCGTGAGCCCGCCGATCGCCGTGACCTGCCGCGGCGCACCCAGCACCATCGAGTCGAGCTGGATCGGGTAGATCCCCAGGTCGAGCAGGGCGCCTCCGCCGAGGTCACGGCGGTAGAGGCGATGGTTCGGGTCGCGCGGGACCGCCTGGCCATGGTCCGCGACGACCGCGTGGATCTCGCCCAGCACACCGTCGGCGAGAAGCGCGCGGATCACGGCCGCCTGCGGCAGGTAGCGGCTCCACATCGCCTCCATCAGCAGCACGCCCGCATCCTGCGCGGCGCGCACGAGGATGCGTGCGTCCGCAGCATTCGTCGCCATCGGCTTCTCGATGAGCGTGTGCTTGCCGGCGCCGATCGCCAGGAGCCCGAGGGCGAGGTGCTCGCTCTGCGGCGCCGCGATGTAGACGACGTCGATGTCCGGGTCGCCCACGAGTGCGGCGTAGGACGAATGGACCCGGTCGATGCCGTGCTCGGCCGCGAAGGTCGAGGCTCGCTCGGGCGAGCGTGATGCGACGGCCGCGAGGCGCTGGCGCGTGTGCTTGTTCACGGCGTTCGCGAACGCGTGGGCTATCCAGCCGGGTGCGAGCACGCCCCATCGCAGGGCAGGTTCACCCGCTCCGGGTCGGTAGAGCTGTGGTGTGGGAAAGGCCTTCGGGAGCATGGGTGTCCTCGGGTACGTCGCTCGAGCGCTGTGGGCGTCGGAACGAAACGTAACGCTGATACGTTTAGGTGAAAAGGTAGGGGCGGCCGTCGTCTGCGGCACGGGCCCTTGCTCGAGCGTCCGCGCGAGCCTGAGGACCGGCTGGGACCGCGACTCAGACGTTTCTCAGGGGTCGGCAGGCAGGCTGGGAAACCCTGCAACGATCGGAAGTCCTGGTATGCCCTACGTGCGCCGCTGGCCCGTGCTCTCCTGCTCGCTGCTGGCTGCCGCGCTGCTCCTGGGGTTCGTCGCCGCTGACACCCACGTGCTCCAGCCCCACGGGCTGGCCATCGACGAGGCGATCGCGTCCGGGTGGCGTTCGCCGGTCCTGACGGCCGTGATGCTCGCGGTCAGCACCCTCGCGTCGCCGGTCGCGGGCGTCCTCTATCTCGTCGTGTGGACGGTGGTCCTGCTGGCCCGGCGTCGCCCCGTCGCGGCCGTGAGCACGTTCTTGGTGGTGGCGGTCGGATGGAAC
The DNA here is from genome assembly GCF_058248365.1 of Cellulomonas sp. McL0606. The sequence goes on along the minus strand of NZ_CM177779.1, from coordinate 2,536,024 downwards.
TCGGCGCTGGTCGTCAAGGCGATCGTCGGGCGCGCGCGGCCGCCGGCCGACCTCGTGCACGCACTCGCACCCGAGACCGGCCCGACCAGCTACCCGAGCGGTCACACGGCCCTCGCCGTCTCGCTGGCGGCGGCAGCGTGGTTCCTCGCCCGAGGCACCCGATGGTCGCGCCTCGTCGCGTGGTGCGGTGTCGCGTTCATTGCCCTGGTGGGCTTCTCACGGTTGTATGTCGGCGCGCACTACCCGGGCGACATCGTCGGCTCGGTGCTCGTATCGACGAGCGCGATCGTCGCGTTGACCGGCCTGTGGCACATCGTGCTGCGCCCGCGGCTGGGGTCGATCCCGCTGATCTCGCCGCTCCTGGCGCGCTTCGGACCGCTTGCGCCCGTGGGGGCCACGCCGTCATGAGCGGCGTCCAGACATGAGTGGCCGGGTCGCAGCGTGGCTGGCGAGCATCCCAGCCGCCTATGTCTACGCGGCGGTGTTCGCTCTCGTCTTCGCCGAGGACGCACTGTTCTTCGGCTTCGTCCTGCCGGGGGAGACCGCCGTCGTCGTGGGTGGTGTGCTGGCCAGCAGAGGTCACATCTCGCTGGGGGCCCTGATCCCCGTCGTGGTTGTCGCGGCGATCGCCGGCGACAGCGTCGGGTACGAGATCGGCCGACGCGCCGGCCCGCGCATCCTGGACTCCGCACTTCTGCGCGATCGTCGGGCCGCCCTGGCTAAGGCCGAGCACCTCCTGCGGACACGCGGAAGGACAGCGGTCTTCATCGGAAGGTTCGCGGCCTTCTTTCGCGCGACGATGCCCGCGCTCGCCGGCAGCGCACGGATGCCCTACCGACAGTTCCTCCCGGCCAACGCGGCGGGCGGCTTGGTCTGGGGCGTGAGCAACGCTGTGCTCGGATACTTCGTCGGCAGCGCCTACGCCCATGCGGCCTCGCTCATGGGCCAGGGCATCGCTGTGGGCCTCCTGATCGCAGCGATCGCAGCGCTCGTGATCTGGCGCCGCAGACGCCGCCGAGGTGGCGCCGGGGAGACGGTGCGGGTCGACGCCCATGAGCGGCACCACGTCGACCGGTGATGGACGCGACGTGACACTCCCGTTCAGCGTCGAGCACGTGGGTGCAGGTGAGGTGAACCCGTGGGATGGAGGACCGATGAACCGACCGCGCCGCGTCGTCGTCGCCGCCGTCCTCGGGTTGGCGCTGGCCCTCGCCGCCGGATGCACCGGCGTCACCCCGAAGCCCGCATCGTCGGCAGGTTCTGTCGCGGTGGGCAGCCCGACGGCGACCATGGAGCCGTCGGTGTCGACGCCCAGCCCCGTCTCCGCGCACACGCTGGGTGTGACCCCGCTCCCGGTGAGGCTCCCCACCCCGGTCTCCCGGCTCGTGGCGTTGGGTGCGGGGGATCAGTTGCTCCTGCTCGGTGGCCTCAGCACCACCACCACGACCAGCGTGCTGTTGGTCTCGCCGGGCATGGGCACGGTCAGCGAGGTCGCGCACCTCGCTCAGGCCACGCACGACGCCGGTGGCGCGGTCCTCGGGGGCCGCGCGGTGGTCATCGGCGGAGGGACCAGAGCCTCCATCACAGATGCGCAGTCTGTAGCCCTGAGCGGTGGTGCGGTGGCGATCAGCGGGCACCTGCCCGAGCCTCGGTCCGACCACGCGGTGGCCGCCGACGCGACGACCGCCTACGTCGTCGGTGGCTATACCGGGAGCACGGAGCTGCTGGACATCCTTGCCACGACCGACGGCTCGTCCTTCACGGTGGCGGCGCGGCTTGCCGAGACCGTCCGCTACCCGGCTGCCGTCGTTTCCGGGTCGGTCCTGTGGGTCTTCGGCGGCGTTCATCAGGGATCGGTGACCGACGACATCCAACGCATCGATCTCACGACCGGCGCCGTGAGCATCGCAGGTCACCTGCCCGGTCCGCTCTCGCATGCGGCGGCCACGGTTCTCGATGGCACGATCCTCGTGATGGGCGGCACTGACGGCCAGACCCACCAGAGCACGATCTATCGGTTCGACCCGGCCACGATCTCGGCCGCCTCCGTCGGCGCGCTGCCGGCGCCGACCTCCGACATGGCAGTCGCCGTGCTGGCCGGCGGCGCGTACGTCGTGGGCGGCGAGACCGCGGATGCGCAGGGGAGTGTCACGAAGCTCGACACGATCGTGCGCCTGCAGTATTCCCACTGACCGCTTGCAGTTCAGAGAGGTACTCGGGGCCGGACTGCTCACCAGAAGCCCGGGGGCGCCTGGTTCGTGCCGACAGTGTCCGCGTAGGAGTGCGGTGGCACGGGGTCGAGCCCATCAGGGGTGTTCAGGTAACCAGGTCCGCTGCCGGCGACGCCGGTGTGGCCGTACTGCCACACGATCGCGTTCCGCACCGGGTCGAGCACGAGCACGCGGTGGTTGTCGTCGTCGTTGAGCAGGATGTCCCCGTTGGGCAGCCCGACCGCGAGCGACGGGTGGTTCAGCTTCCCGTTCCCGCTGGTGGGGTTCCAGCGCCACAGCGCCGTGCCGGCCTGGTCGAAGACGACCACCTGTCCGGGGTCCTGGTAGCTGACCGTGAGGTACTGGCCCGGCTTGTACTGGTTGGTGTCGGACGGGTACGTCATCGCGGGCGGGTGCGTGCTCCAGTACACCGTGCCGGCGCGGTCGATCTCGTCGACCCAGTTCCCGCGGATCTCGGTGACCAGGAAGTGGCCGTTCGGCAGCGGGAAGACGCCGTTCGGGCTGCCGTACCGGGTGGGCAGGTCGTGCGCGCAGACGCCCGGCGCGCCGAGGGCCCACACCGGCCCGGCTGAGGTGGGCGACACATCGACCAACCGGCAGTTCTTGATGTCGGCGGCAACGATGGTTCGGTCGGGCAGCATCATCGCGTCGTCGGGGTTCCACAACTGGTTCGGGCCCGATCCATGCATCCCCGGGGTGCCGTACCGCCAGACGATCTTGCGGGTGGCGATGTCAATCTCGGTGATGACGAAGTCGTCCTCCTGCGTCGCGATGATGCCCTTGCCGTCGGGGGTGAAGAAGACGTCGTCGGGGATCACGAATGTCTCACCCGCCGCGAGGTCGCCCGGCTGTGGCCACTGCCAGAGCACCTGGCCGAGGGGGCTGACCACCACCAGGCTGTTGTTCTTCTTGTCGGCGATGATGATCGGCCCCGGCAGAACGCTCGGGTCCGATCCGGGGGCCAGGTCGCCTGGGTCTGCGGGTGCGGCCGCCGGGGGCCACACAGGCGCCGGGCTCGGCGCGGGTGGAGGCGCAGCCGACTTGGTCGGAGCCGAGGCAGCCTCGGTGGCGACGGTCGGCGACGGTTGAGGGCCGTGCGTGGGGCTGCAGGCGGCGACGAACAGCTCCAGCGCCACGGCCGCGCTCGCAAGGGCGCACAACCTCCACGTGCGCCCTGCCGGCGGCCAGCGGCGCGCGATTCCGCTGACCCACGGAGGACCCCACAAGGGCAAGGTAGCCGAAGCCCGCGGGCGTCCCGGATCGTCACCGGCTAGGGGTGCGGCTGGGGCGGTCGAGGGGGTTTGGGGTGCACGACGGCGTCGGTCGGGGCCGGCAGGACAGTGCCGTCCAGCGTCACCAGGGCGGGCATCGGCTGGCCGACGGGACCGGACCACGGGGCCGGTTCCCGCGGGGTCGGGGTGGGGTTCGGTGGCGTCGGTTGGCTGATGGCGCCAGGCGCTGGTGGGACCGGTCGCCTCAGCTCGGGGTCGACGAAGCCGGCCATGGACGGTGCGGTGTCCACGCGCGGCACACCCATAGGAGGCAGATGCAGCAGGTCGATGATCGTCTTCGGGATGGAGGCGTGGGAGTGCCACTGCGGGTCGATCGCCTGGGCGACCTGGCCGCCGAACATGAGCAGCGGAATCCTGGACCCGCCGATCACCTGGAACCCTTCCGGGTGGAGGGCGTCCGGCACGGTCTCGATGGCGGGGGTAGGTACCGAGTCGGCATACCCGCCCCAGTCGTCCCAGGTCACGATGAACGTGGTGTCGTCCCACCCGCCTCCGTCGATCACGGCCTGCACGCGGGACCACACCAGGTCGTGACCCTTGGTGACGTAGTCGGGGTCGCTGACGTGGGGTGGGTGCTCGTCGTAACCGGCCGGGCTCCACACGTAGCAGATCTGGGGCAGCGTGCCTGCCAGTGCCATGGGGATGAAGTCCTTCGGGGGATGGACGTTCACCGCGCCGGCCGGGGTGTCCACGGCGGCGTAGAACTTGGTGGGGTATCCGCTCTGGTCGGGGAACGCTCCCCAGGACACTCCGGCGGACTGTGCCACGGAGAAGATCGACGGGATGTCCCAGGTGGGGTACGGGCCGACGAACGGCGGATTCTTCAGCGTGGGGGTCTGTCCTCCGATGGCGAGCATGTGCCCGGAGGTGGAGTTGGACCCTGCGCCGAAGTGGTGGTCGGCGAAGACGAACTCCTTGGCGACCCAGGAGTAGAACGGGATGACGGCGTCGTTGTCGACCTGCGCCGCGACGCCGGGATAGTCGCCGATCGCGTAATGGACCCACGCGCTCCGGTCGTGGGGCTGGTCGAAGTTCGGCCCGAGGGTGAGCAGTTCTCCGTTGTTGGCGACCTCGGCGCCCCACGCAGCCATGGTCGGGAAGTAGAAGTCGGTCGTCTTGTTCTCCTGCAAGAACACGATCACCCGATGGGTGGTCACCTCGGCCATGGGAACCCCGCCTCCGATCAGACCAGCCACGCCCCGCGGCGCTCGTTCAGGCAACCACGCACCGGAGGGCGTCCGCTACCGGGGAGCACTCGAGTCGGAGCCGCCGGTGAAAGCAGCTTTTCCGAAACGGCGGCCAGCATGTCCGAGAGGCCAACCGCCTCCGCAACTGCGTGCGGTGCGCACCTCGCCGCCGGCCGGTTCGATAACGATCTCGCCACCACCCGCCACCTGCCGGGATCGCGTCCTTTGTGTGATTTGATCACCGAAGCAAGGGCCACAGCTCGGGCGAGGGGTAGTCGATGAATCCGGTGCTCGCGTTCGTCGTCGTCATGGCTGTGTGGACGGTCAGCGACCTGGTCGCGAAGAAGACCAAGTCGATCCTGTCGTCCCTCTTCGTCGCGTCGCTGATCTTCCTGGTCGGGTTCCTCACCAACGTGTTCCCCGACGACCTGTTGTCGGCCTCGTCGCTGCTGGCGCTGGCCGGGGTCGTGGTGGGGTTCATCATCGTGCACCTGGGCACCATGATCAGCCTGGACGACTTCAAGAAGCAGTGGCGCACCCTGCTCATCGGTGTCGCGGCCGTCGTCGGCATCGGGGTGTCCCTGCTGGTCGCGGGGCTGATCTTCGGAGGCGGGCACCAGCCGGGGGCGTACGACGCCGTCGCGTCGCAGCCGCTGGACTACGTGATCGCGGGCGTCGGCGCCGTGAGCGGCGGGACGATCTCCGTCCTCATCATCCAGGAGGCGGCCTTGGGGGTCGGGCTGACCTCGGTCGCGATCTTTCCTGTGCTGATCGTGGCCCTCCAGGGGCTCATCGGCTTCCCGCTGTCGTCGGTGATCCTGCGTCGGGAGGCGGCCCGGATCAAGGCGGAGCTCAGGGCCGCGAAGCTGGTCGAGGTCACGGCGAACGTCGCAGGTGCACCGGCCGCCGGAGCGATCCCTGCGGACCCGACCGCCGCAAGCGACGAGGCTGCGCCGGTCGAGCCCGACGTCGGTCGCCTCCCCGCGGCGCTGCGGACCACCCCGGGCACGCTCATGGTCGTCGGCCTCACCGTGCTGGTCGCGATCGGGGCCAACAACCTCACCGACGGCGTCCTCAACACCTTCGTCGTCGCCCTGATCCTGGGCATCACGCTGCGCACCACGCGCGTCTTCAAGGCGTCCGTGCTGGCGGGGATCGACTCGCTGGGCCTGATGATGCTCGCGATCCTCATCCTGGTGTTCGGGCCGCTCGCGACCGTCCAGCTGTCGGACCTCGCGAGCCTCGCCGGCCCGCTCGCGCTTGCGTTCGTGTTCGGAATCGCCGGGATCGTCGGCTTCACGATGGTGGTGGGCAAGCTCCTGGGATACAGCGTCCCGATGTCGATCGCGATCGGCCTGACCTCGCTGTTCGGGTTCCCCGGCACGATGATCCTGTCGCAGGAGGCTGCGCGTGGGGCCGGCGAGACGCCCGAGGAGGTCGCCGCGATCGAGGGGCAGATCCTGCCCAAGATGATCGTCGCCGGGTTCTCGACCGTCACCATCACGTCGGTGATCGTGACGAGCGTCATCGCCGGGCACATCGGCGGATGACACCGCGGCAGCGTGCGGGGGGGTGGTGCGCGTGTCTGACGCCGCCGTCAGCCTGCTGATCCTTGGTGGTTGCGTCGGCCTCTTCGTGTGGAACCGGCTCTCGGTCGGCGTCGTCGCGATCGCGACGGCTCTCGCGCTGTACGCGACCGGGCTGATCGACGCGACGCAAGCGGTCGCGGGTTTCGGCGACCCGGTCGTGATCTTCATCGCCACGCTGTTCGTGATCAGCGAGGGGCTGGAGGCGTCCGGGGTGACGGCATGGGCCGGCCAGCAGCTCATCGAGCGTGCGGGGACGGCCCGCAACCGCCTGCTGGTCGCGCTCATGCTGCTCGCAGCGGTCATGGCTGCGCTCGTCACGCCGAACGGGGCAGCCGCGGCGATGCTGCCCGTCGTCGTGCTCGCGGCTCGTCGGTCCGGGCAGGCGACGTCGCAGGTCCTCATGCCGCTGGCGTTCGCGGCGAGCGCGGGGGCGCTGCTGGTGCTGAGCGGCAGCCCGGTGAATGTCATCGTCGCGGACACCTTGAAGACGCAGACCGGCGCGCCGTTCGGGTTCTTCGAGTTCGCACTCATGGGCGTGCCGCTGGTCCTGGTCACGGTGATCGTCGCGCTGGTCGGCGGGCGCCGGCTGCTGCCGGACCGGTCGCCGTCGAGCCTGCCCGCGGACTACTCGGAGCACGTCGACACGCTGGTGGAGCACTACGAGCTCGACATGGGGTTCTTCCGGCTGCGCGCCGAGGCGGGGTCCGACGTCCTGGGCCGACGAGGTGTCGACCTCGTCGTGCCGCAGGACGTGACGGTGATCGGGGTCCAACGCGCCTCAGGGGCGCCCGCGGCGGAGGACGACGTGCTGGCGATCGGCGACGTCGTCGTCGTGACGGGCAGCGGCTCGGGGATCGCGCTGATGGTCGAGCAGCACGGGTTCGCGGTCGCGTCGACGCCGTTGACCCGGGCGACGCGGGAGGCGCTGCTCGGTCGCGAGGTCGGCGTGGCCGAGGTGGTGGTGCGGCCGCGGTCCCGACTCATCGGCGAGGTCGCGTTCGCGGGGGTCGTCCGTGGGGGCGTGACGGTGCTCGGCGTGCGGCGGCTCGGGAAGGACCGCGGCGGCGACCAGCTGGTGCTCGCCGAGGGCGACTCGTTGCTGGTGCACGGAAGCTGGGAAGCCGTCGAGGCGCTCTCCGACGACCAGGACGTCCTGGTCGTCGACAGCCCGGAGCGTGCGACGCCAGACGGTCGCGCTGGGGCCGACGGCCTGGCGTGCGATCGCGGTGCTCGTGGTCACGGTGACGCTGCTGGCGACGGGGGTCGTCCCGGCGGCGATCGCCGGCCTGATCGGCGCCGCGGCGATGGTGGCCAGCGGCGTGGTGAGCCCGACCCGTGCGTACCGCGCGGTGTCGTGGCAGACCGTCGTGCTCATCGGCGGGCTGATCCCGCTGTCCGTCGCGATCTCGAGCAGCGGTGCCGCGGACCTGGTGGCGGGGTGGCTGGGCGACCTCGTCGGCGACGGCGGGCCGCGCGTGCTGCTCGCCGCGATCTTCCTGCTCACGCTGCTGCTGGGCCAGGTGGTGAGCAACACGGCGACCGTTCTCATCGTCGTCCCGATCGCCGTGGCCATGGCGGGGGACGCGGGTGTGGCGCCGGCCCCGGTGCTGATGCTGGTGGCGGTCGCTGGGGCGGCGTCGTTCCTCACGCCGATCGCGACGCCGGCCAACCTCATCGTCATGGGCCCGGGCGGCTACAAGTTCTCCGACTACTGGAAGCTGGGTCTGGCGACGACCGCGGCGTGGTTCGTGGTCGCCATCGGGCTCATCCCCGTCATCTGGTCCACGTGAGTCAACGAAGTGCCTGAGAGGAGTCCTGTCATGACCGTCGACCTGATCCCGTCGCGTGCCCTGCTCGCGGACGTCACGGTGAGTGTGGCGCCGCTCGAGGAGGTGAGGAACGCCCGAACGGCAGGTGTAGCCGTGGGGATCGGCAAGGACGTCCCCGACGTCGTGCCGCTGACCCGAGCCCGGCTGACCGAGTGGGGATTCACCGGGGCCGTCGGGCAGACGCTGGTGCTGCCTCGCGAGGACGGCATCGTCGTCGTCACCGGGGTCGGCGACGACCCGACGCCCGCCGCGCTGCGCGACGCCGCGGCCGCGTTCGCGAGGGGAGTGGGCCGGGATGATGTGCTCGTCACCGACCTCGCCTCCGTGGGGGCCGACCCGGGCGCTGCAGCGCAGGCGGTCGTCGAGGGCATCCTGCTCGGGCGGTACCGCTACGACGCGTTCAAGACCAACCCCGACGCGGTGCCCGTCCGAGAGATCGTGCTGCTGGTGGCCGACGCGTCGGCCGACGCGGCGCGGCAGGGCGCCGAACGCGGACTGGTGCTCGCCCGGGCGGCGTCGCTCTCGCGCGACCTGGCCAGCGCGCCCGCCGACTACCTCGACGCCCCGGGCCTTGCGGACATCGCCGTCCGGCTGGCGGGGGAGCACGGGCTCGAGGTGACGGTGCACGACAAGGCGGCTCTGGTCGCGATGGGCTGCGGGGGGCTCCTCGGGGTGAACGCTGGATCGGTGGTCGAGCCGCGGATGATCGTGCTGCGCTACGTGCCCGCCGGGGAACCCACGGGGCACCTCGGGTTCGTCGGCAAGGGCATCATGTACGACTCGGGCGGCATCAGCCTCAAACCGTCGAACGCGATGCACGCCGCGATGAAGATGGACATGAGCGGGGCCGGCGCGGTCCTGGCGGCGATGACGGCCCTGGCCGCTTTGGAGGTGCCGACCGCCGTGAGCGCCTACCTGGCGTGCACGGACAACATGCCGTCCGGCAGCGCGACCAAGCTGGGCGACGTGCTCGTCTCGCGCAGCGGCCGCACGATCGAGGTGGTGAACACCGACGCCGAGGGTCGCCTGGTCATGGCCGACGCGATCGCGCTGGCGAAGGAGGACGGGGTCGAGGCGATCGTCGACATCGCGACGCTCACCGGGGCGTGCCTCGCCGCCCTCGGCACGCTGACGGCCGGGGTCATGGGCAACGACGAAGGCATGCTCGCGCTCGTCGAGGCATCAGCGGCGACGACCGACGAGCAGGTGTGGCGCCTGCCGCTCGACCGCCGGTACCGCAAGCAGCTCGAGTCCGAGGTCGCGGACATCAAGAACCTCGGCGGTGAGTTCGCCGGGGCGATCACCGCGGCGCTGTTCCTGGCGGAATGGGTGGAGGGCACGCCGTGGGCGCACCTGGACATCGCCGGGCCGATGCGGTCGGACGTCGACGACGCCTGGCGGACGAAGGGCGCGACCGGCTTCGGGGCGCGGCTGCTGGTCGATGTCGCGGCGGGGTTCTCGTCCGGCAGGCGCTGATCGGGTCGCTGCGGAACTCGGCCGTCTCGTCGACTGCGTCGGTCGGCGACACTCTGCCGCGTGCAGAGCGTTCCCGCTGACCTCAAGCTCGAGCTGACGGCTCCGTTTCTCCGTGGCAGCCGAAGCCTCCGCGCTCTCGCAGCTGTCGACAAAAGCGGTGGCGGAGTCTGCCCTGGAAATCACGGCCAAGCTGAAGCAGAGCGACCTGATCACGGAACTCGTCAGTCGACTGAAAGCCCCGAAGGTTGCGCCCAAGCAGAAAGACCCGCTCGTCCTACGCACGGAGGCCGCGAAGGCGCTGAAGGCCAACAGTCCGGACAAGACCGGGGGGTCTTATCTCTGCGGCAAGGGCGACCAGCCGCATGTGCACCTCTACGCCGACGGGTTTCACCTGAAGAAGATCAACGGGATCGAGCGGATCAACGTGATCCAGAGCAACATCCTCTATCCCGATGGCATCAAGAAGGCACGGCAGGCCGCGACGGCCGATCCGCGTTCCGCCGAGATCCACATCGCCATCGACAAGTGCCTGCTGGCCCTCAAGGAGTCCCTGGACACGTACTGACGCAACCCCGACATTCGATTCATGTGCGCACCTCGGTATTCGTGCACATGACGACGAGGTCAGTCGCTGTCGCTGGCGCGAGCGGATATGCCGGAGGCGTGCCTAGCCCCACGGCCCGTGGTGCATGATCCGGCGGCCCGCCAGCTCAACGTCACGAAAGGGCCGCGCTCGCCCTTTCCTCACCGTCGGGCGAGAAGCAGTAGGCCTGGTCCAGCGCACTCAGCCCGACGACCGTGGTGAGGATCGCCGCGGCCCAGAACACCGTGAACGCGTTCCCCGCCGTACGCGCGGCGGTGGTGGTGTCGCCCCGACCGAGGCTGCGGGAGACGACCGAGGCGGCGCCGACTCCCAGGGCCGTGGAGACGGCGCCGAGCAACAGCAGGAGCGGGGCGACGAGGTTGACGGCCGCCATCGCGGTCGCTCCGACCCCTCGGGCGACGAACCAGGCGTTGGTCAGGGCGTAGATGCCGTAGACGCCGACCGACAAGGTCGTCTGAGAGCAGGCGTGCCACAGCAGGCGCCCGAGCGGCTCGGTCTCGAGCGCGGTGGTGTGGTCGAGGCGCTGTCCGCTCGTCGTGGTCATGGCCGAGCGAGCAGCGCCATGATCTCGTCGAGCTGGGTGCGGGCCCAGTCGTACTGGTGGGCGTCGGTGTGGCCGCGGTAGACGGTCTCGATCACCATGATCAGGACCAGGTGCAGGCAGTACAGACGCCGGCGGACCTGCTCGTTCGCCGTCAGCCCGGCCAGCCATAGCCGCGCATGAACGCGGTGGAGTCCCCGAATCCCGGCAGCTGGGAGGCGACGAACCCGGCCTCCATGAGCGGGTCGCCGTACAGCGCCCGCTCGTGGTCGATGATGCAGGCGATCTGGCCGTCGCGGATCATCACGTTCGAGTCCCACAGGTCCCACTCGATGAACCTCGGCTCGATGACCTCGTCCAGGACGTCCGCGTGCTCGGCCATCGTCTTGCGCACGACGTGGTAGTCCCAGCCGAGGTCGACCCGGCGCAGCTCCCCGTCGCGCAGCACGTCCTCGACGATGCCGGTGAACACGACCCGCCACGAAGGGTCACCCGGGCCGGCGAGGGGTCCGAACCACGGGCCGCGGATCGAGTTGAGCTCGCGGTTCGCCGCGCCGAGCTCCTCGTTGTAGTCCGCGACGACGCCGGGAGGCAGATCGTTCTTGACGATGCCGAGGTTGTCGCCCTCCACGAACGGCATGACGAACCAGTCGGCGTCGACCAGGTCGTGGCTCGTGTCGGCGAAGTCGATGTGCGGCACCGGCACGCCGGTGCGCTCGGTGATCATCCGCAGCGACTCGAGCTCGATGCGCATCGCACCGCGCTCGTAGGTCATCACCGGCACGTCGGCCGGCGGGGCGATCTTCATCACGACGTCGCGTCCGTCGCGCAGCGTCAGGCGGTAGGCCACGTTGAACCAGCCGTGCCCAGCCCGCCACCCAGTCGCCCGACGCGTCCGTGGGGACCTGGTCCGGTCCGTAGGCCCGCTCGATCATCGCCCGCAGCGTGGTCAGGCTCTGTCGGTTCTTGGTGATGCTCTCCACGCGGCTCGGCTCCTTCGCTCGCGGCCCGGTGCCCGCAGACTATATGAATACTTACCGAGCGGTAAGCGAATGCTGCCGTCGGTCGCCGAATGGTCCTTGCGGATCGGCCGCCGTCGCCGAGCAAGCTTCCCTAGGCGCCGCCATGTTGAGCCCTGGCTCCTCCCTCAGGGCGGCGTCACCGTCATCGGTGCGTCACTGCCGAGGCAATGACGGCGCGGGTGGGCCCGGCGCCGCGATCACCTTGCTATCGCGTCGGAGGCGTCGGAGGCGTCGGAGGCGCCGGACGCACCGGACCACTTGACTGCGTCGGCCGGCGAGAAGACTCGAACGCGCTCGGTGAACACGCGGGGCCCCCAAGCGGCGTCGATCGCACGTTTGATCGACGGTCGTGCCGACCAGGCGTGCTGCGACCGGCCGGTCACCCTCCGGCCGACGTCGAACCTAGGAGCCGATTGGTTGGGCGACGGCGCCGCGCTCAAGAGAGCCGACGTCCGCCGCCCGGATGCGTAAAAGTCGCCTGCCAAGGCGGGGCGCCGGGGAGCCTCGCCGGTCGCGATCAGCTGATGCACGAATCCGGGCGCCACCCTCAGCGATGCGGCGACCTCGGCGACCGCGAGACAAGGCTCGCGTGGGGCGATGACGCGGCTGCAGCGGAGCAACCGAACGTTCGGTGAGCGTCATCTGCGCGCTCCGCACAACGTGCTCGGGCCTAGCAAGTTCCCGAGGTACGGGCAGGGCCCCTGACCATTCGTGCAGGTCAGGGGCCCAATATGCTCCCTCGACTGGACTCGAACCAGTAACCGTCCGATTAACAGTCGGATGCTCTGCCAATTGAGCTACGAGGGATCGTGCGGGGAAAACTGTAGCAGCCGTCAGAGGGTGCTCCCGCACTCAGCGGGGGAGCCCGACGGCGTCGCGAACCTCGTCCTCCGCGGCGTCGACGACGGCCGCGACGGCCGGGTCGGAGAGGTCGACGGAGCCCTCGCCGAGCACCTGCGTGAACAGCTCGCCGTCCTCGCCGCGGCGTAGCGCGACCCGGATCCGCTGGCCGTCGGGCAGGGTCGTGGCGACGGCGTGGACGACAGACTGCTGGACGCGCTCGCGGAACGTCTGCGCGAACGCGGTGGACCCGGGGGCGTCGCCGAAGACGAACCGGGTGGTGCGCCCCCAGACCCACCGCACGCTCAGGGTGCGGGTCGCGGGGTCCATGGCGCCGTGGTCGATGTCGGACCACGGGTGGCGGGCGACGTCCTGGCCGGCGTCGAGCACGTGCAGCGCCAGCCGGCTGGCCACGACCCAGCGGTCGTCGGTCAGCTCCGTGCTGACCAGCACCGTGTCGCCGGGACGCAGCTCGAGGCGCGCGCGGACGGCATCGGGGAGTCGTCGACGGGAGAACAGGGCCACGGCAGCACGGTACCCGCGTGGCGCGGTGCCCCAGGTCGGGCTTGAACCGACGACCTCTCAGATTATGAGTCTGGCGCTCTGACCGGCTGAGCTACTGGGGCACGCCGAACCCTACCGAAGGGGGCATCAGAGGGTGAACGGGCCGCGTGTCCGGCGGGAGGAAAGCTGATCGCGCGTCGAGCCGCTCTACGGCGAACGGGTGAAATGCGCCACATGTCGGGGAGTCTGCCCCGGTCTGTCTCATCTGTCCGCCGAGGTCGTCGCACAGACGTCCGACGGCCCCGTCCCGCGGCAGGTCCACCACGAAACGGACACCCGACGGTTAACTTCGACCGGCGACATATCTCCAGGTCAGAGGCTGTGCGCACCGCCGTCCGAGAGTTTCGCTCGCCGCACCGAGCGGCCGCAGGTGCGCCGTACGCCGATGCCACACGACGGGTGCCGGAGGGAAGGTGAACGGCCGCCGTCGTCCGGTTTCGGCGGGTTTGAATCACCCGTTTGCCCGCGAAACGGCGGTCACAGCTTGTTGCACACCTGTCCAGAACCGGGCATAGTTCCGGTTGTCAGCGACAAACGGCAAACCCGCTGCAAGGCGGGGACGCAAAGCCACGGGGCCCACGAGGCCAGCCGAGCTACCGAACGACAGGAGATCCATCATGGCTGTTACCACCATCGACGCCCCCCTCTCGCAGGGCGCCCTTCTCACCCCCGGTGAGGTTGCGGTCCTCTTCCGCGTCGACCCCAAGACGGTCACGCGCTGGGCCCAGGCCGGCAAGCTTCTCGGCGGTTCGTACCCTCGGCGGCCACCGCCGTTTCCACGAGTCCGAGGTTCGTTCGCTGCTCACGGGTGTTCCCACGCAGCGCGGCGAGTGATCTCGACCAACGCCTGACGTCCTTCGGGACGAATGCCAAGAAGCCCGCCGGGAACGGCGGGCTTCTTCGTCTCAGGCGATGGTTGCCAGGACCGCGTCGCGGACCTCGGCCTGCGTCCGGTGGGGCTGGAAGACGAGCCACTCGAGGCCTGCCAGCAGGGTCGCGCCGAACAGGGCCGCGGCCGCGAGCAGAGCGTTGCGTTCCGGCCAGGTCTCCGCGACGACGTCGGCGAAGGTGCCGATCGACTCGTCGCGCAGGTGCCGGATCGAGTCCTGCCAGCTTCGGCCCGTCCGGAACGACTCCGCGGCCATCAGCTTGGCGAAGTCCGGGTGCGCCTCGATCTGGGCGAGCAGCTCGCCCACGAGCGCCTCCAGGGCGTCGCGACCGTGCAGCCCGTCGGACGCGGACCGCAGTGCGGCGGTCAGCCGCCCGACGCCCTGGCTGATGATCGACTCGAACAGGCCGGCCTTGGAGCCGAAGTTGTAGAAGATGCTGCCCTTGGCGACGCCGGCCGCCGCCGCGATGTCGTCGACGGACGTGGCCGCGAAGCCGCGCTCGGCGACGAGCGCGAGCGCTGCCTCGACGATCTGCTCCCTGGTGCCCCCTGCGCGCATTGCCGCAGCCTCTCAGATCGCTCGGGCACTCATATGGTCAACGCCGGGTGAAGGCGGGAGACCGTCCAGGTCCGCATCCGGCCCGCCTTCCACGCCGTGACCGCCAGCGAGGCCAGCAGGACGGCGACCAGATAGCCGACGGCGACCCACAGCCGGGCGTCGGGCGTCCCCGTCACGAGGTCGCGCAGGCCCTGCACCGCGTAGGTCATCGGGAGCAGCGGATGGATCGCCTGGAAGAACGCCGGGGTCGTCTGCACCGGGTACGTCCCGCTCGCGGACGTGATCTGGAGCATGAGCAGGGCGATCGTCGCGACCTTGCCCGCGGCCGGCCCGAGCACCGCGATGAGCATCTGCTGCACGGCGAGGAACGCCGCGGCGACGAGCACGAGGAACGCGACGGTGCCCACCGGGTGGCCGATGCTCAGCCCGAGCCCGAGGGCGACCACGCCGAGCAGGACGGCGACCTGACCTGCACCGACGGCGACGGCGGGCAGGTAGCCGGCGATGGCGACACGCCAGCCGGACGCCGGGGTGGCCAGCGCCCGCGAGGGCAGCGGGCGCAGCAGGAGCCACGTGATGATCCCGCCGACGAAGAGCGCCATGGGCAGGAACATCGGGGCGAAGCCCTCGCCGAGGCTGTCGGCGGTGGCCAGATCCGTCGTCGCGGAGCTCGACGGGGTTCGCGATCGTCGTCGCCCGAGCCGCCCGCCGGTCCGCAGAGTCGTCGGGGATCTGCGCGGCGCCGTCGGACAGACCGTCCGCGAGCTGGGCGGCTCCGTCGCCGACCTGCGAGGTGCCGGAGGCGACCTGTGCGGCGCCGTCGGCCAGCGCCGCCGTGCCGGTGGCCAGCGTGGCGGACCCGTCGGCGGCGTGCGCCGCGCCGTCCGCGACGCCCGCGGCCCCGCCTGCGAGCGTGGTCGCACCGGTGGCCAGGGTCTGCGCGGAGGCCGCCAGGGACCCGAGCCCGTCGTCGAGCGCCGCGGCGCCGGAGGCGACCTGCGCGGCGCCCGCATCGAGCTGCTGGAGCTGAGCGGACAGGGCGGCGGGGTCCGACGAGCCCAGCGTGACCAGGAGGGCGGCGGCGTCCGCGTCGCCGGCGGAGGCTCGGGCGGTCAGATAGGCGCCCATCTGGGGGAGCAGCCCGCCGATCGTGCCGACCGTCGCGTGCACGCCGTCCGCGACCTTCTGCGCGCCGCCCGCGACGGCCCCGGCCGAGGCGTGGGCCGTGTCGGATCCGGCGGCCAGGCGGTGCGCCGCGTCGGCGAGGGTCGCACTGCCGGAGGCCACCTGGGCCGCGCCGCTGCCCAGGGTCGCCGTCCCGCCGGCGAGCGCGGCGGCCCCGTCACGCGCCTGCGCGGCACCGGTGGCCACCTGGGTCGCCCCGGCGCCGAGCTGCGTGGCCGCGGCGCGCAGCGAGACGGCACCGTCGGAGGCCTGCACCAGTCCCTCGCGGGCGGAGCCGAGGCCCACCAGCACCTGGCCGACCGCCTGCCGGCCCGCGGTCGCGGCGACCGCGTCGCGCACCTGCGTCATCGCCGAGCGGCCGAGCGTCGTGCCGATGAAGGAGTTCGCGTCGTTGTAGGTGACGTCGATCCGTGCGCTCGTCGGCGTGTCCCCACTTGCCGAGGCGAGCGACGTCGAGAAGTCGGCCGGGATGGTGACGGCGAAGTAGTAGTCGCCGTCCTGCACGCCCGCGGCCGCGTCCGACGCGTTGGTCGGGTGCCAGTCGAGATCGCCGGCGTCGGTCAGCTGGGCGGTCAGGTCGGCGCCGGCGGTCAGCCGGGTGCCGTCCGAGGCGGGGGCGCCCGTGTCGGCGTCGACCAGCGCGACCGGCAGCCGGTCGAGGTGCGACGTCGGGCTCCAGAACGCCCAGAGGTACAGGGCTCCGTACAAGAGCGGGACGAGCAGCATCGCCGCGACGGCCAGCCGGGGGAGCCGTCCGCGGCGGAACCGGCGGAGCTCGCCGCCCGAGGTCAGGGAGAGCATGGGGCGTCCTTCGTCAGTGGGTGAGGTGGAGCTGGGTGTGCCGGACGTACGGGGCGGCGGCGGCGCTGGCGGCGACGACGGTCAGCCCGTCGTCGGTCAGAGCCTCGAGGCGGTCCCAGACGAGACGGCGGCGGGCTGGGTCGTGCACCTGGTCGAGGTCGTCGACGACGAGAAGCCGGGGCCGCTGCGCCATCGCGAGGGAGATCCGCAGCAGGAGTGCCTCGACCTCGTCGAGATGCCAGACGACTGTCTGCGCCGCCGGCACCGGAACGTCGCCGAAGACGGCTGCGAGGAGCGTGTCGACGACACCCTGGTCCGGCCGACGCAGCCGTCGGTACCACGGGGACAGCCACGCGAGCCGCTCGCGGACGTGCTGCGCGACGGTGACGGACTCGTCGAGATCGTCGATCCCCGCGAACCCGGCGAGCGCGGCCTCCCGTTGCAGCGCGCCACGGTCGTCCGGCAGCGCGTGGCCGAGGACGACGAGGCTCGACGGCTCGTCGGGCACCATCCGGCCGGCGAGGGTGAGCAGCAGGCTGGTCCGACCGGACCCCTGCGGGCCGCGCACGACGGTGAGCTCGCCCGTGGCCACGTCGAGGTCGAGGGGGCCGTAGATCGCGCCGCGGTCGCCCGTCAGGGACAGTGCGTGCGCCTGGGCGGCGAGGACGGGCATGCGGGCTCCTTAAACTGACCGGTCAGTACAAAGCCTACCTCGCGGGCCGTTGCCGATGGCGGGCACGCGGCTGTCTCCCCGGTCACACAGGGTGCCGAACCTCGGCACCGCGCCGGTCATGAAAGGATCACCGCATGGCCATGCGAGAGATCCGGACCGTCGGAGACCCCGTCCTGCGCACCCCCTGCGACCCGATCACGACGATCGACGCGCGTGTGCGCGGTCTCGTCGAGGACCTCGTCGAGACCGTCGACACCGACGGCCGTGCCGGGCTGGCGGCCAACCAGATCGGCGTCGGCCTGCGGGCGTTCTCCTGGAACATCGACGACGAGGTGGGCTACGTGCTCAACCCGACGATCGTCGAGCTGTCCGAGGACGAGTACCAGGACGGCGACGAGGGGTGCCTGTCGGTGCCCGGCCTCTGGTACCCGACCCGACGCGCCTGGTACGCGCGGGTCGTCGGCACCGACCTCGACGGGAACGAGGTGGTCGTCGAGGGCACCGAGCTCATGGCCCGCTGCCTGCAGCACGAGGTGGACCACCTCGACGGGATGCTCTACCTGGACCGCCTCGAGCGATCGGTGCGCAAGAAGGCCATGCGCACCATCCGCGACCAGCTCTGAGCGCGGCAGGCTGGCGTTCGCGCGACTCGTCGTGCATGCTGGCCCCAGCACGCCGCGAGACTGTGTTGCTCGTCCGAACGCGTTGAGGTCGTTGGGGAAGACGAACCTCGAACCCCGTTCAGGAGGACGACATGGCAGGTGCGATCACCCGCGGTGTACTTTTCGTGCACTCTGCACCCCGCGCGCTGTGCCCTCACATCGAGTGGGCGGCCGGCAACGTGCTGGGCGGACGCGCGTCGTTCGACTGGACGGCGCAGCCCGCCGGACCGGACTTCTACCGGGCTGAGCACTCGTGGCAGGGAGCGCAGGGCACCGGCGCGCGCCTCGCGTCCTCGCTGCGCGGCTGGGCTCACCTGCGCTACGAGATCACCGAGGAGGCCAGCCACGGCGTCGACGGCTCCCGGTGGAGCCACACCCCGGGAGCTGGGCATCTTCCACGCCGCGACGGACGTGCACGGCAACATCGTCGTGCCCGAGGACCGGATCCGCGCCGCCCTCGAGCACGCCGCGGACCCGCTGCGCCTCCGCACGGAGCTGGATCTCGCGCTCGGGCAGGCGTGGGACGACGAGCTCGAGCCGTTCCGGTACGCGGGTGCGGGCGCACCCGTGCGCTGGCTGCACCGGGTGGGCTGAGCCGGCGGGGCGTTCGGCTGCTGGACCTGCACAGCGTCGCCCCAGACAACTTCCCTAGAGTGCCCACCAGAGTCGCGATCTCACGCCGCTGGTCGGCACGAACAAGGAAGCCTTCTCCATGAGGACACCCACGAGGAGCACGGTCGCGCTCGTTTCCGGAGCATCCGTCGTCGCAGCACTGGCCGCGTGCTCGGACGGAACGCCGTCGCATCCCGCCGGCCCGTCGACGGCGGCGGTCGCAGGCGGTGCCACGATCACCGAGGCCGAGCCGACGGCGGCGGACCCGTCGGCGTCGGGCTACACGGACGGGACCTACACGGCCGCAGGGTCGTACCAGTCGCCGCAGGGCAGGGAGTCGATCGAGGTCTCGGTGAAGCTCTCCGGCGGGGTGATCACCGCGGTCGAGGTCGAACCGAAGGCGACGAACCCCACGTCGGCGCAATACCAGCACGACTTCGCCTCCGGCATCGCCGAGGCCGTCGTCGGGAAGAAGATCACCGACGCGGACGTCGACGTCGTCTCGGGCTCCTCCCTCACGTCGGAGGGCTTCAACGCGGCGCTCGCCGAGATCGCGGCCGATGCGAAGGCCTGAGGCGTCGTTCGACGCCATCGGCACGCGGTGGTCGATCTATCTCGACGGCCCGCTCGACGTCGCCACGCTGTCGCGCGTCCGACGACGGATCGAGGCCTACGACGCCGTCTGGTCGCGGTTCCGCCCGGACTCGCTGGTCAGCACGATGGCGCGCGAGGCCGGCACGTATCGGCTCCCGCCTGAGGCCGCACCCCTGTTGGACCTCTACGCGCTGCTCGCGCGCGTCACCGACGGAGCGGTGTCGCCGCTGGTCGGCCGCAGCCTCGTGCGCCTCGGGTACGACGGCGACTACACGCTGCGCCCGTCGGGCGCGCCCGAGCCGGCGCCGACGTGGGACGACGTGGTCGAGCGCGACGGCGACGTGCTGGTGCTCCGAGAGCCCGTGCTGCTGGACGTCGGCGCCGCGGGCAAGGGGCAGCTGGTCGATCTCGTCGCTGACGAGCTGGTGGACTGCGGGATCGACCGGTACGTCGTCGACGCCGGCGGCGACCTGGTGCACCGCGGCGGCCCGGCGTTCCGGGTGGCGCTGCAGCAGCCGGGCGACCCGGCTCGCGCGATCGGGGTGGTGGAGCTCGCCGACGCGGCGCTGTGCGGCTCCGCCGTGGACCGTCGGGCCTGGGGTGACGGGCTGCACCACGTGCTCGATGCGCGCACGGGCCTGCCGGCGTCGGACGTCGTGGCCACCTGGGTGGTGGCCGAGAGCGCGATGCTGGCGGACGGGCTGGCGACGGCGCACTTCTTTGCCGATGCCGACCGGCTCGAGGCCGTGATCCGCCACACGTACGCGCGCCTCGGCGCGGACGGCCGGTTGCGGTACTCCCTGGGCCTGCCCGCAGAGGTGTTCGTATGAGCGGGTTCCTCGGCAGGGCGACCACCTACCGCGTCATGACGTGGACGCTGGGCGCGATCCTGCTGTCGGCCATCCTGCTGGCGCTGGCCGGCTCGATCTCGCAGGACCCGCTCGCCATCTTCCTGTTCGCGGTCGTGGCCGTGCTGGTCAGCGTGCTGACGAGCCGGCTGTGCGGCGCCCTGTGGCGGACTCGCGTGCACGCTGAGTCCTCGGTGATCACCGGGCTGATCCTGGCGCTCCTGTTCTGGCCGCAGCTCAACGTCACCTCGTTCCTCACGCTGGCCGGTGCCGCCGTCGTGGCGAGCCTGTCCAAGTTCGTCCTCGCCGTGCGGGCGCGGCACGTGCTCAACCCGGCGGCGGCCGGGGCGCTGATCGGCGGACTCGTCGCCGTGCCGTTCGGCGGGTTCCCGGCGGCGTGGTGGGTCGCGACGCCCACCGTGCTGCCGATCGTCGCCCTCGCCGGGCTCGTCGTGGTGCTGCGGACCGGTCGCGGGCTCCTCGTGGCCACGGCCGTGCTGGCGTCGCTCGCGGTCCTGGTCCCGCGGCTGCTGCACGCCGGGGCGTCGCCGGTCGAGGCCGTGACGAGCCCCTTCCAGTCGTACCCGATCGTGTTCGCCGCCTGCTTCATGCTCACCGAGCCGCTGACCCTGCCGCCGCGACGTCGCCAGCAGCTCGTCGAGGCGGCGCTGGTCGGCGCGCTCACATTCGTGCCGTTCACCGTCGGGCACCTGTACAACTCGCCCGAGCTGGCGCTCGTGGTGGGCAACGTCCTCGCGTTCACCGTCGGGCAGCGCAGGGCCGTGCTCCTGCGCGTGCAGGGTCATCGCACCGTGGCGCCGGGCGTCCGGGAGGTGGCGTTCGCCCCGCAGAACCGGATGCGGTTCGAGGCGGGCCAGTGGATCGAGCTGCACGTGCCGCACGCGGACGCCGACTCCCGGGGCTCGCGGCGCGTGTTCTCGGTGGCTCGGGCTCCGGGCGGCGAGACCGACGTCGCGGTGGCGTTCCGGCTCTCGGAGCAGCCGAGCACGTTCAAGGCGGCGCTCAGCGCCGTGCCCGAGGGGACCCTGGTGCGGGTCACCGCCGTCGGCGGCGACTTCCTCCTCCCGCGCGACGCGTCCGTGCCGCTGCTGCTGGTCGCCGGTGGGATCGGGATCACGCCCTTCGTGAGCCACCTGGCGGCCGTCGCGGGCTCGGACGACCGGCGCGACGTCGTCGTGGTGCTCCTGCTGAACCCCGGCGATCCGCCCGCGTACCCCGACGTGCTCGTCGCGTCCGGGGCCCGGGTCGTCGTCGTGTCACCGACGCTCGCGGACGACCTGCCGACCGGCTGGGCGCACGTCCCGGCGCCGCTCCTCGACCCCGAGGTCCTGCGCAGCCACGTCCCGGACCTCACCACCCGGGTCGCCTACGTCTCCGGCTCACCGGGCATGGTCGACGCGACGCGCCGGGTGCTGCGGGGGTCCGGTGTGCGCCGCATCAGGACCGACGCGTTCAGCGGGTACTGAATCAGCGAGCGGTCCTGAGGATCAGACCGACGCGACGACCAGCGCGACGTTGTGGCCGCCGAACCCGAACGAGTTGTTCACGGCGCCGATCTGGCCGTCACGCAGCGGGCGCGGCTTGTCGCGGACCAGGTCCAGGACGAGCTCGGGGTCGGGGTTCTCGACGTTGATCGTCGGCGGCGCCTGACGCTCGACCAGCGCCAGCACGGTGAAGATCGTCTCCAGCGCGCCCGCGCCGCCGAGCAGGTGGCCGGTCATCGACTTGGTCGCCGACAGCGCGACGTGGTCGGCCTCGGCGCCGAGGAGGCCGCGGATCGACCGAGCCTCGATCAGGTCGCCGACGACCGTCGACGTCGCGTGCGCGTTGACGTGCACGATGTCGGTCCGGGCGATGCCCGACTCTTCGAGGGCGGCCTCCATGGCGCGGATCTGCCCGTCGCCGGACGGCTCGGGGGAGGTGATGTGGTAGCCGTCCGCGGACAGGCCGACGCCGGCGATGCGCGCGTACACGCGGGCGCCCCGGGCGGCCGCGTGCTCGGCGCTCTCCAGGATGACGACGCCGGCGCCCTCGCCGATGACGAAGCCGTCCCGGTCGACGTCGTAGGGGCGTGACGCGCCCTCGGGGTCGTCGTTGCGCAGGGAGAGGGTGCGCGACGCGGCGAACGCGGCGACGGGCATCGGGTGGATCGACGCCTCCGTGCCGCCGGCGATGACGACGTCGGCGCGGCCGGTGCGGATCATGTCGGCGGCGTACCCGATCGCCTCGGCGCCCGAGGCGCAGGCGGACACGAGCGCGTGCGCGCCGGCGCGGGCACCGAACTCCAGCGAGACGTACGCCGTGGGGGAGTTGGGCATGAGCATGGGGACGGTCATGGGCAGGACGCGGCGGGCGCCGCCGTCGGGGCTCCCCAGGAAGCTCTCCCACGCGTCGAGGATCGTCTGGATGCCGCCGATGCCGGACGACACGACCGACCCGAGCCGGTCACCGTCCACCTCGGGTGCGCCGGCGTCGGCCCACGCCTCGCGCGCCGCGATGATCGCGTACTGCGCAGACGGGTCCATCTTCTTCTGCTCGGGACGGGTCAGGACCTCGCTCGGGTCGACCTTGATCGTCGCGGCGAACTCGACCGGGATGCCGAAGCGTCCGGCCCGCTCGAACCAGGCGTCGTCGAAGCGCCGTGCGCCGGACTCGCCGTTCAGCGCGGCGGCCCAGGTGCTGGCCACGTCCCCACCCAGCGGGGTGGTCGCGCCCAGTCCCGTGACGACGACATCAGGTACGTGGCTCATCGGTGCTCCAGATCGGGTACTCGGGGATCAGGGGTGGACCGTCCGAGCGGCACGAGACGCGCCGCCCGGACGGACCGGTGGGGACAGGCTCAGGCCTGCGCACCCGCGATGAAGGTGACGGCGTCGCCGACGGTCGCGAGGTTCTTGACCTCGTCGTCCGGGATGGTGACCTCGAACTTCTCCTCGGCCAGCGTGACGATCGTCATCATCGACAGGGAGTCGATGTCGAGGTCGTCGGTGAAGGACTTCTCGGGCAGGACGGAGTCCGTCGGAAGCCCGGTCTCCTCGCTGACGATCTCGGCCAGGCCGGCCAGGATCTCCTGCTCGCTGTACGCCATCGGTGTCTCCTCGTGTCGGGTCGTGCTGTGTGGGGTCGGACGAACGGTACAGCGGGGGCCGTACCGACAGCTGGGTTCAGGGCAGGACCACGACCTGCGCGGCGTACACCAGGCCGGCTCCGAAACCGATCTGGAGGGCGAGCGCACCGCTGGACACCTGGCCCTCGCGGAGCAGGCGCTCGGTCGCCAGCGGGATCGACGCCGCCGAGGTGTTGCCCGTGTCGGCGATGTCCCGGCCGATGACGACGCTCTCCGGGAAGCTCAGGGTCTTGATCATCTGGTCGATGATGCGCATGTTGGCCTGGTGCGGGATGAACGCCTCGATCTGATCGGCGGTCACGCCCGCGGCGTCCATGGCCTTCTGCGCGACGGGAGCCATCTGCCAGACGGCCCACTTGAAGACGCTCTGGCCCTCCTGGCGCAGCGTCGGCCAGCCGAGGCCCTCGTCGCGGGTGGCCAGCCACGAGTGGGTCTGGCGGATGGCCTGGGCCTGTCCGCCGTCAGAACCCCAGATCGTCGGGCCGATGCCGGGCGTGTCCGACGGGCCGATCACGACCGCGCCGGCGCCGTCGCCGAGCAGGAACGAGATCGTGCGGTCGGTCGGGTCGATGAACTCGCTCATCTTCTCGGCGCCGATGACCAGCACGTTGCGGGCGGTCCCGGCCCGGACCAGTGCGTCCGCCTGGCCGATGCCGTAGCAGTAGCCGGCGCACGCCGCGGAGATGTCGAACGCGGCCGCCGGGGAGGCGCCGATGCGGTCGGCGATGATCGCGGCGCCCGCGGGCGTCTGGTTGAAGTAGGTGACGGTCGACAGGATCACGACGTCGATGTCGGCGCCGGTGAGCCCGGCATCCTTCAGCGCGAGGATGGCGGCCTCCTCGGCGAGGTCGAGCACGTCCGTGCCCGCCGACGCGCGGCGGCGCGTCACGATGCCGGTCCGCTGCTGGATCCACTCGTCGGAGGAGTCGATCGGGCCGGCGATGTCGTCGTTGGTGACGACGTTCTCGCCGCGGACGCCGCCGAGGCCGAGGATGCGGGTGTGCGCCGGTCCGGTGGCCTGCGTGAGGGTGGGACGGGTCACGACGGGTTCTCCTGCAGGGTCTCGGGGCTTCCGGCGTGCCGACGGATGAGGTCGCGTGCGGCGTCCAGGTCGGCGGGGGTCTTGACGGCAACGGTCTCGACCCCGGGCAGCGTACGCCGCGCCAGACCCGTGAGCACTCCGCCGGGCGCCACCTCGAGCAGCCCGGTGACCCCGAGCTCCTGCAGCCTGGCCTGGCAGAGGTCCCAACGGACCGGGTTGGCCACCTGCGCGACGATGAGCTCGAGGGCCCGAGCACCGGAGGCCGCGACCGACCCGTCGGAGTTGGTCAGCAGCGGCACCATCGGCTCGCCGGGCGTCACGTCGTCCGCGGCGGCTCGCAGCTCCGCGACGGCGGGTGCCATGTGCTCGGTGTGGAACGCGCCGGCCACCTGCAGCGTGATCACGCGAGCCTTGGTCGGCGGGGCGGCGGCGAACGCGGCCAGCGCGTCGAGCGTGCCCGCGGCGACCACCTGGCCGCCGCCGTTGACGTTCGCGGGCACGAGACCGTGCTGCGCCAGGAGCGCGAGGACCTCGTCGGGGTCGCCGCCCAGGACGGCGCTCATGCCGGTCGGCGTGGCGGCGGCGGCGCGGGCCATGGCGGCCCCGCGGACCGTGACCAGGCGCAGGGCCTCGTCGTCGGTCAGCACGCCCGCGATCGCGGCCGCCGCCAGCTCGCCGACCGAGTGACCGGCGGTCGCGCCGAGCAGCGGTTGTGCCGCGAGAGCGAGCGGTGCGTCGGCATCGAGGTCGAGAACCGCGCGCAGGCTGGCCAACGCCGAGGCGACCAGCAGCGGCTGGGCGACGGCCGTGTCGCGGATGGTGTCCGCGTCGGACGTGGTGCCGTGGGCGACCAGGTCGAGACCCGTCGTGCGTGACGCCCGCGCGATGGACTCGGCGACGGACGGCAGCTCGAGCCACGGGGCGAGCATGCCGGGGGACTGGGCGCCCTGACCGGGGCAGACGACGACGAGCACGCTCTCAACCTTGCCTTCCCGCCGCCGTGCCTCTCGGTCACGGCGGGCACCAACCTTCTGGGACGCCCTTGTGCCTCTCCTACAAAGAGCCGGCCGCCGCGTCGAGCCGGCCGAGGGCCAGCGCGGTCTGCAGGACGTACGACTCTCGGGCGTCCAGCGGATCCCATCCGGTGACGTCGGCGACCCGTCGCAGGCGGTATCGGACCGTGTTGGGGTGCACGTACAGGGTGCGTGCGGCGGCCTCCAGCGAGCGTCCCGTCCCGAGGTAGGCCGAGAGGGTCTCGAGCAGGGATCCCTGGCTGGCGGCCAGGGGCGCGAACGCCTGCGCGACGAGCGTCCGGCGGGCGGTCTCGTCGCCGATCAGCACCCGTTCGGGCAACAGCTCGTCGGCCTGCACGGGACGCGGTGCGTGCTCCCACGCGGGCGCCGCGAGCAGTCCCGACAGCGCGGCGCGGGCCGACCGGGCCGAGTCGGTGAGGTCGCCGACGACGGGTCCGATCACGACGGGACCAGGCCCGAACCGCGGCAGCAGGGTCGCGGCCGCGGCGCGCAGGTCGCCCTCGCCGCCCAGGAACACCACCAGGCGGTCGCCCTGGATGCCGACGAGCGCGTCGTCCGCCGCGCGGCGGGTCGCCCGGCGGGCTCGGCGGCGCGGACGTCGTCGAGCGCGGACGTCGTCGTGCCCACCATGACGAGCGTCGACCCTCGTCCGCTCCACCCCAGCGCGGCGATGCGCGACCGCAGCGCGTCGTCCGCGTCCCCCCGGACCAGGGCGTCCACGACGAGGGCCTCGAGCCGCGCATCCCAGGCTCCACGCATCTCCGCGGCTCGGGCGTAGACCTCCGCGGCGGAGAACGCGACCTCCCGGGAGTACCGCAGGACGGCCTCGCGAACCTCCCGCTCGTCGCCCGGCGCGGCCAGGCGGTCGCTGTTGGTCTCGACCACGTCGACCACCACGCGCACCAGCTGGAGGGTGTGCTGCAGGGAGATCGACCGGGTCAGCTCGGGCGGTGCGGTGGCGAAGATGTCGCCCACGCCGTGCGGAGGGCGGGTCGGCTCGGCGAACCAGGTGACGAACGCGGTGATCCCGGCCTGCGCGATGAGCCCGACCCACGAGCGGTCCTCCGCCGGCAGCTGGCGGTACCACTCCAGGTCCTCGTCCAGCCGCCGCATGGCGGCCGCCGACAGCAGTCCCGCTCCCTCGCGGACGCGACGCTGGGTCTCCGGACCGCCGCGCGGCTCGAGCACGGCGGTCGCCGGCGTGCGGACCCGGGCCGGCGCCGTGCGACGCGGCCGGGCGGGCGGCGGGGAGGTCTGGGGAGCAGGCCCGTCGAGGGTGCTGGACATGGGGCGAGCATAGGGTGCCTATTGTGGGAAGTCGACAAACGCCGGTCGGCGCGCACCGTGTCGGCGACGTCGTCGCCCGGTGTGGTTCGTCCCTTACGGATAAGGTCGCTGCATGGCACTCCTGCCCCGCCTGCGTCAGTTGATGCGACGGCCGTCGTCGGCGTCGCGGGTTGGCGCGCGCCGTCCGACCAGTGTCGCGCGGCGCGGTGACACCCTCCACGAGGACGCCCTACGGTCGATGCTGAGCGACGATCCGAACAACGAACGGGCGTTCGTCGCGCTCGCCGAGATCGTCCGTCGCCGCGCCGCGGAGTCGACCGTCGCCGACGACGACCCGTTGGCGGCACCGTCCGACGAGGTGGAGCGTCAGCGCGCGGCGGACCTCGCGGTCTGGTCGCTGGGCGAGGAGCTCGCGGGCAACCCACGCGCCTGGTACCCGCTGATCGAGGTCGCCCGGCTGTCGGTGCTCGACGACCGCGAGGGCACCCTGCGCCGCCTGACGACGGCGGCAGAGCGGGACCCGTCCGGCAAGGCTCTCGTCGAGGCGCTGGCCTTGCTGCGGGACGCCGACCTGCCCGTCGACGCGATCGGGCTGGGCGTCGGGCACTGGCGCCCTCGGGAGCACGACCCCGAGGTGGCTCGCCAGCTCGTGCTCGCGTCCGTGGAGGCGGGCCGGCCGCTGGAGGCCAAGCAGCACATCGCGGCTCTCGACCTGTACCCAGACCAGAAGGCGGTCGCGGACCTGAAGAGCGAGCTGGCCCGCGAGCTGGCGCACGCCGAGCAGAACATCCCCGGCACCTGACCGGAAGCAGACCGTACGACGAAGGCCCGGGCAGCGATCGTCCCGGGCCTTCGTCGTTTCGTCAGATCGTCAGCTGTCGCCGCCGGCGTTACCGGACGTACCGGCGTTGACGTCGTGCAGGCGGTAGCGCTCGATGGCCTGCGCGGGCGCGTCGTGGCCGACCGCACCCGTGCGAGCCAGCTGCTGCAGCACGCGGACCACCGTCGACGGGCCGTCGATCTTGAAGTGCCGCCGGGCCGCCGCGCGGGTGTCCGAGAACCCGAAGCCGTCGGCGCCGAGCGTCGCGTACGTGCCGGGGATCCAGGCACGGACCTGGTCGGCGACGAGGTGGTCGTAGTCCGTCGTCGCCACGAACGGACCCTCCGCCCCCTGCAGCTTCTGCGTGAGGTACGGGACGCGCTCCTCCTCGCCGGGGTGCAGGTACGCCCGCTGGTCGGCGGCCAGGCCGTCGCGACGCAGCTCGTTCCAGCTGGTCACCGACCAGACCGCCGCCTGGACGCCCCAGTCGTCGGCGAGCAGCTTCTTGGCCTCCAGGGCCCACGGGATCGCGACGCCCGAGGCGAGGATCTGGGCGCGCGGTCCGTCGCCCTCGATCGGCGAGATCAGGTGGATGCCTCGCAGGATCCCCTCGACGTCGACGTCCTCCGGCTCGGCCGGCTGCGGCATCGGCTCGTTGTAGACGGTGAGGTAGTAGATGACGTCGCGGTCGCGACCGCCGGCGTCGCCGTACATGCGCTCGATGCCGTCGCGCACGATGTGCCGGATCTCGTACCCGTAGGCCGGGTCGTAGTGCACGACGTGCGACATGGTCCCGGCGAGCAGCGGCGAGTGACCGTCGGCGTGCTGCAGACCCTCGCCGGTCAGCGTCGTGCGGCCGGCCGTGGCGCCGATCAGGAAGCCGCGCGCCATCTGGTCGCCTGCCGCCCAGAACTGGTCGCCGGTCCGCTGGAAACCGAACATCGAGTAGTAGAAGTAGAAAGGGATCAGCGGCTCGCCGTGCGTGGCGTAGGACGTGCCGACCGCCTGGAACGCGGAGGCGGACCCGGCCTCGTTGATGCCCGTGTGCATGATCTGGCCGGACTCGGACTCCTTGTAGGAGAGCATCAGCTCGCGGTCCACGGCCATGTAGTTCTGGCCGTTCGTGTTGAAGATCTTCGCGCTCGGGAAGATCGAGTCGAGACCGAACGTGCGCGCCTCGTCGGGGATGATCGGCACGAGACGGTGGCCGAAGCCCTTGTCCCGGACGAGGTCCTTGAACAGCCGCACGAGCGCCTGGGTGGTCGCGACCTCTTGGTGCCCGGACCCCTTGGCCAGGCCCTCGTAGACCTTGTCGTCGGGCAGGTCCAGCGGCTTGTGGGCCGTCCGGCGCTCGGGCACGAACCCGCCCAGCTGACGACGACGCTCCAGCAGGTACTGGATGCCCTCGTCGTCGGTGCCGGGGTGGTAGTACGGCGGCAGGTACGGGTCGGCGTCGATCTGCTCGTCCGTGATCGGGATGTGCAGCGAGTCGCGCAGCGTCTTGAGGTCGTCGCCCTTGAGCTTCTTCATCTGGTGCGTGGCGTTGCGGCCGGCGAACCCGGAGCCAAGGCCGTAGCCCTTGATGGTGTGCGCCAGGATGACCGTCGGCTGGCCCGTGTGCTCACGGGCGGCCTTGTAGGCGGCGTAGATCTTGCGGTAGTCGTGCCCGCCGCGCTTGAGCGCCCAGATCTCGTCGTCCGTCATCTTCTCGACGAGCGCCTTGGTCCGCGGGTCGCGGCCGAAGAAGTTCTCGCGGATGAACGCGCCGTCCTCGGCTCGGTACGTCTGGAAGTCGCCGTCCGGCGTGGTGTTCATGAGGTTGACCAGCGCGCGGTCCTTGTCGGCGTTGAGCAGGGCGTCCCACTCGCGGCCCCAGACGACCTTGATGACGTTCCAGCCGGCGCCGCGGAACTGCGCCTCGAGCTCCTGGATGATCTTGCCGTTGCCGCGCACCGGGCCGTCGAGACGCTGCAGGTTGCAGTTGACCACGAACGTCAGGTTGTCCAGGCCCTGCTGGCCGGCCAGCTGGAGCATGCCGCGCGACTCGGGCTCGTCCATCTCGCCGTCGCCGAGGAACGCCCAGACGTCCTGCTGGCTCGTGTCCTTGATGCCCCGCAGGTGCAGGTAGCGGTTCGTCCACGCCTGGTAGATGGCCGCCGACGGGCCGAGGCCCATCGACACGGTCGGGAACTCCCACAGCTCCGGCGCGAGGCGCGGGTGCGGGTACGACGGCAGTCCGCCGCCGGGGTGCGACAGCTCCTGGCGGAACCCGTCGAGCTGGTGCTCCGACAGGCGTCCCTCGAGGTACGCGCGGGCGTAGACGCCGGGGGAGGCGTGACCCTGGAAGTAGACCTGGTCACCGCCGCCCGGGTGGTCCTTGCCGCGGAAGAAGTGGTTGAGGCCGACCTCGGTCAGCGTCGCGACCGACGCGTACGACGAGATGTGCCCGCCGACCGCGATGCCGGGCCGCTGCGCACGCGTCACCATGACGGCGGCGTTCCAGCGGATCCACGACCGGTACCGGCGCTCGAGCGCCTCGTCGCCGGGGAAGTACGGCTCGTCGTCCACCGCGATGGTGTTGACGTACGGCGTGTTGAGCGAGGCCGGGATGGCCACGTTCCGCTGGCGCGCGTGCCGCAGCATGCTGAGCAGCACATAGCGCGCGCGAGGGCCGCCCTTCTCGTCGATGAGTCCGTCGAGGGACTCCACCCACTCGCCGGTCTCCTCCGGATCGATGTCCGGGACCTGGCTGAGCAGGCCGCCGATGAGCGGTCCCGTCTCGTCGATCGAAGCCACCTGCGCTCCTTGCGTCTCGTCAGCGCGCACGAGCCCGGTCGGCATCGGCGGCGCATCTGTGCCCGGCCCCGTCGAGCGCGCCTGGGTGGGCGACGTGACGGGGTACGGGGTAGTGCCCCCATTCTCTGACCCCGAGGGCCCGAAAGTCACACCGAGTGCCCAGAACCCTCACGTGACGTCCATGACACAGGAGGTGCACCCGCGCCCCCGACCTCGTGTCTTGCCGGGCCGCGCACGGGTGCGGTGGGCTACGGTTTGGCATCAGGAAGCGTCGCCCCGGCCTGGGGCGAGCGAGGGAAGGGATCGGTCAGGACGTGTCATCCACCACGGACGACGCCTCGAACGTGGCGTCTCGTCTGGGTTTCGCCGCTGGACAGGTGATCCAGGAGTTCGGGTACGACGACGACGTCGACGACACCCTGCGGTCCGGGCTCGAGGACATCACCGGCACCGAGCTGGTCGACGAGGACTACGACGACGTCACCGACGGCGCGGTGATCTGGTTCCGGCAGGACGACGGCGACCTGACCGACGCGCTGGTCGACGCCCTCACCGTGCTCGACGACAACGGGCCGATCTGGGTGCTCACCCCGAAGGCGGGTCGCACGGGCCACGTCTCGCACAGTGACATCGAGGAAGCCGCGACGACCTCGGGGCTGCACGCCATGAGCACGCTGTCGATCGCCGCCGACTGGTCCGCCACCCGGCTCGCCGCCAGAGGCCGCGGTCGCTGACCGTTGTTAGGGTCGCCGGATGGCGACTCCGACCGTCGGCGATCTCGCGCCCGACTTCTCCCTGCTCGACACGCACGGCACGCCCGTGACCCTCGGCGGTCTGCGCGGCGGCCCCACCGTGATCGTGTTCGTACCGTTCGCGTTCTCCGGCACGTGCACCGGCGAGTTCTGCGAGCTGCGCGACAACATCACGGAGTTCGAGCAGGCCGGCGTGCACGTCGCGGTCGTGTCGTGCGATCCCAAGCACGCCCTGCGCGCATGGGCCGCGCAGGAGGGCTTCGGCTTCGACCTGCTGTCGGACTTCTGGCCGCACGGTGAGGTCGCGCGCGCCTACGGGGTGTTCGACGAGGCCAAGGGCTTCGCGGTACGCGGCAGCTTCCTGGTCGACGGCGCCGGGATCCTGCGGTGGTCCGTCGTGAACCCGCCCGGCAAGGCACGCGACTTCGCGTCCTACCGCGCGGCGATCGCGGACCTGGCCGCCTGAGGTCCCCGGTAGGCTGAGCGACCGTCATCTGTCAGGGCCTGTCGCTGAGCTGGTCAGAGCGCCGCGCTTACACCGCGGAGGTCGCCGGTTCGAAACCGGCCGGGCCCACCGTCGTCCTTCGTCCGGAGGTCGGGCACGCCGGGCGGCCGCCCGCCGATGCCTCGCGGACCGGCTCGCTGGCCTATTGTCCGCACCATGCCCGTCGTCTCCGCGCTGACCGTCTTCCCCGTGAAGTCGTTCGCCGGGACCCCGTTGTCGAGCATGACGGTCGGCGTCGCCGGGCCGCGCGCCGACCGGCGGTGGATGCTCGTCGGAGACGACGGCGTGACCCTGACGGCGCGCAAGTTCCCGCGGATGCTGGCCGCGCACGCGCGGCCGCTCGACGGCGGCGTTGAGCTGTCCGGCGCGGGCCTGCCGACGATCGTCGTGCCCGAGCCGAGCGGTCCGGCGGACGTGCCGGTCGAGATGTCGCGCGTGGGGACCGCGACGCCGGCGGGTGCCGAGGCGGCGGCGTGGTGCTCCGCTGCTCGGCCGCTCCGTCCGGCTCGTGTGGCTCGACGACCCGGCGCGGCGCGGCATGTCCGACCGGCACGGCGGCACGGTCGAGGACCCGCTGGCGCTCACGGACACCGGCCCGCTGCACGTCACGACGACGGCATCGCTGGCCCGGCTGAACACGTGGGCCGACGAGATCCACGACGAGCTGGTGGGCGAGGCGCTCGTGGCGGGCCGGCCCGCGCCCGATCCGCGACCGGTCCTCGACATGCGACGGTTCCGGCCGAACCTCGTGCTCGACGGCGACCTCGAGCCGTTCGCCGAGGACGACTGGTCGACCGTGGTGGTCGGGGACGTCGAGCTCCGGTTCGCCGACACGTGCGGCCGGTGCGTGATGACGACGATCGACCCGGACACCCAGCGCAAGGGCAAGGAGCCGTTGCGCACGCTGGCGCGGCACCGACGCCGGGACGGCGAGGTCTGGTTCGGGATCCAGATGGTGCCCGTGCGGTTCGGCAACGTCTCCGTCGGCGACGAGGCCCGCGTTGGGTAACGTGCGAGGCGTGACCGCTGCGAGCCTGGCCGACGTCGTGCAGCTGCTCGAACGTCGCTACCCGCCGGCCACCGCGCAGGCCTGGGACGCGGTGGGTCTGGTGACGGGAGACCCGTCGCAGCCCGTCGCGCGGGTGCTGTTCGCCGTCGACCCCCTCGCGGCCGTCGTCGACGAGGCGGCGGCCTGGGGTGCCGACCTCGTCGTGACCCACCACCCCCTGCTGCTCAAGCCGGTCCACTCGATCGCGGCCACCACGTTCAAGGGCGCGCTGCTGCACCGGTTGGTGCTGGACGGGATCGGTCTGTACACGGCGCACACGAACGCGGACGCGGCGACCGGGGGAGTCGCGGACGCGCTCGCCGAGGCGCTCGGGCTCCTCGAGACTGCGCCGTTGGACGCCGAACCGGTCGAGGCGCTCGACTGCCACGTGGTCTTCGTCCCGGTCGCCGACGCGGAGCGGATGGTCGATGCGCTGTCGGCCGCCGGTGCCGGGGCGATCGGCGAGTACAGCCGATGCGCCTTCACCTCGACCGGTGAGGGCACGTTCACGCCGTCGGGGGACGCGAACCCGACCATCGGGTCGGCGGGCGTCGCGTCGCGCGTGGTCGAGGCTCGCATCGAGATGGTCGCGCCACGGCGGGTACGTGCGGCCGTCGTCGCCGCGATGCGAGCGGCGCACCCCTACGAGGAGCCCGCCTTCGACGTGCTGGAGATGGCCTCGTGGCCGGGGTCGACCGGCATCGGGCGGGTCGGGCGGCTCACGGAGCCGATGACGCTGCGGGAGTTCGCGGACGTCGTCGCGAAGGCCCTTCCCGCGACCGCGCAGGGCATCAGGTTCGCCGGCGACCCGGACGGGCGCGTCGAGCGCGTGGCGGTGGTCGGCGGATCGGGCGACTCCCTGTTCGACGCGGTCCGGCGCGCGGCCGTCGACGTGTACGTCACTGCCGACCTGCGCCACCACCCCGCCTCGGAGCTGCGTGAGCGGGCCGACCACGAGAGCGGCACCCCGTACCTCGTCGACGTCGCCCACTTCGCCTCCGAGTGGCCCTGGCTGGCGCACGCCGCCCGTGCGCTCGAGCAGGATGCCGCCGCTGCGGGGACTACGGTGGTCACGCGCGTCAGCACGTTGAGCACCGACCCGTGGACGGGCCGCGTCGCGAGCCCCGAGCAGACCGCACCCGACGCCTCGACCGAAGGACACCCGTGACCACAGCCCCCGCAGCGGACCAGCGCCGACTGCTCGACGTCCAGGAGCTCGACACCCGGCTGGACCAGATCGCGCACAAGCGGCGGACCCTGCCGGAGCTGGCCCGGCTGGTCGAGCTCGACTCGCAGGTGGGCGACCTGTACACCGCGCTGGTCACCAGCCGGACCGCGGTCGGCGACCTCAAGCGCGAGCTGACGAAGGCGGAGGCCGACGTCGAGCAGGTGAGCAACCGCGCCGCGCGCGACCAGGGCCGCCTCGACTCCGGACAGGGCAGCCCCAAGGACCTGCAGGCCCTGCAGAGCGGCTTCGTCGCCCTGGGCCGCCGGCAGTCCGACCTCGAGGAGGTCGAGCTCGACGTGATGGAG
Source organism: Cellulomonas sp. McL0606 (assembly GCF_058248365.1). The sequence continues at coordinate 2,502,061 of NZ_CM177779.1, read as the reverse complement.
CGGCTCGAGGCCCACGAGACCGCGCTGGCCGAGGTCACGACCGCGCACGACTCCCTGGCGTCGCGTCGCGCCGCCGTCGAGGCCGAGCGCGACGCCGCCTTCGCCGCGCTCGACGCCGACGCGGACACGGTTCGGTCCGAGCGTGCGGTCGCGGCGGACGGCCTGGATGCGGCGCTCGTGACCCTCTACGAGAAGCTCCGCGCCCAGCTCGGTGGCCGGGGCGCCGGCGCGCTGCGCGGTGCCCGGTGCGAGAGCTGCCGACTGGAGCTCAACCCGCTGGACGTCGAGGCCATCCGCAAGGCGCCCGAGGACCAGGTCGTGCGGTGCGAGGAGTGCGGACGCATCCTCGTCAGGCTGCCTGAGCCCGCGCGAGGCTGACCGCCCCTCGCCAACCCGGCCACGGACCGCAAGACTGCCCTGGTGAGCGACGGCGTCGTACCTCAGTCCCCACCCGCAGGCCTGGCCCCCCGTCCGTCGGGCGCCGGCGTCCGCTTCGACGAGGAGCAGCCGGTCACTGTCGTCCTCGTCCGACACGGGCAGACGACCATGACGGTCGCGCGCGGGTACTCCGGTTCGGGCGAACCGGGGCCGCCGCTCGACGAGACCGGCATCCGGCAGGCCAACGACGCGGCGGACCTCGTGGACCGCGTCGGCCGTGACCTCTGGGGCGACATCCGCTACCCCAACCTCGTGATCGCGTCGCCGATGGTGCGCACGCAGATGACCGGCGCCATCATCGCCGAGCGCCTCGGCCTGCCGGTGCGCACCGACGCCACGTTCCAGGAGGCGGACTTCGGCGAGTGGCAGGGGCTGACCGCCGAGCAGATCGAGGAGCGCTGGCCCGGGCAGCTCGAGCCCTGGCACACCGCGGCGAACGCGCGACCGCCCGGCGGGGAGTCGATCGAGGACGTCGGCGTCCGGCTGCGCCGCGGGCTCGACGCCCTGCTCGCCGAGGGCGTGGACCGGACCGTGGTCGTCGTCAGTCACGCCGTCTCGATCCGTGCGGCGCTCGGCGTCACCATGGGCGCTCAGCCGTCGTCGTGGAGCCAGCTGCGCGTCGCGCCCGCGTCGGTGAGCATCATCCGGCTGTTCGAGGACCGTCGCGACGAGGTCGCCGTGGCCGGTGCGCCGAGCGAGGGCTGGTCGACCGGCCGTTAGTGCGTCGCGACGAGGGCCAGCGTCGAGAGCAGAACCGCAACGGGCGCGAGGACCAGTCCCTGCCGCACGATCGTGCGCGTCGGGACGTCGAGCATGACCGTGCGGCAGCGCTGCCACCACAGCACGGTCGCCAGCGAGCCCCAGGGGGTGATCAGCGGGCCCACGCCCGTGCCGATCAGGAGGGCGCCGATGCGCAGCGGGTCACCACCCATCGCGGGCTCGAGCGCGAGGTAGGCGGGCAGGTTGTTGACGCCGTTCGCGGCGAGCGCGCCGACGCCGGCCACCCGCAGCAGCGAGCCGGCACCGTCGCCTGTCCCCGCGGCCTCAGCGAGCAGCGTGCCCAGGCCGTGGGCCTGCAAGGTCTCGACGACGGCGAAGAGGCCGAGGACGACCAGCAGCGTCCGCCACGGGACGAGGTCGCGGGCCCTGACGGGGAGCTTCTGGTGCCGCACGAGCGTCACGACGAGCAGGACGACCGCCGCCGCCACGGCCGTCGGTGCGGTCGGGGCGCCCACCGCGAAGGCGACCCCGAGGACCGCCACGGTCAGGGCGGCGACGACCAGCAGCGGCCGGTCCCGGGCGGGGCGCGGCAGGTTCGGGGTGAACTCGCCGCGCAGCACGCGGCGGTCGCGCACCGCGAGGATCGTCACCGTGACGACGATCGCCGTCAGCGCCGGGGCCCACATGAGACCGAGGTAGCCGACGTGCGCCTGCCGGAGCACGTGATCGGCGAGCAGGTTGGTCAGGTTCGACACCGGGAGCAGGAGCGACGCGGTGTTGGCCAGCGCGAGCACGGCCATCGCGAACGGCAGGGGCGGTGTGTGCGTGCGCCGGGCGAGGGCGATGACGACCGGCGTCAGCAGCACCGCCGTGGTGTCCAGCGACAGCACGGCCGTGCTCAGGACGGCCAGCAGGACCACGAGCGCCCACAGCGCCCAGCGGCGCTTGCCGGCGACACGCGCCGCCAGACCGGCCGCCTGCTCGAACAACCCGGCGCCTGCGCACATCTCGGCGACGACCGTCAGGCCGGCGACGAAGATGAGGATCGGGATGGTGCGCTGGGCGGTCTCCCGGGCGTCGTCGGCGGGCAGCCACCCGGACACCACCACGAGGACCGTGGCGACGACCGCCACCAGCCACCAGGGGATGCGCCTCACGTCACGACGAGCGACAGCACCCGTGCACCGCGCGCGGGCGGCCCGAGCTCGACGGCGAGCAGATCCGTCCCGACGAGCTCGCCGGCCACGCGCGTCAGGCTCGACGCATCGTGCGGCGCCTTCCCACGACGCGTGAGCAGGTGACGCGTCAGCAGCCCGCGCGTGTGCTTGGCGCTGTGCGAGACGACCGACCGTGTCCCGTCGGCCTCCTGCCGCAGGACGCGCACGGCCACCCAGTCGGCGGTCGTCGGGGGACGCCACACCGCAAGGTACGTGGCCGACCGGCAGTCGACCACCAGCTCGCCCTCGGGCCGCTGCTGCAGCTCGGCGCCGAGCGCCCCCTTCCACGCGCCGGCGAGCGGTCCGATGCCGGGCAGGTCGGTCCCCATCGACAGCCGGTAGGCGGGGATGTGGTCGTCCGGGGCGACCAGACCCCAGAGCCCCGAGACGATCCGGACCGACTCCGCCGCCCGCGCGCGCCCGGTCGCCGTCAGCCGGTCCAGGCCCGCCGCGCCGTACAGGACCCCCGTGTAGACCTTCGTCGCCGGTGCGGTCGCGGCCGTGCGCAGGCCGATGTTGCGCGCGACCTCGCCGGCGAGGCTGGGCCCCACCCCGAGGACGCTGACCGCGTCCGGCGACGCGCTGACCTGCGCAAGGGCGTCGAGCACCTTCTCTCGCATCGGCGTCAGGCCCGGTGCCGAGAGGGCGGCGAGATCGAGCTGGGGGCCGCGGGCGCGCGGCGGCGTCTTGCCCTCGGAGGGCGGCAGGAGGACGAGCACGCCTGAACTGTAGGCTCCACGAGTTGGGTCGGCGCGAGGAGGACCACATGGCGCAGGTGAAGATCTACGGCCGGCGTGACGTCTGGCAGGACCGTCGCGGGTCGATCTCCGACGCGGTCCACCGGGCGGTCGTCGGCGCCTGGGGCCTGCCTCCCGAGAAGCGGTTCCACCGGTTCCTCCTGCTCGACGCCGACGACCTGGTGGCGCCGCGGTCCAAGGAGTACCTGGTCATCGAGATCCTGTGCTTCACCGGACGTTCCGCCGAGGCGAGGCGGGCCCTGATCGCGGCGTTCTACGACGACGTCGCCCCGACCCTGGGTCTGTCCGTCGAGGATCTCGAGATCATCATCATCGAGAGCCCGCCGCAGAACTGGGGGATCCGGGGGGTCTCCGGCGACGAGCTGTCGCTGGACTATCGCGTCGACGTCTGAACGGCGGGCCGCGGGACGTCGGCCTTGCGCGGTCCGTCGTCGTCGTCGGGGGACCCGAGCCCCTCGGGCACCAGACCCCACGCGCGGCCCACGTGCAGCGCACCCTCACGGTCGGCCACCCCGAGCTTGAGGTAGATGGACCTCACCTGCGACTTCACCGTGTTCCGGGTGACGTACAACGACGACGCGATCTCGCCGAGGGTCAGGGGGAGTGCGAGGTGCGCCAGGATGACGCGTTCGCGCTGGGTCAGTGGCGGTGTGGTGTCCATGCCCGGGGTTCGTCGCCGGTCCGCCGGCGGATGGGTTGCCGCTACGCTTGCGGCGCGGATGAGTCAGTCAGGCGGCCGCGTCGGGCCTTCGGGCCCGCCGAGGAACGTCCGGGCTCCGCAGAGCAGGGTGGTGGGTAACACCCACCCGGGGCGACCCGCGGGAAAGTGCCACAGAGAACAGACCGCCGGCTCAGCTCGCTGGGCCGGTAAGGGTGAAACGGTGGTGTAAGAGACCACCAGCGTGCCGGGCGACCGGTGCGGCTCGGTAAACCCCACCCGGAGCAAGGTCAGACAGGGAGCGTTCGAGGGCTGCTCGCCCGAGCCCGGGTAGGCCGCTGGAGGCGTGCGGCAACGTACGTCGTAGAGGGATGGCCGCCACTCGCGCAGCTGCGGGCAACCGCGCGCGAGGACAGAACCCGGCGTATCGACTGACTCATCCGCTTTTAGGCCGCTGACCTGCGGAAACGCTTCAGCGCTACTGCGCTAGTCCGCGTGTAGTCCGCAGGACGTTTTGCGACATCGCAGCATCGACAGCTTCACGGGTCCGACTGTCAGAATCCGGCCAGAGGTGGCTGTAGGTGTCCAGAGTCTCTACAGCTGACGCATGGCCCAGGCGATCCTGCACTGTCTTGACGGACTCGCCATGCCGAATCAGCAGTGATGCGTAGTAGTGGCGCAGGGAGTGAAAGGTCTCCCCATGCACATCAGCCGCCGTGCATGCGTCCTGCCAGATGCTCCACAGGCTGGCGCGCCTGATGGGCGCGCCGTTGGCGTTGGTGAAGATGAGCCCATCGCGCCCTGAGGGTGGGAAGTCCGCTAGATGCTGTGCTTCCCAGTGGCGCGCTTTGACTCCCACCTGTCCAGCTGGTGGAGGGTCCTGTCGCTGTCGCCGATAGCGGCAGCCGTACTCGGCAGTGGCGTCGGGGAGGCCTCTAGACGAGACCCGGCCATCTCGAACTCCCTGGCCCCTGCACCCAGCCGCCTTCGTCGCTGTCCCACGCGATGTAGCGTTCGCGCAGAGCTTCGAGCCAGGCCTGAGCAAGCTCGACCAGGCCCAGCTCTACGGGGCGAACCAGCTCGCCGTGCGGCTCGTCTGCCGCGAATCTGCCCAACGCTAGACGGTCGGGTGACGAGCGCTCGAGCATAGCGACGAGCCGAACGTTGCCGGCGCTCTCGGCCATGGGCAGCCACGACGTCAGCCACTCTGGTTCTGCGGTGTTCGGTGGGTAGTACCGCCCGCGCCACTCCGCTAGGTCATCCACGGCGGCGTCGATCGACAGTGGGCGCCACATGCCGGCACCGATCGACTCCGAGAACGTTTCTCCGTCCGCCAGGCCGTCGTGCCACTGCCACCATCCGCGCAGCTCGTGCGGCACCTGCGGGCCGGCGGCCGCCTCGAGGAGGGCCATCGCACTGGTTGAAGCGGGCGGAAGCGCCAGCTCGCTGAACGGCGCGCCCTGTGCGTCGAGCTTCCGCCTCCAGCTCACGAAGAAGGGTCCGCACTTCGCTTGCTCTCGTCACGTCGTCAGCCTCCTGTTCCGTCTGTTGTGCTCGAAGGGCAAATGAAGAAGGTCGGAGTGTCCACTTCTGGCAGTGGCACGACGAGGTACGGCTTCCCGGTGTTCGGCTCGCCGGCAGCATTGCTGAAGCCGCACTTCGTTGTCGTGAACATCGCGCCGAGTACGGCGCCCTCCCAATTAATGTCCTTCTTGTTCTCATGGTGCTGAGCTTCTGTCATGCCTCTGGGCTCAGCGTGGGTGCGCAGGTGGTGGCTGAAGTCCATGCGCGGGACGGTACGGGGGAGCCCTGACAGGCTGGCTCAGAGACCTGTCAGAAAAACTCAGCCGGTCTCTAGTCCGCACCTAGTCCGCAGGATTCTCTGAAACCGCGTGAACTAGCGTGAGACGACGTGAGACGTTTCTGCAGGTCAGAGCCACTTTTTGGAGCAAGTCCGCAGGTCAAAGACCCCGAAAATGTTTCCCGGCGTATCGACTGACTCATCCGCACCTCAGCCGGCGGTCTCCGCGGCGAGGCGGGCGGCCGCCTCCTCCGGGGTGCCGCGCAGCAGGCAGAACTCGTTGCCCTCGGGGTCGGCCAGCACGTGCCACGGGACGTCGCCCTGGCCGATGTCGACGCGGGTGGCGCCGAGCGCGAGCAGGCGGTCGAGCTCGGCCGGCTGGGACGAGCCGTTGGGAGGGCGGATGTCGAGGTGCAGCCGGTTCTTCCCGGTCTTGAGCTCGGCGACGCGCAGGAAGAGCATGTTCGTCGCGGACCCGTCGGGCGGTGCGATCTCGATCTCCTCGTCGTCGGGCGCCGGCTCCCACACGTAGGTCCAGTCGAGCACGTCGCGCCACCAGGCGGCCAGGGCGTGCGGGTCGGCGGAGTCGATCGTCAGCTGGGAGATCACGGGAGCCATGCCGAGCACGCTAGGGGCAGCCGCCGACACCCGCTACCGGGGGTCGAGGCGTACGCGGCCCGAGTCGAGATCGATGTGCGGGTGGGTGTCCTCGGCGTGCTGGATGTCGGCCTGCTGCCGCTCCTGCTCGGCGGTCAGGTGCACGTGGTTCGGCTGGAAGACGTCGATGAGGTCGCCCAGGAACCCCGAACCTGTCCCCGCGGGCGCGCTGGGCCGCTCGCGCGGGGTGCGGCGGTCGAACCAGCCGCGGGCGACCATCCGGTCGACGGCGAACAGCACGAGCGCGAGGAGCGCGACGCCGCCGACGATGAACCAGACCATCAGGTCATGGTCGCACGCCGTCAGGCGGTCAGGGCGTGGCGCTGCGACTCGTGGACGGCCACGAGCCACGGGTCGAGCAGCCGCGGGTCGTCGTCCGACGCACCCGAGAGGTAGGCGAGGTCGGCGGCGAGCCGGTCCGCGAGGGCGCCGACGTGCCCGTGCCCGGGGACGACGAGTGCCGCCGTGCCGGCCAGCAGGTCCAGCGCGGCGCGGTAGGTCCGGGCGGGGTTCTCGGCCGACAGGTCCAGCAGCGGGATCTCGACGTCGGACAGCACGTCGCCGGCCACGAGCACGTCCGCCGACGGCACCACGAGCGACGTGCTGCCGGGGGAGTGGGCGCCGTGCTCGATCACCCGCACCGGCGGACCGGCCCAGTCGAGCAGGCCATCCACGGCCGGATATCGAAGCGGCGGTGCGACCGTGACAGCGGCGGGGGAGTCGCCGGGGAACGACAGCAGGACCCGGGCCAGCTCCTCGTCCTCGTCGCGCTCGGTCATGAGCGTCTCGACGTCGACGGGCCACCCGCCCGACCAGCGCGGCAGGCCCGTGAAGATGCCGCCGTCGAGCAGGTGGTCCCAGTGCCCGTGCGTCGACCACACGGCGACGGGCCGCCAGCCGTGCAGGCGGATCGCGGACGAGAGCACGTCGATCTCGTGGGCGGTCACGCCCGGATCGACGACGAGGCAGGACCGGTCGGGTGCGACGAGCACCGTCGAGGTCGTCATGTACACCGCGCTCGTCGCGACATGTACTCCGTCGGCGACCTCGGCCAGGGCGGGCACCGTCAGCCGCGGTAGTCGGCGGCGAGCGCGGCCGCCCCGATGATCCCCGCGGCGTTGCGCAGCTTCGCCGGGACGATCTTGGTGCGCAGGTCCAGCAGCGGGAGGAACTTGTCGTCGTGCTTGCTCACGCCGCCGCCGACCACGATCAGGTCCGGCCAGAACAGGTTCTCGACGACCGTGAAGTACCGCTGCAGCCGCTCGGCCCACGCCTCCCAGGACAGCTCGTCGCGGTCGCGCGCGCTGTCGGCGGCGCGCGACTCGGCGTCGTGCCCGTCGATCTCGAGGTGACCGAGCTCGGTGTTGGGCACCAGGTGGCCGTCGACGATCAGGGCCGAGCCGATGCCCGTGCCGAGCGTGACCACCAGGACGACTCCGTCGACACCCTTCGCGGCACCGTAGAGCGCCTCGGCGTAGCCGGCGGCGTCCGCGTCGTTGACCGCGAGCACCGGGCGGCCCGTGGTGTGCTGGACGGCCTTCTCGACGTTGGTGCCGATCCAGGACTTGTCGACGTTGGCGGCGGACTGCGCGACGCCGTGCAGGATCACGGCGGGGAACGTGACGCCGATGGGCACGTGCTTGTCGAGGTCGAACGAGTCGACGACCTCCGCGACCGTGCGAGCGACCGCGTCGGGTGTCGACGGGTTGGGCGTCGGGATGCGGACGCGGTCGGCGGCGAACTCGCCGTCGTGCAGCGAGACGGGTGCGCCCTTGATCCCGCTGCCGCCGATGTCGATGCCGAACGCCGTGCTGTGCCTCTTCGCGTGCTTCTTGTCGTCGCTCATGGCAGGGTCAGGATCTCCGCTCCAGATTCGGTGACGAGCAGGGTGTGCTCGAACTGCGCGCTGCGGCGGCCGTCGGCCGTCACGACCGTCCAGTCGTCGTCCCACATGACCCAGTCCGGGGTGCCGAGGTTCAGCATCGGCTCGATGGTGAACACCATCCCCGGCTCGATCAGGGTGTCGTAGCCGGGGGCCGCGTCGTAGTGCGGGATCACGAGCCCGGTGTGGAAGGCGGGGCCGACGCCGTGCCCGGTGTAGTCACGCACGACGCCGTACCCGAACCGGGCGGCGTACTTCTCGATCACGCGTCCGATGATGTTGATCTCGCGGCCGGGGACGACCGCCTTGATGGCCCGGGCGAGCGACTCCTGCGTGCGCTCGACCAGCAGGCGGGACTCCTCGTCGACGTCGCCCGCCAGGAACGTCGCGTTGTTGTCCCCGTGCACGCCGCCGATGTAGGCCGTGATGTCGATGTTCACGATGTCGCCGTCCTCGACGACGGTCGAGTCGGGGATGCCGTGGCAGATGACCTCGTTCACGGAGGTGCACAGCGACTTGGAGAACCCGCGGTACCCGAGCGTCGAGGGGTAGGCGCCATGGTCCAGCAGGAACTCGTGGCCGACGGCGTCGAGCTCGTCGGTGGTGACGCCCGGCTCGACGTGCTCACCGACGAGCGCCAGCGCCTGCGCGGCGATGCGGGCAGCCACGCGGATACGGGCGACCGTCTCGTCGTCGAACGCGTCCGGGCCGGTGTAGCGCGCGGGGCCCGGGTGGCCGACGTATTCGGGCCGGGCGATCGAGGACGGGACGGAGCGTCGCGGGCCGACCGTGCCCGGGACCAGGGCGCTTCGCGGCGCGTGCACGGACGACATACCTGGCAGTCTACGGAAAGGAGGGCATCGCAGCCGGTTGGGGTGCCCCGGGGCGAACGGAGAGGGCGATGGCCGACGGGTTCTACTTCAACACCGAGACCCACCAGGTGGAGGAGGGCAGGCAGAGCGACTACACCAAGCTCATGGGCCCGTACCCCACGCGGGAGGCGGCCTCGCAGGCCCTCGAGACCGCGCGACGACGCAACCAGTCGTGGGACGAGCAGGACGAGAAAGGCTGAGATGCTCCTATGGATCGTCAAGCCAGGAGCGCGTGGCGTACCTCGCGGGCGATGTAGCGCTTGAGGCAGCGGATGATCTCTGGCTTGCTGAGCCCGTCCTTGGTTCGTCTTTCGACGTAGGCGCGGGTGGCGGGGTCGTAGCGCAAGCGGCAGAGAGTGATTCGGTAGAGGGCCGCGTTGGCTTGGCGGTCGCCGCCGCGGTTGAGCCGGTGTCGGCCGGTGGTCTTGCCGCTGCTTGCCGGCAGCGGTGCGACTCCGCACAAGCTGGCGAAGGCGGGGTCGCTGTGCAGGCGATCGGGGTTGTCGCCGGCAGTCACCAGCAGGGCGCTGGCGGTGTCGATGCCGACGCCGAACAGCTCGAGCAGTTCAGGGCAAGCGGCGGGGACCAGCTCGGCGAGCAGGAGGTCGATCTGCTGGACGTCGGCGTCGCTGTCGTGATGGCGGCGGGCGAGGATCCGCATCGCGTGCTTCGTGGCGGTCGAGGGATCGAGCGTGGGACCTGGTCGGAACGCGGCGGCGGTGCGCACGAGCTCACGGGTCGACAGGTGGCGCAGACTTTCCCGCAACGGCGCAGGAGCGCTGATCACCAGCGCGTGCAGCTGGTTGGCGACCTGGATCCTGATCCGCACTGCGCCGCGGCGGGCCACCCGTAGCGCCCGGATCGCTTCGACACGGCCATCGCGGGACTTCGGAACCCCGGTCGCCGTCCCGGCCAGGACTGCCCGAGCGGCCGCTTCGGCGTCGACGGGGTCGGACTTGCCTCGCGCGCGACGCGTCCGGCGGTCGGGGCGATCGACCTCCACCACGCGGTGACCGGCCCGACGAACCGCTCGGGCAAGCCCCGCGCCGTAGCAGCCGGTGCCCTCGATCCCGAACGCGACGACGCGGCCCAGGTCAGCACCCCAGTCGAGTAATGACCGGTAGCCGCCAGGGTCGGCGGGGAACGACTCTTGAGCCAGGACGCGACCGACCTGATCGACCGCGACCGCGACGTGCACATCGAGATGCGTATCGACCCCGATAGTGACCTCGGCGCCGATGTTTGCCATGGTGGACATGCCATCTCCCTCATCCGGTGGTGGCACGGCACCCACCGAGCGAGGCGGACAAGACAGTGACGGGGCCTCTAGCCAGGCTCCTATGAGGTCACGCCGCTCACGCAGGTGACGTGCAGGACGAGGTCACCCGGCACCGAGCGACAGATCTCAGCAAGGACACCCATGGTCGGTCAGCCAAAGGGTCAACTCGAGCCGGGCGACCCCGATCCCATTGTCACTGTCAGCGCCGCTGGATGGTGGCCAGGATCGGCCGGTGGTCGCTGCCACCCGTGGCCGGCAGGACGTCGAAGGAGACGACCCGCCAGGTACGGCCGTCGACGAGCACGTGGTCGATGGGTGCGGCGAGCAGGGTGGGGGCCGACGACGGCCAGGAGCCGTGGGACGCGCGGCCGACCTCCTGCGCCGCGTCGACGCAGGGTCCGAGGTCGCCCAGCCCCGGGTGGTCCAGCGTGGCGTTCAGGTCGCCCGCGACGATGGCTCCGGGCGTCGTGGCGCAGGTCCGGGCGACCAGCGCGGTGTCGTGCCGCCAGGCCACCATCGTCGACCGGTGGCCGGGCGGCATGGTGTGCGCCGCGACGAGCATGGGTGACCTGGTCGGGTCTGCGGGGTCGGCACGCACCGAGCCGAACCGGGTGTCCACCGGCTCGGACGTCGCGTAGCTCCCGACGCCCGGGGAGACGAGCAGGGCCGTGCCGGCCACGCCGGTCGCGCGACCCGCGTCGAACCGGACCTGCATCGGGCGCCCCTGCGCCGCGAGCAGGTCGGCCGTCGCCTGCGCGGTCGGCTCCGACGTCTCCGGCAGGACGATCACGTCGGCGTGGTGCGCCGAAGCGAGCCGGGCCAGCCCGTGGGCGGCACGACGTCCGCGGTGTTGAACGAGAGGACGACCACGTCGTCGGGACCCGCGCTGGTGCGGGGGCCGTGGGGGACGCTCCGCCACGCCAGGACGGCTCCTTGGGCGAGCGCGCCGACGGCGAACGCGAGCGTCAGCGGCAGCAGCGCCCGACGGGTCCCGGGCAGCGAGCCGAGCACTATCGCCACGCACAGGGCGCCGAGCCCGAGCGGCGCGCGGAACGAGACGAGCTGCGCGACCGGGTAGACGCCGGCCAGGACGGGCACGGCCAGTGCGACGAGCACGACGCCCACCACGATCCCCGCGACGAGGACCGCGCGGGACGCCGTCATGCGTCGAACTGGTGACCGGCGTCGGGGAACGTGCCGTTGCGGACCTCGTCCGCGTACGCGGTCGCGGCGGCCGACAGCGCGGCACCCACCTGGCCGAACTGCTTGGCGAAGCTCGGTGACCAGTCGGTCATGCCGGCCATGTCCACCCAGACCAGCACCTGACCGTCGCAGCCGGCTCCGGCGCCGATGCCGATGGTGGGGATGGCGACGATCTCCGTGATCTGCGCGGCGACGGGCGCGGGCACCATCTCAAGGACGACCGCGACCGCCCCGGCGGCCGTGACCGCGACCGCGTCCTCGCAGAGGACCTCGGCGGCATGGTCGCCGCGACCCTGCACGCGCGGGCCGCCGAGCAGGTTCTCCGACTGCGGCGTGTACCCGAGGTGCGCGACCACGGGTATGCCCGCGTCGGTCAGCGCCCTGATCTGCGGGACGACCCGCTTGCCGCCCTCGAACTTCACGGCCGCGACGCCGGTCTCCTTCATCATCCGCACGGCCGTCGCGAGCGCCTGCTCGGGGCCCGCCTCGTAGGAGCCGAACGGCAGGTCCGCGACGACGAACGCCCGATGAGCGGCGCGGGCGACGGCGCGGGCCGGCGGGATGAGGTCGTCGACGGTCACGGGCAGCGTGGTCGTGTGCCCGTGCATCGTGTTCCCGATCGAGTCGCCCACCAGCAGCATGTCGATGCCGGCGGCGTCGAAGATGCGCGCCGTGACGGCGTCGTACGCCGTGAGCATGGTGAGTCGCTCACCGCGCTCCTTGGCCTCGCGCAGGTGGTGCACGCGGACGCGCTTGGGGGTCTGGCTCATCAGTTCAGGTGCTCCCGTTGTCGGTCTGGTCAGGCTTCGCGCCACGCGGTGGTGATCGGTAGGCGTCGGTCGCGACCGAACGCCAGCGCGGTCACCTTGGTGCCCAGCGGGTACTGCCGGCGCTTCCACTCGGCGCGGTCGACCAGGGCGAGCACCTTGTCGACGACCGCCGGGTCGAACCCCCGTGCCAGGAGCTCGTCGCGACCCTCGGCGTTCTCGACGTACGCGTCGAGCACCTCGTCGAGCAGGCTGTACGCCGGCAGCGAGTCCTGGTCCACCTGCCCGGGGCGCAGCTCGGCGCTCGGCGGCTTGGTGATCGACGACTCGGGGATGGGTGGGATCTCGCCCGCAGCGAGAGCAGCGTCGTTGCGCCACCGGGCCAGCGCCCAGACCCGGGACTTGTCGACGTCTTTGATGGGTGCGAACCCGCCGATGCTGCCGGCGTCGTAGATCGTCGTGTACCCCGTGGCCAGCTCGGACTTGTTCCCGGGCGCGACCACGAGGTGGCCCTCGCGGTTCGAGATCGCCATGAGGATCACGCCGCGCAGGCGCGCCTGCAGGTTCTCCGCGGCGACCCCCTCCAGCGGGATCTCGCCGTCGAACGCGTCCACCAGCGCCTTGATCGGCTGGACCCGGTAGTCCGCGCCGATCCGCTTGGCCAGGTCCTCGGCGTCATCCAGGCTGTGCTCGGAGGAGTGCACCGACGGCATCGCGACGCCGACGACGTTCTCGCCGCCGATCGAGTCCGCGGCGATGGCGGCCACGAGGGCCGAGTCGATGCCGCCGGACAGCCCGAGCAGCACCGAGCGGAACCCGTTCTTGCGGACGTAGCCGCGCAACCCCGCGACGAGGGCCCGGTAGACCTCCTCGTCGGGGTCGAGCACCGGCGCGACCTCACCGGTAGCCGGGGCGTCGTCGTCGTCGAGCAGGTCCCACACCAGCAGGTGCTCCGTGAACTGCGGCGCGCTGGTGAGCACGCGGCCGTCGGTCGCGATCACGAACGAGCCGCCGTCGAACACGAGGTCGTCCTGTGCTCCGACGAGGTTCACGTAGGCGACGGGCGCCTGGACCTCGTGCGCGCGACGCGCGGCGAGCTCGACGCGCTGGTGCCCCTTGCCCTCCTCGTACGGCGACGCGTTGAGCACGACCAGCAGGGAGACCTCGGCCTCGTCCATCTGCGAGACGGGACCGCCGTCCTGCCAGATGTCCTCGCAGATCACCACGCCCACCCGCCGGCCCCGCACGTCGATGACCAGCAGGTCGCCGCCGGGGGCGAAGATCCGGTTCTCGTCGAACACCCCGTAGTTAGGCAGGTGGTGCTTGTTGTACCGCGCCTGCACCGTGCCGTGCTGCAGCAGGGCCGCCTGGTTGGTGGGCCGCCGCGGTCCCTCGGGCGCTCGGGGCTCGTGCACCGGCGTGACCTTGCGTTCGCCCACCGTCCCCACGAGTACGGCGAGGTCCCCGAGCCCGTCGTCGGCGAGGGCCTTCGCGGTCTCCTGCAGGGCGGACTCGGCCCCGCGGCGGAAGGAGGCGCGCAGCGCGAGGTCCTCGATCGGGTAACCCGTGAGCGTCATCTCGGGGAACACGACGAGGTCGGCGCCCGCGTCCGCGGCGGTGCGCGCCCAGGCGAGCACCGCCTGCGCGTTGGCGGCGACGTCACCCACTCGCGTGTCGATCTGCGCCAGGGCGACGCGGGCGTGAGGCATGGTCCGAGCCTAGCCATCAGGGCGCCGACGCACTGTCTCCCGTGGCGTGACTCACGCCTCGCCGGTCGCGGTGGCACCGCGGACGCCCGGCCCTCGGCCGAGGCGGGCCAGGAACCGTCGGCCCACGTTCGCGCGGTCGAGCACGCCGTGCACGCCGACGGGCTCGACCGAGGCGACCAGTCGGGCCAGCCCGCCGGCCCCCAGCTGCAGGCTCGCGTGCAGCACGACCTCGCCCTCTCGCGCCGTGACCGTCAGGTCCACGTGGTCGAGGTCGGACCAGGCGTCGAACCCGGCGTCGTCGACGAGCGAGCGGGTCGCGACGAGGTCGAGCACCCGCCCGTCGACGCGAAGCGTGCCGTGGTAGCTGAACCGGTCCGGCGTCGTCTCGAGGCGCCCGTCGGCGAGGTACACGCGCTCGCCCCACGGGGCGTGGTCCACGGCGCCGGCCACCTGGGACCCGTCGGGGTCTCCGTCCAGGGGCATGACGACCGTGAGGTCGAGCGTCACGGGGGAGCCGTCCACGTCGCCCCTGAGGTGCTCGGTGTACCGGGCGGAGGGAGGCGGGTCGACCATCGCGGTGCAGGACGCGTCCTTGGTCACCCCGTCCGGCGTCCGAGTGTCGAGGTAGGCGCGGGCGTCCCGGTAGCCCATCTGCACGAGCGACTCGGCCGAGACGCGTCCGAGGTAGAACTCCGGGTCGAGCGGGAGCGGGCGCTCGGGACGGACCACGTGCAGGACCCAGCTGCGGCCCTGCGCGTCGGCGAGCGCGAAGTCCGCGACCAGGGCGCCCGTCGCGCTCATCTCGATCATGTGCACGTACTGCTCGAGCGGACCGTCGCCCCAGTGCGGGCTGTTGCCGATGCACCACACGAGCCAGACCTCGTCGGCTCCCCGGCGCAGCGCCTCCGCGACGTTCGCGTCGCGGATCCAGACGGCGTCGGTCCACACGTGCCCGTCCCGCTTCAGGGGCGTGAGCCACAGCGGCAGCGACATGCCCGCCGCGAGCAGGGGCGCGTCGACGTGCGTCGACTCGATGGCGAAGCACTCCTTGGTGACGAAGTCGACGACGTTGAACGTGCCGACCACCGGACTCGCGTTGATCGCGGCGACGTCGATGCCGAGCGCCGGGAACACCTTGGTGAGCACGCCGTCCGCGTCGCCGATGGCGGGCAGGTTCCACGGACCGGTCAGGTAGTCGCGCAACGGCAGGGCGGAACCGAAGTCCTGCACGTTCACGTCGCGCCAGCGGCGGCACATCGCGGCGCCGTCCACGCCGGAGAGCAGCATCCCCGCCGTCATGATGCCGCCGGACGCGCCGTCGACGTGGTCGAAGGTCAACCCGTCCTCCTGCAGCGCCCGGACGACGCCGGCCTGCCAGGCGACCCGCATCCCGCCGCCGGCCAGCACGAGCGACCTCATCGGTGCGCGCCCCTCGCGCGCGCCAGAGCCCGCAGGTAGAAGAACAGCAGCACCCCGGTGAGCAGGTCGAAGGTGGCGACGAGGAGGGCCACCGGGTCGAAGACGCTGTTGGCCACGCCGATGGCCACCGCGACCGCCGCACCGACCTTCTGCAGGGCGGACCAGAGCACGACGTCCGGGTCCGGCCTGGGCCGGCGCAGGGTCGTGGCGAGCAGCGCGCCGACGACCACCATGAACATGCCCACCGTCGCGAACAGCTGCCGCGTCGTGTGGTCGTCGGTACCGCCGATCACGCCCAGCACGAACCCGGGGGCGACCACCTGGACCGCACCGCTGAGCACCGTGATCCACGCGATGGCCTCCAGGACCAGCACGACCGGTGCACGCCTGGCCGCGGTCACGGGTGCGGTCGCCGCGGCGCTCACGTCAGCGCCCCCAGCAGGTCCGCCTTCGCGACGATGTACCCGACGATGACGATCCAGGTCGCCGTCGAGCTGTAGAACCGGACGTCGTTCAGTGTCATCCAGCGCCTGAGCAGGTGCCGCAGCTCGGCGTCGTCCGCGAAGTCGCCGCTGCGGATGCGCTTGTTGATCGGGATGATCAGGCCCTGCCCGACGAAGGTCAGCAGGAAGATCCCGATCAGGCAGCCCACGCCGAACCAGACGTAGCTGGTGCCCCACTCGACGACGACGAGCACGATCGACGCGACGAACATGATGGGCACGACGACCGTGAAGAACTTCGTCGCGCGGCGCGTCGGGATGCCGAAGTGGATCGCCACGTTGTCCCGACCCAGACCCGTCCAGGTGGGGAACAGGAACCACTTGAGCACCCACATCGTGCCCATGTAGAGCGAGGCGCCGAACAGGAACCAGAGGGCCGCGACGAAGGCGGTCACTTGGTGCTCGCGGCGCTCTGGGAGACGGCCGCGTCGCTCTCCGCGCGTCCCCGGCGCGGGGGAGGCGGCCACGTCTCGCCGCGCCCCAGCCCGACGACCGACTCGAGCGGCTCCCCGAAGACGCCGGCCTTGGTCTGCTGGTCCACCCGGTCGAGCGTCTCGTCGGTGAGGAACCACGCCTCGAAGTGGTCGTCGAGCACGCCCGTGGCCGTCGACAGGTAGGCCGTGAAGAGGGGGTTCGGGCCGATCTTGAGGGTGCGCAGCGGCGCCACGCTGGGCGCGTCGCCGAGCGTGAACCGGCCGCGCGCCCCCGGTCCGACGGCGACGTCTCCGGTGGCCTGGAAGTAGATCGTGGACTTCATGAGCATGCCGCGGAACGCGCAGAAGTTGGACGCGGCGAGAGCTTGAGCGGCAGTGCGGTGGGGCTCGGCCGCTCGATCTCGATGAGCGCGCCGAAGCGGCCCTCCTCGTCGTCGTACTGCGCCGAGACCGTCTGGTCCGTGACCACGAAGTCGAGGCTCCCCTGGTGCTTCGGCATCCCCCAGATGCCCTTGCCGCCCTTGACCGAGACCTCCGTGCTCACCGGCAGGTCCACCACGTACTGGCCGAACTGGAGCGTCTTCTGCAGCATCATCGGCACCAGCGGGGGCGCGGGCCGCGGGCCGTGCGTGACGGCGATCGCCATCGAGTACTCGATGTACGTGCCGATGTCGGTCGCCCGGTAGTTGACCACCGTCACCATCGCGACGCCCTTGCCGAACCCGAGGCTCACCGGGTGCAGCTCGCTGCCCGGCAGCAGGGCGCGCGCGGCGGACAACGAGCACGGGAACGCGGCCATCAGGACGGGGGAGTCCTCCGAGCTGACCGGCATGTCGTACGGGATGGTGTCCACCCGTGCGGCCTTGCCGGTGAGCCGGCGCTGGCGGCGTGGGACGGGCGAGGGCAGGTGCGAGAGCACGGTCCGAGCGGTTCCGAGCAGGGCGTTCATGAGTTCAGCTCCTCGAGGATGATCGGGAACGTGTCGCGCGGGGCGTGCCGACCCCAGAACACGTCGAGATGTCCGTAACCGGGCAGGACGTGCAGCGTGTCGCCCTTGCCGGGGCGCTGGGCGGCGAAGAACGCGTGCGTGCGCACCTGCGACTCGGGCAGGTAGCAGAGGTTGTCGGCGCCCGCGAGGAACGCGAACCGCGCGTCCGTACGCGGCGGCCCCGCGAGCAGGTCGTCGGGGATCTCCGGGTGATCGTGCACCTTCACCAGCCGGCCCGCCGCGACCGACCGGCGCATCTGGTCGAAGAACGAGATGGGCACGTCGGCGAACTCGCCCGTGATCCAGTCGTGCGTGGCGGCGTCGAGGTTGCTGTGCGACCACAGCGCGGGGAAGCCGCTGCCGTAGGTGAACGACACCATCCGGCACACCAGGTTGTCGCACTCGTGGTGGGTGGTGGCCACCACCCGGCGGATCACCTTGGAGAAGTTGCCCTCGCTGCGGTACGCCCACGCGGGCGACAGGTACGGGGTCAGGTGCTGCAGCACCGGCGTGAACGACCAGATCTTCGCTCGCGACCACAGCGGGAGCACGGGGTGCAGCGACACCGCGTTGCTCACCACCGTGTCCACCTGCGGCAGCAGCCCGGCGACCGCGGACATCGTGAACGACGTCGAGCCCTGGCAGTGCACGATCGCCTTGAGGGTCGTCGCGCCGGTGGCCTCCAGCACGTGCGCGACGGCGGCGGGGTGGTCGTAGACGGCGGCGTCGCACAGGGTCCACGGCATCGGGTCGAGGTCGACCGACGCGCGCCAGTTGAGCATCCACACGTCCCAGCCCTCGTCCAGCAGGCCGTCGACGAGGGTGTGCGGGATGGGCGGCCGGAACAGCTCGGCGCGCACCCCGGACCCGTGGACCAGCAGCACCGGACCCCGCCACGGCGCGAACGGCGCGCGCACGTGCACCAGCGTGATCCGGGTGCCGTCGCCCGCGGTCAGGGGGACCACCTCCGTGCGGTGGTCGGCCCGGGTGACCGGGCGGCGGCCCGTCTGTGCGATCTCCTGCACGCTCATCGTCCGTACCCCTCCTTGGCGATCACGATCGGCCCGTCGAACAGGCGCACCTCGGGCTGGCCGCCCGCGGGGACGGGACGGGTCCTGGCCGTGTCGAGGCCCCAGTCGCGCGAGACCGTGTCGACGACCAGCACGTACAGCTCGAGCGCGGACCCGTCGGCGGCCAGGCGCATGCGCACGAACCCCTTGTCGTCCGGGACGGCCTGGCCGGACATCTGCCAGGACGCGACCTGGCCCTCGCCCTGGGTGAGGAGCAGCAGGGCGAACGCCTCGGTGCCCAGGACGGCGCCGAGGACCCAGACGAGCAGGACACCGAGCGCCAGGAACAGCCCGGCGGGCCACGACGACGGCCACTGGATGGCGACGACGACCAGGAGCAGCGCCAGCGCCGCCACCAGCTCGAACCCGACGCCCAGGGTGAACGTCAGCAGCTTCGGCAGGCGACCGTGCGGCATGAGGCGAGCCAGCACGAGATGGACGACGAGGGCAGCCGCGATCAGGGCGAGCGCGTAGAGCGCGAACTGCCCGACGGCCGCGAACGTCGCCGTGCGCAGGACCTCGACGAACGAACCCGGCTCGACGAGGACGAACACCCCCGCGACGATGCCGACGAGCACCACCTGGCCGTAGCCGGCGGTGACCAGCAGGCCGACGTTGCGGTACCCCGCCCACCACCGGCTGAACGGGTTGCCGATCCGCCGGCAGAGCGCCGGTGAGTCCGCGACGTCCGGGAAGGTCTTCGGGGCGCGGTCGTAGGGGACGGGCGGCAGCTTGTTCCGCATCCGTGACGTCGGGGGCGGCGAGCTCGAGGTGCTCGGGCAGCCGGTGCGTGTCGGACAGGTAGGCCCCGCCGAGGCCGCAGGTGACGGCCTGCACGGAGCGCGGGTCGGGGTCTGCCGCCTCGTCGGCCGCGTCCGGCGGGCGCTCGGTGAACCGGGCGTAGTGGTGGGAGTCCCCGGTGATCCACAGCCGCACCCGTGCGCCGGTGTCCTCGACGTCCTCCGTTCCTGGCACCGCGCGGAACCGCACGATCTCGCGCTCGAAGAAGTGCAGCTGGTTGAACCCGTCCGGGTCCCTGCCGGTGTGCGCCCAGCCGGGCTCTGCGCAGCAGAGGATCACGGCGTCACCGGGCTGCAGGTGCGCGGTGACGTTCGTCCGGAAGTACTCCAGCTGCGGTTCGTCGATGTACTCGGTCAGCTGCCCGTCGAGGCCCAGGAGCCACCAGCCCGGCGCCAGCTTCGCCGCAAAGTAGCTGCGGGTCTGCACGGTGCGCCAGCCTCCGATCGCGGCGCCGCGGGTGAAGACGCGCAGGAACGCGGTCAGGCCGTCGTACCAGTCGTGGTTGCCGGGCAGGACGATGAGTGACGGCTCGTTCGTCGCGTCCCGCGGTGTCCCGGCGGGTGGCGCGGGCAGTGCGGCCGTGTACGGACCCAGCGTCTTGTTCTCGTAGCCGCGCGCGGACGCCGCGGGGTAGACCTCGTCGCCGCCCATCAGGAGCAGGTGGCCGCGGGGCAGCGTGAGCGGCTGCTTGTCGGGGCCGTTGACGGTCAGGCTCGGCCGGCCGAGCAGCGACGCGACGGTGTAGGTGGCGTCGAAACCGTCGCCGAGGTCCGCGACGAAGTCGATCCAGAGGTCGCCAACGTTCGGGTGCGCCAGCTCGACCAGTCCGTCCGGCAGGCTCGCCTGGACCTCGCGCCGGTCGCCGTACTCGGCGAACATCTGGGCGAGCACCACCTTGAGCGCCGTCCGAGCGAGCTCGGGCGGGTCGAGCCAGCGCACCTCGCGGCTGGGCAGGAAGCCGATCTCGGCCTCGTGCTTGGCCAGCTCACCACGCTTCATCCGCGGGCCCCCGAGCGGATCTTCGGGCTCACGTAGACGTCCCACACCTCGCCCATGAAGAGCTTGCCGAACGCGGCCAGGGCTCGGGCGCCGCCGGGCCCGTGGGTGCGGAACGTCGTCAGCTGCTTGGCCAGGTCGAGCGGCTTGATGACCAGCACGCCAGCGCCGATCGTGCCGTCCGGCACCTTCTCCTCGACGCTCTCCATGTCGGCCAGCACCTCCGCGACCTCGTCCGGGGTCGCATCGGGTGGCGGCGGCACGTGACCGTGCACCACGCGCGTGAACAAGGTCGTCGTGTCGACCCACGCGTCCAGGCCGCCGTCATCGATCACGTCCTTGGCGCCCACCAGGGTCAACGGCGTACCGCCGGCGTCGGTCAGCCACAGGCGGTAGAGCATGCGCCGCCCGGGCGTGCCGGTCGGCCTGGCGAAGAGGTTGAACCAGCCCCGCTCCACTTCCAGCCGGCCGCCGAGCACGTTGCTCTCGACGAAACCGACGGCCTGACCGCGGTGCAGCGGGTCGGCCACGAACGCGTCGATGTCGGGCGCGGTGATCGTCAGGACGAACGTGAGCGTGTCGCGCCGCGCCCGCGCCAGGTCCGCTCCGCGTCGCGGGTCGGTCTCGCCGAGCGTGAACGGTCCGGTCATGCGCTCGGTGAACGCGACGGACGTGGCGCCCGCCCGGGTGGTGACCGGCGACACGGCCGGCGCTGCGATGCTGACGGCGTCCGGCTGCGACCAGTCCTGCTCGAGCATCCGGGTGGAGGCACGGTCCGACATCGCGGCGATCGTCAGCGACGGGTTGGCACCTACCGCCCCGGGCATCGCCGCGCCGTCGACGACGTACAGGCCCGGGTGCCCACGGACCTCGCCGAACTCGTCGCACACGCCCTCCCCGACGTGCCGACCGATCGGCGCCCCGCCCAAGGGGTGCACCGTGATGATGTGCCGGGCCCACCACAGCGGGTTGTCCTGGAAGTCGGCGCCCAGGGCGTCGCCCAGCCGCTCCATGGCGTCGCGCACGTCCGCGAAGTACGCCTTCGACGTGGCGGTCGTCCAGTCGATCTCGAGGTTCCCGCCCTGCAGGCCCATCCGGCCGTCGGGGACGTCGCGACCCATGCCGAGCAGGGGCAGCGAGCCCGCGGACAGGTGACCGTCACCGAGCAGCGTCGACAGGTCCCCGGAGATGTTGGACTGCCCGCCGGCGAGCACGCGGTTGCGGACGACCTGCCACGCGAACGCCGCCGCCCGCCGGGCCGCGGGCTTGAGCTGGGAGGTCTCGACGAGCCACGACAGGAACCCGGGGAAGCCCGCGTCCTCGACGTAGAAGCCGCGGCCCGTCTCGCCGTCGCCGTCCGCGGCGTCGGCGCGGCGGATGGCCGTCGTGATGACCGGCCCGACGCCGCCGTCGACCGGGAACGGCTTGCCGTCCCGCGTGCAGTTCAGCAGGACCGTGAGCAGGTCGCCGTTGCCGGAGAAGCGGGTGCCGAGCGCGGGGCCGAGGGCCGGCAGCGAGGCGCGGCTGCGCAGCAGCAGGAACGTCGTGCCGAACGTCCCGGCGCCGAGCACGACGCGGCGCGCGACGATCGTCCGCTCGGGAAGTGACGCGGTCGAGGCGCCGTGCTCCTCGTCGTGCACGACGTAGCGCACCTCGTAGCCGCCGCCGTCCAGGGGGCGCAGCCCGCGCACCTCGTGGAGCGTGCGGATGTCCGCACCGTGGTGCGCTGCCGACGACAGGTAGGTGTGGTCGAGGGTGTTCTTCGCGCCCGTGTTGCACCCGATGTCGCACTCGCCGCACAGGGTGCACGTGACGCGCCGTGAGCCCGCGTGCACTGAACCGTAGGCAGCCGCTGCGAGCGGGAGGTTGCGGGCCGGGTCCTCGCCGGGCAGGGCGAAGGTGACCGCCAGGGGCGGTCGCACGGCCGGCATCCCGATCTCGACGGCCGCGGCCTCGATGGCCATGGTCTTGGGGGTGTCGTGGTACGGGTAGACCGTTGCGCCCAGCATCTTCTCGACGACGTCGTAGTGCGGGTCGAGGTCGGCCCGCGAGATCGGCCAGTTCTCGTAGCCGCCGCCCGGCAGCGGCGACTCCTGGACGAACCAGTTCTCGTCCTTGCGGAGCAGAACGTTGGCGTAGATCAGGGAACCGCCGCCGAGGCCGCTGGACACCAGGCCCTCGAGACCGCGGAAGGTCCAGGCGTCGAACAGGCCGTACAGGCCCTCGCTCGGGTCCCAGAAGTTGCGGCCCATCTGGGCGGGCGTCCGCGCGAACGCACCCGGGGGATAGGGCCGACCGCGCTCCATCACGACGACGTGCTTGCCCGCGCTCGCCAGGCGGTGCGCCGCCACCGAGGCACCGAATCCCGATCCCACGACGAGCGCGTCGACAACCTCGGGTGCGTCGTTCGGCCGGCCCATGAACGTCTCCCACCTGCACGTGCTGCGGAATCGCGCACCCTCTCGAACGAGGAGGTGTGACATCAGGTGCAAATACGTCGCTATGGCACAAATACACCCTCGGTCGACACCTTGGCGAGGGTGTCGAGGCGTCGGCCCGGGCGCCCGTCGTCGCGCGCGCAGACCCGCCCCGGACACTGACGCTCGGAACCGTCGTTCATCAGGCAGGATGTACCGCATGGACAGGCAGCAGGAGTTCGTGCTCCGCACAGTCGAGGAGCGGGACATCCGCTTCATCCGCCTCTGGTTCACCGACGTGCTCGGGATCCTCAAGTCGGTGGCGGTGGCCCCGGCGAAGCTCGAGGCCGCGTTCTCCGAGGGGATCGGGTTCGACGGGAGCGCGATCGAGGGCCTGACGCGCGTGTACGAGGCCGACATGATCGCGCGGCCCGACCCGTCGACGTTCCAGGTCCTGCCCTGGCGCGGCGAGCGGCACGGGACCGCGCGGATGTTCTGCGACCTGCTGACGCCCAACGGGGAGCCGTCGCTGGCCGACTCGCGCAACGTGCTCAAGCGGGCGCTGTCGCGGGCCGCCGACCAGGGGTTCACCTTCTACACCCACCCCGAGGTCGAGTTCTACCTCTTCGACGCCCCCGCCGACCCCACCCAGCCGCTGGTGCCGGTCGACCAGGGCGGGTACTTCGACCACGTCCCGCGCGGCACCGCGCACGACTTCCGACGCGCGGCCATCACGATGCTCGAGTCGATGGGCATCTCGGTGGAGTTCTCGCACCACGAGGCCGGGCCGGGTCAGAACGAGATCGACCTGCGCTACGCCGACGCACTGACGACGGCCGACAACATCATGACCTTCCGCACGGTGGTCAAGGAGGTCGCGCTCGAGCAGGGCGTCTTCGCCTCCTTCATGCCCAAGCCGTTGGCCGACCAGCCCGGCTCGGGCATGCACACGCACCTGTCCCTGTTCCAGGGCGACGCCAACGCGTTCCACGAGGCGGGCGGCCACCTCGAGCTGTCCAAGACGGCCAGGTCGTTCATCGCCGGTCTGCTGAGGCACGCCGCCGAGATCACCGCGGTGACCAACCAGTTCGTGAACTCCTACAAGCGGCTGTGGGGCGGAGCCGAGGCGCCGAGCTATGTCTGCTGGGGCCACAACAACCGCTCCGCCCTGGTGCGCGTGCCCATGTACAAGCCCGGCAAGGGCAACTCGAGCCGCATCGAGTACCGCGCGGTCGACTCGGCCACCAACCCGTACCTCGCGTTCGCCGTGCTGCTCAACGCGGGCCTCAAGGGCATCGAGGAGGGCTACGAGCTGCCCGAGGGCGCCGAGGACGACGTCTGGGAGCTCACCGACGCCGAGCGTCGGGCGCTGGGCATCGAGCCGCTGCCCACGTCGCTGGACGCCGCGATCTCGATCATGGAGAAGTCCGAGCTCGTCGCCGAGACGCTCGGTGAGCACGTCTTCGACTACTTCCTGCGCAACAAGCGCCAGGAGTGGGACGCCTACGCCGCGCAGGTCACCCCGTACGAGCTGCGGCGGTTCCTGCCGGTCCTGTGACGGTCTCGTCCTCCGGCCGCGGCTCGACGCTCGCCGGGCGGCTCACGCGCGCGGGGGTCTCGGACGCCGCGCGCGCGGAGCGGATGCTCGCCGACGCCGCGCTGCTGGCCGTCGTCGACGATCCCGCAGAGCTGCTCGTCGGGTCGCTGACCGACGCCGCGGATCCCGACCAGGCCCTGCTGGCCCTGGCCAAGCTGGCCGGTGCCGTCGCCGACGACCGCGGCGTGCTGCGGGCGATCCTGCAGGAGGACGGCGGCGCGCGGGCGCGGCTGCTCGCGGTGGTCGGCGCGTCGATCGCTCTCGGCGACACGCTCGTCGCGCACCCCGAGGCGCTGGAGATCCTCCGGGACGACACCCCGGGCACGGGCGTCGCGGTCGAGGCGGTCCGGGCCGAGCTGCTGGCGGCGGTGGGCGCGGATCCCGACGCAGACGTGCCGGTCGCCGAGCTCGGGGGGGCGGCCGGCATCGACGCGATGCGCAAGGCGTACCGCTTCCGGCTCCTGCGGATAGCGGCCACCGACCTGACCAGCAACGACCCCCTCAGCCGCCTGCCAGGCGTCGCCGCCGCGCTGGCGGATCTCGCCGCGGCGGCACTGGAGGCGTCGCTCGCGATCGCGCGAGCCGACCTGCCCGACCACGGTCTCGGGGTCCGGCTCGCGGTCATCGGCATGGGCAAGTGCGGTGGTCGCGAGCTCAACTACGTCAGCGACGTCGACGTCATCTACGTCGCCGAGCCGGAGGACGGTGTCGACGAGGCCGAGGCCCTGGCCACCGGGGCGCGCCTCGCTGCGGGTCTGGCGCGGGCCTGCTCGACGCCGTCGGTCGAGCCGGGGCTGTGGCCGGTCGACGCCGCGCTGCGGCCCGAGGGCAAGAACGGTCCGCTGGTGCGCACGATCGCGAGCCACAAGGCCTACTACGAGCGCTGGGCCAAGACGTGGGAGTTCCAGGCGCTGCTCAAGGCGCGCCCGCTCGCCGGCGACCGCGCGCTGGGCCAGGAGTACGTCGAGATGACGCAGCCGTTCGTCTGGGGAGCGGTCACCCGCGAGCACTTCGTCGAGGACTCCCAAGCCATGCGGCGCCGGGTCGAGAGCTACGTCCCGGCCGCTGAGGCGGACCGGCAGATCAGCTCGGCGTCGGGGGCCTGCGGGACGTCGAGTTCACCGTGCAGCTCCTCCAGCTGGTGCACGGACGGGCCGACGAGTCCATCCGCAGCCCCAGCACGCTGACCGCGCTCGCCGCCCTGGCCGCGGGTGGGTACGTCGGCCGGTCGCACGCCGCACAGCTCGCCGTCTGCTACCGGCTGATGCGGGCGCTCGAGCACCGCATCCAGCTGCACCGCCTGCGCCGCACGCATCTCATGCCCACGGCGGAGAAAGACCTGCGCCGGCTCGCGCGGTCCGTCGGCATGCGTGCGGAGGGCGCCGACGGGCTGGTCGAGCGGTGGCGGGCCGCCAAGCGTGACGTCCGACGGCTGCACGAGGAGCTTCTACCGCCCGCTCCTGCCGGCGACCGCGCAGCTGTCCACGGAGGAGGCGAGCCTGTCTCCCGACGAGGCCCGCGCCCGGCTGTCGGCGATCGGCTACCTCGACCCGACGGGCGCCATGCGACACATCGCGGCGCTCACCGAGGGTCTGTCGCGGCGCGCGGCGATCCAGCGCCAGCTCCTGCCGGTCATGCTCGGCTGGTTCGCCGATGGCGCCGACCCGGACGGCGGGCTCCTGGCGTTCCGTCGGCTGTCCGACGAGCTGGGTGCGACGCACTGGTACCTCAAGCTGCTCCGTGACTCCGGCACGGCCGCGCGACGCCTGGCGCGGGTGCTCTCGACCAGCCGCTACGTGGCCGATGCGCTGACCCGGTCGCCCGAGTCGGTGACGTGGCTCGCCGACGACGCCGACCTGGAACCGCGCACGTTCGAGCGGCTGACGGCGGAGGCCGACGCGATCCTGACGCGTTCCGACGAGCCGGTGAAGGCCGTCACGGCGCTGCGCGGCCTGCGCCGCCGCGAGCTCGCACGGACCGCGGCGGCGGACGTCACCGGCACGGTCACCGGGACCGCCGCGTCGCACAGCCTGAGCGTCGCGGCGGACATCGTGCTCGTCGGGGCGCTGCGGGTGGCGGAGTGGGAGGCGCGTCGGCAGCGGTCGCTCGACGAGAACCCGACGCAGATGCTCGTGGTGGCCATGGGTCGCTGGGGCGGCCACGAGATGGGCTACTCCTCGGACGCCGACGTGCTGTTCGTGCACGACCCGGTGCCGGGCGCCGACCACGTCCTGGCGCAGGAGTTCGCCCTGTCGGTCACGACGACCCTGCGCACCCTGCTGGGCTCCGTCGGGCCGGAGCCGACCTTGGAGGTCGACGCCGACCTGCGCCCCGAGGGTCGCAACGGGCCGATGGTGCGCTCGTTCGGCTCCTACGCCGAGTACTACGACCGGTGGTCGTCTCCGTGGGAGAGCCAGGCGCTGCTGCGGGCGCGGCCCGTGGCCGGCGATCCGGGGCTGGGGGCGCGTTTCGTCGAGCTGGTCGCGCCGTTGCGGTACCCGGTGGGTGGCGTCGACGCGACCGTCGAGCGGGAGATCCGCCGGATCAAGGCGCGCGTCGAGTCCGAGCGGCTCCCGCGCGGCGTCGAGCCCGCCCGGCACCTCAAGCTCGGGCGTGGCGGGATCTCCGACGTCGAGTGGACGGCGCAGCTGCTCCAGCTCCAGCACGCGCACGAGGTGCCGGGCCTGCGGACCACCGGCACGCTCGAGGCGCTGGCGGCTGCGGCGTCGGCGGCGCTCCTGGACGCCGACGACGCCCGGGTGCTCGCCGAGGCGTGGCAGCTGGCGTCCCGGCTCCGCGACGCGAACGTGCTGTGGACCGGCCGCGGCGGCGCCCACGCCGACCTGCTGCCGCACGATCGCCAGGCGCTGGCGGGTCTCGCGCGGGTCGTCGGCTATCCCGCGGGGTCGGGCGGCGAGCTCGAGCAGGACTATCTGCGGACGGCCCGGCGGGCCCGGACGGTGGTCGAGCGGGTCTTCTACGGCTGACCGGCGCCGTGGCCTCGCGCTCTGACCAGCGGAACTGCCATGCTCGACTCGACACCGTGAACGTCCTGACGAGCAGTTCAACCTTGTGCCTGGAGGGCCCGTGGTCGAGAACACGCCGACGCCTCGCAAGCCGCGGAGCACGTCCGCCGCAGGTCGGACGCCCCGCAGGCCCGCAAAGCCACCGGTCGTCCCGGACGAGGCGACCGAGGAGCCGGTGGTCGAGGAGCCGGTCCTCGACGAGGCCGTCGTGGGGGCGCCGCCGGTCGCCGAGCCCGTCGTCGGAGAACCGTCGCCGAGCATCGCCGACGAGATCTCGGCCGACGAGACCGCAGAGCCGGATGCCGTCGAGCCCGGGGTGGACGGCCCCGACCTGGTCGAGCCCGTCGCGAGCGAGGTTGTCGCGGAAGAGCCTGCCGTCCACGACACCGAACCGATCCTCGTCAGCGAGGTCGCGGACGTCGCCGACGTCGCCGAGGAGACGGACACCCTCAACGACACCGTGCCGATCGTGGTGGCCGTGCCGACAGAGACCGTCTCGGGCGACACCGAGGAGGACCCGGCGGAGCTGATGGCGCGGCTCAAGGCGCTCGAGGCCGAGAATGCCGCCCTGCGCGTCGCCACGGTCAGCGAGCCCGGGGTCGGCCGCAAGCGCAAGCCCGGCCGCACCACGCTGGCCATCGTCCTCATCCTGATCGGCGCCCTGCTCGCCCCCGTCGCGGTGGTGGGCAAGTGGGCCCGCGACCTCGTGGTCGACACCGACGACTACGTGGCCACCGTCGGGCCGATCGTCGACGACCCCGGCGTGCAGGCGGCCGTCACCAACCGGGTCACCACGGCCGTGGTCGACGCGCTGAACCTCGACCAGCTCACGACGCAGGCGACCGACGCGCTGTCGTCGCTCAACCTCCCGCCCCTCGTGTCGACGGGTCTCGCGTCGCTGCAGGGACCGCTGCAGGATGCGATCACTGGGTTCGTGCACAAGCAGGTGGCCAGGGTGGTCACCTCCGACGCCTTCGCCGCGACGTGGAAGCAGGCCAACCGCACGGCCCACGAGCAGATCGTGGCGACCCTGCGTGGTGACCCGGACGCGCTCGCACAGATCAGCAGCAGCGGCGAGCTGGTCATCGACATCACGCCGGTCATCGAGCAGGTCAAGCAGCAGCTCGTCGACGCCGGCTTCACGCTCGCCGGCCGTATCCCCACGATCACCGTGACGTTCCCGGTCGCCTCCAGCTCCGACCTGGTCCGCCTGCAGAACGCCTACCGTCTGATCGACGTCGCGGGCGCCGTCCTGCCGTGGCTCTCGCTCCTCCTGCTCGCCGGCGGTGTCCTCGCGGCACAGCGCCGCTCCCGGGCGCTGGTGATCGCCGGACTGTCGCTCGCGGCGGGGATGGCCGTGCTCGCGGTCGGGCTCGCGATCGGCCGCTGGTTCTACACCAACTCGCTGCCGCCGGCGGTCCAACGGCCCGACGTCGCGGTGACGCTCTACGACCAGTTCATCTCCCTGCTGCGCATCGAGCTGCGGGTCTTCCTCGTGCTCGGCCTGCTCGTGGCGATCATCGCCTTCCTGGCCGGCGGCACGATGGCCGCTCGGTCCGTGCGCGAGACGTCCGGCAAGGGGGTCGCCTGGGCGCGCGGGCTGGGCGACCAGCACGGTGTGGGCACCGGAGCGTTCGGGGTCTGGCTCTACCAGCAGCGGACGCTCATCCGCGTCGTGGTGATCGGCCTCGCGATCCTCGTCCTTGTGCTGGCCGACAACCTCACCGGAAAGGCCGTGCTCACGGTCGCTGTCGTCGCGCTGCTCATCCTGGGCGTGGTGACCCTGCTGGCCCGCCCGCCGCACGAGGAGCCGGTCGCGGAGCCGCTCGCGCTGCCGTGATACCCGCCGCAGGTTCGTGCAGGGCGTCGATGGCGGGCACGGCGGCCGACGACAGGTCCTGCAGGTAGACGAGGTCGACCGGCTCGCCGGCCGCCGAGCCGGGGCGAGTTCCACCGCGGTGCGCCTCATGCCAGGATATGGTGACACCGGAACCGTTGTCAGGATAAGCCGACTGCCGTACCGTTGTCAGGATAAGACGACTACCCGGCACGGTGAGGAGCGCAGCCATGGACGACTCGGAGGTCCGCGCGTGGGCATGGGTCACGCAGCCGACGGACCTCGGCGACTTCCTGCGCGACAGCCGCGTGCGTCGAGGGCTGACCCAGGGTGAGCTGGCCGAGGAGCTGGGGATCTCGCGGCAGTACGTCAACGAGATCGAGCAAGGCAAGCCGAGCCTCTACACCGACCGGCTGTTCGCGCTCCTGCGTGAGCTGGGCATCGTGCTGCGGGCGGAGGAGCGGCCATGAGTCGCGCTCGACGTCTGGCTCTACGGCATCCGCGCCGCGACCGTCAGGCCGAGCGAGCGGGGCGTCGACGTCGAGTGGTCGAAGGACGCCCTCGAGCGCTGGGGTCGCGGCTCGCGCGTCGTCTCCCACCTCCTGCCGCTGGGCACCGACGAGGGCAGCCAGCCGGCGCGGGTGCGGGTGTGGCTCGACGGTCTGCTTCCCGAGGGTCGCGCCCGTGGGGCGATGGCCGAGGAGCACCGCATCGACCCCTTGGACACGCTCGGGATGCTGGCCGTGTACGGCAAGGACACCGCCGGCGCGCTGGTGTTCGTCGATCCGGGCGCTCCCGACCCCGCGACGACCGGGCGCCTCGAACCTGTCAGCTCGGCTCAGATCGCCGCGATGCTGGAGAAGGCGGAACGCCACGGGGTCCGCGACGGCCGTCCCGACTCCTTGACGTCCCTGGCCGGCATGGAGCCCAAGGTCGCACTCGCCAGGACGGCCGATGGCTGGGCCCGGGTGCGCGATGGCGCGGCCTCGACGCACATCCTGAAGCTGTCGCGCCCGGAGGGCTCGCGGACGCACGACCTGATCGACACCGAGTCGGCTGCGTCCGACCTGGCGCACCGCGTCGGCCTGACGACCGTGGACAGCTGGATCGAGTCGTTCGACGGGATGCGTGCCATCGTCGTGTCGCGCTACGACCGTGACGTCCGCGCCGACCACGACGTCAGGCGGATCCACCAGGAAGATCTTGCGCAGGCGCTCGGCCTGAACACCTCGGACGACACCCGCAAGTTCCAGCGCGGCAAGCCGATGCCCTCCTACCGTCACGCGTCCCAGGTGCTCATCGCGGCGGGGCGGCCGGCCGATGCGCTGCTGCAGCTGATGACGTTCACCGTCGTGGTGGGCAACACCGACGCCCACGCGAAGAACCACGCGTTCATCCGCCGGGCCGACGGGGTCCGGGTCGACCTGGCTCCGGCGTACGACGTCTCGATGCACGAGCACACGACCGTGTCCTCGCACCAGCTCGCCATGGACATCGACGGCTCGGACCGCATCGCAGCCGTCACCGCCGGCGAGCTCGTCACCGAGGCGGCCGGCTGGGGGTTGCGCGAGCAGCGCGCCCGGCGGATCGTGCTCGAGACCGTCGAACAGACCTCGGCGGCTCTGGGCGCCATATCCCGCGAGGACCACGTAGGGGTATCCGACGAGGCGTGGGCGCAGGTCGCGCGGCGAACCGGGCTGCTGCTGGACGAGGCGTCGACGTACGCGAGGCCGTTGTCCACGAAGGCGCCGAGTGCCGGCCCGTCGACGAGACACTCGCAGCCACGTGCGATCGACGGTCGATTCGGATCCGGGGATCCGGGGGCGCCGGCGGCGAACGACTAGCCCCCGGCCGCCGACCGCGTCCGGGGTGTCGTCGCGTCCGGCGCGCTGCCATGCTCGCTCGATGGCTGACGAACAGGTGCCTCCGGAATCGCGAGGCGTCACGGTCGAGGTTTTGGGCACCATCGACCTCGGACCGGAGATCGAGGGTCTGCAAGGGCTCCAGCTCCGGACGCGACGCGTGACCATCGAACCGGGAGGCGTGTTCGGCCCCGTCCACGATCACCAGGGTCGTCCGGGGACCGTCTACGTGCTGCGGGGGACGATCACGGACCATCGAGACGGGGTGGCGACCGACTACGGGCCGGGCGCGGGCTGGCCCGAGGACCGGAACACCGTCCACTGGCTCGAGAACAGGGGAGCGGAACCGGCGGTGGAGGTCTCGGTCGACGTCGTCAGGAAGTCCTAGGGCTCGGGTCGCGCGGCGGGCCGGGCGGCTGCTCGACGGGAGACGAGCCGTCGCGCGTCGAGCGGTCGTGGCCGCGTCGGAGATGAGCCCGAGCCGGGTCGATGTCTACCGGCGGGGTCGGACGCGCAGGGTGACGTCGACCGCCGCGGGCCCGGTGACGGCTCCGACGGGCCCCGGCCCGTACCGGTCGTACTTGGCGTGGTAGGCCGCGTCGATGCTGGTGGGGGTGTCGGTGATCTCGGCGTCGAACGTGACGTCCGTGTCGATGCCGCCGGCACGGATCCGTCCGGTACCGACGGTCCGAGCACGGCTGAACCACCCGTTGCCGGGTCCGTGGGCGGATCGCACGTAGATGTCGTCTCCGGCGCGCACGCCCCAGATCGTCACGAAGGGTCGCAGCGTCCCGTCGCTGCGGTAGGAGGTGACCCGCAGCTCGTCGGCATCGCCGATCGCGGACAGCTCGGTGGGGCTCCAGGTGCTCATGCGTCGTCCCTGTCGTCGGCGAAGACCTTCTTCGCGACAGCGATCGCGGACATGGCGCGCGGCCAGCCGGCGTAGAACGCCAGGTGCACGATCGCCTCGACGAGTCGGTCTCGGTCAGGCCGTTGGCCTTCCCGATCCGGAGGTGACTGACGAGCTGCTCGGTCGAGCCGTTGGTGACCAGGGCGGCGACCGTGACGAGGGACCGGTCGCGCCCCGCGCTCGGGGCGTGCCCAGACGTCGCCGAACAGGACGTCGTCGGTGAGCTCGGCGAGCTTGGGGGCGATGTCGCCGACGAGCCGCTGCGCGCCGGTGGGTTCGTGTGTGGTGGTCATGCTCGCTCCTCAGTTGTCCTACTGCTGGCCGGTCACGGCTTCCGCCCAGGTGGTCTCGGAGCCGTCGCGGGCGCCGATGCATCCATGCAACCCGTGATCGACCGGATGAGGGAGTCCCTGTCGTTACAGGTACTCGCAGGACCTCCCACGTCCCACGACGGGTATGCCCCCTGCTACGACGCCACCGAGGTGATGACTTCCGGCTCATCATCGTGACCTGACGTGGGACGACGAGAGGTGGTCGGTGGCCACGACCCCGGAACGAGCACGCGGAGGACCTCTAGCCCCGGATCGACGATGGGCCGAGGTCGGCCCGCGGCGGCACCACGAGCAGGCACGCCCCCGGTTCGGCGAACGGGACGAGCGCGGTCCCGGTCGGGTCGGCTCCGTACTCGGTCAGGACGCCCCGCACGATGCCGAGGTGGACGCCGCAGACCACCTCCGGTTGGCGGTGCGCGGCCTCGAGCAGGGGGCAGCGGGTCAGCCGGACCTCGGACGGCGACTCCGGAGCGGACCGAGGGGCGAATCCCAGGTCGTCGAGGAGCTGCAGGACCTGGTCGCGTGCGGCCTCGGGGGAGCGGGCAGCGCCGTCTCGGTCGCGCGCCATCTCGCGCCCCCACTCCTCCCCGGCGACGACGGCGGTACCGCCGGGCTCGTCGCTCGTGTGCGCGATGGCGGCGGCGAGGGCGGCGGCGAGCCCGGCGTACTCCGAGCCGGTCTGCTGCTCGTCGGTGAGCTCGTACAGCCACGCCGGCCGTCCCCGCCCCACGGGTTCGGCCCCATGGCGGCGTACGAGACCGCGGCGCACGAGCGCGGTCAGGTGCTCCCGGACGGTGTTCTCGTGCAGACCCGTGGCCGTCACCATGCTCGCGAGCGTCACCGGTTCCGGCTGGTCACGCAGTCGTTCCAGGATCGCGGTCCGGGCCGGTGAGAGAGGCCGTCTGGACCCTCCGGCGCGCGGGCCGTACCCCGGGGCGTACCTCGGAGTATTTTCCACGGAGGTAACTGTAGTAAATATGGATCGCCGGCCGCCACCTCGGGGGCCATCGCGGAGGAGCTGCACCCATGGACGCCCTGGTCATCGCTTCAGACAGCGCACAGTCCCGCCCCGGTGGGTGTGGTGACTCCGCCGGGCACAGCTGCGGATGTCACGACGACATCGCGGACGGGCTGCCTGAGCTGGACGCCCGCGCGATCCCGCACGCCATCCGCCACTCGACGATCCTCGGAGCCCTGGGCGGCCTGGCGCCCGGGGACGGTCTTGTCCTCGTCGCACCCCACGACCCGACGCGCCTGCTGGCGCAGCTCGAGGACCGTTTCCCGGGTGCATTCGCGATCGAGTATCTGGAGCAGGGACCCGACGCCTGGCGGCTGGGCCTGGTCCGCGCCGATCGGGCCGGCGGTCATGACTGACTGGTCCCTGTCCATTGGCAAAGGCACCCTGCTCCGCCAGGGTGGGGACCATGGAACGACGACGTCCATGACGACCGAGGCATCGGCACGGCCCGAGACCGCTCGAGCGACGCGGTCCCCGTGGCTGATGCTGGTCCTCGCGATGATCGGGTTCGCGGTCAACTTCTGGGCCTGGGCGTTGCTCAGCCCGCTCGGCCCGCTCTTCCGCGACCAGGGGACGCTCGGCACTCTGAGCGAGTCGGACGTGGCGCTGATGGTCGCCGTGCCTGTCGTCGTCGGCTCGTTGGGCCGGATCGTGGTGGGTGCGCTCACCGACAAGCTGGGCGGCCGAGTGATGTTCCCGGTCGTCTCGCTGGCGACGATCGTCCCGGTCCTGTTCCTCGCGTTCTTCGCGCTGGACTCCTACGGCTTGATCCTGGTGGGCGGGTTCCTGCTCGGCATCGGTGGCACGGCGTTCGCGGTCGGCGTTCCCTTCGTGAACGCGTGGTTCCCGCCGGACAAACGCGGGCTGGCCATCGGCATCTTCGGCGTGGGTATGGGTGGCACCGCGATCAGCGCGCTCACGACGGTCAAGCTGTACTCGAACGTGGGGCAGAGAGCCTCCGTTCCTGCTGACGACGGTGGTGCTCGCGGTGTACGCCGCGGTCGCGTGGTGGCTGCTGCGCGATGCCCCGGGCCGGGTCGTGCCGACGACGCCGTTGGTGCCCCGCCTCGTCGCCAATGCCAAGCTCCCGATCACCTGGCAGGCCTGCATCTTGTACGCGGTGGCCTTCGGGGGTTACGTGGCCTTCTCGGTCTACCTCCCGGCCTACCTCAAGACCGCTCACCATCTGACCGCAGCGGACGCCGCCAACCGGATGGCGGGCTTCGTCGTGGTCGCGGTGATCATGCGTCCTGTCGGCGGCTGGCTCTCCGACCGGATCGGCGCGATCCCCGTGCTCTCCGGCGGGTTTGCCGTCGTGGTCGTGGGCGCCGCGATCTCGGCCGGTACGCCGCCGCTGAACGGCGTGGGCACCGCCGCGTTCCTCGCCATGGCGGCCGCCCTCGGATCGGGCAGCGGCGCGACCTTCGCGCTGATCGCGAGGGTCACCGAACCGTCGCGCGTCGGTGGGGTCACCGGGCTCGTCGGCGCGGCGGGCGGACTGGGTGGGTTCGTGCCGCCGCTGATCATGGGCTACGTCTACGGACGGACGGAGTCCTACGGCATCGGGCTGTGGCTCCTGTCCGTCACCGCGGCGCTGACCCTCGTGCTCACTCTCACCGTGGTCCGTGCCACGGCTCAGGCCTACGACCGTTCCGACGAGAACAGGACGACGCCGTGACCCAGAAGCCGGGCCTGGACGGAGCCATCAGCGACGCGCTCGTGAGCACTCGCCGTTACTTCACCAAGGGCACGGTCTCGGGCGACCTGCGGACCCTGACCAAGTCGGGGGGCCGGCAGGCCGACGACTTCTACCGCGACCGGTGGAGCCACGACAAGGTGGTCCGCTCCACCCACGGTGTGAACTGCACCGGGTCCTGCTCCTGGAAGGTGTACGTCAAGGACGGGATCATCACCTGGGAGACCCAGCAGACCGACTACCCGTCGGTCGGCCCGGACAAGCCGGAGTACGAGCCTCGTGGCTGCCCGCGAGGCGCGGCGTTCTCCTGGTACACATACTCACCGACGCGGGTGCGGTACCCGTACGTCCGTGGCGTGCTGCTGCAGATGTACCGCGCCGCGAAGGCCCAGTACGACGGCGACCCGGTCAAGGCGTGGGCGCACATCGTCGACAACCCGCAGCGCGCGAGGGCCTACAAGTCCGCCCGCGGAAAGGGCGGCCTGGTCCGCGCCACGTGGGAGGAGGCCACCGAGATGGTGGCCGCCGCCTACGTCCACACGATCCAGAAGTGGGGACCCGACCGGGTGGCCGGCTTCTCGCCGATCCCGGCGATGTCGATGGTGTCGCACGCCTCTGGGGCCCGGTTCACGTCGCTCATCGGCGGCTCGATGCTCTCGTTCTACGACTGGTACGCCGACCTTCCGGTCGCCTCGCCGCAGGTGTTCGGGGACCAGACCGACGTGCCCGAGTCGGGGGACTGGTGGGACGCCGGCTACCTCATCATGTGGGGCTCCAACGTCCCGGTCACCCGCACGCCCGACGCGCACTGGATGACCGAGGCGCGGTACCGCGGCCAGAAGGTCGTCGTCGTCTCGCCCGACTACGCGGACAACGTGAAGTTCGCCGACGAGTGGCTCGCCATCAAGCCCGGCACCGACGGAGCCCTGGCGATGGCGATGGGCCACGTGCTGCTCAAGGAGTTCTTCGTCGACCGGGCGACGCCCTACTTCGTCGACTACACGAAGAAGTACACGGACCTGCCCTACCTCGTCGCCCTCGACGAGGTGGGCGACAGCGGCAAGTACCGGGCCGGGAAGTTCCTGACGGCCGCCGACCTGCCCGAGCACGCAGGCGTCGAGAACGCGCACTTCAAGACGGTACTCATCGACGCCACGAGCGGTGCGCCCGTGGTGCCGGACGGCTCGCTCGGCCACCGTTTCGGTGAGGCCGGGCTGGGCCACTGGAACCTCGACCTGGGCGACGTCGACCCGCTGCTCACGCTGCACGACGGTGCCGCCGAGTCCGTGTTCGTCGAGCTGCCGCGGTTCGACAACGTCGACGGGACACCAGGCTCGCTGCCGCGCGGGATACCCGTCCGCCGGGTCGCGGGCCACCTGGTCACGACCGTCTTCGACCTGATGCTCGCCCAGTACGGCGTCGGCCGCGACGGGCTCGAGGGCGACTACGCGACGGGTTACGACGACGCGACGGCTCCGTACACACCGGCGTGGCAAGAGGTCATCACCGGCGTCCCGGCCGCGGCCGCGACCCGGATCGCGCGCGAGTTCGCGGCAAACGCCGAGGAGTCGAAGGGCCGCTCGATGATCCTGATGGGGGCGGGCACCAACCACTGGTTCCACTCCGACACGATCTACCGTGCCTTCCTGGGTCTCACCACGCTGACCGGCTGCCAGGGCGTCAACGGCGGGGGATGGGCGCACTACGTCGGTCAGGAGAAGTGTCGCCCGGTCACCGGCTGGGCCCAGCTGGCGTTCGGCCTGGACTGGAAGCGCCCTCCGCGCCAGATGATCCACACCGCCTACTGGTACCTGCACACGAACCAGTTCCGGTACGACACGTTCTCCGCCGACACGGTCTCGGCCGCGACCGGCACCGGCAAGCTGGCCGGGCTGAGCACCGCGGACGTGATCGCCAAGAGCGCCCGCATGGGCTGGATGCCGTCGTACCCGACGTTCAACCGCAACCCGCTCGACGTCGCCGACGAGGCCGCGGCGGCCGGCCGGTCGGTGGGTGAGCACGTGGTCGACCAGCTGAAGTCGGGCGGTCTGCGGTTCGCCGCCGAAGACCCGGACTCGCCTGAGAACTTCCCACGGGTGCTCGCGATCTGGCGAGCCAACCTGCTCGGGTCGTCCGGGAAGGGCAACGAGTACTTCCTCAAGCATCTGCTGGGCACCGACAACTCGCTGCGCGCAACCGAGGCCGGCGAGAGCCAGCGACCGCGGGACGTCGACTGGCACGAGGAGGCTCCCGAGGGAAAGCTCGATCTGCTCCTCACGCTGGACTTCCGGCAGACGAGCACCACGATCTTCTCCGACGTCGTCCTGCCGGCCGCGACCTGGTACGAGAAGCACGACCTCAACACGACCGACATGCACCCGTTCATCCACTCGTTCAACCCCGCGATCGCCCCGCCGTGGCAGACCCGGACCGACTGGGACGCGTGGCAGA
Organism: Cellulomonas sp. McL0606; assembly: GCF_058248365.1. The sequence continues at coordinate 2,464,743 of NZ_CM177779.1, read as the reverse complement.
CCATCGCGACCAAGTTCTCCCAGCTCGCCGCCGGTCGGCTGGACACGCGTCGCGACGTCGTTGCGGTACCCCTGCTGCACGACACCCCGGACGCGATGGCCAACCCGCACGGTGTCGTGAAGGACTGGAAAGCTCGGCGAGTGCGAACCGATCCCTGGCGTCACGATGCCGAAGATCGTGGAGGTCGAACGCGACTTCACCGCGGTGGGCGCGCAGATGCAGGCCCTCGGCCCGCTGCTCGACACGCTCGGCACGACGACCAAGGGCGTGACCTACGACGTGGTCGCCTCGATCGACTACCTGCGCGCCAAGAACGGCGCGGTCCGCGGGGGCCCGGCCGACGGGCGACCGTCGCTCAAGCGCGACGTGCACGCCTGCGAGGCGATCCTCGCGCTGTCCGGGACCACCAACGGTCACCTGGCCACGCAGGGCTTCAAGACGCTCGAGAAGCGCACCGGCACGCTCCTGCACGACCTCGCCGCGGAGCACGAGGGCAAGCAGATCACCTTCGCCGACACCCAGGCTGCCCCGGTGCCCGTGATCACGTCGCCGGAGTGGTCCGGCTCGGAGACGGGTGGCCGCCGGTACTCGCCGTTCACCATCAACGTCGAGCGGCTCAAGCCGTGGCACACGCTGACGGGACGGCAGCACTTCTACCTCGACCACGACTGGATGACCGAGCTCGGCGAGGGGCTGCCGGTCTACCGGCCACCGCTCAACATGGGTGCGTTGTTCTCGGAGCCCGACATCGGGACGGTCGGGGAGACGATGGGCGAGCGCCAGCGTGACGGTGCGGTACCTGACGCCGCACAACAAGTGGTCGATCCACTCCGAGTACCAGGACAACCTGTTCATGCTCTCGCTTTCCCGCGGCGGTCAGACGATCTGGATGAGCGACAAGGACGCCGCCAAGGTCGGCGTCGAGGACAACGACTGGATCGAGGCCGTCAACCGCAACGGCGTCGTCGTGGCCCGCGCGATCGTGTCGCACCGGATGCCGGAAGGCACGGTCTACATGCACCATGCCCAGGACCGGCTCATCGACGTCCCGCTCGCCGAGACCTCGGGCAAGCGCGGCGGCATCCACAACTCGCTCACCCGGATCCTGGTCAAGCCCAGCCACGTCATCGGCGGGTACGCGCAGCTGTCCTTCGCGTTCAACTACCTCGGCCCCACGGGCAACCAGCGCGACGAGGTCACCGTCATCCGCCGGCGCAGCCAAGACGTGCAGTACTGAGAATGGAGTACTGACGATGAAGGTCATGGCGCAGATGGCGATGGTCATGAACCTCGACAAGTGCATCGGGTGCCACACGTGCTCGGTCACCTGCAAGCAGGCGTGGACCAACCGCACCGGGACCGAGTACGTCTGGTTCAACAACGTCGAGACCCGGCCGGGGCAGGGCTACCCGCGCCGCTACGAGGACCAGGAGCAGTGGGAGGGCGGCTGGGTGCTCAACCGCCGCGGCCGCCTCAAGCTCAAGGCCGGCGGCCGGCTGAAGAAGCTCGCGACGATCTTCTCCAACCCGAAGATGCCGTCGATCCAGGACTACTACGAGCCATGGACGTACGACTACGCGACGCTCACCGACGCGCCGGCCCAGGAGCACACACCGGTCGCGCGGCCGAAGTCGCTGCTCACGGGCAAGGACATGAAGATCGAGTGGTCGTCGAACTGGGACGACGACCTCGGCGGCTCCGCAGCGACCGAGAAGTACGACCCCATGCTCGCGAAGATCGCCGAGAAGGTGAAGTTCGAGTTCGAGCAGACGTTCATGTTCTACCTCCCGCGCATCTGTGAGCACTGCCTGAACCCCGCGTGCGCGGCGTCGTGCCCCAGCGGCGCGATCTACAAGCGGGCCGAGGACGGCATCGTGCTCGTCGACCAGGACCGCTGCCGCGGCTGGAGGATGTGCGTCTCGGGCTGCCCGTACAAGAAGGTCTACTTCAACCACAAGACGGGCAAGGCCGAGAAGTGCACGTTCTGCTTCCCGCGCATCGAGGTCGGGCTGCCGACTGTCTGCTCGGAGACGTGCGTCGGCCGGCTGCGCTACATCGGCCTGATCCTGTACGACGCCGACCGCGTGCTGGAGGCCGCGTCGGTGCAGGACGAGCACGCCCTCTACGAGGCCCAGCGCTCGGTGCTCCTCGATCCGAACGACCCTGACGTGATCCGCGCCGCCGAGCGCGACGGCATCCCGCGCGACTGGGTCGACGCGGCGCAGCGCTCCCCGATCCACGCCCTGATCAACACGTACAAGGTGGCGCTCCCGCTGCACCCCGAGTACCGCACGATGCCGATGGTCTGGTACATCCCGCCGCTCTCGCCGGTCATCGACGTGGTCCGGGACACGGGTGAGGACGCCGAGGACACGGGCAACCTGTTCGCGGCCATAGACGCGTTGCGGATCCCGATCGAGTACCTCGCCGAGCTGTTCACCGCAGGCGACGTGGCTCCGGTCGACGGGGTGCTCAAGAAGCTCGCCGCGATGCGGTCCTACATGCGTGACATCAACATGGGCCGCGACCCGAACCCCGCCATCCCTGCCGCCGTCGGCATGACCGAGCAGGAGATGTACGACATGTACCGCCTGCTTGCGATCGCCAAGTACGACGAGCGCTACGTGATCCCGCCCGCGCACGCCGAGCAGGCCCACTCTCTGGAGGAGATCGCCACCGAGTGCTCGGTCTCGCAGTACGGCGGCGGGAACCCGGAGATCTTCGGCGAAGGGTCCGGGTCGCAGACGCCGTTGGCCGTCGAGAACTTTCGGATGTTGCAGGAACGGCAGACCTCGGACACGGTGCCGTCGCCCGGCGCCTCCCGAGTCAATCTCCTCAACTGGGACGGCAAGGGCGCTCCGAGCGGGCTGTTCCCGACCAAGCCCGCCGACGAGGAGGACCAGCCATGATCGGCACGGCCCGCGCGCGTCGCGACGCCGCGCTCACCGCCGAACAGCTCACGCTCGCCTGGCAGTCGGCCTCCCTGCTGCTCGGCTACCCCGACCAGGACCTGCTCGACCGGTTCGACCTGATCCGACGCGCGTCGCGTGGCTGCCCGACCGGGTGGCGGAGCCGCTGGTGGCCTGCCTGGCGAGGCTGGAGAGCGTCCCGCTCGCCGACCTCGAGGCGGAGTACGTCGAGACGTTCGACACCCGGCGCCGGCACAACCTGTTCCTCACCTACTTCGCGCACGGGGACACCCGCAAGCGCGGGATGGCGTTGCTGCGGTTCAAGCAGACCTACCTGGCGTCGGGCTTCGAGCTGCACGGACGACGAGCTGCCCGACCACCTCTGCGTCGTCCTGGAGTACGCCGCCACGATCGACCACGATCGCGGCCGGGCTGATCCTCGACCACCGGGCCGGGCTGGAGCTGCTGCGCCTCGCCCTCACCGCGACGGGCTCCTGCTGGGCGGGTGCCGTCGAGGCGATCACGGCCACGCTGCCGCCGCTGCAGGGGGATGAGGTCGCCGCCATCCGCCGGCTGGCGGCCGAGGGGCCGCCGGAGGAGGAGGTCGGCCTGAGCCCGTACGCCACACCGGCTTTCGACCCGGGCCCGGCGACGCCCGGCGCGCCGATCCCGCTGCCGATGCCCTCGTTCCCGGGAGCCCGCTGAGATGGATGTCTTCCTGTGGGTCATCGTCCCGTACCTGTGCCTGGCGACCTTCGTCATCGGCCACCTCTGGCGGTACCGGTACGACAAGTTCGGCTGGACGACGAGGTCGTCGCAGCTCTACGAGGACCGGCTCCTGCGTCTGGGTTCGCCGCTGTTCCACTTCGGCATGCTCGGCGTCGTCGGCGGCCACGTCATCGGCCTGCTGGTGCCGCAGTCGTGGACCGACGCCCTAGGGATCAGCCACGAGACGTACCACCTGGTCGCGATCGTCGGCGGCCTCGTCTCGGGGGTCATGGCCGTCGTGGGCATGGCGATCCTCATCTACCGCCGCCGCACCGTCGGCCCGGTGTTCTCCGCGACGACCGTGATGGACAAGGTGATGTACGCGTTCCTCGGCACCGTGATCCTGCTGGGGATGTGGAACACGATCGCCGGCTCGGTCCTGGGCATCGGTGGTGAGTACAACTACCGCGAGGGCGTCTCGGTCTGGTACCGCTCGTTCCTCGCGTTCCAGCCCGAGCCGGGCCTGATGGCCGCCGCTCCGCTCGGCTTCCAGCTGCACGCGCTGGTCGCTTTCGGCCTCTTCGCGCTGTGGCCGTTCACGCGGCTCGTCCACGTGTTCAGTGCGCCGATCGGCTATCTGACCCGCCCGTACATCGTCTATCGGAGCCGCGACGACCAGCTCGGCAGCCACCGGCCGCGACGCGGGTGGGACCGCATCTCGAGCTGAGCAACTGCCGTAACACCGCGTCCGGGCAGCCGTGAAATGTCTGCGAGGTCCGCCTCCCGGCATGCGTCCGCGACGACGCTCCGCACCTGCGCGCGCCCCTGGCCGCACACAGAAGAGTCCACACGCGCCACCATCGGAGCAGCGATGGCGGCGCGTGCGGACTCTCTGCGGACTAGAGCAACCTCATGAACGCGTTACCGCAGGTCAGAGGTGCCCCGACCGTCACACGTCGTAGTAGAGCTCGAACTCGTGCGGGTGCGGGCGCAGGCGGATCGGGTCCACCTCGGCGTTGCGCTTGTAGTCGATCCACGTCGAGATCAGGTCGGGTGTGAAGACATTGCCCGCCGTGAGGAAGTCGTGGTCGGCCTCGAGGGAGTCGAGCACCTCGCCGAGCGAGCCCGGGACCTGCTGGATGAGGGCGTGCTCCTCGGGGGGCAGCTCGTACAGGTCCTTGTCCACCGGCTCGGGCGGCTCGATGCGGTTCTGGATGCCGTCGATGCCGGCCATGAGCATGGCGGCGAACGCCAGGTACGGGTTGGACGACGGGTCCGGCACGCGGAACTCGATGCGCTTGGCCTTCGGGTTGGAACCGGTGACCGGGATGCGGATGCACGCGGAGCGGTTGCGGGCCGAGTAGACCAGGTTGACGGGCGCCTCGAAGCCGGGGACCAGGCGGTGGTAGGAGTTCACCGTCGGGTTGGTGAACGCGAGCAGCGACGGCGCGTGCTTGAGCAGGCCGCCGATGTACCAGCGGGCGAGGTCCGACAGGCCGCCGTAGCCCAGCTCGTCGAAGAACAGCGGCTCGCCGTTCTTCCAGAGCGACTGGTGCACGTGCATGCCCGAACCGTTGTCGCCGAACAGCGGCTTCGGCATGAACGTGGCCGACTTGCCGTTGTTGTGGGCCACGTTCTTCACGACGTACTTGAAGAGCATGACCTTGTCGCCGGAGATCGCCAGCTTGTCGAAGCGGTAGTTGATCTCCTGCTGACCGGCGGTGCCGACCTCGTGGTGGGCACGCTCGACGCCGAGGCCCAGGGCGTCCAGCTGGAGGCTGATCTGGTCGCGGATGTCGGCGAAGCCGTCCACCGGCGGGACGGGGAAGTAGCCACCCTTGTAGGGGATCTTGTGGCCGAGGTTGCCACCCTCCTCCTCGCGGCCGGAGTTCCAGGCCGCCTCGAAGGAGTCGATCTTGTAGAACGACTCGTTCTGCGCCGTCTTGAAGCGCACGTCGTCGAAGATGTAGAACTCCGCCTCGGGCGCGAAGAACGCGGTGTCGGCGATGCCGGTCGACGCCAGGTACGCCTCGGCCTTGGCCGCGACCTGACGCGGGTCGCGGCTGTAGGGCTCGTCGGTGTACGGGTCGACGATGTGCATGTTGATATTCAGCGTCTTCTCGACCCGGAAGGGGTCGATGTATGCGGACGTGACATCGGGGATGAGCTTCATGTCGGACTCGTGGATCGCCTGGAAGCCGCGGATCGACGATCCGTCGAACATCTGGCCCTCGGTGAAGAACGAGGCGTCCAGCGAGGGCGCGGGGACGTTGAAGTGCTGCATCGTGCCGGGCAGATCACAGAACCGGACGTCGACGAACTTGACGTCCTCGCTCTTGATGAACGCCAGGACTTCCTCCGGCTTGCTGAACATCCGCTGCTCCTCGGTCGGGATAAGGGTCGGGCACACGCAGGTTACGAGCGGCCCGTTTCTCCGTCGTGTATCGAATGTTTCGACGACGTTACGGAAGTCGGTCCCGTGTTACCTGGGCCTGACCCTATGCCCGGCCCTCGGGGGCACGGCACGCGCGTCCGAGGAGTGTGCGCGCCGCTCGGCCATGGCATTTCCCGGCCGAGCGGCGCACCGCGCATCAGAGGATGAAGAGCATCTCCTGGTACGTGGGCAGCGGCCACAGCTCGTCGGCGACGATCTCCTCGAGGGAGTCCGCGGCGGTCCGGACGTCGAGCATCGCCGGCAGGAGGGCGTCGCGCGCGTGCTGCGCCTCCGCCAGCGCCGAGTGGCCGACGTCGGCCTTGAGTGCGGCACGCAGCGCGCTCAGGCCGGCGCGCAGCGCGGCGACCGGGGCGCTGATCTCCTCGAGCGGGGCGAGGTCCGGCTCCACACCGGCGGCCTTCAGCGCGCCGACGTTCAGCGCGGTGTCGGTCTGGTGCTTCACCGCGGCCGGCAGGATCGCGGTCGTCCCGATCTCGAGCGCGAGCCGGGCCTCGACCCCGATCGTGAGCGCGTACTGCTCCAGCCCGATCTCGTAGCGGCTGTGCATCTCCCGGTGGTTGAAGACGCCGAACCGCTCGAACAGCTCCATCGCGGACTTCGTGATGAGCTCGGGCAGGGCGTCCAGAGTGGTCTTCAGGTTGGCCAGGCCGCGCTGCTCCGCCTCGATGGGCCACTCGGAGGAGTAGCCGTCCCCGTTGAAGACGACGTTGCCGTGGTCCGTGATGATGTCGGTGAGCAGCGTCTGCACCGCGGTGTCGAAGTCGGTGCCGGCGGAGATCGCGGCCTCCAGCTCCGTGGCGCAGTAGTCGAGCGAGTCGGCCATGATCGTGTTGATCGTCGTCATCGGGCCCGCGACCGTCTGCATCGAGCCCGGCGCGCGGAACTCGAAGCGGTTGCCCGTGAAGGCGAACGGGCTGGTGCGGTTGCGGTCGCCCGGGTCGGTGGGCAGCACGGGCAGCGTGTCGACGCCGATGTGCATGACGCCCTTGCCCTTGGACGACGTCGCCGCGCCCTTGGCGATCTGCTCGAACACGTCGGCGAGCTGGTCGCCGAGGAAGATCGAGATGATCGCCGGGGGAGCCTCGTTGGCGCCGAGGCGGTGGTCGTTCGTCGCCGACGCGACCGACGCGCGCAGGAGGCCTGCGTACTTGTGCACCGCGCGGATGACCGCGGCGCAGAAGACCAGGAACTGGGCGTTCTCGTGCGGGGTGTCGCCGGGGACCAGCAGGGAGCCGAGCTCGCTGTTGCCGAGCGAGAAGTTCACGTGCTTGCCGGAGCCGTTGACGCCCGCGAACGGCTTCTCGTGGAACAGGCACTCCATGCCGTGCTTCTTGGCGATCGTCTTGAACGTCGTCATGAGCAGCTGCTGGTGGTCCGCGGCGATGTTGCCGCGCTCGAACATCGGCGCGATCTCGAACTGCCCGGGCGCGACCTCGTTGTGCCGGGTCTTGGCCGGGATGCCGAGCTTGAACAGCTCGCGCTCGGTGTCCATCATGAAGCCGAGCACGCGGTCCGGGATGGCCCCGAAGTAGTGGTCGTCGAACTCCTGGCCCTTGGGCGGCTTCGTGCCGAACAGGGTGCGGCCGGCGTTGAGCAGGTCCGGACGCGCCAGGAAGAAGTGCCGGTCGACCAGGAAGTACTCCTGCTCCGGGCCGCAGAACGCGACGACCTTCTGGTTGTCGTGTCCGAAGAGCGCGAGGATGCGCGAGGCGTGCTCGCCCATGGCCTGCTGGGACCGCAGCAGTGGCGTCTTGTGGTCGAGGGCCTCACCGGTCATCGACACGAAGACCGTCGGGATGCAGAGCGTGTTGCCGTTCGGGTTCTCCAGGATGTAGGCGGGGCTCGTCACGTCCCAGCCGGTGTAGCCGCGGGCCTCGAACGTGTTGCGCAGACCGCCGTTGGGGAAGCTTCGACGCGTCCGGCTCGCCCTGGACGAGGGTCTTGCCGGCGAACTCCGCGAGCGAGGTGCCGTCGCCGACGGGCTCGAAGAAGCTGTCGTGCTTCTCGGCGGTCAGGCCGGTGAGCGGGTAGAAGACGTGCGCGTAGTGGGTGGCGCCCTTCTCGAGGGCCCAGTCCTTCATGGCGGAGGCGACGGCGTCGGCGACGGCGGGGTCGAGCATCGCGCCGTGCTCGATCGTGGCCATGACGGACTTGTACACCGTCTTGGGAAGTCGCTTCTGCATCACGGTCTTGCTGAAGACGTTCGCGCCGAAGATCTCTCCGGGCGCCTCGTCCTGGTTGAAGCTGATGGCAGGGGGAACGTAGCCCTCGACGTTCCAGATCGCCTCGCGACGCACGGCGTTTCCGCTCATTGATACCCCTCAGGCACGACTCGGCACTCCGGTGTCTTCAACGGAGCGAGTGGGCACAACCTACGAACGCCGAGTACTCAGGATGTTTCGGACTCGTTGCCGTCTCGCTCCGTGCTTCCGTACGTGGTAAAGGCCCGTACCCTGCACTGGTGGCAGATCGGCGTGACGTCAGCTCGTGGCTCGAAGGCGAACCTGCCGGACGGGACCCCGCCGACGCTCGCGGGCACCGGCTCGGGCTGAGCGAGGCGGGCCCCGGGTCGCTCGCGCGCCTCGGACGTCGCGTCGGCGCACTCCTGGTGGACTGGTTCGCGTGCCTGGCCATCTCGGCGGCGTTCTTCCCCGTGACGTCCGACGGGTTCTACCTCACGCGCGGGAACCGCTGGCGACGCTCGGCGTCTTCGCGCTCGAGAATGTGCTCCTCGTCGGGTCGATCGGGAACACGCTCGGCCATCGGCTGTTCGGCCTGCGGGTGCGCCGAGTCTTCCCGACGACGACGGGGGAGAATGCCGACCCGGTCTGGGAGACCGCGGCCCCCGGCTTCCTCAGCGCCGTGGTCCGCACGCTGCTGCTGTGCCTGGTGATCCCGGCGGTCATCTGGGATGCCGACGGGCGCGGGCTGCACGACCGCGTGGCGGGAACGGCGATCGTCCGGCGCTGACTGGCGTCCGTCAGCCGGTCGAGGCGACCGTCAGCGGCCGCGCATGCCCTTGCGGTCGGGGCGGGCGCGGTTCGGGTCGACGCCCTTGGGCATCGGCAGCTTGGCGCCGCCCAGGGCGGTCAGCCGCTTGTTGACCTCGGCGATCTCGGGCTTGGTCAGCTTGCCGCCGCGCACACGCTGGACGGCCCGGGGAGCTTGCGCAGCGGGATCTGACCTTCGCCGTCCCCCATCTGCATCACGATGATCGGCGCCCCGCCGACGACGCGGGCGGTGCGCTTGCGCTCGGCCTCGAGGAGCTTGTTGATCCGGGGCGCGGGGCCCTCGCCGACGAGCACCACACCCGGCCTGCCGACGCCCCGGAACACGAGGTCGCGGGTCTTCGGGTCGAACGCGGCGGGCTCTTCGGGGAACGTCCAGCCCCGACGGATGCTGCGCAGGGCGGACAGGGTGGCGCCGGTCTGGCCCTCGATCTGCGCGAAGGCGGCTTTCTCGACCCGTCGCGACAGGACGAACATGGCGACGAGCGCCGCGAAGGGGATGCTGAGGAACAGCCAGAAGAACGGGTGACCGGTCGCGAAGCCGACGCCGACGCCGATCGCGATGACTCCCACCAGGATCGCCAGGAGGATCCAGGTGATCGCCGGGTCGGTCTTCCGCGTCATCTGGAAGACCTGCCACAGCTGGTGGTACCAGCGCTGCTTCTTGGCGGGAGCTGTGGAGGTGTCGTCGCGGGCCATGGGTCGAAAGTCTACCGACGCGACACGATGCTCAGGACGTCAGCGAGCGAGCAGGCTCGCCGCCTCCTGGCGGGACGTGGTCGGCTCGCCGAGGTGGGCCAGAGCCTCGGGGATCGGCCGGCCGTAGCGACGCATCGCCTGGCCCCACAGGCGCCCGGCGCGGTACGACGAGCGGACGAGCGGGCCGGACATCACGCCGAGGAACCCGAGCCGCTCGGCCTCGGCGGACAGCTCGACGAACTCCTCCGGGCGGACCCAACGGTCCACGGGGTGGTGGCGCACCGACGGGCGCAGGTACTGCGTGATCGTGATGAGATCGCAGCCGGCCTCGCGCAGCTGGCCGAGCGCCTCGACGACCTCGTCGGTTGTCTCGCCCATGCCGAGGATCAGGTTCGACTTGGTGACCAGGCCCGCCTCGTGCGCGCGCGTGATGACGGAGAGCGAGCGGTCGTAGCGGAAGCCCGGGCGGATCGTCTTGAAGATCCGCGGGACGGTCTCGAGGTTGTGCGCGAGCACCTCGGGCTCCGAGGAGAAGACCTCGTCGAGAAGCTCGGGCGTCGCGTTGAAGTCGGGGATGAGCAGCCGACACCCGTGCCGGGGTTCACCGCGTGGATCTGGCGCACCGTCTCGGCGTAGAGCCAGGCGCCGCCGTCGGGCAGGTCGTCGCGGGCGACACCCGTGACCGTCGAGTACTTCAGGCCCATCGCCTGCACGGAGGCGGCCACGCGGCGCGGCTCGTCGGCGTCGAAGTCGGCCGGCTTGCCCGTGTCGATCTGGCAGAAGTCGCAGCGCCGGGTGCACTGGTCGCCGCCGATGAGGAACGTGGCCTCGCGGTCCTCCCAGCACTCGAAGATGTTGGGACAGCCGGCCTCTTCGCAGACTGTGTTCAGGCCCTCGCGCTTCACCAGGCCCTTGAGCTCGGTGTACTCGGGCCCCATCGTCGCGCGGGTGCGGATCCACTCGGGCTTGCGCTCGATGGGGGTCGCGGCGTTGCGCGCCTCGATGCGGAGCATGCGTCGGCCATCGGCTGCGATCGTCACGCCGGTCAGACTAACCCGCGAGCGGCGAGACGGCGGCCGGGAGAGGGCGACGTCACAGTGCGGGGACCGAGTCCAGCAGGGGTGCGAGCGTCTCGTCCAGGTGCCCGCGGACCAGGGGCGTCACCTCGGCGATCGACACCCGGCGACCGGCCTCCGCGGACAACGACGTCACGTCGGCGTCCGCGATGCCGCACGGCACGATGCGGTCGTACGCGGACAGGTCCGGCTCGCAGTTGAGCGCGAAGCCGTGCATGGTGACGTTGCGCGACACGCGGACACCGATCGCGGCGACCTTGCGCTCGCGCTGGGCGGGGGTGGCGGCGAACCACACGCCGCTGCGGCCCTCGACGCGGACCGCGGTCAGGCCGAGGTCCGCGCACGTGCGGATCAGCGCCTCCTCGAGCGCGCGCACGTAGCGGACGACGTCGATGGGAGCGGCCAGCCGGACGATCGGGTAGCCGACGAGCTGACCGGGTCCGTGCCAGGTGATCCGACCACCGCGGTCGACGTCGACCACCGGGGTGCCGTCGACGGGTCGGTCGGCCTTCGCGGTGCGCTTGCCCGCCGTGTAGACGTCCTCGTGCTCGCACAGCAGGACGACGTCGTCGCCCGTCCCGTCGGCGACCGCCGCGTGGATCTCGCGCTGCAGCTGCCACGTCGGCTCGTAGGGGAGCAGGCGCGTGCCGAGGTCGAGCCGTCGAACCGCATGCGGGTCAGGCTAACCCGGGCTGCCCCTGCTCCGCCGTCGATCCCGGCTCGGGCGCCGGGCGTGCGACGAGCGTCAGCAGGCGCCGCAGCTCCGCGACCTCGTCGGCCGTCAGCCCGCGGACCACCATGGCCTCGGCCGGGGCTCGGTCGGACGCCACGGCCAGGGCAGCGCGGCCAGGGTCCGTGATCGACAGGACGAGCCGGCGGCGGTCGTTCGCGTGCGGCGTCCGTGTCACGTACCCGGAGCGCTCCATGCGCGCGACCACCCGGCTGGTGGTCTGCTCGGTGACCCCGCACGCGGCGGCCAGCTGGCGCTGCGACATGGGACCCCGGGACAGGTGGACGAGCACGGGCAGGCTCGCGTGGTTGAGGTCCCAGGTGGCGAGGTGGGCGTTCCAGTCGCGCTCGACCCGGCGCGCCGCGGCGGAGAGCAGGCGTCCGGCGGGCCAGTGCGCGGGGTTGCTGGAGGCGGGATCGAACTCTGGTTCCACGCCGCACCTCCATTTGCCGCCCGGAGGATTCACACCGATCATACTCAGCATGCTGAGTATTCGCCGTCCCGCCGTCGTCCGCTCTGTGCTCGTCGGCGTCGCGCTGGTCGTCTGGCTGGGTATCGGCTCCGCGGGCGGGGTGGCCCAGGGCAAGCTCTCGCAGGTTCAGACGAACGACGCTGCGGCGTTCCTGCCCTCGTCGGCCGAGTCCACCCGGGCCGCCGAGGAGAGCAAGGCCTTCGTCGACACGCCGACCCTACCTGCGCTGGTGGTCGTTCAGCCCGCAGACGGCAGTGACGTGTCGCCCGAGCAACTGTCGGCTGTTCAGGAGTGGGCAGCCGGCATTCCCGACCAGCCGCTCCCCGTCGGCAACGAGGGCGCCTGGTCGGACTACCTCGTCGGCACGCCGGCCGTCGTCCCGTCCCAGGACGGCCAGGCGCTCCTGGTCGCGTTCTCGCTGGACGCCGACAAGGCCGAGACCCTGCTGGCCGACGACGAGGGAGTCACCGACTCGTTCGTGCTCGCGCTGCGGGCCTCCCTCGACGACTCGCTGGGCGCCACGGCGACATCCGCGGGCGATCTCGGCGTCCAGGCATGGGTGACGGGTCCTGCGGGCTTCGTCGCGGACCTGGTCACCGCGTTCGGTGGTATCGACGGCGTGCTGCTCCTGGTCGCGCTCGGTGCCGTGCTGCTCATCCTCGTCCTGGTCTACCGTTCGCCGTTCCTGCCGTTCGTCGTCATCTTCACCGCCGTGTTCGCGCTGTCGCTGGCCGGCCTCGTGGTCTACAACCTGGCCAAGAACGGCACCCTCGTGCTCAACGGGCAGGCGCAGGGGATCCTCTCGATCCTCGTCGTCGGCGCGTCGGTGGACTACGCCCTGCTGCTCGTGGCGCGCTACCGGGAGGCTCGGCCGCGTCGAGCATCCCGCCACAGCGATGCGGCGCGCACTGCGCGCCTGCGTCGAGCCCATCGCCGCGAGCGCCGGAACGGTCATCGCGGGCGTGCTCTGCCTGCTGCTCTCGGACCTGGGCTCCGTCCGTTCGCTCGGCCCGGTCGCAGCGATCGGGATCGCGTCTGCACTGCTCGGGGCGCTGACCCTGCTGCCCGCCATCCTGCTCATCGGCGGTCGTCGCTCACGCTTCCTGTTCTGGCCCCGCGCTCCGCACCCCCACGCCCCCGTCGAGCACGAGGTCGACCACGCCCACCTCGACCCGGTGGCCGAGCCGGATCCGGCGGAAGGCCACGGTCGCTGGTCGCGGCTCGCCCGGTTCGTCGGCCGTCATGCTCGGCCGGTCTGGATCATCACAGCACTCGCCCTGTGCGTCGGCGCCGCGTTCCTGCCGACGTTCAAGGCGTCCGGCACGAGCCAGGTCGACGTGTTCCTCACGAACGTCGACGCCGTGGCGGGCGAGGAGGTGCTCGTCGAGCACTTCCCGGCCGGTGCCGTGCAGCCGGTGATCGTGATCGCCGACGAGGCCGACGTCGCGGCAGTGACGTCCGCCGCACAGGCAGTCGACGGGGTTTCGTCGGTCGCGCCCTACACAGGTGCCCCCAGCGGCGCGCCAGCCTCCGACGCACCGCCGATCGTCGTCGACGGGCGGGTGCGGCTCGACGTGACGACCGAGGCATCCTCCGACTCGCAGGCTGCCGTGGCCGTGGTCGAGGACCTGCGCCCGGCCGTCCACGCCGCGAGCGAGACGGCCGTGGTCGGCGGCGCAGCGGCCGAGACGCTCGACACACAGATCTCCGGCGAGCGCGACCTGAAGACGATCGTGCCCGTCGTCCTGCTGGTCATCGGCCTGATACTCATGCTGCTGCTGCGTTCGGTCGTCGCGGCCGCGCTGCTGCTCGTCGCCAACGTCCTGTCGTTCGCGGCCTCGCTCGGCGTCGCGGCGCTCGTCTTCGACCACGTGCTCGGCTTCCCGGGTGCCGATCCCGTGGTTCCGCTGTACGCGTTCGTCTTCCTCGTCGCGCTCGGCGTGGACTACTCGATCTTCCTCATGACGCGCGTCCGAGAGGAGGCCGTCCAGGTCGGTACCCGCGTCGGGGTCGTCCGGGCGCTCACCGTCACGGGCGGCGTCATCACGTCGGCGGGTGTGGTTCTCGCGACGACGTTCGCGGCGCTGGGCGTGATCCCGCTGCTCTTCCTCGCTCAGATCGCGTTCATCGTGGCGTTCGGGGTGCTCCTCGACACCCTCGTCGTGCGCAGCCTCCTCGTCCCCGCCCTGGTGCACGACCTGGACCGACGCACGTGGTGGCCGAGCGCGCTGTCGCGCCGACCGGTCCGGGCCGCCGACCTAGAGTGATCGGCATGAGCGCGCTTCGGGTGGGACTGGTCGGGTACGGCGGGGCCGGTCGGGGCATCCACGCCCGGCTGCTGCGGGAGGCCGGCCAGCAGGTGACCGTCGTCGTGACGCGCGGCCGCGCCGCTCAGGTGGCGGCCGACTGGCCCGACGCGGTCGTCGAGCCCGACGTCGCCGGGCTCCTGGCGCACGCCGCCGACCTGGACCTGGTCGTCGTCGCGAGCCCCACCGGCGACCACGTCGAGCACACGCTGGCCGCGCTGGCCGCCGGCCTGCACGTCATCGTCGACAAGCCCCTGGCGACGACCGCCGACGACGCCGAGCTGCTCGCGTCCCGCGGCGACGGCCGCCTGACCGTCTTCCACAACCGGCGTTGGGACACCGAGCAGGTCACGCTCCAGTCGCTGCTCGCCGACGGGGCGCTCGGCACCGTGCACAGGTTCGAGCGACGCTGGGAGAGGTTCCGCCCCGTGCCGCAGGACCGCTGGAAGGAGAACGACCCGCTGGCGGGCGGCCTGCTCCTCGACCTCGGGGCGCATCTGGTCGACTCCGCGACGCAGCTGTTCGGCCCCGTCGCCGCCGTCTACGCCGAGCTGCACGCCCGCTCGACGCCGGCGGTCGACGACGTGTTCCTCGCCCTGACGCACGCCTCGGGGGTGATCAGCCACCTGCAGGCAGGCGGCGTCGTCGGTGCTCCCGGGCCACGCACCCGCGTGCTGGGCGACGGCGGCGCGTACCTGGTCACGAGCTTCGAGGGCGAGGCGTCGCCGTTCACCGCCCTGGACGACGCCTACGAGGAGACGCGTCGGCCGGGCGAGCCCACCCACGAGGGCTGGCTGGTCCGCGGCGCCGAGCGCATGCCCGTCGCCCGGGTCGGCGGCGGGCACGTCGAGCTCTACCGCGCGGTCGTCGACTGGGTCGTCGACGGGGGAGCGCCCCCCGTCGACCCGTTCGATGCCGCCCGCACGGCCCGGGTGCTCGACGCGGCCCGCTTGTCCGCCGACGAGGGGCGCGTCGTGCCCATGGCCTGACCTGTGGATGACGGCCGACGCCCGTACGCCGACCCGGCTTGGATGGCGGGATGGACGAGACGGTGGAGGCTGCGCTGGCCCGCCTGGGCCTGCGCGCGACGACCTTGCTCGAGCCGGACCGGTGGCTCGCGGTCGCGCTCGACGGGACCGGGCACCAGGTCGAGCTGCAGGCGATGGACGCGGACGTCCAGGACGACGCCCTCGTGGCCCGCGTGGCGCGCCTGCGCGGGCTCAGGCACGACCATCTGGTCCGGCTGCTCGACGCGACCGAGGACTCACGCCGGGCCGGATCGGTCTGCTCGTCGAGCACGTCGAGGGGCTCTCGCTCGCGCAGATCCGTGCGGCGCGGGCGCCGCTCACCGACGGCGAGGCAGCGACCGTCACCATCCCGGTGGCCGGAGCGCTCGGCGCCCTGCACGACGCGGCGCTGAGCCACGGGGCGGTCGACGCGACGACGATCCTGATCCGGCCCGACGGCCGGCCGGTCCTGTGCGACCTGCGCGGGGTGGTGGTCGGTGGGTCAGCGCCCCGCGACGACCTCGTCGCCCTGGCGTCCGCCGTCGTCGCGCAGCTGCCCGGCGACGACGTGCACCTCCTCGCCGGCGGCCTGGTGCTCCGGGACGCCCTGGCCGAGGCGCTCGGCCACCCGTCGATCGACGCCGCGGGACTCGCCCAGGCCTGCGTCCGGGCCGCCGAGCCGGAGCCCGTGCAGCTTCCCGACGCCGGGGCGCTCGCCTCGCTGGCCCTGCTGTCGAGCGCTCGGCACGCCCCGCCGGTGGCCGCGCGCCGCTCGTCCAGGCGGCGGTTCCCGACGGGGCTGGTCGCGCTCGGCTGCGTCGCGGTGCTGGCTCTGGGGACGGTGGGCTGGCGGCTGCACTCGGTGCCCGCGAGCCTCTCCGGTCACGGACGCACAGGACCCGGTCCACGCCGCGGTCGAGCTCAGCAGGCTCCGGGCCGCCGCGGTCGGCGCGGGCGATGAGGCCGGCCTGGGCGCCGTCGAGGTCGCCGACAGCCCGGCGCGCACCGCCGACTCGACCCTCCTCGTGTCGATCGATCCCGCACGCGCGCACGGGCTGGTGGCGGACGTGCAGGACGCGTGGCTCGTCGCCGACGACGGCAGTCGCGGCTCGACCACGGACGTCGCGGTGACGTCGGCGATGTCGAGCGCCACCGGCGTCGGCGCACCGCGCACGGTCGTCCTCGGACTGCGGTGGACGAACGACGGGTGGCGCGTCTGGGACGTCAGAGACCCCGCCGGCTGACCGGCTCACCCCCCGGCGGCCACCCAGCGGGCGGCCGCCGCGAGGTCGGGGTGCGTGGGGACGAAGCCATCCGCTTCCAGCACCCCGGGCACCGCGCGGTTCGAGCCGAGCACCTCCGACGAGAAGTCACCGAGCACCGCGCGCAGCGCGAACGCCGGCACCGGCACGACGGCCGGGCGGTGGAACGCCTTCGCCAGCGCGGAGACCACGTCGGTGTTGCGGTCCGCCCTCGTGACCAGGTTGACCGGCCCCGCGACGGTCGCGGTCAGCAGGTGCTCGATCGCCCGGACCTCGTCGGTGAGCGTCAGCCAGGGCCAGAACTGCTTCCCGCTGCCGAACCGGCCGCCCACGCCGAGCTTGATCAACGGCAGCAGGCGGCCCAGCGCCCCGCCGTGCGAGCTGAGCACGACGCCCGAGCGCAGGTGGACCACCCGGACGCCCGCCTCCTGCGCCGGCGCCGTCGCGGCCTCCCACTGACGCACGACCGTCGCGAAGAACGTCGTGCCGAGGGGCTCGTCCTCGTCGAGGACCTCCTCGCCGCGCGAGCCGTACGCACCGATCCCCGACGCCTGCAGCAGGGCCCGCGGTCGCTCGTCGTCGAGCGTCGCGAGCGTCCGCGAGAGCAGACGCGTCGTGTGGACGCGAGACGACACGACGAGCTGCTTGCGCGCCTGCGTCAGGGGCCGTGTTCCGGGGTTCACGCCGGCGAGGTTGATGACCGCGTCGGCCCATCCGAGCGCCGACGGGTCCAGGCGTCCAGCGTCCGGGTCCCACCAGGTCTCGTCGGGACTGCGGGTCGCGCCGCGCACGAGCACCCGCACCAGATGACCGTCGCGCCGGGCTGGGGGACCAGTGCACCCCCGATGAACCCGTGCGACCCCGCCACCACCACCTGCATGCGGCTCACCCTACGTTCGGGCGCCGACCCGGGCCCGGCGAGCGGCTCCGTGGGCGCCCCGCGACGAGTGCGGGCGCCCGGGGATCGCCGACGAACGGCCGCGGCCCGGCTCCCACGAGGGGAACCGGGCCGCGGTCAGGCTGCGACGAGCGTCAGAGGCCGACCTCGGCCTCGAACGCGCCCTCCTCGAGGCGGGCCTTCAGCGCGCTGAGGTAGCGCGAGGCGTCCGCTCCGTCGACGAGGCGGTGGTCGTAGGAGAGGGACAGGTAGCACATCGAGCGGATGGCGATGACCTCGGCGCCGTCCGCGTCCAGGATGACGACCGGGCGCTTGACGATCGCGCCGGTGCCCAGGATGGCAGAGGTGCCGCCGGGCACGATCGGGGTGTCGATGATCGCCCCGCCGGAGCCGGTGTTGGTCACGGTGAACGTGGCACCGCTGAGCTCGTCGGGCGTGACCTTGTTCTGGCGGGTGCGGCCGGCCAGGTCGACGATCTTGCGCGAGATGCCGGCGAGGTTCAGGTCGCCCGCGTCGCGGATGACCGGCACGAGCAGGCCACGCTCGGTGTCGACCGCGATGCCGACGTTCTCCTCGCCGTGGTACGTGATCGTGTTGCCCTCGAGCACGCCGTTGATCTTCGGATAGGCCTTGAGACCCTCGATCGCGGCGAGCACGAAGAACGGCAGGAACGTGAGGTTGACGCCCTCGCGCGCCGAGAAGTCGGCCTTGGCCTTGGCCCGCAGCCGCGCGATCTTGGTGACGTCCACCTCGACGACCGTGGTGAGCTGCGCCTGCGAGTGCAGTGCGTCGACCATGCGCTCGGCGATGATCTGCCGCAGCCGGCTGGCCTTCTCGGTCGTCCCGCGCAGCGGCGAGACGGTCGCGGCGGCGGACTTCTTCGGAGCGGCGGCGGCCGGTGCCGTCGCGGCCGGAGCAGCGGCGGCCTTCGCGGCCTCCTCCGCCTTGGCGGCCGCGTCGAGGAC
Source organism: Cellulomonas sp. McL0606 (assembly GCF_058248365.1). Next base: position 2,446,248 of record NZ_CM177779.1, on the reverse strand, counting down.
GTCCTCCTTGCGGATGCGTCCGCCGACGCCGGTGCCCGCGAGGGTCGCGACGTCGACGCCCTTCTCCGCAGCGAGCTTGCGCACGAGCGGGGTGAGGTAGCTGCCCGAGGCCTGGGGCGCTGCCGCCGGGACCGGAGCCGGGGTCGCGGGGACCGGGGCCGGGGTGGCCGGGACGGGTGCCGGCGCGGCCGACTCCTGCTCGGCGGAAGGCTCGGGTGCGCTCTGCGGCTCGGGCGCCGGCTCGGCGGCGGCCGGGGCGGACACGGGCTCCGGCGAGGCGGGTGCGGACGCGGCGGCCGAGTGCCCGACCCGATCACGGCGAGGACGGCGCCGACCTCGACGGTCTCGTCCTCCTGCACCAGGATCTGCTGCAGCGTGCCGGCGAACGGCGACGGGATCTCGGTGTCGACCTTGTCGGTCGAGATCTCGAGCAGGGGCTCGTCGACCTCCACCGTGTCGCCGACGTTCTTCAGCCAGCGCGTCACGGTGCCCTCGGTCACGGACTCGCCCAGGGCGGGCAGGGTCACGTTCTCGCCGACGCCTCCGCCGTCCGACGACGCGGCCGGGGCCGCGGCGGTCTCTTCGTGCTCCTCGACGGGCTCCTCGCTCGCGTCGGACTCGGCGGCGGGCTCCTCGGCCGGAGCCTCCTGGGCCGGTGCCTCGGCCTCGGCGGGAGCCGACGAACCCTCGGCAGGGGCCGACGAGCCCTCGTCGGAACCCGAGCCGGAGTCCGAACCCGAACCCGAACCGATGACGGCCAGCGTGGCGCCGACCTCCACGGTCTCGTCCTCCTGGACCAGGATCTGCTCGAGCACGCCGGCGAACGGCGACGGGATCTCGGTGTCGACCTTGTCGGTCGAGATCTCGAGCAGCGGCTCGTCGACCTCCACCGTGTCGCCGACGTTCTTCAGCCAGCGGGTGACGGTGCCTTCGGTGACGGACTCACCCAGGGCGGGCAGCTGCACGTTGTCGGACATGACCGCTCGTGTCTCCTTCGAATCGTGTGGTCAGTTGTGGGCGTGCAGGGGCTTGCCGGCCAGCGCGAGGTGGGCCTCTCCGAGGGCCTCGTTCTGCGTCGGGTGCGCGTGGACGAGCGACGCGACGTCCTCCGGGTAGGCCTCCCAGTTCACGATGAGCTGGCCCTCCCCGATGAGCTCGCCGACGCGCGCACCGATCATGTGGATCCCGATCACCGGGCCGTCCTTCTGACGGACCAGCTTGACGAACCCCTGCGTGCCGAGGATCTGGCTCTTGCCGTTGCCGCCCAGGTTGTACTCGAGCGTCTCGACGTTGTCGACGCCGTGGACCTCCTTGGCACGCGCCTCCGTGAGACCGACCGAGGCGACCTCGGGGTCGGAGTACGTCACGCGCGGGATGCCCGACTCGACGATCGTCGCGGGGTTGAGCCCGGCGATCTCCTCGGCCACGAAGATGCCCTGTGCGAACCCGCGGTGGGCCAGCTGCAGGCCGGGGACGATGTCGCCGACGGCGTAGATGTTGCCGACGCCGGTGTGCAGGCGGTCGTTCGTGATGACGAAGCCGCGGTCGAGCGTGATGCCCTGGTCCTCGTAGCCGAGGCCCGACGTCCGCGGTCCGCGACCGACGGCGACGAGCAGCAGGTCCGCGTCGAACGTCTTGCCGTCCTCCAGCGAGACGTGCACGCCGTTGTCGTCCTGGGTGACGCCGGCGAACCGCACGCCCAGGTTGAAGTTGATGCCGCGCTTGCGGAACTGACGCTCGAACGCCTTGGAGAGCGCCTCGTCCTCGTTGGCGACGAGGTGGGGGAGCGCCTCGATGATCGTGACATCGGCACCGAACGACTTCCAGACCGACGCGAACTCGGAGCCGATGACGCCGCCACCGAGCACGATCACTGACTTGGGCACCCAGTCGAGCTGCAGCGCCTGGTCGGACGTGATGACCCGGCCGCCGATCTCCAGACCGGGCAGCGTGCGGGCGTAGGAACCGGTGCCGAGGATGATGTGCTCGCCGGTGATGCGCTCACCGTTGACCTCGACCGTGTCCTTGGCGACGAGCGTGCCGTAGCCCTCGAACACGGTGATCTTGCGGGACTTGATGAGTCCCTGCAGGCCCTTGTAGAGCCGGCCGACCACGGTGGCCTTGTACTCGTTCACGCCGGCCATGTCGATCTTCTCGAGCGTGGTGTGCACGCCGTAGTGCGCGCCGTCGCGGGCGTGGTCGGCCAGCTCGGCCGCGTGCAGCAGCGCCTTGGTGGGCACACAGCCCACGTGCAGGCAGGTGCCGCCGACCTTGTCGGCCTCGACAAGTGCGACGGACTTTCCGAGCTGGGCGGCACGGAGCGCAGCCGCGTAGCCGCCGCTGCCTCCGCCCAGGACGACGATGTCGAAAGCGGTGCCGGTGGTGTCGGCCACGTGCAGACTCCTCATACGCAGACGTGTGGTCTCAAGCTCGCCGACCATCTTGTCATCGTTGCAGGTCCCGAACGACCCGGACGCCCGGCGTGCTGGTGTGACACTCAGAACAGTCGTCCCATGACTGGTGTTCCGTCTCGTGCATCACAGGGGATCGCTCCCGACGGAATGTACCCTCAGGCGGCATGGGCCTGTTCTCCCGTCGGAAGCACCCGGCGGCCAACGACGCACCGACCGACCGCTCCGCCCGGGACGCCACGATCGCGCACCTCAAGGAGTTCATCCTGACGCGGGTCGGGGTCGAGGCGTACGTCGAGCCGCGCACCAACTCGACGCCGACCACAGTGATGCTCGTCGCGACCGACGGCGAGTGGACGCGCCGCCGCGTACCGGACGGCGAGGCCGCCGCCCAGATCGCGCGCGAGATGAACATCCCGATCTACGACGTCCAGCGCACGGGCTACCCGCAGCGTGTCCGGGACTACAACTCCCGCCAGCGCCTGGCCCGGAAGAAGTCGGGCGGCCACTAGGCCAGTCGCCGCACGAGCCCCAGGAGCTGCCCGGCGACGAGCTCGAAGGGCTCCATGGACTGCTCGGCGCGGCTGACGACGACCGCACCCTCGGACGCCGCGACGAGGGTCGCCGCGAAGCCCGCAGCGTCGTCGTCCGGCAGACCGCCCGCCGAGAACAGCGCGGCCAGGCTCGTCCGCCACGCGCGGAACACGGCTGCTGTGTGCTCGAGGAAGTCGGGCGACCCGGTCGAGACGGTGACGGCGAGCACCGCGCACCCCGCCCGTAGCCCGGAACGTTCGAGTACGGCACGCCACAGCCCGAGGAACGACGCCGTGACCTCCTCGGGGGATCGACCGACCCACCCGTCGACGGCGCCGAGCGCCCGGGCGCCCGCGAGGTCGACGGCAGCCGCGAGCAGCTGGTCCTTCCCGTCGGGGAAGTGGTGGTAGATGGATCCGCGCGGTGCTCCGGTGGAGCTCGAGGACGTCGGCGAACGACGTCCCCTGGGTCCCCTGGGTCGCCAGCAGGCGCACGGCCCCGTCGACCATGCGCGCCTTCGTCTCGCCGGCCACCCGTTGCCCTCTCTTGACTATGACAGTCCACATAACTAGCGTTCTATGCACATCATCATAGCGAGGAGCCGGACCATGCCCATGATCGACGTCTACACGCCCGACGACCTGTTCCCCACCGACGCGGACCAGCAGCTGGCCACCGATCTCACGTTCGCCGTGCTCCGCGCCGAGGGGCACACCGAGCCGGTGATCGGCGCGTTCTTCACGGAGAACACCGCGGCGTTCGTCCACCGGCTGCCGCAGGTGACGACCGCCGCGAACCCGACGGCCCGCGCCGTGCGCGTCCAGGTGATCACCCCACCCGACTCGCTCGACCGGGAGGGGCAGCGTCAGCTCACGCGCGAGGCCACGCAGATCGTGACCGACCTCGTCGGGGAGGGCGGCGTCCAGGTCTGGGTGATCATCAGCGAGGCGGCTGAGGGCGGCTGGGGCCTGTTCGGGACCGCGTTCGGCAAGCCCGAGTTCGCCGCGCTCGCCGCCAAGGCTGCGGCGGCCCGCGAGGGTTAGGCGACCAGCGCCAACAGGTCCGCGGCTTCGACCGAGCCCGGCGCCGTCCCGGCCGCGGCGGCCTGTCGGGACAGGCGCTGCAGGAGGGCGTTGACCGGCGTGGGCACACCGTGCAGGCGCCCGAGCAGCACGATCTCGCCGTTCAGGTAGTCGGCCTCGATCGAGCCGCTGCCGCGGACGAGCGACTGCCAGGAGGAGCCGCCACCGTCCTCGCCGGGGAGCCGGGCCATCCGGAACTCGGCGCGCGCGGCGTCGTGCTCGTCGTCGGGGAGCACGCGGACGCCGGCCGCCGCGAGCGCGGCCCGGCCCTCCGCCGTGGCGCGCGCGGCGAGCTCGCCGGCGGCGTCGTCCCAGCCCGTGCCGCACAGGGCCTCGACCGCGTTCGCCAGGTTGGACAGCAGCTTGGCGGACTTCCACGCCATGACGTCGTCGACGACGGGCGCCGAGAACCCGGCCGCGACGAGGTCCGCCGCGATGTCGGTGGGCGCTGGGCCTCCGATCGGCACGGAGCCGAGCGTCAGGACGCCCGGGACCGGCGTGCTGCCCGCAGACACGCGGCCGGGCTCGAGGAACGTGGCCGGCAACCACACGCACATCCCGACCACGTGGGCGAACCTGCGCAGGGCGGTGCGCTCGTTGTCGATCCCGTTCTGGGCGCACACGACCCGGGAGTCGGACGCGGCGGTCCCACCACCGGCCACGCGACGGTCGGCCCACGCCTCGAGCGCGGCGACCGTGTCCTGGCTCTTCACGGCGAGGACCAGGACGTCGTCGGGCCGCAGCGCGACATCGTCCGGACCGCCGACCGCGGGCGGGTGCACGTGCCGGACGCCGTCCGCGGTGGCGACGGTGAGGCCTCCGGACCTCAGCGCGTCGAGCTGACGGTTCCGGGCGACCAGGACGACGTCACGGCCCGCTGCGGCGAGGAGCCCGCCGACCACGCCGCCGATCGCGCCCGTCCCGACGACGAGGTAGCGCATCGGCGCGGCGCCTAGGCCACACGCCCCTCGATCAGGGCGAGCAGGGTGCGTACGCCGACACCGGTCCCGCCGACCGGGGTGTACCCGTGGGCGGCCCGCTCGTTGAACGCGGGACCCGCGATGTCGAGGTGCGCCCACGGGGTCGTGCCGACGAACTCCTGCAGGAAGATCCCGGCGGTCAGCATCCCGCCGAACCGGTCGCTGATGTTCGCGATGTCCGCGACCTTCGACTTCAGGCCCGGGCGCAGGTCGGCCGGCAGGGGCATCGGCCAGAACTGCTCACCGGCGGTCCCCGCGGCCGACACGATCTCGGCGCGCACGTCGTCGGTGCCCATCACGGCGGACACCCGGTTGCCCAGTGCGATCATCTGCGCGCCGGTGAGCGTCGCGATGTCGATGACGACGTCGGGCTCCTCCGCGACCGCCTCGACGAGCCCGTCGGCCATGACCAGGCGGCCCTCGGCGTCCGTGTTGAGCACCTCGACGGTCTTGCCGCCGCGGATCGTGATGACGTCCGACGGCCGCTGAGCGGTCCCCGACGGCATGTTCTCCGCCAGGCACAGCCACCCGGTGACCGCCACGGGCAGCCCGAGCCGCGCGGCCGCGACGACCGTGTGCAGGACGGCGGCGGCGCCGGCCATGTCGGACTTCATGGCCTCCATCCCCGCCGCGGGCTTGATCGAGATGCCGCCGGAGTCGAACGTGATGCCCTTGCCGACGAGGGCGACCTTGGCCGCGGGACGCGAGGGCGAGTAGGCGATCTTGACCAGGCGCGGCCCGCGCGACGAGCCCTGACCGACGCCCATGAGGCCGCCGTAGCCGCCGGCCAGCAGCGCCTTGTCGTCGATCACGGTCACGCGCAGACCCTTGGCGCCCGAGTCCTTGGCGGCCGCCTTGGCCAGGTCCGCGAACGCGGCGGGATAGAGGTCGTTCGGCGCCGTGTTCACCAGGTCGCGGGTGCCGTGCACGGCGGCGGCGAGCACGGACGCGCGATCGACACCGGCCTTGGTCGCGCGGTCTCGCGGGTGGGCGGTGATGATCTGGATCGTCGCGACGGGCGCCTTCGTCGAGCCGTTGTACCGCGCGTACGCGTACGCACCGAGCAGCGCGCCCTCGGCGACCGCGGCCACGGTCTCGGCATCGTCGGTGGGCAGGGCAAGCCCGACGCTCGCGGTCCCGGCGAGCTTCCGCGTCGCGGCACCCGCCGCCCGGCGCAGGGTCTCCGGGGTGAGCGGACCGGAGCCGACCCCCGTGAGCACCAGCACGGCCGCGGCGAGCCCGGTCCCGGGCAGCCGACGCACCTCGTCGGGGGCGCCGGTGACGCCCAGTGCGGCGGCCGACGACGCGAGGAGCGTGCGGAAGTCCTTGGGCAGTCGCTCGGCCCCGAGCACGACGGGCTGGTCGTCCTGCTGGGCGACGGCGACCACGAGGGCGTCGACGGAGAGGCGGGCAGGGTCCTGTGCGGTCAGCGTCACGGTCACCGTCCGACTATAGGTCGGGGCGCCGGTACGGTGGGGCACCGTGATCGTCCCCCTCGCGCTGCTCGTCGTCGCCCTGTGCGTCGCACTCGGCGGCTGGGCGCTGTGGTTCGTCGTCCGCGACCGCGCCGTGATCCTGCGCCAGCTTCTGGGGTGGCGCGGTCGTCGAGGCCGTGCTGCTCGTGCAGGCGGTCGTCGCGGCGGTGCTCGCCCTCGCAGGCTCTCCCGACGTCGACGGCGTGCTGCTGTGGGGGTACGTCCTGACGCAGCTGTTCATCCTGCCCATCGCCGCGGCGTGGGCCTTCGCCGAGCGCACGCGCTGGAGCTCCGTGGTGCTGCTCATGGGCGCCCTGACCGTTGCCTTCCTGGAGTACCGACTCCTGCAGATCTGGGGGACCGTGTGACCGACGCCCGACCGACCCGTTCCACCGCCAGCGGCCCCGGGCGGGTGCTCGTGGCGATCTACGGCGTCCTCGCGCTCGCCGCGACCGCCCGCGGCCTGTTCCAGGTGACGACCAAGCTGTCGGAGGCGCCGGTGGCCTACCTGCTCTCGCTCGGCGCGGGCATCGTCTACATCGTCGCGACCATCGCGCTGGCCAAGGACTGGCGGACCGCCGCCTGGTGGGCCGTCAGCATCGAGATGGTCGGGGTGCTCACCGTCGGCATCTTGTCGCTCACGGTGGTCGACGACTTCCCCGACCAGACCGTGTGGTCGGCGTTCGGCCAGGGCTACGGCTACATCCCGGTGATCCTGCCGTTCCTCGGCCTGCTGTGGCTGTGGCGCACGGGCCGTCCCGTGACCACCGCCTAGGGTTGGGAGCGTGTACCGCCTGCTCTTCGACCTCGTCCTGCGTCGGATGGACCCCGAGCGCGCGCACGTGGTCGCGTTCGCGCTGATCCGTGGCGTCGCGCGGGTGCCGCTGCTGCGCCCCCTCGTCGCGCGAGTCTTCGCTCCGCCGGCCCAGGGTGAGGTCCAGGTCTTCGGCCGTCGGTTCCCTTCGCGGTTCGGGCTCGCGGCCGGGTTCGACAAGGACGCGGTCGGCGTCGCGGGTCTGACCATGCTCGGCTTCGGGTTCGTCGAGGTGGGCACCGTCACGGCGAAGGCCCAGCCGGGCAACGAGCAGCCGCGGCTGTGGCGCGTGCTCGATCAGCGGGCGCTGCGCAACCGGATGGGCTTCAACAACGAAGGGTCGGCCGACGTCGCCGCGCGCCTGCGTCGGCTGCGCGCGACCCCGGCGGGGCGCCGCCTCGTCGTCGGCGTGAACATCGGCAAGACGAAGGTGACACCGGCCGAGCACGCGTCGGTCGACTACGCGACGAGCGCCGGGCGGCTCGCGCCCTACGCGGACTATCTCGTGGTCAACGTGTCGTCGCCGAACACGCCCGGGCTGCGCGACCTGCAGTCGGTCGAGGCGCTGCGTCCGATCCTCGAGGCCACGCGCGTCGCGGCCGACGAGGCGACGGTCAAGGCCGGCAAGCCGGCCGTCCCCCTGCTCGTGAAGATCGCGCCGGACCTGTCCGACGAGGACGTCGACGCGGTGGCCGAGCTGGCGGCCGACTCGGGTTGGAGGGCGTGGTCGCGGTCAACACGACGATCGCCCACGACTCGGGCCGGGCGGCCTGTCGGGTCCGCCGGTGCTCGCCCGCGGGCTGGACGTCGTGGCCCGCCTGCGCAGCCGCCTCGGTCCGGACGCGGTGATCATCGGGGTCGGCGGCATCACCACGCCCGCCGACGCCCGCGAGTACGTCGCGGTCGGAGCGACGCTCGTGCAGGGCTACACCGGTCTGATCTACGAGGGACCCTTCTGGCCGTCGCGCATCACGCGGGCGCTCGGTGCAGACCAGGCCCGCCGATCGCCCACGCAGCGCAAGGCGGCCGTCTGATGGTGCTCCGACCGCAGTGGGAGTGGCGCTTCGACGGCGCCGACACCGAACCCGTGACGACCCCGGTGAGCCCGGTGTTCACCACGCAGTACGACGCCGAGCAGTGGCTCGGAGAGCACTGGCGCACGCTCGCGGCCCAGGGCGTGCACGCGGTCCGGCTGCTGCACGAGGGCCTGCAGGCCACGCCGACGCTGACGCTGCCCTACACCTAGACCATCGCGTGGACCCGATCCGACGTGGTCGTCGGCTCGGTCACACCCAGTCCCGCCCACGCCTCGGCCAGCCTCGCGACGCCCAGCCGCAGCCCGTCGGGGGACGTGCTGAACGGCAGCCGGAGGTTCCGCTCGAAGCTGCCGTCCACGCCGAACGCGGTCCCGGGCACGATCCGCACGCCGTACCGGCCCGAGATCGCCGAGAGCGCGCTGGACACCGGTGCGCCGAGGTCGGCCCAGAGGAACAGACCGCCGCGGGGGATCGCGAACCGCCACGACGGGAGCTGCTCCCGCACCAGCCCGGCCAGCTCGTCCCGCTGCTCGCGCAGCACCGCACGCCTGCGGTCGAGCACGGCGTCGGGCTGAGCGAGCAGCTCGGCCACCACGAGCTGCTCGAGCAGCGGCGTGCCGATGTCGACGCTCGCGCGAGCCGTGGCCAGCCGCGACACCAGGTCCGGGTGGCCACGCACCCAGCCGACGCGCAGGCCGCCCCAGAACGACTTGGACGCGGACCCGATCGAGGCGACGAACGCGGACCCGGTCCCGTCGCCGGCGAACGACGACGGAGCAGGTCCCTCCATCGTCAGCTCGGCCATCACCTCGTCGCCCACGACGGTGGTGCGGTACCGACGGGCGAGGGCGCGCACGGCGGCGCGTTCCTCGTCGTCGAGCGACGTGCCCGTGGGGTTGTGGTGGGCGGGGATCAGGTAGACGAGCCGCGGCGAGACCTGTCGGATGGTCGACTCGAGCAGGTCGATGTCGAGCCCGTCCACCCCGAACGGCACGGGTACGGGACGGGCGCCGGCGGCGCGGACCACGTCGATGGCGTGCGGGTAGGTGGGGTGCTCGACCACCACCCGGTCGCCAGGACCGGCGTGCGCGTGCACGAGCAGGTGGATGGCCTGCTGTGCCCCGGTGGTCACCAGGATCTGGTCGGGGGTGGTCGGCGTGCCCCGGCGCGTGTACCAGCCGGCGATCGCCTCACGCAGGACCGGAACACCGAGGGGTGTGTAGCCCGTGCCGCCCAGGTGGCGGGGGAGCGCGTCGAGCGCGGCGAGGTAGCACCCGTGCAGGATCGACGGGGCCGACGGGGCGGCCATCGAGAAGTCGATGACGTCCTGCCCGTCCTCCCGCGACCCGGCGAACGGCGCGCGCGCACCCCGACCGCTCGGGAGCGTGGTGACGGTGCCGGAGCCGCGGCGGCTGACCAGGTAGCCCTCGTCCCGCAGGAGCCCGTAGGTAGCCGTCGTGGTGGTCCGGGAGACGCCGGTCGCGTCTGCCAGCTCGCGCTCGCTGGGCAGCCGGGTGCTCAGCGGCAGGGTTCCCGACAGGATCGCGGCCCGCAGGGCATCCGCCAGGGCGACGTACGCCGGGCCGGTTCGCTGCCAGGCGCCGAGCACGGAGCGCAGGCGGTGGCCGCCGATGCGTCGGTCGGTCGGGAGCGTTCATGGTGCCACGATGACAGAAGTGGCTATGGATTGAAAGGCCATGATTGAGCCAATCTTGGTGACCATGAGCATGTGGCTATTGATCCTTCTGGTTCTCCTCCTCGTCGCGGCGATCGCCGGTGCGGCGACCGTCGGGGTCCTGCGTCTGCACCGCAGACCGACGCGCCAGCCGCGGTACGGCTGGACCGAGTGGAACTTTCGGTGACGCGCCGGCTCGGGCAGCTGCTCGTCGGGCTCGTCCTCTACGCGGCGTCGATCGCGATGGTCGTCCACGCCGACCTGGGGTCGATGCCGTGGGACGTCCTCACGCAGGGCATCGTGAAGCACACCGGCCTGTCGTTCGGCATGGTGACGCTTCTGACCGGCGTCGTCGTCCTGGCGTGCTGGGTCCCGCTCCGGCAGCGCCCGGGCGTGGGCACCGTAGCCAATGTCGCGGTGATCAGCGTGCTCGTCGACCCGTTCTTCGCGGTGCTCGACCACCTGCCCGACCCGTTGCCGATCGGTGCGCGCATCGCGCTCGCCGTCGGGGGCGTCGTGCTGAACGGCGTGGCGACCGGCCTGTACGTCGGCGCCCGCCTGGGTCCGGGTCCGCGCGACGGGCTCATGACGGGCCTCGTCGCGCGGACCGGGTGGTCGATCCGGCTCGTGCGGACGGGCATCGAGGTGGTCGTGATCACGGCCGGCTGGATCCTCGGCGGCACGTTCGGGCCGGCCACGGTGCTGTACGCGCTCGCGATCGGGCCGCTCGTGCACGTGTTCCTGCCGCTGTTCACCGTCCCGACGCCCGACTCCGTGCGGACGACGGAGCCGGACGTCGCGCGGGTGTAGGTCAGCGGGGTCCGGGCGCGTTCCGGGCGGTCTCGGCCGGGTCGTCGACGACGGCGTCGCCGAGGATCGTGTCGATCCGCGCGAGCAGCTCGGCGGGGATGACGACGCCCGACGCGCGCACGTTCTCCGTGACCTGCTCGGGCCGCGACGCACCGATGATCGCGGACGCGACGTTCGGGTTCTGCAGCACCCAGGCGACGGCCAGCTGGGCCATCGACAGCCCGAGCTCGTCGGCGACGGGCCTCAGGTCCTGGACGCGCGCAAGCATGTCGGGCCGCTCGAGGAAGCGGCCGATGAATCGTGCGCCGCCCTTCTCGTCGGTGGCTCGCGACCCTTCCGGTACCGGCTGGCCCGGCAGATACTTGCCGGTGAGCACGCCCTGCGCGACCGGCGACCAGACGATCTGCGACAGCCCGAAGCTCGGCGGACGTGGGGACGACCTCGCCCTCGATGACCCGCCAGAGGGCCGAGTACTGGGGCTGGTTCGAGATCAGGTGGACGCCGAGCTCCTCCTGGGCGAGCGCGTGACCAGCACGGATCTGCGGCGCCGACCACTCGCTGACGCCGATGTACAGCGCCTTGCCGGCCCGCACGACGTCCGCGAACGCCTGCATCGTCTCCTCGAGCGGCGTCGACTCGTCGTACCGGTGCGCCTGGTAGAGGTCGACGTAGTCGGTCTGCAGGCGCCGCAACGAGCCGTCGATCGACTCGAGGATGTGCTTGCGGGACAGGCCCGAGTCGTTGGCGCCGCCGGGGCCCGTGGGCCAGTAGACCTTGGTGAAGATCTCCAGGCCCGCGCGACGCTCGCCCTGCAGAGCCTCGCCGAGGACGGTCTCGGCCTTGGTGTTCGCGTAGACGTCGGCGGTGTCGAAGCTGGTGATCCCGGCGTCGAGCGCGGCGCGGACGCAGGCCTTCGCGGTGTCGTTCTCCACCTGCGAGCCGTGCGTCAGCCAGTTGCCGTAGGTGATCTCGGTGATCTTGAGGCCGGAGCGGCCGAGGTAGCGGTAGGAAACCATTCCTCGACCCTAGCGGGGGTACTGACCCCGCTTGACCTGCGGCTTGGGCAGGCGCGACCGGCGGATCTGCAACGCCCGGACGACCGTGTAGAACGGCGCGCCCTTGAGAGGGACGTCGGCGCCGAACTTGGCGAGCAGGCGCTTCTTGGTGCTGCGCCACAGGAACCACGCGTCGATGGAGAACAGGATCATGTACGCGTACAGCGCGACGATCGCGCCGCCCGCGAGGATCGTGTTCCTGAACACCAGCTGCACGACGATGAGCAGCACGGCGATCGGGAGCACGAACTCACCGAGGTTCCAGCGGGCATCCACGCAGTCGCGCATGAACCGACGCTGCGGACCCCGGTCCTTGAGCGGCATGTGCCTCTCGTCGCCGCTCTGCATCGCCGAGTACTCGAGGTTGCGCTGCTTCTTGCGCGCGTCGGCCTGCGCGCGGGTGGCGCCCTTGCGGTCGGAGCTGACCAGCGGGCGCTTGTTGGCCGCCTCGGCCTCCTTGCGCTTCGGCGTCGGGCGACCCTTGCCTGCGGGCTCGGCGGGGCCCTCCGACAGGGCGGGTTGCGGGTCGTTGCTGCGTCCGGGCACGGGTCAAGGGTAGTCGAGTAGCGTGCTGAGACGTGACCGATCACCAGACAGCACCCGACGACCGCACCGAGGCCCTGCGTCTGCGGACGGCCGACCTCTTCACCGCACTGCGTGCGGACCTCGAGACGCTGGTGCGGATTCCCAGCGTCTCCAACGCCGAGTTCGACCAGGCGCACGTCGCCGCGAGCGCGCAGGCCGTCGTGGGTCTGCTGCACGGCGTGGGTTTCGACGACGTGCAGGTGCTGCACGTCGTCGGTGGGGCCCCGGCCGTCGTGGGTCGTCGGCCCGCGCGCGCCGGTGCTCCGACGGTCCTGCTCTACGCCCACCACGACGTCCAGCCGCCGGGCGACGACGCGGACTGGCAGTCGCCGCCGTTCGAGCCGACCGAGCGCGACGGCCGCCTCTACGGACGCGGTGCCGCCGACGACAAGGCGGGGATCATCGCGCACGTCGGAGCCCTGCGGGTGCTCGGCGACGATCTCGGCGTGGGCGTGACGGTGTTCGTCGAGGGCGAGGAGGAGATCGGCTCGCCCACGTTCCTGCCGTTCCTGGAGGCGCACCGCGACCTGCTCGCGGCGGACGTGATCGTGGTCGCGGACTCCACCAACTGGGCGGTGGGCGTGCCGGGCCTGACCACGTCGTTGCGCGGCCTGGTCGACTGCGTCGTCGAGGTCGCCGTGCTCGACCACGCCGTGCACTCGGGGATGTTCGGCGGGGCGGTGCTCGACGCACCCACCCTGCTGGCTCGCCTGATCACGACGCTGCACGACGACGCCGGCGACGTCGCCGTCGCCGGGCTGGTGCAAGCGGCCGACCCGTCGGTCGACTACGACGAGGCGGCGTTCCGCGCGGACGCGGGCGTCCTCGACGGCGTGCGTCTGGCCGGGACCGGCCCGATCACCGCCCGCCTGTGGACCCGTCCTGCGATCGGCGTCATCGGTCTGGACGCGCCCCGCGTCGCGAGCGCGTCGAACACCATCACGCCTCGGGCGTCGGCCAAGCTGTCGGTGCGGCTGGCCCCGGGCCAGGACCCCGCCGCCGCGATGGTCGCGCTGCGCAGCCACCTGCTGGAGCACGCACCGTTCGGCGCCCGGGTCACGGTCACCGACGGCGAGACGGGCAAGCCGTTCCAGGCGCCGGCCGACTCCCCGGCGATGCAGGCGGCGCGCTGGGCGTTCGCTCAGTCGTGGGGCACGGAGCCGGTCGACATCGGTGTGGGCGGCTCGATCCCGTTCATCGCCGACCTGCTGGACGTGTTCCCGGACGCGTCCATCCTGGTCACCGGCGTCGAGGACCCGGACAGCCGCGCGCACGGCGCGAACGAGTCGGTGCACCTGGGCGAGCTGCAGCACGTCGTGCTGGCCGAGGCGCTGCTGCTGGAGAAGCTCGCGCGGGGCTGATCAGACGACCGTGACGTAGTGCTCCACCACGGGGAACGGGTCGTAGAAGTGGTGGAGCAGCTCGCGCCACGCGACGTACTGCTCGGACTCGCGGAAGCCGACCGTGTGCGCCTCGACCGAGTCCCAGCCGATGAGCGCAGGTAGGTGCCCGGGCGCTCGAGGTTCCGGGAGACGCGCACCCCGCGGCACCCGGGCATCGCCTGGACCAGCGGGAGGGCCTGCTCCAGCGCGCGCTCGAACGCCTCGCGCTCCCCGGCGCGGACGGGCAGCAGGGCGTGCTCGAGCACGGGTGCGGCGAGCAGGTCGCTCATACCGGTGGCTGGGGGTCGTACTGGATGCCGCGGCGCACGGTGCGGGCGACCTCGACCGACTCGAGGCGGGCGACGAGGTGCAGCGCCATGTCGATCCCGGCCGAGACCCCGGCGGAGGTGACGAGGTCGCCGTCGTCGACGAACCGCGACTCGGTGTCGGCCAGCACGTCCGGCTCCAGCTTCGAGCAGCTCGTCGAACGCCGCCCAGTGCGTGGTCGCGGGCCGCCCGCTGAGCAGCCCCGCCGCGGCGTAGACGAGGGCGCCGGTGCACACGCTGGCGAGCAGGGGAGTCGTCGCGCGCATCTCGTGCACCCAGGCCAGGTGCTCCGGCCGCCGCAGCAGGAGGCGCGTGCCGTGCCCGCCCGGGTAGACGAGCACGTGCACCGGCCCGAGGTCCGCGACGCTCGTGTCCGGCACGAGCCGGAGCCCTTTCGCGCATTGGACGCCGCCCCCGTCGAGCGAGAACGTCAGCACCTCGGGATGCAGGTCGGAGCTGTCGGCCCAGTACTTCAGCACCTCGTACGGGCCGACGACGTCCAGCTCCTCGGCGCCGTCGAACACGAAGATCCCGACGCGCAAGCCGTTCCCGGTGGACACCTCAGTACCCGGGCAGGGCGAGCATCTGGTCCAGCGCGACCCGGGCCCAGTGGGCGACGTCCGCGTCCACGACGACCTGGTTCACGGTCCGGCCCGCGAGCAGCGACTCCATGGCCCACACGAGGTGCGGCAGGTCGATCCGGTTCATGGTGGAGCAGAAGCAGACGGTCGAGTCGAGGTAGTGGATGTTCTTGTCCGGGTGGGCCGCGGCGACCCGGCGGACGAGGTTGAGCTCGGTGCCGATCGCCCACGACGTGCCGGGCTCGGCCGCGTCCAGGGCCTTGATGATGTACTCCGTCGAGCCCACCATGTCGGCCGCCGTGACGACCTCGTGCTTGCACTCGGGGTGCACCAGCACGGTCACGCCGGGCACGGCCGCGCGGATGTCGGTGACGTTGCGCTCGGAGAACCTGCCGTGCACCGAGCAGTGCCCCCGCCACAGGATCATGCGCGCGTTCTTCAGCTGCTCCGTGGTCAGGCCGCCGCCGGGCTTGCGCGGGTCGAACACGACGCAGTCGTCGAGCGACAGACCGAGCTGGAGCACCGCGGTGTTCCGGCCGAGGTGCTGGTCGGGCATGAAGAGGACCTTGCCCGAGCCCTCGAGGCCGCCCACCTGGTCGAAGGCCCACCGCAGCGCGACGTGTGCGTTGGACGACGTGCAGATCGTGCCGCCGTGCCGCCCGGTGAACGCCTTGATGGCGGCCGTCGAGTTCATGTACGTCACGGGGACGGTGTCGTCGGCGATCCCGGCGTCCGCCAGCACGTCCCAGGCGTCCTCGACCTGGTCGATCGCCGCCATGTCGGCCATGGAGCAGCCGGCCGCGAGGTCGGGCAGGATCACGCGCTGGTGGTCGGAGGTGAGGATGTCCGCCGACTCGGCCATGAAGTGCACGCCGCAGAACAGGATGAACTCGGCCTCCGGCCTCGCCGCAGCCTCGCGCGCGAGCTTGAACGAGTCGCCGGTGACGTCCGCGAACTCGATCACCTCGTCGCGCTGATAGTGGTGGCCGAGCACGAAGGCGCGGGTGCCCAGTGCTTCGCGGGCGACGCGGGCCCGCTCGACGAGGTCCGGGTCGCTGGCTGCAGGGAGGTCGCCGACGCACTCGACACCACGCTCGGAGGCGAGGTCGATGCCGCGTCCCAGCAGCAGAAGCGCCGACGGAGCCGGCTCGGAGAAGGTGCTGCGATCCGTGGTCACGCTCACGCGCCGATCCTCGCACACGGTTCGGTGCGCCGGTCCGGCGTGCCACGATGCACCGCGTGCGCGTCCTCATCGCCCCCGACAGCTTCGGCTCGAGCCTCACGGCCGACGAGGCCGCCGACGTCATCGCCGATGCCTGGCGGGCGGTCGCACCGGACGACGACGTGCTCGTGTGCCCGCTGTCCGACGGCGGGCCGGGTTTCGTCGCGACTCTCCACCGCGCTCTCGGCGGATCGTTGGTGCCGGTCACCGTCTCCTCGCCCGTCGGTGCGCCCGTCCCCGTCGTGTTCCTGCGCGTCGGCACCATGGCCTACGTGGAGTCCGCGCAGGCGGTGGGTCTGCCGCTCGTCCCCGCCGCCCTCCGGGACCCGGGCCGGACGACCACCCGGGGCCTGGGCGAGCTGCTCGCTGCGGCGCTCGCCGGTGGAGCGACCCGGCTGGTGGTCGGGCTCGGAGGCTCCGCGACGAACGATGCCGGCGCCGGGGCGCTCGTCGGGCTCGCGGACGGTCTCGGCGTCGGAGGCCTCTCGCCGCAGCTCGCCCGGGGCGGGGCCGTGCTGGCCGACGTGACCACCGACGACCTCGCCGGACTGCGGAGCCTGCGGGACAGGCTCCGTGGGATCGACGTCGTCGTCGCGACCGACGTGGACGTCCCACTGCTGGGTCTGCAAGGCGCGAGCGCGGGCTTCGCGCCGCAGAAGGGGGCCACACCCGAGCAGGCGCAGGCCCTCGAACGCTCGCTCGCCGACTTCGCGCACGTGGCGACCGCGGCCCTCGGCGACGCCGTCCGTCCCGACCTCATGGCCGGGGCCCGGGCCGCGTCCGCGACGACCCGCCTGACCACGGCGCCGGGTGCGGGCGCCGCGGGTGGCCTCGGCTTCGGGCTGGCCCTGGTCGGGGGACGGCTGGTCCCGGGCTCGGCCTTCGTCGCGGACGCCGTCGGGCTCGATGCCCGGATCGCCGACGTGGACGTCGTCGTGACGGGCGAGGGCCGGTTCGACTGGCAGTCGCTGCACGGGAAGGCGACGTCGGAGGTCGCCGCTCGGGCGCTCGCGCACGGGGTGCCGACGATCGTGCTGGCGGGTGAGGTGCTGGTGGGTCGTCGCGCTCTCCGCCGCCGGTGTCACGGCCGCCTACGCGGTCGCGGAGACCCCGGAGGGCGTCCGCGCGGCCCTCGAGGCGCCGGCCTCGACGCTCGCGGCCCGTGCCACCCGGATCGCCCGCACCTGGTCGCGCTGACCGACGCGTACGCCGACCCGTGCGCCGACGCGTGCGCCGACACGACCCGTGCGACGCACGGCACACCGACGAACCTGCGGGGGAGACGTACCCTGGAGGGGAACAACCCGGCGTCCGGTGCTGTTGCGGACAGTCAGCAGACGCGAGCACCACCCCGTGAGCCCACTGGAGAAACTATGAGCGAGACCACGCAGGAGACCACGACGCACGGCGTCCTCCTCACCGACATCGCCGCCGGCAAGGTGCGCAGCCTCCTCGAGCAGGAAGGCCGCGACGACCTGCGTCTGCGCGTCGCCGTCCAGCCCGGTGGCTGCTCCGGCCTGATCTACCAGCTGTACTTCGACGAGCGCGTGCTCGACGGCGACGCCCTGAAGGACTACGACGGCGTCGAGGTCGTCGTGGACCGCATGAGCGTCCCGTACCTCGAGGGCGCGACGATCGACTTCGCCGACACCATCGAGAAGCAGGGCTTCACGATCGACAACCCCAACGCGGGCAGCGCCTGCGCGTGCGGCGGCTCGTTCAGCTGATCTCCTGACCGAGGGCCCCGGTGGACGCCGGGGCCCTTCGTCATGCCTGGGTGCGGACGGTCAGCGCATGGACGCCGTCCTGCTCGGTCGCCTCGACCATGACGTGACCGCGCATGCGGGCCCACGCCGGCACGTCGTGCACGGCCGCCGGGTCCGTGGCGAGCACGGTCAGGGTGCTGCCGACGGGGGCCTCCTTGGCTGCCCGGGCGAGGCGGATCACCGGCGCCGGGCACCGCAGCCCGCGGGCGTCGACGACGATCACAGCGCGCCGACCCCCCACGCCTCGCGGACGCCGGCGACGATCCCCGGCAGCTCGTCCAGGAACCGGTCCACGTCGGCCGACCGGGTGCCGCGCGGGAGCGCGAGCCGGATGTTCCCGTGGGTGAGAGCCCCCATCGCGGCCAGCACGTGGCTCGGCTCGAGCGCGCTGGACGTGCAGGCCGACCCCGAGCCGACGGCGAAGCCGCGGGCGTCCAGCGCGCCGAGGAGCGCCTCGCCCTCGACGTACAGGCAGGAGAACGTCAGGACGTGGGGGAGGCGGTCCTCCGGGTCGCCGACCACGTCGACGTCGGGGACCTCGGCCGCGACGCGGATCCTGATCCGGTCGACGAGCGGGCGTCGGTCGTCCGGTGCCGCGGTGGCCGCCTGCAGAGCGACCGCAGCGGCCAGGGCGGCAGGGACGCTGACGCCGCCGGGGAACCACCGGTCCTCGTCCTCGGGCCAGTCGGGGGAGCGCCGCACACCGGCGCGCGTGACGAGCACGCCGATCCCGCCGGGCCCGCCCCAGTCACCGGCGTCGCCGGCGAGCACGTCCCAGCTGTCACCGACGCGCAGGTGGCCGAGGCTCGCGCCGGCGTCCACGACGAGCGGGACGCCCGCGGCGTGCGCAGCCGCGTGCACGGCGTCGACGGGCTGCAACGTGCCGACCTCGCCGTTCGCGTGCTGCAGGGCCGCCACGGCGACGCCGGGCCGACGCACCGCCTCGACGAACGCAGCGACGTCGACGCGGCCGGTCGCGTCGACCGGCACGGTGACGCGGTTGCCGGCGAAGTCGGCCGCGTTGAGCACGGCGGCCCGTTCGACCGCGCCGACGACGATCTCGCTGCCCGTCCGTCGGCGCCCGCGCGCGACGGACCGGACCGCTCCGTGCAGCGCCGCGACGTGGGACGGGGCGAGGTCGACGTCCTGCGTCCGGGCACCGACGACGGCCGCGATCGCCTCCCGTGCACCGTCCAGGAGCATGCGGGCCCGCCGTCCCTCGGCGTGCAACCGACGCGGGTCCGCCCAGCCCTGGTCGAGGGCCTCCACGAACGCTGAACGCGCCTCCGGCAGCAGAGGGGCGCGCCCGCCGGCGTCGAGCACGACGCGCCCGGCAGTGGCGTCGGTCACAGCGGGCGTCTCACGGTGCCCTGCGGTCCGGGGCTCGCCATCAGCGCTCACGCACGCACCGTAACCCCGCCAGGCCGGTGAGCAGGCGGGAGACGACGCGGTCGGACACGTGTGCGCGCACCGCCCAGGGGGGCCCGACGTGACGAGCGTCGTGCTGACACGGCGTCGTCAACGGCCGTCGTCAGCACGAAACGAGCGGCCCGGGGCGCTAGGCTGCACGAGTCGAGGACGAAGGTCCCGGACGGCGCCGCGCAGCAGTGCGGGAGCGTCGTCGGGACGCGAGTGAGAGGTCCCCCCGTTGCACCCGGACACCCCCCGTCGCAAGCGGCGGCCAGCGTTGGTCTTCGCTGGTCTGCTTGCCGTCGTCGTCGTCGCACTCAGCGGTTGTTCCGCACAGGTGCAGCGCGGCTGGCTCCCTGGCTCGTCTGAGCACGAGATCACCAACCAGACAGGTCGGATCACCAACCTGTGGGTCGGCTCGTGGATCGCCGCGCTCGTCGTCGGCGTCATCACCTGGGGCCTGATCCTGTGGTGCGTCACCGTCTACCGGAAGCGCAAGGCGGACGACACCCTGCCCGTGCAGCTCCGCTATCACGTGCCGCTCGAGATCATGTACGTGATCCTGCCGATCATCATGGTCGGGGTGCTCTTCTACTACACGAACCGCGACACCACGGCGATCGTCGACACCTCAGCCGAGACCCAGAACCACGTCCAGGTCATCGGCAAGCAGTGGAGCTGGGACTTCAACTACCTCGACGACGACGCGTACGAGACCGGCCAGCACGCGCAGAACGTCGGCAGCGCCGGCACCGGTGTGCTCCGGTCCCAGGTCACCCTCTGGCTCCCGGTCGACGAGTCCGTCGACTTCACGCTCAACTCGCGGGACGTCAACCACTCGTTCTGGGTGCCCGCGTTCCTGATGAAGATGGACCTGATCCCGGGCAAGACCAACTCGTTCCAGATCACGCCCAAGGTCATCGGGCTGTACGAGGGCAAGTGCGCCGAGCTCTGCGGTGAGTACCACTCGTCGATGCTGTTCAACGTGAACGTCGTCTCGCGTGCCGCCTACGACGCGCACATCGAGGAGCTCAAGGCGAAGGGCCAGGAAGGCTCGCTCGGCCTCGAGTACAGCCGTAGCCAGGACACAGCGCCGGACCCGGCGAAGGAAGGCGAGAACTGATGGCCGCCGTCGCGGAGCACATCCCCGGTCTGGCGCCACAGCGTCAGACCCTCGGCCGCACGGTGATCAAGTGGGTCACCTCCACGGACCACAAGACCATCGGGTACCTGTACCTGATCACGTCGTTCGTCTGGTTCGCGATCGGTGGCACGCTCGCGCTGCTCATCCGCGCCGAGCTTCTTCGACCCGGGCATGCAGGTGTTCCAGTCGAAGGAGCAGTACAACCAGGCGTTCACCATGCACGGCACGATCATGCTGCTGCTGTTCGCCACGCCCCTGTTCGCCGGGTTCGCCAACGTCATCATGCCGCTGCAGATCGGTGCGCCTGACGTCGCGTTCCCGCGCCTGAACATGCTGGCGTACTGGTTCTTCTTCTTCGGCGGCTCGATCGCCGGCGCCGGGTTCTTCACACCGCAGGGCGCCGCCTCGTTCGGCTGGTTCGCCTACGCCCCGTTGTCCGACACGGTGTACTCACCGGGCCTCGGGGGAGACCTCTGGGTGTTCGGTCTGGCGCTCGCCGGGTTCGGCACGATCCTCGGTGCCGTCAACTTCATCACCACCATCGTCACCATGCGCGCCCCGGGCATGACGATGTTCCGGATGCCGATCTTCACCTGGAACACCCTGGTGACGTCACTTCTCGTGCTCATGGCGTTCCCGCCGCTGGCCGCCGCGCTGTTCGCGCTCGGCGCCGACCGACGGTTCGGCGCGCAGGTGTTCAACCCCGAGAACGGCGGCGCCATCCTCTGGCAGCACCTGTTCTGGTTCTTCGGGCACCCCGAGGTCTACATCATCGCCCTGCCGTTCTTCGGCATCATCACCGAGATCCTGCCGGTGTTCAGCCGCAAGCCGATCTTCGGCTACCGCGGACTGGTGTACGCCACGATCGCGATCGCCGCCCTGTCCGTCACCGTGTGGGCGCACCACATGTACGTCACGGGCTCGGTCCTGCTCCCGTTCTTCTCGTTCATGACCATGCTCATCGCGGTGCCCACCGGTGTGAAGTTCTTCAACTGGATAGGCACGATGTGGCGGGGCAGCTCACGTTCGAGACGCCCATGCTCTGGACCATCGGCTTCCTGATCACGTTCCTGTTCGGCGGCCTGACGGGCATCATCCTGTCCAGCCCGGCGCTCGACTTCTCGCTGTCCGACTCCTACTTCGTCGTGGCGCACTTCCACTACGTGGTGTTCGGGACCGTCGTGTTCGCCATGTTCGCGGGCTTCTACTTCTGGTGGCCCAAGATGACCGGCCGGATGCTCGACGAGCGGCTGGGCAAGATCCACTTCTGGATGCTCTTCGTCGGCTTCCACACCACGTTCCTGATCCAGCACTGGCTGGGCGTCAAGGGCATGCCGCGCCGCTACGCGGACTACTCGCCGGCCGACGGCTTCACGACGATGAACCAGGTGTCCACGATCGGCGCCGTCCTCCTCGCCGCGTCGACGTTGCCGTTCCTCTGGAACGTCTACATCACGTGGCGCAACGCGCCGCTGGTGACCGTCGACGACCCGTGGGGATATGGCGCGTCGCTCGAGTGGGCCACCAGCTGCCCGCCGCCGCGCCACAACTTCACGTCGCTGCCGCGCATCCGCTCCGAGCGCCCCGCGTTCGACCTGCACCACCCGGAGGTCGCCGCGATGGACTTCGTCGAGCCTGACCCCGGCCCGTTCGACTGGGAGGCCGACCGACGCGGTGAGACGGCGCTCGGCGTCGAGCGCACGGTGAACGGCACGGGCGCAGCCGAGCAGTCGACCGCGACGATCGTCGAGGAACGGCCCGCGGCAGCGGACGGAGAGGACGAGAAGTGAAGCTCGAGACCAAGCTCTTCCTCTACGGCGTCCTGTTCTTCGTCCCGATCGGGCTGATCTACGCCTGGTGGAGCGGTGGCGAGGCCGTCGGTACGATCGGGATCCCGCTCGTCGGCGGCCTGGTCGGCATGATCGGCGCCTATTTCGCCCTGCTCGGGCGGCGCATCGACGAGCGTCCCGAGGACGACCCGAACGGCGAGATCGAGCAGGGTGCCGGCGACCAGGGCGTCTACAGCCCGTGGAGCTGGTGGCCGTTGGTGCTCGGTTCGGCCGCCGCGATCGTCTTCGCGGGCTTCGCGGTCGGGTTCTGGCTCTCCGGTATCGGCCTCGTGCTCGCCATCATCGGCCTCGTCGGCTGGGTGTTCGAGTACTCCCGCGGCCAGCACGCCCACTGAGGTCCTGACTTCGGGTTCTGCACCCCGTCGGTGCGTCCTGCTAGCGTCCAAGCCATGAGGCATCCCCACGCCGTCGTGGCACGCTCCCTGCTGGTCGTCACGCTGGTCGGTGCGGCTCTGAGTGCCTGTGCCGGCAGCAGCGGCTCCTCCGGCTCGGCGCTCACGTCCAGCGACGTCACGGGAACGTGGTCGGAGCCGAGCTCCAAGCCGGTGGTCGAGCTGAGCTCCTCGCGGACGGTTCCGTCAGTGGGTCCGACGGCTGCAACAAGATGAACGGCACGTGGAAGATCGACGGCTCCGAGATTCAGTTCGGGCCCTTCGCGGCGACCATGATGGCGTGCGAGAACGTGGACACGTGGCTGTCCGGAGCGTCCAAGGCGACGGTCGACGGAAGCACGATGACGATCCTCGACGACGGCAGCAAGAAGATCGGGACGCTCGAGAAGCAGTCCTGACCGCCGAACCACCCAGGGCCCGCACTCGGCGACGAGTACGGGCCCTGAGGCGTTCTGCGGGGCGTGCAGCGGGTCAGACGGCCACGATCAGGCCGGCGGTCTGCGTGCGCGCACGGTCGAACCGAGCGGCCGCGTCGGCCCAGCTGACGATGTTCCACCAGGCCTTGACGTAGTCCGCCTTGACGTTGACGTAGTCGAGGTAGAACGCGTGCTCCCACATGTCGAGCACGACCACCGGCACGAGGCCGAGGGCGATGTTGCTCTGCTGGTCGTAGAGCTGGACGATGACGAGCTTCTGCCCGATCGAGTCCCAGGCGAGGATCGACCAGCCGGAACCCTGGATGCCCAGGGCGTTGGCGGCGAAGTGCTTCTGGAACGCCTCGAAAGAGCCGAAGAACTCGTCAACCGCGGCACCCAGCTCGCCGGTCGGCTTGTCGCCGCCCTCGGGGGAGAGGTTCTGCCAGAAGACCGAGTGGTTGACGTGTCCGCCGAGGTTGAACGCGAGGTTCTTCTCGTGGAGGTTCACCGCGGCGAAGTCGTCGGCGGCCCGGGCCGCCGCGAGCTTCTCGAGGGCCGTGTTCGCGCCGAGGACGTAGGCCGCGTGGTGCTTGTCATGGTGCAGCTCCATGATGCGCCCGGAGATGTGCGGCTCGAGCGCCGCGTAGTCGTAGGGCAGATCCGGAAGCGAGTAGTCAGCCATGCGTGAGTACCTCTCCTGCGTCGGTATGGGGCTGTCCGCCCCTGAGAAACGAAGAAGCGGGCGGCTCGCCGTGACGGCGAGCCGCCCGACTCCTCGGACAACTCTTGCTCAGGATCAGTGATTCCGCCCGTCAGGGGCCGTCTCATCCTGCGGATCCACCAGGTGCTGACCGCCCCCGACGGCTCCGGCCGAGGTGCAGCTCGGCGGGCCCGCGGTCGCCGCTCTCGAGCGCGTCGTGCGCGCCGTGCGAGTGCGCCGCGACCAGCTCGGTCGGTGTGACCGGCTCGATGCGGTCCTCGTAGAACGTCTGCGAGAGCCGCTGCCGCATGCGGTCCAGCCGGTAGCCCTTGCGACGCACGCCGCGCGAGTCCTCGGCCGGCTCGATCTCCAGCGGGCGGGTGTTGTCCTGCTGCACCCGCAGCCAGCGCTCGTGCTCGTTGAGCGGCTTGTGCACCTCGATGTACTCGCCGTTGGCGAACCGCACGATGCGGCCTGTCTCGTGGCCGTGCAGGACCAGCTCGCGGTCCCGGCGCTGGAGGCCGAGGCAGATGCGCTTGGTGATCCAGAACGCGAACCACGGGCCGAGGAAGATCAGCGCGCGGAACGTCCAGGTGATGTCGTTGATCGACAGGTGGAAGTGCGTCGCGATCAGGTCGTTCGACCCGGCGAGCACGAGAATGAAGAACGCCGTCAGGAGCGAGACGCCGAACGCCGTGCGGAACGGCCGGTTGCGCGGCCGGTCGAGCACGTGGTGCTCCCGGTTGTCGCCGGTCGCGAACGCCTCGATGAAGGGATAGAGCGCGAGCCCCGTGAACAGGATCCCCGGCACGACCATGGCCGGGATGATCACGTTCAACGAGAGCGTGTACTGGCCTATGACCACCTCGGCGAAGCCGGGCATCAGACGCAGCGATCCCTCGAGGAAGAGCATGTACCAGTCCGGTTGTGCGCCGGCCGAGACGGGTGAGGGGTCGAACGGCCCGTAGTTCCAGACGGGGTTGATCGTCATCGTCGCCGCCATCAGTGCGATGACGCCGAACACCAGGAAGAAGTAGCCGCCGGCCTTCGCCACGTAGATGGGGAACAGCGGGTAGCCGACGACGTTCTTGTTGGAACGTCCCGAGCCGGGGTACTGCGTGTGCTTGTGCAGCACGACGAAGAACAGGTGCAGGCCGATGAGCGCCAGGATGATTCCCGGGATCAGCAGGATGTGCACCGTGAACAGGCGCGGGATCAGGACCTCGCCCGGGAACTGGCCACCGAAGATGAAGTACGACGTGTAGCTGCCGATGATCGGGATGGCCCGCACGACGCCGTCGGTGATCCGCAGGCCGTTGCCCGACAGCACGTCGTCGGGGAGCGAGTAGCCCGAGAAGCCGGCCAGCAGGCCCAGGATCATGAGCGTGAAGCCGACCAGCCAGTTGACCTCGCGGGGCTTGCGGAACGCGCCCGTGAAGAACACGCGCATCATGTGCGTGACGATCGAGGCCATGAAGATCAAGGCGGCCCAGTGGTGGATCTGCCGCATGAGCAGACCGCCGCGCACCTCGAACGAGAGCTTCAGCGTCGAGGCGAACGCTTCCGACATGTGCTGACCCTGCAGCGCCGTCCACGGGCCGTTGTACACGACCTCGTTCATGCTCGGCACGAAGAAGAGCGTGAGGAAGACGCCCGAGATCAAGATGGTGATGAAGCTGTAGAGCGCGATCTCACCGAGCAGGAAGGACCAGTGGTCCGGGAAGATCTTGCGCGCGAAGACCTTGACCGCGGTGCCGATGCCGGTCCGCTGGTCGAGGTAGTCCGCGGTGCCCGCCGCGATCTTCTCGACCGGGGACGGGGTGGAGGTGGTCGTCACGTCAGACGCTCCCAGAAGCGGGCCGACGGGCTCGTGGAAGTCGCTCTGAGCGACCAGGTAGCCCTCGTCATCAACGGTGATCGGCAGCTGCGGCAGTGGCCGCTTCGCCGGTCCGAACACGACCCGCGCGCCGTCCGCGACGTCGAACGTCGACTGGTGGCACGGGCACAGGAGGTGGTGAGTCTGCTGCTCGTACAGCGCGACCGGACAACCCACGTGGGTACAGATCTTCGAGTATGCGACGATCCCGTTGTAGGACCAACTCTTCTTGTCCGGAGCCTCCTTCAGTTCCGAAGGATCGAGCCGGACCATCAGGACGATCGACTTGGCCTTCTCGTCCAGCGGGTGCGCCTGCAGGTCGAGCTTGTCCGGGATGACGTGGAAGACGGAGCCGATGGTGACGTCGGAGGCCTTGATGGGCCGGCCGCTCGGGTCCGTCGTGAGGCGGGTGCCCTTCTTCCACATCGTGTGCTTGAACTGCCCGACGTTCCAGTCGCCACCGACGTTGCCGATGATCGGGACGAGGATCGCGAGCGGGAACAGCGCCAGCGCGCCGAGCATCGTGCCCTGCAGCAGGGTCCGGCGGCCGATCGCGGAGTCGGCTGCGCCGTCCTTGAGCACCTCGACCGCGGCCTCGCGGGTCTCGTCGGGAGCTGCGCTGCTCGTGCCGCTCCTCGGACTTCTCGTGGTCGTTCATCAGGGCCTTGCCCCAGTGCACGGCAGCGATTCCGATGCCGAGCAGCGAGATCGCCAGGCCGATGCCCAGGACGAAGTTCGAGGTGCGCATCGACTCGGGGGTCTTGCCAGGCGGGACCGCGAAGTACGCGATCAGGAAGCCGATCGTCGCCAGGATCGAGATGACGAAGAAGAAGACGACCTGACGTTCGGCCTTCTTGTTCGCCTTCGGGTCGCTGTCGCCCATCCGGTCGTGGTGCTCCGGGTGGCCCGGGTTCTCGAACCGCTCGGGGTAGGTGCCGTCCTCGCGCAGCACCAGCGAGTTGTCGATCGTGACGTCGTCTTCCGGGTCGTGGATGCTCACGAGGACTTCGCTCCGATCCAGACCGCTGCGCCGATGAGCAGGCCGAGCCCGACCACCCACGCCCAGAGGCCTTCGCTGACGGGGCCGAGGGCGCCGAGGGTCAGACCGCCCGGCGACGCGCCACCCTGCTCGTTGATGAACGCGATGATGTCGCGCTTCTCCTCGGGCGTGATGTTCGCGTCGTTGAACACGGGCATCGACTGGGGCCCGGTGAGCATCGCCTCGTAGATGTGCGTCGGGGTCGTGTTCCACAGCTTCGGTGCGAACTTGCCCTGCGACAGGGCACCGCCGGCACCGACCGCGTTGTGGCACATCGCGCAGTTGGTGCGGAAGATCGCCATGCCGTTGGACGCGTTGCCGAGCGCCGGGTCGACCATGTCGGCCGTCGGGATCTCGGGTCCCTCACCGAGCGAGGCGACATAGGCCGCCAGCTGGTTGATCTGGTCCTGGGAGAACTGGACCGGCTTGGCCTCGACCTGCGGGCCGTTCATCTGCGCCGGCATGCGACCGGTGCCCACCTGGAAGTCCACCGCTGCAGCGCCGACGCCGATGAGCGACGGAGCACTCGCGGTGCCCGCCGCCGACGGGCCGTGGCAGGTGGAGCAGTTGGCCTGGAACAGCTTCTCGCCGGTAGCGATGTCCGTCGCGCTGTCCGCCTTCACGGTCGCTGCGCCGGCCGACGTCGGCGCCAGCACCGCGTACAGCCCACCGGTGAGCAGCAGCGCCAGCAGGAGCAGCACGATCGGCGCGCGCCGATCCTGCCTGCGGGCTGCGAGTGCCTTCACGGATCGATCCTCGTCTCGCACGTTGGGGAAAGGGGTCCAGCTGAGGCGGGCGACGACGCCCGCCGACTGCTACTTGAGCAGGTAGATCATGGCGAACAGCGCGATCCAGACCACATCGACGAAGTGCCAGTAGTACGAGACCACGATGCCAGTCGTCGCCTCGTGGTGCCCGAACCGCTTGGCGCTGAACGAGCGGCCGAGCAGGAAGATGAAGGCGATGAGGCCGCCGAGCACGTGCAGACCGTGGAACCCGGTGGTCAGGTAGAAGACCGAGCCGTACGGGCTGGACGAGATGGTCAGGCCCTCGCGCACGAGGCTGGCGTACTCGTAGATCTGCCCGGCGACGAAGATCGCGCCCATGACGTAGGTCATGGTCATCCACTCGTTCATGCCCCAGCGGCGCATGTTGAACAACGAGCCGCTGCGGATCGGCTGGAACCGCTCGGCGGCGAACACGCCCGCCTGGCAGGTCACCGACGACAGCACCAGGACGGTGGTGTTGCACGCGGCGAACGTGACGTTGAGGTGGGAGGTCCAGTACGCCCACTCGTCGGGAGCCGCGGACCGCAACGTGAAGTACATCGCGAAGAGGCCGGCGAAGAACATGAGCTCGCTGGCCAGCCACACGATCGTTCCGACCGACACGGGGTTCGGGCGGTTCACGCTCACGTGGGGGCTGGTGCGGGGGGCAGCCGTTGCGGTCGACACGTTGGCCATTATGGCGGAACCCGCCCCTTCGTGGGTCATTGGAACGGCGGGGCGTCGACGGGTAAATGTCACACCGTCAGGATCCGCGCACGTCGGGGGCCGGATCGGCGCCGGACGGCCGCACGATCATGCGGCAGCCGCGTGTCGTCGCGACGCTCGAACCGGCGGGCGAGGCGCGTCGGGGCCGTCGCGCGGAACGGCGCGTCGCGACGCTCGTGCTACGCGTCCGTGCGGCGACATCGTGTTGCTCCTCACCGACCTGCCGCGACCCGTGCCAAGATTCCCCCCGACGCACGTCGACGATGAGTGAGGACCTCCATGAGCACGGGCCAGCCCGAGAACGCCGCCGCCCTGTCGGCACCACGGATCCTGCTGTACAGCGACGACGTGGACGCGCGCGAGCAGGTACGGCTGGCCGTCGGCCGGCGTCTGCGCCGGGGTGCACCGGACATCGAGTGGGTCGAGGTCGCCACCGCTGCCGCCGTGATCACCCGCGTCGAGGCGGGTGGGCTGGACCTGCTCGTCCTCGACGGCGAGGCCGACAAGGTCGGTGGCCTGGGCCTGGCACGCCAGCTCAAGGACGAGATCTACCTCTGCCCGCCCGTGCTCGTGCTCACCGGCCGGCCGCAGGACGCGTGGCTCGCGTCCTGGTCGAACGCCGAGGCCGTGGTCAGCCGGCCGCTCGACCCGATCGAGCTGCACGCCGCCGTGGCCGCTCTCATCGAGGCCCGGGCCGTCGCCCGATGACCGTCGCGCCGACCTGGTCGGACCTGTTCGCCACGCTCGTCAGTCGGCAGGACCTCTCCGCCGAGCAGACCGCCTGGGCGATGGGCGAGATCATGAGCGGCGAGGCGTCGACCCCGAAGGTCGCGGCGTTCCTCATCGCGCTGAAGACCAAGGGTGAGACGGTCACCGAGCTCACCGGGCTCGCCGACACGATGCTCGAGCACGCCGTACGGATCACCGTCCCGGGTCGCACCATCGACATCGTCGGGACCGGCGGCGACCGCTCCCACACCGTCAACATCTCCACGATGTCCGCCCTCGTCGTGGCCGGTGCCGGACTGACCGTGGTCAAGCACGGCAACCGCGCCGCCTCGTCCTCCTCCGGGTCGGCCGACGTGCTCGAGGAGCTCGGCATCCGCCTCGACCACGCGCCCGCCCGCGTCGCCGAGCTGGCGACCGAGGTCGGCATCACCTTCTGCTTCGCGCAGGTGTTCCACCCCTCGTTCCGTCACACGGCTCCGGCTCGCAGCGAGCTGGGCATCGGCACCGCGTTCAACTTCCTCGGCCCGCTGACCAACCCGGCTCAGCCGCGCTCCGGCGCGATCGGCGTGGCCGACGCCCGCATGGCGCCGCTCATGGCCGGTGTGCTCGCCGGCCGCGGAGCGAGCGCGCTGGTCTTCCGGGGCGAGGACGGTCTCGACGAGATCGCGCCGACCGGGCCCACGCGCATCTGGGAGGTCCGGGACGGCGACGTCCAGGAGTCCCTCGTCGACTGGGCCGACCTGGATGTCGCCCGGATCCAGCTCGAGTCGTTGCGCGGCGCCAAGGCCGACTACAACGCCGACGTGGCGCGGCGGCTGCTCGCCGGTGAGCCTGGGCCCGTGCGCGAGACCGTCGTGCTCAACACCGCCGCGGCGCTGGTCGCGGACGGGACGCTGCCGGGGGTCTCGTCCGGGTCGTTGCTCGAGCGGCTGGCCGCCGGTGCCGGGCACGCGCGCGAGGCGCTGGACAGCGGACGGGCGGCCGACGTGCTGGCGCGCTGGCGGGCGGCCAGCGCGCGCTGATCAGTCCGCATGCTTGTTGGTCGGCCTGCGCGTGCGCTCCGGCCGGGTGCGCGAGCGCGCCCCACCCTGCGTTGCGCTCCGGCTCAGTCCTCATGCTTGTTGGTCGGCCTGCGCCTGCGCCTGCGCTCCGCTCCGGCCGGGTGCGCGAGCGCGCCCCCACCCTGCGCTGCGCTCCGGCCGGGTGCGCGAGCGCGCCCCCACCCTGCGCTGCGCTCCGGCCGGGTGCGCGAGCGCGCCCCCACCTGCGCTGCGCTCCGGCTCAGTCCTCCAGCCCTAGGGCGAACGCCTGTTCCAGGTCGTGCTGGCTGTACGTCCGGAACGCGATGTAGGTCTGCGTGCGCAGGACGCCGTCGACCTTGCTGATCTTGTCGGCGATGACGTCGGCGAGGTCGTCGTGCTCGCGGACGCGGACCATGGCGATGAGGTCGACCTCGCCGGTGACGGAGTAGACCTCGCTGACGCCCGTGCAGCTCGGCGATCGCGGCGGCGACCTCCGGGATCCGTGCGGCGTCCGAGTCGATGAGCACGATGGCGGTGAGCATGCTCGACATCATGCCGTGCGCGGGCGTCGGACGCCGGTGGGCAGGACCTGCGCGTCGGCGTCGTCCAGCTCGCCGGTCAGCACCCTCGGCGGGCGGTAGCCGAGCGCCTCGGCCGGGTGCACCACGAGGGCGTCGACCGGGCGTGGTCGCAGGACGGTGGCGACGGCCGCGGCGGGGTCGCGCAGGCGCTGCGCCGAGCGCACCGGGTGGGCCCACGTGCCGGCGATGGCGACGAGCCGGACACCGGGCTGGTCCAGCCACGTGAGCACCAGGTCGGTCTCCTCGGGGTGCGCAGCGGGCGCGGGCGCCACGGGTGCCTCGACGTGCTCGCCCGACGACTGGAGGGTCGCGATCACGGGCCGCGGGTCCGTGCTGCGGTCGACGCGTGCGGTTCCGGCGAGCCGGCCGTACCGCACGAGGACGAGCTCCAGCCGCCGTCGTCCGTCCGGCGCGCCGCCACGGAGCTGGAGCACGCCGACAGGGGCGCGAACCGCTGGGCCCGGGTGGCGCCCCGGATGAACGCGCCCAGGCGGTCCCGCACCGTGGCCGCCTCCTCGAAGCGCTCCTGCTCGACCAGCGCGTCGATGCGGTCCGCGTGCGCACCCACCACCGGGTCGGCGTCGGCGAGCATCGCCTGCCGGACGGCGCCGACGACGGCCGGGTAGTCGGACGCCTCCCGGACGCACGGCGCGCTGCACCGCCCCATCTCCGCCAGGACGCACGCCGACGCGCCCGCGGGGGCGACCAGCGGCAGGCGCCGGGTGCACTGCCGGATCGGGAACGACTCGTGCAGCGCCTCGAGGGCGAGCTGCGCGGTCGCGCCCGACGAGAACGGGCCGATGTAGGCGGCGCCGTCCTCGGCCTTGACCTCGCGCACGACGGACAGCCGCGGATGGGGCTCGGACGTCAGCCGTACCCACGGCATGCGCTCGGGGAAGCGGGACCGCCGGTTGTAGCGCGGGGAGTGCGCAGCGATGAGGCGCAGCTCGCGCACCCGGGCCTCCAGCGCGGTGGCGCACGGGATCGGGTCCACGCGGTGGGCCACCCGGACCATCTCGATCATCCGGCCGCGCTTCTCCGCCGAGGTGAAGTCCTACGCACACGTTGCCGCAGGGACGTGGTGGACGTGCCGACGTAGAGCACCTCCTCGCCCGGTCCACGGAACAGGTAGACGCCGGGGGAGTCCGGCAGGCCGTCGGCCAGCGTGCGCTTGCGGCGGACGTCCTGCGGGACCGGGTCGGTCGCCGTGGCGAGGTCCTCGAGGTGGGTGATGCCGAGCGGGGCCAGCCGGCCGAGCAGCGCGTGCAGCACGTCGACCGTGGCCTGGGCGTCGGACAGAGCCCGGTGGTTGGGTGTCACGGTCGCGTGGAACAGGGCGGCCAGCGACGACAGCTTGTGGTTCGGCGCCTCGTCGCGGGTGACCACCCGGCGCGCGAGCCGCACCGTGTCCAGCACCTTGTTGCCCGGCCAGGCGTGCCCGGTGCGCGCGGCGGCCGCCTTGAGGAAGCCGATGTCGAACGGCGCGTTGTGGGCCACCAGGACGGCGCCGCGGGAGAACTCAAGGAAGCTCGGCAGCACCTCCTCGATCGGTGGTGCGCCGATCAGCATCGTGGTGGTGATGCCGGTGAGCACCTGGATGAACGCCGGCACGGGGCCGCCGGGGTCGACCAGGGTCTGGAACTCACCGAGCACCTCGCCTCCCCGCACCTTGACCGCACCGATCTCCGTGATCGCGCAGTCCGCAGGGGTCCCGCCCGTGGTCTCGAGGTCCACGACGACGAACGTGACGTCCGACAGCGGAGTGCCGAGGTCCTCCAGGGTGGGCTGGTGAGGCGTCGCGCCGGGAGCCGGGGTCGCGTCGGCCCACACGGGGCGCAGACGGCGGACGGACGACATGGGGCGGACGCTACCCACCGTCACCGACACGGACCCCGCGCCGCACCGGCGCACGGGCCGACGCCTAGGGTGCTGGGATGGCGGGCACCGATCTTGAGGACGCGTCGAGCGCGCCCGACGACCGGTCCGACGTCCCGTCGTCGGTGCGGGCGGTGCTCGTCCAGGTGGCCTCGGAGGCGCTCGGCGGGTTCGAGGCCGTCGAGGTCCCGTCGTCGTTGCGCGCCGTGAGCCGCTTCGCGCCGCGGCGTCGGGCGTCGGCGGGCGCGGGCCCGTTCTGGACGGCGTTGCAGCAGGACGACGGCTTCCGCAGCGGCGTCGCCCGCGTGTGGGCGCAGACGAACCCCGAGCTGGCCGCGCTCGTCGTCGACGGGGACCCGACCCCGTCGGCGCAGGCCGCGGCCGGCGCCTGGCTGCTGGGTCGAGCTGGCGGCGACTGGTGCCGTCGGAGGCCGTCGTGCGCGACGACGACGCCGCTCAGCTGCGAGCGAGCCTCGCGCGAGCCCAGGCTGACGCCGAGCGTCTGCGGGCCGACCTCGCGACGGCGACGGAGGACGCCCGCGGCGCACGAGAGGAAGCCGGGGGTCTGCAGCGCGAGCTGCGTCGGCTCCGGTCGGACGCCGACCGAGCGCGCAGCGAGGGCCGCCGGGCGACCGACGCGGCCAGGGCCGAGCTGGAGGCCGCCGCGCTGGCGCGGTCTGCTGCTGCCGACGACCTGCGTTCGGCGCTCGACGAACGACGCGCGTCCGCGGCGGACCGCACCGCCGCGCGCGCCGAGCTGCACGCCGCCCGCAAGCTCGCTGACGCGCGCGTCCGGTTGCTGCTGGACACGATCGTGGACGCCGCGAGCGGCCTGCGCACCGAGCTGGCACTGCCGCCGGCGGCGGCGATGCCGGCCGACCTCGTGGGACAGGGGCCCGTCGGGGCGGACCGGTCGGCGCCGCGTCCCGGGTCGCGGGGGCGGTCCGTCGACGACCCGGCCCTCCTCGACGAGCTGCTCCGTCAGCCGTGGGCCCATCTGCTCGTCGACGGCTACAACGTGTCGAAGACCGGCTTCGGCGACCTGACGCTCGCCGAGCAGCGGCGCCGCCTCGTCGACGGGCTCACGGGAGTTGCCGCGCGCACCGGCGCCGAGGTCACCGTCTGCTTCGACGGGCAGGAGGGTCAGGGCGCGACGGGCGGCAAGGCGCGCGGCGTCCGGGTGCTCTTCGCGGTCGGGGAGATCGCCGACGACCTGATCCGCCGGCTCGTGCACGCCGAACCGCCCGGGCGTGTCCTGGTCGTGGTGACCAGCGACCAGGAGATCGTCCGGGACGTCGAGGCGGCCGGCGCCTGGGTGGTGCCGTCCAGCACGCTCGTCGCGCGGATCCAACGCCTCTGAGACCGGCTGTCGGTGGTCGTCGCTAGCGTCCGCCGCATGATCATCGACTGCGACACCTGCACCGAGCGCGGCGCCGCGTGCGCGGACTGCGTCGTCACGTTCTTGACCATCCCGGTCCGCACGCGGTCTCCGGCGGAGCCGACGCGGACGAGCGACGGGCGATCGAGGTGCTCGCCGCCTCGGGGCTGGTGCCGCCGCTGCGGATGGTGCAGGGGATCTGAGCCAGTCGCCCCCGTAGAGGGCGTCCACCTCGCCGGCGAAGTCCTTGAGCACCTGGGTGCGCCGGATGCTGAGCTTCGGGGTCAGGTAGCCGTTGGCGATCGTCAGGTCCTCGCCCAGGATCCGGTACTTGCGGATCGACTCGGCGCGCGACACCGCCTTGTTGGCCTTCTCGACGGCGAGATCGAGCGACGCCAGCACGTCGGTGTCCTTGGCCGCGTCCTCGAGGCTCATCTCGGGCTTGCCATGGGCGATGAGCCAGCCGGGGACCCCTTCGGGGTCGAGCGTCACCAGCGCGCCGATGAACGGGCGCTGGTCGCCCACCACTACCACCTGGCTGATGAGGGGGTGGGCCCGCAGCCTGTCCTCGAGCACGGCGGGGGCGACGTTCTTGCCGCCCGCCGTCACGATGATCTCCTTCTTGCGCCCGGTGATCTGCAGGTATCCCTCGTCGTCGAGCGAGCCCAGGTCACCCGTGCGGAACCAGCCGTCGACCAGCGACTCCTGCGTGGCCGTGTCGTTCGCGTGGTAGCCGCGGAAGACGGGGATGCCCTTGATCTCGATCTCGCCGTCGTCGGCGATCCGGACCGACGTGCCGGGCATCGGGATGCCGACGGTGCCGATCTTCGTACCCTTGCCCGGACGGTTCACGGTGGCGGGCGCGGTGGTCTCGGTCAGGCCGTAGCCCTCCAGGACGTTCAGCCCCAGACCGCGGTAGAAGTGGCCGAGGCGCTCGCCGAGCGGTGCGCCGCCCGAGATCGCGTACCGGGCGCTCCCGCCGAGGGCCGCGCGCAGGCGCTTGAGCACCAGGACGTCGGCCACCTTGTGCTGGACCTTGAGCCACAGGCTCGGGCCGCGGGGCGTGTCGAGGGCCCGCGAGTACACGATGGACGTCTTGGCGGCGCGCTGGAAGATCGCGCTCCTGCCGCCTGCCGCAGCCTTCTGCTCGGCCGAGTTGTAGACCTTCTCGAACACGCGCGGCACGGCGAGGATGAACGTCGGCCGGAACGACCCGAGGTCCTCGATCAGGGTGCTGGTGTCCGGTGTGTGGCCGAGGACCGCGCCGGCGGGGATGCAGAGCACCTCGATGAACCGCGCGAACACGTGCGCCAGCGGCATGAACAGCAGGGTGCGCGCGCCGGGCTCGCCGACGACCTCGTACAGGTCGGCGACGGTGTTCACCGTCAGCTCGTAGAAGTTGGCGTGCGTGAGCTCGACACCCTTGGGCCGGCCCGTGGTGCCGGACGTGTAGATGACGGTCGCGACGTCGGACAGGACGGCCAGGCCACGGCGGCGTGCGATCTCCTCGTCGGAGACGGAGTCGGCGCCGGACAGGATCGTCTCGATCGCGCCGTCGTCGAGCTGGAGCACCTCGCGCAGAGTCGGCGCGTCGGCGCGGACCTCCTCGACGGTGGCGGCGTGCGCGGCGCTCTCGACCACGAGGAGCGAGACGTCGGCGTCCGTCAGGATCCACAGCACCTGCTCGGCGGAGGACGTCTCGTACAGCGGCACCGGGATGGCGCCGATCGCCCAGACGGCCCAGTCCAGGAGGGACCACTCGTAGCGGGTGTGCGACATGATCCCGACGCGGTCACCCGGCTCGACGCCACGCGCGACCAGACCCTTGGCCACCGCGACGATCTCAGCGTCGAACTCCGTCGCCGTCAACGGGATCCACGGACCCCCCGGCTGCGTCTTGTGCTCGACGACGACGCGGTCCGGGGTACCGGTGACGCGCTCGGCGAGCAGGTCGTTGAGATTGTTCGAGGGGTCGACCTCGAGACGCAGGGGAGTTCGGAACTCGTCCATGCTGGCTCCAGTGACAGTGGCGAAGGGTGCGACGAGGATACGGGACGCGAGGGTCCCCTCCGGGCAGGTTCGGTACGCTCGCGTCGCCGTCGCGGACGACGGTCGGACGTGTGCGCGCCACCCTCGGCAGGCGGCTAGCGTGGGGGACCGCACCGGACGGTCGCAAGCAGAGCACGAGCGCGTAGGAGCACACGGAACCATGCACGCCATCGGTGTGGACATCGGCGGGACGAAGATCGCGGCGGGTGTCGTCGACGAGGACGGCGCGATCCTCGCGCAGACCCGACGCGACACCTCTCCCGACGACGCCGCGGGCATCGACAAGGCCATCGCCGACGTCTACGCCGAGCTCAGCCAGTCCTACGAGGTCACGGCCATGGGTCTGGCGGCGGCCGGGTTCGTGTCGGCGGACCGCTCCTCCGTGCTCTTCGCGCCGAACATCGCGTGGCGGGACTATCCGCTGCGCGAGCGTGTGGCAGCGCTCCTGCAGGAGGACGTGCGGATCGTCGTCGAGAACGACGCGAACGCCGCGGGCTGGGCCGAGTTCCGCTTCGGGGCGGGTCGCGACGTCGACGACATGCTGATGCTCACCGTCGGCACCGGTCTCGGCGGCGCGATCGTGACCGACGGCAAGCTCGTGCGCGGCGCCTGGGGCGTGGCGGCGGAGATCGGTCACATGCGCGTCGTGCCCGGGGGCCACTACTGCGGGTGCGGTCACGAGGGCTGCTGGGAGCAGTACGCCTCCGGGAGCGCCCTCGTCCGGGACGCCCAGGCTGCCGTCATCGTCCAGCCCGACCGCGCCACCCGGCTGCTCGAGCTCGCCGGCGGCGACGTCGACCGGCTCACCGGCCCGCAGGTCACCCAGGCTGCCCGGGAGGGCGACCCGCTCGCCGTCGAGCTGCTCGCGGAGCTCGGCCGGTGGGTCGGCGAGGGCGCTGCGTCCGCGACGGCCCTGCTCGACCCGGGCCTGATCGTCGTCGGCGGCGGTGTGGCGGCCGCAGGCGACCTCCTGCTCGCTTCGGCGCGCCGTGGTTTCGCCGAGCAGCTCTCGGCGCGCGGTCACCGTCCTGAGGCCGCCTTGGTAGTGGCTTCGATGGGCAACGACGCCGGCATGGTCGGTGCCGCGGACCTTGCGCGGGTCTGACCTGCGACGCACGGGTCGCCCGCACGGACCGTGGTGGCCGGCGCGCCGGTCAGACGACGGCGCCCGTGCCGTCGTCGCCGGGGTCACGGCGGTTCGGCATGCGCCAGAGCAGCACGCCGACGCCGAGCACGAACACGACCGCGGCCGCCTGGATCAGCGCAGCCGGGGCGGTCGGCCAGAAGATGACCACGATCAGCAGGAAGAGCGGCATGCCGACCGCGGCGATCCACGCCATGGTGAGCAGCGGGTCGCCGCCCAGCACGGGCCCGGGGTCCGGCGGGACGAAGTGCTCCTCGGCGTCGACGGTCGCCTCGGCGTCGTCGAACTGGGCGGAGCCCTCCCAGTCACGTCCGGACAGGTCGGGTGCGGGGCGTACCACGCGGGCGTCGGGCACCCACGGCGCCACGGGGAAGTCGAGCGCCGCCGGCGCGTCGGGTCCGGCGGCCGTCTTCTCGTCGAAGCCGTCGAGGTCGCCGAGCTGCGCGACGATGCCCTGCCAGACGTCCTCGTCCGACGGCGGATCGCCGCCGTCGGGCACGTCCGCGCCCTGCGGCGGGACGCCGTCGTCGGGGTCGTCGGGGCGAGGTGCCATGAGAGCACTCTAGAGTCGTGCCGAGCGGTCGGCGTGGCACGGCGAGCTCGGGCTTGGGTGGCGCACAGTCCGTGGGTCGGGGTCGAGAGGTGAACCGTTGTTCTACTGGTTGATGAAGCGGGTGTTCGTCGGTCCGCTGCTGCACCTGATCTACCGGCCGTGGGTGCGCGGTGCCGAGAACGTGCCCGAGGAGGGTGGCGCGATCCTCGCGAGCAACCACCTCGCCGTCATCGACTCCTTCTTCCTGCCCCTCGTGCTCGACCGTGAGCTTCGTCTTCATCGGAAAGCAGGAGTACTTCACCGGCTCGGGCGTCAAGGGCCGGCTGACCGCGGGGTTCATGCGCGGCGTCGGCACCATCCCCGTGGACCGTGGTGGTGGCAAGGCGAGCGAGGCCGCCCTGCGCACCGGTCTGCGGCGCCTCAGCGACGGCGACCTGTTCGGCATCTACCCCGAGGGCACCCGCAGCCCCGACGGTCGGCTCTACCGCGGCAAGACCGGTATCGCCCGCCTGGCGCTCGAGTCGGGCGCCCCCGTCGTCCCCGTCGCGATGGTGGACACCGACGTCGCCCAGCCGCCGGGACGCCGGATCCCGAAGGTCATGCGCATCGGCATGGTCATCGGCGAACCGCTCGACTTCAGCCGCTACCAGGGCATGGAGAACGACCGGTTCATCCTGCGCTCGGTCACCGACGAGATCATGTACGCGATCATGGCGCTGTCCGGCCAGGAGTATGTCGACGTCTACGCGGCGACTCAGAAGGCCCGCATCGCGACCGGCCACCCAGCTGTCGCGGGCGACGCTGTCGACCACCTGCCGGCCGCTCCGGGTGGCCGCCCGGTCCCGGACGTCCAGGTTCCGGTCCCGCCGGAGGGTGAGTCCGAAGGTCAGTAGGATGACCCGGTCGGTCTCGAACCGACCGTGCGCCCGGTGGGCGTCGTCCTGGCGCGCCCCACAGGGGAGCTGCGCCGAAGGTTTCAACGAGAGGTGTGTCTCATGTCGGTTCGTCGCGTCGCCCTCCTCACCGCAGGTGGCTTCGCTCCGTGCCTGTCGTCCGCCGTCGGCGGGCTCATCGAGCGCTACACGGAGATCGCTCCCGACATCGAGATCATCGCCTACGAGCACGGTTACTACGGGCTGCTGCGGGGCGACAAGATCGTCATCGACGACGAGGTGCGCGCCAAGGCCGGCATCCTGCACAAGTTCGGCGGCTCGCCCATCGGCAACTCACGCGTGAAGCTCACCAACGCGGCGGACTGCGTCAAGCGCGGCCTCGTCCAGGAGGGTGAGGACCCGCTGCAGGTGGCCGCCGAGCGGCTCAAGGCGGACGGCGTGGACGTGCTGCACACGATCGGTGGCGACGACACCAACACGACGGCCGCGGACCTCGCCGCCTACCTGCACGACAACGGCTACGAGCTGACGGTCGTCGGCCTGCCCAAGACGATCGACAACGACGTCGTGCCCATCAAGCAGTCGCTAGGCGCGTGGACCGCCGCCGAGGAGGCCGCCGGGTTCGCCGTGAACATCATCGGCGAGCACCGCTCCGGCCCGCGCATGCTCATCGTGCACGAGGTCATGGGCCGGCACTGCGGGTGGCTCACGGCCGCCGCGGCGGCGGACTACCGGACGTGGCTCGACGCGCAGGAGTGGGTGCCGGGCATCGGCCTGACGCGCGAGCGCTGGGACATCCACGCCGTGTTCCTGCCCGAGCTTCGCGCTCGACATCGACGCCGAGGCCGCGCGCCTCAAGCAGGTCATGGACACGCAGGGGAACGTCAACATCTTCCTGTCCGAGGGTGCGGGCATGCACGAGATCGTCGACCAGCTCGAGTCGTCGGGCCAGGAGGTCCTGCGCGACGCGTTCGGGCACGTGCGCCTCGACACGATCAACCCCGGTCAGTGGTTCGCCAAGCAGTTCGCGGAGAAGCTGGGCGCCGAGAAGGTCATGGTGCAGAAGTCCGGCTACTACTCGCGCGCCGCGGCCGCGAACGCCGAGGACCTGCGGCTCATCAAGTCCATGACGGACCTGGCCGTCGAGTGCGCGCTGCGCGGCGAGTCCGGCGTCATCGGTCACGACGAGGAGCAGGGCGACGTGCTGCGCGCCATCGAGTTCCCGCGCATCGCCGGTGGCAAGGCGTTCGACGTGACCCAGCCCTGGTTCGGCGCGCTGCTGTCCGACATCGGCCAGGATCTCGTGCCGGCGAGCCACTCATGACGGTCGAGCCGGACCCGCAGGTCGTCGCCGGGCTCGACGCCTGGCGGTCGATGTCCCCGGTCCAGCAGCCCCACTGGCCCGACGCGGACGCGCTCGCCAAGGTCACCGCCAAGCTGGCCACCGTCCCACCGCTCGTGTTCGCCGGCGAGGCCGACGCGCTGCGCTCGCAGCTGGCCGCGGCCGGCCGCGGGGAGGCGTTCCTGCTGCAGGGCGGCGACTGCGCGGAGACGTTCGACGAGGCCACGGCCGACAACATCCGCAACAAGATCAAGACGATCCTGCAGATGGCGGTCGTCCTCACGTACGGCGCGAGCCTGCCCGTCATCAAGATGGGCCGCATGGCCGGGCAGTACGCCAAGCCCCGCTCGTCGGACAGCGAGACCCGCGACGGCGTCACGCTGCCGGCGTTTCGCGGCGACATCATCAACGGCTTCGAGTTCACGCCTGAGGCCCGCACCCCGGACCCGCAGCGGTTGCTCGAGGCGTACCACACGTCCTCGTCGACGCTGAACCTGATCCGCGCGTTCACCACCGGCGGCTTCGCGTCGCTGCTGCGGGTGCACGAGTGGAACCGCGGCTTCATCGCGAACCCGGCGTACTCGCGCTACGAGGAGATCGCCGCCGAGATCGACCGGGCCATCCGCTTCATGGCCGCCTGCGGCGCCGACTTCGACGCCCTGCGCACGGTCGAGTTCTTCGCCAGCCACGAGGGACTGCTGCTCGACTACG
The DNA here is from genome assembly GCF_058248365.1 of Cellulomonas sp. McL0606. The sequence goes on along the minus strand of NZ_CM177779.1, from coordinate 2,405,915 downwards.
AGCGCCCGCTGACCCGTATCGACTCGCGGACCGGGCTGCCGTACGACTGCTCCGGGCACCTCGTCTGGATCGGTGAACGGACACGCCAGCCTCGACGGCGCGCACGTCGACTACTTCTCGCGCGTGCAGAACCCGCTGGGCATCAAGCTCGGCCCGGCGACCACCGGCGACGACGCGCTCGCGCTGATCGACAAGCTCAACCCGAGCGGCGAGGCCGGACGCATCACCTTCATCACGCGCATGGGCGCCGGGAAGGTCCGCGACCTGCTGCCCGCCCTCGTCGAGAAGGTGAGCGCCGACGGCCGGCCCGTCACGTGGGTGTGCGACCCGATGCACGGCAACGGGATCACGTCGGCGTCCGGGTACAAGACGCGCCGCTTCTCCGACGTCATGGACGAGGTGGCCGGCTTCTTCGAGGTGCACCGCGCCCTGGGCACCGTCCCGGGTGGGCTGCACATCGAGCCTCACCGGCGACGACGTCACCGAGGTGCTCGGCGGCACCGAGGAGATCGACGACGAGGGCCTGGCGCGCCGTTACGAGACGCTCGTCGACCCGCGCCTGAACCACCAGCAGTCGCTGGAGATGGCGTTCCAGGTGGTGAGGCTCCTGCGCGCCGCCAGCTGATCCGTAGGACCCGCGCGGTGTCGCGGTCCGCTCTCGTCGTCCGGAGACGCCGTCGTCAGAAGACCGAGAGCGTGATCGTGGCGCCGCGCGGTGCCGTCTTAGAGCCGCCGCCGCCGGGGTTCTGCGAGTAGACGAGGTTCAGCGGCGAGATGCCCTGCGGCTGCACCACCTTCACGACGAAGCCGAGACCCTCGAGCGTCGCCTGGGCCTTCTTGACGTTCTGGCCGTAGGTGTCCGGCAGCGCCACGAGGTCCGGCCCCTTGGAGACGTTGACCGAGATCGTGTCGGTCCGGTGGCCCTTGGTGCCCGCGACCGGCGACTGGTCGATGATCTGCCCCGCCGGGACGGTGTCGTTGAACACCTCGGTGGGCGCGATCGTGAGCGCGTCGCCCTGGACGGCCTTCGTCGCGTCGTCGACGGTCAGCCCGACCACGGACGTGATGGTCACCTCGGCGAGCCCGGACGACACGACGAGCGTCACGACGGTGCCCCGGACGGCCTGCGCCCCGGGAACGAGGTCGGACCCGTCAGCGAGCTTGGCGCTGATGATGTTCCCGACCTTCTTGATGGTGTCGCTGTTCGCCGGGGCTCCGTACACGACGGCGAGCCCCGCATCCTTGAGCGACGTCTCTGCGGCGGCCTGCGGCGTGTTCACGACGCTGGCGGGCACCACGACGAGGTCGGGACCCTTCGAGACGGTGAACGCCACGACGCCGCCGTGGCGGATCCGGCTGCCCTCTCCGGGATCGGTCGCGAACACCTCGTCCTTCGGAGCCGTCGGGCTGAAGTCCGCCGTCGGACTCCCCTCGAGCCCGGCGTTCTCCAGGATCTTCGACGCGTGCGCCTGGTCCTGCCCGGTGATCGTGGGGACTGTCGTGTAGCCGCCCGGGCCGTACTGGCCGTACCACCAGATCCCGCCGCCGACCAGCGCGAGGAGCGCGACCACCAGGATGATCCAGCGGGCACGGTGCCGCGCCTTGGTGGGTGGCTGGCCGCCGCGCGAGAGCTCGTCGGCGCTGACACCCAGACCGATCGGCAGGGCGACGGTCGTGCCGCGCGCGTCGGACGCGTCGAGCTGGGTGGTCTCGGCCTGATCGCGGTCCGCGAGCTCGACGTCGTCCTCGGTCTCGAGGTCGTCGGCCGGGTCCGCCGGGCCGGACGGCTCGCCGAGGTCGGTCTCGTCCGGGTCGGTCGCTGCCGGCAGGACGATCGACGGCGCGACGTCGGCGTGTCGGGCCAGGGTCTCGTCGTCGAGGGCCAGCCGGGTCCGGCGCAGCAGGGCCAGAGCCGCGCCCGCGTCGACCGGGCGGTCGTCGGGGTCGCGTGCGGCGAGCGACCGGACGAGCTCGTCGACCTCCATCGGCAGCCAGTCGACCAGCTCGGACGGTGCCGGCACGTCGTTGTTGACGTGCTGGAACGCGACCTGGATGGGCGTCTCGCCCGTGAACGGCTGCCGCCCGGTCAGCATCTCGAAGAGCAGGATGCCGCAGGCGTAGACATCGGTGCGTGCGTCGCTGAGGCCTCGGGTGACCAGCTCGGGGGCGAGGTAGGCGACGGTGCCGAGCACGGTTCCGGTGGTCGTCGAGGTGACCTCGGTGACCGCGCGAGCCAGCCCGAAGTCGGCCAGCTTGACGCGTCCGTCGGTGGCCAGCAGCACGTTCTCGGGCTTGATGTCGCGGTGGACCAGCTCGCTGCGGTGGGCCGTCGCCAGGGCGTCGAGGACGCACTCGCCGATCCGCAGGGCGTCGCTCACGGTCAGCGCGCCGCGCTCGCCGAGGTACCGACGCAGGTTGGACCCGTCGATGTACTCCATCGTCAGGTAGCTGGTCTCGCCGTCGACACCCTGGTCGTACACGGCCACGAGTCCCGGGTGGGTCAGTCGGGCGGCGGTGCGCGCCTCGCGACGGAACCGGTAGACGAAGTCCTCGCCGGTGGCGCCCTCGGCGAGGTGCGCGTGCATGACCTTCAGCGCGACGTCGCGGTCCAGGCGCCGGTCCACCGCGAGGTACACGGTCGCCATCCCGCCCCGGGCGATGCGGGACACGACCTCGTATCTGCTGTCGACCAGGCGGCCGACGAGCGGATCGGTGACGGTTGCTCCCACCCGCAGGAGTCTACGGGGGCAGGCCCGACGATCAGCGGAAGCGCGTCATGTGGGTCTGCACGTTGGCCACGTAGCGCCGCGTGTCCGCGAACATGCCGTTGCGCTGCACGGACGTCGCGCCCTGGTAGTACCCGGCGATCGCCGTGGGCAGGTCCGGCGCGCCGTTCACCAGCGAGCGCAGGATCGCGACGCCGGCGACGACGTTGTCGTCGGGGTTGACGAGGTTCAGCTCGCGCCCGACCAGCTTGCGAGGCCCACACCCCGGAGCTGGGGATCACCTGCATGGCGCCGATCGCGTTGGCGGGGGAGACGACGGCGTGGTTGAAGCCCGACTCCTGGAACGCCACCGCCTGTGCGAGCGCGGGGTCGACGCCCATGGCCCGCGCCGTGGCGACGACCTTCGCCTGCATCTGCGCCTTGGTGGGCACCCCGGAAGCCTTCAGCGCCGCGAGGTTCGCGTTGGCCGCCGCGACGACCGGGTCCGAGTACGTCCGGCCCGCGAACGTGTTTCCCACGGCCGCTGCGGGCGGTGCCGCGACGGGGACCGCGAGTGTCTGCCCGATGCGGATGAGCGCGCGAGCGCTCAGCCCGTTGGCGGCGATGATCGCCTGCACGGAGGAACCCAGCTTCGTCGCGACCGAGGAGGCCGTGTCGCCGGACTTCACCGTGTAGGCGACCGACCTGGTGGCCTGCGCGACGGCGGCCAGCGCCGGCCGTGCGGCCGCTTGCTGTGCCGCCGTTCCCGGGATGGTGAGCGACTGCCCGATGCGGATCGAGGCGCGCGCGTCCAGACCGTTCGCGGCCACGATCGCCTGGATGCTGGTCCCCGTCCGGGACGCGATCCGGCTGACGGTGTCGCCGGAGACGACGGTGTAGGCGACCGCGGCGGGAACGGGCGCGGGAGCCGGCGCCGGTGCAGCCGCTGCCGCGCCCGTCGGGATCGCCAAGACCTGCCCGATCCGGATGCGGGACACGTCGGCCAGCGAGTTCGCCCGCGCGATGGCCGCGACCGTGCTACCGCTGCGGGCGGCGATGTGACCGACGGTGTCTCCCGACCGGACCGTGTACTGCCCGTCGGCGTGGGCGGCGCCGGCCGTCGCCGTCGCCGCGACCGCAGCCAGCGCGAGAGCGCCGGTGCCGGTGGCAACGCGGCGGAGCCCGACAGAACGGGCGGCGGCGGACTGGGACATGAGAGGCACCTCGTGTTGCGGAAGTTAACGAAAGGGTCCTGTGTGACAGGAGTGACAAAATGTGACGGTAGACCACCCCATCCCGTCTGGAAAGCGCACGCCGGAATTGCCGGGGTGTAATTCCCGGTTGCGTACTCTGGTCGGGTGAACGCATCAGCAGCAGACGCCCTGGACATCCTCGTTGGCGAATGGCTCACCGTGCCCGACGTCGCCGAGCGCCTGGGCACAGATCCCTCGAAGGTCCGTCGCATCGTCCAGGAGCGGCGCCTCGTGGGTTCCCGCCGCGGTGACCCCCGCGTGTTCTCGATCCCGGAGGCGTTCCTGGTACCGGGCCATCTGGCCAACCCGGCGCAACCGACGCAGCCCGATGCGCACGCGCCGTGGACGGTGCTCGCCTCGCTGCAGGGCACCCTGACCGTGCTGTCCGACGCCGGGTTTGCCGACGACCAGGCCATCGAGTGGCTGTTCACCGCGCAGGAGGCCTTGCCGGGGACTCCGATCGAGGCTCTGCGAGCCGGTCGCAAGACGGAGATCCGCAGGCTGGCCGCCGCCGAGCTCTGACCGTCAGGCCGCCGGTCGGGCGATGTGCTTGCTGAGCGGCGGGCTGCTGGTGGTGGTCGGGCCGGCCGGTCGACCGCTGTGGTTGCTGAGCGGCGGGCTGCCGTGGTGGTCAGGCCCGCCGGTCGACCGCTGTGCTTGCTGAGCGGCGGGATGCCGTGGTGGTCACGCCCTCCGGTCGACCGCCGCATGAGCCAGACCCACCAGCTGCTCCCGCGCCGGGTCCGGCCAGTGGCGTTCGTCCATGAGCTCGAACGCGGTGCCGGCCAACCGTTCGATGAGCTGTTCGATGTCGTCGCCGGCACCGGTGGCCTTGATCGCGTCGGCCAGCTGGGTGACGTCCGACTCCGTCAGCGTGCGATCACCCAGCCGGGTGCGCAGGAGCGTCACCGTGGCCTCGTCGCCGGTCGCCCGAGCCCGGGCGACGGCGCGGGCGGTCAGCACCGTCCGCTTCCCCTCGCGCAGGTCGTCGCCCGCCGGCTTGCCGGTGGTGACCGGGTCGCCGAAGACGCCGAGAAGGTCGTCGCGCAGCTGGAACGCCTCGCCGAGAGGCAGCCCGAGCGCTCGGCACGCGGCGAGGTTCGCCTCGCCCGCGTCTGCGAGAGCGGCGCCGAGGGTGATCGGGTGCTCGACGCTGTAGCGGGCGGCCTTGGCGCGGATGACCTCGCGCGACCGCACCTCGTCGGCAACCGGGTCGTCGCCCCACGGGAGCGCCTGGGCCAGCACGTCGAGGTACTGCCCGACGGTGACCTCCGTCCGCATGAGGTCGAACACGGCGCGAGCCTGCTCCGCCCGTTGCACCGGCTGGGTCGCCAGCGCGCCGGCGAACTCCTGCTCGCTCGCCACGAGTGTCAGGTCGCCCAGCAGGATCGCCGCTGACATGCCGAACCGCTCCGGGTCGCCGGTCAACGCGCGTGCGGTGTGCAGGCGGGCGAACGCGCGGTGGGCGGCGGGGAACCCGCGCCGGGTGTCGGAGTCGTCCATCACGTCGTCGTGGAAGAGCGCGGCAGCCTGGAACAGCTCGAGCGCCGCCCCCACCCGGATCACCGCGTCGGCCTCGGCCCCCCCGGCGCGGCCCCCGTGCGCGCGCCACGACCAGTAGCAGAACGCCGCCCGGAGCCGCTTGCCGCCCGAGAGCATCTGCGCGACGGCGTCGGCCAGCTCGTCGGCGTCGTCGCTCGCCGCGGCGAGGACGGTGCGCAGCTGGGCGACGTGTCGCGCCAGCACGGCGTCGACGCGCGCGCGCACGCCCTCGACGTCGACGAGTGCGGGGGTCGAGGGTGTCACGCCGGGCAGCCTACGGCGCCGTCGTGCGCAGCCGCCCGCCGAGCGTGAGCGTCCGCTCGCCGTCCCGGTCGAGGATGCCGACCACGAGCAGCTCCGACCCGTCGCCGCGGGAGAAGGTCGACTGGGCGGCCAGCGCGGGTTCCGGGATCGG